>CAWGER010000007.1:0-186172 GCA_963821655.1 uncultured Solirubrobacteraceae bacterium
TCCTCCCGTCGAAGACTTCCGCCGCGACTCGGACATGTTCGGAGCGGAGGTGAGCGACCCCGAGGCGCAGAGCCGAATCCAGGCCGCGATCAAACGCGGCTTTCAGACGCCGGAGGCCGAGCTCGCGATAGGGCCGCTGCTCGGCGACGGGACCCACCGGTGAACGTGACGAAACATCGAGATGCCCGTCTTCACGGCCTAGCAGAGACCAGAGACCGAAAGGAGTGGCGCTGATACTCATCCTCCCCGATCTCGCCCGAAACGAGCCTCCGATCAAGCAGCTCCCGGGCCGATCCTCCCTCGTCACTTCGGTGCCTGGGTGTGACGCCACCGCCCTGGTTGCGGACAAACCAGACGATCGCGGCCACAACCAGCGCGATCAAGAGCGACGTCACAACGACCGACAGAATCCACCCGCCAGCATCCATGTGATCTCCATACATCATGCTGCTGAGGCTATGGCCTCACGACGGCGGGGCCATCGGGAAGTCTTGAGCGTCTTCGAGCGTCCTGGTCCCACGGGGTACGACTAGGACCGGACAGCGCGCATCGTTCATCACCCGCCGCGAGATGCTCCCGAGCAGGACACGTTCGAGGGGTCCGTAGCCACGCGAGCCAAGAACCAGCAGGTCCAGACGCTCGCTCTGCTTCACGAGCGCTTTAGTTGTGTGACCACCCACGATTTTGCTTCCTACGCGGATCTCCTCGCGGATCGGGGCTGCCGCTTGCTCAAGGCGATCCTGTACCTCTGCGCGCATTTCCTGGAAGTAGTTGGGTTGCAGGTAGCTCGTAAACGCGCGCGGCAACGCGCGCGTTTCAAGATGCGCGGCCCAGATGAGGCATAGCTCGGCCCCCGCACGAACGGCCAGCAGGCGGGCTACGTTGAGCGCATCCCGAGCTTCGGGAGTGTCATCGAAACCGACACCCAGCATCTGGAAGCTGATCGGTTGCTTGGAACCCAAGCCAGCGGGGGCCACTGCGACGGCGCACGGAGCGGCATCCAGCACCTCAGTTGTCACCGTGCCGAGCAGCACACGACCCATCGTTCCGCGGTGAGTTGATCCGACGACGACCATCTGCGCCCGCTCGCGTTCGGCTTCGGCGTGTAGCGCACCGGCCGCCGACGGGGAGGCGACGGTGCGAACCTCCACGCGACCAAATCCTGACAAGGCGGCTTCGGCCTGAGCTACGGCGAGCTCCCGCTCACCGCTGTTCATCGGCTGGGCGGTTCCGGGCGCCCACAGCCACTGCTCCGGTGTGTAGGCGATGACGACGATGAGCCGGGTCTCGAGCGTCTCCGCGAGGGCTCGACCGAGCGCCAGCGCGTCGCCCCCGTGCTCGGATCCGTCAGAACCAACGATGATTGGCTGTGGCATCCGCGACTCCTTCTTGTCGAATCGATCTCCTGCAGACTAAGGCTCCACCCCGCAGTTGCAAGCCGGCCAGGTGTGCGCTCTGATGAAGGCACGGCCCGCAGATTGCGGGGATACTCTCGGTCACCACGTGCAATACCCTGCTAGTAGCGCATGCGCGCGCTGGCGTTGTCAAGGCCGACCGCGCGACGCCGCAAGAAAGCCTGAGATGGAAGCCTCGACTGCAGCGTCGACCGGTTCCTGGAGGGAGCGCGTAGTTTGCGTGAGACGGATCGTAGATACTCGTTCGCTGGGTGGCGTGAGCACTGAGCCCAGCGTCGAGCTAGCGTCGTTTCCTCACGTCCATGCAGCGGCCGGCTTGATGGGAAGATGCGCGAGTGACTAGGCCAGTTGTGTGTGTCGTCGGGGCCGGTACCGCGGGGCTAGAGGGGCTTCTCTCAGCGCGCCAGGAGTTTGGCGCGAAGGCCGAACTGCGCTTGATCGCGCCCGAGCGCGACTTCCGCTACCGGCCGATGAGTGCTAGTTCGCTGTTCCGTCCCGCGCAGGAGCGCGGCCTCGCGATCGCCGACCTCGTCGCGCAGGCTGGGGTCACGTGGGTGGCGGACCGCGCGGACGTTGTTGACGAGGCGGAGCACAACGTGCTCACCCGCGAGGGCGACACGGTGGACTTCGACTTCCTGCTGCTGGCCGTGGGGGCGCGATCGAAACGGGCGCTGCGCCAAGGAAACGTGTGGCAGCGGGGTGGCGATCCCAGTTTTCTTGACCAGATCATCCTCGAGATCGTCGCAGGCGAGGTTCGAAGCGTCGCCGTCGTTGTCCCCCGCGGTGCGCGCTGGCCCCTGCCCGCCTACGAGCTCGCTCTGGTCCTGGCTTGGACCGCCACGGGGACCGACGCGCGAGTCGCGCTGATCACCGCCGAGGAGCGGCCGCTGGGTGCGCTCGGTCGCGAGGCCACCGACGCAGTCGCTCGCGAGCTTGCCGCGGCAGGGGTGGAGGCGACCACTGGTGTCGAGGTAGTCGATGAGCCGCGGCGTGATTCCGAGTCGCGTGAGCTCGCGGACGTGATCCTCCTGCCCGAGAAGCCAGCGGATGAGGCTGACGCGCTGATTGGCCGGCCGACCGATCCGGCCCGCGTGCGCCTCGGCGCCGGTTTCGCGGCCGAGTTCGACCGGTTGATCTCGCTTCCGACCGTGGTCGGCCCGTCTATCGCAGGGGTGGCGACCGATGCCCTCGGCTTCGTCGAGGTCGACGAGGGACTCAAGGTCTGCGGCAGCGAACGCGTGTGGGCCGCGGGCGCTTGCACGGCTGCCGCCCTCGAGCACAGCGCGCTCGCCGCCCGACAGGCCGACGCCGCGATTGCCGCAATCGCGGCCGCGAGCACTGGCGCACCCGGGACCGGCTCGACGAGGCCGTCTCGCGCGCCCGAGCTCACCGGCATGCTGCTCACCGGGCAACATGCCCAATGGCTTGCCGAGAACCCCATCGGGACGCACGAGCCCTCTACCCGCTGTCTGTGGTGGCCTCCAGGGCGAGCCGTGGGGCGGATGCTGGCCCAACAGATCGCCGCGTGGGATCCATCGGTCCACCAAGCTCTGCCAACTCATCCCGAGGGGCTGCTCATCCGCGTACCGGTCGCGCTGGGCTGCAGCGAAAGGCCCTCGGTGAACGCTGGCGCACAGGTGAGCGCCGGGGTCCGAACCGCGCGGCTGCGGGACATAGAGAATCGACAGCTGATGGCCGTCCGGCGACGGGAGCTCGAAGCCGCCGCCGAGCTGCGAGCCCTCAGAGCCAAGCTCCAGACGCTAACCGCCCACCATGAGGAGGTCATCCGCGAGCTCCAGCGGCACGGCTACCTTCGCGATCGCGGTAGGGCACCAACCAGCCGCGTGCCGGGTTCGGCCTAGGATGATCTGCTCACGCACTGGACTCGGCGGGCAGCCTTGAGGCACGGTCGTTGCCCCCCAAGGCGGACCTCCGCTTTGACGATGCGAGTGTCAGGGATGGCGTCCAGCTCACTGCTGCAGTGACTGACGTAGCGAAGCGCAGACGTCAGGGGCTTGTGGTCTGCCGCGCGGCTTTGCCCTTCGAGGGCCTATTAGATGCGCGCCCCAGTGTCGCGCTCGCGCCCGCTTTCTTGGCGAAGCACCACTGCCCGTCCCGCCGCTCGAAGCGGTCCTGATAGCTGTGGCGGTTACCACACCGTCGGTCAGCGAGGATGGTGGTTTCTTCGTCCGCAAAGCGGTCGTCCCGGCCCGCCGCGCTCGGTGCTATCCCTCCGGACGACGACCACTCGTCTTTGGTGCGACACACGAGACGCTCGCGAAAGCAGAAGTCGGACGAGCACCATCGACGAGTCGCTCCTCGGTCCACGCGAGCAGAGGCTCCTGACGGCTTGTGAGATACGCTCCGCACGATGTCTCAGGAGTCCACGACCCCCGAATCGGTCGAGCCGGTGGGGCAGGCACCGAAGCTATGAGCCCGTCGTGACTTCGCTGTGATGAGCTTCTACAGCCCCGGTGCAGTTTTAGCCATCACCCTTCGGGTTGAGGCTGAGTAGCCGTCTGCCGAGCCCTCGGCGGGGGTCGGCCTCGCGCTCGGCGAGCAGGAACGCGATCCCGTCCTCGACGGCGCGCTTCACCTCGTCGCGGGTGGTGCGCGCCATCCGGTCGTCTTCATGGCGACCCTTGAACGGTGTTGTTTCGATTGGCTCGCCGAACCAGAAGTACAGTCGCTCTGGGTGGGGCAGCAACGTCGGGCCGATGCCGTGCACGAGGGGCTGCATCGGCCAGCCGGTGAGTTTCTTGACGAGGTCGGTGAAGTGGGCGTAGGCGGGGTTGTTCTCGTCGATGACGATGTCGAGCATCTCCTCGGCGCCGACGGCGGCAAACGGGACGATCGGATAGCCATGCTCGATCGCCAGGCACGCGAAGCCGATGCGCTCTTTCCACATCAGTTGGTAGCTCTCGCCGCGTCGCTTGTTGACCTCACGCGCGCCGCCGGGGAAGACGAGCACCGTTTCCCGCTCGTCCATGAGTGCCCGGACGTTCTCGCGGGTCCCGCGCACCATGCCGCAGGCCGTGAGCAACTCGCGCCATATCGGGATCGCATAATGGGCGTTCTCGCCGAGCGAGCGCACCGCGAGCTCGCGCCGCTTCCATATCTCGGTGAGCATGAACGGCAGGTCAAGGAATGCGTAGAGGGTGTGGTTTCCCGCTAGCAGCGAGCCGTCGGTTGGAATGTTCTGCATGCCGTAGAACCTCGGCTGGGCGATGCGGCTCAGTGGAGTCAAGATCGACGCCAGGTGGTCGAGTTGTCCTCCGCCTGGGAGCGCGGGTATCTCAACTGGTGCGGATTCGTGCCTGGCCATAGCCTCAGCGCTGCAGCGGTCTCAAGCGGCTCGTCAGGTGCTCGAATTGTGCGAGCGCGCCCGCGCGCTCCACGGCGCGGAGTTCCTCTCCGGAGAACACCTCGCCCAGCGCGGGCTGAGGGTCGCCCGCGGGTGCATACATGCGAGCCGCGAACGGCCAGTCGCTTCCGAACAGGAGATGGCCGGGCTCAGTAACAGCGGCGACGGCCTGCAGAGCAGGTGGGTCTGCGATCAGCGCCGTGTCGTAGAAGGACCCTGCGAGCGCCCTGTGGGCGCTGTCCGCCGTGAGCAGAGCGCAGCCGACAGGCAGCCCCAGGAACGGGCCGAGCTCTCTTGCGGCGGCCGAGGCGGCCGCCAAACGCGCGCGGAGCATCGGGAGGGTGCCGCCGCCGTGCGCGAACTGCCAGCGGACTTGCGGGTGGGTCTCAAAGACTCCGTTGACCAGGAGAGACATGAACGCACGGGTCGTGTCGAACGGGTACTCGGCGATGAAGCCGGGCACGGACAGGTCGGGCTTCAGCTCTGCGGCGATGGAGGCCGGATGGACCATCACCCACGTGCGGCGCTCGTTCAGCTCTGACAGGAGCGGCTCGAACGCCGGGTCGCCCGGGTAGCGGCCGCCGTAGCTCGAGAGCAGCCCAACACCGTCCAGGTGCAGGTCATCGAGAGCCCTGACGGTCTCGGCGCGCGCCTGCTCCACGTCGCGCACCGATAGCACCGCGAACGCTCCGAACCGGCCGGGGTGTTCGTGCACCACCGCTGCTGCGTAGTCGTTGCACTCGCGTGCGAGCGCCGGCGCGCGCTTGTGGTCCACGAACTCGACGCCGGGATCGGAGACCGAGAGCATCTGTACTGCGATGCCGTGAGCGTCCATGAACTCCAGGGCAAGCTCCGGTGTCCACTCGGGAACCGGGATGCCGCCGATGAGCGACATCTCGGCCTCCTGCAGCGCCGCTTTATACGCAGGCGCGAGATAGTGGGCGTGCAAGTCGATCCGGTGCGGCCCGCCGGGGGTGTCTGTCATGTTGTGTCCTTCTCGGGGTTGATTGCGTCGGGCATCGGTCTGTGTGCGATCTCGCCAGCCTCGGCGGGATCGAGCCCGAAGCTGCGCAGCACGCCTTCGGCGTGCCTGGAGTCGGCGTGTTTGCCCAGTTCGCCGAGCAGGACCGCGTGCATCACCGCGATGAGGGCACCGAGCAGCGCGCCTCGCCCGAGAGCCGTCGAGGCGGGCAGTCGAACCAGCCGCTGGGGCCGCGCGTCACTCGTCACGGCGACGGCTGAAGCACGGTGCACCATCAGCTGGGCGTCGGCCGATCGGGCCAGGCGCGCAAGTTCGTCCGGCTGCGCACCGAGCTCAGCCGCACGGTCAAGCGCATTTGTCTCGATGTGCAGTTCCACCTTGCTCGAGCCTACCTTCGGGCGACGGTTGGCTGTTCGCCCCTTCGCTGTCCCCGCTCTGGACGACGCTCGACAGCGCATACCGTCCCTACTCAGACTGTTCCTTTCGCGGGGTGAGGGACTCGCGCGTGGGGAGTTGTTGTAGCTTGGCCTCCTGGACGGGAAGCGTAGTACGGCCTGGTAATCGAGGGAGCTCACCGTGATGGATGCATCGGATCTGCTTGGGGCGCCCCAGCTCGCGGGCGTCGTGGTGAGCCCGGTCGGCCTGTTCAGAACGATCGAGTCCAACATGACGTGACGGGCAAGACCGCCCGCCGACTGCGACCATCGCCCACCTTCGCCTTCGCCTTCGCGCCTATCCCATCGCCTTCATCATGTGGAGTGAGGGGGCCGAGCCCGGAACGACGAACCCCGGGACATCGTGCGGCACGGCGAGAATCGCAGCCGCGAGCCGACCAGGACGCCCGCCGTCACCAACCTTGCACCGCGTCCTGAGGGTCCGACCTTCTCGAGCGCCACAAGCACGGCGATCAATCCCATCCACGTGAGGCTCATCACACCGAGCGCGAACAGCGCGGCCATCAGAGCCCACGAACATCCCAGACACCATCCGCCGTTGTGCAGACCCATCACAAGCGCCCCTGGCCGGGTGTTCTGCCAGGAGGCGTCCAGGGATCGTTGGGGGCTGCGGCACCGCAAAAGGAACGCGCGCTTGAGCGGCGTCAGCTGGTAGAGCGCGGCGAGGGCCAGAACGCCCGCCGCAAACCAACGGCCGCCGCTGTGCCAGGCCAGCGAGCCGGCGAACAGGCTCTTCCCAAGCTCGAACAGGCCGTAGGCCCCGATGCCCGCGAGACTCCAGACGAGCAGATAGCCGCCGGCGAACAGGAGAACCCGGCTGAGCTCGCGTCGCACCAACGCCCCAAAAACGGCTGCCGCCGGAGCGAGCGACGGCAACATCATCGCCGCCATCATCGTCGCCCACACGGCGGTGAACCAGCCCACGGAACCGAGGGCGGTTCCCGGTCCTGCGTCCATCCCCGCCATCCGGTCTGCCGTCGACCACCACGCCAACCCCGCCGCGGCGAGCAGCGCCGCGACCATCCCGAGCTCCGTGCGCATCGCCGCCAACGGCGAAAGAGTGGTCCCGCCCACCCCGACGCCGCCCATCCCGCCGCCTGCACTCACGGCCGCTCCGACTGCGCCGGGGGAGTTGCTCATGGTCCTCCCGGCCGATGACATGGCCACGGGTCAACCCTCTTCGTATTCGTCGTGGCGGCGCCACCACATGCCGGTCTCATTGCGTCCGAGCGGGGCGCGGTCGAGCCACGAGTACATGCCCCAGAGGCCGTCGACGCCCCGTCCGTATGCCGAGTAGGTATGAAACACGGCGCCATCCTCGAGGGCGAATGCGCTCATGCCCGGCCCCTCTTTTCTGAAGGTCACGGGATCCGTGCCGGCGCCCGCCGCGATCTCGATGAGCGCCGGACTCTTCTCGGCGGGCCGCAGGTCGGTCGTGCGGAAGTTGTAATCGACGGCGCCCGACTGCCATTCCTCCTCGGAGTGCGATACGTGAAAGTCGTTGTTGAAGTCGCTCTCGAACGACGACGCCCATGGAAAGCTCCATCCCATGCGACGCTTGTAGTCCTGCAGCTTTGCCAGCGGGGCCCGCGACACCGCCGTGAACGCCACGTCGTGATTGGCCAGGTGCACCACCGAACCGGAGAAGCCGTCCGCGATCGCCGAGCAGGACGGACACCCGGCTGTGAAGTCGGGCCCGAACATGAAGTGGTAGACGAGCAGCTGCGAGCGCCCTTTGAAGAGGTCGGCGAGGGACGCGGTTCCCTCATCCGTCTCGAAGGAGTACTCCTCATCGATCGGAACCCATGGCAGGCCTTGTCGCAGCCGAGCGAGCTCATCGCCGCGTCGCGTCAGCTCCTTCTCGGCGTCCAGCAGCTCAAGCCGCGCTGCAAGCCACTCCTCACGAGTTCCGGTCCTGTGATCGGTCATTGCATCCTCCTTGTCGGTGTTAGAAATCGGTTCCGGTTTCGGCCTTTACGGACTCGGCGAGCCGCTTGATCCGTGCCAGGCGCCTGTCCCACTGCTGAGCCACTCGAGCCATCGCTTCGGCCGCATCGTCCAGCCGCTCGGGTCGCACCACGTAGCGAACTTCCCGGCCGCGCCGCTGGCCTGCCACCAGGCCGACACGGTTCAGCACGACCAGGTGCTTGGCGACAGCCTGTCGGGTGACCGGCAGGTCCTCCGCGAGCGTTGTGGTGGTCGCCTCGCCGTGCTCGAGCAGTGCGTTGAGCACACGCCGGCGCGTGGGGTCGGCCACCGCCGCCCACAGGGCGTCGTCCTCGGTGACCGCGGTGGCCATCAACGCGTCGCCCCGCGTCGCTTCGAGGCGACGTAATCGAGCAGTTCGCCGAGATGTTTCTCCCAGCCGTGTTCGTGCTCCTCGAGGTATCGGGCCTTGCCCTTCTCGTCGTGCGTCACGGCATCGATGCCGCTCTCGACGACCCTCAACCGTGTGCCATTGGCCTCCTCTATGAGGCTGAACTCGACCAGTGCCGAGTTGTGTTCATTCGGTCCCGCGCCCTCAGGGTGGTTCCAGCGAAACGAGAAACGTCGGAACGGCTCGGCTTCCACGACCCGAATCGGCACGACTGCGTCGAATTCTTTGTCTCCGCCGCGGCCTCCGGGCTTCCATGTGAGCGTGCCATCCGCACCGGCGCGCCCCTCAACCTCCGCCTCGTCGCTGAACCAGCGGCTGATCTGCTCCGGTTCGGTTATCACGCCCCAGACAACCTCTGGGCTCGCCTCGATCAGGATCTCTCGTTCGACGCTGTCAGCGGCCACGCGGGCTCCTTCCGTTGATGTGCAACCGATGGTTGCGAAGTGTGCTCCAGCAGAATAGCAACCAGGGGTTGCGGGTCCCGCTCCGAAGCGCCAGCGACGGGCTACCGCTGGCCGCGGAGAGCGAGTGCAGGGAGAGGTGGCTCGGACCCTGGTCAATTCGGCCACCCAGCCGGGCGGTCCCTCCACCTTGGGTAGCGTTGGCGGTGTACATGAGGGGCTCGTCACAATCACCGTCGGCGCTGCGGGCGTCGAAGGCGTGGCCGTCGAACCTGGCCTGCCTGCATGGCACAGACCTCACAGGCTGGGTTTGAGCCTCACGTGCGCGGGAATCTCACGCCCAGGATGCCCGGCGAGTCCGTCGATCCCGACCTCGCGTTCTGTCTACATCTTGATGCCCACGCTCCCCGTGTTGCGCGCTTCCAGGTGGCTCAGGTCAGCCGGCCCGCGCCGGATTTGCGGGATGCCGTCATGTTGCTCACGAGCGAGCTGGTCACGCGTGCCGTCAAGCAGTGCGAGTCCGACACGGAGGAGGTCGAGCTGCGCGTGTGGATGCCCTCGCATGTCGTGCGGGTCGAGCTGTGGGCGGCTCGCGAGCTGCTCCGCCTACCGCTCGACGACCCTCAGGGGGGTCATTACGACGTCATGCTCCTGGGTCAGGTCGCCGACCGCTGGTCGATCGACACGGGCAAGCACCCCGCCTGCATGTGGTTTGAGATCGATCGAACGGCGCCCGATGCCATTCCCGAGGCGGAGCCGAGCACCCGCGCGAGCCCGGCGCCGCGCCGCCGGTCGCTGCTCGGGCGGCGCCGGAGCGCCGGTAGCGCGCACTAATCGCGGTCGTGTCTGCCCGACCCATAACTGGCGCCTCGCTACGCGACCTCGAGGCCGGGCTCGGTCGAGACGAGGATCGCGCCCTCCCCGGTTGCGTAAGCCTCCTCGCCGTGCTGGACGACGTCCATGCCGAGCGCCTCGTCGTGTTCGCTGGCACGGAGCGGCATGAGAAGGCCTATCAGCCGCAGCAAGATGAACGTGGCCGTGAACGCGTACGCGGGACCGGCGAGCACTGCGATTGCCTGATGACCGAGCTGTGCCGCGTTGCCGTAGAGCAGGCCGTTCGAGACTCCGTTCCACGAAAGTTGGGCAAAGAAGCCGATGAAGAGAATGCCGGTGATGCCTGCCGTTCCGTGCGCGGCGAGCACATCGAGCGTCTCGTCCACGCCGGTGCGCGGGCGCCAGACGATGATGGCGTAGCTCGGCAGGGCGGCCACCGCGCCGAGCACCATCGCCCAGATGGGGCTGATGTAACCGCCCGCCGGGGTGATACCCACACAGCCAACGATGATCGCGGTCGCTGCGCCAATCGCCGTCACTCGCCTGCCTCGCAGCAGATCGATCACGAACCAGACCACCAGTGTGCAGGCCGGACACAGCAGCGTGTTCGTGAATGCGAGCACGCTGCTGTGTCCGATCGAGAATCCGCTGCCGCCGTTGAAGCCAAACCAGCCGAACCAGAGGAGACCAGCGCCGAGCAGAGCGTAGACGGCGTTGTGTGGCAGTAGGGCTTGGCGACCGTAATCCTTGCGCGCCCCGACCACGAGTGCGGCCGCCAATGCTGAGAAGCCCGAGCCCATCTCGACCGGTACGCCGCCGGCAAAATCGAGTGTGCCGTGTGACTGCAACCAGCCGCCGCCAAAGGACCAATGGGCGAGCACGGCATAAACGCACACCGACCATAGGCCGGCAAAGACCAGAAACGGAGCGAACCGCATGCGCTCCACCACGGCCCCCGACACCAGCGCGACGGTAATGATGCAAAACGTCGCCTCAAACGCAAAGAAGACGAGATGCGGGATTGCCGTCCCCGGGCGGGGCGTGAACGCAACGCCATGCATGAAGGCGTAACCCAGCCCACCGATAAACCCGGTGCCCTTGTCGAAGGCAAGCGAATAGCCGACAAGCGCCCACGTGACCGTCGCGACAGCCAGTGCCGCGATGGACATCATGAACGTGTTGAGCGTGTTCTTCGAGCGCACCAGACCGGCGTAGAACAGGCCCAGCGCCGGGGTCATCAGCAGGACCAACGCTGTCGCCGCAAGCATCCAGGCGGTGTCGCCGGGGTTTACATGTGTGGACGCCGCAAGGTCGGCGATAGCCATCATTTGCCTAGCGGTGTTACGGCGCCTTCGTCTGTCTCGCCGGTGCGAATGCGGACAGCCCGCTCTAGGGGCAAGACGAAGATCTTGCCGTCGCCGACCTCACCGGTTCGTGCCCCGGCGCAGAGGGCGTCGATCGTGGGCTGAACGAATGCATCGGAGACTGCCACCTCGAAACGAACCTTCTCAGAGAGCCCCATCTTTACGGTCGTGCCACGGTAGGTCTCGACGCGGTCAAGCTCGCCACCATGCCCCTGGACACGGCTCATGGAGATGCCGGGCACCTCGGCGCGGTAGAGGGCTTCCAGCACATCGTTGACCTTCTCGGGGCGCACGATGGCGATCACGAGCTTCACGGGTCTCTGCTCCCTCCCTCACGAGGCTGTCCGAAGGACGAGCAGTGGCACGCACACGATCGTGGACCAGTTCCCTCCCTCGCGGCCGCTCGAGACTATCACGGCCCAGATGCCGCCCAAACGTCCTCGATCGTCAGGCCAGCCACGTCTCTTCGGCCCGATTCCGAGAGGCGAAAGGAGGCAGGGGTCGAACGCGGGCAAGCCGGCGGGTAAAGGAAACGTGATGGTCAAGCGACTCAATGACATGCCGGCGGGCAGCGGTCGCTCATGCCGGCACGGCTCCGGCGTGACGAAGCCGCTCGAGACCGTCAAGGATGAGGTCGAGCCCCCATGCGAACTCGACAGCGTTGTCGTACCCGGACGCGGGAAGCTTCGTAGCGATCTCGACTAGATACGGGTAGTCGTCGAGCGCGCCGATCGTCTCGGCCCTCCTCTGCGCAGCTTCTCCGGCACTGTCGGGGGTCTCGAACCCCAGATCCCTTTCCTGCAGGGCGAAGCCGTAGATGTAGGCGTCCTGGACCGAATAGGCGTGGACCGCCATCTCGAAGGAGAAGCCCGCCTTCCGCAGGCAGCCCATCACCGCGTTGTGGCTTCGCAGGTTCGCCGGCCCCGGGTGCCGCGACTCCATCATCCCTATCGCCCAACTGTGGCGCTTCAGGACCTCGCGCGCGGACATCGCCCGGCGGCGCATGGCGGACCTCCAGTCGAGCTCCCCGGAAGGAGGCTCGATCTCGCTGAAGACGATATCGACCATGCCATCGAGGAGCTCGTCCTTGTTCGCGACGTGCTTGTAGAGCGCCATCGGCACGACGCCGAGCTCCTGTGCGAGCCCGCGCATGCTGAACGCTTCAGGCCCGGCCTCGTCGGCGAGGGCGACGGCGGTCTCCAGCACACGAGCTCTGCTGAGCGGTTTCCGGGTGGCGATCTTCCGTGTCATGATTGGCCTTGACAAGTGTACACTGTACACCTATAGTCCCGCGAAACGAGTGTACGCCGTACACCTGACTGAGAGGCAATCTCATGAACCCCGACTCCCCGTATCCCGTCCAGTACTCGGTCGACTACCCGGACCGCCCGCTCAACCGCCTGACCACATTCTTCCGCCTGTTCATGGTCATCCCGATCGCGATCGTGCTCGGACTCATCGAGGGCGGTGGCTACGCCTCCGGTGGCGGGAGGGCCACCGGGGCTGTCGGCGCTGCCGGCCTGGTCGTGCTGCCCACGCTGTTGTTGATCCTGTTCCGGCAGAAGTACCCACGCTGGTGGTTTGACTGGAACCTCGAGCTGATGCGGTTCTCCGCCCGGGTCGGCGTCTACCTGGCACTGATGGAGGATCGTTATCCCTCCACCGACGAGCATCAGGCGGTGCATCTCGACTTTTCCTACCCCGACGCGCGCAACGACATCAACCGCTGGCTGCCGCTGGTCAAGTGGCTGCTGGCCATCCCGCACTACGTGGTGCTGTTCTTCCTATACATCGCCGCGTTCTTCGTCGTGATCGCGGCCTGGTTCGCGATCCTGTTCACCGGTCGCTTCCCGCGCGGGATGTTCGACTTCCTCGTCGGCGTCGGCCGCTGGACCAACCGGGTGATCGCGTACGCGCACGTGCTGGTCACCGATCGCTACCCGCCGTTCCGCCTCTCCCCGTAGGTTCCGCGAGCGGGTGCGGGGCGCGAGCGGGTGCGGGGAGGCGACGGCCGTGATCAGGCCCGAATGGGGCGTGGTCACGGCTCTCGTACAGCGCAAGCAGGCAATGTGCCTGCGCGCGGCGCGTGAACCCCGAGCCGACCGGGCCCTCCCAGCGGCTGAGAACATAGTACGGCCAACTACAAGGGAGGTTTACGTGGCGACCGTCGAACGCGATATCCGCGACGTTGAACTGACGGAGGACCCGCTCTGGCAGGACGGCCCTCCGCACGAGGTGTTCCGGCGCATGCGGGCCGAGTGTCCGATCCACCGAACCGAGCGATTCTGGCAGCTTCCCGACGGTGCCGATGATGCCGGCTTCTGGTCGGTGACGACGGCCGAGGACGTCCACACCGTCAGCCGCGACTGGCGCACTTACTCCTCCGAACGCGGGGGCATCACCGCAGGCGGTGTGCTGCCGCTGGAGCTCTCCCGGGCGATGTTCATCGGCATGGACCCGCCCAAGCACGATCGCGTGAAGGCGCTCTTTCAGGCAGGCTTCACGCCCAAGCGGATAGCCGCGCACGAGGATGCGATACGTGGCATCACGCGCGAGGTGCTCAGCCGATTGGACGAGCGCGATCGCTGCGATCTCGTCTCTGACGTCGCGCAGCCCGTCGTCTCGCGCGTCATCGGCAGCTTCATGGGTGTTCCACCCGAGGACGACGCGATGTGGGCGGAGCTCATGAACGCGACGCTCGGGGCCGGCGACACTGACCTCAACCCCGCCGGGATCGAGGGCCTGATGGACAAGCTCGTACCCGAGCTGTTCACGCGTTGCGGCAAGCTGATCGCCGCGCGGCGCGAGCGACCCACCGACGACTTGACCAGCGTGCTCGTGCACGCCGAGGTGGACGGGCAGAAGCTAGAGGACCACGAGATCGTGATGGGCTTCTTCCTCCTGATGGCTGCCGGCAACGACAGCACGAAGGCAACGTACTGCAGCGGTATGCGGGCGCTCATGGAAGATGAGGAGCAGCGCCGGCTGATCCTCGACGATCCAGGCCTCATCCCCGACGCGGTAGAGGAGTCGCTGCGGATGTTCCCTGCCTTCGCGCACTTCCGCCGGACCGCCACGTGCGACGCCGAACTGCACGGGCAGAAGATCCGGGAGGGCGACAAGGTGGTCATGTGGTACGTGTCCTCCAACCGCGACGAGACGCGCTACGAGGAGCCCGACCGCTTCGACCTTCGGCGCAAAGCCGAGCACCAGGCCTTCGGCGCAGGGGGCCGCCACTTCTGCCTCGGGACGGCGCTCGCGCGACTGGAGCTCAAGGTTCTGATGGAGGACACGTTCGCGCGCTATCCGAGAATCGCCATCGAGGGTCGCCCGACGTTCGTCCGATCGGGGTTCATCAACCAGCTCAAGACCTTGCCGACGAGGCTCGAGCCATAGGGCGTGCAAGGGCCCAGGGGAGTAGCCGTCGGACCCACGGGCAACCTCGTTGTCGGCGACACCGCCAACCAGCGGATTGAGGTGTGGGTGCCGTAGGCGTCGCGGTCGTGCTGCGCGTGAGGCCCGTCCTCTGTGGGGGGACGGGCCTCACACTGGCTTTCTAGCGCGCGTGGTGTCGAGCGCTCCTGGCGGTCGCCTTGAAGGTCGCGACCCGCCGGGAGGCGGTCGCGGCTTCTCCGGTGCTCGGGGCCTGGCTAACGCGGAGCGTCGCCTTCAGCCGGTGGCGACGCAGCAGAAGTCGCTTGGCCGTGCTGTTCAGGGCGATGCGCACGGTCCGCGTCTGCCCGGCCGTGAGCGAGGCCTTTGCGGACCCGACCACCACCGCCCTGTGTGTCTCTCTGCCGCCCGCACGTGCCGTTAGCGCGAGCAGCTTGTGGCCCCTTAGCGTCTCGGTGACGGTCAGGCGCAAGGCCACCCGGCACGTCGCTCCTGCCGGTCCCGCACACGAGACGCGCACGAACGCGGCGAAGCCAGACACGTGGACCTGTCCCACCGAGGCGCTACCGAGCCCCGGAGACGGTGGCGCAGGAGGCGTTGGCGGACCCGACGCGGTGGTCAGCGTCTCATCAGCGCCGACGAACGTCCCGAAGTCGCTCACCGCCACGGCCCGGTAGTGGATCCTGGTCGCCGCCGGTAGACCGCTCAGCTGGGCGGTGAATCCACTCACCGCGTTGCTCACGCCGGTCGACTGCGGCACGGTCGTCTGTCCGTAGGCGGTGCTCGTGCCGAACTGGAACGAGACATTCACAGAGGCGCCGTGCGGGTTCACCGTCCCGCTCAGCGTCGCCGCCGACGCGCTGACTGCGCTGGCAGCTCCCGTCACGGGCGTGTCTGGCTGGTAGGCGTTTGCGAACAGGCTCCGCGGGTTCGTTCCGTTCGTGAACAGGAAGAACGGCGTCCCCACCGCTCCACCCTGGCAGGCCGCGCCGTCGCCAGTTGAACGGCGTCGCGGTGCAGGAGGAGGAGATCGGCTCACGCACGTCCGCCTGCGCCGCGGGCGTGAGGGGAACGTCGCTCCCGTCGAGCACGAACGTCGGGTTCGCCGGGTTCACGAAGTGGCCGGTGAAGGCCTTCACGGAACCGCCACCGACGTCCTCGCGCCAGGACACGTAGGGCGTGTTGGCAGAGAACGTGATGTCGGGGCGAGTCGAGTCACCTGCGCCGGTCGAGATCGGCGCGCCGCCGTTGACGATTTCGAAGTGCGGGCTGGGGGTGGCGACGAAGCGCGAGACGAACACCTGCTTCACGCCCGCCACGTCCTCATCCCAGGCCACCCAGGGGACTGTCGCGTTGGCCGGGTTCATCGTGCCGGCGGCCACGCGCGGGTTCTCGGCGTCCTTCTTCGGATTCTTGTTGAGCGAGCATTCGCCCTCGTTCTGTCATCGATTCCGCACAGCGTCCGAACGCGTTGGCCGCGCTCGTGTCGAGCGTCGTGGCGGCCTGATTGCCCGACGGCTTCCCAGTGAAAGCCGCCATCGGCCGTTTCGTCCTTGACCGCCCTGGCCGCGAACACCATCTCGTTTTCGTTCAGTCCGAGCGTGCCTTTGCCTTTCTCGTACCAGACGACCCACGGGACGCCGTCGGAAGCGCCGGTGAACGCGATGTCGGGCTCGACCCCGTTGCGCGTCGGGTCGACGTTGAGGCTCGGGTCGGCGCCGCCGGGGCCGACACGCCCGATCCCGGTCTGCTGGAAGCAGAAGCCGCCGATCGCGGGCACGTGGCCTTCGACGTTGGTACGCCGGCCGGCGTCACGCCGTCGCAGTTCGCGGCTCCCGGACCGATCGGCCGGGACGACGAAGATCTGATCGGCGCCAGTCGACCGGCGATTCGGTCGTCTCCTGCCAGGTCGACCCACGGCCCGGGCTTGGTCGGGTCGACGCCGAACCGCCCGCGACCGACGGGTTTTCCGCGTCCTGGTTGGTGTGGATGTTCAGTGACGGAACCGGCACGGTGCCTCCACCTGTGCCGCGGCTCTGGCCGCCGAAGATCCACTTGCCCTGGTTGGCGTCGCCCGTGTTGTCGAAGCGGCTGGCGAACACGTTGTCGTGGTCGAAGCCGTCCCCGATCGTGTTCTCATACCAGGTCGCCCAGGGGACCGTGCGTCCGGCTCCCGCGAAGTCGATCGCCGGCGCCTCGCCGTCCTGTCCTGGTCGAAGTTGAGCGAGCCGCTGAACGCGGGGCCGCGCTCGAGCGGCCGCCGACGGTGCCTGCGCCCCGCGTCGTCCACGCCCCGCCCGCAAACGAGCGGGCGAAGATCTGGTCGCGGCCGGGCGGGGCGCCGTTCGTCTCCTGCTGGCGGAACACCGCCCAGGGGACCGCCGGCTTGCCGGCCGTCAGCGCGCCGCCGACGACGTCGGCGTTGGTCGGGTCCTCTCCGCTGACGTTGATCGTCTTGTCGATCCCGGCGGCAAGATCGTCATTCACCTGCGCGCCCAGCGGGAGCGCCTGAAACGCCGCCGCCGATCCGGCGGTCGCAAGCGCAACGATTGCGCCGGCCAGAGTGACCCGGGCGGGCAGGCGCTTTCGCGCCGACATCCGCCCGGCTGCGGCACGCTGCCCGCTGCCTGCGCTCGTGATCTTGGCGAGCGCGGCCAGGGCGATTTTGACTGAGGTCGCGAACATTGAAGTCTCCTTGATCTCATAGGTGTGGTTGGTCCTTGAAGACCGATACGGCCCATGACGTTCAAACGGTTCGCGCTCAACCGCCGCCTGCGCTAGGTTGAGGTGCCTGGGGCGCCGTCGCGGCCGCGGTCGCCGCGCTCGTCCCTCAGTGCTTGGCGCGTATGGTCCCGACGAGCACGCGTTCGCCGGATGAGGCTGGTTTGCCGTCAGCCTGCTGGCGGGTGACCGTGAGACTCGGGAATGCTGTCGGCGGGACACCCGCCCACAGCGTCACCGCCCTGGCGTCGTTGAACGTGCCGACGGGAACCAGCACACCGGCCACGTTCTTCAGCCAGGCCTCGTAGTAGCGGCCGTTCGCAAGACGCGGCAGCCCCGTCGCTGACAACTCGATCCGCCAGCCGGAGCGCGTCTTGGTCAGGGTCGCCGACCCGTGCGCGCTCGGCGCAAGGCCGGTGCCGGAGACGACCATCGCGAACTGCTCGGCCGCCGGTGATGTGCTGATCGCCGACACCGCGATGAGGACCGCCGCGGCAGCCGCGACCGCAAGTCCCGCCAGCGCGAAGGCAGGGCGACGCAGGCGCTGTGGAAGTTGAAACAGCGGCCGGCGTACGCGGCCGCTCGCCGGCTGCGTGCCGAGCCTCCTCGGCGATCGTGGCGACGATCCGGTCCTCGAGGCCCGGGTCGGGCTGGGCCCACGTCGCCGGTGTCTTCAGCAGACGCGTCCAGCTCGTCGAGCTCGGCCCGCTCCTGCGCCGTGAGCGATCCACCCGGCTCACCAGCCAGGTAGGAAATCCGGTCGTCGTCGCTCGTGGCCATGGATGGTCCTCTCTACCTGCTTGTACGGTAGCCCAACGCCAATCGGTTCATTCCCGTAGGTGCCCCAGCTCGGCCGCCAGGCGCTTGTGGGCCCTGAACGAACGCGACTTCACGGTTCCCGCCGGTACCTGGAGCCGCTCGGCGATCTGTGTGTGCGTGAGACCTTCGAAGTGCTGCATGCGGACGATCTCCTGCTCCTCACCCGGCAGATCGGCGACAGCCCGGCGAACCTCCCAAACGTCGTACACGGCCTCAGCCGACTCCGGCCTGGAGGACAGCGCCGGGTCGCCGGGAGCGACCGACTCGAGCGGGTCCGCGCTGCGACGCGTCTCTGCGCGGTAGACATCGATCGCGACTCGCCGCGCGATCGTCGCCAGCCAGGGGCCCATCTCGCGGTCCTCGTTCAGACTGTCCGCGGCACGCCACGCCTTCAGGAATGCCTGCTGGGTCGCCTCCTCGGCGAGCGCCGCGTTTCCCAGCACCCTGTAGGCGACCGCATACACCAGCCGCCCATAAGCCTGATAGACGGTGCGGACCGCGTCGGGATCACCGTCACGGAACCTCCTCCTCACCCCCCGGTCGACCACTGCAAGGAAGCTACCAGCCGTGCATGCAAAGTCACGCAAGGACCTGACAAAGGCCACGCAAAGTCAGGGGCAGTACGACTACGGGTACAGCGACGACCAGATGGAGGCAACGGTGAGCGCAAGCACGACTGAGGGAATCCCCCCGCTCGGAGACGCGATGGTCCACGAGGCGCAGGAGTCCGTCCATGGGCGAGTCCTGCTCGCGCCGGTGCTCTTCGTGGTTGATCGCGACCCGGATTCACTCGCGCTGATGCTCTCCGACCTCTCGGGGCGGTTCGGCAAGGACTTCACGGTCATGGGCGAGACCGCGCCGGAGGCGGCGCTTGCCGCGCTGGGAGAGATGGCAGCGGCTGGCGAGCCGGTCGCGCTGCTTCTCGTTGGCCACACCGCCTCTGACTTCCTCGCGCGTGCGCACGAACTGCACCCACGAGCCAAGCGCGTGCTGCTGGTGGATCGCGACTACTCCTCCACGAGTCCGGCAGTGCAGGCGATGACGCTCGGGCGCGCCGATTATCACATCGTGCGACCGTGGTCGGACGACGAGGTGATGTACGGCGCGATCACGGAGTACCTCTCATTCGTGGGAGACGGAGCAGAAGCCGAACTTCGAGCTGTTTCGGATCGTTGCCGAGGAGGGTGACAGCAGGGTGCCGCAGTTGCGCGACGCGATGACGCGGTTCGGCATGCCGTTCGGGTTCTATGCGACCGAGAGCGAGGGCGGTCGGCGTCTGCTCGCCGAGGCCGGTCTCGACGCAACGCGCCTACCGGTGGTGGTGCGCTACGACGGCCAGGTAACGATCGATCCGAGTCTGCCGGATCTTGCCCGCGCCATCGGGGTGAGCGTCAAGAACGACGTTGACACGTGCGAGCTCGCAATCGTCGGCGCGGGACCGGCGGGTCTGACGGCGGCGGTGTACGCGGCGTCCGAGGGCCTCGACACGGTGATGCTCGACCGGTCGCTCTCGGGCGGGCAGGCCGGCACGAGCCCGATGATCAGGAACTATCCGGGGTTTCCCCACGGCATCAACGGCGGCGTTCTGATGGAGCGGACGTGCGAGCAGGCCTGGCTGATGGGAGCGCACATCGTCTTTGCCCAGCAGGCGGTCGCACTGGAGCGGCGCGGCGAGGATCGAGTCGTTCGCCTGCTCGACGGGACCGAGCTACGTGCGCGCGGACAGTCGTGATCGCGACCGGAATCGAGTGGCGCCGGCTCGGCGTGCCGCGACTCGAGGCACTCGTGGGCTCGGGCGTCTTCTATGGCGCAGCCGTGAGCGAGAGCCGCGCCATGCAGGATCAGGACGTGTTCATCGTCGGCGCGGGCAACTCGGCCGGACAGGCGGCGTTGCATCTCGCCAAGTACGCTCGCGCGGTCACGCTGCTCGTTCGCAGCGACAGCTTCGCGAAGTCGATGTCGAGCTATCTCGTGCGCGCCATCGAGTCGACTCCGAACGTCGTCGTCCGCCACCGCACCGAGGTCGTCGACGGCGCCGGCGACGGGTCGCTCGAATCGCTCAAGCTCGCGGATCGCGCGAACGACACGGTTGAGGAGGTGTCCGCGTCGGCGCTGTTCATCATGATCGGCGGCGAGCCGCACACACGGTGGCTCCCCGATGAGATCGCGCGCGACGCGCAGGGTTACCTGATCACGGGTCGCGACGTTCTCGAGCAGCCCGGAGGGCATTGGGAGCTGGACCGCGAACCCTTGACGCTCGAGACGAGCATGGCCGGCGTATTCGCGGCGGGCGATGTGCGGCGCGGCTCGATCAAGCGCGTCGCAGCCGCGGTGGGCGAAGGCGCGACGGTCGTGCGCCTGGTGCATGAGCACCTGCGCGAAGACGACCCCAAGTTCGCGGCGACTTAGCCAGCGCGCCGCCTGAACTCGGGTCGACGCTGATCTACCCGGGTCAACGCTCTGAGGCCTGCATGCAGGTGGGGGCAGTCGGCGACCGTCGCGCTCCACCAACTACGCTCGCAACTCAAGCGCGCGAGCGTGCGAAGAACCAGGGGACCTCCAATCGCAATGAACGGCAACTCTCAACCTGTCCACGCGGCCGATTCCCTTGGTGTGGTCACGGAGGCCAGGGCGCGCGCCGACGAGACCCTGGCATTGGCGACGCGCCATCTCGATCCATCGCTGATCGACGTGCTGCGGATCCTCGGCTTCGACAAGGAGTACACGTCGGCTCAGGGGTCCTATCTCTACGACGCCGCAGGTCGCGCTTATCTCGACTTTCATACCGGCGAGGGATTCGCCAGTCTGGGTCACAACCATCCCGACGTGCGCGAGGTCCTGCAGGCCACACTCGCCGCGAACCTCGTCGATGGCGTGCAACTCCACTACTCGGCCTTGGCCGGCATGCTCGCCGAAGCACTGTCGTCAGCGTTTGCCGGATGGGCTCGATGCCGTGTTCTTCGCGAGCACGGGCGCCGAGGCCGTGGATTCGGCGATGAAGTTCGCGCGCGCGACGACGCGTCGGCCCCGTCTGATCTCCTGCGAGGACAGCTTTCACGGGGTCACGCTCGGGCCGCTCTCGCTGGTCGGCGACGAGTTCTTCAAGGAGGGCTTCGGCCCGCTGCTGCCGGGCTGCGAGCGCGTTCCGTTCGGCGACCTCGCGCGACTGGAGGCGGAGCTGCGCGCGAAGGATGTCGCCGCCTTCATCGTCGAGCCGATCCAGGGCCGCATGGTGACGCTTCCGCCCGCCGGCTATCTGCAAGCCGCCCAGGCGCTGTGTCGCCGCTACGGCACGATGTTCGTCATCGACGAGGTCCAGACCGGGCTCGGGCGCACCGGCAGGTGGTTCGCGCTCGAGCAGTGGGCGCTCGAGCCGGACTTCGTGCTCGTCGGCAAGGCGCTCAGCGGCGGCTACATGCCGGTCGCCGCGATGGTCACGCGCCGAGAGATCTACCAAAAGGCCGTGGGTACGCTCGAGCGCAGCTACGTGCACCAGTCGACCTTCGGCCGCAATCGCCTGTCGATGGCGGCCGGTCTGGCCACGATGCGCATCATTCAGCGCGATCACCTCCTCGAGCACGTCGCGCGCATCAGCACTCTGCTGCTCGAGGGCCTCGCCGAGCTTCAACAGCGCTACGAGATGATCAAGGAGGTCCGCGCCAGCGGGCTGATGATCGGCATCGAGCTGCGCGCACCGAGCTCGCGCGTGGCACGGCTCAACTGGCGTCTGATCCACATGGCGAGCGAGGGGCTCTTTCCCCAGCTGATCGTGATCCCGCTGCATCGCGACCACGGCGTGATCACGATGGCGGCGGGGAAGAACGACGTGATCAAGCTGCTGCCGCCGCTGACGCTCTCCGAGGACGAGGCGCGCAGCTTCCTTGGTGCGCTTGATTCTGTGCTCGCCGACTGTCACGGCGCCGGGAGCAAGAACTGGTCGGTGGTGCGAGATATCGCCAAAGCAACCCTCCGCCGCCGAGCGGGCGCACGAGGCATCCGCCGGCGACAGGACGCCGTTTCGCGGCAGGCCCATCGATCCCTCGCGTGAGGACGTTTGCCTCGTCACGGGTGCGACCGGGTTCATCGGCGGGCGCCTGGCGACGCGACTGGTGCAGGAAGGCCATTCAGTGCGTTGCCTCGTGCGCGCGAGCAGCGACACCTCCCGGCTCGACGATCTGGATGTAGAGATCGCCGTTGGCGACCTCACGAGCGAGCTCTCGCTCGCACGCGCCGTGGAGGGCTGCCACCACGTGTTCCACTGCGCCGCGCTCGTATCGGACTGGGCCACCAAGCAGGAGATCGCCCGAACGAACGTCGCGGGTACGCGCCGCCTGCTCGAAGCCTCCGCCCAGGCATCGGTGCAGCGCTTCATTCACTTCAGCACCACCGATGTCTACGGCTATCCCGACGGGGCGGCGGTTGACGAGACCTACGCCGCCAGGGGGTTTCGAAACTGGTACGCGCAGACGAAGCTGGAGGCGGAGGCCGAGGTCCGCCGTGCCGAAGAAGAGCACGCGCTGGACGCTGTCATCCTGCGGCCCGCGACGGTCTACGGACCTGGTTCGACCGATGTCGTCGGCGAGATCGCGCGGGCGATCCGTGCTCGCAACATGCTCCTGGTGGACCGAGGTCGCGCGATCGCGGGTCTGTGCTACGTCGACAACCTCATCGATGCGGCGGTCCTCGCAGCCGGCCACGAAGCGGCGCCCGGTCACGCACTGAACGTCAGCGATGGGCTCGGCGTCACATGGAAGGAGTTCACCGATGGTCTGGCCGAGGGGCTCGGCTGCTCAGAGGTCCGCTGGAGTCTGCCCTACTGGATGGCCACGGGCCTCGGCTTCTCGCTCGAGCACGGCTACCGGCTGCTGCGCAGGACCACCGGTCTGCAGGCGCCGCCACTGCTGTCGCGGCAAGCAGTGCAGGTGCTCGGCAACAACCAGCAGTTCAGCAATCGCAAAGCGCGAGAGCTGCTGGGCTGGGAGCCACGCGTCGATTACTCCGCCGGCCTCGAGGCGACTCTTGCCTGGCTGAGGACTGAATACCTCGAGCACGCTCCACCGCGCTACCACTCGTCCTCCTGAGCAGTCACGGCTCGCTGCCGGAGGGGCCGGTCGTAGTCAAGTACGGCGTGGTTCTGCCGAGGCAGCCCAGGATCGCTAGTGGGGGGCGGCGCGGTGAGCGTTTGCAGGACGGCCCAGCGCCGAGCGTCGAGCTCCGCTCCGCTGATGCGGAGTGTCTGAGTGATGTTCTGAGCGTCCAACACCGTGGATGAGCATGCCCACGATGGCTTGATCGCGAGCCTCCAACCGAGCGAGCACGCTTTCAGCGTTCGTGCGGGAGATCGCTGGAAAGTGGCGTCGTCCGCGGGCGAGCATGCGAATCGCATGGCGCAGCTCATCGCCGAAGCTCGCCTTGCTGAGCAATCCGTCTGCCCCGGCGACGATCGCTGCGAGCGCCATCTTCACGTCGGCGTAGGCCGTGTAGATGAGTACTCGAGGCGCTCGCGGCCGTTTGCCGAGCGCTCGCGCCAGCGTGAGACCGTTTTGGCCGCCGAGCTCGTAGTCGACGATCGCAACGTCGACGGCCGACGTGTCCGCCGCGGCCAGCGCCTCCCGCGCCGTCGCCAGGCTGGCGATCAGCCTGATGTGGCGCTCGTCTTCCAGCACCCCCTCAACCCCGGCCCGTACGGCAGGGTGGTCATCGACGAGCATCACCCGAACAAGCCGCCGGGGCTCCACGCCTGTTTCCGAGTCGGCCCCAGGCGGTTGAAGCGACGGGTCTGACATCGTCCTGCTTGGCGTGGCGGTGGCTGTGCTCGGGATTGCAGTGGCTGTGGTCGTCATGGTGGTCTCCCTGGATCGGATGCCCTGCAGCCTGGCAGCGCGCCGAGCATTCGGAAATGGGGTGTAGACCGCATCTGAAGGCCCGCGAGACCCCATTGCGACCATGCCAATCTGCGGCGCCGGCCGTTGCGGAGGGTGCGGTGACTGCGGTTTCAAGCTCGGGCTCCCGCGGGAGCTTCAATGGTGCCCTGACACCATTGCGTTCGCGACCACGCGCGATGATGCTTGGGGACTCATGAGCTCTGCACACCCAACTGACGCCGCCGAGGAGGAGCCGCGGCGTCGCTACGCCCCGCTGGTCTGGCGGGTGGCGGCCACGAATGCCGTCGTGCTGGTGGCGGCCTGCCTGTTGACGATTCTCGTGCTCTCGCCGCACAAGATCGGGTCCTTCGCGGCCGACGAGGCGATCCTCTTGGCGTGCGCGCTGGTTGCCGTTGCGGCGATCAACGTGTTACTGCTGCATCGCGCGTTCGCTCCGTTAAGGGCACTGATCGCGTTGACACGTCGAATCGATCTGACCAGGCCGGGACAGCGTGTGCCGGTGCCACGGCGAGACTCGGAGGCTGGCGAGCTCGCAATCAGCTTCAATGAGATGCTCGTCCGCCTGGAGGCGGAGCGGCGTGACTCCACACGACGCACGCTGGCGGCGCAGGAGGCAGAGCGCCTACGCGTCGCACGCGAGCTTCACGACGAGGTCGGCCAGACGTTGACGGCTGTCCTGCTGCAGCTCGACCGTGCCGCCAAACGCGCGCCGTCCGACCTGCAAGCCGAGCTGGCGGACGTGCAGGAGGTCGTGCGGTCGAGCCTCGACGACGTGCGCCGGATCTCGATCGAGCTGCGGCCCGAGGCGCTCGACGACTTCGGTTTGGCCAGAGCACTCGTGGCCCTGACCGACCGGCTGCGCGAGCGCACCGGTCTCGAGGTCACCAGGAACCTTGGGCAGGGACTCCCCGAGCTCGGCCGCGACGCCGAGCTGGTGGTGTACCGGATCGCACAGGAGGCCCTGACCAACGTGGTCCGCCACGCCGACACCGCCCACGCCGACCTGTCGCTGCGCGGTCAGGAGAACCACCTGACGCTCGTCGTGCGCGATCACGGTAAAGGGATCGACGGGGCGACCGAGGGCACGGGCATGCGCGGGATGCGCGAGCGCGCCGCGCTGGTTGGCGGCGCGCTGACCGTCCAAAGCCCCGAAGACGGTGGCACCGAGGTGCGCCTTGACCTCACGGCGGGTGTGACGCCGTGGTGACGCCCCTGAGAACCCGCATTCTGCTGGCCGATGACCATGCGGTCGTTCGCCGGGGTTTGCGGCTCGTGCTGGAGTCAGAGCCCGATCTCGTCGTGGTCGCGGAAGCCGACGACGGCGCCGAGGCCGTCCAGAAGGCCACCGACGAGGTCGACCTGGCGATCCTCGACGTGAGCATGCCCCAGATGACGGGGCTACAGGCGGCCTGCGAGCTGCACCGGCTGCGCCCGGAGCTTCGCATCCTGATCCTGTCGATGCACGAGAACGAGCAGTATCTGTATGAGGCTTTGAAGGCGGGGGCGTCGGGGTACGTGCTGAAGTCGGTAGCGGACCGTGATCTGGTCGAGGCGTGTCGCGCCACGATGCGTGGCGAGCCCTTCCTGTATCCGGGTGCAGTGACCGCCCTGATCCGCGATTACCTCCAGCGCGCCCACGACGGCGAGCAGATACGCGGTGATCCACTCACACCGCGGGAGAACCAGGTCGTCAAGTTGATCGCCGAGGGCCAAACCAGTCGTGAGATCGCCAAGATCCTCACGATCAGCGAGAAGACCGTCGAGCGCCACCGCGCGAACACACTCGAGAAGCTCGGCATGCGTGACCGTGTCGAGCTGACGCGATATGCGATCCGGCGCGGCCTGATCGAGCCCTAGCGGTAGCGAGCCCCCCGCGCGCGTCTGAGCCAAGAGCGGCCCACGCGCACGCGCGGGCCGCTGTGGAGATCGGGGTGCTTCAGCCGACCCCTGCCTTGACCCGTCCGCGCGTGGACCTGCGCCCCGCGGGCGCTTCGGGCCGCGCCGACGCCGACTGCGCACGCTCGGCCTCCTCTGCATCGGTGATCGCCCAGCCGAGCCGCTCGATGAGCTGCGCCGCGGAGTGGTTGTCGCTGAGATGCGCCGAACACACGCGCTCGTCCATCAGAACCGGAGCATTACGTCGTTTGGACTGGCCGGCCATCACGATGATCCTCGTCATGGGGCTCCCTTCTAGGATCGGGAATGATTGTCGTCCTGACTGACGATGCACCTCGCGATAGGTCAGCCATATCGGGTACACACCCCATCTGTGGCGTGTCGCCACCCCATCCGAGCATTCAAGCGCCAGCGTGCTCGTGCGCCGGCCCAGGCGAGACTCAAGGTCTAGCCTTCCCGTCATGCGTCTGGGCGCCGGAACGCGATGATCAGCGATGACGACCTCGAGCGCTTCGTCGCGGCGCAGGACGAGGGCGGAACCTACGCCCGCGCGATCACGGAGCTGCGGGCCGGCCGCAAGACCGGCCACTGGATGTGGTTCGTCTTCCCGCAGATTGCCGGCCTCGGGCAGAGTGCGACGTCGCGTCGATACGCGATACGCACGCTGGCGGAAGCGAACGCCTATCTCGATCATCCGATCTTGGGATCACGCCTGATCGAGTGTGCGCGCGCCGTTTGTGACATAGGCGCCCGCAGCGCACGGGACATCTTCGGGCCGCTCGACGCGCAGAAGCTTCGGTCCTCGATGACCCTATTCATGCGCGCTCGGCCAGCTGAGGCCACGTTCGCCGCGGTCGTTGATCAGTATTTCGACGGCCAAGCGGATCGCGCTACGGACGAACGCCTCGCGCTCAGCCGCGATCGCCTCTGAGTCTCATCCACGCGCGAACCGTGGCTTGATCGAGGCGCCGGAGTCTAGGCTGGACGCGCCGACAAGAATGGGTGCGATGTGTCAGCGGCCAGGACCGGCCAGGCCGCGCTCGAGAAGGCTGTTGGCGGTGTCCGTGATCGAATCCTCGATCGGGCGCGGCTCCCAGCCGAGGGTGGTCTTCGCCTTCTCTGCGGTGTATATGGGCGACTGTCCGAGGTCGCCCACGATCGTGCGGACGCTGGGGTCGAAGAGGCCCATGGCGCGGATGAGCAAGTCAGGCGCCATGCGGGTCGGAACCTTGGCGGCGGCGGGGCCTAAGTGTTCGCGCAGGATCCGGCCGACGTCCTTCATCCACAGGAAGCGGTCGACAGCCAGGAATCGCTCGCCGCCGGCCGCCGGGGCGGTCATCGCGCGGATGTGGAGGTCCGCGACGTCCCGCACGTCGACGAACGTGAAACCGAGCCGAGGCATCGCCGGCATGCCGTTGAGGAGCCGTTCGATCGCCTGCAGCGAGTAGGAGCGGTCGTCGCTGAGCACCGGACCGATGATCGCGCCCGGGTTCACGGTTGCCAGGCGGCTCTCGGCGCCGGCGGCCCGGACGTGATCCCACGCGGCGCGCTCGGCGATGGTCTTCGAGCGCGTGTATGGCGTGCGTCGCAGGTCGTCCGGGTCCGTCCAGTCGGTCTCGTTGTAGGGCGCGTCTGCGGATGGCGCGCGCCCGTGCCGAACCGCGGCGACTGACGAGGTGAGGACTATGCGCCGCACGCCGGCGTCGAGGCTCGCGCGGAGCACCCGCAACGCCCCGTCGCGGGCCGGAACTATGAGCTCGTCTGGATCCTTGGGCTGCTCCGGCGGGAAGGGCGACGCGACGTGGAGCACGTAGTCGCACCCCGCCACCGCGTCCGACCATCCGTCATCGGCGCCGAGGTCGGCGGCTACGATCGACAGCCGGTCACCGGCCTCGACACCGGCGGCCGCCACCGACGCTCGCACCTCGTCGGCCCGCCGCAGGTTGCGGATGGTCGTCCGTACCGTGTACCCGCGACGCAGGAGCTCGCTGCTGCACCATCCGCCGAGGAATCCTGTTCCACCCGTGACGAGCACGGTTCCGTCTGGCTCGACCATGGCCGCGAAGTCTAGTCGCGCATTCATGCGCTCGACGCGAAAGTGCCAGAGGTGCTACTGAATTTGCCTCCTACCGACTCAAGGAGAGGCAGCCATGTCAACGGGCACAGTGACGGCAGACGGGCGCGCTCGCGTGCTGGCGGACGGTAACCAGATCCCCATGCTCGGCCTGGGGGTGTGGCAGGTGCCCAACGGGGTCGAGTGCGTCAACACGGTGCGCTGGGCGCTCGAGCTCGGATACCGGCACATCGACACCGCCCAGGCCTACGGCAACGAGGAGAGTGTCGGCCAGGCGCTGCGGGAGAGCGGCGTTGCGCGCGAGGACGTCTTCATCACGACGAAGTTCTACCCGGCACGCAAGGACCCGGCCGCCGAGGCTGGGCAGAGCCTGCGGCGGCTCGGCGTTGACCAGGTCGACCTGTACATCGTCCACTGGCCGGCGGGGGGCCCAACCTGGGCATGGCCGGGCATGGAGCGAGCTCGGGAGCTCGGCTACACGCGTTCGATCGGCGTCTCCAACTTCAGCGTCAGCGAGCTGAACACGGTGATGGCTGCGGCAAGCATCGCTCCGGCCGTCAATCAGGTTCAGTTCAGTCCGTTCGAGTATCGACGCGCGCTCCTCGACGCCTGCCAGGAGCGGAACATCGTGCTCGAGGCCTACAGCCCCCTAGGGACCGGCCGGCACCTCTCCGATGAGCGCGTCGAGCGCGTTGCGCGGAGGATCGGGCGCACCCCCGCCCAGGTGCTGCTGCGCTGGTGCATTGAACACGAGCTTCCCGTCTTTCCCAAGTCGACGCACCGCGAGCGGATCGAGGAGAACGCCCAGATCTTCGATTTCGCGTTGTCGGACGTGGACATCGCGGAGCTGGACGCCCTGGATGAGAGCGGCGGTACCGACCGCGCGCTCGAGCGAAAGTGGTGGTGAAGCGTCCCTTGAGCGCCCACGCCAATCCTGACACTGTCGCGTGGCCCGTACTGGGAGTGTCCGAGCGCTCGGAAATGGCGCCATTCGGCATCGAGCGCTCTACGAGCACCGGTGAGCTGCTCTTCAAGGCCGGAGACGCGCCGCAGGACCTCTTTGTCGTGCTTGAGGGGGAGGTCGAGGTCGTGCGGGACGACGGCAAGAGTGAGGTGACCGTCGCCAAATTCGAAGCTGGCGGTTTCATCGGCGAGCTGACGCTGCTGACCGGCCAGCGCCGCTTCGTGAGTGCGCGCGTGGTCCGCGCGGGCCGGGTGCTCGTGATCGGACAGGACGAGTTCCGTCGACTGATGAGCCTTCGCCCCGCGCTCTCCGAAAAGATCTTTGCCGCGCTCGTCGCCCGGCGCGAGATTCTACGAGCAGGGCCGGGAGCCCAAGCGATCCAGATCATCGGATCGCGATACTCGCCGGCGGCGATGAGCCTGCGCTCGTTTGCCGAGCACTCGCGGCTCGCCCACACCTGGATCGACGTCGAGAACTCCGAGGACGTCGAGGCCCTGCTCGCGAGCGTGCACCTGACCACGCAGGACACCCCGGTGGTGATTTCCCCCAACGGTGTGCTGCGCCGCGCCACGCCGGCTCTCTTCGCCGAACAGCTCGGGCTGACCTTTCAGCCGGTCCCCGGTTTCATCTTCGACCTCGTCGTGGTCGGCAGCGGCCCGGCTGGCCTCGCCGCCGCCGTCTACGGTGCCTCGGAGGGCCTGAGTACCGTTTGCCTGGACGCGGTCACCGTCGGTGGCCAGGCGGGCTCGAGCTCCCGGATCGAGAACTACGCGGGGTTTCCCAACGGCATCTCCGGAGGGGATCTCACCTCGCGCGCCGCCGTCCAAGCGCTGCGACTCGGCGCCCGACTGAACGCGCCGTGCGAGGTCGTGGGCCTCCGAGCCGAGGGGAGCTTCCACGTGGTCATCCTCAGGGACGGCAGCGAGATCCCTACCCGGGCGGTCATCGTTGCCACGGGAGCGCGCTACCAACGCCTGCCCGTCGAGAATCTGGAGCGCTTCGAGGGTGCCGGCGTGTACTACGCGGCGACGGACCTCGAGGCGCGCGTGTGCGCAGGCGCGCCGGTTGTGGTGATCGGAGGCGGCAACTCCGCCGGACAGGCCGCCATCTATCTCAGCCAGAACAACTGCACCGTCGTGATCGCCATACGCCGCGCCGATCTCAGCCAGACCATGTCGCAGTACCTGATCGAGCGGATCGAGGCAGATCCGAGGATCAACCTGATCACCGGTGTCGAAGTCCGAGAGCTCGCGGGCGAAGAGCGTCTGGAGCAGGTGACGCTCGGCCAAACCGCAAACGACGAGCGCCAGACGCTGCCGTGCTCGGGGCTGTTCTGCTTCATCGGCGCGCGCCCGACGACGGGCTGGCTGGGAAACGGGCTGTTGCTCGACGAGGACGGGTTCATCCTCACCGACCGCCACCTCTCGGAGTCACCGAGCACCGGCATCGCCGGCCCGCTGCCGTTCGAGACGTCCATGCCCGGTGTATTCGCCGCCGGCGACGTCCGCCACGGCTCCATGAAGAGAGTCGCCGCAGCGGTGGGTGAGGGATCGAGCGCCGTCAGGTCGGTCCACGAGCGCCTCGCGGCGCAGAGCTGAAGCCCACCGGCGGGCCATCCGCCCCGGTTGCAACGACCCGGCGGCCAAGACCGCCGTGAACCCGGCCTCCTCAGTGACCCGTGAAGCGAGCCTTTCCGGGTCCTGAGGAAAGAAAGCTGTCGATGCCGTTGCGCGCGTCGTCGCTGTCGAACAGGCCCACGGCCGCCTCGAGCAGCAGCTCGTCGGCCGCCGGCGTGCCCCCAGCCGCGTAGGCATCTGCGAGCACCTTCGCGACGGCGAACGCCCGGGTGGGGCCCTCGGCGAGCTTGCGCACGAACTTCTCGGCCTCTGTCTGCAGTCGCTCCAAGGGCAGGACCCGGTCGACCACGCCCCATGCCGCAAGCTCCTCGGCGGGATGCAAGCGGGCGCTCAGCGCGAGCGTCCGGGCACGCCCGAGACCGGCTCGGGCAGCGACACGCTCTACGCCGCCCGCGAGCGGAACTATGCCCAGGCTGGTCTCGGGCAGCCCCATGTTCGTGCCCTCCGCGGCCCAGATCAGGTCGCAGAACAGGGCGAGCTCCAGACCGCCTGCCATGCAGATTCCGTGCACGGCGGCGAGCGTCGGGAAGGGGAGACGCTCGACCCGGCGACCGAGGTCGAGGAAAGAGGCCACAAGGGGCCGCATCTCCGCAGCGTCTCGACCTTGAAACAGGGTCACGTCGGCGCCGGCGCTGAAGACGTCCCCACTGCCACGCAACAGGACGGCCCGAAGACCATCTGCCCCCTCGAGCTCTGACACCGTCGCGCCCAGATCGTTGACGAGCCCATCGTCGATCTGATTCAGCGGCGGGTTCTGGAGTGTCACGATTCCCAGCGCGCCGGTCTGTTCAAATCGGACCTTGCTCATCCTCATCTACTCCTTGCTGTGGTCTGGAGACCACGTCGGGTTGACACCATCGACACATCTGATGTCGCTCGCCAAGCTGTCCGGATTGAGTCTGCTACGAGGAGCCGGTGGTCGCGTCACGGTGCCCGTGCTGCGCCCGCGAGCCGACGCACGTGCTGCATGAGAATCCAGCCGTCATCGCGGACGCGACGTCCTATGCCGGCGCCGGCCACGTTGAAGCGACGGGCCATGCGCTTCGGGTCTGAGAGATCTCGGCGAAGGCGCCGGGTGCGGCCCCGGCGAAGCTGCGCCGCGGCTCGACGCAGGCTCAGTCCCTTCTCGGCCGGTAGATGCCACAGCGCGAGAGACAGGGGGTCCTCGATCGGCCGGGCCCGGTGGCGGCTGCCGGTGGACACGCGTCGCGCCACACCCGAGAGATCGTGAAAGCGCACCTGACCAACTGCTCCGGCAAGGCTCAGGACCTGCTCCTCGGTGGGGAGGAACAGACCATCTCGAGCGAGCTGCGCATCGAGCCCCTCGACCGCCGCCACCAACTTGCGAAGCGCCCGGCAGCTGCCGCCCAGGAGCTCGCCCCCGACCCATGCCGGTGCTTCGGAGGAGCCGCCCAGGCCGCTCGCCAGCTCGCCGATCGCCCGGCGCGTCACGGCGTACTCGCCGAATCCGACCGCGTCCCAGTCGAGCGGATAGTCGATCAGCACGCACCCGATCTCCTCGGGAGGGGGTGTCGCTGCGAACATCTTGCGCGGGTCCACCCACACGCAATCGAGATCGGTCAGCCACATGGTTCTTTCCTCGCCGGGCTGTCCCGCTGCGGCGGAGAGGATGGCGTCGAGGACGTAGCGCGAGGACATATAGGTTGAGCTGTCGTCACCGGGCCGATGCCGATAGGGCGTGGGCATGATCGCCACGTCGAGCGCCTCGATTCGCTCCATCAGTTCGCGGCCCCTGCGCCCGAGCGCCTGACGGTCGCTGAGGTTGGTTGCCAGCGCCAGGTCGCACTTCGCCTCCTTCAGGCGCAGCGATGCGAACTGAACGAGCGCACACTCGAGGTAGCGACCGGCCACCTGCGCCGAGGAGTGGCGAGAGCGCGCCGACGGGTAGGCGAACGCCTCCCCTTGCTCGTGGACGTACAGGTACAGAACAACCAGGGGGGGCGGGCACCGGTTCTGCCGGTCTGTGGGCCCAACTTGCTCGTCGGGCATGGCGTGCTCCCTTCGACGTGTTGAGGCGCTCCCGGAAAACCCAGGGGCGCGCGAGCAGAGTCACCGCGGCGCAACGGCCGCGCGTTCAGCTCTCAACGTCGAAGGACGAACGGCACGGCGGGGCCCGCACGAGCGTTGGAGCTCGCAGGGTCGGCCGGGATTCTGCACCGGACTTGCGGAAGGCGCACGCTGTGGAGCGAGGTTGCCGGCGCCGCCAAGGACCTCGTCGCCAGACCGGCCGCGGCGAGGATCGCGATCGACAGCGCCGCGATGCACATCGTCGCGTGACCGGGCGTGTCGTGATGCTCTGGTAGCGCGGCATGAGCGTTGAGGCCCACGACGCCGAGGACGAGGATCGTTCCGAGCAACGCCGTGGTCCGACGGTGGCGCAACAAGAGGCGATTGACGCTCCGCGCGCGCAGCACATCGTGCATTCTAGGCCTGAGTGCGTTCACGAGTTGCGCGGCGGGCGCGGCGAGGAGGGTTACGAGCCGCCGACCCGTGGGGGCAGGGGAGTCTGTCAGCTCTGAGCGGTCGCGCCAGACACGTCGATCCACACGAGCAGCGGTCGTGAGCGGGGTAGGTTGTCGCGCTTGCGCGGGTAGACGCGTCGACGTGTGGGCACGACCAGTCCGTCGAATGCCTGATGATCGAAGCAGTAGTGAGCCGCCTTGGCCCAGCCGCCGATCGGCTCGGCCGTGTAGTCATGGCGACGGATCAGCCCGTTCGCGTCGATATAGAAGACCTGCTCGCGACAGTGCGTTTGGACGTCCTTCGGAAACGTCACCGCGAGACGCTTGAAGTGCTCTCCACTCTCCCGCCAGGGATCGAGCTCGCGCACCTGACAGTCCTCGCGCGTGAACACGAACGGTGTCGATACATAGGTCCACATCGCATAGCTGCCGAAGTAGAGCATGTCCAGCCGGTCCCACCAAAGCTTGTGGCGCAGATCTCCGAAGGCGCTGCGCGCGTGCTCGCGCCCTTCGATCAGCTCACCGGAGTCCGTCTCGATTCGGACGCTGCCGTCCTCTTCGAGCACTCCACGCTGGCCGGGCCGGGGGTATGGCGCGAAGATGACGTGCTGCCCCCGCGTCGAGATGCGTGCCTCGACGTCGCGAACGGCGGAGCCCTGAAGCTTGGTGGCGAAGGCGAAGCCACCTGAGGAGAACCGCACCCTGATCTCATCTGCGCTCTCCCACAGCTCCAGGCCGCCGTGGGCGGCAACGACTTGGTCGACTAGTTCGATGGCCACAGCAGAGCATTGGATCGTAGCCTGTCGGTGTGCCGAACGCGGGCTTTCGCGCGTCAGCGCTCCCGGCGTCCAGGACGCGTCGGATCGCTCATCAGTACCTTGCTCCTCGGAGTTCCCTCAACCCCTGCCAGAAAGGTGCCAAATGAGCTACCCCCTGGATCGGAAGCTTGCAGTCGAGTTCATCGGAATGTTCCTGTTCGTGTTCACGGTGGGCATGGCCACGGAGTCGGCGAACAAATCCGGTGTCATCCTCGCGCCGATCGCGATCGGCTCTGTGCTGATGGTGCTGGTGTTCGCCGGTGGTCACGTCTCCGGAGGCCACTACAACCCCGCGGTGAGCACCGCGGTCTTCCTGCGAGGCAAGATCAAGGCAAACGAATACGGCGCCTACGTGATCACGCAGTTCGTCGCCGCCGTGCTCGCGGGCCTGCTCGTGAATGCGATCGGCGGCAAACAGACCGCCGGCGTAACCGCCACCGCCGGCAAGATGCTGGTCGTCGAGTTCCTGTTCACATTCGCGCTCGCGTACGTGGTGCTGAACGTCGCAACGGCGAAGGGAACCGAGGGGAACTCGTTCTACGGGCTTGCTATCGGCTTCGTCGTGGTCGTCGGCGCCATCTCCGTCGGCTGGGTCTCGGGAGGCGCATTCAACCCCGCGATCGCGCTCGGAGCGACCGTGTTCGGCGCATTCAAATGGTCACACATCTGGATCTATCTGCTCGCCGATCTCCTCGGTGGGGTGGCGGCTGCCGGCGCGTTCCTCTACCTACAGGGCGAGAATGTCAGGACAGAGAACGCGCAAGTCGATCAAGCCTGAGCGGTGATGACGCCCCGAGACCACAGAAAGGTAGGAGCCAGGGCCCGAGACCGGGGTGCGCAGGGCTGCCATCGGCGCCTGGGCCTCGGGGGTGGCGTCGCCCGAGCACTCCTCGGATTCGCCGTCGCGCTTGCTGTACTCGCTCCCTTCCCGCCAACCGGGGTCGCGCGGCGGGCCCGCTCGGCGGTCAAGACGCCCGCTGTCATTGTGGCCGTGAGCGGCAACCGGCTCGTCAACGCGAGCGGCGAAACGGTACGTCTGCTGGGCGTAAATCGCTCGGGCAGCGAGTACGCGTGCCTGCATGGCAGCGAAGTCTTTGACGGTCCGGTCGACAGAGCCTCCGTGCGGGCGATGGTCGGCTGGCACGTCAACGCCGTACGCATTCCCCTCAACGAGGATTGCTGGCTCGGCATCAACGGGATCCGCGCGGCCGTCGGTGGCGTGGCCTACCAGCATGCGATCGAGAGATACGTACACACGCTCCAGTCCTATGGATTCGTCGCCATTCTCGACCTGCACTGGGCGGCGCCGGGCACACACGTCGCGAGGGGCCAGTGGCCGATGCCGGACGCCGATCACGCCCCCAGGTTCTGGGCGTCGGTCGCGACGGCCTTTGCCCGGAACCACGGTGTGATCTTCGATCTGTTCAACGAGCCATACAAGACCTCTTGGTCGTGCTGGCTGAACGGATGCGGGATGCGATACACGCCGAGCCGCAGGGCGGTGAGCTATCAGAGCGCAGGGATGCAGGCCCTCGTCAACGCCGTGCGATCGGCCGGCGCAACCCAGCCGATCATGCTGGGCGGGCTGAGCTACTCAAGCGACGAGAGCCAGTGGCTCAACTTCGAGCCAACCGACCCGGATCATCAGCTGATGGTCAGCTTCCATACCTACAACTTCGGCTCGTGTAGGACGCCTGCATGCTGGAATGCGACGATCGCGCCCCTCACCGCGAAGGTCCCGGTCATCACAGGCGAGATGGGCGAGAGTCAGTGCAAGCCCACCTACATCGATGGCTATATGTCATGGGCCGACCGACATGGGGTGTCCTACCTCGGATGGGCATGGGACTCGACCGGCCCTCCATCGCACTGGAGCTGCAACGCCGGCCCGGCGCTGATCAAGAGCTACAACGGAGTGCCCACCTCCTTCGGAGCGGGACTGAAGAGCCATCTCGCGGCGCTCGACCCACCCCCACTGGCGAGCCGGCAGGCGCCTGCGCCCTGACCGCACAGCGCACCTGAAGCTCATCACCGCGCCGGCCGCGCACGCGGCCTGGGAGGAGGTTGTCGATTTCCGTGCTCCCCGTTCGTCTTATAGGCGACCATCTACGACGCATTCAACGAAGGAGCAAGCGATGAAGTACATGCTGCTGATTCATCAGGGCACCACTCCGACGCCACCGTCGGAGGAGTGGGAGCGCCTTTCCGAAGACGAGAAGAGCGGCGTCTACGCGGCGTACAGGGCGATCAACGAAACGCCCGGCGTCAGGCCCGGCGTCCAGATGCAACCCCCAGAGACTGCGACCACGGTGCGGGTGAAGGACGGCAGCACGCTGACCACCGACGGCCCGTTCGTCGAGACCAAGGAGGCGTTAGGCGGCTACCTCTTCTTCGAGGCAGACGACCTCGATGCGGCGATCGAGCTGGCGTCGCGGATCCCGGCGGCCAGCATGGGCGGCGCGATCGAGGTGCGCCCGCTGGTGGAGCGGTAGCGAGGCTCGATCAGCCCGGCGGCGACCCGCGAGGCCACGTCCTCGCGGGTCGGCACCGTCAAGCCACGCGTTCGGCTAGCGCGTGAGCAGGACCACGACCAGCACCAGGATCGCGAGCACCAGCCCGCCCCAGGCGGCTGTGGCCTGCCACTGCTCGCGCCAGAACTCCGGTCGTGCGCGGTCACGGGAGTAGTGACCCTCCGGCGGGGTGCCCGTCCAGTCGTCGTCGTCGTCCATCCTCGACACTCATAGCGCAATCGCGTCGAGGGTCCCGCGTCCCCGGGGCATCGACGTGCCGCGCCGTTGGGGATAGTCTCGACGAATGGACCAGCCTGATCGCAAGAGCGTGCGGTTGGCAGAGCTCGTCGCAGCGCTTTCGCTGGGCGTCGACCTCGGCTTCGGGCAGCCGATGGAACATGTGCTGCGTCAATGCCTGATCGCCTTGCGGCTGGCCGAGCGGATAGGGCTCGACGAGCAGGCGCGGGCGGTCGTCTACTACACCGCCCTGCTGATCAACGTCGGATGTCACTCCGACGCGCACGAGCAGGCGAAGTGGTTTGGCGACGACATCGCGCTGAAGTCGGGCAAGTATGACCACGAGCTCGGGAGCCTGCGGGGGGCGGCAGCGGGGATGCGGCGGCTCGGTGCGGGCAACCCGCCGCTCCATCGCTTTCGCGTGGGGCTCGAGTTCGCGATCTCGGGACACCGCGAGGTGGATGGCATGATCGCCCAGCACGCCGCCATCGCGCAGACGCTCGCCGAGCAGCTCGGGCTGCCCGGCGAGGTCTCCAGCGCACTCGGCGGGGCCTACGAGCAGTGGGACGGGCGCGGGTGGCCGGGCGAGCTCGAAGGTGAGGCCGTGCCGGTCGCGGCAAGGCTCGCGCAGCTCGCGGAGTTCACCGAGGTCGCCTATCGGGTCGGCGGGATCGAGGCTGCGCGGGCACTCGCCGGCAGGCGCGCCGGCAAGCAGTTCGACCCCGCGTTGGCCGAGCTCATATGCACGGAAGGGGACATGATCCTCGCGGACCTGGACTCGGTTCCCGACGTGGGATGCGGTGATCGAGGCAGAGCCGGCGCTCGCGGTGATGCTCTCTGCCGACTCGTTCGAGGCCGCATTGGTCGCGATCGCCAACTTCGTGGACCTCAAGTCTCCGTACACGCTCGGGCACGCGCGCGCGGTCTCCGATCTCGCTGCAGAGGCCGCTGGGGCGCTCTCGCTGGGAGAGGAGCTGACGCTCATGGTTCGGCGCGCGGGCCTCGTGCACGATCTTGGCCGCCTTGGGGTCTCGAACTCCATCTGGGACAAGGCCGGGCCGCTCGGCGCGGGCGAGTGGGAGCGCGTGCGAATGCACCCGTATCTGACCGAGCGCATGCTCCACCAGTCGGAGGCGCTAGCGCCCCTGGGCGCGATCGCCGTACAGCACCGCGAGCGCCTCGACGGCTCGGGATATCCACGTGCGCTCTCCGGTGCCGCGATCTCGCGGCCGGCGCGGATCCTCGGCGCGGCCGATGCCTACCAGGCGATGATCGAGCCGCGTCCCTACCGGCCGGCGCGCTCAGCCGATGAGGCAGCCGCCGAGCTGAGGGCCGATGTCGCGGTCGGGCGCCTGGACTCAGATGCGGTCGAAGCGGTTCTTGGAGCCGCCGGTCATCGAGTCTCGCGCCGCCCGAGAGGACCGGCGGGCCTGACCGCGCGGGAGATCGAGGTTCTCAGGCTGCTCGCTCGCGGGCTGTCGCACAAGCAGATCGCCGAGCGGCTCGTGATCTCGCCGAAGACGGCACGTAACCACACGGAGCACATCTACGCGAAGATCGACGCCTCGTCTCGCGCGGCGGCGGGCCTGTACGCGATGCAGCACGGCCTGCTCCCCGAGGAGGAGTTCGAGGCGCACGTAGTCGCCTGAACCTCTCGGCGACGAGCGCCATCGCGGCGACGCTCGATGCCTGGGGGCTTTTCATGCTCCGTCCGTCCCTGCGCCGGGCAGCTCGGTGTCGATGTACTGCTGTGCCAGTCGCTTCGGCGCACGGCAAAGCCATGCTTCGACGATCAGCTCGTCGAGCTCCTCCAAGGCGATCCTGTCAAGGCGCACGAGCACCGCTGGGTAACCGTCGAAATGCGGAGTGGTGAAGTAGACGTCCGGATCATCGGCGAGGAGCGCCTCCTTCGCGCCCAGATGCTCCACCCGCACCCCCAGGATCGGCCCGCTGGGCGCGTCGTCGCCGAGGGCCTCGACGTCCGCAGCTCGAAGCGGCCGCTCCCACACGAATCCCTTGTCCCGTATTCGCCACGAGGCCAGGCCGCGCGAGGACCGTTCGCTCGACTCCGGCAGGGCGAGCGCGATCCGGCGTACGTCGTCCCAGCCGGCCATGTGCTCACGACCACGTCGCGCCGGGCAGCCTCAGGCGAGCGCCATACCGGGGGAGACGTCGACCTGCACGAGCCGCGGGCCCTCGCCGGCCAGCGCGTTCACTAGGGCACCATGTAGCTCCTCGCGCGTTGCGACCTGCTCGGACGGGACACCGTAGCTCGTTGCGGTGGCCGCCACGTCGAGGCCCGGTAGGTCGAGGCCGGGTGCCCCGGTGACGCTCTCGAGCGTGGCGAACCACTTGAGGATCGAGTACTCGTTGTTGCGGAGCACCAGGAACTTGACCGGCACGCGGTACGCGGCGGCCGTCCAGAACGCCGTGATCGCATACTGAGCGGAGCCCTCGCCGAGCACGCACACGACCTGGCGCTCGGGCTGTGCCAGCTGCACGCCGATCGCCGCCGACAGGCCGAAGCCGAGGCCGCCGCTGGCGCTGAAGTAGTAGGAGCCGGGGCGCGAAAGGCGCAGCTTGTTGCGCAGCGCGGCTGTGCTCGACGGCGACTCGAGCACGACGATCCCGTCCCCCGGGAACAGCTCGGCGAGCGTCGCGTGAACCTCGCCGCCCGAGAGCTGATCGCCGGGCGGCGGTGCGTCGAACTCGACGCGGGCCGGCGGCGGCTCACGGTCGCTGGGCTCCGGCAGCTCCTCCACCAGCGCCCGCAGGGTGAGCGCCACGTCGGCGACGATCGCGTCGCCCATCGGCGCGCGCGCGGCCTCGTCGGGGTCGCTGGTGATCGCGACGAGCTCGGCGCCCGCGGCGAGGAAGTCGCCGGGGATGTTCGGGTAGTAGGGGAACACCGACGAGCCCGCGACGAGCACCAGATCGTGTCCCGCCAGCGCCTCGGCGACCGGCGCCACGGCCGGCGGCAGCACTCCCTGAAACGCCGGGTGGCTCTCCGGAAAGCCGATGCGGCTGCCGCCGGTGGGCGGCGAGGCCCAGACCGCCAGGCGCTGGGACTCGACGAGCTCGACCGCCGCGTCCCAGCCTCCCGAGGCGTCGATGTCAGGCCCCGCCACGAGCACCGGTCGCCGCGCCGCGCGCAGCCGCGCGGCGAGCGCGGCGATCTGCTGGTGCTCCGGCTGCGGCCCGTCCGCCGACGGTGCGCGCGATCTGGGTCGCATAGTCGACCGGGCTCGACGTCCGCCATCCAGTCGTCCATCGGGATCGACACGAACGCTGGGCCCGCGGGCGGGAGCGTGGCGTGGTGGATCGCCTGGGCCAGCGCGAACGGCACGTCGGCAGCCCGCGGAGGCTCGTGGCTCCACTTCACGAACGGCTTCGGAACCTCGACCGCGTCGCGGTTGGTGAGCGTTCGCCTGCATCGTCATCAGCGAGCGTGCCTGCTGGCCGGCGCTCACCAGCAGCGGCGCGCGGTTGGCGCGCGCGTTGAAGATCGCCCCGACGCCGTTTCCCACTCCGGGCGCGGTGTGCAGGTTCACGTGGGTCACGGTTCCGCTCGCCTGCGCGAACCCGTCCGCCATCCCCACCGCGACCGCCTCCTGCAGACCCAGCACGTAGCGGAAGTCGTCCGGGAACGCGCCGAGCATCGGCAGCTCGGTCGAGCCGGGATTCCCGAAGATCGTCGTCATCCCGCGCTCGCGGAAAAGTTCGAAGGCCGCCTCGCGGACCGTTGTCATCTGCGCCCTACCTCCGGTTGGATTGATGTGCCCGCAGCAGCGGGCTCGGTGCGTCCCCATCTCGCGCGTCCGAACACGCGCGGTCAAAGGCGCAATTGCCGTAGCGTACGTTGTTGTGAGCGAGATCCGATTCCCGGGCGAGAGCGAGCAGTACCGCGCCGCGCGCGATGAGCTGCTGCGCGCGGAGATCGAGCTGCGCCGCCACACCGAGGAGGTTGCCGAGCGGCGCCGGGCTCTGCCGATCGGCGGCCCGGTTCCGACCGACTATCTGTTCGACCAGGGCTCCACCCGCGATGCGCAGGTACGTCCGCTCCGGCTGTCCGAGCTGTTCGAGAACGGCACCGACACGGTGCTGCTCTACAGCTTCATGTTTGGCCCGCAGGCAGAGGCGGCATGCCCGCTGTGCACGTCGTTCATCGACGCGATCGACGGCGAGCTCGAGCACGTCACCCAGCGGATCGGCTTCGCCGTCGTCGCCCGCTCGCCGATCGAGCGCCTGCGCGAGCACGCCCGCGGGCGCGGCTGGCGGCGCGCGCGTCTGCTCTCCTCGTCGGCCAACACGTTCAACGCCGACTACCACGCCGAGGGTGCGGACGGCGAGCAGTATCCGCTTGCACACGTGTTCGTTCGGCGCGACGGCGTTGTTCGACACTCCTATACGACCGAGATGCTGTTCGCGCCGACGGACGCCGGGCAGAGTCCGCGCCACATCGACTCGATGTGGCCGCTGTGGAACGTGCTCGACCTGACCCCGCGGGGCCGCGGCGAGGACTGGTGGCCCCAGCTTCAATACCAGGACTGAGACGGGCACCACGGAGGCCTTCATGAATCCCCGCGCTACCTCCCCTTCCCCGGCCCTTGCCAGCAACGAGTTCGACGCGCGGGTGGATCGCATGGCGGCGCTCGCGCGGGAGCTTGCGCCGAGGACAGAGCGCGAGCGCAAGCTGCCGGAGGAGCTCCTTCAGGAGCTTCGGGCGGCAGGGCTGATGCGCGCCGGTGCGCCGACCACGCTCGGGGCCCTGCAGGCGCCACCGTCATTCACGCTCATGTGCGCGGAGAGGATCGCGCGGGGCGACGCCTCGGCTGGTTGGTGCGTGTCGATCGCAGCCACGAGCAGCCTGCTGACCGCATACCTGTCACCGTCGAGCGCCGAGGAGATCCTCGGCGATGAGCAGACCGTCGCCGCCGGCGTGTGGGCGCCCCGAGGCACCGCCAAAGCTGTGAGCGGTGGCGTTCGCATCTCGGGCAGGTGGTCGTTCTGCAGCGGCATCTCCCACTCCGATTGGCTGTTCGCGGGATACATCGTGCAGGACGCGCAGCAACCCTCGGGTGCTCCGGTCGTGCGCGTTGCCGCCCTCCCGAAGGCTGAGCTGGACGTTCTCGACACCTGGCACACCAGTGGCCTGCGCGGGACCGGCAGTCACGATGCCGTCGCCGATGAGGTGCTCGTGCCGGATGAGCACACGCTCTCGCTGACGGAGGGCGGTCCGGGCGTCGACGCCGCGTTGTACCGCTTTCCCATCTTCGGCTTCTTTGCGCTGTCGATCGGTGCCGCGGCTCTGGGCAACGCGCGCGGCGCGATCGACGACTTGATCGCCCTCGCAGGCGCCAAGACGAGCCTGGGATCGAGCCGCAAGCTGGCAGAGCGGGCACCGACCCAAGCTGCCGTGGCCGAAGCCGAGGCGGCGTTGCGCGCCAGCAGGGCGCACTTCTATGCGGCCATCGAGGAGGCCTGGACGGCGTCTCAGGGTCAGGCCCCCGTAGCGCCGTCGGCGCGTCTCGGACTGCGGCTGGCTGCCACCCACGCGGTGCGGACGTCGGCCGAGGTCGCGCGCTCGATGTACGACCTTGCCGGCGGCACCGCGATCTATGAGGACTCGCCGCTGCAGCGCCGCTTCCGCGATGCCCACACGGCGACGGCCCACTTTCAGGTCAATCCGGCGAGCTGGGAGATCGCCGGGCGCCTGCTGCTCGATCTGCCGACGAACATCGCTCAGCTGTGACGTCCCGCCCCGCCGTGGGAGTCGAGGACCTCCACGTCGTGGCGCCGTTCTGGCTGGATCGTCCCGACACCGAGGCCGTGGACATCGCGGTCGTGGCCGGTAGCTGTGGCTTTGACACGATGTGGATCGGCGAGATGGCCACGTTCGACGCGTTCGCGCTCGCCACCGCCGTCGGCCTGCGGGCATCAAGTCTGCGCCTGAGGATCGGGCCCCTGGCCGTGGGGGTGCGGAGCCCGGTCGCGCTGGCGCTCGGACTGTCGTCGGTCGCTACCCTCACGGGCGTCCGTGCAGATCTCGCCCTGGGCGCATCGAGTCCGGTCATCGTCAGCGGCTGGCATGACCATCAGTGGGCCCGGGTGGCGCCGCGCATGCGTGAGACGGTCAGGGCGCTGCGTCCGATACTCGCCGGCGAGCGGGCCGATTTCGACGGCGAGCACGTGCACGTCGCACGGATTTCGCCTGCGCCGGCCGCTCAGGGACGCGACCATCTCGGTTGCTGCCTTCGGTCCGCAGATGACCCGCGTGGCCGCCACCAGCGCCGACGAGGTCGTGCTCAATCTCCTCACTCCCGAGCGGGTCGCTCTCATCAGCGGCGCCGTCGCCGACGAGGCTCGCGCCGCCGGCCGCGTTCCACCTCCGATCGTCGTGTGGGTCTCGGTCGCCCTGGAGCCCGGCGACGCGACGCTCAAGCAGCTGGCCGCCCAGATCGCCGCCTACCTGGCTGCGCCGGGATATGGGGAGAGCTTCATCGAGCTCGGCTTCGAGGAGCTGGTCGCTCGCGCGCGGGCCGGGGCGCGACGCTCCGAGCTTGCCGGTGCCGTCCCGGTCGAGCTGCTGCGCCTCATCTGTGCCATCGGCTCACGCGCGGATATCGTGACGCGCTTGGCCGCCTACCTTGCGGCGGGAGCGACCCACGTCGGTGTCGTCCCTGCAACCGCCGAGGATCCCGCCGGGCGCCGCGTGCTCGAGGCGCTCGGTGCCACCGCCTAGGAGGATTGATCGCGCTCATGGCCTACACCACCGCGCAAGCCAGGCAGGACCTGCTCGACGCTCTCGCGGGCGCAACAGACGAGATCGGGTTGGCGCTCGCAAACCTTGGCGAGGCCTACGAGCTCGTGGATGAGCACACCGCCGACGAAGCTCGAGCAGCAGCTGTTCCGGCCGGTGCAAGCCGCCTACGGCCGGGCGCAGCGCACTTACGGCGAGTTCGCCGAGCGCCACGGACTGCCGGGCCGCGAGTTCCTGTCGGCGTCCGCGGGTGCGCCGTCGATGGGTGTCAAGGGCCTGCTCGACAGTGCGGTGGAGGCGGCCGCCCGTGCCGACGGCGCACTGTCCGCGCTGCAGGATTCGATGCTCCCGGTGGAGGTGGGCGACGCCGAGCTGCGAGCCGGTCTCGAGGCGGTGCGCGGGCTTCTCGGCGACCTCCGAGGACGAGCCCGCGAGCTCGTGCGCACGCTGGGTCGCTAGAGCGCTCGGCGGCGTCGATCCGGTGCAGGACCGTCCGCCCGACCTGTGATGCTCAGCATCGTGTTGGGTCTGCAGGCGGTGGCTAAAGGCATCTTCGGCTAAGGCCGAGTAGGAGGCACTGTGTGGATCGACATCGTGTACCTCGCAGGCGCCTTCGTGATCACGCTCGTGGGTGTGTACGCCGTGCTGGCGCTCATCTATCGGCGGGGCCGCCAGGTGGAGTTCCGCATCGGCCGCGGATCGGGCACGGGTAGCGTGCTCGGCATGAGCGGCTTCAAGCTGCGCGTTCGCTCCCTGCACTCGGGGGCCGAGCACACCGTCGCACTCACGCACGTGCGACGACGCTGATCCCCCGCCCCGCTCAGCCTGAGCCTTCACAGGACGACGCGAAGCACCGGTGCGCTCGTCGGGTGGGAGCTTCCCCCGAGCGGCTCGTGGGTGACCATCACTTCTTTCACCCCGTGCAGGTTGCCGGGCACGTTGACAGAACCGCTGCCCGCATTGGTCACGCCGAAGAGCGCGTCGGTGGGCTGGGGGGATGCCGAAGCCCGGCCCAGCCACACCTCATAGATCTGACCTGGCGGTGGCTGCGGCATGTTGGAGACCACAAGTTCAGCGCGGCTGCCGGTTTGGCGTAGAGATGCGTGCGCGCCGCTGATGTTCGCGGCGACCTGCGCGGTGGTGACCCGCTCGTGTGCCGTCGGGCTGGCATTGATCGCGATCGCAACGGCCGCCGCCACGGTCGCCGCGATCGCGAGCCCGGCTCCCACGAGCGACACGCGACGCGATCGCCAGCGTCCAGGGCGACGCTGGGGCAGGTCCGCCTGGCTGCCGGTGGCCTGCAGCAGCTCGGCCTCGGAACGCACGGTCGCGAGCACCCGCTCGCGCATCCCGTCAGGTGCGACCATCGGCGGAACGCTCGCGGGCAGGACGTCCGCCACGAGCTGCAGCTCGGCCACCTGCGCCCGGCAGCTCGCACATCCGGTCAGGTGCTCACGGTAGCTCTCGGCGTCCTCCAGCGCCCCCAGGACATACGGGGCGGCATCGACGCTCTTCTCACAGCCGGGAGTCGATGTCGCGCGTGGCTCATGCGCTGACCGCCTGCCAGCCGCCCAGATGGCCGCGAAGCTTCTCCAGTCCGAGGCGCATCCGGCCCTTGACCGTCCCGATCGGCGTGTCGAGCATCGAGGCGATCTCGGTGTGCGTGAAACCGCCAAAGTACGCGAGCTCGATCACGTGTCTCTGCTCGGTGGGCAACTCGCCGAGCGCGACGCGGATCTCCTCTGAGGCTGCGTTGCCCATCGCCTGGACGTCCGTGCGCTCGGGTGCCTCGAGCCCTTCCTCGAGCCCCTCGTCGCTGGCCCGCCGGCGATCGTGCACGCTCGAGCGGCGCAGGGCGTCGATCGCGCGGTTGTGCACTATGCCGAGCGTCCACGTTCGCACGCTCCCGCGGGCGCGGTCATAACGCGCGCCGCTGCGCCACAGAGCCAGGAAGGACTCCTGGGCCACGTCCTCGGCGACCGAGCGCCTCCCGCACATCCTGTAGGCAAGCGAGAACGCCGCATCCGCGTGTCGCTCGAGGATGATCTCGAATGCGTCCGCGTCGGCTCCGGCAACGAGTTGCATGAGCTCCTCATCGGCAAGCCTGCGCAGCTTTTCCCTTGAATGTGCGGTCGAGCGGTGCAGGCGTGCCATCGACTTACCTTACGTAGTAGCCCCTCGCGCGGATCAAACTCGAGCGTTGCGAGCCGGCGCTCAGGCGGCACCCGTCACGAGCACGAGCGTGAACCCGTCGTAGCCCTTGAGGCCGACGGTCTGGATGGTGGTCGCGCTCACGCGCTGACGGCCGGCCTGCTCAGATGCGAGCATCTCGTGGAAGCGACGCGATCCCTGGACGCTGGGCTCCTCGCTTGCGGGGTCGATCACCGCGCCATCGCGTATGACGTTGTCGGCGACGATCAGGCTGCCCGGCCGCGAGAGCTCGAGCGCCCAGGTGAAGTAGTTAGGGGTGTTGTGCTTGTCGGCGTCGATGAAGATCAGGTCGAACGGGTCACCGCCCTCGGCGGCTAGTTCCGGCAGCGTCTCGAGGGCCGGTCCGACGCGCACCTCGACGACCTCGCCGAGGCCGGCGTGCGCGATGTTGCCGGTCGCGACCTGGGCGTACTCCGGGTCGGCCTCGAGCGTCACCAGGCGACCGCCGGGAGCGAGCGCTCGTCCCAGCCAGATCGTGCTGTAGCCGCCGAGGGTGCCCAGCTCCAGGATGGTGCGCGCCCCGATTGCTCGCGCCAGCAGGTTCAGGAGCTTGCCCTGTGCGGGCGAGACGCCGATCGGCGGCAGTCCGGCCGCCGCGCTGGCCTTCAGCGCTGCATCCAGCGCGGGGTCAGCCGGCACGAGCTGCTCGGATATGTACCGATCAACCGCTGTCCACCGCTCCTTGCTCACGGATGCTCCCTTCGCACGGGTACAAGATTGCAGGACGCGTTCACAGACGATGCGCCCTGGCTCTGGACAGCAGCAGCGAGAAGAGTCGCTGTTGGGCATCGGCCGGGAAGGGTCGCGGTACCCCGGAGCTCAGCAGCGTCACCTCGGCGGGTCCATCAACGAAGCCGAGAAAATCCAGGTAGAAGGGGATCCGTATGCGATCCACCGTCAACGCGGCCGTCACGCGCCAGCCGAAGCTCCCGGTCATGCCCGGCGCGGGCGGGGTTCCCGATTGGATCGAGACGTGGCCGATGCTGGCCCCTGCTCCGTATCGCTGACCTTTGAAGAGCAGATCGAGGTAGTGGGAGAAGCATCCTCGGACGCGAGCGCTGCGAATCGCCGCCAGTTCCTTCCGTGCGAGGGCCGCAGTCTGCGCCACGCTGACTTCCGAGCTCACGCCGAGACTCAGGATGCCGTGCTTGAGGTTGAAGTCCTTGGAGCTCTCCTGGGCGAGTCCCTGCGAGGCGCCTGCCGCTCCCTTGCCGGTGCCTGGCGCTCCCGCGCAGCGCAGCATTGCCCGTTCGAGTCGCTTTTCCTTGGCCGATTCGCTTTCGTGGTCTGAGGAGACCGAGAAGCCCGGCACGTCCGCGGCGGTCAGGGTCACCGCATGCGCGAACGCGAGCGCCTGTGCCCTGGTGGGCGGTCCGCTCCGAGTTGTGCCGCTGTGCACGACGGTCGTGGAGTGGGCGCGGGGCTGGCCATTGCTTCCGCAGGCCGCGAGAAGCCCACCGGCGCCGGCGAGCACGAGCAGGATGATCGTCTGGCGCATATGGCCGGCGTGATTGTGTCAGAGCCCACGAGGGCCCTTGACAGCAGTCAGTCGTTCACGAGCGAGGCGTCCTTCTGGCGGTCGGCCAGATCCGCGCCCGTGCGTGGTGGTCATCGCGGCGCCCGCGCTGCCCCCGACTACGCGACGGACCAGCCCGGGAGTCAGCATTCGCAGCGCCCCGGCCAGCGCGTAGGGCCGCGGCACGTAGCGCTCGGGACGGCGGCCGATGCCGGCCTCATAGATGGCCTCCGCGGCCTTCTCCGGGGTGGACAGCATCCAGCGCGTCCACGGCTTGGCGGCGAGCTCGGCGGCGGGGAAGCCCTCGGTGACTATGAATCCGGGCAGGACCAACCCCACGTGCACGCCGTTCGGGCGCTCCTCGGCCCACAGCGAGTCCGACCAGCCGGCGAGGGCGAACTTGGAGGCGCTGTAGGCGCCCGTTCCGGGGCGGGCCACCCTGCCCGCCGTGGAGGACACGTTCACGATCGCGCTCGGCGCCGAGGCTCGCAGCAGCTCCAGCAGCGCCTCGGTGAGGCGCACCTGCGCGTCGAAGTTGATCGCCATCGTGCGCCGCACGTTCTCATAGCCTCCATCGCCGAACCGCGCGCGCCATGCCGCGCCCGCGTTGTTGACGAGCAGATCCAGCCGGCCGTGTCGCTCGATGACGTGGTCGCGGATCCGCGCGGGTGCGTCCTCATCGACGAGGTCGACCGACAGAAAGCTCGCCCGTCCCTCACCCAGCGAGGCGGCCAGCGCACTCAGGCGCTCCTCGCGGCGGCCGATCAGGACGAGGGACGCGCCCGGCTCGCGCGCAAGACGGCGGGCCGTCGCCTCTCCGATCCCGCTCGAGGCGCCCGTTATGACCGCGACGAGAGGCTTGTGTGACGGCTGTGAGGGGTTCGCTCATGACAGTCCTTGCTCTGGATGGTTGGGGCCGGGGCCGCGCGAGGCGTTGGCCGGTTAGCCTTTCAGATCGGCGAGAGCATGAGTTCGAACATATCCAGCAACGTCGTGGGCGACGCCGCGACCACCGCCACATCGGCCCGGAAGAGTCAGGCGCTTGAGCTGTTCCGTGGTCTTCCGCGACGCTACGACCTGCTCTCGGCGGCGCTCAGCTTCGGGCAGGACCCACGCTGGCGGCGGGCGCTGGTGAGCGCCGTGGCGCCCGCGTCGGGCGAGCGGGTGCTCGACGTGGCGACGGGCACGGGGATGGTCGCAGCCGAGCTGCTCGCCCGCAGTGACTGCACGGTCGTGGGCATCGACCAGAGCGCCGAGATGCTGTCCGCGGCACGAGCCCGCTTCGATCTCCCCATCGCGGACCCGGGAGCCAGCGCGCGAGGGGAGCGCTCCACGCGCGTGGAACTGATCGAAGGGCAGGCCGAGGCGCTGCCCTTCAAGGACGCAAGCTTCGATGCGCTCACGTTCACCTACCTGCTGCGCTACGTCGACGATCCGCAGGCGACCGTGCGCGAGCTGGCTCGGGTCGTTCGTCCCGGCGGGCGCGTAGCCTCGCTCGAGTTCGGCGTACCGCCCTGGTTGCCCGCGCGGGCCGCGTGGAGGTTCTACACGGCGATCGGCCTACCCGTGCTCGGACGTCTCGCCTCGCGCGAGTGGGCCGAGGTTGGCCGCTTCCTCGGACCGAGCATAAGGAACTTCTACGCGCGCCATCCGGTGTCCCGGATCGTCGACTACTGGCATGAGGCCGGGCTGCGGGATGTGGCGGTGCGGCGGATGAGCTTCGGCGGTGGCATCGTCATGTCCGCCAGGAAGGTCGGTGCGGAGGGCCCGGCGGGTGTCCTCGGCGAGTAGGGATCGGCCGGTGACCACGGCCGGACGTGGCCGATCGACGACGCCGCCGAGTGTCGAGCCGGCGGTGACGGCGGCGGCGCATGAGCAAGCCGTGACGCCGCGCGGCTGGGATCCTCCGCGCCCGGCGTTCTACGCGTTCGGCGGCGGTCGCCTGGGGGATCTTCTGACGCTGCTTCATCCGCCCTACACGGCCTGGCATCTGAGCTACTTCGCGCTCGGGGCGGCGGTGGCTCCGCACCTGTATGTCGATCGGCTGCTGTGGGGGCTCGCGGCGTTCGCCCTGGCGGTCGGGATCGCGGCGCACGCCCTGGACGAGCTCCACGACCGGCCGCTCGGCACGAGCCTGTCAGAGCGCACGCTGCTCATCCTTGCCGTCGTGAGCCTGCTCGGGGCGCTCGCGATCGGTCTCGCCGGCGTGCTTACCGTCTCGGTCTGGTTGGCGCCGTTCGTCCTCGCCGGCGGCCTGTTCCTGCCGGCCTACAACCTCGAGCTGGCGGGCGGGCGCTTTCACAGCGACCTGTGGTTCGCCATCGGCTGGGGAGCCTTTCCCGCGCTGACGGGCTACTTCGCAAACGCCGAGAAGATTGCGCTGCCGGGGCTTCTGATCGCGTGCGGCTGCCTGGCGATGAGCATCGCCCAACGGCGGTTGAGCGCGCCGGCCCGCGAGCTGCGCCGGCGCACCCGAGCGGTCCGCGGCGTGCGCCTGCGCTCCGATGGCTCCTCTGAGGAGCTTTCGCTCGCCGGCCTGCTGGCTCCGCTGGATGGAGCGCTCGCGGCGCTGTCGCTGGCAGTTGTCGTGACCGCCTGCGCGGTCGTCGCTTCGCGTCTGTAGGCCGGTCACCTCAGCGGGCTGGGTTGAGCTGGTCCAGATGGGGGAAATCTGCCCGCGCACCTGTGTGGCCGGCCGCTCGTCACGTGCGTAGGATAGGCCGGTGCCCGAGGAATCACAGAAGGAACCCGACGGCCTGAAGGTCGGCCGCGCGGACGCGCATCCGCCGATGCCGCGTGACAAGCGGGGTTGGCATGTGGCCCCCGCGCCAGACGGCCGGGGCATGCCCGAGCAGGCGCCGAGCGGACCTCCGGTGCACCGCAGGCCGAGCTTCCTGTGGTTTGTGCTGGCCCTGATCGCGATCAACTGGCTGTCGGTGCTCTTCTTCAGACCGACCCCATCGGAACCGCGCGTGAGGATCCCCTTCAGCCCGTCCTTCCTCGCCAGCGTGCAGGCGGGCCACGTGAAGTCGATCTCCACCAGGGGCAACACGGTCCAGGGCACCTTCACGATGAAGGTGCGCTTTCCGCACACGAACACCAAGGCCAGGCCCACGAAGCTGTTCGCCACCGAGGTCCCAAGCTTCTGGAACAACACCCAGCTCTCGGCCCTGCTGAAGGAAAAGCACGTCGAAATAAACGCCAAGCCCACGACGGCGAGCCGGTCCCTGCTCGCCGAGCTTCTGCTCGGCTTCGGCCCGACGCTGTTGATCGTCGGGCTGTTCGTGCTGATCGCACGGCGCGCCGCAAAAGCCGGTGGCGGGATGGGCGCGCTCGGAAACTTCGGGCGCTCGCAGGCGCGGCGCGTCGACCCGGAGAAGATCCGGGTCACCTTCGACGACGTGGCCGGGATCGACGAGGCGAAGGCGGAGCTCTCGGAGATCGTCGACTTTCTGCGCACTCCGGAGCGCTACGGGCGGCTGGGCGGGCGCATGCCACATGGAGTGCTGCTCTCGGGAGCGCCGGGCACCGGCAAGACGCTGCTCGCGCGGGCCGTCGCAGGCGAGGCCCACGCGGCCTTCTTCTCGATATCCGCCTCGGAGTTCATCGAGGCGATCGTGGGCGTGGGTGCATCGCGCGTGCGCGATCTGTTCGTGAAGGCCAAGGAGGCCGCCCCGGCGATCGTGTTCATCGACGAGCTCGACGCAATCGGGCGTTCGCGCCAGGGCTCGGTGTCGGTCACGGGCGCCAACGACGAGCGAGAGCAGACGCTCGACCAGATCCTCACAGAGCTCGACGGCTTCGAGCCCGCCGAGGCGGTGGTCGTGCTCGCCGCAACCAACCGTCCCGACGTCCTTGACTCCGCGCTGCTCAGGCCGGGCCGGTTTGACCGGCGCGTGACCGTGCAGGCGCCCGATCGCTCGGGTCGCAGGAAGATCCTCGAAGTGCACACGCGCTCGATCCCGATGTCCGACGGCGTGGACCTCGACGCGCTCGCGGCCGCGACGCCCGGGATGGTGGGCGCCGATCTGGCGAACCTCGCCAATGAGGCCGCTCTGCTCGCGGCCCGCCGCGGCCACGACAAGGTCGAGATGTCGGACTTCACCGATTCGCTTGAGAAGATCATGCTCGGCTCCCCCCGCGGCATCCTGTTGTCGCCGGCCGATCGTGAGCGAACCGCCTACCACGAGTCCGGCCACGCTCTGGTGGGAATGCTCACGGAGGGAGCCGATCCGGTGCGCAAGGTCTCGATCATCCCCCGCGGCATGGCGCTCGGGGTGACGCTCTCGACGCCCGATTCCGACCGCGTCTCCTACTCGCGCGAGGACCTCGAGGCGAAGATCCGGGTCGCCCTCGGTGGTCGCGTGGCCGAGGAGATCGTCTACGGCAAGATCACATCGGGCGCCGAGTCCGACATCCAGCAGCTCACCCTGATCGCGCGTCAGATGGTCGGACGCTGGGGGATGAGCGACAGCGGTCGGCCCGATCGCCGTGCTCCCGGCCGAGGGCGAAGGCCCGTACCTGCCGGGCGCGAGCGGGACCTCCGAGGCGACCCAGCGTCTGCTCGACGAAGAGGTGCACAGGCTGATAGAGGGCGCGCATGAGGAGGTCACGCGCCTGCTCGCCGAACATCGCGACCAGCTTGAGAGCCTCGCCCAGGCGCTGCTGAAGGCCGAGACGCTCGATGCCGGGGATGCCTACACGGCGGCGGGCGTTCCGGCCCATATCGAAGAGCCGAGCGCGGTCTCATGATCGCTGCGCGCCCATCCGCAGCGACGAGCGGCGCCTTCTGAGCGCATCGACCGTCTGCCGGGCGGGTCCCGCTGAGGCCCTGGGGTCGGAGCTCGCCGCGACGCGTTGTGTTGCAAGGTGGTGGGCGTACGGCGCCGAAGGTAGACTCGGGTGAGCGGATTCCATGAGCACAGCCACTGTTGAGCATGAGATGAGCGGATCTGAGAAGGGCCGCCGCAGCCTCGTTCCGATCCTCGCCGCCGTTGGGGCCCTGGTCGTGGTGCTGGGCGCGGCGATGTACGTCTACGATCAATCAAGGCGCCACGTGATCGCAAACGGCGTGAGAATCGACGGGGTCAGCGTGGGGGGGCTGCATGAAGCAGCGGCGCGCACAAAGGTCCAGCGCGAGCTGCTCGCGCGGCTGAACCGGCCGGTAACGGTGCGGTGGAGCTCACACCGCTGGACGCTGAACGCACGCGAAGCCCACCTGAGACTCGGCGTCGCCAACATGGTCGACCAGGCGGTGGAGGCCAGCCGGGACGGGTCGATCTTCACGCGGACCGCGCGAGGCCTGTTCGGGGGAAGCGTCAACAAGAACATCCCGCTTGTCGTCACCTACTCCCATCGGGCGGTCCGCGGGCTGACCGCGAGGGTGCGCGCGGCCGTCGACCGCCCACCGCGTAACGCGGCGGTGACCGCAAACGCGAGCGGGCTGCACGAGGTTCCCGCGCAGGACGGGATGACGGTGGACAGCGCGCGGCTCGGTGGTCGCATCGAGTATGCGCTGACCGGCGCGGCGGTCAGCGGCAGAGTCCCCGTCCCCGCCCATGCCACCCGCCCGGCCGTGACGACCCACCAGTTGACGGCCAAGTACCCGGCAATCATCGTCATCGATAGGGCGAGCTTCCGGCTGCACCTCTATGAACATCTGAGACTCGCCAAAACCTACGAAATCGCGGTGGGAATGGAAGGGCTGGAAACGCCCGCCGGCCAGTACAAGATCCAGTGGAAGCAGGTCGACCCGCCGTGGCTCGTGCCCAACAAAGCGTGGGCCGGAGCGCTGGCGGGGACGGTCGTCCCGCCGGGGCCCGCGGACCCGCTGAAGGCGCGCTTCATGGCGTTTAACGGTGGCGCGGGCATCCACGGGATCGACCCGAGCGAGTACTCATCGATCGGCCAGAACGCATCTCACGGCTGCGTGCGCATGCGCATCCCGGACGTGATCGCTCTCTACAGCCGCACGCCGGTCGGCACGCCCGTATACATCATCTAGCGAGCCGGGCTCGCGCCGTCAGTGGTCGGGGCGCTCGCCGTACTGTTGGTTCTGCTGGTGCTCGCCGCGGGTCTGCACGAGGACGAAGATTATGATCACGTTGACGATCAGGCCTATCCCGATGAAGGTCACGATCAGGCCGATGTCCTTGCTGACTGCTGCGCTGGCGGCGAGAAGCATGTGCGGGGAGCCTAGCAACGGGAGACGTGGCGGTGCCGTAGCCTTCAGCGATCGCACGCCGACGAGATGTCGGGGCCATCACTGCCGCAGGCGGTGGTCAAGCGTCGGGAGAGGTGCCGGAGCGGTTGAACGGGCGCGACTGGAAATCGCGTAACGGGGGTAACCTCGTTCGAGGGTTCGAATCCCTCCCTCTCCGTGCAGTCAGGCATTGCTGAGCTTCGGGTCCGCGCGCCAAGCGGCTGTACGATCGGCGGATGAGCCCTCCTCCGCGGTCGAGCGCCGGCGCGCCGGCCGTCGATCCCCAGCGACTCGGCGGCCTGGCCTGGGCCCGTCGCAGCGGTGGGCGTCTCACCTCGGGCGAGCGCCGGCGACTGTTAGCGGCGATCGCGCTCGGTCAGTGGGAGAACCTGCTCGGGCGGGCGAGGCTCGCGCTCGGGCGGCTTCCGGCTGGCGCCGCGTCGGTGGACCTCAGCACGTTCGAGGCTCCCGATTCGTCGTTCGCGCGAGAGGCCGAGCAGGCATGCACGGAGCAGCCGGCGGCGATCGTCGGGCACTCCTACCGGACCTGGCTGTTCGGCCGCGCGCTTGCGGCCGTGGATGGCCGTGAGCTCGATCCCGAGCTCTTCTACTGCGGCTCGCTACTTCATGACCACGGCATCGCCCAGCCGACGCCGGGACGTGATTTCACGCTGGCCAGCGCGGAGCGCACGCTCGCGTGCGCCGCAGCCGCCGAGGTGCCCGATGACCGCGCGGCGACGCTGGCGGATGCGATCTGCGTCCACACCACGCCCGGGGTCTCGCCCGACCGTGACGGGGCACTCGGCTGCTATCTGCAGTGGGGCGCGATGGTCGATGGCGCCGGGCTGCGGGTCTGGGATGTGGCGCCCGCGAACGTCGATGAGGTCCTGCGCCGGTACCCGCGCGTTGAGTTCAAGCGTCAGCTCATCGAGATGATGCGCGCCGAGGCGGCTGCCGTGCCGGGCGGACGCTTCGCTCTGTTGGTCCGGTGCGGCCTGCCGCTGGCTGTACGCATGGCGCCGTTTGAGACTAGTGATCTCCCGGGCCGGTGTCAGCGGCTCGCCGCTGCGCCGGGCAAGCGTGCCTGTGCGAACGTGACCATGTGCCCGCGGTCCTCGTCCCAGAGCTTGAGCTGCACCGCGCGTAGGCCGTCCCTGAGGGACAGGATCGGCACGTCCTTGAAGATCGCGTTCTCGTCGTGCGCCCGCTGCAGGTTGTAGTTGGGGATGCGCGCGTTCAGATGGTGGACGTGGTGCAGCCCGATGTTGCCCGAGAAGAACTGCAGGACCTTGGGCAGCTTGAGGTAGGAGCTGCCGCGCAGCGCGGCGTCGGCATAGCTCCAGCCTTCCGTGTTCTCCCAGTAGGCGTCCTCGAACTGGTGCTGAACGTAGAACAGCCAGATGCCGGCCGAGCCGGCGAGCATGATCGTCGGCGCCTGCACGAGCACGAAGTTGCTCCAGCCGAGCAGCCAGCACAGCAGCCCGACGAATATCGCCAGGGCGATGTTCGTGCCGATGACGCTCCGGCGCAGACGCGGGCGCGCATCGCGGGCGACCAGGCGCGGCCCGATCAACAGCGCGACGATCGGCCCGATCCCGAACATGACGAGAGGGTTGCGAAACAGGCGGTAGGCGAGGCGGGCACGTGGGGGAAGAGCATGGTATTCGGCGACCGTCAGCGTGCGCACGTCTCCGCCCCCGCGCCGATCAAGGTCTCCGGAGGTCGCGTGGTGGATCGCGTGGTCGTGGCGCCAGCGCAGGAACGGCGAGTAGACGAGCAGCCCCAGGACGACGCCGAGCCACGCGTTCGCGCGCCTGGAGCGTAAGAACGAGCCGTGGGTGCAGTCGTGGAACAGGATGAACGTCCGCACGAGGAAGCCGGCGGCCGGAACCGCGAGCACGAGCACGAGCAGGTAGGAGACGCCCAGCGCCAGGTACATCACGACGGACAGCGCCAGGTAGGGGAGGACCGAGGTTGCCAGGTCCAAGAGGCTTCGCCCTAGGCGCGGCTCGGCGTACGGGTCGAGCGCCTCCCTCCAGAAGGGACGCTCCGAGCGGCGTTTCTCGACTGTGCCGGGGGCGGTCCTGGAATCGCCCTGGTGATGAAGGCGCGACGAACGGACATTGACACGCGACTGCGTGGGACTCGGCAAACGTTCTCTCTCTTTCCGGGCCCGTCCCCGTCCGGCTCGAAAGAGCAGTACCCGGTCCCGCGAATCATTGTAGCTCAGCATGCAGCGGCATCGCGGCAGCCTCGGTCGGATAGAGGCACCGCCGATAGACTCCGCCGCTGTGCGCCCGTAGCTCAGCTGGATAGAGCGTCGGTCTACGGAACCGAAGGTCAGAGGTTCGAATCCTCTCGGGCGCGTTCGAGAGGACCAGCGCGCCGAGGGTCCGATCGACTCAGTCCCCGGACGCCTGAGCAGGGCGAGGGCCTGGATGAGCACTGCTGCTCGGCCTGCGAGAGGTCCTCGGCGTTCCCTCGGCCTCGCTGGTCGTCACCCACGCCGGCCCGTGGACGGTCATGGCCGCTCTGGCGCAGGGCGTCCCGCTCGTGTGCATGCCGATGGGTAGAGACCAGGACACGAACGCCCGGCGCGTGGAGGCCTCGGTGCGGGCATCAGGCTGGGAGTGGATGCGGACGTGCAGGCGATCCGCCACGCCGTCGCGGAGGTGCTGGGCACGCCCTCCTACCGCGAGGCGGCGCGGCGCCTGAAGCGAACCATGGCCTGCGCCCCCGGTGCCCCCGGAGCCGCCGCGCAGCTCGAGCGGCTGTGCGCGTGATCGCGCCGGCGAGCGCGGTCGCTACCGGGCCTGGATCAGGGCCCGCGCGGCCTTGCAGATCTGGGGAACGTTCGCTTCGTCGGTGAACACGGGCGCCATCACACTGCCCGGGACCGAGGAGTGGGGGTGCCCGAGCAGGTGGCCCACCTCGTGGGTCACGGTCAGGCAGAACATGTTCCAGTCGCTTTCCATGGACTTCCGCGTCGGCCACTGCCAGCGGGCGAGCGAGATGGTGCACTGCGTGTACGTGCTGGCCGGTGCTTCGAGATCGTTCTGCGCGATCGACGAGTTGAACGTGACCCAGGCGTCGGTCGTGGGGTCGAGGCCGGACGGCACGGGCAGGCCGGCAAGGACGGTGATCTGACCGCCGCATGGCACCGCCTTCCAGTAGCGCTCGGCGACGGTCGTGGCAAGCATCACCGGTCCGCGGCGGGCGAGCTTGATCGAGCGCGGCCTGCTGGGCTGAGAGCTTGCGGCTTGCCGCCGTCGATGCGCGGTGATGGTGAGCCCGACCGGCATTAGCGTCGGCCGATGCGGTCTGAAGAAGCCCGGTTGCTCCCACGAGGAGCGCGGTTGCGCAGATCAGGGTGCTGAGGAGGCGAGCCATGCCTTACATGCTCAGGCCGGCGGCGGTCCGGCTCGTCCTCCCTAGGGGGTGATCTTGGGGGTAGCGACGGGGTAGTGGAGGGTGAGGCGGGGCTCACCTTTTCGCTCTCGGGCTGCCGATGAGGCTCTACACAGTCCGCACCAGCAGAGCCCGCACCAGCACAGCCGCACCAGCACAGCCCATGTCGCCACAGCCCCCTATCACTGTCGTCCTTGCCCAATTCGACGATCTCCTCGCCGGAGGACTGCGCGAGCTCATCGAGAGCGATCCGAGCCTCACGATCGTCGCGGGCGGGGTGGAGTACGAGCGGATTTCCGTCGTGCTGCGCGCCCACCACCCGGACGTGGCGATCCTCGAGGTCAGCGCCCTGGCCAAGCTGGCCGAGGTACGAGAGCTCAGCAGCCGCCATCCGGCCACGCGACTGGTTCTGCTCGCTGACGACCCGTCGATGGAGGAGTGCGCTCAGCTGATCGCCTTCGGAGCGAGCGCCTGCCTCGGCAGAAACACGCAGTCACGCGACGTGCTCAATGCGATCCACCTCGCCTCCAGGGGGATGCAGGTGATTCCGCGGACCGCGCCGGATGAGGGCAGTGGATCAACCAGGGCAGGACATCTGCTGACCGGGCGCGAGGCCGAAGTGCTTCCCCTGCTCCAGCAGGGTCGCTCGAACGCCCAGATAGCGCTGGCGCTGGGAGTGGGTGTCGAGACGGTTCGAAGTCACGCGCGCAACATCTACCGGAAGCTCGGTGTCTCATCCCGGCGCGAACTCGCGGCTGCCCCTGCGACTGATCGCGAGCGGGAGTCCCAGGCGCCACCGCAACGGCCGCTGCGCCGGGCCACCCTGCCCGTGCCACGGGCCCGCCGCGGACACGGTCTGAGACACCGCTGAGGCTCGCTGCCCAGCGCTCCTCTGACCTTAAGGTCAGCCACTGGCTATGAGAAGTCATCTCTCGCCGCCCGGGAGTAGGATCGCTGGGTGTGCAGCGGGATGGTCTGCCACGACAAACGGCCAGCCACGAAGGGCGGCCTCAAGCGGCGCAGGGGGGCGGCGACGGTAGTCCCATGGTCAGGCGTCTCATGCTGTGCCTGTGCCTGCTCAGCGGATTGGGAGTATCGGCGCCGCTCATCGCACAGGCGACCAGCGGTCCGGCTCGGTCGCTGCCCGGATCGCGCATTCACGCTCGACCCCACGCCCACGCCACACGCAGATCCGCGCGTCGCGGCAGGGGCGCCCGATCGGCGTCGACGGCCCGCAACCTGATCTGGTCGGACGAATTCAACGGAGCGGCCGGCGCCAGTCCCGACCCGACCAAGTGGAGCCTTCAGACGGGCGGCGGCGGGTGGGGGAACAACGAGCTCGAGTACTACACCTCGCGGCCCAGCAACGCTGCACTCGATGGCCGCGGACAGTTGGCGATCACGGCCCATCGCGAAAGCTACACGAGCGGGGGCGTCACCCGCGGCTATACCTCGGCGCGGCTACAGACCAAGGGCCTGTTCGCCACGGCCTACGGGCGAATCGAAGCCCGCATCAAGCTGCCCGTGGGACGTGGGCTGTGGCCGGCATTCTGGGCGCTCGGAGGCGACATCGAAAGCGTGGGCTGGCCGAACTCGGGCGAGATCGATGTGATGGAGTCCCTCGGCAACGATCCGTTCACGCTGTACGGCAGCATCCATGGTCCTGAACCGGGCAGTCCCAAGGGCTACGGTCTGACGGCCATGGAGCATTCGGCTGTGTCGCTCGCCAGCAGCTATCACATCTTCGGAGTCGTTTGGACCTCCTCGGCGGTCACGTTCACCTTCGACGGAGTTCCCTACAGCACGCGGACTCCGGCTTCGCTCTCCGGAAGTCAGCAGTGGGCGTTCAACAAGCCGTTCTTCTTGCTCCTCAACCTGGCCGTGGGCGGAAACTGGCCGGGCGCCCCCGATGCTTCGACCCCGCTGCCCGCGACCATGCTCGTCGACTGGGTGCGCGTATTCTCGCACTAGCTCTCGTGGTGGCGTGAGAGTCGGCACCGGCCAGGATGCGCCAGCGAGCTACTTCCGACGAGCGCCCATGGCCAGATTCAGGAGCCGTCGCGCGTGGGGATCGCGAAGAAGCGACCACTGCATCTGTCCGGTCTGAAGCGGGTTCTTCTGCTGTGCTGCCGAGGGGGTTTCTGACCAGACGAGCAGCTTGATCCATGGACGCGCGGCAAGCGCTCCCCTGAGCGATTCGAGCCACTCGTAGCGCTGGGACGCGGTCACCTTCATCTCGGGCACCGTCATCGGCCTGTCGAATGCGCGGTGCAGGAAGTCGAGCCGTTCGAAGAAGTAGCCCACCCCGTATCCGACGTCGTTCTTGAACGCCACCATGCTGATGCCGACGTTGCTTACATACCTGGAGCCGGGGTACCACTTCACCACAGCCTGCCGCCACCGTTGCGCCGGCACTCCGATCAGGCCGTCGGGAGACCAGATGAAACGTGCGTTGCGGGCGCCCGTCTGGTGAAAGACGTTGACCACATGGCGCCATGCGGCTACGTACGCGGCCGGTCCATTCTCAGACCAGGAATACCAGCTTCCGTTCATCTCCTGGGCAAACCGGATCAGAACGGGTTTGCGGTAGCCCGCGATGTCCCGCGCCCACGATTCCAGGTATCGGTCGTATCTGCCCGCCGTGATGTCGGGCATCGATACGCCGGTCGGGTCCCAGTTCACCATCGGCTCCGCGCCTGCGGGCGTGCTCGCCAGAATCGCGTCGGGGCTCCTCGTTCCCCACGACGACCACGATGCCTGAACGTGCAACCGCATCCCGTCGGATTTGAGCTGTGCGTACTGCGCCGGGGACCCGGTGATTCCCAGCTCGGCTCCGCGGGCGGACGACGCCAGCGGAGAGGTCAATCCGACCGCGAGGCTCGAGGCGGTGGCCAGTGCGAGCCTTTTGAACCTGGGCGGGAGTTTCGGACGAGACCAGGAGGTCGGCGTATACACGCGGGCGACTGTCGCGAAGAAGAACGCGCCGAGAAGGAGCAGCGGGATGAAGGCGGCCGGGCGCGAAGACAGGCGATAGGCCGCCAACAGCACCCAGACGGTGGCCATCGCCATCGACCAGCTGACCGCGATGCGGAATCCGGGTCGTCCCTTTGACCGCGCGCCCGTCGGCGTCCAGCCCATTGGTCTGCGCCGGGCGAGGTCGGAGAGCGCAAACAGGTGCGCCCAGCCGTAGAGCATCCGTGCGGTCCATGCTTCGAGTCCCCAGTGACAGCGGTGCCAGAAGGGGAACAGCAGATAGGTGAACATCAGCGCCGGAGCGAGAAAGGTGTAGTTGCTGAGTCGAACGAGGTTGGGGTAGAGGAGAAGCAGCGTGACGGGAAGCGCCGGCGTGAGGATGGTCTGCATGGCCGTCGTCGCGTAGTAGCCGAGCCCGGTCAAGTAACAGCAGCGGGCCATCAGCGGCATCCTCGTCTTCCAGAACTTGCGTGAGAAGGTCAGTGACATCGAGCCCGAACACCAGCGGTATTGCTGGCGCATGAAGGCCGCTTTGTCGTCGGGACACACGCCCGTGGCAAGCACGGCCGGCACGTATCGCAGCTTCCACCCGAGGCGGCGCAGGTCAAACCCGGTGTGAACGTCCTCGGAGTGCTCGATCAGCGTTGTTCCACCGTTGTCATCCAACGCCGCCCGGCGATAGATGGCATTCGTGCCCACGCAGATCGCACTGTTGCCCCATTGCTGGCGCGCGGTCTGCACGGAGCGATAGAAGAACTCTTGGACGGCGCCCGCCCCCCGCTCGAGCCAATGCTGCTCGGAGAGCACGCGGAAGTACTGCGGCGACTGCACGATGCCCGTCTCGGGATCGTCGAAATACGGCATCAGCTCGAGCAGGAAATCTGCTCGCGGGCAGAAGTCGGCATCGAACACGACCGCGAACTCGCCGGTCGTGGTCTGGTAGAGGTGGCGCAGGTTGCCCGCCTTCTTCATGTGTCCACGATCTGGGCGGACGTGATAGACGAAGTTGAAGCGCTCAGCCAGCTCGCGCACCTCTGGATTGTCCGCGTCGTCGGCCACATGGAACTGCAGGCGACCGGGCCACTCAAGCGCGCACGTGTGTGACCACGCGTTGGCCAGGAGCGCATGCGGCTCACCGCAGACCGGCAGCCACACATCCAGGGATGGGTAGCGGTCAGGCTTCCAGTTGAGTGCCTGGCTGCGATGCCCCGGCAGCTGAGCGTCGCGCTTGCGGCTCACGAGCAGGAACGAGATGAGCAGGTAGGCCGGGCTGGCCAGCAGCACGGGCAGAAGGACGTCCATGCCGTCATGGCTGATCGCCATGTGGACCGTGGCCCACAGAACGCCCACCGTGCCGATCAGGCCCCAGGTGGCGAGCAGCCACACGTTTCGCTTGAAGTAGATGTCGCGCTCCTCGTCGCTCGGCGGCGAGGGTAGGACCAGGGGCTGTTGCGGTTTCTGAGGAGCCATGGCCCACATGCTCGGGCGAGATGCCGTCCCGGTCTTCCTCCCGCCGGGGTGATTCTTGGGGGAGGAGGTGGGGGAAAGAGGGGTGAGACGAGCCTCACCCCCCGCCAGAGGTGCGTTGAGTTGCTCAGGGCTGGCCGCCATGCGTGAAGGCGCTCATTCCTCGGCGCCACGCGCCGGGTTTGCTCAACCTCAGGCGACTAGACATACGTTGAGTTGCGAAGGCTTGCCTAACGCTGGGCCCCGGAACGGTCGGTTATGTCCCAGGTCGAAAAGGACCGGGGAGCCATCCCCTTTCACAGCGGTAGTTTGCGCCGCAGTTAGGAGACGCCCATGAGAAGTGGCGTCCCACCGAAGCACGAGTCGCCTCTGAGCGGCTCCCTCGAAGTAAGCCGGCGTCCAAGCTCTAGGGCCAGCCGCAAGACATCTCGGGCGGGACTGCTCCTGCTCGGAGTGCTGTCCACCTTCATCTTCACGAGCAGCGCCCTCGGCGCTGCTGCGTCGGTTGGCCTGGGAACGGCCGCCAGCTTCTCCGTGCTGGGCGGCTCGACGGTGACCAACACCGGACCCACGACGATGTGGGGCGACCTGGGCCTCAGTCCGGGTTCGTCGGTGACCGGCGCCCCACACGTCCTCGGGCAGACGCACGTCGACGACGCCGTCGCGATCGCCGCGAAGAACGATCTCACCACGGCTTACAACGACGCCGCCTCGCGGCCGAGCAACGGCTCGGCCGGGACCGACCTGGCAGGTCAGGTCTTCCTGCCGGGCGTTCGCACCGCCAGCAGCTCGCTTCTGCTGTCATCGGGCAGCGTCACGCTCGACGCCCAGGGTAACCCCGCCGCGGTGTTCATCTTCCAGATCGGCTCCACGCTGATCACGGGCTCGAACACCAGCGTCTCGCTCGTCAACGGAGCTCAGGCGTGCAACGTCTTCTGGCAGGTCGCCTCATCAGCGACGCTGGGGACGGGCACGAGCTTCGTCGGCACGATCATGGCCCTCGAAAGCATCTCCGCGAACACTGCCGCCACCATCCATGGCAGGCTGCTGGCGCGAACCGCTGCCGTGACCCTCGACACCAACACCATCACCACGTCCAACTGCGCCTCAAGCGTGAGCGGCAGCGGCGGTGGCACCGAAACGCCCAACGGCGTGCCACCGACCGGAACCCCCGGCGTGACGAACACGCTTGGGCCGATTGGATCGAGGACCGTTCCCTCCCCGGCACAGCTGGCGGCCAAACGGCGCGCGGCTGCCAGGCGTGCGGCTGCCAGACGGCGCGCGGCTGCCCGGCGTGCCGCCAGGCGACACCCGGTTGCGCGGCGGGCGCTCCCGCACAGGCGTAGCTCGTTCACCGGATGAGCGTGAATCCGATCAGGAGGTTCGAGCGCGGGCTGCTGCTGGCGCTGATGGGCACCTGCGTGGCCGGTGTCACGGCCGGCTCGGCAGCCGCCGCCGGCACCCCGGTCAGGGTCCAGGCGACCCAGGAACTGGTGGTCCTGCGCAGTGCGCACGCTGCGCATCTCGCGCCCGCAGCCGGCTCCGCGCAGGTTGCGCTGCTGGCGCCCCGCAGGCCGATCACCGGCGAGTCGACCACGCTGCCGGTGATCGCACGCTCGATCGGTGCCGGCGGGGTACGGTGGCTGCAGGTGATGCTTCCCGGTCGCCCCAACGGATCGACCGGCTGGATCGCCCAGCAGGGCACCCGCCCGCTCCTGACGCCCTGGAGCATCGTGCTCGACCTCGGCGCCCGGCGCGTCACCGTCTACCGCGACGGCCGCAGGGCGAGGGTGTTTCGCGCGGTGGTCGGCAAGCCCTCGACGCCGACGCCCACCGGCCGGTTCTTCGTCGAGGAGGTCGTGCAGATGAACTCCGGCGAGCCCGGCGGCCCGCTCGCCCTGGCTCTCAGCGCCCGCTCGGACGCGTTGCAGGAATTCGAAGGTGGCCCGGGCCAGATCGGGATACACGGGCGTGACAACCTGGGAGGGACGCTGGGGACCGCGGCGTCGCACGGCTGTGTCCGCCTCAACACGGCGAGCATCGACTGGCTGGCCGCCCGTGCCGGCCCGGGCACGCCCGTGACGATCGACGCGGGCGGCGGATGACGGCGCCTGTCCGAACACCGCTCTGGAGGCGCCGGACGACCTCGCCGGATATTCTCCAGTTTCCTGATACAGTTACTGAACATTGTCCGGTTCCGATCGGGCGATGTGGACGGACAGGACGTTTCGTCTCCTCCTCGTCCGGGGAGGGCAGTGCGCCTTCTCGGACACCCCCCCTCAGCTGGGCCGGCTCCCCCCGCCGGTCCAGCTGCTTTTAACCGTCCGGGAAGGGTGCGAGGGCGACGCCGTGGTCGCGCTCGCGCATCCCGAGCTCATACACGCCGCCGTGCGCCGTGCGCAGCGTCCGGGGCGCCGTCTGGCCGGGCAGCCGCACGGTCAGCTCAAGCGCTGCGACCGAGCAGTTGATCACGTCATGACCGATTCCGGAGGCGGCCTGCAGGGCCGGGTTGGTGTCGGTCGCATCGATCTGCGGAGCGATCTCCGCTCGGTCCGGCTCGTCGTCGGGGTCCGCGTAGCGCCAGCCCGCCGCTGCCCCGGGCGGGACCTGGGCGCTGGCACGGACCTTCAGGCCGTGCGCACCGGGGAGCTCAAGGACGCATCCCGCGGGCGTCTCGGCGACGCGCAGCCCGCGTGCGGTCAGCCCGCCGATGCGGTAGCGGCGGCCGCGGAGCGACAGCGCCCCGTTCGCCACCCAGGGGGTCATCCGTCCCGCCACCTTCAGGCGGCCGAGCGCCACGTCGAGCCAGGCGTCCGGCTCGTCCTCGAAGCAGATCCCGTGCATCCAGATCCAGCGCTCGGCGTGCTCGGAGCCCCAGTTGTGACCGATCATGCCCGGCCAGCCGCTCAGCTCGATCGCATCCTGCCCCGACACCTGCAGGGTGCCGTCGAACCTCGCCGCCGGCGCCGGGCTCGTGAGCTTGGTGCGCGGCAGGGGCGTTCGGTAGAGCCAACTCCGGGGCAGGTGGCGGAGCTCGGGCTCGGCAGATGCGAACCGCAGCGACCACTGCGCCGGCCCACAGCTTCCCTCGGCCGTCCCGGGCGTCATGCGCGCCCCGTCCACCTCGATCCACCCACCTGCAGGGACCCCGGGCTCCTCGGTCGTCAGCTTGTGCATGAACGGGCGCCCCCGCCGCGCATCGAACACGGTGCACCAGACCGACCCCTTCGGGCGCTGTCCCGGCCGCTTGTGGATCGTGTAGCGAATCCACACCCCCACGGGCTCCCCGGGCGAGACGGCGCGCAGGTAGAAGGACTCGTACATCCCCGTCCCCGCTCGCGCGTTGGGGAAGACAGCGCTCGTCGGCATCCGGGTCGATGCTAGCCCGTCGGCTGAATCCTGGAAGGATGGCGGGATGAAGCGAGACTCGCTGGTCCAGCTCCCGCTCGCCCTGAGCCAACCGGTGCACAGCCCCCGCGCCCGCTTCGTGCTCGGGGTGGACGGCGGCGCGACCAAGACGCTCGCCGCGGTTCTCGACCTCGAGAGCGGGGCGCTTCACCTGGCGCAGGGCGGGCCGAGCAACCAGGATGCCGTCGGCCCCAAGGCTGCAGGCGAGGCGCTGCTGCAGACCGCGGATGAGGCGATCGAGCGAGCCGGGATCGCACAGGATGCGCTGGGTGCGGCGGTGCTCGCGATCGCCGGTATCGACACCGACGCCGTCGCCCGGCATGTGGGCGCGGCTCGCCGGGACGGCTGGATCGTGGTCAACGACGTGATCGCGGCGTGGGCCACGGCCACGGGAGCCGCACCGGGCGTGGCGGCGATCTCCGGCACCGGCTCCAACGTGTTCGGCGTGGGCGCCGGCGGGCGCCCGTGGCAGGCGGGCGGCTGGGGTCACCTGCTCGGGGATGAGGGAAGCGGCTACTGGCTGGGCATCCAGTCGATCAAGGCGGCCCTGCGCGACCGTGAGGCCTCGGGTCCCGAGACGGCGCTGAGCGAGGCCGCCCCGGCGTTCTTCGGCGTCGAGAGCGTCGAGGCGCTCGCGGCATACGTCTACTCAAAGCCGCTCACCAAGGGCGAGATTGCAGCGTTCGCGATCGAGACAGCCGAGCTCGCCGAGCAGGGAGATGCGGTTGCGCGCGAGCTCTTCCACCGCGGGGCCGCCGAGCTGGGTCAGCAGATCGCCGCGGTCATCCACCAGACCGGCCTGGCCGGCGGGGAGCACTCCTCGGCCGCCTTCCCGGTGGGCCTGATCGGCAGCAATTTCAAGGCCGGGGCCCTGTTCGTCGACCCGCTTGCGGCGGCGGTGCACGAGCACGCGCCGCATGCGCGCGTGGCGGTGGTGGCGACGGCTCCGGTCGGGGGCAGCCTGCTGCTCGCGGCGCGCGCCTGCGGTCGGGCCGGCGAGCTCGACTCGGCTGAGCTTTCGCGGCGGATCGACTCGGCCCTCCGCGAGGGCCCGTGAAGGACGGCCTCTAGGCGAGCGCCCGCAGGTGGGCCTCGATCGCGGTCCTGTCGCCGATCGCCCGCGCGCCCGCGCCGCTCATCCGAATGGCCGCCGCGGCATTGGCGAAACCGGCGGCCTGAAGCGGAGTCTGGCCCTCGTTCAGCGCAACGAAGAAGGCGGCCGCGAACACATCTCCCGCGCCGACGTCGTCACTTGCATCCTTGACCGGGGGGACCCCTACGGTGAGCGGCCGCTCGCCTCCCGGCAGAAGGATCGTCGTGGGGGACGCCCCCGCGGTCACGGCCACGATCGTGCCGGTCGCCACGGCCCTTTCGATCAGCGCCGCGCAGCTTGCCCGCTCGGCCTCGCTCAACACCATCGCCTGCCAGCTCTGCGGAATCCGGCGCGGGTCGGGCGGCCCGGGCACGATCTTCCCGTCCTTCCCGTCCCACTGTCTGACCAGCCCCTGCGGGGTGAGCCCGACGAAGCCGGCGTGTCCCCGCCAGCGCAGCGGAGTCTCGCGCGCCACGGGCGCCAGATGCAGGATCGCAGTGTCGATGGGCAGGTCCTCGTCGATCGCGCCGGCCCACGCGAGCACGCGCTGGGAGCGCGCCAGGCCGAAGCCGGACGTCTCAAGCGTCGTGGTCTGCTGCGACGGCAGCGTCTCGAGCTCGAGCTCTGAGCGGTAGGGCTCCATCAGCTCCTCGATCTCGCTCGGCACGCCCCGCGTCAGGATCAGGGCCCGCTGCCCGAGCCGGGCCGCCTGCAGCGCGCTGTAGAACGCGCTCCCGCCGGCGTGGCGGGACCCGTCGCTCATCACGTCGGCCGTCACATGCCCGACGGTCGTGTAGTCGAAGTGCACCTTGGCATTCACCGTCCCGGCCGGGTGTCTGGCACGATTGCACGCGCTCTGTGCGGCCGGCGGGGAGCGATGAGCTTCCTGGACACGCAGTGGCGTATACCAAATCGAATTGCCCCGGAGGCTGTTCCCCCTGGTGAAGCCCGATGACGTCCCGTTCTGAACATCGTTGCTCGAGGGCAGTGTGCCTCGGCGCGGTGCTCCTCCTCCTGGGAACGGCGGGGTCCGCCCTGCTCGCGCCCGCCGTCCCTCGCGCGCTCGGCGCCCCATGCCGTGAAGAAGGCACACAAGCCGAGGCTGCACGGCAATCCCGCCCGTGCTCAGCGCGCCTTCCAGGCGATGCAGAAGCACTACTACATCCCCGGTTCCGGGCTGTATGCGGGGGAACCGTTCTCCCCCCTGTGGCCGTTCTCCCAGGCGCTCGCCGCCACGGTGAGCATGGCCAGCATCCCGGGCATGACGGCCTCCTTCTCACACGAGATCCACGTGCGGCTGATCGGCCTGCGCTCCTACCTGGACACCTCCAACTCCGGTGAACCCGAAGGGACCTTCACGAGTACCCTGGCCGCGTTCGACGCCACGGTGGCGCCCCCCGCCGGGCCCGGTGGGGCCAAGTACTACGACGACAACGACTGGGTCGGGATCGAGCTTGCGCGCCTGTACGAGCTCACCCGCATCCCGTCCGTGCTCTCCTCCGCCGAGCAGATCATGGCGTTCGAGATGGCCGGCTGGCAGACCGATCCGGAACTCGCGTGCGTGGGCGGGATCCCGTTCTCGAACGCTCTGGAAAACACCGATCGCAACACCGTCAGCACCGCCCCGGCCGCGGAGCTCGCGCTGCAGCTCTACCGGATCACTCGCAACGTCTCCTATCTGCAGTTCGCCGAGGAGGCCTACGAATGGGTGCGCCGCTGCCTGCTCGAGCCGGGCGGGCTGTACGCCGACCACATCCGCAAGAAGGGCGCAGTCGATCCGACCGTGTGGAGCTACAACCAGGGCACGATGATCGGGGCCGGCACGCTGCTGTATGAGGCCACCCATGACAGCGCCTACCTCTTCCAGGCTCGCCAGACCGCCAAGGCGGCGCTCGCCTATCTCACCCCCTGGCGGCTCGGAGCCGAGAACCCGTTCTTCGTGTCGGTGTACTTCCGCAACCTGCTCTACCTGGACTCCGTCACCCACGACCCTCCCGGGCCGAAGATCGCCCAGGCCTACGTCGACTATGCCTGGCAGCACCTGCGCCTGCGCAACGACCTGTTCGTCTCAGGCCCGCCCGCCACCGATCAGCTGCTCGTACAGGCCGCGATCGTGCAGGTCTACGCGCTGCTGTCCTCCCCGCGCGAGGAGCTACTTCTGAGCGCGTGCGAGTAGGCTCCCTGCGGTGCCTGACGCGACCAACCTCACAACGGCCGACGGCCTTGCCACGCTCAACGCCGAGCTCGCCGCGCTCGAGGGGGAGGGGCGCAGGGAGATCGCCGATCGCATCAAGACCGCGCGCGAATGGGGCGATCTGAAGGAGAACAGCGAGTACCACGACGCCAAGAACGAGCAGGCTCACCTCGAGACCAAGATCGCGAGGCTGCGCGAGAAGATCGCCGCCGCTGTGGTCGTCGAGGAGGCGCCCTCCCTGCCCGGCGGCATGGTCGGTCTCGGCTCCACCGTGGTCGTACGCGACCAGGACGACGTCGAGCACACCTGGCGGATCGTGAGCTCGCACGATGCAGCTCCCTCGGACGGGCGCCTGTCGGTCGAATCCCCGGTCGCGCTGGCGTTGCTGGGGCGCGGCCCCGGCGATCAGGTGTCGGTCTCGCTTCCCAAGGGCAAGCGCCAGCTCACCGTCCTCACCGTCGGCTGAGAGGCGAGGCGCAGACGCCCACCCGTCGGCTGAGGGGCGGCGCGCGGACGCCCACCCACCGGCCTCGTGCCGCCGTCGCTAGGTGCGCGACGCCTCGGCGTAGGCCCTGGCCACGCGGCGCTCGAACTTGCCGGGCTTGCGCCGATACAGGCGCTTACCCCCGCGCAGCGCTTTCCTGCGCAGGGCCCGGCGGCGCCGGGAGATGATCTTCAGCAGCGTCGCTCGGGTGCCGCGGCCGACGGCCAACCGGCGTCCTGCGCTCTGCTTGGCGCCGGTCTGGAGGCGTCCGGCGAGCAGCGCCAGGTCGTGCTCCTCTCCGAGCAGTTCGCCCAACTCGTCGGCCCGGCGGGCGAGCCGGCGCAGGTGCTCCAGCTCAGGGCCGTGATCGGCGCGCGCGTGCCCGTTCCCGCGTGCGCGTCGCTTGCCCTGGGCGGCCGCGCCGGCGCTATCGGGATCCCTGCGCTGGAGCATCTGGGCTGCATAGCGCAGGTCCTTGACCCGTTTGCGCCACTGGTGCATCGCGCGTCCTCTGTCGCCCTTGCCGCGCGCCGCCCGCCGGCGCCGGCGCCGGCCCTGCCGGTAGATGCGCACCAGGCCGACCTCCACGGTTTCAATGCCCTCGCGGTGGGGAAGGGACCAGGCCTGCACGCGGCCGCGCAGCACACGCAGCTCACCCACGACCTCCGCGCGCACCCACACGTCGTCGTGGGTCCTCATCGCGCTGTCGCGCTCGACCACCAGTTGGTTGCGCAGCTTCACGACGCCCCGCCGGCGGGCGAGCTTCTTGCGGTTGGCCGCGCACCAGGTCGTCCAGCGTGCTCACGAGCACCTCCGCGTCCCGTGCCCCCGACAGGCGCAGGCCCGCGTCGCGCAGGACCGCGTCCTCTCGCGTGGATACGTGCTCTCCGAGCTCGCCTTCGAGCAGCCCGACCAGCGCGCGCAGGCGCTTGAGGGCCTTGCGCGTCTCGTGCACCGTCATCGCCCCCGGAACCTCACCGCCGTGGCCCTGCAGCAGTTCGATCGCCAGGTCGAGCTGGCCGAGCGCCATGCGCCTGAGCCCGTCCGCCAGAGGCTCTCCGGGCAGCAGCGCGAACTGGCGATCGCGCGCGCGTCCCGCCCGGACCGAGCGGCGGTCGCGCTCGGCCCTTGCCAGGGCGACCCCAACCCCGATGGCGACGGTCGCCGCCAGGGTCGCCGCGACGGTTGCCGCCAGCGGCGCGACAATGGCGCCATGTCCCGCCTTCCGCCGGCCCCATGGTGGACGGTTCGCCGCGCGGCGAACCGCAAGCCGTCCACGTATCGCTGTCCGTTTTGTGGTCATCTTCTGGGCGCCCTCACCGAGCATATGCTGATCGCGCCCGAAGGTGACACCCGGCGCCGCCGTCACGCCCACACCGAGTGCGTGCTCGCCGCACGCTCTCGCGGGCAGCTCGTGTTGCGCGATGAGTGGCTGCGCACGCAGCCGCGTCGGCCGCCGCTGTGGAGACGGCTGCTCCGCCGTCCTTAGAGCGGGCTACTGTCGGCTGAGTCCGGTGCTCGACTGCGCCGGCGGGATCGGGCTGAGCGCCACCAGTTTGCCGTTGTTGAGCTGGAAGTGCACCGTCGCCTGGCCGCCGCTGGGGCTGCCCAGCGGGTCGCCCTTGCGATACAGCGGATAGGCCAGCGTGACTTCGGTTTCGCCCTGGCCGACCACGTGCACCGAAGCGCTCGGTTCCTTCGAGTCGGTGCCGATGTAGCGGCCGTTCACGAAGAAGAACGCCTGCTGGCCGTAGCCGCCACTCGAGCCGGTGCGGGTGCCGATGAGCACCCGCAGGGTCTGGCTCGGATGGTAGACCGAGGTGTCGGTTGGGGTGAAGCCCTTCGCCCGCACCACCGCCGTGGCACCGCTCAGGCCTTCAGCCGCGCCTGAACCCTGGGTGAACGCGGGCTCGGGTGCCGTGCGTGTGCCGGCCGGACCCGGCGTCCCGCCATCCGTCGACGTCGGGGTGGTGCTGGGCGGCGTTGTGCCTGTTGAGCTGGTGCTCGGCGTGTGCGCGCCCGTGCCAGTCGTCTGCGAAACCGCGGGCGTCCCGGCCACCGAGACCGTCTTCGTGGCAGACCCACACGCGCCGAGCAGCGCCGCACAGCACACTGCAGCGGACAGCGCAACGGCCGCTTTGAGGCTTCCTCTCATGGTCCCGATGGTATTCGCCGCACGCGCTGTCTATCCTGGCCCGACCGCGCTCAGGGCGGTTTACGCCGAGGCGGCCGAGGCGTCGGGATCGCCTTCGCAGGGACGGCGGCCGCAGGCCGCCTCTTGAAAGACTTATTAGCCGCTGCTAATCTGCGCCTGATGAGCGGCATCGGGCGTGGGTACAGCAGGATCGGCGAAAGCCTGGAGAGCGCGTGAGCGCCGCGGGGGCGCCCGCCGTCCGGCGCCGGGTTCCCGCCGCCGAGCGGCGGCAGGAGCTGATCGCGGCCGCGGTGCACGAGTTCGCGCAGGGGGGCCTCTACGGCACCACCGTCGAGAGCATCGCGCGACGCGTGGGCGTGGCCCAGCCCTACGTGTTCAGCCTGTTTCCGACCAAGCGCGAGCTGTTCCTCGCCGCCCTCGAGCGGAGCTTCGAACGGGTCGCCGACACCTTCAGGCGCGCCGCCGCCGATTTCAACGAGGGGCGCGGACCCGCGGAGTGTGGAGATGTGCTGGAGGCGATGGGGCGCGCATACAAGGAGCTGCTGTCCGGCGACCGTGACTACCTGATGCTCCAGCACCAGTCCTACGCCGCCTGCGACGACGAGCTGGTGCGTGCCCGCGTGCGTCACCGCTACGCCGAGCTCGTCGCGCTCGCCCGCTCCCTCTCGGACGCGGAGCCCGAGCGGCTGGACGACTTCTTCCGCCACGGCATGGCTCTCAACGTCGCGGCTGCACTCGGCGTGGAGGACCTGTCGGTGCAAAGCGCCTGGGTGCAGGCCGAGCTGCGCTGAGCCCCGGAGCGGATAGCATCGTTTGCGCGATGTCCACGCCCGCACAGACTCCCGGGCAATCACCGCCGAAGGCGGGCCGCCGCGGCCGGCGCGAGCAGGGGCGTACGGCGGCGCTGGTCATCCTCGCGGTCATCGTGACGCTGTTCGCCGTTCTGAACCTCGACAAGGTGAAGGTCCACTGGATCTTCGGCACGGGGGAAGCGCCGCTGATCATCGTGATCGTGATCACGCTGCTCATCGGCGTCGTGCTCACCCACTTCGCCGAGCGCCGGGGCGGCAAGGGCCAGTAGGCCCAGCGCGGGCTGCGCTGCTACACGCGCTCTGGAAGCGGCTCCTCCTCGGTGACGATCTCGGCGGCCGCATCGGCTCCGATGTAGGGCGCGAGCACGACATACGCGAGGTGGTCCGACAGGGCTCGGAGCAGCTCGATCCGTCCGCCCTGCACCTGACAGCGGATCGTGTGTCCGATCGCTCCCGCGATCCCGTCCACCGCGATCCTGCTCTGCGGCGGCTGCGGGGCTCCGGCGACGAGCAGCCTGGTGAGGCAACGCACGAGCTCGCGGTCACGTTCGGCCGCCTGCGGCCCGGCCGCGAACGCGCCGGCGGCGATCGTCTGGGCGTACAGCGGATGCTCGGCCAGGTAGCCCATCAGCTCCGCCATCACCCGCCGGACGGCGCGCGGCCAGTCCTCGCGACGGAGAAGGTCGGGGTCGGAGGCGAGCGCCACCAGGTCGCCGGCCAGCATGTCGAGGGCTGCGAGGAAGCACGCGTCCTTGTCGCGGAACAGCTCGAAGAACACGTCCATCGACACGTCCGCCGCCTCGGCGATTCCCAGCGCGCTCAGTTCCTTGTAGTCGTCGAGCAGGGCGAGCCGCATGGCGTGGTGCAGGAGGCGCCCGCGATCGTCAGCGGCGGGCCCGCCCGCGCCGGCCGGGTCACGCCCGTTCGCTTGATCGCGCCGCCCGGGCTCGATCACGCGGGCGGCCAGCCCCCCGGCCGCCCGCGAGCGGAACAGCAGCGCCCAGCCAAGCATCTCCTCGGTCAGGGCCGGAAGCTGCTGTGCATCGCCCGTGCGCATGCATGCCGACAGCACCCAGTGCAGGCCCCCGACTATCCCCCTGACGACCGGCATCGCCAGCGGGCTCGGCTCGGGCGAGGAGGCAAAGCCGCTGAACAGCATCCGCTCGAGGGTCCTCGTCGCATCCCGCAGGCGCGCCAGCCCCGCCGGGCCTGCCGTCTGCGCATCGACGATCGCCAGGCGAGCGCCCTTCCAGTTGGCGCCGATGTCCTCTGTCAGCTCCTCGAGGCCGATCCTCAGTCGCTCCTCCAGGTCGCCCTGGCTCTTGCTGGACGCCCTGCGGATCCGCTCGACGCCCCGGGTGGCGATCACGTCGAAGGTCGCCAGGAAGCACTCCTGCTTGTTCGCGAACTGCTCGTAGAACGACCGCCGCGAGACGCCCGCGAGACCCACCACCTGCCTGACGCTCGTCCCCGCATAACCGTTCGCGGCGACCGCCTCGACCATCGCTCTGTGTATGCGGGCGCGCTGATGGTGGACGACCTCCGCATGATCGAGACGATGGGGCCCGTGGGGCAGGCGTGCATACAGCGGAGCCACTCCTCCGGCGCTCGAACTCCCCCCGGCGCGCTCTGACGATGACATGCGACCTCCCCCCAAATCGTTCTCCAGGCGGCGCTGTCACGGGATGTGCGTCAGCACCATGCCGGCCACCGTTCCGCCACGACCCCCTCACAGTCGCAAGCTGATCTATCGGACTTATCGGCTCACCGCAATTTTACCCCCTGGCGCGCCGTTTGTGTCAGTGCAGCACGATTCTCAGCCCGAGGATCGCCACTCCCATCGCCAGGCCCACGCCGACCTCGAGCACCAGTTCGCCGGGGCTCGCCCGCGAGCGCAATCCGGCCACCAGCTCGAACAGGACGAGGCCCACCACCGCACTCCACAGCGCCGCCGTGACGCCCGTTTCCTGGGCGGCTCCCGTGGCCCAGGCGATCACCAGCGCGAGCAGCGGGATCGCGGCACCTCTGACGATCGCCCACTCCTCGACGAGCCCGTGGGACAGCCCCGCCGGCGTCAGGTGCTCCCCCGTGGCCAGGCGATGTCCGAGCACGCTCGAGTAGGCATGCAGGAGCCAGTACAGGCCCGTGGTGATGAACGCCGAGCCGATCAGGTCGGCGTAGCTCTCGTGACGTCCGCTCTCGGCGGCCATCAGCGCACCGACCGTGATGATTCCGTAGACGACGCGCGCCGGGTTTTTCGCCGGCACGATCCAAGCGGTCGCGCGCCCGACCCGCCCGTCCGAAGGCGAGCCTCGTGCCGGGCCGGAGGCATAAGGAGGAGAGGGCTTCTCGATTCCCGGATTATCTCGGCTGCCGTGACGGATGGGAGTCCCGCCCACGGCGCCATAGGATCCCTTCGGTGACCGACGATCAGAGACGGCTCGATGTGACGCTCCTCGCGGGGGCGCGCGCGCTGCTGGCCCTCCACGCGCGCGAGCTGCCGCAGAGAGACGACCTGTGCGGGGCCTTCTGCGGCGCGCTGGCGCTGGGAGCCGCGGGCATCGAGGAACACGACTCCGAGCTCATCGACCAGGACGCCGTGGCGCTGGCCGCCGGGAGCGTCGTCTCCGCGCTGGGCGACATCGGCTCACTGCCCCGCGGCGAGCAGGGCCGGCGCGACTACCGCCTGTCGCTGCCGTTCGTCGATGATGCATCCGTGTCCGGGACCACCGCCGCCGGGGTCGCCGGCGCGGTCGTGAAGCTCTCCGGCTCAGAGCTCGCGGCGATCCCGTATTCGGGGCCGTGGACCGCCGGCACCCTGGGCGGGCTGTTCGATGTCGTCGCTGCGCTCGAGCGGCCGGTGACGCTCGTCGGCAACCTTCTCACCCGCCATCTCTGGGGCGGGCACCCGGCGCCCGATCAGCTGCTCGACTATCTGTTCGACGGCGCCCTGGCCGGCCCGCCGCCCGACTGGGATGTCGGGCACTTCGCGTGCGTGGTCGGTCGCGTTCGGGGCCCGGCGGGCAGCCTGTATGGCGTGGCCGACACCTACCCCTCGCTCGGCAACCGGGGCGTGCACCTGCAGCCGGCGGAGCGCCTGGCCGCGGCGCTCGAGCGGCGCGAGCAGCCCGCCGGTGGGGTGATCGTGGTGGCCAACGCCGCGGACGCCGCCACGGTGCGCGCGGGCGCCGGCGCGCTCGGCCTCGTGGAGGCCCTCTGGGACAACGGCACCGTGACTCAGGAGACGGGCCGGTGAGCGCGGCCGAGCTGGTTGCCTTCGTCTGCTGTGACCTCGGCTCGATCGTGCGCGGGCGCTCCCTGCCCGCGGCCGAGCTGGGCGGGCGCCTGGACGCAGGCGTCGGCTGGGTGCCCGCCAACCACTCGCTCACACCGCTCGGCGATCTCGCCGAGCCCAACCCGTTCGGCTCGACCGGCGATCTGCGCCTGCTGCCGGACCCCGACACCCATGTCCGCGTCGAGGCGGGCCCCGGGGAGAGCCCCCTGGAGTTCCTGCTCTGCGACATCACCGAAACCGACGGTCAGCCGTGGGAGTGCTGTCCGCGGCGCTTCCTGAAGGACGCCCTGCAGGAGCTCGAGGACGAGCTGGGCATCCGCGTGGTGGCGAGCTTCGAGCACGAGTTCCAGCTCGTGAGGAGCGCGCCGGGAGCGCCCCCGTTCTCGCTCGAGGCTCAGCGGCTGGCGGAGCCGTTCGCCGCCGACCTCATGAGCGCGCTCCTGGAGGCGGGCGTGCAGCCCGAGCTCATGACCTCCGAGTTCGCGCTGCACCAGTTCGAGATCCCGGTCGAGCCCGCTGTCGGGCTCGCGGCCGCGGACCGCAGCATCGTGTTCAGGGAGGTCGTGCGTGATCTCGCCCGCCAGCACGAGCTGCGGGCGAGCTTCGCGCCCATGCTGGACCCGGCGGACGCGGGCAACGGCGTGCACATCCATCTCAGCCTGCTCGACGCCGCCGGGGATCCGGCGCTGTTCGACGCGGCTCGCCCGGCGTGCCTGTCAGAGCTCGGCGAGCGCTTCGCGGCCGGGATCCTGCTTCATGCCGGGGCACTCACGGCCCTGACCGCCCCGAGCCCGCCCTCGGCCGCGCGCCTCACACCCCACCACTGGAGCGCCGGCGCCGTGTGCCTCGCGCAGCGAAACCGCGAAGCTCTTCTGCGAATTCCGCCGCTCGTCCCGCTCGCCCGCGCAGGGGAGGCGCGGCAGCTGCGCCTGGAGTACCGCGGCGCCGACGCGGCGGCGAACCCCTATCTGGCGCTCGGCGCGATCGTGCGGGCAGGGCTCGACGGGGTGCGCTCCAGACTGCCCGCCCCGCCCATCCTCGACCGCGATCCCGCCTTGCTGGACGAGGCCGAGGCCGAGCGCTTCGGCGTCGGTGCGCTGCCCGCGTCGCTCGAGGGCTCCCTGCAGGCGCTCGCGCAGGACGACACCGTGCGCGGCTGGATGACGCCGCTTCTGTACGACGCCTACGTCTGCCTCAAGCGCGCCGAGCTCGAGGCGGTCGCGGCGCTTGACCTCGGCGAGGTGTGCAGGCGCTATGCCGCCGTCTACTGACGAGCTGCTCGCGCAGCTTCTCGCCGGCGTGGAGCGCGAGCTGCCCCACGCCGTCCTGTTGCGCCACCGGCTCCACTCCCGGCCCGAGCTGGCACACCAGGAGGAGCAGACGGCCGCCACCGTCGCGCAGGAGCTTCCCGTGGTGAGCGACACCGTCGCTCACACCGGCCTGGCTGCCCGCGTGGGTCCGCCCGCCGGTCCTCCGGTCGCCGTGCGGGCGGAGCTCGACGGCCTGCCCGTGCAGGAGCGCACGAACGCTTCCTTCAGCGCCGGGAAGGGCGTGATGCACGCATGCGGGCACGACGTCCACATGGCCGCCCTGGTGGCGCTGACCCGTGCCGCGCATGCGCTCGCCGACGCGCTGCCCGTTGCGCTCCTGGCGATCTTCCAGCCCAGCGAGGAGGCATATCCCTCGGGTGCCGAGCAGCTCGCGCGCGACGAGCTGGCCGCGATCGGGCCCGCGGCGGTCGTCGCCGCGCACGTGCATCCCGAGCTGCCATGGGGAACCGTCGCGCTCGACCCCGGCGCGGTCAACGCGTCGAGCGACTCTGTGGAGATCACCGTCGAGGGCGAGCCCTCGCACGCGGCGTACCCCCATCAGGGGCGCGACCCGATCCTGGCGATCGCCCAGATCGTCGTGTCTCTCCACGCCCAGGTGGGGCGCCGGATCGACCCGCACGGCCCGGCGGTGCTGACTGTCGGCCTGCTCGAGGCTGGAGCCACCGAGAACGTGATTCCCACGCAGGCGCGCGCGCGCGCGTCCCTCAGGGCCCACCGGCCCGAGGATCGTGTGGCGCTGCGCCAGCTGGTCGAGGAGGTGGTCAGCGGAACCGCCGCCGCCCACGGCTGCCGCGGCAGCGTGACGCTCGTGCGCGGCGAGCCCGCGCTCGAGAACGACCCCCGCATCGTGGCGCGCGCGCGCGAGCTGCTCGCAGGCGCAGGCCTCGCGCCGGCGCCCGAGTGGCGCTCCTGCGGCTCTGACGACTTCGCGTTCTTCGGCGCCCTGGCGCCGCTCGCGATGGGATTCGTCGGGCTCGCGGGCGCCGAGGGCTTCGAGCCCAGGCCTCTGCACCACCCGGAGCTGCTGCCGCCCGACAGCGCCGTCGGAGCGGTGGCACGCGCCCAGGCCGTCCTGTACGTCGCCGCGGCTTCGTCGCTCAGCGCCACATAGGCCCCGCCGAACTGTCAGCATGAGCGCTCATGAGCGATGCGGCCGAGTACACGATCGGCACCGAGGTCACCTGTAGCGACGGGACCTGCGGAGACCTCGGCCGCGTGGTCGTCGACCCCATCGCCCGCGTTCTCACCCACCTCGTGGTCGAGCCCAGGCACAGGCAGGGGCTGGGCCGACTGGTGCCCATCGGCCTCGTCGACGCGACCGCTGCGCCGATCCGGCTGACTTGCACCATGGCCGAGTTCGACGTGCTCGAACAGGCCGAGGAGACGCACTTCCTCTCAGAGGGGGGCGAGCAGCTCGGCTACGAAGCGGGCGAGGCGCTCGCGTGGCCCTACTACGGGCTGGGCATGGGCATGGGCGGCATGAGCATGGGTGGGGCGGGTATGGGCATGACGGGCGATCCCCAGATCACCTACGACCGCGTGCCCGTGGGCGAGGTCGAGGTGCGCCGCGGCGATCAGGTGCTTGCAACGGACGGTGGCATCGGACGACTGCAGGGACTCGTCATCGACCCGAAGGATCACCATGTGACGCATGTGCTCCTCGCAGAGGGGCACCTCTGGGGCAGGAAGGATCTCGCCGTTCCGATCGGCGCTGTCACCGAGGTGTCAGCCGACGGCGTGCAGCTGAAGCTCACCAAGGACGAGGTACGAGACCTGCCGCCCGTCGACCTCGACCAGCGCTGATCGCCACGCGATCGAGACAGCTGATCCGGGGGATGGCGCTGCTCCTGGCTGCGCTCGCCGCGGTGCTGCTCCTCCTCGGTGCGACCCGCGGCCCCGTGCTGGCCGCCCCGAACGTCGCTCCCGTGGGCTCGCCCGTCCGCTACCGGCCGATCGGCTGCCTGCGCAAGGGGCCCGCTGTGGCGTACAGGCACGGGCCCATGCGCAAAGAGGTGGCGCTGAGCTTCGACGACGGCCCGTTTCCGCTGACGCGGAGCTTCGTGCAGATGCTGAAGGCCAACGGCGCGGTGGCGACGTTCTTCATGATCGGCAGGCAGGTCACGGCTCGCTACCAGGCGGTACTGCACGAAGAGCTGCGCGACGGGGACGCACTTGGGGACCACACCTTCGGCCACGTGGACCTGGTGGTGAGTGGGGGTGTGCGCAGCCAGCTGCAGAGCACGATCGGGGCGATTCGCAATGTGAGCGGATACAGACCATGCGTATTCCGTCCTCCCTACGGAGACTACGACGACTCGATAGTTGAGAGCGCCGCGTCGTTGGGCCTCGCGACGATCATGTGGCAGGTCGATCCCGCGGACTACACGCTCCCGGGTGTCGCGGCCATCGAGCAGCGGGTGCTCACGCACGTGAGCCCCGGCTCGATCGTGCTGTCCCACGACGGAGGCGGTCCACGCTTTCAGACGCTCGCCGCCTACCCTCACATCATCCGCGCGCTGCGCGCACGCGGCTACCGTTTCGTCACCGTTCCGGAACTGCTGGGCTTTCATACCGTCTACCGGCGCTGTGAACGCGAGTGCGGGAACGCGGCGATTAAGGGACGGCCGCCGGCAGGCTCGATCATCGAGCCCGGCTGAGAACCGCATTGCAAGCGGCGCTTGGAGCCGACTCGTGGTGTGTACCCTTCACACGGTCGTCGTAGCGTGCGCCGCCGCCGAATTTCTTGGGCTCTCCAAGCGGGACCTGTACAGTTCGCTGCAGGCATGGCAGCCGATCTCGGCGGTGGCGCCACCAGGCGTCTGCAACGGATATGCGTTTGACCTCCGGCACATTCTCCCTCTCCTACCGCCCGCTCCATCCGGAGCCGGTCGACCTTCCACGCCCTGGTGCTCGTGCTGCTCGCACTCGTTGCGGTGGCCCTCTCGCTGGCGATGCCCCAGCGGGCTCAGGCAAGCATGGCGTCCGTGTTCAGCGCTGAAGCTGGCGCCCTCACGCCGTTGGCCGAACCGACCCAACCGCCGGCTGTCGAAAAGAAGCCCGCCACGGCCGTCACGCAGACCTCGGCGACGTTGAACGCCACCGTGAACCCCATGGGCGGGGAAGTCACGAAATGTGAATTCGAATACGGCCCGACCAGCGCGTACGGATCGACCGCCCCGTGCACGCCCATGGCCGGATCCGGCAGCGCCCCCGCGGCGGTGTCTGCGGCGATCTCGGGCCTCACTCCGAACACCACCTACCACTTCAGGATCTCCGCGACCAACGCCCTTGGGACCAGCAAAAGCCCAGACGAACCGTTCAGAACCGCTCCCAAACGCCCCGACGGTGGAAACCAGACCAGCGTCCGGCGGCCAGCCAGACCTCGGCGACAATAAACGGAACGGTGAATCCCAACGGCGCGGAAGTCAGCGAATGCAAGCTTGAATACGGCACCACGGAATCCTACGGATCGAGCGCCCCGTGCACGCCCCCGCCGGGGTCTGGGAGCACTGCGGTGCTTGTGTCCGCGTCGCTCACGGGCCTCACCACGAACACCACGTACCACTTCCGGATCTCAGCGACCAACCTGGGGGGCACCAGCAAAGGCGCAGACGAAACGTTCGAAACGGTCCCGAGCCCAACGGTGGTGACCGGACTGGCGTCGTCGGTTACGCAGACCGCGGCGACGTTGAAAGCGACAGTGAACCCCAACGGCGCGGAAGTCAGCAGAATGCAAGCTTGAATACGGGACCACGACCACTACGGGTCAAGTGCCCCGTGCGTGCCGTCTCCCGGGTCCGGGACGTAGCACGGTTGCGGTGTCCGCGTCGGTCACGGGCCTCACTCCGAACACCACCTACCACTTCAGGATCTCTGCGACCAGCCTGGGCACGTCCAATGGCTCAGACCAGACGTTCAAGACGCTGGCGAGTCCCCCGACGGTCGCGACCGAACCAGCCGTCGTCGATCACCCAGACAGCGGCGACCCTGAATGCGACGGTGAACCCCAACGATGAGGCGATCAGCGAATGCGAGCTTCGAATACGGCACCACCGACAGCCTACGGACTCACGGCGCCCTGCTCCTCGCTGCCGCGGATCCGGGAAGCAGCGCCGTGGCGGTGTCTGCGTCGGTCACGGGCCTGTCGGCGAACACCACCTACCACTTCAGGATCTTCGCCACCAACGAAGGTGGGCCCAGCGAAGGCTCGGATGAAACGTTCACGACGCTGCCGGTTCCAGCCCCGACGTCGTCTCCACCCACGGGCGGTGGCACCCCGGCGGGCACCGTGACCGCGGTCACGGCGCGGGCTGCCGGCTCCCGTGCTGGGCCAAGAGCGCCAATCTCACCCGGGTCGTCGGTCAGGTGCGTGTTCGCCTGCCCGGAACGCGCTCCTTCCTGACGCTCTCCAGCCCCGCGGCAGGTTCCCTACGGGACCATCGTGGAAGCCATCCGCGGCGAGGTGAGCGTCACAGCGGCCATGCCCACCGGGGGCACCCAGAGGGGCCAGTTCTTCGACGGGCAGTTCGTGCTCACCCAGGGCCGCAACGGCAGGGTCCTGGCGACGCTCACCGGCGGCAACTTCTCGGTCTGCCAGAGCGCCAAGACCGCGCGGGCGCGCTCGAAGTCCGCGCCACGGGCGCACCTCGTCCGCAGGCTCTGGGCCGAAGGCCACGGGAACTTCTCGACCAAGGGCCGCTACGCCGGGGGGATCGTGCAGGGCGCCCAGTGGCTGACCGAGGACATGTGCCAGGGCACCCTCATCCTGGCCACGCGCGAACACGTGGAAGTCACAGATCTGGTGCGTCATCGCCACATCCAGGTGCTCACCGGCGGCATCTATCTGGCAAAGGGGCACTAGTCTCCCGGCCGTGCGCGATGCCGTGATCTGTGAGCCGCTGAGGACCGCCGTCGGCGGCTTCGGCGGGGTCTTCCGCGACGTGCCGCCCGCGAAGCTGGCCGCCACCGTGATCGCGGAGCTCGTTCGGCGTACATCGCTTCCGCCCGCGGAGATCGACGACGTCATCCTCGGCCAGTGCTATCCGAACGGCGAGGCGCCGGCGATCGGACGAGTGGCCGCGCTCGACGCCGGCCTCCCGATCGAGGTGCCGGGCCTTCAGCTCGACCGCCGCTGCGGCTCGGGGCTGCAGGCGATCATGCTCGGCTGCATGGAGGTCCAGACCGAAGTCGCCGATCTGGTTCTCGCGGGGGGCGCCGAGAGCATGAGCCAGGCCGAGTTCTACGTGATGGGGATGCGCTGGGGAGTCAAGGGCGGCCGGCGTGAGGCTGGAGGATCGGCTGGCGCGTCCGCGGGTGACGGCCGGCGGCTCCAATCATCCGGTGCCCGGGGGCATGATCGAGACCGCGGAGAACCTGCGCCGCCGCTACGGGATCTCGCGCTCCGAGCAGGACGAGCTTGCGCTGCGCTCACACCAGCGAGCGCTCGCCGCCCAGGAGAGCGGCACGTTCGCTTGCGAGATCGTCCCCGTGGCCGTCAGCAGCCGCGGCGAGGAGCGGCTGATCGATCGGGACGAGCACGTGCGCGCGGACACCACGCTCGAGCGGCTGGGCACCCTGCGGGCGCTGATGGCCAGCAGCGACAGCGGGGCGACCGTCACGGCCGGGAACGCCTCCGGTCAGAACGACGCCGCCGCGGTCTGCATAGTCACCCACGCCGAGAAGGCGGCAGAGCTCGGCCTGCAGCCGCTCGCGCGTCTAAAGACGTGGGCGGTCGCGGGTGTGGAGCCGGCGACGATGGGCATCGGTCCCGTCCCCTCGACCCGGCGAGCGCTCGAGCGGGCCGGGCTGAGCATGGACGACATGGACCTCGTGGAGCTGAACGAGGCGTTTGCGGCGCAGGTGCTCGCCGTCCTGCGCGAGTGGGATCTGCCCGACGGATTGGAGCGCGTCAACGTACACGGATCGGGCATCTCGCTCGGCCATCCGGTCGGAGCGACGGGCGGGAGGATCCTGGCCACGATGTTGCGCGAGCTGCGCCGCCGCGGTGGGCGCTACGCGCTTGAGACGATGTGCATCGGCGGCGGCCAGGGGATGACCGCCATCTTCGAGAACGCCGAACCCACCGGCGGTTAGGAGGCCACCATGCGAGTGCGCGCTGCGGTGTTGGAGGAGTTCGCCCGTCCGCTCGTCGTCCAGGAGCTGGATCTGGCCGAGCCCCGGCCGGGGGAGGCGCTGATCCGGCTCGTCGCCTGCGGCGTCTGCCACACCGACATGTACACCGCGTCCGGGGTCGACCCATCCGGCTACGCGCCGACCGTGCTCGGCCATGAGGGCGCGGGCGTCGTGGAGGCCGTCGGCGAGGGGGTCACCTCGCTCGCGCTCGGCGACCACGTCGTGACCCTGTTCTCGCCCCAGTGCCGTGAGTGCGTCCACTGCCTCAGCCCGCGGACCAACCTGTGCCTGGCCATCCGCGAGCAGCAGAACAAGGGCTATCTACCGGACGGCACCACGCGACTGTCGCGCGCCGGCGAGCCGATCCGTCACTTCATGGGAACGTCCACGTTCGCCGAGTATGCGGTCATGCCGGAGATCGCGCTGGCCAGGGTCAGTCCCGAGGCGCCGCTCGATCGGGCCTGCCTGTTCGCGTGCGGGCTCTCGACCGGACTGGGGGCGGCGATGTTCACCGCCGCGGTCGAGCCGGGAGCGACCTGCGTGGTGTTCGGAGCGGGAATGGTGGGACTCGGCGCCGTGGCCGGGTGCCGGCTGCGCGGGGCCGAGCGGATCATCTGCGTCGACCTGTCCGAGGACCGGCTGGAGCTCGCCCGCGGCCAGGGCGCGACCGAGTGCTGGCGCGCCGACGGGCATGTGGTCGAGCGGACGCTCGAGACGACGGGCGGCTTCGGCGCCGACTACACCTTCGAGGCGACCGGTCTGGTGTCGGTCATGCGAGAAGCGGTCGAGGCCGCCCGCATGGGCTGGGGCCTGTGCACGGTCTGCGGGGTGGCGGGCAAAGGAGAGACGCTCGACGTGGTTCCCCGCCTGCTAATCACCGGGCGCCGGGTGTGCGGATCCTCCTTCGGCGGGGTCAAGGGGCGCGACCAGGTTCCCGAGCTCGTCGAGCGCTACCTGCGGGGAGACATCGACGTCGACCCGTTCATCTCGCATCGCATGCCCCTGCAGGAGGTCAACCGGGCCTTCGAGCTGATGGAGGCCCAGGACGGGATCCGGTCGGTGTTGGAGTTCAGCAGCTGATCGCTCACCGGCGGTGGGCGCGGCTCGCACCGCGGCTCCCACCCGGCCGGTGCCGTCTCACGCTGAGACCGTCGCGCGCAGGTGCTCGAGCACCGTCAGCCGCTGCGAGAGTCCGCCGCCTTCGACGAGCAGCCAGGCTCCACGGATGCGCCGTCCAACCAGCTTCCCGCTCCAACCGGGCGCCTGGAAGACCCCATGGTGCGAGTGCACCGGCCTCATGCCCGGCAGCGGTGCAGGCGCGGCGCCCGGGTGGGTCGCGTCGAGTATCACGCCGGCGTCGAGCGGCTGGTTGTTCAGCCGGTACTCGGTGTCGATGCACGAGAGGAACGGCCGGCCGATGAGGCCCGTGAAGGACCGCAGCCGCAGTACCACACGCCCCCCCTCGGCGACGAGTCCGGGGAGCGGTGCTGCGACGAGCCGGCACGTGCCGTGGGGCGGGCGCGCGGGACGACGCCATGAGCTGCTCTCCAGGCCGTACTGCGACGGCGTCACCGGCTGCCCGGCCACCGGGATCGGCTGCCCGTTCGAGTCGAGCGCCGTCATCCGCGGGCGGCTTTCCGGCGATGGCGCCGGGCCGGGGACTTCGACGAACGCGGCGCGGAAGCCATAGGGCAATCCGGGCTCGGCACGCGTCGGGACGGAGGACCGCGCACCTCCTACCGACACGGATGCGACCTGGCCGGTTGTGACCGCGACGACTTCGGTGACCGGCGGCGAGGGACTGAAGCCGAAGGATTCAGCGAGGATCGGCCGCCCCGCGGCCGGAATGACCGGGCACTTCCCGCCGATGCGGCCGGGACTCTGATAGGTCATGCACCATCCCAGCAGACCACCCTGCACGGGAGCCACGAGCATCACTTCGTAGCCCTGGCCGCCCGCGGAGACCGCTCGCGCCTCGCGCACGCCTGTAGCGGCGGACACCCCGGCAAGCGACCAAGATGCCCCCCCGATCATCAAGCCGAGCGCCACGACCACCGGCACCCAAGTCATCCGCTTCACGCGCCGACGATAACCGATCCGGGGGCTCCCGGAGTGCCCGAGCCCCGCCGTGCCCGCAGGCTCAACGCTCACTTCGCACCTACAGAACTATCTGCGTGCACACGAAGTTCGCCGCGAGCCGCTCACCGCGAAAGATATGAACCTGCCAGACCTGGGTGCGCGATCCGACGTGCAGCGGCTCGCCCACCGCGGTCAGCTCATCGCCCGGGCCGGCCGACGCGAGAACGTTGATCTTCAGCTCGACGGTCGTGAAGCCAAGGCCCTCCGACAGATGGCGCATCGTTCCCCAGGCGGCGACCGTGTCGGCGAATGCGACCCACGCGCCCCCGTGCACATAGCCCATCGGGTGCAGGTGACGCCTGTCCACGAGCATGCGTCCACGCACGTGCTCGTCGGTGATCTCGATGAGCTCGATGCCGAGGTCGCCCGGAAACGTGCCGGCCAGGCGCTCGACGCTCAGCTCCGGAGTGATGGCCTCATTCGTCTGTCCCACGGGGACAGAAGTGTGTCAAAGCGGCGCCAGCGCGTTCAGGTCATAGTCGAAGCCGGCGCTGCGCAGGTGCAGCAGAAGCTTGGATTGCCAGGTGCCGGCGAGGTCGAGTCGCACGTAGGCGATGCCATCCATGTCGCACGGCAGTTCCACGCCGTCCTCGTAGAGAACACACATGCAACGCGGCGTGAGCGCGGCCACGAGGACTCCCATCTCGAACACGACGCCCTGGCGCGCGCGGGGTGAGAAGTAGGGCTCGCGGTCGGACTCGAGCCGTGGCGCGCCGACGTCGTCGGCCGTCAGCAGGACCACCGCATAGCGCGTTCCGATCGGCTGCTCCTCGAAGTGCTCGACCAGCTTGCGATGGTCGTTCGGCCGCTCGTTCAGGATGGTGACTTCGTGCGGACCCGCCTGCTCGAGCAGACCCGCGACCGCCAGCTTGAACTTCTCGTTGCGCCCGTGCACGAGGAACACCTGCCTGCGAAGGCCTGGCGCAAGGCCGGCCGCGGTCGTGGCGGGCAGCGGCGCCGACCCGTTGGCCGAGGGCTTGGCGAGCTCGCCGTCGCCGGATGGCGCCGGTGCCAGCTCGACCCCGACCGAGGCCGCCTGCGCAGGTTCAGGCCCAGGGGCGCGCTCGGAGGCGAGCGCCGGGGCGGGCTCCAGGTCGAGCGCGTCCTCGTCCGCGCCCGCCCAGTCGACGTCAGGGTCGGGCTCGACGTCGGGGTCGGGCTTGAACATCCGGTCCGTCGGTTTCCCCGCGAGCTGCGAATCCAGAGGGGACTCCTCCGCATGCTCCTCGTCGGCGGGCTCCCCGGCGAGCTGCGACTCAAGACGAGGATCGTCCACGGGCTCCGCGCCATCAGGCGGTCCCGGCGCGTCGTCGGGGCGATCCTCGTCCTCGCCTGAGAGCCCCAGCTGATTCTCGAGGCCGCGCAGAATGTCGATGGCCTCTCGCACGGCCTTGGAGTCGCGCTTGTACTCGACCTGCCACTGCCGTCCGCCCGGGAGAACGGACGCCGCATGCTTGAACTCCTCCGCCTCCTCCGGGCCGTCGTAGACGCGGGCGAGGCCCTCCGCGGTGAGCTCGATCCATTGTTTGCGGGTCGTCTTCCAGCTCTCGTAATCTGAGAAGTCGCCGATCAGGCTCGCTCGCTCGATGAGGTCCTGTCCCTGCGCGATGCTCTTGTCAAGGAGCTCTGCGACGATCGGGGGAGAGACACGCAGCATGACGCGCTCAGCTCCTTGGCCAGCGCGTCGTGGGGCCGTGTGCGCCGCGTGCGGGCGCCAGGTTGCAGGGGCGGAACGAGCGTGCCTGCTTGGTGGGGCGGAAGGACCGGACCTGCGGGCCGCGCGCGTCGTTGCGGAAGGCGGCCTCTCCGACCAGGCTGCGCGTCGTGCTCCGCGCGAGGATCGCGGCGGCCACCAGCTCCTCGTCGACCACGTACTGCGAGTCGAGCACCAGCTGTCGGAGTAGTTGTGCTCGGTCCATCGCCTTTGGCCCCACATCCATATCGGCAGCTGCGGCCAAAGGGCCTCGCCGCCGGGGTCCTTTTAGACGAGCGTATGAGCCATATTTCTGCGGCTTTCCCGTTGGCTTTGCGCGGTTTTCCCGTCAGCCGCCGGAGCTGGTCGCCGCCGGCGCGTCGCCGGCGCTCGATCCGAGGATGTCGTCCGGCAGGTCGCCCGCAGGCCATTGCTGCCAGTCAAAGCCCCTGCGAGCGTGGCGCACCCTGTAGCTGAGGGCGCCGTGGGCGTTCATGGCGTGCCAGGCCACGTGGGTCGTGAGCGTCATCTTCGGGATCCAGAAGCGATCCTGGATCGCATCCAGCGGTGCAGGGGCCTCCAGGGCGACGTTCGCCGCGACGTGACCCTCGCCGTCCTCGAGCGTCAGGCGGGCGAGGACCGTGCCGTCGCGATCGCAGATCTGCGACTCACCGAGCATCTCGGTCTGCCAGGGGATGCCGGGGCCGAGTGGAGTTTCGCCCCGCACCGGGCCCACGTGTGCGGCGTGAGCGACGGGCACGCCGCACAGACGCGCGACCTGACCGGGCAGTTCGCGCGCCTGGCGGCGCCAGGTCGCGTGCTCGCGAAGCGCCCACCATTGCAGCGGCCCGGGCCAGTTGAGCGGCATCGATGGCCAGCACATGCCACCCAGCACGAGCCTCACCCCCGCGGCGCGCACCCGCGCGGCCGTGCCAAATCGAGCCCACTCCCAGCCCGACATCAGCCCGACGGCGCAGCCGAGCGCCGCACACTCGACGACACCCCGGTCGTCGCCGCCGACGTAGTAGTGCTGCTCCCAGGCGGTGGGTATGTCCTTGTCGTGCAGGTGCACGGCGCCATCGGGCTCGGCGAGCACGAACGTCCCGAAGGTGTCCGCACCCCGCACGGCGATGAACCCGCCGGCGAGCACGCAGTCGAGCTCGCGCGCCAGGTGGGTCAGCATCTGCAGCGGCTGGCCGTCCACCGGGCGTGCGGTTCCGCGCAGGACCCTGGCGTAGACGTTGGGCGTGGTGAAGCCCTCGGGAACCACGATCACGTCCGGAGCGTGCTCGCGATGTGCGTCGCGAATCAGATCCTCGACCCGCGCGAGATTCTGCTCCACCTTGCCCAACTCGAGGGCCGGCTGAACGACGGCGATCCGGGTCACGTCGAGACCCGCGTCGCTGACGGCGCTGACAGCACCGGGCGGCTCCGATGGCCCCGTGTCTCGCGGCGGCGGCGGGGCGGTTCCAGAGCGGGCCACGGCCGGGGGTGCGGGCCAGGACGCCCCCGGGTGCTCTGAGCCGGTGAGCAGGCGGGTGGAGCGGAAGCGATCGGCATGTCGCTCGAGGCGGATCTCGACCTCCGTGCGCACATCCGAGGCCGCGCGCAGCACGGTTTCAGAGCGCGGTCGCTCGCCCCGCCAGAGCGCGGAAAGGAGCGCCCGCGCGAGACGGGCCGGGGGTGCGATCTGCTGTGGCGTGCGGGCGCGGCCGAACAGGTCCGAGAGATCCGCCGTCGTCGTTCTGCCCGCATCCCGGACGAGCTCGCAGAGCGCCGGGGAGGGGCGCTCGGCGCGCGTGTCGGCATTGGCGAAGTGGTAGGCGGGCAGGCACTCGCGGTCGCGGGCCGCCTCCCAGCTGCGTGTGGCGCGGTCGACGGCGACGGGGTCGTCGAGCGCAGCCAGGACCTGCTCGGCGAGCGTTCGCCCGGCGAACATGGCGTCGCGCATGCCCTGGCCGGTTACCGGGTCCTTGAAGTGGCCGGCGTCGCCCGCGAGTGCCCATCCCGGGCCCGAGGAGGCACGGAAGAACGCCGGCGTCTCCCCGGTGGAGCGAAGCTTTGAGCCGGGCGGTGCGCCGGCGATTCGCCGAGCGAGGCCGGGATGCTCGGCCAGCTTGCGCAGCCAGTAGGCCTCGGGGTCGCGCCTGGCCTCGCCCGCCTCGTCGCGGTGGCCCATCAGCAGGATCAACAGCCTGCCCGCAGGGGTGGTGGGAAATGCGAATGCAAACGAGCAGCCCTCGCGCCACTGCAGGTAGGTCTCGGCCTCCACGGTGCCCGCAAGCGGGTCGTCCAGGTAGCGGAACACGAGCCCGCGGCCGTTACGCGAGAGCCGGTAGGGCCTCCACGCACCGACCAGCGAGGCGACGGTCGATCGCCGCCCGTCCGCACCCACGGTGAGCGTGGCGCCCACCTCGGACTCGCTACCGTCGGCGCTGCGGTAGCGCACGCCGGCCACGCGCCCCGCGCGCCAGAGCAGCGCCTCCACGGTGCAGCGCTCGCGGACGTCGACACCCTGTTCGCGCGCGGACTCCACGAGTTGCACGTCCTGCAGGTCGCGGGGTACGCAGACGCCGTAGTCGATCCCGTCGGAGGCCGGGCGCACGCGCTCGCGGCAGCTGATCCCTTCCGCCTCGACCCCGATCCAGCGCACCCGCGACGGATTCAGGGCGAGAATCCGTGGCAGCGCGCCGAGCTTGGCGAGCTCGCTCGTTCCCGCGGGCATCAGCACGTGCGTGGAGAGCTGGTCGGAGGGAAAGCGCATCCTGTCCAGCATCAGCACGCGCCGTCCGGCGCGAGCGAGCGGCGCTGCCACCGCGCACCCGGCGAGGCGGGCGCCCACCACGACGACATCGACCCGCTCCATGACCTGATCGTACTCCCGCCGGGGTTGGCGCAGGGGCGCCGGATCGGCGCTCAGGGCCGGCGGCAGGCCGCCTGAGAGGGCATCCGCCGAGGATCCGAGCGCAGGGGCGCCCGGGCTATCCGGAGCTCTCGCCCTGCAGGGTCCCGGGCGGCAGCGACGGCTCGACACGCAGAAGCCGCGCGGGCAGGTGCGGCAGCCACCAGTTCCAGCGTCCGAACAGGGAGACGACGGCCGGCACGAGCAGCGCCCGGATGACCGTCGCATCCAGCAGGATGCCCGCGGCCAATCCGGTCGCGAGCACTTTGATTTCGGTTTCCGGCCCGGAGGCGAGCGAGGTGAACGCCAGGAACAGGATCAACGAGGCGCTCGTGACAAGACGCCCGGTGCGTCCGATCCCGCGGATCACCGCCGTGTTGGTCGAGCCGGTGGCGTCGTACTCTTCGCGCATGCGGGACAGGATGAACACCTCGTAGTCCATCGACAGCCCGAACAGGAACGCGAACACCATCAGCGGGATCCACGCGGTGATCGAGCCGGTCGCCGGGATGCCCCAGATCAGCTCGGAGCCGTGGCCGTTCTGCCAGACGATCACGAGCACCCCCCAGGCGGCCGCGACGCTGATCACGTTCAGCACCACGGCCTTCGCCGGCAGCAGCAGTGAGCGGAATGCGCGTGCGAGCAGCACGAACGTGATCAGCGCGATCAGCGCGATCATGAGGGGGAAGTTGCCGTACACGGCGTTGATGAAGTCCGCGTTCTGCGCCGGCAGTCCGCCGAGGATCACGTCTCCCGGATCGGAGCGGACCGCCGTCCGCAGGCGATCGAGCGTGGCGCGACCCTCCGCCGTCGAGGCGTCCGGTACCGCGAAGGCGTCAACGACCGCGGCATCGGCGTGGCGCCACTGTGGTGACGTCGGCGCCGCCGACCCATACACCCCTGGCACCACAGCGAGCGTCTGGGCGACCTGTTCGGGCGCGGTCGATCCACGGACGAGCGCCTCATGGGGCAGCAGCGCGCCCGAGCCGATCCCGGATCTCTCCAACGCGAGCAGACCCTGCTTGGCGTCGCCCTGTTTGGCGACCGTGTTGGCGTTGGACACGCCCAACTGCAGGCCCGTCGCCGCCAGCACGAGGGCTCCGAGCACGATGCAGGCGGTCACCGTGGCCGCCACGCGGTGGCGCACGACCAGTTCGGCCCAGCGGGTCCATGCGTGGCTGGCTTCGTCGTCGCTGCGCATATGTGGCCAGTCAAGCCGCTGGCCGAACCTGCTCAGCACGACCGGCAAGAGCGTCGTGGCGACGAGCACGCTGATCAACGGGATCAGCATGCCGCCATATCCGACCGACCGCAGGAACGGAAGCGGCAGGGCGACGAGCGCGAGCAGGCCGATGGCAACGGTGGTGCCGCTGAACACGACCGCGCGGCCCGCGGTCTCCATCGCCCGCTGGACGGCCGCATCTCCCTGCATCCCGTGGGCGCGCTCCTCGCGCCAGCGGACCACGACGAGCAGCGCATAGTCGATCGACACGCCGAGGCCGATCAGCGCGATCAGGAACTGGACGATCGGGGAGACTTCGGTGACCGTGGTGAGGCCCCACACCACGAGGAACGCGGTCAGGATCGACACGATCGCCATGATGATCGGCACGATCGCCAGGAACGAACCGAACACGAACGCGAGCACCAGCAACGCTCCAAACCCGCCGAGCAGTGCCTCGACCAACACCCCCGGACCGGTACCGCCGCCGCTCTGGACGGTCAGCGCGTCGAAGCCCGTGAGGTGAACGGGGGCGCCGGCCACGGTCGCGCCGGCCAGCGCCGCGATGGCCCGTTTCGCTGCCTTCGGGTTGTTGCCGAAGGATTCTTTCGGGTCCAGCGGAGGGTAGGCGATGATGAAGGTCGTGCGGCCGTCCCTGGATACGAACGCGGGGGCGCCGGTGCTCGCATACCCGGCCAGGCGCGTGCCCGGCGATGCCCCCTCCAGACGCGATTCGACGCCGCGCAGTTCCGCCTGCGCGGTCGAGCTCCTCACCGATTGCCCGGCGGGCAGTGTCACCACGGCCAGTAGCGGGGTGGTGTTGCCACCGGTGCCGTTGAACTCGCGCGCGATCTGCTCGTTCGCGACCCAGCCTTCCTTGCCGGGCACCGAGAATTTCTGCTTGAGCGATTTGGTCGCCGAGTCGGCCGAGGCCATGCCGACGAGGGTCACGAGTACCCAGAAGATGACGACGATGCGCTTGTGGGCGAGGACCCAACGCGTGAGCAGGGTCATGGGCGCTCCTTCGTGGGAGTGGTCCGTGCGGCTCGCTTGCGGGAACCGTGTTACCACATCCGTGGCTCGGTCCGTGTTACCCGTTTGCTCGGGAACTATGCGCCGGGCCCCCGCCCGCGATCCTCGATCCTGGCGGGTGTGGCGCGAGCTCGGCGCCGAGCCCTATCCGTCCGCCACGACGGTGTTCGCGGGGTCGGGCTTGTCCTTCGCCGGGGCCTGGCTGTAGTCGCCGAAGGGGCCGTCGCGTTGGGCGACGGCGGCGCCGACGCCCTCGCTCTCGGCCAACTCGATGAAGTGATGGGCCTCGGGCGTGTTGCGCATGAGCCCGTCGAGGATCGGGCCGAGCAGCTGGGTGGAGGCCAGTCCCATGTTCTCGTAGGCCTGGTTGACGATCAGCTTCATCGCGGCGAGCTGGGAGAGCGGGAATCGTGGCAAGCAGCTCGGCGCGCTCGCGAACCTCCTCCTCGAGGCGCTCGAACGGCACCGCCGCGTTGATCAGCCCCGCCTCGGCCGCCTCGGCGCCCGAGAGCGGCTTGCCGGTGAGCGCGAACTCCTTGGCCCTGGTCAGGCCGAGTCGATACAGCCACATGCCGGTCAGGTAGCAGCCCCACATGCGCGAGTAGGAGGTACCGATCCGGGCGTCCTCGCTGGCGATGACCAGGTCGGCGCACAGTGCCATGTCACTGCCGCCGCCCACGCACCAGCCGTGCACCTGGGCGATGACCGGCTTGGGTGAGCGCCACAGGCTCATGAACTTGGGCACCGGACCGAGGCTCTGCGAGGTCTGGGCGATGAAGTCCTTCCCCGGATCCCATGCGCCGTCGGTGGTGATGCCCTCATCCCAGTGGTGAAAGCCGTCACCGAAGTCGAACCCGGCGCAGAACGCGCGGCCCGCGCCGCGCAGCACGATGACCTTGATCGCGGGGTCGGCAACGGCGCGGTGGACCGCCGCCTCCAGCTCGTCGGGCATCGGCGGCACGATCGTGTTCAGCCGCTCGGGCCGGTTCAGCGTGATCGTGGCGACAGCGTCCGCCGTGTCGTACAGAAGGGTCTGAAAGGACATCGAGGCTCCTTGGATCGACTGGTCAGCCCCGCTTCGCCCGGGCGCGCGGGACACCGCCGAGTGCGAGGTTGATCCTGGTGTTTAGCGCAAGGTTGGCTCCGGGGCTGTGGCCCTGCCTGCGGACGAGGAGCTTCCCGGTGACCCGGGAAGGACGTGCCACCCGACCGAGGGCGCAGTGCGCTCTGCGCAAACGCCGCCTTGCGAGCTTCTCCGAGACACCCCTCAGGAGGGGCACCCTGCAGCGCAGCACCGCAACGCGGCTTTCGAGCACGGCCCCCTTCGGGAGCGCCGTGCGCGCGGACCCGGTGACGAGCGGACTTCCCGGCGCGGCGCCGGGGGGACTCGGTGCGGGCGGATTGGCAGCTTTCACGAAGGGCGGCGCCGAGCGGATCTCGACCAGCGGTTCGACCAGACCCGAGTGTGAACGCCCCGCTCCCGACCAGCCGGTGACGCCCACGGCGGCGCACGTCGAGGAGGCGACGCAGGACACGGCGTGCAGTTCGCTTGCCTGTGCCTGATCGACATTCGACGCCTGAGCGCTCCAGCTCACGCCGTTCCACGCTTGGACCATCGCCACCCAGCGCCCCGTCGGCTCGTAGTTTCCGACCGCCGTGCATTCTTCGGCGGCCGGACACGAGATCCCGATCAGTTCTTCCGGGAAGCCCGTGTTCGCGCTCGCCTGCGCTGACCATCTGGCCCCATCCCAGCGCTCGGCAAGACCCGCGTCGCCCTTGCCGGCCGTGTACGTGCCAACCGCCATGCAGGCGCTGGATGAGGCACAGGACACTCCGCTCAGCGAGAAGCTCCCGGCTTGGGGTGGAGCCTCCGCCGGGCTGATCGACCAGGCGGCGCCGTTCCAGGTCTCGCTCAGGGCGGCTTTGACCCCGCTCGCATCTTCTGAGAAACCGACGGCGACGCAGGACCTCGGAGACGCACAGGAGACGCCCTCGAGGACCGCGTTCACAGCCCCGGGGGGGCTCAGCGCCTGGACATGCCACGCGCCCTTGCTCCAGAGCGCCCCGTAGGGCAGCTCGGCACCCGCGGCGTCGACGCTGAGTCCAACCGCCATGCATTCGCTCGAGGACACGCAGGACACTCCCTCAAGGCCTGCTTCCCTCGCTCCGCCGGGAGGCGGCATGGACGCGACGGACCATCGCCTGTGTGCCATTCAAGCGGCCGTACACGGGCACGCGCACTCCGGCGGTGTTCCTCTCATATCCCACCGTCATGCACGCACTGATGGAGGCGCATGAGACGCCGGTCAGTGCAAACTCATCGCCGCTCCCCGTGGGCAGCCGAAGCGCTTCGAAGGACCACTGCCCTTCGTTCCAGATGGCAGCCATCGGATCTTCTTCGCCGTACGATTCAAAGGATCCCACCGCCACGCACGACGCGCGCGACGGGCAGGAGGCGCCGCCACACGACCAGGGGACGAATGAGCAGGAGACGAGGGCGCTGCCGAACGAGCCCTGATTGCCTCCGGGCGAGAGCCGGATGCTTCCGGTGAACCACTGCGAGGGAACGAACGTGTGATCTTCACCGTATGTGGTTTCTTCGTGGCCTTCGCGGTCAATCGTGGCCGCGACGCGGTAGTGATAGGTCGTTTCCGGCTGAAGGGCCGAGACCGTCTGGTGTACCTGCTGATTGCCGAACTGGTTGCCGACGCCGACGAACCCTTCTGCCGGAGCGCTTTTCCCGTAGGAGCCGGTGGGCCCGTATTCAAAGCGGTACTTCGTCTCGAGGCCCTCGTTCTCGGGATTGACGGTCGCGTTTAACGTCGCTTCGTGGCCGCTCACGTCCGAGGGCGCTTCGGTCAGCCCGAGGACGTGGGGCGGCGAGAGGTCTTCGAGCTCGCAGGCGCTCTCGTGGTCGTCCCACAGCCCCTGGACCCAAGCTTGATTGGCGAGCTGATCATCGCCCGAGCTGCAGATGTCGGCGATCTCATTTCCCTCATCGTCCAACCAGGCGGAGAACGCCGGATCGGTTGCGCTCTCGGCGTACTCGTGAGACGCGTCCATGGACAGGACGTGGGCGGCCTTTTCCACGTGGCTTGCGCGTTCGTCGCGATCGTAGCTGAGGCAGCCGTTTTCGAATGGTTCTTCGCCGTTGTATGAGAGGAACGTGTAGGTCCAGTACGTGGCGGCTTCGCGGACCAGGCTGTGGTAGGCACAGAAGCTGCGGTCAAAGCCGGGTTCATATGTCGCGCCCGGCGCGGGAATCAACACGAACTGGGCGTTGGGCCCGAGCGTCCAGCGGTTCTTCGGGTTTTCGGCGACCGCCCTGGCCTCTCTCTGGAGGGCGCCGTCGTTCACGTTCACCGGAGCCGCGACGCCTTCATCGGTGAACGAGGTGACCTTCCGCCCTTCGAGGCTCGCGGAGACACGGCCGGATTCGTCGAAGTACTGGGTGAGGATCCCCTGGAACGCCCTGCCGGATGGCGAGGTCGCGAGCCCGCCATAGAACTTCATCACTTCCTCATGCAGGAGCGGGCCCGGCCCGCCTGGTTCGTTCCAGTTCCTGCCCCAGAAGATGACGTGCACTTCGGGTTCGTGCTGGACCGGCCCGGAGTAGTAGCGCAGCGGCACGCCGAGGCATCCTCCGCAACGCCGGCCGAGGTCGCCGTCGTTTCGGTGATTGGAGTTCTGCTCGGGCCCTTCGGGCTCGCCCTCGGCGAGGGGCGCGGCGGCGCCGGCCACCGTGCTCGGTGCCGCAGCCGAGCTCCCCGCCGGGGCCGGCGTCAGCGCCGGAGAGAAGTGGACGGCTTTACCGCGGGCCCAGTGGGGCACCGATACATGCGCCGGCAGGCCGTAGCTGAACGGGGTCGCCGCGTCAGCGCCCGCGCTGCTCCAGCCGAGCATTGCGGCCGCGAGGGCGAGGAGCGACAGGGCGAGGAGCGGCGCGCACCGGGATTTCGCCGCTCGCGAGTCGCTTCGCCCGTTCCTCATCCCTTCCTCCAGAACGTCCTTGGTCTTGAGATGTCGTGAGCCTATTACCCGCGAGCGCGGAGGGTACGCCCCCGATGTCTAGGTGCCCGCGGGCGACAGTGCCGCGGCGGGCGCGGGTGCGGGCGGCGAGGCCGTTGCGTGGCGGCTCACGAACTCGTCGATCGTCCTGACGATGAGTCGCGTGTCGTCCCACATGGGCACGTGCCCGCAGCCGGGCAGCATCCGCCACTCGACGCCTGGAATCTCCCGCCGATAGCGCGGCGCGTGCTTGGCCACGGGCAGGATGCGATCGAACTGCGGCGAGGCCAGCAGCACCGGGCAGGCGATGCGATCGAGGTCTCCGAGCGCGAAGCCGCGATCGGTCCGCAGCGCGGCGATGGCCCTGTCGGCGAGCGTGCAGCGCAGTGAGGCGAGCGCCATATCGACGGCGTCCGCAGGAGCCACGAGCTCGCCGTGGCGCATGATGTCGCGCAGCGCCGCGCGGCGTGCGGAGGGCCGGCGCATGACGGTCTGAAGACGCGACTCGATCAGGCGCGTGAGACGGATCTGGCGCGCGAAGAAGCCGGCAAGGCGCTTTGCCTCGCCGTCGCCGTCCGTCCATCCGCCGGCCGGGGCGAGGGCGACCACCGAGCGCGCCCGGCCGCGCTTGGCCAGCTCGAGTGCAAGGGCGCCCCCCATCGAGTTGCCGGCGATGTGAGCGGTGCCCACGCCGAGCTCGTCGAGATGCTCCTCGAGCGAGTCGGCGCCCGCGGCGAGCGTCAGCGGGCTGCTCATCGGGAACGGCGGTCCGCCGTCATGGCCGGCGAGCGTGGGCGCGACCACTTCATAGCGGGCGGCGAGCTCGCCGAGCACCGGGCGCCAATGCGGCCAGCTGCCGGTGAAGCCGTGCAGCAGCACGAGCGGCTCGCCCGAGCCGGCGCGGTAGCAGGATCGAGAGATCTCGCCCACGTCCGGACCTCTATACGGCGACCGGCTCGGCGGCCTCGACGGGCGACGGGGTGCGGGAGAACCGCATGGCGCCGTCCTCGATCGCGCCGTAGCGGAGCGTGAGGATGTCGAGGGCGTAGTTCTGGTAGAGCCGCCACGGGGCCTTCGACCCCTGCTTGGGGAACTGGTCGATCGAGCGCAGCACGTAGCTCGAGGAGAAGTCGATGAACGGCTCCTCGGCGATCGAGGGGTCGCCGCTCTCCGGCGTGCACTGGTCGTATCCGTGCTCGTCCATGTGGTTGAGCAGGCGACAGACGAACCCGCAGGTCAGATCGCACTTGAGCGTCCAGGAGGCGTTGGTGTAGCCGAAGGAGATCGCCAGGTTGGGCACGCCGCTCAGCATCATCCCCTTGTAGCTCATCGTCTCCGCGGGGGTGATCTCGCGGCCGTCGACCGCCACCTGCATTCCACCCAGCGCGAGCAGGTTCAGCCCCGTCGCGGTGACGATGATGTCGGCCTCGAGCTCGGCGCCCGACTGAAGGCGAATGCCCTTCTCGGTGAACGTGTCGATGTGATCGGTCACCACCGATGCGCGCCCGGCTGAGATGGCCTCGAACAGGTCGCCGTCGGGCACGAGGCACATGCGCTGATCCCACGGGTTGTAGCGGGGTTTGAAATGGGTGTCGATGTCGTATCCGGGCGGGAGGTTCCTCTCGGCGCCCTTGCGCAACAGACCCTTGACGAACCCGGGCGTGCGCCGGCTGAGCTGGAAGACGAGCATCGTGATGAGGACGTTCTTCCAGCGCGTGACCGCGTAGGCCAGGCGCGTGGGCAGCAGGCGACGGATGACCTTGGCGACCGGGTCTTCGCCGGGGATCGAGACGACGTAGCTGGGCGAGCGCTGCAGCATCGTGACGTGCTCGGCGCTCTGCGCGAGCGCGGGGACGAGGGTCACCGCGGTGGCGCCGCTTCCGATCACCACGACGCGCTTGCCGGCGTAGTCGATGTCCTCGGTCCACTTCTGGGGGTGAACGATGCGACCGGCGAAGCGCTCGATGCCCTCGAAGTCCGGGGTGTAGCCCTCGTCATAGGAGTAGTAGCCGCTGCACATGAACAGAAACCCGCAGCTCAGGCGGACCGTCTCCTCGGTGTCCGTGCGTTCGGCTTCCACCGTCCAGCTGCCTTCAGCCGTGGACCACTCGGCGCGGCGCACCTTGTGGTTGAAGCGGATGTTCTGCTCGATGCCGTTGTCCGCGGCCGTCTGGCGGACGTAGTCGAGGATGGAGGGCCCGTCGGCGATCGACTTGGCCGCCTCCCACGGATTGAAGGCGTAGCCGAGGGTGTACATGTCCGAGTCCGAGCGGACGCCCGGGTAGCGGAACAGGTCCCAGGTGCCGCCGATGGAGTCGCGCGCCTCGAGGATCGCGTAGCTCTTGCCCGGGCAGTTGGCCTGCAGGTGATAGCCGGCGCCGATTCCCGACAGCCCCGCCCCGACGATCAGCACATCAACGTGTTCGAGCGACATCCCGAACCCAGCCTAGGCTATGGACGGAGTCTGCGGAAGAGCCGCGAGGGCCTCGTCCATGTCCTGCTCGGAGAACTCCGGGTCCTCGAGGTCGCCCGCCAGGAAGGCGTCGTAGGCGGACAGGTCGAAGTGGCCGTGGCCGCAGAGACCGAACAGGATGACGCGCTCGTCACTCGCCTCGCGGGCCGCCTCGGCCTCGTCGATGACGGCGCGGATCGCGTGCGCGGGCTCGGGCGCGGGGATGATCCCCTCGCTGCGGGCGAAGCGGACGGCGGCAGCGAAGGTCTCGTTCTGGCGGTAGGCGCGCGGCTCGACCAGGCCGGCCTTGACCAGCGCGCACACCATCGGCGAGTCGCCGTGGTAGCGAAGGCCGCCGGCGTGCACGGGCGCGGGCACGAAGTCGTGGCCCAGCGTGTACATGGGCATGAGCGGGGTGAGGCCCGCGGTGTCGCCGTAGTCGTAGCGGTAGGCGCCGCGGGTGAGCGTCGGGCAGGCCGAGGGCTCGGCGGCCAGGAAGCGCGTCTGTGTCTCTCCGCGCAGGACCCGGCGCACGAACGGGAAGGCCAGGCCGCCGAAGTTCGAGCCCCCGCCGACGCAGGCGACTACCACGTCGGGTTGCTCGCCGGCCATCTCCATCTGCGCGATCGCCTCCTGGCCGATGACCGTCTGGTGGAGCAGGACGTGATTGAGCACCGAGCCGAGCGCGTAGTTGGTGTCCTCGCGCTGGGCGGCCACCTCGACGGCCTCGGAGATGGCGATGCCGAGCGATCCGGTGGGGTGGGCCTGCTGAGCCCGGCCCGAGTCGGTGAGCGTGCTGGGCGAGCGGTGGACGGTTGCGCCCCAGGTCTGCATCATCGAGCGCCGGTAGGGCTTCTGGTCATAGGAGGAGCCGACCATGAACACCTCGCACTCGAGGCCGAACAGGGTGCACGCGAACGCGAGCGCCGAGCCCCACTGTCCCGCGCCCGTCTCGGTGCTCAGGCGCTTGATGCCGGCACGGGCGTTCTCGTAGGCCTGGGGAACGGCCGTGTTCGGCTTGTGCGAGCCGGCCGGCGAGACGCCCTCGTACTTGTAGTAGATGTGTGCCGGCGTGTCGAGCTCGCGCTCGAGCCGGCGAGCCCTGAAGAGCGGCGTGGGACGCCACAGCCTGTAGGCGTCGAGCACCGGCTCGGGGATCGGGATCTCCGGCGCGGGGGAGACCTCCTGTTCGATCAGCCCCATGGGGAAGATCGGCGTGAGATCGGGCGGGCCGGCCGGCTCGAGCGTCTGCGGGTTCAGCGGCGGCAGCGGCTCGCCGGGGAGTTCGGCGAGCAGGTTCACCCAGTGGGTGGGTATGTCGCGCTCGGACAGCAGGAACTTCACGGTGTCTTCGGTCATGGCCGCTCCTTTTGGTATCCCGGGCACACCCTACGCGCAGGGAAACACCGGCGCGTTGCCCATAGGCTCACGTCGTGACTGCGGCTCCTGTTCCGGCGCTCAGGCGAGCGGCTCGCTTGTGCGCCATGACGGTCGGCTGGAACGTCGTCGTCGGCGGGGCCGCGGTGGCCACGGCGATCTCCACTCACAGCCTCTCGCTGATCGGGTTCGGAGTCAACGCCGTCGTCGATTCCTCCGCTTCGGCCGTCCTCGTATTGCGCTTCCGCGCCGAGGAGGCCGGGCACGCCGAGCGCGCGCAGCATGCCGAGCGGCTCGCCCTGCGGCTCGCCGGAACGGCGTTCCTGCTGATCGCCCTCTACCTGTTCATCCAGGCGGTGCGCGCGCTCATCGTCGGACGACATGTCCAGGCGCCGCTGTTCGCGATCGCCGAGGCCGTCGCCGCGGTCCTCGTGCTTCCGTTTCTCGCAACTGCTAAGTACTCGCTCGCCGCGCGCCTGGGCAGCCCCGCGCTCCGCGCCGACAGTCTTCTGACGTGGTCGGGCGTGGCCCTGGCTTCGCTGGCGCTTGCGGCGCTTCTGGCGCAGCGCCTGCTGGGCTGGGGATGGGTGGACACGATCGGCGCGCTGTGCATCACCGCGGCCTTCACGTTCGAGGGTTCGCGCGCGGTTCGTGGATCACATCCAGGCGCGTAGCTTCGGCGATGCGAGATCCTTCCAAGCCTTGTGCCAGCGCGCTCGGGCCTCCTGCGCCGCCGCCCGCTCCACCGTGGCCAGCTCGCCGGCCGTGAACGCTGCGAGCGTCGAGCGGCCTTCATCAGCCCAGCTGCGGAGCCATCGCTCCGCCATGACGGCATCGTTGAGGTCGCCGAGCACCTCCTGCAGGGCGGCGGCGGCACGGGCGAAGGAGCGGGCCTGGCGTCCGAGCAGCGGCGCCGCGGCCTCGGCGGCATAGCGCACGCGCTTGGCCTCGATCCGAACCGCGTGCAGCTCCTCGTCGAGCGGCGGCTCGGCGAGCGCCTTGACCCGTCCGGCGAGTCGCCGCCATGGGCGGCGCACGAGCGCGGGGAGGACAGCGGGCGCCGGGAGGTCGGCCTCGAGCAGCAGAGCAGGCGCATTGGCCGCGTCGACCAGACGGTCAAGGAGCGCAAGGTAGCGCCCTCCGCGGAGCGTCTCCAGAAGTCGTGAATGGGCCTCCCCGCGCGCGCTCTCGAGCGTAGTCACCATCGGCGTTGCGCCCCGCGCATCCACCTGCGGGAGCTGGGCCGCGTGCGTGCGCATCCGCTCGAGCATCACGTCGCCGTCGCGCACGACGCCCAGCTCCCCTGCAAGCCAGTCCAGCTCGGCTCGCAGTGCGGAGGCCCATTCGCGGTCGAGAAGCGGCCGAAACGTGCGCAGGTCCGAGCGTAGGCGCCGGGTCGCGACACGCGCCTGATGGACACCCTCCGGGTCGGTGTCGAGCCGCATCACGGGGTCCTGCCGAGCAAGGCGCACGACGGAGGCGGCGATCGCCCGCCTCAGCACGTCGCCCGCGGTCGCGCCGGATGTGAGTTGGGGTACGACCACCTCGTGCGGCTGGAACGCTCCCAGCCCGGGCGCGCGCCCGCCCGGGCGCGTCGGATCTCCCCCTCCGATTCCGGCGCGGCGAAGCCGCTCGGCGAGCTCATCGGCGAGCTCGAGCAGCCGCTCGCCGTAGTCGAGCCAGGACAGCTCGCCGTTGAAGAAGCCGGCGTCGGTCGCCGACTGCCCGATGGCATGCTCTGCCTGTGCGGGCACGGGCGGCGCGGTGAGAGGAAGCTGCGTCCGGCTCTGCCCGCTCTCTGGGAACAGAGCTTCGACTTCCTCGCTGTGTTCGTGGTTGTGGTTCATCGGGTCGCTTTGAAGAGGGGTCGTGGCACTGCTGCGGATCCTACGGCCTGGACGTCCGAACGCATACCCTCTGGTGCGTGAACGCCCTCGAGAAGCTGCGCACCCGCATGGCCGAGCTGGCCGACCTCGCCACCGTGGAGATGCTCCTGCATTGGGACCAGCTGGTGACGATGCCGGAGCAGGGCGCCACCGGCAGGGCGCATCAGCTCGGTACACTCGCCGGTCTCACGCACGAGCGTGCCACGGCCGCAGAGGTCGGAGACTGGCTTTCAGAGCTCGACGACGCCGTGCTCGATGAGCTTGACCGCGACGTCGTCCGGCTGGCACGTCGCGATTGGGAGCGCGCCCGCCGGGTCCCGGAGGAGCTCGCGGTCGACCTGGCGCGCGCGAGTACCGAGGGTCAGGAGCGCTGGCGGCTCGCGCGATCGGAGGATGACTTCGGCTCCTTCGTGGGAGCGCTCGAGCGAAACGTGGAGCTCGCGCGGGCCTACGGGGAATGCGTCGCCGAGGAGGGTGAGAGCCCCTATGACGCGCTCATCAGCGACTACGACTTCGGACTGCAAACCGAGGAGCTTCGTCGCGTGTTCGGGGCGCTGGCCGAGGCACTGCCACCGCTCGCGGCCGATGCGCAGGTTCGCTCCCCGGCGCGGACGCTGGACATACCCGTCAGCGCGCAGCAGGTCGCCGTGGCGAGCACTCTGCGCCGGCTTGGAGTCGACGACAAGAGCTGGCGGGTGGACGTCTCGGCCCACCCCTTCACAGCATGGATGGGCCGCCGCGACACCCGCCTTACGACTCGCTACGGCGACGGCCAGGTGGAGTCGCTGCTCAGCTCGCTGCACGAGTATGGCCACGCGCTGTACGAGCGCCAGGTCGACGAGGCGCTGGAGCGCACCAACCTCGGGCGCGGAACGTCGATGTCCATGCACGAGTCCCAGAGCAAGCTGTGGGAGAACCACGTGGCGCGCAATCGGGCGTTCGCAGAGGTGCTGGCCCGCGACCTGGCCGCGGGCGGGTTCGCGGTCGCTCCCGAGGAGCTGCATGCCACGCTGGTGGGCGTCGAGCCCTCGCTCATCCGCGTCTCGGCGGATCCGCTCACCTATCCGCTGCACATCATCCTGCGCTTCGAACTCGAACTTGCGCTCATCGACGGCGAGCTCGCCGTACGCGATCTGCCCACAGCGTGGCACGACGGGATGCGCCGCCTGCTTGGCGTCGAGGTTCCCTCCGACGCGCTCGGGTGTCTGCAGGACGTGCACTGGGGCGCGGGAAGCTTCGGTTACTTCCCGAGCTATGCGCTCGGCTGCCTGATCGCCGCCCAGCTGTGGGAGGCGATGGAGGCTGAGCTGGGGCCGCGCGAGGAGGACCTGCGCGAGGGGCTGGTGGCTCCGATCCAGGGCTGGCTCGCCGAGCACGTGCACCGCTACGGACGACGCCTCGACACGATTCCGCTGCTGGAGAAGGCCACTGGACACGGCCTTCAGATCGAGCCCTTCCTGCGTTACGTCTCGCCGCTTGCCGAACCCTGACGGCTGAAGCGAGGGGAGGCGGCGCCAGGGCCCCGAGGCCGCCGCAGCGCTACGCGTCGAGCACGCTCGCGCCCGGTCCCGGGCGCACCTCGCGCGCGCCGGAGGGCGGGCGGACGCCGGGTGCGAACAGGCCGAGCACGCAGCCTCCGAAGCCGCCGCCGACGATGCGGGCGCCCGCGGCCCCGGCCGCCAGCAGCCGCTCGACGGTGCGCTCGACCGCGGGGGTCGAGACCTCGAAGCAGTCGCGCAGGCTCTCGTGGGAGGCGCTCAACAGCGCTCCCAGGGCGGGGAGATCGCCCGTGCGAAGAGCGGCCACGCTGCCGGTGACGCGATCGTTTTCTGCCAGCACGTGGCTCGCGCGGCGGCGCAGTGGCTCGGGCAGTGCCGCGACGGCATCGGTGCTTGCCTCGCGCAGCGAATCCACGCCCAGGAGCTCACACGCCCGCGCGCATTCTGCGCGTCGCGTGTTGTACTCCGAGCTCGCGAGCGCATGCCGCTCGCCGGAGTCGAGCACGACCAACCGCCAGCCCTCCAGGCGCAGCGGCACCGGGTCGATCTCGAGCGTGCGGAAGTCGATGCGCAGTGCCATGTCGGCCGCTCCGAAGAGCGATGCAAGCTGATCCAGCATGCCCGTCTGAGCGCCCGTCCACTCGGTCTCGACCCGCGCGCACAGGCGGGCGAGCTCAACCCGCTCGATGCGCGCTCCCGAGCCATCGCCAAGGGCGAGCAGCGCCATCGCCAGGGCGACCTCGAGCGCGGCCGAGGAGGACAGGCCGGCGCCCCGGGGAAGGTCTCCGCCGATCTTCAGCTCCGCGCCCACCAGGCGGAGCCCGGCCGCGGAGAGCTCGGCCACGGTGCCCCGGACGAACGCGCGCCACCCCTCGGCGGGCGAGCGGTCGGCGAGCGCGAAGGTGTCCTCTTCGCCGAGATCGCATGCGTGCGCGTGGATGTGCTCATCCCCGCTCGCCACGGCGCGTACCGTGACACCCTCGGCGATCGCGAACGGCAGCGCGAGCCCGCCGTTGTAGTCGGTGTGCTCGCCGATCAGGTTCACGCGCCCGGGCGCGAATGCGACGGCTCGCCTACGCGGCACGAGCGATCGCTCCGCGCAGCACGGCGGCGGACTCCTCGGGCAGCGTGTCCGAGATGAACGTGCCGGCGCCCTGCTCGGAGCCCGCGAGGTACTTGAGCTTCTCGGCCGTGCGCAGCGGTGGGTAGAACTCGATGTGCAGGTGTCCGTGAGCCGCGTCGGCGCCGGGCGCGGCGCCGGCAGATCTCCCCGGCCCGGCCGCGGGGGGTGCGGATATCCTCGTCGGCGCCTGGTGCATGGCCATCACATATGGAAAGGGCCGATCGAACAGCGCGTCGTATCCACGCACGAGCTTCTGCAGCGCGGCCGCGAGCAGGCGCAGCTCAGCCGGGCTCGCAATCGAGGAGACTGGGCCGGTGCTGGCGCAGGTTCACGTGTGCTTCATAGGCCCAGCGGGCGGCGTATGGAACGTAGGCGACGACTGCGTCGTTCTCGAACAGGATCCGCCTGCCGTCGTCGAGCTCTCCCTTCATCAGACGGCACGGCGCGCAGCCTCCCAGACGCTCGTCGGCGGCGAGCTCGAGCGCGGGCACGGGAGGCAGGAACGGGTAGCCGTAGATCTGCCCGTGGGGATGATGCAGGGTCACGCCGACCTCGACGCCGCGGTTCTCGAAGATGAACACGTAGTCGATGTCATCACGCGCGCCGAGCTCTGAGTAGCGGTGACGGAAGGTCCACATCAACGCCTCTGCGCGCTCGGGCGCGAGCGTGCCGAGGGAACCGTCGTGGCTGTCGGTGTAGACGACTACCTCCGCCGCCCCGAGCGGAGCCTCGAAGGCCGGGAAGAGGTTGTCGAAGACCGCGATCTCGAAGCTGGGGAAGGGGATCTCACCCGGCCCTCTGCCCGTGCGAGCGGGGCACAGCGGACACTGGTCGCGCGCGGGAAGGAACGTGCGCTCCTGACGGTGGATCGCATAGACGACCTCCTCGCCGCGCAGCTCATCGAAGCGCAGCTCGCTCATGCCGGCTCGCGCGTAGGGCGCGTGTAGAGGAGCAGCGCTCGGCCATCGTCTTTGACGTACCGCGTGACCACGACCGGCCCGTAGCGCTGGCCGTGCCCTGTGAGCCCGGGATCCTCGTCTCCGATGGGCTCGGCTCCCGATCCCTTCGGGGGCGGCGGCGATGCAGGTGTCCCGGCCACGCCTCGAGGGTATACCCACGTGTGCCCAGCGCTCTGTGCAAGCTCTCCAAGGGCACGTCGCGGCGTGACCTCGACCGAGCGAATATCAGCGGATCTCCCGTCACAATACTGCGGGTTTTCCGTCCAGATGGAGCTTGACTGTCGTTCCGGTTCGCGAGAAGGTAGTGTCCAATGTCGGTAGCCGCGAGCCTGCAACAGACGCTGGAGAGGAGAACGCAATGTCAGACACCGACCAAGCACACGAAGCGGTAGAGCTTCTCGAATATATGGATCGCCCGGAGGCCGATCGGCCGGGCTTCGACAGGCGCTCATTCCTGCGCCGCACCGCGCTGACGGGCGCGGCGGTCGGCGGGGTGAGCAGCCTGCTGGCCGCGTGCGGTTCCAGCGCCTCGAGCAGCAGCAGCGCGAACACCATCTTCGGCACGAGCGAAAGCTACAAATTCACGTTCGTCAACCACGTCACCACCAACCCGTTCTTCGTCCCGACCCAGTACGGCATCCAGGACGCGTGCAAACTGCTCGGCTGCACCTACCAGTGGACGGGCTCGGAATCGAGCAACGTCAGCCAGATGGTCAACGCCGTCAACAGCGCCGTCAGCGCCGGCGCCAACGGCATCGCTGTCTCGCTCGTCGACCCGACGGCGTTCAACGCGCCGGTGCAGGCGGCGCTGAACGCCAAAATCCCGGTCGTCGCCTACAACGCTGACGCGATTGGCAACCCGCGTCTGGCGTACATCGGCCAGGACCTGTTCGTCTCGGGCGAAAAGATGGGCGAACACATCGCGAAGCTGGTGCCCTCGGGCGACGTCGCGCTGTTCATCGCGACGCCGGGCCAGCTGAACATCCAGCCGCGGATCGACGGCGCGCTGAAGACGCTGAAAAAATTCCCTGCGATCACGACGCATGTGATCACCACCGGCGCCGCGGTCCCGGGCGAGTTGACCGTCATCGAATCGTATTTGGCGGGTCACCCCAACACGAAGGGCATGTTCGCCGTCGACGCCGGCTCGACCGAAGGCGTCGCGAAGACGATCCAGAAGCACAACGCCTCCTCCTCGGTCAAGGGCGGCGGGTATGACCTGCTGGAAATCACCGAGCAGCTGCTCGCCAAGAACCAGATCCAGTTCACGATCGACCAGCAGCCCTACCTGCAGGGCTTCTTCCCGGTCATCGAGCTGTACCTGTACAACGCATCGAAGACACTCACCGGCATGGCCGACGTCAACACCGGTCTGAAGTTCCTGACCCCGGAAACCGTCCAGCCGTACAACAGCACGAAAAGCCGCTACGAGGGCACCTCCTCGTCGCCCGGAGTCTCCTAGGCTCCAGTCGTGGCAGCCGCGTCCGGCAGCGAAGCTCCGGCACAAGCTCCAACCGAGGGTCCGGCCGGCACAGGCCGGGCCCTCGGGACGAGCCTGATGAAGCTCGTCCGCAGGTTCCTGACGCTGCGCGAGGGCTCGATCATCGTCGTCACGATCGTGGCGATCGTGTACTTCGCGGCGAACGCCCCCGGCTTCGCGACCGTGTCGAACTTCAAGACGCTGCTGCCGTACTTCGCGCCGCTGGCGATCCTCGCCGCGGGCGAGGTGTTCGTGATGATCAACGGCGAGATCGATCTCTCGATCGGCGCCGTCTACCTGCTGTCGCCGTTCATCTTCTACAAGGTGTTCCATGCCGGCGTGCCCCTCGTCCCGGCGGTGATCCTGTCACTGCTCGTCAGCGCTGTGGTCGGCTCGATCAACGGCTTCTTCGTCGCCGTCGTCGGCATCTCCTCATTCGTGACCACGCTCGGGATGCTGTTCACGCTCGACGGCGTCACGCTGATCATCTCCCACACCGCGCCCGTCTCGACGCCGGGCACCTCGGCGCTCCACGTCGACACGTTCGCGCGCGTGTTCGGCGGCGGCACCTACTCGGAGCTGATCTGGGCGCTCGCGATCGTCGTGATCCTGCAGGGGGTGCTGACGTTTTCGCGCTGGGGCGTCTACACCGTCGCCGTCGGCGGCAACCGCCTCGGCGCCGCCGAGGCGGGCATCCGCGTGCGCCTGGTGCTGATCCGCAACTTCATCCTCTGCGCGACCTGCGCCGGGCTCGTCGGGATCCTCGAGGCCGTGCGCACGGTGACCGCGACGCCGGACCCGTCGGGCTCGAACGAAATCCTCTTCCAGGCGATCGCCTCGGCCGTGATCGGCGGCACGCTGCTGCTGGGCGGGTCGGGAACGGTCGTCGGCGCCCTGATCGGCGCGCTGTTCCTCGGCGTGCTCCACGACGGCCTGATCATCAAGGGCGTCAGCGCCGACTACCTCGACCTCTATCTTGGGCTCGCGATCCTGATCGCGATGACCGTCAACGTCTACGTCCAACGCGTGCGCACGGGGTCCGGTCTTGGCTGAGCAGCCGCTCGCAGCCGAGAAGATCGTGGCGCCGGTCTCGGCGCCCGACGACGTGCTGCGTGTCGAGCACATCTCCAAGAGCTTCGGCCCGACCACGGCGTTGCGCGACGTCAACCTGCACCTGCGCAAGGGCGAGATCCTCGGCCTGCTCGGCGACAACGGCTCGGGCAAGTCGACGCTGCTCAAGATCATCTGCGGCTTCCAGAAGCAGGACGGCGGCCGCATGCTCCTGCACGGCGAGCCGTACGAACCGAAGAGCGTCGATGACGCTCGCGCGCAGGGGATCGACACCGTCTACCAGGACCTCGCGCTGATCGACGAGCTGTCGGTCTCCCACAACATGTTCCTGCGCCGCGAGCGCGTGCACCGGCCGATCCCGTTCCTCGACAACGCGCTGATGCGCCGCGACACGCGCAAGGCGCTCGACGAGATCGGGATCAACATCCCCAGGCTCGACGTGCCGGTGGCGCGCCTCTCCGGCGGCCAGCGCCAGGCGATCGCCGTCGCGCGCACCGTCTCGGGCGAGGCCAACATCCTGCTGCTCGACGAGCCGCTCGCGGCGATGGGCGCGAAGGAGGGTGGGATGATCCTCGAGCTGATCGACCGCCTCAAGCAGGAGGGCGAGGTCTCGGTGATGATCATCCTGCACAACTACGCGCACGTGTTCGCGACGTGCGACCGCGTGAACCTGCTCCAGGACGGCGTGATCGCGCTGGACAAGCCGGTGGCGGAGACATCCGTCGATGAGCTGAACGAGATCGTCGTCGAGGAGTACCGCCGCGCGCGCCAGGCGGCGATCGCCGAAGACACCGCGGCAAAACAGGCGCACGGGGACACGACGGACTCCCGGTGAGCCGGCCCGCGTACGCGATCGGCGTCGACTTCGGGACGGAGTCGGGTCGCGCGCTGCTGCTCGACCTGGGCACCGGCGAGGAGGCTGCGGTCAGCGAGGTTCGCTACGCGCACGGCGCGATCGACCGCGAGCTGCCGTCGACCGGCGAGCGGCTGCCGCCCGACTGGGCGCTGCAGGACCCCGATGACTGGGTGGCCGTGCTCGAGACGGCGATCCCGGCGGTGCTCGAGCAGGTGCCCGCGGCACGCGACGGCGTTGTCGGAGTCGGCGTCGACTTCACCTCGTGCACAGTGCTGCCGGTGACCGCCGAGGGGACGCCGCTGTGCACGCTCGAAGCCTTCAGCGAGCACAGGCATGCCTGGCCGAAGCTGTGGAAGCACCACGCCGCGCAGCCGATCGCCGACCGCTTGAACGAGGTTGGCTCGGCGCGCGGCGAGAGCTTCCTCACGCGCTACGGCGGGCGGATCTCCTCGGAGTGGTACTTCCCGAAGCTGATCGAGCTGTGGCTCGAGGACCGCGCTGTCTATGACGCCGCTCAGGGCTTCATCGAGGCGACCGACTGGGTCGTCTGGCACCTCACCGGCAATGAGCGACGCAACAGCTGCACTGCCGGCTACAAGGCGATGTGGTCGCAGGAGGAGGGGCTGCCGTCCGCCGCTTACTTCGAGGCAGCCTACCCCGGTTTCACGCGCCCGCAGGAGAAGCTCGGCACGGAGTTCGCGTCACTCGGAACCTGCGCGGGGACACTGCGTGGGCAGGTGGCGACACGGCTCGGGCTCCCGAGCAGCGTGGCCGTCGCCGTGGGCAACGTCGACTCATTCGTCTCGGTCCCCGGCGCTGGCGTCGAGCAGCCCGGAACGTTCGTGATGGTCGTCGGGACCTCGATCTGCGACCTCGTGATCGACCACGACGAGGTGAGGCTGCCCGGCATCACCGGCGTCGTGCGCGACGGCATCCTGCCGGGCTTCTACGGCTACGAGGCAGGCCAGGCTGCGGTCGGCGACATGCTCGCCTGGTTCGTCGAGACGCTTGCGCCGCCCGATGCCGAGTACGCGGCGCTCGAGCAGGCGGCGGGCGCAATCGGACCTGGGGCGACCGGGCTCGTCGCGCTCGACTGGTGGAACGGCAACCGCACGATCCTCGCCGACGCCGACCTCAGCGGCGCAATTCTCGGGCTGACACTGCAGACGACGCGCGAGCAGATCTACCGCGCGCTGCTCGAGTCGATCGCGTTCGGCAACCGGCGGATCGTCGAGAACTTCCAGGAACACGGCCTGAAGCTGAGCGAGATCGTCGCCTGCGGTGGGATCGCCGAAAAGAGCCCCCTGACGATGCAGCTGCTCGCCGACACGAGCGGCATGCGCGTGAGCGTGCCGAGCTCGGCCCAGATCCCGGCGCGCGGCGCGGCGCTGTTCGGCGCGGTCGCCGCCGGCGCGTTCCCCGACATCGCCACCGCGATCGCCGCGACCCGACCGCGGATCGCGCGCAGCTACGCACCCGACGCTGACGCGCGGGCTGATCTACGATCAGGTCTACGCTGTCTACCGCAGCCTGTATGAGCGGCTCGGGCGCTCGGATGTTGAGCTGCTGCACGGTCTCAAGCGCATCTACACCGAAAGGAGAGCGGCGTGAAACCTCGGATCGGACTGCTCGGGATCATGCAGGAGCTCTACGACGCGATGATCCCGGGGATCACCGAGCACCAGGCCGACTACGCGCGTCGCGTCGCGACACGGCTCGAGGAGGTCGCCGACGTCGAGTTCATTCGCCCGGCCCGCAACCGCGAGGACATCGAGGAGATCGTTGGCGAGTACGGCGCGCGCGGGCTCGACGGAATCGCGATCGTGATGCTCACCTACAGCCCGGCGATGCGCTCCGTGCGCGCGCTGCTCGAGACGCCGCTGCCGCTGATGCTCGCGAACATCCAGCCCGAGCGCGCGGTCACCGCCGCCTGGGACATGGACGACCTGACCTACAACCAGGGGATCCACGGCGCCCAGGACCAGGCCAACGCGCTCGTGCGTGCCGGGATCCCGTTCTCGGTGATCACCGGCGAGTGGGGCACGGATGAGTTCGCACGCGAGTTCGGCGACTGGGCTCGCGCCGCGGCGACCGTGACGGCGCTGCGCTCCACGCGGATCGCGCTGTTCGGCTACCCGATGAACGGCATGGGCGACATCCTCTACGACCCGCCCGCGATGCTGCGGCGGCTCGGCGCGCTGGTCGTCGCCGAGGACCTCGGCGCGCTCTACGCGCGGATGCAGGAGGTCGAGGACGGACGGATCGAGGCGCTGATGGCGCGGCACGGGGAGCTGTTCGAGATCGACCCGGCGCTGGCGCGCACGGCCCACGCCTACGCGGCGCGCTACGAGGTCGCGCTGCGCGACCTGCTCGAGGAGAAGGGCTACCGCGCCTTCTCGGCGCACTTCGACTCGGTCGGCGGCGATGGCCGCTTCGAGCAGCTGCCGCTGCTGGCCGCCTCGAACCTGATGGCGGACGGCTATGGCTACGCCGCGGAGGGGGACACCAACACCGCGACGTTGATGTGCGCGGCGCAGACGCTGATCGGCGACGCCAACTTCTCGGAGCTCTACGCGATGGACTTCGAGCTCGACTCGGTGCTCGTCAGCCACATGGGGGAGGGCAACTGGAAGGTCGCGCGGCGCGACCGCCCGGTGCGTCTGATCGACCGCGAGCTCGGCATCGGCGGCCTCGGCAACCCGCCGACGACCGTGTTCTCGGCGCAGCCCGGGCCCGCGACGACGGCCGCGCTCGTGCCGCTCGAGGGGGAGGCCTACCGGCTGCTGGTCGGGCACGGAGAGGTCCTCGACACGCCCGAGCTCCCCAACGTCGAGATGCCCTACTTCCACTTCCGGCCGGCGGCCGGGGTCAGGGAGTTCATGGACGGCTGGCTGAGCCTGGGCGGGCCGCACCACTTCGTGACGAACCTCGGCTCGCACGCCGGACGCTGGAGGCGGCTGGCCGAGTTGCTCGACGTCGAGCTTCGAGGAGCTCTGATGCGCGAGGCCGTGCTGGCGGCGAACCTCGCGCTGCCGGCGCACGGCCTCGTGACGCTCACGTGGGGAAACGTGAGCGGCATCGACCGCGAGCGGGGGCTCGTCGCGATCAAGCCGAGCGGGGTTCCGTACGAGTCGATGACGCTCGCGGACATCGTGCTCGTGGACCTCGAGGGCGACGTCGTGGAGGGTGAGCGGCGGCCGTCGACTGACACGCCGACGCATCTGGAGCTCTACCGCGCGCATGACTGGATCGGCGGCATCGTGCACACGCATTCGACGTGGGCGACGTCCTGGGCGCAGGCCGAGCGCGGCATACCGCTGCTCGGGACAACGCACGCCGACCTCAGCGGGCGGCCGATCCCGCTGACGCGGCCGTTGACGGAGTCCGAGGTACAGGAGGACTACGAGGGAGCGACCGGCCGGGCGCTCGTCGAGGCGACCACCGAGCACGACAGCTGCGCGCTGGTGCGCGGCCACGGCCCGTTCGCCTGGGGCGCTTCGCCGAGTGCCGCCGTAGAGGCTGCGGTGACGCTCGAGCAGGTCGCACGCATGGCCCTCCTGACGACGCTGCTCGCTCCCGACGGACCCGCGCTCGCCGAGGCGGTCCGCCGCAAGCACTTCGAGCGCAAGCACGGACCGAACGCCTACTACGGGCAGTGATCATCTTCATCGAGGAGGGCGCGCTCGACCGGCTCGCGGAGTACGTGCCACGGCCGGCGCTGGTGGTGATGGACGCGAACACCGAGGCTGTGGCCGGCGCGCGCGTGGCGCGCGAGCTCGCCGCCGACGTGCTGCGCCTCCCGGCCGACCTGCACGCCACGGAGGACGCCGCGGCGCAGGTGGGCATGCGGCTGCGCGCGGGGCTCGTCGCCGTCGGATCGGGGACCCTGACCGACATCGTCCGCTATGCCGCGCACAGCGCCGGCTGCGATTTCGTCAGTGTCCCGACGGCGGCGTCGATGGACGGCTACGCGTCGAGCGTCGCGGCGCTCGAGCGCGACGGCGTCAAGCTGACGCTGCCGGCGCGGGCACCGGCGGCGATCTTCGCCGACCCGCGGATCGTCGCGGCGGCGCCGGCCGAGCTGACGCGGGCCGGCATCGGCGACCTGCTGGCGAAGACGACCGCGCGGGTGGACTGGCTCGCGGCGCACTTGCTCTACGGCGAGGACTGGCGCGCTCTTGCGCCACTGCCCGAACTCGACGTCGCTGCGCTGCTCGCCGGCGAGGTGGAGGCCAGCGCGGGGCTGCTGCGCGCGCTGATCGAGTCGGGCCTGGCGATGGCGGCGGTCGGCAGCTCGCGCCCGGCGAGCGGCTGCGAGCACCATGCATCGCACTTCTGGGACCTGCTCGCCGGCCGCGGCGTGCGGCCGCGGGCTCTCCACGGGCTTCAGGTCGGCTACGCGACGGGGTTCGCGATGCGCCTGCAGCGGTTCGCGTTCGGCGGCGGCGTGGCGCTGCCGCGGCGGCCGGAGCCGGTCGCCGAGCCGCTCGACGCCGCTGCGCGCGCGTGGCTTGGCGAGCCGCCGCCAGACGTGCTCGCGGCGATCGCCGAGAAGCAGCGCTTGATCGCCTCGGTGCCCGCTTCCTGGCCCGACGATGAGGCGCGCTGGGCCGCGCTGCGCGCGCGCCTGGAGCCGTCGCTTGAGAGCTTCGACGCGGTAGCGGATGCGCTGCGGCGCGCCGGCATCCCGGATCGGCAGGCGGGCTACCTGGGGATCGACGCGGCGATGCTGCGGGCCGGACTGCGCTACGGCGGTCGGCTGCGCTCGCGCTACACGGTGGTCGACTTCCTCGAGGGCCAGGGCGTACTCGATGAGGCGCTCGACTCCTCGCTGTAGCCGCTACCAGCGCGCGTGGACGTGCTCGCGGATCAGCCGGTCGTAGACGTCCGCGACACCCTCGAGCTGGTCGGAGCGCAGCGGCGCGAGCGCGGCACTGGCCACGTTCTGGCGCACCTGTTCGGCGTTGCGCGCGCCCGGGATCACGGTGCTGACTCCCGGCTGGTCGATCACCCAGCGCAGCGCGAACTGGGCGAGCGTCGTGCCGGGATCGAGCAGCCTCTTGAGCTCACGCACCGCGCCCAGCCCCACCTCGTATGGCACGCCCGCGAACGTCTCGCCGACGTCGAACGCCTCGCCGTGGCGGTTGTAGCTGCGATGGTCCTCGGGCGCGAACGTCGTCTGCTCGTCGTAGCGTCCGGAGAGCAGACCCGAAGCGAGCGGCACGCGCGCGATGATCCCGACGCCGGCTTCGCGCGCCGCGGGCAGCACCTGCGCGAGCGGCTTCAGCCGAAAGCAGTTCAGGATGATCTGCACGCTCGCCACGTGCGGGCGCGCGATCGCGCGCAGCGCCTGGTGACAGGTCTCGACCGAGACGCCGTAGGCGCCGATGTGGCCGTCGTGGACGAGCTCGTCGAGCGCCTCGAAGGCGGCGTCGTCCTCGTAGACCTCATCGGGCGGGACAGTGCAGCTGCACGAGGTCGATTCGCTCGACCTCGAGATTCGCGCGCGAGCGCGCGTTCCAGGCGCGAAACGCCTCGCGGGTGTAGTTCTCCGGCAGCTGCTCGACGCGCCGGCCCATCTTCGTCGCGACGAGGATCTCCGGGTGACGCACATGCAGCTCGCCGCAGAACTGCTCGCTGCGGCCGTCGCCGTAGACGTCGGCGGTGTCGAAGAACGTGACCCCGCCATCAACGGCCGCGTCGAGCACGGCGTGCGCCGCCTGCGGCGTGACCGCGCCCCAATCGGCACCGAGCTGCCAGGTGCCGAGCCCGACGACGCTGACGCTGCGGGCGAGTCGCTCGATGCGGCGCTGCTCCATCGGGTCGCATCCTCGCAGGTCCCATCGCGACGATGTCGTCCCGACGCGGCTGGCCGCCCGGGCAGCTCTACGCGAGCAGCGCGTGAAGCTCGACGGGCCGCTCGACGATGATGTCGGCGCCGCGCAGCTCCTCGCGGTCGCCGATGCCCCAGGTGACGCCGATCGCGCGCAGGCCGCATGCGCGCGCGGCGTCGACGTCGTAGAAGCGGTCGCCGACGACGACAGGGTTGCGCGCGCCGAGCTCCCGTTGCGCACGCGCGACGGTCTGCGCCTTCGGCTCGTCGAGCTCAGGCGCGCTGACGACCGCGAACTCGAGCCCGAACTGCTCGAGCAGCGGCGCGACGAACCGGCGCACCTTGGAGGTCGCGAGCGCGAGCGGCAGCGTCAGGCTGCGCAGCAGCTCGGGCATCCCGTCGATGAGCCGCGTCTGGTCCAGATACACGCGCGCGAAGATGTCGTGGTAGGTGGCGACGCACGCTGCGACGATCTGCGAGTCCTCGGCGGCGCCGGTCAGCTCGGCGAACGCGCTCAGAGCCGGCGGACCGATGAAGCGCGCGGTCTCGGCGGCGCTGCGCCGTGCGAACCCGTGCGCGAGGAGCGCGCCGTTGATGGCCGTCTCGACCGGCTCGCGCGAGTCGATGATGACGCCGTCGAAGTCGAAGATCGCGGCGTCGGCGGGTGGCTTCAGCGGCATGCGCGCAGCGCCGGGTAGAGGGCGCGGAAGCGCTCGCGCCCCGCGCGGTAGGGCTCGATCCACTCGGGCACAGGCTCGATCCGCGCGCGCGGGCTCACGGTCGCGGCGACGGCTGCCGGAACGTCCGGCCAGACGCCGCCGGCGACGCCGCCGAGCAGCGCGGCGCCGAACGCGGCCGCGTCCTCGACCGCGACGCGCTCGAGCGGCAGCTCCAGCACCGAGGCGACGATTCGCAGCCACTCCTCGCTGCGCGCGCCGCCGCCCGAGACTCGCCCGAGCGCCGGCCGTTCACCGAGCTCGGCGATCAGGTCGAGTGAGTCGCGCAGGCCAAAGGCGACGCCCTCGAGCAGCGCGCGCACGAGCGCGCCGCGGTCGTGGCGCAGGCTGAGGCCCGTGTAGGAGCCGCGCGCGTCCGGGTCGTCGTGGGGCGTGCGCTCGCCGGCGAGATAGGGCAGGAATGTGAGTCCCTCGGTCGTCGGCGCCCAAGCGCTCGCCTCGGCGGTGAGCACGTCGTAGTCGGCGCCGAGGATCGCCTGCAGCCAGCGCAGCGAACCTGCCGCCGAGAGCATGACGCCCATCGCGTGCCACGTGCCCGGAATCGCGTGGCAGAAGGTTTGCACGCGCACCTGCGGGTCGGCGGCGTAGCGCTCGAGCGCGGCGAACACGACACCGGAGGTCCCGAGCACGACCGACACGGGCCCCGGGCGATCGACGCCGACGCCGAGTGCGCCGGCTGCCTGGTCGCCGGCGCCCGCGGCGACGGGCACGCCGTCGGCGGTCGCGCCGCTCACCTGCGGGCTCTCGAGCACGCGCGGCAGCCACTCGGGCTTGAACGCGAGCGCGTCGAGCATCTCCTCGCTCCAGCGCCGCTCGGCGACGTCCAGCAGCAGCGTCCCGGAGGCGTCGGCGACGTCGGTCGCGTGCTCGCCGCACAGGCGCAGGCGGACGTAGTCCTTCGGCAGCGCGATGCGCGCGATGCGCGCGAACACGTCCGGCTCGTGGTGTCGCAGCCAGAGCAGTTTCGGCGCCGTGAAGCTCGTGAGCGCGCGGTTGCCCGTCAGCGCGGTCAGCCGCGCCAGCCCGAGCGTCGCCTCGATCTCGCTGCACTCGGCGCCGGTGCGCTGGTCGTTCCAGATGATCGCCGGCCGCAGCACGCGGTCATCGGAGTCGAGCGCGACCAGGCCGTGCATCTGACCGGAGAGCCCGATGCCCTGCGGCGGACCGGCGGCGGCGCGCAACTGCGCGAGCACGGCCTCGGCCGCACGCCACCAATCCTCCGGATCCTGCTCAGCCCAGCCGGGACGAGGCGTCGACAGCGAATAGGCGGCATCCGCGGCCGCGACGACGCCACCGTCGGCATCGAGGGCGAGCCCCTTGACGCCGCTGGTGCCGACGTCCAACCCGAACACGCTCACGGGCGCTGCGCGGAGCGTCCGCTGCCGCTCACGCGCCCAGGGCGGCGTAGACGAGCTCGTAGGCGGTCACGGCGTCCTTGCGCAGCCTGCGCCTCGCGCAGCGCCTCATCGTCGATCCGCGCCGCGATCGAGTCGATGAAGTTCCACTGGATCACCGAGCGCTTGACCGCCCCGACCTGATCCTCGGTGTAGGGATAGAGGTCGAGGCCGAGGCGTTCGCCGTTGTCGCCGTAGCCGCAGCGGCGCAGCTCGAGCGCCAGCTCGATGGTCTCCATGAACGCGGTTGCGCCGACCATGTTGTCGTCGTCGAAGGTGCCCCAGCCGGAGTTCCCGTGCTGATGGCCGAGCAGTCCCTCGGAGTGGAGCAGCGCGGCGTACTCGGGCAGGTGCTCGTCGTTCATCAGCAGGTGCTGCCAGTCCATGTTGATCTGGACGTTGTCGAGCCCCTCGGCGCGGAGCTTGTTGGCGACGTAGATCGTCATCCCCATGTTGCGCATCAGGATCTTCATCGCCGGCTCGGAGTTCTTGTGCTCGAGGAACAGCTTGACCCCGTGGCGTTTGCAGATCTCGGCGGCCTCGCCGATGCCCTCGATCAGCCAGTGCCACGAGTCCACGTACGGCGTCTGAAACGGGTAGTTGTAGCCCTCGACCCCGGGCCAGATGATCATGTTCGCGCCGAGCCCGCCGGCGAACTCCGCGCCCTCGCACACGATCCGCCGCGCCTCCGCGCGGACGTGCTCGTCGGGGTTGACGAGGCCGCCGCGCCCGAAGCGCGGGTCGAGGTGCAGGCCGCCGGCGATGCAGTAGACGTCGTGGTCGCCGAGCGCCTCCTGGACGTCGCTGATGTTCTCGTGCGAGAGCTCCTGCGGGTAGTGGAACTCGTAGCCGTCGATCAGGTCGCCGAGGCCCTCGACCGCGCGGTGCACCTTCTCGGCGACCGGTTCCGCGTCATAGGCGTGCCCCGGCTGGTAGCCGCCGGGAACGAAGCGCGTGATCATCGGGCCGAACGCCCAGATGCCGAGACTCGTCTTCATCGTCCTACCTCCGTCGGTTCGTTGGCTTCGGCGCTCGCGTAGATCGCGGCGATCGCTCGCGCCTGCGCGACCGCGTCCTCGCGTCCGTAGCGCGGCGTGCGCTCGCCGGCGACGGCGGCGGCGAAATCCTCGAGCTCGCACGCGTACGGGTTCAGCGGCTCGATCGCGATGCGCTCGCACCGAGCCGTCGGCGCGGCGCAGCTCGATCGCGGGGCTCCGCGCGTGCCACGGATCGTCGAGCCAGAGGACGCCGTGCGTGCCGGTCACCTCGAGCTCGTCGCGCGCCGCCAGATCGAGGCCGCAGTCGATCGTCGCGAGCACGTCGCCGGGGAAGCGCAGCAGCCCGGTGAGGCGCACGTCGACGCCGTCTCCGCCCCGCACCTGCTGGGCGCTGAGCGCGAGCGGCTCGCCGGCGAGCAGCCGCGCGGCGCTGACGCAGTAGCAGCCGACGTCCATCAGCGCGCCGCCTTCGAGCGCCGCCTGCAGGCGCACGTCGCCGGCGTGCTCGAGCAGGAAGGAGAACGAGGCCCGGATCAGGCGCAGCTCGCCGATCTGGCCGAGCAGCTCGACGAGCCGGCGCGCTTGCGGGTGGTGGCGCCACATGAACGCCTCGGCGAGCACGAGGCCGCCGCGCTCCGCGGCGTCGAACGCGCGCGCGACGTCGTCGGGACGACGCGACAGCGGCTTCTCGCACAGCACGTGCCGGCCGGCCTCGAGCGCGCGCAGCGACCACTCGACGTGGAGCGAGTTCGGCAGCGCGACGTAGACCGCCTCGACGTCCGGATCGGCGAGCAGCGCCTCGTAGGAGCCGTGCGCCCGCGGAATGCCGAGCGCCTGCGCCTGGGCCTCGGCTCGCGCGCGGTCGCGCGAGCCGATCGCGACGACCTCGACGCCGCGCGCCTGACGCGCCCCGGCGACGAGCTTCTCGTTGATCCGCGCCGTCGAGAGCAGACCGAGCCTCATGGGGTGTCCATCCTATTGCGCATCTCGCGCGGCACTGGACCGAAGGAGCTGACCGTCGTCTCTATCTCCAGCCACGGTCGCCCTAAGAGCAACGTGAGCGTTGAAGGCCGGTCACGCGTCGCTGGAGGGCGCCCATATGTTGATCCCGCTATCGACAGCATGGCGCTCGATCTCGGCCAGTTCGTCGCCGGAGAACTCCAGGTTGCTCAGCGCCGCGACGTTCTGCTCGAGTTGGGCGACGCTGCTCGCGCCGATGAGCGCGGAGCTCACGCGCGGGTCGCGTAGCACCCAGGCGATCGCAAGCTGGGCGAGCGACTGGCCGCGCCGCGCCGCGATCTCGTTCAGGGCGCGGACGCGCATGAGGTTCTCCTCGGTGAGCAGGCGCTCGGCGAACGCCTCGCCGCGGCGCACGCGCGAGTCCTCGGGGACGCCCTGCAGGTAGCGGTCGGTGAGCAGCCCCTGCCCGAGGGGTGAGAACACGATCGCGCCGACGCCACGGTGCTCCAGTACCTCGAGCAGGCCGTGCTCGATCCAGCGGTTCAACAGCGAGTAGGAGGGCTGGTGCAGAAGCAGCGGCGTGCCCAGCTCGCCCAGCAGGTCGATCGCCTCGACCGTGCGCTGTGCCGAGTAGGAGCTGACCCCGACATACAGCGCCTTGCCCTGGCGCACCGCGCTGGCGAGCGCGCCCATGGTCTCTGCCAGCGGCGTGTTCGGGTCGAAGCGGTGCGAGTAGAAGATGTCTACGTAGTCGAGCCGCATCCTTGCGAGGCTCTGATCGAGGCTCGCCAGCAGATACTTGCGCGAGCCGAACTCGCCATAGGGCCCGGGCCACTGGTCATACCCCGCCTTCGTCGAGATGATCAGCTCGTCGCGCAGCGAGCGGAAGTCCTCGTCGAAGATGCGGCCGAAGTTCTTCTCGGCGGCTCCGTAGGGCGGCCCGTAGTTGTTGGCCAGGTCGAAGTGCGTGATGCCGAGGTCGAACGCACGCCGCAGAATCGCTCGCGACCCCGCAAGCGGCCGGTCGTCGCCGAAGTTCTGCCACAGCCCGAGCGAGATCGCCGGAAGCTGGATGCCGCTGTGCCCGGCGCGGCGGTATGGCATCCGCTCGTAGCGGGCGGCGTCGGGAACGTACTGGGGGTCGGCACGCTCAGGATCGAAGGGCATCGCGCGATTATCACACCGGCGCGCGGCGCTTGGATCGCCCCGGCTCGACCGCGAGGAGCTCGGTGCGGCGCAGTCGAGGATCACCCGCTTGAGATCGGTCATTGGGCGCGACACATATTTCGAGGGTTTCGAACACTTGCCGCGGCGTCGACCGTGGTCGGTGCGCGACGGTTCGGTTGCTGTGAGCAGGGTATTTGCCTAGACTGGCGGCGTGAATGACCATCTCGTCATCGGTGGGCAGCTTGGCAACTATCTGATCGACTCGGTCATTGGGCGCGGCGGGATGAGCGTCGTCTACCGGGCGCGGCATTCGCGGCTTGGAAACTCGGTCGCTCTCAAGGTGCTGGCACCGGAGCTGAGCGCGGACGACACCTTCAGGGAGCGCTTTCTGCGCGAGGCGCAGATGGCGGCCGCGGTGGATCATCCGAACGTCATCCCGATCCACGACATGGGCGTGCACGAGGAGTCGCTCTACATCGTCATGCGATACGTCTCGGGCGGCGACCTCAAGGATCTGCTCAGAACCGCGAGCCCGATGGAGCCTCTGCGCGCGATCACTCTTCTGATGCCGATCGCGCTGGCGCTGGACGCAGCACACGCTCACGCGCTGGTTCATCGCGACGTCAAGCCGGCGAACATTCTCACCCAGCGATCCGCAGCCGGTGACATCGAGCACGTCTACCTGACCGACTTCGGGATCGCCAAGAGCGCCGCCTCGATGACCGGCCTGACGCGGGCTGGTGCATTCATCGGCACGGTCGAGTACATGGCGCCTGAGCAGCTCGAAGGCGGCGAGGTGACCGCGCGAACGGATGTGTACGCATTCGCCGCCACCTTCTACGAGTGCCTGACCGGCCGCATCCCGTTCCAGCGGGAACTGGCAGAAGGAGTGCGCCCGCCGCGGGGGCCGCTCGATCCGGTCAGCAGCGTGCAGCCGGGTGTCCCCGCGGCGCTCGACGCGGTCATCGCCAAGGGGCTGTCACCCAACCCGGCCGACCGCTATCCGACATGCGATCAGTTTCTCGAGGCCTGCAGCGACGCGCTCGAGGGCCAGGCCGCGGATGCTCCCGCCACTGCGGCGGCCGGCGTCGCTGCGACCGAACTGTCGGCGAGAGAGCCGGCTGAACCAACGGCGCCACAGGCCACGGGAGCCAACGCCGAGTGGTCGTCCAGAGGCGCGGAGGAAACCGTCGAACCCGCGCCCGCAGGTGGTTCTGCGCCGCCGCCGCCTGCGTTCGAGCCCCCCGCACCGCCGCCCGCTTTCGAGGCTGGTGCGCCGGCGCCGCCCGCTTTCGAGCCGCCCGCGCCCGCGCCGCCCGCTTTCGAGCCTGCACCGGCGCCGCCCGCTTTCGAGCCGCCCGCGCCCGCGCCGGCCGCTTTCGAGCCGTCTGCGCCGCCGCCGCAGGAACACGGTCGTCAAGGCGATGGGTCGGGACGGGGCTTTCGGCCGTGGTACGCCGCCGTGCTCGTACTCGTCGCCGCGGCGGCGGCCGCCGCCGTTGTCGTGCTGACATCAAAATCCAGCAGTCCGTCGGGCCAGTTGTCCTCGACGGCCCTTGCGGACGTGCCGACCAACCACGTCACCGGCTCCGGCGATGCGAGCATCCGGCTCAACGGGAACCAGGCCGCCGTCACCGTGACCACGAGCGGACTGGACAACGGCGCCGCGCTGGTGCACGCGATGCACATTCACGCGGGCGCCAAAGGCGAATGCCCGCCGGCGTCGGCGGCGCGGCCGCACAACGGACATCTCACGATCAGCACCACGGACGGAATCAACTACTACGGTCCCCCCGTCACGGCCCTGACGACGCACGGCGATACGAGCCCGGCGAGCATTCTGGCGTTCCCCCGCTTCCTGACCGGAGGCACGCTCCGCTACACCCGCACGATCACGCTTCCGGAAAACGTCGCCGCGGATGTCCGCGCGAACAATGCCGTGATCGTCGTGCACGGCATCGACTACGACGGCAGCGGCATCTACAGCGGGGTGCTCGACCCCAGTGAACTCAACAAAAGTCTCCCCGGAACGGCGACGGCGCCGGCCCTCTGCGGACATCTCGTCGCCAAGCAGACGGCTGCGGCGGTGAGCCGGGGCTCTCACGGACACGCGGGCATCTACACGGCCTCCCTCGCCCTGAGCGCGGCGCCGGCGGGCGTGCCGCTGCGGGGAGTCTTCTTCTGCCACGTTCCCGAAGCGATCACGTCCGCGGCCGACGCGCGCCGCCAGGCGAGCGCGAGCGCAAGCGCTCCGAGCCAGGCGTGATGGTCCCGGACGGCGAGCACCCGGCCCGCGATGCCCACCCAATCTCCCAACGACAGCGATCCCCTCGCACCGCATTCACTCTCGGCGCCAGAGCTGAAAGAACTGCTGGCGACCGAGCGCGCCGGCGAGGCTTTTCTCGCATTCCGTGACGAGCAGGGCCATCTGCGCCTGTTCGCTGCGAATGGCCGGGGCGAGACCAGCACCCTGGGCCGCCGCCCGGAGGTGGACCTGTCGTTCCCGTGGGACGGCGAGATCTCCGGCCTGCACGCCGAGCTGCACCACATCGGGGGAGAATGGACGATCGTCGATGACGGTCTCTCGACGAACGGGACCTTCGTAAACGACCAGCGCATCAGCGGGCGCCAGCGCCTGCGCGACTGGGACCGCATTCGCATCGGGCGCACGGTGCTCGTCTACCGGGCTGCCCAGGCGACCGGAGTGGGCCAGACGATAGCTGCCGCAAGCCAGCCCGCGCTCGATCTGACCGATACCCAGCGCCGGGTTCTCATCGCCCTCTGCCGGCCCTTCCGCGACGGTGGCTTCGGGACCCCGGCAACCAATCAGCAGATCGCCGACGAGCTGTTCCTGAGCGTCGATGCGGTCAAGATGCACCTGCGGGCGCTGTTCGGCAAGTTCGAGCTCGGGGATCTGCCGCAGAATCAGAAGCGGGCCACGCTCGCCGAGCGCGCGCTTCAGCTCGGTGCGATCACATACCGCGACCTCGCGTGAAGGCGGAGCACCCCTCTCCGCAGGAGAGCGTGGCTCGCGGCCGGGCTGCGCGCGCGGAGATTCCGCGTTCGAGCCACGCTGCCTGGAAGGCGCCGGCCGATAGGAGCGACCCTGTCGACCTCCTGGAAGAGCAGGCGCAGACGCGCGTGAAGGAACTCGTGCCCATCCGCCACGGCCGCATGCTCGTGTCGCCCTTCAGCTACTACCGCGGCGCAGCCCTTCCCATGGCCTCGGATCTCGCCGCCATGCCCGACTCGGGAGTGCGGGTTCAGGCGTGCGGGGACGCCCATCTCTCCAACTTCGGAATCTTCGGCTCGCCCGAGCGCCACCTCTTCTTCGACGTCAACGATTTCGACGAGACCGCACCGGGTCCGTGGGAGTGGGACGTGAAGAGGCTGGCCGCGAGCCTCGAGGTGGCCGGGCGCGAGAACGGGTTCACGGAGAAGCAGCGGTCGAGCATCGTGCGTCGCGCGGTCCGCTCCTACCGCGAGACGATGAGGGAGTTCGCGGCGATGCCGATGCTGGGCGTGTGGTACGCGCACCTCGACATGGACGAGATGCTGCCCCGGTTCCGGTCGCTGTTGAACCCCAAGAGGACGCCGAGCGTGTGGCGCGCGATCGCGAAGGCACGCGCACACGACAGCCACCAGGCCTTCGACAAGCTATGCCACTTCCGCGAGGGCGAACCGAGGATCATCAGCGATCCCCCGCTGATCATGCCCGTCGAGGACTTCTTCGGAGGGGCGGCCGGCGCCGCCGTGGCGGAGAGCATGCACACGATCATGCGTGCCTATCGGCGCACGCTCGCTCCCAACCGCCAGCACCTGCTCGACCACTACCGGTTCGTCCATCTCGCGCGCAAGGTCGTGGGTGTGGGCAGCGTCGGGACTGACGCCTGGATCCTGCTTGCTCCTGGACGATCACGACTCGCCGCTGCTGCTTGCAGGTCAAGCAGGCCGAAGCCTCGGTCCTCGAGCAGTTCACCGCCAAGAGCAGGTTCTCCAATCACGGGCAGCGGGTCGTGGCCGGTCAGTGGCTGATGCAGGCGGCCAGCGACATCTTCCTCGGCTGGGAGCGGTTCGACTGGGAAGGCGACAAGCGCGACTACTACATCCGCCAGCTGCGCGACTGGAAGGGCTCCGCGGACATCAGGGGGATGACCGCCGCGGGGATGCAGCTGTGGGGACTCATGTGCGGCTGGACGCTGGCCCGCGGGCACGCACGCTCAGGCGACCGCTTCGCGATCGCCTCCTACCTGGGGAGATCGGACACCTTCGACCGCGCGATCGCGGACTTCTCGGCTGCCTACGCCGACCAGAACGAGCACGACTATGAGGCGCTCAAGGACGCGGTGGCCAGCGGCAGGCTCGCGGCCGAGACCGGTGTCTGAGGCGGTGAGACGCGCTACGCGAGCGCGGCGGCCGCAATGCGCTGGTGATCGTAACTGGTTGCGTTGCCCATGACGGTGATGCCAAGCCCTCGCTCGGGGTAGATGCGCATCATGTTGAAGAAGCCTCCTCCGCCGCCGAGGTGCTCGAGATAACGCTCGTCGCTCTTACGGTCGGAATGGCGGTGAAACCAGCCGAGGCCGACGTCGATCTTGCGAGATCTGGCGGTGATCGTCTGCATCTGTGTGACGCTGTCGGGGGAGAGGAGCTGGACGCCGTTCGCGCAGCCCTCGTTGAGGTGGGCCGACATGAAGCGCGCCGCGTCGCGGACCGAGCCGATGAGGCCGCCGTACGCCGCGCCGTCCACGCAGAACGGCCGGAATGCCAGAAAACGTCCCTCGTTCTGGCCGGTGATGCCGCGAGGCAGCATGCGGCGGAACAGCGGCGTCATCGGGCTCAGGCGCGACTGGTAGCCGGTGGCGGCGTCGCCGCGCATGTCCGCGCGGTAGGTGAAGTCGGTGCGGGTCATCCCGAGCGGTGTGAGGATGTGCCGGCGCACGTAGTCCTCGTAGGGCTGCCCCGCGGCGGCGGTGATGACCTCGCCGAGGACGATGTAGCCGAGGTTGGTATAGCTGGCCCTCGCGCCGGCGGGAAAGCGGAGCTTGGAGTAGCGGCTGAGCAGCTCCCGGGTGAACTCCTGCGGGTCACGGGCGGGCTCCTCGGCGGCATGCACCCACCGGACGGGGATCGGGTTGACCAGGCCGGAGCTGTGGCTGAGCAGGTGGCGAACCTTGACCTCGGGCCAGCCGTTGCGGGGGCGTGGAAACTCGGGCACGTAGCGCTCAACTGCATCGTCGAGGCTCAGTCGGCCGCGCTCGACGAGCTGCATCGCCGCGGTCGCCGTCACGATCTTGGTCATCGAGAACCACAGATAGACGGTGTCGAGCGTGGCCGCCCGGCCACCGGCGATGTCGGCGAGTCCGATCGCCTGCTCGCCGATAACCCGATCGCCCTTCACGACGATGGTGGCAAGACTGGGGACCCTGCTCTTGGTGAGGCTCCGCAGGACGACATCGATGCCACGGCTGGCCTGAGGTGTGTCCCGGTGGCCGGCGGCCACGTCCACCGCTGTCCTCAGCTCACCGTGATCGAGCCGGCCAGGCGAGCCTCCGACTCGGGGTCGTGCGACGGCAGATAGACCGTCGGGTGCTGAGCGCAGTGGGCAAGAATCGTCTCCAGCGTGGCCACATGCGTCTTCGGGTCGGGCGCCACCGCGTCGGCGCGGCGAGCGTGGAGCTGCTCGAGCGTGTCGCTGGTGTCACCGGCCAGCATCACGTGGCGGCCGGAGTCGTCGACGCAGATCACCGAGATGTGACCGGGAGTGTGTCCCGGTGTGTCGACGGCGACGATGCGCCCGTCGTCGCTGAGCGCGCGGCTGCGCTGGAACGCGCCGAAGGGCCCACCGTCGAGCGCGAAGGGCTGCGGGGCGAACCCGGGCGGCAGCGGCTGGCGCAGGACGCGGCGCATCACACGCGGGAATGCCGTCGCGAGGAATCGCAGCTCGGCGTCGTTGATCCGCACGGGCGCGCGCACGTGGACGAGTCCGTCGACGTGGTCGCCGTGGTGGTGGGTGAGCACGACCTCGGAGACATCGTCCAGCGACAGGCCGGCCGCCGCCATGGCTCCCGGAAGCTCCTGTGTGCGCTCCACTTCGAAGCGCGCGAACGGAATGTCCCGCGCTGAAGCGGTCTCGCCGGTGTCGACGAGCAGCAGGCGCCCGTCGTGCTCGACCGCCCAGCAGTGGATCGGCACAGGGTCCGACCAGGGACCGGGCAGGAACAGGTCCAGCTGCCGGCGCAGGCCGGTGCTTGCGAACAGGAACGCGTGCTTGAGGCGGGCGGTGCCGGTGGTCAGGGCGTGGATTCGCATGCGTCAACGGCGACACTATCCTGCCTTGGCTCACCGCGGGCGACCGATAGTGTTGCGCCGCGGGATGGGCCAAGCGATCGGGCAGACCCTCTCGTTCAGCATCGGCATCGCGCTCAGCCCGATGGCGATCATCCTGGTCGTGCTGATGCTCGGCACTCCGAAGGGTCGTGTCACGGGGCTTGCATTTCTCGCAGGGTGGATCGCCGGCCTCGCCGTCGTGGGCACGATCGTGCTGCTGCTCGCGAGCGCAGAGGAGGCGAGCGAGGCGGGCGCTCCGGCCACCTGGGTGAGCGTTTTGAAGATCGGCCTGGGCGCCGGCCTGCTGATCCTCGCCGCGAAACAGTGGCGGGGACGTCCGCGGGATGGGTCCGACCCCGAGCTTCCGAGCTGGATGACGACCGTCGACACGTTCAGCCCGGCAAGGTCCGCCCGCATGGCCGTGCTGTTCAGCGCGGTCAAACCGAAGAACCTGATCCTGGTTCTCGGTGCCGGTGCTTCGATCGCGCAGACCGGGGCGAGCACCGCCTCTCAGGCGGTCGCGCTGGCAGTCTTCGTGGTGCTCGCCAGCGTCGGCGTTGCCGCGCCGATCGCGATCTACTTCTTCGCGGGCGATCGCGCACCGACGATCCTCGGCGAGCTGCGCGACTGGCTGGCTCGCGAGAACGCCACGATCATCGCCGTGATCTGCCTGATCATCGGTGCGAAGCTGATCGGCGACGCGATCGGCGCCCTGGCTGCCTGACCGTGCCTGCGCGATACTCGACCGAGCAATGCCCGAGGAGAAGTCCACAACCCCCGACCTGATCGAGCTCGTGCGCAGGAGCCTCGAGGCCGAGAGCCCCGAGGCGACGATCAGCTTCTATGCACCGGACGCGGTCTGGGACGCGTCGCCGTGGGGGATGGGTGTGTTCGAGGGCCGGGAAGCGGTGCGGGGCTTCTTCGAAGACTGGGCCGGCTCCTACACCGACATGGAGTGGAAGGCCGAGGAGATTCGCGATCTCGGCCACGGGCTCATCTTCGCCGTGATACTGCAGAAGGGGCGTCTGGTCGGGGGCAGCGGCTTCGTTCAGCTTCGCTACGCCTCGGTTGCCGAATGGTCAGACGGCCTGATCAAGCGCAACACGACGTACACCGACATCGACGAGGGCCGCGCAGCCGCCGAACGGCTCGCCGGTTCGAGAGGGTAGGCCCCGGTGCGACGATGTGGGATCATCGCCGGGTGAGCACCTCAGGGCAGTCGGCAGTCCGTCTCGTAGCGGTTGGCGACCTCGGCGACTCGCATGTCACGGTTGTGGAGGACACGCCACATGGCGCCCTGGCGGTGGGGATGAGCGCGGGCGAGCCGTTCGCCACCTCCAATCGCTGTCGCCACCTGTTCGCCTCGCTCGGCGCGGGACGCGTCACCAGCGAGGGATGCCTCGAGTGCCCGCGGCATGGCGCGCTCTACGACGTTCATACCGGCAAGATGGTGCGCGGTCCGCAGGGAGCGTTCAAGCCGCTGGCCGGCGCGGTCAAGGCGACGGCGGGAGCTCGTTCGCTGAAGACCTTCCCGGTCGAGGTGCGCGACGGCGCAATCTGGCTGGTCGGCTGAGCGACCGCGGCTTTGGCGACGACGGACGGGCCGCAGAGAGCGGCCATCAGCGTGAGCGGGCTGCAGAAGTCCTACGGCTCGGTGCGGGCCCTCTCCGGCGTCGATCTCGAGGTGACCGCGGGGACGGTGCTGGGCCTGCTCGGCCCCAACGGTGCCGGCAAGACCACGATCATCCGCATCCTGACGACCCTGCTGAAGCCCGATGGGGGCACCGCGCGGGTCGCCGGCCTGGACGTCGTCCGCGACGCGGCGGCGCTGCGCGAGCAGATCGGGCTGGCCGGGCAGTATGCGGCCGTGGATGAAAACCTGACGGGCCTCGAGAACCTGACGATGGTGGGACGGTTGTACGGCGAGTCGCGCGCCACGGCCAAGCAGCGAGGGCATGAGCTGCTCGAGCGCTTCGAACTCCTCGACGCGGCGAACAGGCCGATGAAGACCTACTCCGGGGGCATGCGCCGGCGACTCGATCTGGCGGCGGCCCTGGTGGCGAATCCCCCGGTGCTGTTCCTCGATGAGCCGACGACCGGGCTCGACCCCCGCAGCCGGCTGGAGTTGTGGGAGACGATCGAGCGACTCGTGTCCGCGGGCACGACGGTGCTGCTGACGACGCAGAACCTGGATGAGGCCGATCGGCTGGCGACCGATATCGCGGTGATCGATCACGGCCGGCTGCTGGCGGAGGGCACTCCGGACGAGCTCAAGGATCAGGTCGGCGGGCAGCGGCTCGAGATCAGGCTCGACGATGCCGCGCGTGCGCAGGAGGCGGTGCGGGCGCTCGCGTCGATCACGGACGACGCCCCCGACGTTGCGGGCGAGCTGGTGACCGTGGGGGTGCGGGGCAGCGGCGGCGCGATCGTCGCGGCGGTGCGCGCGCTCGACCAGCGATGGCATCGGCATCGCGGACATCGTCCTGCGCCGCCCGACGCTCGACGACGTGTTCCTGGCCCTCACGGGCCACGCCGCGGAAGTGGACGAGGACGCGCTCGGAGGCGAGCGGGTGAGACGCCTGGTGACCGACACGCTGGTGATCGCCGAGCGCAACCTGGTGCGGCTGCCGCGGGCTCCCGAGCTGCTGCTGGCGTTCACCGTGCAGCCGATCATGTTCGTGCTGCTGTTCCGGTACGTGTTCGGCGGCGCCATCAAGACGCCGGGGTTCACTTACGTCGACTTCCTGATCCCGGGGATCATCGTGCAGAACATCGCGTTCGGCGGGTTCGTCACCGCGTTGGGCCTCAACGAGGATCTCCACAAGGGCCTGATCGACCGCTTTCGCTCGCTGCCGATGGCCCGCCCTGCCGTGCTCGCCGGGCGGACGCTCGCCGACGTGGTGACGAATGCGCTGTCGGCCACGATCCTGATCGTGACGGGACTGCTGATCGGGTTCGTCTTCCACACGAGCGTCGCCGGAGGCGCTGGCGGGCTTCGGCCTGCTGCTCCTGTTCGGTTACGCGTTCTCGTGGGTGTTCGCGTACCTGGGGATGCTCGTGTCCACGGCGGAGGCGGCGAACTCGGTGGGGTTCATCGTGGTGTTCCCGCTCACGTTCATCTCCTCGGCGTTCGTGCCGGTGCAGTCGATGCCCGAACCGCTGCAGGCGTTCGCCGAAGTCAACCCGTTCACGATCGTGGTCGACGCGATGCGGTCGCTGTGGCTGGGCGTCCCGGCTCACAACAACGTGTGGGAGGCGGTGGCGTGGTCGCTGGCGATCATCGCCGTCTTCGCGCCGCTCGCGGTGGCGCGGTACCGGCGCGCCGTGGGGCAGTGAGCCCTACGGCGCCGAGACGCCGGCGCGGTGCCCGAGGACGCGGCCGGAGGGAAGCGCGACGTAGGTCTCGGAGACGTTGTCCCGGTGGTCTGACTCCATCAGGAGGTCGTCGGGGTCGGCGATCTGCACGTAGGCGAAGCGCCCGTGCAGCCCGGTCACGTTGATCCACTGTTCGGGGTACTCGTATGGATATACGTCTGACCAGCCGACTGACGTCCCGAGCACGTCGGCTCGCATCCTGGGGTTCGTGTCGCACGCGGGGTAGACAGGCTGCCCCGGCGACCTCCACGACGGACGGCTGCGCTTCAGGTCCCTCAGGCAGTAGTCGACCTTGGGGCCCGTTCGCACGAGCCGCAGGGCGTGAAGGTGCTCATCGACCGACCAGAGCTCGAACGCGGCGGCGTGTTCGAACTTCCAGTAGCTGGCATCGCCCGCGCTCGGGTTGCCATAGCGCTGACCGGGGATGTACTTGTAGACGAGCTTGGCGGTCGTGCGGAACAGATGCCGGCGATCGCTGCGGTCGTAGATCGCCTGGTACACCGCCATGCCGTACGACCCGGTGCGGTGAGCCCGGATCTCCAGCGGACCGATGCCCCGGTTGTTGATCGAACTGGTCGCGCGCAGCAGGGCGCGCCCGGGGATCGTGGTTCGGTCGATGTGCACCTGCGACGGCGCCGACATGATCAGGTTGGGGCACCGCAGGTGCACCTTCGGAGAGGTGCAGGGAGTGGGTTTGGCCACTCCCGACGGGCCGGTTGGCCAGAGGGGCCGGTTGTGCCAGAGGGACCGGTTGTGCCGGAAGGACCCGTGGACGTCGACGACGTCGCCCTGACGGCGCCCGCGCCGAGCCACGCCCATGTGGCCAGGGCCGCGAGCAGGAGCGCCCGTGCCACTGCTCGGCGGACCGCCGGCAGGCGCACACCCGCAAGCGATCGCCACCGGCCGCATGATGCGAGAGGAGGGTCGCTTACAGCCCGGCCGGTGGAGGTGCGCTGGAATCGGTCCAAGTTCAGTGGCCGCTGATTGTACGGGGCGGGGGGACATGCGGAGCCCGACGTTGCTCGTGTGAGATAGTGCGAGCGTGACCACCTCCGCCACGCGCCTCCTAGCCGTCGATGACCTCGATGCCTCACAGGTCGCCGTCGTGGAGCAGACACCGCACGGCGACCTGGCCGTTGGGATCAGCGCGGGCAAGCCCTTCGCGGTGTCCAACCGCTGCCGCCACCTCTTCGCCTCGCTGGGCAAGGGACACGTAACCGAGAAGGGATGCCTGCAGTGCCCACGGCACGCGGCGCTCTACGACGTTGCCACCGGCAAGATGGTGCGCGGTCCCCAGGGCGCGTTCAAGCCGCTGGCCGGTGCCGTCAAGGCGACGGCCGGTGCCCGCTCGCTGAAGACGTACCCGGTTGAGGTACGCGACGGCGCGATCTGGCTCCTCGGCTGAAGCCGGGGGTGGTCACGCTTTCTCGCGCAACTCGATTCGCCTGATCTTGCCGGTCAGGGTCTTCGGCAGCTCCTCGACGAACTCGATGCGGCGTGGATATGCATAGGCCGAGAGGCGATCGCGGACGAACTCCTTGATCTCCTCGGCGAGTGCATCCGAGGGCTGCTGCCCGGCGGAGAGGACGATGAAGGCCTTGACCACGTTTCCGCGCCGCTCATCAGGTGCGGCGACGGCGGCGGCCTCTGCGACCGCTTGGTGCTCGATGCACGCCGACTCGACTTCGAAGGGGCCGATCCGATAACCGGCGGCGATGATCACGTCATCCGCGCGCCCCTCGTACCAGATGTAGCCGTCCCGGTCCATGCTGGCGGCGTCCTTGGTATGGAACCACTCCCCGCCGAACGCTTCCCGGCTGGCGTCGGGTAGGCGCCAGTAGCCGAGCGGGTAGTGAGGGTTTGTGCGAGCCCGCAGGCATATCTCTCCGCGCTCGTCCCGCGGCACCGGTTGCTCATCCTCGTCGAGGATCGCGACCTCCCAGCCGGGGAGCGGTCTCCCCATCGAGCCCTCGCGGACCTCCATGAAGGGGAAGTTTCCACATAGCGGGTAGGACTCGGTCAGCCCGTAGTAGTCGAGGACGGTGACGCCGTATTGATCGCGGAACCAGCGGATCGCCTCGGGGTTCAGCGGCTCGCCGGCGGAGCATACGATCCGGAACTGTTGTGGGTAGCGCGTGTGGGCGTCGGTGATCGACATCATCGAGCGGATCGCGGTGGGTGTCGCGAAGACGTTGCTCACTTCGTGGCGGGAGAGGAAGGCGAGCTGCTCGTGGGGGTCGAAACCGCCCTCGCGCTGGTAGACGCACTGCACCGCGCCGAGTCGCCATGGGCCGAGGAGGGGGCAGATGCCGGCGGCCCAGGCCCACTCGCCCATCCCGTGGAAGCGCTCGTTCTCTTGGACGTCGTGGCAATAGCGGAACTCCTCGTGCGCGAGGATGTAGCGGTGGGCGTGGACGATGCCCTTCGCAAGGCCGGTCGTGCCGGAGGTGTAGTAGAGCTGCGCCGGATCCTCCGCGAGGGTGTCGACCGGCTCGAAGCCGGTTGAGGCGCCTGCGAGGGTGTCCTCCTCCAGCACAAGCAGCTCGGTGGCGATGTACTCGGCGAAGCGCCCGGCGTTCGCTGCGTCGGTGACGAGCACGCTCGGGGCGGCGTCGCCAAGGCGGTGGCGGATCCCCTCATCGCCGTAGAGCACCGACATCGACAGCAGGAGTGCCCCCAGCTTCCACGTCGCGAAGAACACGGCCGCCGCCTCGGGGGTGGGCGGAAGCACGACCGCCACACGATCACCGCGCGTCACGCCGAGCGAGGCGAGCACGTTTGCGCACTGGTTGGAGAGGTCCTGGAGCTCTCCCCAGCGCACCTCGCGCACTGCGCCCGAGAAATGCTCGTGAATCATCGCGAGCTTCTCCCGCGGATGCCTGTCGCACACGTCCGCCGCGATATTGAAGCGCTCGGGCACCACCCACTGATGCTCGGCGAGCGCGAGCTCATATGAGAGGTGATCCGGTTGGTGCGGCACGGGCGAGCCCCCTTCAAGCCGTGAACGGGCGACAAGGGCCATCTTCGCATGCCAAAACGAGGCGAGCGCGGTCCTCGCAACCTCGAAAGGCGGAGGAGATCGTGCAGCGCCTCAGGTGCGACGGACGCCTCGTTCCTGTATCTCTGGACGCGGGTGTTACCGTCCCGCGCGATGAGCGACAGCGGCCGCCCGCCGAACCTGATCCTGCTGATCACAGATCAGCAGCGACAGCCGCAGCACTGGCCGGCGGACCCGGCGTGGCTCGACGCGCTCACCCCGAACGACGCCGAGCTGAGGCGGACGGGGATGACGTTCACGCACGCGTTCACGGCAACCGCGATGTGCTCGCCGAGCCGCGCGAGCTTTCTCACGGGCACGTACCCCTCGCGTCACGGCGTCACCCTGACGATGACCGAGGGCGACCTGTGGCCGGACCCCAAGAACGCGCCGTCCACGCTGCGCACGGCGGCGCGCATGGCGATGAGCGGCGAGATACCCCGGCGCAGGCTGGCCAAGAGCTTCGCGCGCAACGCGCTGCGCCTGGGGCCCAAGAGCGGGAACGAGCCGGAGCTGCCGCCCGGGATCGAGACGCTCGCGACGCGGCTGCGCGGGCGCGGCTACCACGTGGTGCTGAAGGGCAAGTGGCACCTGAGCAAGCCGGTCAACGGCGCCGGGTGGAGCGCGGCCGACCCGGAGCGGATCGAGCGTGACTACGGCTTCGCGGAGTGGGAGCCTCCGGACGTCGGCGGCGACGCGAAGGCCGCGCACTTCGGGGGCGGGAACGTCGGAAAGAGCCAGGAGGGCTGGGACGAGGACTACACGCGCCAGATGGAGGCGTGGCTCGCGCAGGAGGATCTGCCCGAGCCCTTCTGCCTCGTGTTCTCGCTGGTGAACCCCCACGACGTGCTCGGTTATCCGGATTCGTATGAGGAGGGGGGCTACGACGCGCGCGAGTTTCGGGACCTCGGCGTGCCGCTGCCGCCGACGCTCGAGGAGGATCTGCGCGAGAAGCCGGCCGTGCAGGCCCTGTCGAAGCTCGGCATGGACAGCTATCTGGGGCCGCTCAGGGATTACCGGGCCCAGCAGGACTACGTCGACTTCTACGCGCACCTGCATCGGGTCGTCGACGAGAAGATCGGCCGCCTGCTGAGCGCGCTCGGCCGGCCCGAGGACCCGGACTCGCTGCGCTCGCGGACGGTGATCGCCCGCATCTCCGACCACGGCGAGCTGGGACTCTCCCATGGAGGGCTGCGCCAGAAGATCTTCAACGCCTACGAGGAGACGATCCGAGTGCCGCTCGTGGTCTCGAACCCGCGGCTGTTCCCGCGAGCGCGCGAGAGCGACGCGCTGGTGTCGCTGATCGACCTCGTACCCACCTTCCTGGGGCTCGCCGGCGCGCCGGCCGAGTCCGGGCGCCTGGACGGATACGACCTCGGCCCGCTGCTGCGCGGCGAGACCCAGTCGGTGCGCGACGCCGTGCTGTTCACCTACGACGATCACCAGGCGGCCACGGCCCTGCAGGACGGAGCGGGCCAGCCCAACAGGATTCGCTGCGTGCGCGATGCGCGCTGGAAGTACGCGGTCTACCTCGACCCGGCAGGACGCGCCGCACCCGAATACGAGCTGTACAACCTCGACAGCGACCCGCTCGAGTCACGCAATCTCGTCGACAAGGTGACCGGCCGCGCGCGCACCGCCGCGAACGAGCAGGAACGCCGGCGCCTCGCGGCCCGGCTGGCGGAGCTGTGCGAGCGCACGGGCACGCTGACGCCGGCGTTGCCTGACTGAGCGCGAGCGTCGAGCGGCGGCGTCGAGCTGGACGCGCCGGGCTCTGAGCTACTCCGCGGTCAGCCGCGAGCAGACTTCGCTGAGTCTCGCGGCGTCGCGCTGAATCGAGGCTTCGGCGAGTTCGCGCAGACCGCCGATGTTGGAGGCGCTCGCGTCGTCGAGTCTGTCGCTGACACCTTCGAGCTCAGTCTGGAACCGGAAGTGTCCCTCATCGAAGCCGAGAAGCTCGTCGAGTTGGTAGTCGATTGTGGTGCTCGAGCCATCCATGATCACACCCAGCAGAGGGTGAGCCCATTGAGCCAGGCCCCAGTCCTTCGCCTCGTTGAATGAGATCGACTCCGTGAGGCGGCCGGTGCCAAGCGAGACGATCAGCACCTCCGCGCCGGGGTGATTGCGTACAGCCTCGGCGTAGGCGCACATGGCTGGGTTGTTGGCGAACGTGCCGCCGTCCACCAGCACATAGTCGGAGGCCGGCCCGCCCGGAAGCGGCGCAACGACGTCCTCTGGCTCGAAGTAAGTGGGGGCAGCCGAGGTAGCGCGCGCCACCACCTTCACCGGGTAGTCCCGCGCGGGCTGAGGAGGCGAGATCGCGGCTGATGCCGCGCTCTTGCGAAGGCTGCCCGCGGCACGAGCCCGGGGCTGGAAGCTCTTGAAGAAGAAGGGTTCGTGCTTCTGGACGTCGTAGGAAGGGATCAGGACGTCCGTCAGGGCCTGCGAGAGCATCGCTTTGCCCATGTAGCGCTCCAGCGCCGATTCGAGGCCGCTCGCCGCGTACTTCTCAACGAGCAGGCCGTCGACCGTCTCGATTGTGCGCACGAGCGAACGGTGGAAGATCTTCGGTCCTTCGGTGGCGTAGAGGCCGGCGAGCTCCTGCGCGCTCCAGCGTGGGTGCTTCTCGCCTCCGGGCCCTTGCTCTTCGCGGGTGATGGTCACTCCGAGCGCGATGATCCCTCCGGTCGAGGTCCCCGCGATCAGGTCAAACAGCTCGCACGCCGGATGTTCTGTCAGGCGCTCGATCTCAGCGAGCACCAGGGCCGGGATGATCCCCCGGATGCCCCCGCCGTCAATCGAGAGAATCCTGACGAGCTCTTTGGCCGGCACAGGTCTGGGACGATACGGAGGAGCCCCTGTCGGTGCAAGGCGGGCATCCTCGATCCAGCGGTGTACGACGGTCGACCCTCCAGCCCCTGGGCCGCCCGAATCGAACAATTGCCTAGCCCGCTTGACAGTGCGATGGGGGACTGGTCTGATGCGATTTGGGATTGAAAATGCGCTGCGGCGCGCGGTCGCGGCCCTCGAGTGCGGGGTGGCAGCAAATGAGTCAGCAAGAGGCCAATCAGATCGCACAGGAGACGCAGCGCAAGCGTCGTTTCGGGGGGGCGCTGAAGTTCGCGTTGCCGACTGCGGCGGCGCTGGGCGCCGGCGCTGCGATCGCGGTCGGGGCGATCCCCGGGAGCGACGGAACGATCACCGGCTGCTACCTGACCAACACCGCCAACGCGCCGGGCCTGCGCGACGGGCAGCTGCGGATCATCGATCCGAGCCTGCCCGCAAAACTCCCCAGTGGTGGTCCCAATCCGACCGGCGCATGTCTGTCCGACGAGTCCACGATCAGTTGGAGCCAGGCCGGCCCGGCTGGGCCGCAGGGTCCGGCGGGTGTCAACGGTGGGCAGGGCGCCGCCGGGCCCCCGGGCCAAGGGATGCTCGTGCCGGCTGTCCAGTTCGGCTTCGACAACAGCGCCGGCAAGATGTTCCTCAAGCTCGACGGCGTGTCGGGCGAGTCGTCCGACAGCAAGCACAAGGGTGACATCGAGATCAGCTCGTTCTCATTCGGCGCCGGGAGGACTCAGGCCCACGGCAGCGGTGGTGGCGCCGGCAAGACGAGCTTCTCCTCGTTTACGATCACCAAGCACTTCGACAAGTCCTCGGCGCTGTTGCAGAAGGCCACCCTCGGTGGCCAGCACTTCAAGGAGGCCGACGTCTTCTTCGCGCGCAAGGCCGGCAAGGGCCAGCAGGACTACCTCGAGATCAAGCTCACGGACGTTCTGGTCTCGAGCTACCAGACGGGGGGTCAGGGCGGCGGCTCGATCCCGATTGAGACGATCGCGCTCGACGGCATCAAGGGTGAGGCGACGTTCATAAGCGGGAACAAGAAGTCGAACGTCCTTCTGAAGCTGCAGGGCGGCGCCTGAGGCCACGGACGCTGAGCGCGAGCACCTACGACCGCGTTGCCTACCCCGGCTACGCCTACACCGCGACGCACCCGGCGCGATTGGAGGTGGTCGGCAGACTGTTCGGGCTCGATCCGGCGCCCGCGCATCGCTGTCGCGTGCTCGAGCTCGGCTGCGGCGACGGCACCAACGTGCTGTCGATGGCGCAGATCCTGCCGCGATCGACGTTTGTCGGTGTCGACGCCTCGGCAGCAGCGATCGAGCGCGGCGAGAAGCTCGCGGAGGCGGCCGCGCTCACGAACGTCCACCTGCGAGCCGCGCAGATCGAGGCACTGCCCGCGGACCTCGGAGGCTTCGACTACATCATTTGCCATGGCGTCTATTCGTGGATATCGCCGGAGGCGCGCGGGGCGCTGCTTGACTGCTGCGGCGAGAGGTTGGGTCCCGACGGCATCGCATATGTCAGCTACAACGCCTACCCCGGCAGCCGTTTGCGTGACATGACCCGTGAAGTCTTGCGTTACCACGTGCGCGACATTGTCGAGCCCGACGCGAGGCTTGAGCAGGCGCACCGTCTGATGCAGACGATCGTTGCCATCGACGAGCCGAGCCCCTACGCGCGAGTCCTGCGCGAGCAGATGGAACGCATGCTGAATTATTCGGACGCGTTGCTGTTCCACGACGACCTCGCCGAGATCTCGACGCCGTTCTACTTCCACGAGTTCGTCGAGCACGCGGCCGCGCACGGGTTGCAGTTTCTGTCGGAGGCGGACCTGTCCGAGAGCCGCATGGAGGGCGTGCCGGCCAGCGCCGGAGAGCTGTTCGAGGCGATTGCCGATGACCCGCTGGCGCGCGAGCAGTACATGGACTTCTTCAAGAACAGGACGTTTCGCCGTACGTTGCTGTGTCGCGCGCAGGCATCTGTACGGCGCGCGATCGAGGACGTCCATCTCGAGCGGTTCACGATCTCCTCGCCCGCGCGGCCGGCGCCGGATGGCGACCGTGTGGAGGGGGAGACGTTCGTCACGCCCGATGGGTACTCGGTGACGACCTCGGACTCGCTCGTGCTCGCGGCGCTGCATGCGCTGGCGGGCTGCTGGCCGGCGGCGCTCGAGTTCTCGGCAGCTGTTGGAGCGATCAATGGGCGCGATCGAGGAGCCGCCCGAGCTCGCAAGCAGGCGCCTGCGTGCGATCTTGCTCGAGGCCTACATCGCGCGCGTCGTACACCTGCATTCAACGGCGCCGCCGGTGAGCGCCAGTGCGGGCGAGCGACCGCGGGCGAGTCCTCTGGCTCGCGCGCAATGCGCCGCCGGCCTGCCCGCGGTCAGCTCCCTGCTGCATGTGAACGCCGCCCTGGAAGGGGCAGTTGAGCCGCGACTGCTACCCATGCTCGACGGCACCCGCGATCGGCAGGCGCTGAGTCGGGAGCTGTCCGCGCGGCGCCCCGCGCAGGTGGATCCGGCGGCGGATCCGGTCGAGATTGAGGCGGTGCTGGCGCGGTTTGCCTCGCTGGGCTTGCTGCAGGGCTAGACACCTTCTCCAGGCGAGCTGTGCGAGCGCACCGGCACACTGGCGCCGGTGTTGCCTCCGCTCTAGCGAGCTCGGGCTTTCGCAGTCCAGCCCGTTGTTGACCTGCGCGATGGTTCCTCAAGGTTTGCGGCGAAATGCCGACATGTGTCCTAGACGCTCGGTCGGAGATGCCTCGCGAGGTCGGGTCGCCTGACGTCCCCCCCTCGGGGGAGACGCTGAGCGATCTGGTCGAGTGGGGCTCCTCGGGCCGAGCGTGGGCCTGGCCTTTCTCCGTGGATAGGAGCCACCTTGAGCGACCAACTTTCTCGCCGTGATGTGTTGCTCCGGGGCGGGCTCGCGATCGCTGGTCTCGGCGCTGCCATGTACCCCGGGATGGCGTGGGTCACGCGGCGTCCGGTTGCCGGGGTGACCTACAGGCTGCAGGCGACCGAGCAGTGTTCGTGTCTGGCGTGTCATGGCCACGCGGAGAACAAGCTGTTCGCCACACGGGCTGCCGCTGAACATTGCCGCGCACACCCAGGCTGTCGGTGCGCTGTCACCCGAGCTACGTCTGTCAGCAAAGGGCAATGGCTTGAGCTCTTCGGCGCCTCCTCTGAACTCCATCGCACCAGCGTCGATCGCCGCTGGGCGTCGACTCGGCGCGTGCTCAAGGGCGCCCGCGGCGAGTCCCTCGCACAGGCGCTGCTGTCTGGCCAGCGGCGAGCGTAGGGTCCAATGGAAAAGCTGCGCATTCGCCGCCTCGCTCATCGCACGCTGCTCGCCCTGATCGGGACCGGCGCGTCACTGGCGGTTGGCTCCGGGTCAGCCTTGATGACATCACCAGCGGTCGCGTCTGGCTCACCTATGACCGGCAGCTTGTTCGTGAACGAGATCCACTATGACAACGTGGGTGAAGACCAAGACGAGGGAGTCGAGGTAGCCGGTCCAGCGGGGGTCGATCTATCCGGCTACACGATCGAGCTCTACAGCGGCTACGACAGGAAGATGTACGCCACGATCGCGCTCTCGGGAATCCTGCCGGATCAGGAAGGTGGGTACGGCACCAGCTTCTTCGCGGCGCCCGGGATGCAGAACGGCGCCCCCGACGGACTCGCGCTCGTCGGCCCGGAAGGCGTCCAGGAAACGCTCGGATACGAGGGAAGCTTCACCGCGATCGACGGGAGCGCTGCCGGACAGTTCTTTGGCGACATCCACCAGTTCGAGGCGCCCTCGACCCCCATCGGTCAGTCGCTGCAGCTTCAGGGAACCGGTTCGACCGCAGCAGACTTCACCTGGCACGGGCCGGTCAGCGCGACACCCGGTCAGGTCAACACCGGGCAACACTTCGCTTCGGTCGCCCCCGCCGCGCCCGTGAACACCGCACCGCCCACCATCTCAGGCACCCCCAACGTCGGGGAAACCCTCTCCTGCTCCAGCGGCTCCTGGGATAACAACCCCACCAGCTACAGCTACGAATGGGACCAGGATGGAATCCCGCTCGGGGCGTTCTCCGAAACCTATGCCGTGGAAGGCCCGAGCGCCAATCACAGCCTGACCTGCACGGTCACCGCGTTCAACGCCGCCGGCTCGGCCTCGGCCACGAGCAGCGTCGTCGAAGTCAGCGCCGCGCCCGTGAACACCGCACCGCCCACCATCTCAGGCACCCCCAACGTCGGGGAAACCCTCTCCTGCTCCAGCGGCTCCTGGGATAACAACCCCACCAGCTACAGCTACGAATGGGACCAGGATGGAATCCCGCTCGGGGCGTTCTCCGAAACCTATGCCGTGGAAGGCCCGAGCGCCAATCACAGCCTGACCTGCACGGTCACCGCGTTCAACGCCGCCGGCTCGGCCTCGGCCACGAGCAGCGTCGTCGAAGTCAGCGCCGCGCCCGTGAACACCGCACCGCCGACCATCTCAGGCACCCCCAACGTCGGGGAAACCCTCTCCTGCTCCAGCGGCTCCTGGGATAACAACCCCACCAGCTACAGCTACGAATGGGACCAGGATGGAATCCCGCTCGGGGCGTTCTCCGAAACCTATGCCGTGGAAGGCCCGAGCGCCAATCACAGCCTGACCTGCACGGTCACCGCGTTCAACGCCGCTCCGTCGGCCTCGGCACGAGCACGATCGTCGAAGTCAGCGCCGCGCCCGTGAACGATGCACCGCCTCATCATCTAATGCACCCGCGCTGCGGCCTCGGCCACGAGCAGCGTCGTCGAAGTCAGCGCCGCGCCCGTGAACACCGCACCGCCCACCATCTCAGGCACCCCCAACGTCGGGGAAACCCTCTCCTGCTCCAGCGGCTCCTGGGATAACAACCCCACCAGCTACAGCTACGAATGGGACCAGGATGGAATCCCGCTCGGGGCGTTCTCCGAAACCTATGCCGTGGAAGGCCCGAGCGCCAATCACAGCCTGACCTGCACGGTCACCGCGTTCAACGCCGCCGGCTCGGCCTCGGCCACGAGCAGCGTCGTCGAAGTCAGCGCCGCGCCCGTGAACACCGCACCGCCGACCATCTCAGGCACCCCCAACGAAGGAACCCCGGCCGTGGACACTGCCCTATCCGAGACGCTCGCGCTCGGGCCGACCGCGCTGTCCGTGGCGTGTTCAGGACAGGACATCATCCTCGTCTCGGTGCAGCGCAGGGGCCAGTTCGTCGATCTGTCGGGCGTCGCGCTCCCGAAGTACGCCGGTAAGAGCGTCGGGATAACGCTAACCGACGTCCCGGCTAATATCGCTCAGAGCAAGGGTGGGACTGCATCTGTCGCTGCCGACGGGACGTTCCAAGCTACGCTGCCGGCCCCGACCGGCCCAGGAGTCAGGCTGGCCCGGTACACGGCGACGGTTGCAGGTCATCCCTCGCTGGCACTGAAGCTCGACCGCGCCCTGAAAGTGGTTGCCCAGACCCCGGTCAAAGGAGGCCTACAGGTCAGCTTCAAGCTCACCCGTTCACCGAGCACAACCCACACGATCAAGATCACCCGCGAATTCGGCTGCCTCGGGACCGCCGTATACGCGGCCGCAAAGCTGAGCAGCCGCGGTACTGTAACCGTGTTGCTTCCGGCTTCCGCAGCGGCGAATACGCTCAGCTACTACCGTGCCGCGGTCGACCTTCAAGGGGCTCGCACGTACTCGGTGCTGATCGCCGTCGCCGGTGCCTGACGCCGCACAGATTGAGTGTGCTGGGAAGCCAAGCCCAGCTACGAATCGGAGATACGTTTACGCGAGTCGTGCCAGCGCTTCGACTGCACGGCACCTGCTCGGAGGCCGGCGGATCGTGGACAAGGCGCCGACCCACCCCGGTGAGGGACAATGCTTCTGTGAGCGCCGATGACAGCCGGCTCGATCGCGCGTGGCTGGAGGCCGTCCTGCGCGAGGTGGTGGAGACGCTCGCCCCGATCGACCGCACCCCCTGCTCGCCCGGCGAGCGACAGGCTGCGGAGTGGCTGTCGGAGCGGCTGCGGGCGGTCCCCGGGGTCGAGGTCGCCCTCGAGGACGAGCGCTCCTGGGGGACGTTCCCGCCGACCGCGACCGGGCTCGGCCTGCTCGGGATGGCGAGCGCGGCGCTCGTCCTGCGCGGCCGTCCCGCCTCGGGAGCGCTGCTGGCGATGGCGGCTTCCGCGGGCATCGTCGACGAGGCGCAGAACGGTCCGCGGATCCTGCGGCAGCTCGTGCGGCGCCGCCGCGCGACGGTCAACCTGATCGCGCGAACCGGCGAGCAGAGCATTGGCAAGCGGGGCACCCACGAGCAGAGCACGGGCGAGCGGGGCACCGGCGAGCGGAGCAACGGCGAGCGGGGCGGGGCCGGCACGCTGGTGGTGCTCGCCCATCACGATGCCCCCCAGACGGGGTTGCTGTTCGACCAGACGCTTCAACGCCGCCTGTACGAGCTGGCGCCACAGGTGCTCGAACGGATGAAGACCCCGCCACCCCAGTGGTGGATCGGACTCGCCGGACCGCTGTCCACGGTCGCGGCAGCGGTTGGCCGTCGTCGCGGGTTCGCGCGCGCGGGTCTCGTGATCGGCGCCATCGGCGCCGCGCTCGTCGCGGACGTGTGGCGCAGCGAGACGGTCCCGGGCGCGAACGACAACCTCTCCGGCGTGGCGGCGCTGGTCGCCCTGGCCGAGCTGCTGCGGGAACGTCCCGTGCCGGGACTGCGGGTGCTGCTGGTCTCGTGCGGAGCCGAGGAGACCCTGCAGGACGGCGTGCGTGGGTTCCTCGCAAGCCACGGCGGCGAGCTGGCGCCGGGTCACACCTGGTTCGTGAACCTCGACACGGTGGGCTCGCCGCACCTGGTCATGCTCGAGGCGGAGGGTCCCGTCTGGATGGAGCCCTACGCGGGCCCCTGGCTGCGCGACCTTCTCGCCGCGCGCGCCGAGCGGCTCGGAATAGCGTTGCACCGGGGCTTTCGCGCCCGTGCGTCGACCGACAGCGTGATCCCCAGCCGCGCTGGCTATCCGACCGCGACGCTCGTCTCGATGACCGACTGGCGAAGTCCCGCCAACTACCACCTGCCGAGCGACATCCCGGCCAACCTGGACTACGACACGGTGGCCGACGCGACGCGGCTGGTGTATGGGCTGGCGGAGGCGCTTGCCGGGGAGGGGGGTTAGCGGCGGTTTGGGTGGACGCCAGATTCGTTGCCCGTGGCTTCGGACGTGTGGGAAGTCCCGGCGCCGGCTCCCTCTAGTCGAGCATGCGTGCCACGCGCAGGTCCACGCGATCGCCTCGGAACGGAACGCCCTCCTTCTCGAGCAGCGCACGTTGGCGAGCCCCCTTTGCGAGCGAGCCATCGGCACGCACCACCCGATGCCACGGCACCGTGTCGTCTCGACAGGCAGCGAGCACCGCACCCGTGACTCGCGGCGCGCCTGGCGAGCAGTCGCCGTAGGTGCGCACGAAGCCCGGAGGAGTCGCGCTCACGCGTGCGAGTATGCGCTGCGCGCGCGGGTTATGAAGGTCTTGGCTGCCGACCAGGGCGACTACCGGTGTCGCTTGGCTGCCTTGAAGCTGAGGGTCTGGGTCACGATCGTCTTGTGCTTGCCCGTTGGAAAGCGTTTGCGAGATGCGGAGTTTGACCTTCAGCTTGTGCCGCTTTGCGAGCAGGCGCTTACCCGTGCTGTTCAGCGCGATTCGCACCGTCCGGCTTTCTCCGGCGTTCAGCGTGATGCTCGTGGTCCCGACCGTCACGACCTTCTTCTTGACCTTCTTCTTGACCTTCTTCCGGGCCGTGACGGCGATCAGCTTGTGGCCCTTGAAGGTCTCGGTGACCGTCATCTTGAAGGCCAGCCTGCATTTCGCTCCGGCCGGTCCTGTGCACGAAACGCGCACGCTCGCGGTCGTTCCTGAGACCTTCGCGTGGCCGAGCGACGCGCTCCCATTTGCCGTGGCGGTGGCGGCGGTGGCGCCGAGGTCGTCGTCAGCGTCTGATCGGCGCCGACGAACGTGCCGAAGTCCGATGCAGCGACGGCTCGATAGTGGATCGTCGTTCCCGGCCGGCAGACCTGTCAGCCCGTGCGGCGAACGGCGTCGTCGAGTTGTTCGGTTCGGTCTTCTGTGCCGCGGTCGCCTGGCCGTAGGCGGTCGTCGTGCCGAATTCGAACGAACACGTTGACGGAGGCACCCTCGGGGTTGACGGCTCCGCTCACGACCGCCGTCGAGGTGCCGTCACGCCGCTGGCGGTGCCCGTGACCGGCGGTCGGGCTGGTAGGCGTCGGCGAACAGGCCCCGGCGGGCTCTGCCGTTGGTGAACAGGAAGAACGGCGTCCCGACCGCCCCGCCCTGGCAGGCTGCGCCGTCCGCGTTGAACGGCGTGCGATGCAGCCCGAGGAGATCGGCTCGCGAACGTCGGCCTGCGCGGCGTTGGTGTGAGCGGCACGTCGCTCTCGTCGAGCACGAACGTCGGGTTGGCGGCGTTGACGAAGTGGCCGTAGAAGCCCTTGACGACGCCGCCGCCGATGTCCTCGCGCCAGGAGACGTACGGGCGTGTTGCCCGAGAACGTGATGTCGGGGCGGGTCGAGTCGTTGGCGCCGACCGAGATCGGTGCGCCGTTGTTGGCGAGCTCGAAGTGGGTGCCGCCCGACGAGTCGCGAGACGAAGATCTGTTTCACGCCGGCGAGATTCTCGTCCCACGCGACCCACGGCACGGTCGGATTCGCCGGGTTCATCGTTCCAGCGGCCACGCGCGGATCCTCGGCGTCGTTGTCCGGGTTCTTGTTGAGCGAGCACTTTTCCTCGTTCGCGGCTCGATTCGGCGCACGTGCCGAATTTGTTCGTGCCTTCGGTGTTCAGCGTGCCGCTCAGGAGGCTTCCCACAGCCGTCCAGTGAAAGCCACCGTCGGCCGCTTCGTCTTTCACGCCCTTGGCCGCGAACACCATCTCGTTTTCGCGCAGGCCCAGGGTGCCTTTGTCTTTCTCGTACCAGACAACCCACGGCACCGCGTCGTTGGCACCGGTGAACGCGATGTCGGGCTCGACGCCGTTGCGGGTCGGGTCGACGTTCAGGCTCGGATCGGCGCCGCCGGGCCCGACGCGCGGGACGCCGGTCTGCTGCCAGCAGAAGCCGCCGATCGGCGGGGACGTGACCGCTTTCTTCCACGCCGAGCGGCTTGATCCCATCGCAGTTCGCGCTTCCCGGGCCGATGCGGCCGCTCGACGAAGATCTGGTCCTTGCCAGGCCGGGCGAGGTCGTCGTCTCCTGCCATGTGACCCACGGACCAGGCTTGGTCGGGTCGACGGCCGAGCCGCCGGCCACCGAGGGGTTCTCGGCATCCTGATCGGTGTGGATGTTCAGCGACGGAACCGGCACGCTGCCTCCACCCGTGCCTCGGCCCTGACCGCCGAAGATCCACTTGCCCTGGTTCGCATCGCCCGTGTTGTCGAAGCGGCTGGCGAAGACGTTGTTGTTGTCGAAGCCCGGCCCCGGTCGTTTTCTCGTACCACGTCGCCCACGGGACCGTCCTGCCGGCTCCCGCGAAGTCGATCGCGGGAGCCTCTCCATCCTGCGAGCTGGTCGAAGTTGAGCGAGCCGCTGAAGGTCGGCGATCGCGCTCGAGCGCCCGCCGACCGTGCCGTTGCCGCGCGTCGTCCATGCGCCGCCTGCAAACGAGCGCACGAAGATCTGGTCTTTGCCGGCTGGTGCCTTGCCGGAAGATCGCCCACGGCACCGCTGGTTTGCCGGCGGTCAGCGCACCGCCGACGACGTCGGCGTTGGTCGGATCCTCACCGCTGACGCTGATCGTCTTGTCGATCCCGGCCGCCAGGTCGTCGTTGACCTGTCCGCCCGGCGGCAGCGCCTGAAAGGCCCACGCCGTCGCGGCGCTCGCCAACACGATGATCGTGACGACCACCAAAATCCGTCCCAGTCCGATGCGTCGCATGTGAGACTCCCCCTGACGATGCGTTGCCGTGAAGGTCTCGCCCCGTTCCACGGCCGTCTCCAGCGTGGTCACGAGTAGTACCGGATAGTGCGGGTTGAGTCAAGGTCCCAGGGCGGCTGAGTCAAGGCCCTCGGCACGATGCAAGTCGTGAGCAGGTCACCTCACGTATAGCGAGCCCGGGCTGTCGCGGCCCAATCGGGCGAGATCTATAACGTGCCGACCATGGCGCCGCTCGATCGCCTCACCCGCCCAGTCCGTCAGGGCATTCAAATTGCCGGCGCGGCGTGGCCGCAGTTCGTGCGTCCGCTCGTGCTCGAGCTCGCATCGCACCGGCCGATCCGGGAGGTGCTCCCCGGCGTTTGGCACTGGACGGCGATCCACCCGAAGATCCGGGCGCCCGTCGACTCCTACTACATCGAGTCCGCCGGGATCGTGCTGGACCCGATGGTGCCGCGCGAGGGGCTCGAGTGGTTTGAGTCGCGCCAGACGCCGAGCCAGGTCGTCCTCACCAACCGTCACCATCTCCGCCACAGCGAGCGCTATGTGGAGGCCTTTGGTTGCCCCATCCGCTGCTGCGAGGCCGGCTTGCACGAGTTCGAGCGCGGCCCGAAGGTCGAGGGCTTCGCGTTCGGGGAGGAGCTGGCGCCGGGGATCGCCGCACACCAGCTGGGGGCGATCTGCCCGGACGACACCGCGCTGCACATCCACACCAGCAAGGGCGGCGCGGTCGCGTTCGCCGACGGCCTCACGCGCCCGCGCGGCGGCGGCCTCTCGTTCGTACCCGAGTTCCTGATGGGCGATGACCCCTCGGCAGTTCGAGGCGGGCTGCGCGAGGCGCTACGCGGGCTGCTCGACCTCGATTTCGACAACCTCCTGTTCGCACACGGCGAGCCGCTCATCGGCGGCGGCAAGGTCGCGCTGCGAAAGTTCGTCGCCGGTGGATGACGACGCACGCGCCCGGCGCCGCGCCGGCCTGGGGGATCCCGCGGATCCCTGCCTCGGCCGGGGCGCTGATCTTCGACAAGGTCGGCAGGCTGTTGATTCTGAAACCAACCTATAAGGCGGGCTGGACCATCCCCGGCGGGCAGCTTGAGGACACCGGCGAGTCGCCGTGGGAGGGATGCCGGCGCGAGACGCTCGAGGAGTGCGGCCTGGAGATCAAGCAGGGACGGCTGGCCTGCGTCGACTTCCTGCGGCCGCGCCCCGGCCGGCCCGGCGGCATGCGCTTCCTGTTCGACTGCGGCCGCTTCGGCGATGAGCAGTTGGCCGCGATCACCGTCGACGGCGTCGAGATCGACGAGCACCGCCTTGCTGAGCTCGCCGAGGCCGCCGCCCTGCTCAGTGGCCCAGTGCGACGTCGGGTGCGGGCAGCCGCCGGCCGCAAGCGCTGCGTCTATCTCGAGGACGGGCGACGCGTCAAGGGCGTGCGCAGCTGACACCGATCGCAAGCGCCGCGGACCGAGCCGGGTGGCGCGATCAGAATCACAAGCGCACGCCAGGCTCATCTCGGCGGACGCCTCTGGCTTGCAACGAACGTAACGAAGTGGTAATAACGAGGCAGACAGGGTCGAGGGTTGGCCTTGGCCTTCCTTGAGCGGCAGGACAGACGGATGGGAGACGGGAATGGGCAGCACGGACACAGCAACGGCCCGCACGCATTCGACGGGCACCGGCGGGGATGAGCAGAGCGCCTCGCCGAATGAGGTTCGGGCGCTGAGCGCCCTCGCATTTGACGACCTGCGCCGTTTCCCTGGCGCGATTCGCGACATGCACCTGGGCATCGCCGAGCGCGCCTTCCGCGGTGTCGGGCCGGCGGGTCTGCCGGTGAAGCTCATGCACGATGCGATCTCGAGCCGCGCTTACGGCGCGATCGCGGCCGGCACCTCGGGGCTCGGAAAGGCCGTCGACGCGGCGATGGAGCGGCACGGCGTCGGTGAGGAGGTTTCGCTGTCCACCACCCAGAAGGGCAGTTTCGGGCTCGCTGTGCTCAACGGTCTGATCGGGGACCAGCTGGAGCGCGATGGGAGCGCGCTGGCCCAGCCCATGTCGGCCCGGCTGCACGGCCAGCGAATCGAGCTGGACGAGTCCTCCCTTCGCGACGCGTTCCCGCACGCCACCGCTCGGCTGGCGGTGTTCATACACGGACTGACAGGCGATGAGTTCTGCTGGTCTTGGGGCACCGAGGACGCGTATGGCGAACGGCTGGTCTCGGACCTCGGCTGCACGCCGGTCTACCTGCGCTACAACAGCGGCCTGCACATCTCCGAGAACGGCCGCTCGGTGGCGGCGCTGCTGCAGGAGCTCGTGGAGGCGTGGCCGGTCGAGGTGCACCAGATCGCGCTGGTGGGCCACTCCATGGGCGGTTTGGTGGCGCGCAGCGCCGCCCACCAGGCGGACGAACGCGCTCACGGATGGGTCAGGAAGGTCCGGCATATCGTCTCGCTCGGAACCCCCCACCACGGTGCCCCCCTGGAGCAGGGGGCGCACCGGGCAGCGGCGGCACTCGACAAGCTGCCCGAGACGCGGATGCTGAGCAGCTTCCTGCGCCGTCGAAGCGCCGGCATTCGTGACCTGCGCCACGGATCGCTGGTCGACGAGGACTGGCGGGGTCGTGATCCAGAGGCGCTGCGGGCGGTCGCCTGCCAGGAGGTTCCACTGTTGCCGTGGGCCACCCACTGCTTCGTCTCGGCAACCGTCACCCGCGACCCGAACCACCCGCTCGGGCGTCTGCTCGGCGACATCCTGGTGCTGGTGCCGAGCGCCCGCGGCCAGGGCAAGACTCGACGGATCCCCTTCCGCGACGAGCACGGACATCACGTGGGGGGCACCCACCACCTCGCGCTGCTCAACCACCCGGAGGTCTACGAGCGCCTGTGCGGCTGGTTGGCAACGAGATCAGAGGCCCTCGCGACTCCCGCCTGAGACTTCGGCGGGGTCCACGTCACAGCCGAACCGTAGGAATTACGCTCTCGACGGTGGCGTTCTTCGGATGACTGCTGCCCGGCCGCCGAAGTAACGTCAAAGCGTGGCTGGCCTTGACGGATCCCAAGATTGGCTTGGTGTTGGGTGCCGGGGGCACGCTCGGCGGGGCCTGGATGACCGGCGCGCTACACGCTATCGCGGCGGAGACGGGCTGGGATCCGGGAAGCGCTGAATACATCGTGGGGACATCGGCCGGCTCGATGATCGGGGCTCTGATTGCGTGCGGGGTGCCGCCCTGGTTCATGGTGGCCCACTCCTCGGGCGAGGAGTTCGGAGGCGTCGCCGACGCCCGGGGCGAGCCGGCATCGAGCGCCGACCGCTCGGCTGGCGCGAGCTTCAAACTGCACCGCGGGGCTCCACGCGCTCGGTCCGGGCTCTTGGCGACTCGCGCTCTCCTCGCTGGCTCGTCCCTACCGCTACTCGCCCGCTGCGCTGCTCGCCGGCTGGCTGCCGTTGGGTCCGATCTCGACCGAGCCGCTGAAGGACACCGTGCGACGGGCCTGTGCGGAGCCGTGGGCTCCGCACCCGAACTACTGGCCTGTGGCCGTCGACTACCAGACCGCAGGGCGCGTTGCCTTCGGCAGCGACGGGGCTCCGCCGGCACAGCTGCCCGATGCGGTGGCCGCCTCCTGTGCGATACCCGGCTTCTTCCGCGCGGTTGAGATCGACGGCCGTCGCTACGTCGACGGCGGACTGCACTCGGCGTCCAACCTCGACATTCTGGAGGATGAGCGACTGGATCTGGTGATCGCGCTGAACCCGATGTCCTCGCTGCACACGGTCTCCCCGCGCACGCTGGGCGAGCGGGTCGCCTTCCTGATCAGGCAGAACTCGGGCAAACGGCTCGGCAGCGAGGCCGGCCGCCTACGGGAACGGGGCACCGAGGTGATCTTGATCCAGCCGACGGTGCACGATCTCGACGTGATGGGCACTAACCTCATGAGTCGCAGCCGGCGCCACGAGGTGATCGAGATGGCCGTCGAGACGATGACTGACCACCTGCACGAGACGGCCCTGGGCGAGCGGCTGGAAGAACTGCCGCGTGGACTGCCCGACCTGGTGCGCCGTCCGAAGCGAAACGCTCGAGCGGCGCTCGATTTCCCTGCGCTGGCGGCGGCGCGCTGGAGCGAGCCATACGCTCCGGCAGTTGGGCGCCGAGCGGGCTAACCCGGGCTTCCTGACCGTCGTCTGGGGAGACGTCGCGCGCCACCACTCCCGTGATGTGGGGCTCGGAGAGCGTCGTTGAAGCCCTTACGGGTAACTACGGCGACGGCCTGCATGTTGCTACCGAGGACAGCCTGGGGTCGGCGACCTAACCTGTCGGCGATGAGTGACGCGCTCACAATTCGCTCAAACATCGCCTCGTGCCTGACTTTCTTGCCGCGCTACTCACAACAGAGGAGGAGATCCTGATGCGCAGAGCATCCACCTGTCTGGCCTTGTTCGTTCTCGCCGTGCTTGCCCCGGCGGCCGCCGCGTCCGCGGCGCCCGTCGTCACGTTCAAAGCGAAGGCCGTCCCGATCCCGGGATTCCCGCACACCGGGAACATCCTCGGCGCCGGCGCCGCCGAGCAGTCCGAATGGACGATCAAGGGAACTGAATACGGGGGCTTCCCGCCGCCGCTGATCGGCGTGAACGTCTACCTGCCCGCCGGTACAAAGCTTCATCCGCAGGGATTCACGACCTGCGACCCGAACGTGCTGAAAAACACCGGACCGAGTGCCTGTCCGAAGAAGTCCAAGTTCACTATCGCGGGCGAAGCCAACGGTGTCGTCTCCTTCGGCAACGAACGCGTTGAAGAGAGGACGTCGGTGCAGGGGTTCTTCGCGCCGGGCGGAGCCCTGCAGTTCTACACCCAGGGCACCTCGCCGGTGTCGCTTGAATTCATCTCCCCGAGCCACATCGTCAACGCCAGCACTCCGTCGATCGTCACGACCGTGCCGCTGGTTGAAACGGTCCCCGGAGCCCCCGACGCCTCGGTGCTCTCGCTCAAGGTCACGGCCGGCTCCGCCTACAAGAAGGGCAAGACGACGGTCTACTTCGGCACAGTGCCGAAGAAGTGCCCGAAGGGCGGCTTTCCGGTGAAGTCAGAACTGAAGTTCGCCGGCCTCGGCGGTCTCTCTCCCCAGACCGTGACGAGCACCTACAAGGCACCGTGCCCCAAGAAGTAGCCGATGGGGCGGGGTGGCTCTTCCCCCCGGCCGGCGTAAAGAGCCAAGCAGGGCGGCGGCCCCATCGAATGGATGGGGCCGTCCGTGTTCGGGCACATGGAGGCAGGATCGGGTGGAGCTGTCAGTAGTTCCGAGCGCCGAGTTCACGGCTTAGCCCCGATTGCGGCGAGCGGGCGAGGTCGTAGACCTTCAAGAATGAAGCAGCTGGGACTGATGCGGTCATGACTGGCGCCGGCTCGAGCGGCTCGGTGTCCCACGCGGCGGTACCGCCCTTGGAGGTCCCGGCGGCGCTGAGAGAGCGCGACCCGGAGTACATCCGCCGTTCGCTCCCGTTGACCTGGCCCCTTATCGCCGCCTGGTTTCGTCCGGACATCCGCGGGCTGGATCGAATCCCTGCCCGGGGGCCCGTCCTGCTGGTGGGCAACCACTCGGGCGGTAACGTCGCCCCGGACACGCTCGCGTTCACGCTCGGCTTTTACCGGCTCTTCGGGGCCGGGCGGCCGTTCTTCCAGCTCGCCCACCACCTCGTGATGCGAGCGCCGTGGCTGTCGCTGCTGCGCAGGTACGGAATGATCGAGGCGACATGGGAGAACGCCATGGCCGCAGTAGACCGCGAAGCCGCCATCCTCGTCTATCCCGGAGGTGACTGGGAGGCGCACCGGCCGTCCTGGCATGGCCACCGGGTCGAGTTCGCCGGGCGCGAGGGATTCGTGCGACTGGCGCTCGAGGCAAACGTGCCAATCGTCCCCGTGGTCGCTATCGGAGGCCAGGAGACGGCACTGTTCCTGACGCGCGGGGAGCGGGTCGCCCGGGCGCTGGGGGTGGACCGGCGGTTCCGCCTCAAGGTCCTACCCGTCTCGCTGGCGCTCCCCTGGGGCGTCGACCTCGGGGACTTCTTTGGCCACATCGCCCTACCGGCGAAGATCACGATCCAGGTGCTCGAGCCGATCGATCTGCACGAGCGCTTCGGCCCCAACCCGGACGTCCACGGGGTCTACAGCACGATCACCGGCCTCATGCAACGAACGCTTGACGAGCTGGCCGCCCAGCGGCGCTGGCCGGTGATCGGATAGCGCATGCTCGCTCACTTCAGAAACGATCGCGCTGCCAGGAGATGAGATGACAACTGGTCAAGGATCGCGCAAGTCCCGTGCAACGAGCCCCGTCACCGCCCCGCTGGCGTCGGCCATCGAGCAGACGCTCGCGCTGTTCGAGCCTGCTCGCCGGCCGGCCGTGCCGCACGTCAAGGACGGATACCTAGATCTACTCGGCGAGGAAGATCCCACCGGCGCGCATCCCGGTCAAAGGCTGATGCTCAGCAGCGGACTGGCACTGATCTACGAGCGCCTCTGGCGCCCGCTTGGGGGACGCCTGTTGATGGGAGCGAGGGGACCGCGGATGCGCGACGAGCGCAGCATCGCCCTGGACATGCTCGAGCTTTCGCCCAGCGACCGGGTGCTGGACCTCGCCTGCGGCCCGGGCAACTTCACGCGCGATTTCGCCCACGCTGCGGGCGACGGCGTGGTCGTCGGCGTCGACGCGTCGAGGACGATGCTGGCACGCGCGGTGCAGGAGACGGACGCCGACAACGTCGCCTACCTGCGTGGGGACGCCTGCGCGCTCCCCTTCATGGACGCCGGCTTCGACGCGGTCTGCTGCTTCGCTGCCCTGTATCTGATCGAGCGGCCGATGCGAGCCGTGGATGAGATCGCGCGCGTGCTCGCGCCGGGCGGCCGGGTGGCTCTGCTTTCGAGCTGCAACCGAGGTCCCCTGCCCACGGCCATCACGAGCCCCTGGGTCAAGAGCCTCACCGGCGTGCGCATTTTTGACCGCGACGAGCTCACACGCGCACTGACCGCCCGTGGTCTCACGGACGTCCGCCAGCGCGTGTCCGGCCTGGCGCAGTTCGTGACCGCGCGCAAGCCTGCTTGAAGCGAACCGGTCAAGCGCTCGGGCTTGTCCCGCGCGGTGCCATCCTGTGGCGGTCGCGGTGCTCGGCGATGATCTGCTCGACCTGGATCTCACTGAGGCCCGTGGCGCGCGCCATGTCGTGACGGCTGAGGCTCTTGGCTACATCGCACGCCAACATGAGCTCGCCCATCTCGTGGCGTCCCCCCAACCGCTTCCGGCTGAGCTGATGGAGCTTGTGCAGGTCCGCGACTTGCAGATCGTAGACGCAGCCCGGCGGGGTCCACGTGGGGTAGAGCTCGTAAGCGGTGGTCATTCGACGCCGGGCTGCCGCTCTCGCTTCGACGTCGAGGAGGGGCGCAGCCGCGCGAGGACCTCGATCTCATGCCCGAAGGCATCAATGATCTTCTCCGGATCGGGGACCACGCCGGCGTCGACTCGCAGTCCGACCGTGACCTCGCCGTTGTAGCTGAAGATGCTCACCCCGAGCCCGATCGGGCCGGTGGCCGGCACCCAGACAACGACGCCCGCGATACGGGTACCCGCGAAGTAGATCGGCTCGCGTGGCCCCGGCACGTTGGTCAGCACGGCGGTGCTTTTCGATGAGAAGAGGTCCACAAGTGGCTGCTCGACCTGCGGCGGGGCGAGTCCGATCAAGCCGAGGATCCCGTAGGCCAGAGCTCCTTCGGGCGAGTGCTTGATCGAGTCCATCCGGCGGTGCACCTCTTCGAGTCGCCGGCGCGGGCCCCGGATGCCGACGGGCAGCTGCAGGTAGACGAGCCCGAAGTGGTTGCCTAGCTCGCGCGGAAGCGGCTCGTCCGGTGGGCGCAGGTTGACCGGGATCGTCGCGCGCAGCTCGTCGACGAGGCTATGCCGGCCGACCAGGTAGCGATGCAGCGCTCCGGTCATCGCGGCGACGAGCACATCGTTGACGGTCGTGCCGGTCGCGTGGCCGATCGCCTTGACCTCCTGGAGCGCGATGCCTTCGATCCAGGTCACCTTCTGGACCCCGCTGAGCTGCCCGCGCAGCACGGTCTTCTGGTCCGGTAGCGTGACCAGCAGCCTGCGCAGAGCGCCGGCATCGGCCGCGGTGCGGGCGGCGAGGCCGCGCAGCTCGGGCCGTGGATGCGTCAGCAGCGCGAAGCCCTCGTGCATGGCGCCCTCAACCAGGTGCGCGCCGGCCGTCAGCGGGCGCGTGAGGGCATCGAGGGGCCCGCGAGCGCCCCCTGGATCACCCTCCGACTGGATCCCGGCATCTGGCTGCCCGTCGGTCATCGAGAGCAGCACGCGCGCGAGCGCCATCCCATCGGCGATGCAGTGGTGCATCCGCCAGACCAGTGCCATCCCGGCGCCGAAGCCGTCGACGAAGTAGAGGTCCCACAGTGGCTTGGAACGATCAAGTGGAGTTGACATCAGGTCTCCGACGAGCTCCTGCAGCGCGACCCTGTCGTGCTGTGCCGGGAGGGCGAGGTGATGAACGTGCCTGTCGAAGTCGAACTCGGGCTCGTCCTCCCACGACGGGACGCCAACACCTGGGCGCGGCTCCACGACCCGCTGGCGGAAGCGCGGGAAGCGCTCGACCAGGCGCTCACGGACGACAGCCTTGCAGCGCTCGATGTCCATGGGCTCATCGCACCAGAACACGGAGTTGATGACCATCAGGTTCGTCGGGCGGTCCATGTGCAGCCAGGCCGCGTCGGCGCTGTTCATCTGCTGCTTGCTCATCGGCTCCTCGCAGGGTCCCCACCACCCTAGGGCGATTCAACGCGGCTGGGATCCGGTCGCGACACGGAACGTGATCCGTAGTTACTGCGGCGCCCGATCGGGCGTTGTCCGGCAGGACTCCGCGCCGGCATCGTGCCCTTGCCTGCCGTACGCTGCGGTCGTCATGACCGCCGGGCAGATCGACTTCGCCGCGGAGGGCCTACTCGACGGTCGCCAGGGGGAGCTGCGCGCCGAGCGCATAGCGCTGCTCGAACATCTCGTCGCCGAAGGGGTGCCGCTGGCTGAATTGCGCCGAGCAACGGCGGCGGGAACGCTTGTCTTCCTGCCGGCCGATCGGGCGATCTTGGGGACCGAGCGCTACACCTCGGCACAGGTGGCCGATCTCAGCGGCGTGGATCTGGAGTTCCTCATCGAGGCCCGCCGTGCGATGGGCCTACCGATTGCGGAGCCCGACAAGGCCGCCTACACCGAGGCCGATCTCGAGTCGACCCGGATGATCCACGCCACGCGTGAAGCCGGCATCTCCGACGAGGAGATCCTCGATCTGCTGCGCGTCCTCGGACGCGGACTATCCCAGGCTGCCGAGAGCCTGCGGGCGCTCCCGCTGAAACTCGCCCTCCAACCCGAAGTCAGCGAGCAAGAGCTCGCCGAGCGCTATACCCAGGTCGCTTCAGAGCTCTATCCGCTGCTCGACCCCCTGCTACACAACCTGCTCGCCCTGCATCTGCGTCATGCCGCGCAGAGCGAGGCGGTCGGCGCGATGGAGCGCAGCGGGGGGCGGCTCCCCGGCTCGCGCGAAGTGGCGATCTGCTTTGCGGACCTCGTCGGCTTCACCCGCCTCGGCGAGGAAGTCCCGCCCGATGAGCTTGGCCGCCTGGCGGCGCGTCTGGAAACGCTCGCCACCGAGGTCGCCGAGCCGCCCGTGCGGTTGGTCAAGACGATCGGTGACGCCGCGATGCTCGCCTCGGTCGAGCCCGAGCAGCTGCTCGACGCCGCCCTGCGGTTGCTCGCCGCGGCGGACGCCGAGGGCCAGGATTTCCCTCAGATGCGTGCGGGCGCGGCCCTGGGACCTGCCCTCCCGCGCGCCGGCGACTGGTTCGGGCGGCCCGTCAACCTCGCCAGCCGCATCACCCAGGTCGCCCGCCCCGGCAGCCTTCTGGTCGAACGCGAAGTGCGCAGGTCCGCGCGTGGGGACTACCATTGGTCCAACGCGGGCGAGCACCACCTGCATGGCATCCGCGAGCCGGTGACCCTGTTCCGTGCGCGCCGGCTGCAGCCCGCCTGAGGCGCGAGGTCCGGGGCGCTAGCTCTTAGTGCCCGGGCGCCCGGCGAGCGGGAGGCCGCGGCGGGCGAAGACCTCTTGAAGAAGTCGGAGACGGTCGCTCATGATGCCGTCCACGCCGAGGTCGAGAAGATCGTTCATCGTCGCCTCGTCGTTGATCGTCCAGACGTGGACCGGCAGGCCGGCGCGGTGCGCGGCCTGAACGAATCGCTCGGTGACGATTGGAAAAGGCCCTCGGCGCATAGGCACCTGAACGCAGTCGGCGCCCAGGCGCGCCATCGTGCCGAACGTTGCGGCGAGGCGAGCGAGCGTCACCGAGCGTGGTCCCATCGACGTGCACGCCGCTCCGCGGCTCAGCCCGCGGATCCGGCGCAGGCGGCGATCTGAGAACGATCCGATGCACACGCGGCTCCAGGCATCGAGGCGATCGAGGAGGGCGACGAGTGGCTCGACACATGGATCCGACTTGGGGTCGATGTTGATCCTGGCGTCGGGCCATCGCACGAGGATCTCCTCGAGGCGGGGGACGCGGATCCCACGACCACGGAATGGGAAGCTGCTCCCACCGTCGGGCGAGAACGTAAAACCGGCGTCGGCCGCGTCGACCTCGGCGATCCCGAGCTCGGCGATCGTGCCCGTGCGATCTGTGACCCTGTCGAGGCGGTCGTCATGGAAGGCGACCAGCACGCCGTCCCGCGTGAGATGGGTATCGGTCTCGAGGTATCTGTACCCGAGCGCCACGGCGATCTCGAATGCCTCGAGCGTGTTCTCGGGCGCCTCGCCGGCCCCCCCGCGGTGGGCGGACGCGATCGACCCCGACTCGTTGAGGAACGGGTGCACCCTCAGGCGGACTTCGGCGAGAACTGGAAGGTGCGCGCCGCGATCAGCAGGGCTGCGATCCCCCAGGCAGCGACGAAGAGCAGGTTGGTGGTTGAGATGCCGGTGCCGTGCGTGTGGATGATCGGCTCGCGGACAGCCTGGGCGAGGTGCTTGATGGGAAAGACCGTCGCGATATCACGCAGGTACCTCGGGATCTGTCTTTCGGGCACGAACACACCGGAGATGAAGTACAGCGGCAGCACGGCGAGGTTGGTGGCGGGCGCCGCCGCCTCTGGCGTGCCGATGCGCGTGGAGACCGCGAACGCCATGCAGACGAACGCGGCGGACCCGACGATGACCGCGATGACGAGCCCGAGCATCGTCGAATGCGGGATGGGCACGTCGTATGCGACCCTCCCGATCAGCAGCAGCAGGGTCGACATCACGACGGCGACCACGACGCCCACCACGGCGCGGCTTGAGATGACAAAACTCGTCGGGAGCGGCGTACCGCGCAGGCGCTTGAGCTCGCCGCTCTCGCGCTGGGCGACGATGGCCTGGGTGAGGTTGACGAAGCTCGCCGAGATGATCCCCAGGGTCATGATCCCCGGGACATAGAAGGTTGTGATGCTTATGACCCGGCCTTCGACGATCGTTGTGCCCGTGAATATCCCGGCGAAGATCACAAGGAACACGATCGGTAGCAGCAAGGTGAAGTAACGCGACTGGGGATTTCGCCAGAACCGCGCGAGGTCCGAGCGAAACTGGTGTGCGAACAGGACTCGATCGCTCACTGCGGTTGCTCTTGGGCGTCGGTCAGCTGCAGATAGATGTCCTCAAGTGTGGGCCGGCCGACCGTCAGATCGCCCAACTCCTCGTCCTTCTCGAGCGCCCAGCGGGTGAGCAGATAGAGCGGTCGGGCAGGGTCCACGGCGGCGATGTGGACCCGACCGTCGCGCACCTGCGCCACAGATGCCAGCTCCTGCGGCAGCTCGGAGACGGCCGTGCCGGCAGCGTGAAGGAACGAGATGTCGGACATGGCCCGATCGCGGCCACCGAGGGTGTCGGGCGTGCCCTCGGCGACGATTTCGCCCGCGGCGATCACCGCCACGCGGTCCGCCAGGGCTTGCGCCTCGTCCATGTAGTGCGTGGTGAGGAAGATCGTCTTGCCGAGGTCTCGCAGGTCGGCGATCACCTCCCAGGCGTGGTGGCGAGCCGCGGGATCAAAGCCGGTCGTCGGCTCGTCGAGGAACACCAGCTCAGGGTCGCCGATCAGCGCCAGCGCGACGTCGAGGCGTCGCAGCTGCCCACCGGACAGATGGGCGGTACGTGAGTCGCGCTGCTCGGTCAAACCGACGAGCTCGATCGTCTCAGCCACGGGGCGAGGATGGGGGTAGTAGCCGGCGTAGAGCTCGACGAGCTCGACGACGGTCAGCTCTGCGGGCATCGTGCAGGACTGCAATACCAGGCCGATACGCGAGCGCCACCGGCGATCGGCGACCGCGGGGTCTCTGTCGAGCACGCTCACCTCACCTGCGTCGCGCGAGCGGTACCCCTCCAGAATCTCGACCGTCGTGGTCTTCCCGGCCCCGTTCGGCCCGAGGAACGCGAACACTTCTCCGTGCTGGACCTCGAGGTCGATTCCGCGAACCACCTCACGATCGCCGTAGGACTTGCGCAGCCCGTGAACGTCGATGACCGGCGAGCCCTGATCGCCCCGCTCGGCCGCGGCCAGGGGAGGTGTGAATTTCATCGAGCGGGGATCATCGCGAGCAGCCGATCCTCGCATACCAACCATGCACCCGTTGGATCACGGTTTCGCTGAGCGTCGCCACCCCCTTCATGAGACCGCCCCTCTTCGGCTCGTCGAGGCCGCCCCCTTTCGGCTCGTGTACGGTCGAATCGTGCACGACCCGCCACTCACACAGCGCTCGGCCACGGCTCTCGCCCGCACGATCCGCGAAGGCGAGGCCTCCTCGCGCGAGGTTGTCGAGGTGCACATCGACACGTGCGAGCGCTACCAGCCGCGCACCGGCGCCATCGCCGTTGAGCGTTTCGACGCCGCACGACGCGAGGCCGACGCCGCCGACGTCCGTATCGCGAGCGCCGGCGAGGGCGAGCTGCCGCCGCTGCTGGGGGTGCCGTGCACGATCAAGGAGTCGTTTGCGCTGGCGGGTATGCCCAACTGCGCGGGGCTGGTCGCGCGGCGCGAGCACCGGGCCGAGACGACGGCGCCGACCGTGCAGCGGCTGATCGATGCCGGCGGGATCCCTCTGGGGCTCACCAACGTCTCCGAGCTTACGCTGTGGGTGGAGTCCGACAATCGCGTGTACGGGCGCACCAGCAACCCCTACGATTCCTCGCGCGCGGCCGGCGGCTCCTCGGGTGGCGAGGGTGCGGCAGTTGGCAGCGGGGCGTCTCCGTTCGGGCTCGGCTCGGACATCGCCGGCTCGATCCGCATCCCGGCCTTCTTCTGTGGCGTGTTCGGGCATAAGCCCTCGAACGGGCTGGTGCCGCACACGGGCTCCTACCCGGTTGCGCACGGCGAGGCCAAGCGCCTGCTCTGCGCGGGACCGCTGGCGCGCCGCGGCGAGGACCTGATGCCGCTACTGCGGATCCTGTCCGGGCCGGACGGCGACGACCCGCTCGTCACAGGCGAGCCCCAGCTCGGCGACCCCGCGAGCGTCTCGCTCGAGGGGCTTCGCGTACTGATAAGCGAGTCTGCGTTCCTGCAGCCGATCTCACGCGAGCTGCTTGCGGCGCGGGAGCGCGCCGCGGGTGCCCTGGCGGCGGCCGGGGCGCGGCTCGAGCGCGTCCGCCTGCCGCAGATGCGCCGCGTCGGCGAGGCCTACCTGGCGACGCTCGCCGACGGCGACTCACTGGCGGAGGTCCTGCAGGAGGGGGGAGCGGAGCCCGTCACGATCAGGAGCGCGCTGCGCCGCGGCGGTCCCCACACCGTGCCGCTGAAGGCGCTCGCGCTGCTCGAGCAGGTGAACCACCTGTCCCCGCCGAGACGTTCCAGGCGGGCGATCGCCTGGGGTCAGGAGTACGCGCGCGAGATCACGGAGACCATCGGCGACGGCGTTCTGCTGCACCCGCCGCTGGCAAACGTGGCGCCGCGGCACGGGCGCACATACGGTCGCTTCGATGCGCTTCAGCCGATGGCCGTCTTCAACCTCGCGGCCGTCCCCGTCACGCAGGTGCCCCTCGGCCTCGGCTCCCGCGGGCTCCCGCTCGGCGTTCAGGTTGCGGCTGCCCCCGGGCGCGATCACGTCTCGATCGCGGTGGCGATGGAGCTCGAGCGGGTGTTCGGCGGCTGGGTTCCGCCCAGCGCGTGAGCACGATGGCGGCCTTGGCAGTGAACACGGGGACTTGATGCCCGGGGATGCAGCGGCCGTGCACCGTCGAGCCCACGGTCCGGTGAGGAGCGGGAGGGATCGACCTTGCCCGCGGCGATCATGTGCAGGGTGTCGCGGAACTCGAGCGGCGTGTAGCCGAGCACGAAGCGCAGGTCGATCTCCTGTTGAGCGCCGTCGCTGGCGGGATCTGGTCGGCGCCGACGACAGCCGACGACGACCACGCGCGAGAACAGCGGCGCGCCGTCGATGATGCTCTCGATCACGCCAGGCACGCCCGACGCACTCGAAGATCACCGGGTGCGTCGGGCGCGACGCCGAGCGCTCGCCGGCGCCAGCGTGCCACCCCGACGGGGAGGCGCCCGAGGTTCTCGCGCGTGCCGACGCGCTCGAGCGGCGCGGGCATTTCAGTCAGGTGCCGGCACCGCGCGCAGCCGTGAACGGCGATCCTGGCCGGCTCGAGACGAGGTCCGCGCCGCGGGGGTGGCGACGCCGGCGTGCCGGCGAGTAGTCGCTGACGACGACCGTGCCACGCCGGCCTTGTAGCAGCAAGATCACGCCGAGCCCGATCGGCCGCAGCCGATCACGGTCGCCACGGTGCGCATGCCCTTCACCGTGCGCACGGCGTGCAAGGCGAGCCATCGGGTGGTCAGGCCGCGACGTCGGATGGCAGGCCGTTGGGCACCGGCATCATCAGCGACTCCTGCACGAGCATCTGCTCGGCGTAGGCGCCGGGAGCGTGCACCGACACGCCGACGGTGTCACGCCCCGTCGCCGCGAAGAAGCGGAGCGCGACGCCGCGCGTTGCCAGTCGGCGAGATCTGCCGGCATCCCGGACCGTACTCGTCGACCATGCCGCGGCCCTCGTGGCCGAACACGATCGCTTGATCTCGCGCAAGCGGTCGTAGCCGCACGCACGCGGCATGTCGGCCACGCGTCGAGCCGCGACGCGCGTGCGATCGGCCCAGATCCCACAGCGAAGCACCTGAAGCCGCACATGTCCCGGTCCGGCGCGGGCTCGGGCGCGCGACGACCTCGAGCTCGCCGTTTGTGCACGTCACCGCCCTCATCGAGCGAGCGCAGGTGCGAGGAGGCATGCACGCGCGGATCTCGCACGCCTTCGGCCGCGCGGATACTACGTGCGGCGTGGCGCACGTAATCCCGGATGTCCACTCGCCCCGATCCAGGTGAAATCGGCGATGACAAGTCGACCGGTTAGGAGTTGGAGATGTCTGAGATCAGTGGTGGCGAGCTGTTGGCCAGGGCGATGGCGGTGGAGGGCATCGAATTTCTGTTCGGCCTGCCTTCGCCCGAGATCGACCCGCTGCTCTCACAGCTCGAGGCGCACGGTATCCGCCTGGTGCCGGTCCGTCACGAGGCGGCGGGGGTGCACATGGCCGAAGGCCTGTACAAGACCACGGGCAGGGTCGCCGCGGTGCTCGGAAATCCCGGTCCCGGGTCTGCGAACCTGCTTGCCCGGCGTGATCACGGCGCGCCACGAGGGCGTGCCGGTGCTCGTGCTGACCTCCCAGCATCGCCTCGGCATCGTCTACCCCTCGACGCCCGTCGACCTTCCAGGGCCAGGATCAGCTCGACGCTGTTCCGTCCGACGGTGAAGTGGGGAGGTCCGATCCTGGAATGGGCGCGGATCCCGGAGGTGCTGCGGCTCGCCTTCCGCGAGATGTGGAACGGGCGCCCCGGTCCGGTGCACATCGAGCTGCCCGCGCCGATGCTGTACGACACGGGAGACGATCAGACCGCACCGATCATCCCGCCGGCTGCCTACCGCGGGATCGGTCCTTATGCCTCCGCGGCGCAGCTCGACGAGGCGCGGCTGCTCGCGGCGCGCGCGGCCAGCATGATCGCGCACGGGCGTCGACCGCGCGGAGGCAACGGCGAGCTGCTGGAGCTCGTCGAGTTGCTCGGCTGCCCCGTCCTCACGATCGATGGCGGGTCGCTCGACGGTGTCCTCGCGAGCACCCGAACTACGTGTTCGGGTCGGGCCGCCGGCGACGGGTCGCGCGCGCAAGTGCGACGTGCTGTCGTTGACGGTGGCGAATGGGCAATCTCGACGTGCCCTACGAGAATCTGCCCGCCGGTCTCGCGCCCGATCCGCTTGACCTCGTCAAGCGACATCGGCGTCGCCCAGCTCGTGCGTTGCGGGACGCTCAGCGGGCCTTTCAGCACAGTGGGCGTGTCGGGGCCGGTACGCGCGATCTTCGCGAGCGCCCGAGCGTCGACGGGGGGAGGCGGCGATCTGGAGTGGCGGGCCGGGTATCCATCCGCGCCGCGGTCGGCGCATCGGGGCGTCGCGGCGCGCCCGGTCGCGCGCCCGCGTTCCCGGCGATTCGTCCGCGGAGGATCCCACGCGGGTGCGCTACTGCGTCGCGCGTCTCGCGGGCGATCGCCGTTGCGAGCCTGCGACCCGCAGCCAGTCCCGCAGGGATCGCCTCGTTCCTAGGCGGACGGCGTAGCGACGCCGGCCGTGTCGAGTACCGTGGCAGCGTGCTCCAGCGCGAGACGTCCTGCCGCTTGCAGCACGGCGGGTCGGCGCTCCAGCTGTCCGACCTCGGGCGCGCCGCGCGCCAGGCGTAGCCCGTACACGCAGGACGCGCGAGGGTCGGGCTCGGAGGTCGCGACCGCGATCTCGCGCACGGCGGCCTCATAGTCGGAGGTGCGACGGTGGTATAGCTCGACGAGCGCCGGGTTGAGCCTGCGCAGCCGGCGCTCGATGATCCGGTTGGCAAGGCGCGGCGGTGGCGTACGCGAGACTCCGAGCGGCCGCGTCATCAGCACCAGCACATGCGTCGCGCCGAGGCTCACGGCCACCCGATGGGGGATCGGTTCGGCGAGCCCGCCGTCGAGCCACCGCCGCCCGCGGAACTCGACCGGCTCACCGCCGATCCAGGGCATGCGGCTCGACGCCAGCAAGGCGCACCGTAGATCCTCCTCGGTGCGCAGATCGGTGAGGTCGTTGGCGACGGCGGTGTCGACGTCGACCGCGATGCAGTGCAGGGGGATGTCGCTCGCCACCGTCCGCGAATGGCGCGCAGCGTCGAGCCGCTCGTCCACATGGTCGAGCGTGAAGGCGGCGTCGATCGCGGCGCGTCCGATGAGTAGCCGGTACGGGTTGATGAAACGGCGCGTCGCGAACGGCGCCGTGATAGGCGGCCAGGCAATCCTCGACGACACCGGCCAGGAACCCCGCCGCGTTGAGCGCCCCGGCGGACGTGCCGACGACGAGATCGAAGCAGTCGAGCAGTCGCCGGCGCTCGAGCGCGCTCGCCATGCCGGCCGAGACGACGCCACGCATCCCGCCCCCCTCCAGCGCGAGCGCGAGCCGCTGACCGTCGGCGCGCGCCGCGAGCCGCGTGCGGTGCTTCGCGCGCTCGCGCAGAAGCGCCAGCGCGGGTGGCGATCGCGTGCGAGCCGCGAGCGAGGATCCCCGGCGCCGTGGGACCCGCGACAGCGGCAAGCGGGGGCGCGGGCTGCCGCACGTCCGGCGCGATGCCGGACTCGGGCGCATGATCGCCGAGGGACTGGAGCACGCGCGCGAGCGATATCCCGTCGACGATGCAGTGCTGGATCCGCCATACGATTCGCCGCCGCCGCCGAAGCCGTCGAGATGCGCGCTCCACAGCGGCCTATCGCGATCGAGTGGTGTGGACTGCAGGGTTCCCACGAACGCCTCGAGCGCGGCCTGGTCGCCGGGGGTGGGCAGCCGGTGGCGGTGCACGTGTCGCCGCAGCGCGAAGCTGGGATCGTCCTGCCACCGCGGCGTGCCGATCGGGATGCGGGGTTCTGGGACGGCCCGCTGGCTGAAGCGCGGGAAGCAATCGATGAGCCGCTCACGCAGCAGCTCTTCGACAGCCTCCCAGTCGAGTGGTCGCGCAAACCACATGATGCTCGTGATGATCGCAAGGTTGGTCGGACGATCCATGCGCAGCCAGGCGGCGTCGATGGCGCTCATGTCGCTCAAGTCGCTCACCAGTAACGCACGTCGGTGGCACGAGCATCGGAAAGCCTGGCGCGGGCGATCGGATGGCGAAGCGCCGCCTCGCGGACCGCGGCCTGCAAACGCGTCGCGTCGATGCGTCCTTCGACGCGGATCTCCATGTGCACGCTGAACGGCTCCTGCTCGCGGTTGAGGTGCAGGTAGAGCTCGTCGAGGACGGTCAGGGGCGCTGTCTGCATCACAAGGCTCAGACGAAGGGCAGGTGGGGGAGATGGCGGTCTTGTTGTCCTGGCGAGAGCGGGCGGGCCATCGGCGCAAACGACCCATAGCCTCACTCAGGCAAGCAGACATGCGGGCGCCTTGTGGTAGTGCACTGCGGCGAAGACCATGCCGCGCGCGCGTTCTGCGTGCTCGGCATCGCTGACTGCCCAGGCGATTCTCTCGACGAGCTGCGCGACGGCGAGGTCGCTGCTGAGATGCACCGAGTGCACGCACTCGTCGAGTAGCACGGGGGCGTCGTCACGTCGCTGGGATGGGTCGGTTGTCACGATGATTCTCGGCATGGGATCTCCGCTTGAGATTCGGTGGGTATCGAGTGATGAATGTGCCGACGAGGGGATGCCGGTCCATCCCCAAGGAGTGTGTGGGGAGGGCGACTGCGCTCGGATTCGGCTCGTGTCCTATTTCGCTTGGTCTGACGCGCCGAGCGCCTTGCCTGCACTGTCCACAACGTCGCGAAGGAAGCCGTACTGGGTGTGGACCAGTCGGTCCGCCAGCACCAAGCCGGCGTCGATGATCTCCTGCCGCGTGGACGGATGCTCGTCGCCGAGTGAGGGCAGTTTCTCATCGACGGTGTCGACGAACTTGCGCACCGCCTCGATCGCGGCTCGCTGTCCCCTCTCCACCGACTCGAGCGTCTGCTCGGATAGCTCTGTTGGCCTGTCGACGATCGCCATGCGTACCTATCTTCGTTCGTTGTAACTAGTAGTTAGACTGATAGTAGAACTACTGGTACGATCTGTCAATGTCTGCCACGCGAAGCCGGAGGCGTTCCACGCATCGCGAACGTCGTCGCGCTCGGGAGCGGGCGATCGTCACCACCACGCGCGCCTTGTTCGACGAGCGCGGTCGGCGCGACGCGCCGGTTGACGAGATCGCGCACGCGGCCGGTCTGAACAAGGCGCTGATCTATCGCTCCTTTGACTCCAAGGAGGAGATCTTCGTGCTGACGGTGGCCGACTACCTCGCCGAGCTGCAGGCGCGCGCCGCCGAGCTGCCCCAGCCCGAGGACCCTGTGCTCGCACTGCGCCAGGCCTGCGAGCTGTATGTCGACTTCTGCCTGGACTACCCCGCGTTCCTGGATTGCGCTTTGGCGCTCATGCAGCGGCCGGCCGCCGAGTTGCGCGAGCGTGTCTCCGGTGCGGTTTGGTTTCGCCTCGGGCGGTCGATGGCCGCGTGCCTCGGGCCGCTTGAGCGACTGCTCGCCGCTGGCGCTGAGGCCGGCGTGTTCGCGGTCGACGACCCCGCCTTCACGGCCAACCGGCTCTACACCCAGGTGCTCGGCTCGATGCATCTCGCCCGCGTCGGCGTCGGCGTGCGCGAGGCCGCGCCCGGCGTCGCGGAGACCTTCGAGATCGCTCCCGAGCGTGTGCGCGACTCGTGCCTGGAGGACGCGCTCGCCCTCGCGCGGATGACAGCGGGGGCGTCGGGATGAGCGCGATGGAACCCAGGACGATCATGCTCCACGGCCGGCCGATGACCTACGCGCAGGCGGGCAGCGGCCCGGTGCTGCTGCTGATCCATGGGATGGCCGGCAACTTCGAGAACTGGAAAGCGGTGATCGAGCCGCTGGCGCGGCACCACACCGTTGTTGCGCCCGACCTGCCCGGGCATGGCACCTCGGCGCCCGGTGCCGGCGACTACTCGATCGGGGCGCTCGCGGCTGGACTGCGCGATCTGCTGATTGCGCTCGGACACGAGCGCGCGACGCTCGTCGGGCACTCGCTGGGCGGGGGCATCGCCATGCAGTTCTCCTACCAGTTCCCCGAGATCACCGAGCGACTGGTGCTCGTCTCAAGCGGCGGGCTCGGTTCCGAGGTGAGCCCGGTCCTGCGCGCGGCGGCGCTCCCGGGCGCGAATCTGTTCATCGCAGCCACCGCCGCACGGGCCAGCACCGTCGGGGCCGCGCTCGCGCGCGGCCTGGCGGTCGTCGGGCTGCGGCCCAACACCGACGTCGCAGAGGTCGCACGCGGATATGCATCGCTCGCCGATCCCGACCGTCGGGCGGCCTTCCTCGCGACTGTGCGGTCGGTCATAGGCACCGGCGGCCAGCGCGTCCACGCCGGCGATCGGCTCTACCTCGCCGAGGGCACACCCGTCCTCATAATCTGGGGCGAGCGCGATCCGATGATCCCCCTCCACCACGGCGAGAGCGCGCACGAGGCCATTCCCGGCAGCCGCCTCGAGGTCTTCGAAGGGGTCGGCCACCTGCCACAGCTCGAGGCGCCGGGGCGCTTCATCGCGGTGCTCGAGCGATTCATCGCAGAGAGCGAACCGGCTATGTTCGACTCCAAGCAGTGGCGCGGCCGCCTGCGCATGGCCGGCGGTGAACGCCTCCGCATCGTCGGCAGCGAACCGTAGGCGCGCATGCGCGGTACAGGAGACAACGCACGCGGCCGCCACTCCCCTCCGAGCGATCGAGCGCGAGCGTCAAAAAGCCGCTGCGCCCGACGACGGCGGCGCGTCAGCGGCGTGGGCGCCCGCGGATTGAGCGGGAGGGCCTGGGCCGTGCCTCGCATGCCCTCGGTTCCCCGCCTGCCCGGACTGCCGGATCCGCTGCGACGGGTGCACGTCTCGCGCAACCTCGAGTCAGTGACTGCGATCGGCCAGGAGGAGGACGCCGGCGCTGGCGGCATGAGCGGGGAGTCTGTGGAGCGCATCTGGAGCGCGGCCGTCGACCTCTATCGAAGCGGAGTCCATCCGGCCGTACAGGTGTGTGTGCGCCGCCACGGGGCAGTCGTGCTCGACCGTGCTATCGGTCACGCCCGGGGCAACGGCCCCCGCGATGGGGCGGAGGTGGAAAAGCAGCCCGCGACGACGGCGACGCCGTTTGTTATCTATTCCGGCGCCAAGGCGGTCACGGCGTTCGTAGTCCACATGCTCCACGAGCGCGGGGCGCTCGACATCTCAGACCGCGTCTGCCAGCACATCCCTGAGTACGACCGTCACGACAAGGGCGAGATCACGATCGCCCAGGTGCTCTCCCACCGCGCCGGAGTGCCCAATCTCCCGCGGGAGGCCTTCGACCTCGACCGCGCGCTTGACCGCGAGTTCCGGGTTCGGACACTTTGCGAGGCAAGGCCGTTCGCCAAGCCCGGGAGGTTTCTCGCCTACCACGCCGCCTCGGGCGGCTACATCCTGGGCGAGATCGTGCATCGGGTGACCGGCAAGGACATTCGTACGGTGCTCGCCGAGGAGATCCTCGACCCGCTGGGCTTCCGTTGGACCAACTATGGCGTCGCACCGCAGGACGTCTCGCGGGTCGCGCTCAACTACGTGACCGGACTGCCGACCGCGCCTCCATTCTCGCAGCTGTTCTCGCGGGGCCTCGGGCTCCCCTTCGATGAGCTGGTCGAGGCAAGCAACGACGAGCGCCTCCTGACCGCGATCGTCCCGTCCGCGAACGTGGTCACGACAGCCAATGAGCTCGCACGCTTCTATGAGATCTTTCGCCGCGGGGGCGAGCTCGACGGGGTCCGGGTGATGAGGCCGGAGACCGTGCGCACTGCGATGACCGAGCAGTCGCACCTGGAGATCGACCTATCGCTGGGGTTCCCGACGCGGTTCGGTTACGGGCTCATGCTCGGCTCGCAGTTGCTGAGCCTGTACGGGCGCGACACCCAGCACGCGTTCGGCCATCTCGGCTTCACGAACATCCTCGCCTGGGCCGACCCTGAGCGCGCGCTCGCCTGCGCGGTCATGACCAACGGCAAGCCGGTGTTCTACCCGGAGCTCCCGCGCTTCTACGGGCTGACGCAGCGCATCACCGCCGAGGCACCGAAGGTCCTCGGATCGGAGATGGCCGTCTGGGATCCCCTCGCTGGGCGGCCGGGAGTCGGTGAATGACGCGCGATCTCGAGCCGGTGCCGAAACCGGCGTCGAAGGAGCCGACGCGGCTCCGGTCAGCGCCTCCTCAGGCTGGGCGAGGCAGCGCATCGGGCACGGCGCGCGTCGGCACCTTTCACTAAGCCGAACACTGCCATTGACCGCTGATCGCTTACTGTTGAGTAACGGCACGCGCGGCGGGCAGCACCAAGAGCGAGGGATGCTGGATGTCGTGGAGCACCTGGATGTCGACCGGGCGCAGCGTGGTGGCAGTTGCGAGGTCCTCGCCGGTGCCTGGGTTGCGCGCGTAGCGGGGATGGGCGCCGGAGGAGACCTGCAGGCGGATCCGGTGGCCGGCTGCAAAGCGGTGGCCGATCGGCCACAGGTCGAAGGCGACGCGGACGGTGTTGTCCGCGGCCGGCGCGAAGCGCCCGGGTACGACACGGGTCAGTGCATCGCAGACGTTCCACGATGCGCCGTCGGCATCGACGTCGCACACGCGCGCGAAGAGGTCGAAGTGCAGCGAGCTGGTCCGTACGCAGAGCTCGACGCGCACTGGGCCGATCGCCTCCACAGCCTTGGGCAGCGGCGCGGTCGTGTAGGTGAGCACGTCGGGCCGCGCCTCGAGCAGGCGGTTGTCGATCACCGGCTCGCGCGCGAGCAGCACGGGTCCACCGAGTGACGGCGTGGGGTCGGCGGGGTCGTAGCGGTAGCGGTCCCCGCTCCCGGGGTCATCGGCCGGCTCCATGTCCTGCAGGCGCCCGTCCGCTGCGAGCCACAGCCGGCGCTCGCCGTGCCGGGCGGCGGCCAGCTGCCCAGCTCGCGCCATCCGCCGCCCGCGCGTTCGCCGGTGATGAACACCCTCACCCTGGACGGCCGCAGCAGCCGGTCATCGCCCAACAGGTGGGCGCGCAGCCAGCCCAGACCCTCTCGCATCCCGGCGGCCAGCAGACCGGGCGCGGTATGGGCCCACGGGCCGATCACGAGCTGTGGCGTGCGTCCGGCGGCCTGCAGCGCGGCGAAGTCCTCCAGCAGCCAGGGCAGGAGGATGTCGTACCAGCCACCGACGAGCTGCACCGGTGCAGCCACCCTGCCGACGCCGGCGGCGAAGTCGCGCGCGACCCAGTAGGCGTCCTCTCGGCCCGGGCTGGCCAGCCCCTCGCGGAACCACGCGACCTCAGCGCCGGTGGCGCGCGCGTCGAGGTCGGTCATCGGCAGCTCCGCGAAGAGGGTGGGCAGGCGGCGCAGGGCCCGGACCATCGCCAGCGGGGCGAGCCTGCGCTCCTGGGCGGCGACGAGCACCAGCCACGAGGCCGCGCTCTCCAACGCGAGGCTTCCGCCCGCATAGGTCTGGCTGTGGAACTGCGAGGCGCTGACCTGGATCGCGAGCGCAGCGAGGTCGTCTCCGGCGTCGGGCGCCACGGCCCACTGCACCAGCCCGAGGTAGCTGGGGCCGATCATGCCGATCCGCTCGCCGTGCCAGGGCTGTGCGCGGATCCAGCGCAGCGTGGCCAGGCCGTCGGCACGCTCGACGAACGGGCTGAACGCGCCTTGCGAGCCAAACGTGCCGCGCACGCTCTGGACGATGACCTGAAGGCCGCGCTCGGCCAGAAGCCGTCCGAAGATCAGGCCGACGAGCTGACGGCGTCCGTAGGGCGAGCGCACGAGCACCGTCGGCTGCGGCTGCTCGCGCGTGGCACGCGCGACGTACCGGTCGGCCAGCAGCACCGCGCCGTCGTCCATCGTGACGCGCAGGTCGCGCTCGCAGACGAGACTGTGGGTCTGGGCGCGCGGAAGGTGCATGCGCCGCGCAATGACGGCGCTCGCGAGGCTCACGGCCGACTGTCCTGCCTGGTTGGGGCGCTCCTCACCCGTCCAGCTTGCCATGACGCCGGCCACTTCGGTGCCGTCTCCAGCCGAGCCGCCGACCGAAGCTGCGGGACTGATATACTCTCCGGTATCTGGATTCTCCGTGGTATGTGAGGTTCCATTGGCTGACAGTACACATACGTTCCTCTTCATGGATCTCGTTGGCTTCACAGCGCTTACGGCCGAACGCGGAGACGACAGCGCCGCCGAGGTGGCACTGCGCCTCTTTGCGACTGTGAGGGGCCTGCTGCCGGAGCATCGCGCGCAGGAGATCAAGACGATCGGCGACGCGATGATGATCCGCTGCGATGATCCGCGGCAGGGCGTCGAGCTTGGCCTGCGGATCTCCGAGCGGATCGATGACGAGGCCGGCCTGCCTCCGTTGCGGGTCGCAGTGCACTCCGGCTCGGCGGTTTGCCGGGACGGCGACTGGTACGGCAGCGCCGTCAACGTGGCCGCGCGCCTATGCTCGGCGGCGGGCGGTGGCGAACTCCTCGTCAGCGATGCCACCCGCGAGGCGTCCGGATCACCTCATCACGTCGACTTCGGAACCCGCCGGTTGCACTGGCTGAAGAACCTTCCCGAGCCTGTTGGCGCCAGGTCGGCAGCACGAGCTGAGCGATCCCCGTCGCGCAGGGCGCTGCGCGACGGCGCGAAGCGCGTAGTTCGCGGCCCCGCTTCCGGCTTCCGACGACGACAATCCGAGGTGACCCGCTGATGCCAAGACTCACGCGCAAGGAGACGCAGGCGCAGACACGCGCATGCCTGATGCACTCGGCCGCCAAGGTTTTCGCTCGCCGGGGGCTGCAGCAGGCCTCGATCGACGAGGTGGCTGAAGACGCCGGTTTCACCAAGGGCGCCTTCTACGCGAACTTCAAGAGCAAGGAGGAGCTCTTCCTGGCGATGCTCGACGAGCGCTTCACGCAGCGCATCGAGGGCATCGAAAGCGTTATCGCCGGCGAGGGGAGCACGGCCGAGAAGGCCCGGCGCGCCGGCGATAACTTCGTGCAGGGGCTGAGCGCGGACCGCGAGTGGGAGCGGTTGTTCTTCGAGTTCAGCGCATACGCCGCGCGTGACGACGATTTCCGGGAAGAGCTGGTCACCCGCTATCGCACGATGCGCGACCGAATGGCCGCCGCGCTGGAGGCTCACTCCGAGGGACTTGGCAAGGAGGCGACGCTTCCATTCGATCAGGTGGCGCTGATGGTGTCGGTCATGGCCAACGGGTTTGCTCTCGAGAAGCTGCTCGAGGGCGAGGAGGTTCCGGACGAGCTCTACGGGACCATGCTCACGGTCTTCTTCGCCGGGCTCGAGGCGCTGGCAAGCGCGCCGTCGCCCGTTTCGGCCGCCTGAGTCGGGTCAGTCCGTCGGCGGGCGCGCGAAGCCCGCGTCGCCGAGCGCGATTTCCAGGTCCTCGATCCGGTCCTGCCCCCAGAACAGCCCACCCTCGACGGCGAACACGGGCACGCCCCAGTGGCCGAGGTCGCTCAGCGCGGCGGTGTTCGCGTCGACGCGGGCACGCAGGCGGCGATCATGAAAGGCCTCCTCGCAGGCCCGCCAGCCAAGACCGGCCCGCTCGCAGATCGGCCGCAGGCCCTCATCGCGCGCGACGTCGATCGCTTCCGCCCATATCGCGCGGCTCGCTGCCAGGACGAACTCGCGCTCGCGGTCCACATCCACGGCGTGCTCGCTTACGAGCAGACAGCGCATGGCGCCCTCGCCGAGCGGGTCGTAGACGGGCCCGAAGGGCATGCCGAGCCTCCGCGCCTCGCGCTTGGCGTCGCGCAGGGTGTGGAGGCTCTTTGCACGGGGGACGGACTGTCCTCGCGAGACCATCGGGATGACGCCGCGGAAGACCACCACTACGTCGAATCGCTCGGCCAGCGCGAATGCGCGCGGGACGGCGAGGTAGGAGTACGGGCTGCGGAACGAGAAGAAGAAGTCCACCCGCGTGGCCGCCATCATGCAACCGTCCATCCGAGATGGTCGAGCCGTTCGCCGATCTGCACGAGCCGGTCATGCGCGAAGAACCACTGGCCGTGCACCCACGCGGCCGGCGTGTCATAGGGGCCGCGAAGCTTCATGAGGCGCTCATTGCGGCGGATGGCGCGGTCACCGCCCGCCGCCGCGGGCGTGCCTCCGAACTGCTCTCGCCATGTCGCCGCATAGTCGTCTGGAGAGATTCCACCGTCGCTCGTGAGCCACAGTTGCCTCAGCGCGTTCACGCAGAATCGCTGCAGCGAGGGACCCTGCGGGGCCGCCGCAGCCCACTCGGCGAGGAAGCGCGTGTGCTCGGCGGTGAGGGGCTCTGTACGGGCTGATCGAGAGGCCCCGTCGCCTCGCAAGACGCCGCGCATCGGCGATCGCATAGCGGCGCTTGAGCTCGACGGCTGGGTCGTCGGAGATCCCGCGCTTGACGACGGGCTTGAGCAGCAGAAGCACGTCGCGGCCGGACACGCGCTCGGCGAGGTCGATGAGCGCAATCGCACTGCAGGGGTCATCGAAGGCGAAGAACAGCTCGACGCGGCCCCGCCGTCCGAGCGCCCTTCGCGAGGCGGCGCCGAGCCGCGAGGGCCCGCTGATCTGCGACAGGGCGATGATCGCGCTGGGAACAATGCGCCGGGCCAGCAAGTCTTTGGCGGAGGTCTGCGTCATTCAGAAGGCGATGGCCGTTGGACACGCACCGGCAGGGCGGGCCTCAACGTGCCGCTTGACCGCCCTCCTCGGCCGTTGCCTCCTGGTAGTCAAGGGCGCGTAGGCGCTTCGCGAGTTGCTCTGCCCACCCGGCGTACTGCTCAGCCTTGTCGAGCAGCTCCTGCTTGGGTTTGCGGTAGGTGGTCGCCCCGGCATTGTCCATATGCTCCTTGACCCTTATCAGGCGCTCTCCGACGACGCCCAGCAGCTCGAGTTGGTGCAGGTATTCGTCTTCAAGTGCTCCCTCCTGCTGCTCAGTAAGCGCCGACCGCTTCGGCTCGCTCAGCATGGCGATGGCATCCCGGACTGTCGGCATATCGGCGATCTGCTGTCGATTTGCCGCAAACCGCATGTAGAGCCGCGCGGTCCGGTCGCTCCCCGAGAAGTTCTCCTCAAGCCACGGGACCCATTGGCCGTGCTCGACGAGTCCCTTGGCCTCGATCAGCAGCTCGCCGGTATGGATCGCACGGCCCGCGGCATCACGCCACGACTCGTCGGCGTTGCCGATCTCCCGGCCGATCTCCTCGGCTACCTCCGACAGACGGCGACGCTCAAGCTCGCTAGCCATCACCGATCCCCTCCAAGCAGGCATGTACCCCGGCGTGCTCGACGATGAACGAGCTCACGCGCGCAGCGAGACGCTCCGGCTGCTCCTCGGGGATGAACGTGCGTGCGTCGGCCACGAGCTCGAAGTGTCCCTGGGGCAGGAGCTCGGCGAGCCTCCTACCGTGCTCGCGCGGGAAGATCTTGTCGCGGTCCGCCCACAGCACGAGCGCGGGCTTGTCGAAGCCACGCAGTGCCTCCGCCGCCTCATACGTGTAGCGGGTGTCGACCGCGCGCAGAAGGCGCGCGAGGTCGCGCCGGACGGCGGGGTCCCTTCGCACCGGACCGGTGTATGAGCGCATTATCGTGTCCTCCACAGGCTTGCTTGTCACCCAGCCGTAGGCCGTTGGGAGTCGCTGGATGAGCTTGAACTGCGCAGACCAGGCGACGAGCCACATAAGGGCTCGCGAGCGTGCTGCCAACTCGAGGTAGCGCTGTGGCGTCGGTGGGAACTTCTCGAACGCGTCGCATGACGTGAGTACGAGGCGAGCGATTCGTTCGGGGTGAAAGGCGACGAGGGACTGGGCGACGGCGCCTCCGGTGTCGTTCGCAACCAGCGTGACGTCGTCGAGGTCGAGTGCCGCGATGAAGTCCGCCACGATACGCGCCATTCCCGGCAGCGAGAGGTCGGCGTCCGCGCGTAACGGGAGCGAATGCGACCCCCACGGCAGGTCGGGCACGACACAGCGGTATTCGCCTGAGAGCCGTGGCGCGACCCCGCGCCACAAATCGCCATTGACCCCTACGCCATGCAAGAACACGACAGACAACCCGCTGCCGCGCTCGCGGTACTCGATCGTGCCCGCCGGCGTCTCGACCGTTCGTCGGTCTCCGAGTACGGTGCTGACGGACAGTGGGCTCAGCCGCCACTTCTGGTCGTCGCCCGCTTCATGCCGGGAAGCATATGGCCGCGACCCCGCGTGGCCTCAGCCTCCGCGTGCCAGCTGATTTGGATCGAAGTCGACATCGAGCTCGAACTCGCGGGTCTGCCCGCCGAGCTCCAGAAATCGCTCCATGCGTGTGATCGTCTCTTCGGCGGCAAGCGTTTGAGCGAATCGGTGTGCCTCGTCGAGTAGACCAGGCACCAGGTCGGCTTCGGCGGCGGTGACGGCGGCCTTCGCATGCGCAAGGGCTTCGGCCGGGAACGACGCGATGCGACGGGCGAGCGCGTGCACGAAAGGTCGGAGCTCGTCCTCGGCGAGTGCGCGGTTGACGTATCCCCAACGCTCGGCGAGGTCGGCGTCGATGTCGTTGCAGCCGAGGACGATCTCGAGTGCGCGCGCCCGGCCTACGAGCCGCGCGAGGCGCTGGGTGCCTCCGCCGCCCGGAATGATCCCCACGGCGACCTCCGGCTGTGCGAGCACCGCCTTGCCTCGCGCGGCGAAGCGCATATCCATCGCGAGCACAAGCTCGCTGCCACCGCCCCGGGCGCGGCCCTCGATTACCGCAATCGTCACCTTCGCCATCGTGCGAAACCTGTCCACCATCGCCTGAAAGACCGAGAGCTCGGTCGGTGGTGGCTGTGGCTCCCGGGGCAGCTGAAGGATCAGGTTGATGTCGGCATGCGCGATGAAGAACTCCGGATTCGCGCTGTCGATCACCACGACTCGCACCTCCGAGTCGGCCTCGACTTCACGGCCGAAGCGATCCAGGTCTACGATCAGCGCCGCATCGAAAAGGTTGATCGGCGGGTGGTCAATCGTCGCAAACGCGACACCTCCGTCGAGGCGAACGCGAAGAGCCGTGTAACCCTCGAACTCCACCTGGGCGATGCTACTTGGCCCGACAAGCCTGTCAACACGACGCTGTGTGCCCGTCGTCCTGGCAGAGTCAGCACGCTTGGTCGGTGCGCGTCTTCCGCGGCGGCGTGCCTGCCCGTGGATGATCCGGGCGCGCCGTCGAGCGCCCATTATCGCTGTGCGCGAAAGCGCGAGAAGTCGGGGTCGCGCTTCTCGTTGAAGGCGCGTACGCCCTCCTGCGCCTCCTCGGACTCGGCGAACTCGTTGAGGCCGGTGAAGGCAAGCTGCCCGACGCCGGCAAGGTGCTCGGTCTCTGCGTTGAATGACGCCTTCAGGAAGCGAAGCGCGGTGGGGGACAGGGCGAGGATCTCATCTGCATAGCGGCGGACCTCGGCGCTGAGGTCCGCGGCGGGGACGACGCGGTTGACGAGTCCCCAGCGCTCGGCCGTGTCCGCGTCATAGCGGCGGCAGAGGAACCAGATTTCACGGGCTCGCTTCTCGCCGACTACGCGCGCCAGGTAGCCGGTGCCGAAACCGGCGTCGAAGGAGCCCACGCGTGGGCCCGTCTGGCCGAACTGGGCGTGCTCGGCTGCGATCGAGAGGTCGCAGATCAGGTGTAGGACGTGGCCGCCGCCGATCGCGTAGCCGTTGACGGCGGCAATGACCGGCTTGGGTATCTCGCGGATCGTTCGGTGCAGTGTCTCAACCTCGAACAGCCCGCTCTCCGATGGGCCGTAGTCGCCCGTATCTGCGCGCTGCTTCTGGTCGCCTCCGACACAGAACGCCCGCTCCCCGGCTCCGGTTAGCGCGACGACGCCAACCGTCGGGTCCGCCCATGCACGCTTCAGGCAACCGATGAGCTCATCGACGGTGCGCGCCCGGAACGCGTTCAACCTCTCCTCGCGATCGATCGTGATCCACGCGAGCCCGTCCCGGACCTCGTAGGCGACATCCTCCATTGCACATCCTCCATTCAGTCAGGATTTGAAGCGGGAATCGGACAGAACCCGCAGTCCTCGCGCGGTCTCTCGCCGGCGTGGCGCTCTAGGCCATCGTCAGCCCGCCGCTCACCGACAGCGTCTGGCCGGTGATGTAGCTGGCCTGCTCGGACGCGAAGAACGCGACCGCCGCCGCAACCTCCTCAGGCTGGGCGAGGCGGCGCATCGGCACGGCGCGCGTCATCGCCCCGATCACACGCTCGGCGTCCTCGTGGGCGGCGACGATCCCCGCCAGCATGGGGGTGTCCGTCGGGCCGGGGCAGACCGCGTTTGCAGTCACCCCGTGGCGTGCCGCCTCGCGGGCGATCGTCTTCGTGAACGCAATCACACCGCCCTTGGCACCCGAATAGATCGACTCCAGGGAGGACCCGACCCTACCGGCGTCAGAGCCGATCGACACGATCCGCCCGAACCCGCGATCGACCATCCCGGGCAGCAGCGCGTGCGTCATCCGCAGCGCGCCCTTGAAGTTCACATCGAGCACGCGCTCCCAGAACGCTTCGTCGGTATCCACGAACGGCCGCAGCTCATCCCAGCCCGCGTTGTTGACGAGGATATCGAGCGGACCAAGCGAGCTTTCGGCCATCGCGACGCCGCCCCGCACAGACGCCGGGTCGGTGACGTCGAGCTCCACCGCAACAGCGCTGCCACCCTCCTTGGCGATCTCGTCAGTCACGGCACGCGCCCCATCGTCAAGCAGATCTGCGACCGCCACTGAACGGCCCTCCTGTGCGAGTGCGAGCGCGATGGCTCGCCCGATACCGCGCCCTCCACCGGTGACAAGCGCCGCGCGCCTCCGCATCATCGACCCACCCTAAGGGAAGAACGGACTGGTCGTGCGCGCAGCGCCGCGCAGCCGATCCAGGAAGAGCGATAGCACCACCCCGCGCCCGAGGATCAGCCATACCACCGGGGTGAGGACGATCCGTTCCGGGGCTCGCGCACTCTGGCAACACTCGGGCGAGTAGTCTGATCGGATGTCAGCCGGCATGGGCGTGCAACTTGAGGGCTACCTACGCGATCACGGCGTGAGCTATGAAGTGATCGAGCACGCGCGCAGCGAGTCAGCTGCGGCCGAGGCGCGCGCGGTGCGTCTCCCGGCGGAGCAGACCGCGAAGACGGTCGTGCTGCGCACGCCCGCCGGCTACCGGTTCGCAGTCATCCCCGGTTCGGATCGGCTCGACCTGCACAAGGCCGCCGATGCGCTCGAGATGAGCCGGCACGAGCTGCGCTTCGCGAGCGAGGGGGACATGGCGGCCGACTTCCCTGCCTACGAGGTGGGGGCGATCCCGCCGCTCGGCCCGGACACGCCAGTGGAGCTGATCGATCTGCGTCTGCTCGTCTACGGGCACGTGCTGTGCCCCGCGGGCGACCACGAGCACTCGCTGCTGCTCGATCCCGCGGACATCCTACGCGTCACCGGAGCACGAACGGTGGACCTCCGCCAGGAGTAGAACGGTCTAGCCGAACGCTGCCATTGACCGCTGATCAGCAGCCAAGCGGGCGTGCCAGGAAGCCGGCCGACGCTGCCGCGTTGGGCGAGCTCCCAGCGTGACGACTAGCAATCGGCTCACGCTCGCTTGGAATCGAAGCGGGCACTGCCTGCGGTACGCGAGGCGCTTGCAGATGGTCCGATGCAGGAGCGTGAGTGGTATCCGCCGTCGCGCTCGCATCCACCCCAAGCAGTTGCTCGCTCGATTCACGGTGCTGGGCAACTGGGGATACTGCCCCCGAACCTAGGGTCGACTGGATCGTCCGCGACGTTCCTATGCTCGCTGTCGGCTGACACCCATCCGGGGCCAGAACGGCGCCTCGTACAATGCGCCGATGTGCCGGGCCACGGCGTTCCTAGCTGTCGCGGTCCCTATCGTGCTGCTGGCCGCGCTCGCCGGCTGCGGATCAACGGGGCACATCGCCGGGACGGGGGCGCGCACCGGTTCGACCACCTCCACCGATCCCGCGGTCGCCTCGACCGCGGGACACTTGCGAACCAGAGCTTCGCGCGCTGCCGGCGACACGACCTCCCGATCCGGACAGGAGACCAGCAGACCGTCGTTGAGTCAGGCACCCCGGGTTTCGGGCCACACGCGAGAGGTATCGGGCAAGGTCAACGGGCCCGACTCGCTCCCGGCGGCCGCCAAGTACACCGTCGCTCCGGGAGCTCCCTCGGACGCGGAGATCCGCAAGGAGATAGCCAAGGCGCGACAGGCCGGTGCCGTCCTGCCGAGCGGAAACAACGCCCGGTCTTTCGAAGAGGAAGCCGCCGCCAACGTCTACGCGCCCAACGGAGGAGACTGGGCCTTCCCGATTCAGCCTCTGTCTCTCGTGCTCCCCCCATCAACCTGGACGGAGGATCAGGGCGTGGACGTCGCCACGGCGGGTGGCGCGTGCGGCAACGCAGCCGTCGAGGTCGCCCTCACCAGCGGCACCGTGGTGCAGGAGGGAATCTCGGGCTTCGGGCCCTACGCACCGGTGATCCACGTCGATGCCGGTCCGTATGAGGGCTGGTTCGTCTACTACGGTCACGCAGCGCCGGCGCTCGTGCCTTTGGGCGCACACGTCGTTGCCGGGCAGCCCATCGCGGAGGTGGGATGCGGAATCGTCGGCCTCTCCTCGGGGCCGCACCTTGAGATCGGGCTCACACCGCCCGGGACCACGCCGTGCTGCCCGGGCTGGCAGGCCACCTCGCCGGCTGTGGACACGCTCATGCAGCAGCTCTATGCGCGCTCGCGACACTAGGACTCATCGGGGCCGTCTACACGACCCGGCTCGGTTCAAGGTTCTCCGCCGCGATTGGCGGTTGTGCCACAAGCGTCCGAGCGAGGCTAGAAGGTATCCGCAGGAGCGGTGTCCGCGGAGGCAGTCGCGACCCGAGCGAGCGGAAACGTCCCCACCCGTATCGCGCAACGCGCCAGGACATGCCGTGCACCCGACTGAGTAATGAATCGTCAGACTGCGACGCGTGGGCGAGGAGCGTAAACCCGTCGAACCGGTACTGGATGCCTGCCGGCGACTCGGACTGGAGGGGGATCAGAGCGATCTAGTGGCCGCGCTGCTCGACCTCGGCGTCTCGGTCGAGGCCATGGAGCACGCTCAGGCGCGCGGCCGTCTGCAGGACGCGATATTCGACATGGTCCTCGACCCCGATGCGGATCTTGCGCACGGTGTCCGCGCGCGAGATCGAGGACCGCGGCGGCTGGCCGGTGCGGGCCACGCTCGCGATGGTCTCGGCGTTTGGCTTCCCGAGCCCTGAGCCCGACGAGCCCGTACTTCAGCGCGGACGAGGCCGAGGCACTGATCGGGGCCGCCGCGCGGCAGGAGTGGTGGCCGATGGAGGTTCAGATGGAGGTCTCACGCGTCTGGGGACAGGCGCTCGCGCGCATAGCGGCCGCCGAGGTTTACAACTTCCGTTTTGAGACCGAGCCGCGGGTGCGGGGCGGCAAGGTCACTCCGGCCGAGGCGCTCGCGACGATCCAGCGGGCGCTCGCCGAGCTCCTGCCGCTCGCCGATCCACTGATCGTCGGGATCCACCGGCGCTGGGTGGACCACGAGCTGACCCAGTACGCCGTGCGCGAGGCCGAGGAGTATGCCCCCGGAGCGATACCGGGCGCGATCGATGTTTGCCTGCTGTTCTGTGATCTCAAGGACTTCACGACGTTCGCCGAGCTGTCACGGGGACGCGGCGGCGACCGCAGCCGCGAGCCGTTTTGCGCACGTGACCGATCGACGAGCGCGGCGAGCACGGACGCGTCGTCAAGGGCCTCGGCGACGGCGCGATGCTCGTCTACCCGGATGCGGCCGAGGCCGTCGCGGCGTGGCGCCGGTTCCGCGCAGCGATGACGGACCCCGGGGCGCCGGCGCTGCACGGCGGCATGCACCAGGGCGTGGTCGTCCGGCGGGAGGGCGACTACTTCGGCGGGGCGGTCAACCTCGCCGCGCGGCTGCTGGCACTCGCTGGCAGCGGTGAGCTGCTGGCAACGCGCGCAGCCGTCGAGCGCGCGAGCGATCAAGACAAGTGGACGGCGCTCGGCAGCCACAAGCTGCGAGGGCTGCGAGCGGAGGTCGAGATCTACCGCCTGGAGGACGCTCTTTCACCCGACTGACAACCGGTGCTTCCGCAGAAGGAGGAGCCTTGGCGCAGCCTGTCGCGACTGTCGCGAGGCCCCGCGATTCCTGGGGGCACCAGGGAGAAAACTGCGCCGCGAGCGAGTGCTGGCCTCACGGACGTCCAGCGAGACCAGCTCCGCGCAGTGCTCCTAACGCTCCGCGACCGGCTTGCCGTCACGACCGCTTCGGACTGCCATGAAGAAGGCCCCCTGCGGTGACACGCTTGTCGTGCCCCGAAAAACGAGCACCGAGGAGGCCCACTCCATATGTTGCATGCTGGACTCGATCTAAGTCGAAAGAAGCTTGACGTTTGCCTGCTCTCCGATCGGGGAGAGCATCTGGACCAGCTCGCCGTAGCACCCGACATCGACTCGCTGAAAGGCTCGCTCGCCGCATCGAGGAGGTCCACTGTGAGCCGGTCTGCGCGGTGATCGAGTCGATGACCGGCGCAAGGATCGTCACGACACCCTCGAGCAGCAGGGCTGGTCGGTGCAGATCGCCGACGCCCAGAAGGTGAAGGGTCTCGCGCCGCTGGCCTGCAAGACCGACAAGATCGACTCGAAGGTTCTTGCGGTGCTCTCCCACCGCGACCTCCTGGCGGCGATCTGGCTGCCCGATCCGAGCGTCCGCGAACGGACCCTTCTTCATAGAGACGAGTAGCAGTCGTCCGTGCTCCGACACACGAGACACTCGCTTAGCCATGGGGAAAGAGGCGTCTGCAGTGAGCGGCCCGTTGGCCCTGACACGCCACCCGGCCGTGGGGTAGGAAATGTGGTAGGCAGACAACCAGTCTCGATCAAGCTCCCGCGCCGAGAGAGCGCGATGGCCCGGCTCAGCCCCAGGCGATCGGTGCGGGTTCAGTGCTCTCCGCGCGACTGCGCGGGCGCGCGTTCGCGGAGTGTTTGTAGCCAGCGGGGGATGTCCTCGGGCGGGACCGGGCGTCCGAGGTGGAAACCCTGTGCGACGTCACAGCCGAAGTCTTCTAGCTGCGCGAGGTGCTCGGGGCACTCAATTCCCTCCGCGACAACAGACAGGTTCAGGCTGTGGCCAAGCTGGATCGCTGATCGCACGATATTGGCATCCTGGACGCTGTTGGTCATGTTCATAATAAAGGAGCGGTCGATCTTCAGCGACTTGACTGGTAGACGTTTGAGCTGGGTGAGACACGAGTAGCCCGTACCGAAGTCGTCGAGGGAAAAGCCCACTCCGAGCTCGCTGATCCGCGCGATTACTGCGAGGGCGCGATTTGGATCTTGCATCAGGGTGTCCTCGGTGATCTCAAGCTCAAGGTCCGCGGGAGTGGCTTCGTGGCGTGTGACGAGACGCTGAACGTCATCTGGCAGACGCGAGTCGAGCAGGCTCGCCGCGGAGATATTGACCGCGACCGGGATGATGTGACCGTTCTCGCGCCACCGGCGCTGTTGGACAAGGGCGCGATCGAGCACGTCAATCGTCAGGTCGCGCATGATCCCCTCGCGCTCCGCTATAGGGATGAAGTCCGCAGGTGGTAGGAGCCCGTGCTGTGGGTGCTGCCAACGCACAAGGGCCTCAACCCCTACGAACTCACCGTCCTTGAGCGACTGCTTGGGTTGGTAGTGCAAGAGCAGTTCCTCGCCGCCCACCGCCCGACGAAGGTCACTCACGAGCGCTAGGTAGTCTCGACTGTGAACGTCGCTCTCCGCGACGTAGCTCTCGATCATGGTTCCTCTGGCCTTCGCTCGGTACATGGCGACGTCCGCGCAGCGAAGCATCTCCGAGCGGGTTGAGGCGTGATAGGGAGCGAGTCCGATTCCTATGCTCGCCTGCACCGGTATCGTTAGTCCGTCTAGCGGAAAGGGATCCTCAAACGCGTCGCGTAGCGCACGAGCCACCCTTAGAGCGGCCAATTCCTCGTCTGTCCCCTCGAGCAGCACGACGAACTCGTCGCCACCGATCCTCGCCAACAGCGACCACTCGGGTAGCGGCAGACGCAGTCGTTCGCCGACCTGTTGGAGCAAGACGTCGCCAACGTTGTGTCCGAGGGTGTCATTGATCTCCTTAAAGCGATTGAGATCGATGAGGAGAAGCGCTAGCCGCCGGTTCTCGACAAGTGCTTTGTCGATCGCCTCGTAGAGCCTTCGGCGATTCGCGAGCCCCGTGAGCTCGTCGGTGTGGGCCTCGATCCGTGTTCGCGCAAGCACGCTCTGTTCGCGCCGCGCAAGCCCCAGGCAAGCAAGCAACGCGAGTACCGCCGCCAACAGGAGTATGTGTCCAAGGGACGGAGCCGCTGCGAACAGCTGCACCACGAGAACGCCGACGATGGTCGCAGCAAGAAGCGCCGTCGCAACCCTGCGGCGTCGCTGTTTACCAGGCGTCCGGATTGAGCGTGGGATTCGTATCGTGGACAGAAGGTCTTGGACGGGTGAGCCGTTGCACCGCCTTCACCGGCCTGCTTCGGCAACCGTGCGTGGAGCTGCGATGCGTATCGACGCTGGGCCCGCTCAACTTGAGCCATGTACCAATCGGTGGAGGACGAGCCATGCCGCAGGGGCGACAGGCGTACGGCTTGCGATGTCTCCCGACGTCTGTATCCCGATGTCCTCATAGATCGCAGAACGGAGGGGGAGGGGAAGATTCGAACCTCGTCGGAGGCATCTCCCCCTAGACGGTTTTCGAGATCGCCGCGGCGGGACCGGGGCGATCGTGGCGAGTCTTGCGATAGCGATTGTCCGAGCAAGGGCCGGGCTCGCGCTGACTTGGTTTTAGGCTGGCCGACGCCTAGAGACTCGTGGAGGTCGTACGAATCGCTGGGAGGTCGGCGTCCAAAAGACCCTCCACGCCGCCGGGGGGCGTGGGTTTGCCGGCGAAGGACCCCTGAGCCATAGTGCAACCCATTGAATGGAGGGTGGCAATCTGCTCGTCCGTCTCGACTCCTGTGGCGATCACAGTCACCGAGAGGTCGCGACCAAAGACGACGATAGCCTCGAGCAACCAGCGGCGGAAGTCCTGGTCCTCTGACGAGGCGAGGGAGCTCGTGTCCACCTTCAACACGTCGAGCGGCACCTGTTGCAGGTCGGAGTGGCGCGCGTACCCGCTGCCGCCGAAGTCCTCGATCGCGATGCGCACACCCAGCTGCCTGATCTCCTCGAGGCGCTCGGCGGCCGCTGCGAGGTCACCCATCACCGTCGTCTCGGCGACCTCGAGCGTGAGCGATGAGGGCTCTATCCCGGACTGCTGCAGCGCTCGTCGAACGTCGGTGACGAATCCGTCTCGATTCAGCTGATTGGCTGAAACCTTCACTGAGATGCCGACTCGATGGCCTGCCACGTTCCATGCCGCTGCTCGATTGCAGGACTCTTCGAGCACCCACCGACCGATCGGCACAATCTGCCCGCTTTCCTCGGCTAGGGGTATGAAGTCGCCGGCGGGCAGGACGCCCTGCTTCGGATGCGCCCAGCGGATGAGCGCCTCGAGATCCACCACCTTCCGAGTCGTCAGATCGTAGATCGGTTGATAGAGCAGGAAGAACTGCTTTTCCTGCAGCGCGGTGTTCAGCTCATGCTCGAGCACCGCGTGAGTTTCGATGACCGCGCGCATGTTTGAGTTGAAGAGCGTGTAGCGGTCCTTGCCGGCTGTCTTCGCTGCAGTCAGGGCGAGCTGCGCGTCGCGCATGAGGTCGTCGGGAGTCGCGTATCGGCCGAAGGCGACACCGATGCTTGCGGTCGAGAAGAAGCGCGGCCCGAAATCGTCGAGCTGGACAGGCTTATGCAGTGCCTCGATCATGCGCCGGGCCAGGGAGTCGAGCCGCACCCCGCGGGCTGCTGACTCGACCAGCACGACGAACTCGTCTCCTCCGAAACGGCCTACGGTGTCCTCTGATCGCACGACGTCCACCAGCCGTTGAGCAAAGATCTTCAGAAGCTGATCGCCGGCGACATGCCCGAGCTTGTCGTTGACATCGTTGAACCAGTCGATGTCGATGGACAGTGCACCCGCCAGCATCCCGGACTGCCGTCCCGTTCGCGCGACCATCCGCTCGGCACGGTCCAGCGTAAGCTCGCGGTTGGGAAGCCCTGTGAGGGGGTCGTAGAGGTTCGAATGGGGCAGCTTGCGGTCCTTGCGCGCTGGACCCCATGCGCGACTTGCGCCAAGGACGAAGACCAGCAGGCCGAGCAGCACGCTCAGCAGGCTTCCGACGATCAGCAGGCCGAGCGCATTTCCGTCGGTGAACACGCTCGAGACGACCGGAGAAGGTCCAAAGGTCCTCACGGTCCATCCGTGGTGTAGGTCAAGCGTCGCGCTCTGCGCACCTGGCTGTGGGTTGCCGCTTGCAAAGACGACGTTCGAGGAGCTACTCGTGTGGCGGAGGCGGATTGTGTATCCCGGGTGGCCGCGCAGTATCTGTTGCAGCATGACGCCAGGTGCCAGCACCGCACGTAGCCACCCCACAAACGCTCCCCTACGGCTCGTGAATGTGGACGGAGGAACGTTCCCTCTTGTACACGGGCGCCTCGACTGCCAAAGCTTCGCTCTGCCCCGCTGAGGCCGGCGTGTAGGTGCTTAGTCCCGAGTCTCGAGACGACAGCAGTCCGGGCATCAGTGCGCAGTCGTCAAGCCCCGCCGGCGTGCGCTTTACAGGGCTCCTCGCGAGTTCGACGGCGGCGAAACAGTAGTAGGAACGCAGACCGCTTGGAACAATGCGGAAACCGCCGCCGTCGCGTAGCGGCGATTGCGACTCCGGCGACTTCACCGTATGGCCGCTGATTTGCGCCTCGAACGCTGCGAGTTCCGGCGCTCGCACTAGCGCCACGAAACCGAGCTTCTCGAGCTCCGGGTAACGACGTAGCGCTTGCGCCCATTTCACCCAGGCGTCAAATTCCGCGGGCGACGCCTTTGGACTACCAGCGAAGAAGGTGCTCGCGCTGACTAATGAGGTCTTCCTCGTGCTGAATGGCCAGCTTCAGGGTCGAATCGAGACCTGCCGAGGTCCGAGAGAATGCCTGTCGCGGTTCGGCGGCATCGGTGCGCGCCACGGCCTGCGCGCGGAGCACCGAGCCGACGGCTCCCACTGCGACGCATAGCACTGCCGCCGCCCACACAGCCTTCCGGGCCGAGGCCAGTTGCTTCACGCGCCCGAGCCTTTCGCTGCGGGAGACTTGCGGAATCGTCGGCCCCGAGTCACGGTCGGTGCTCTGCGGCCCGAGGGTGGACGGAGGTGGGCTCTCAGCGTGCCGAGGCGAACCGTCGACTGGCCCTCCCGCGGAAAATTCGGGCGCGCTGTCGGCCTCTGGGTTGTCCGAGGGCATGTCACTGTCTGACATGACGACCTTTCCTGCGGAAATGCCTCATCTGGGCGGATCGAGCCCGAATGCCGCCGTCTCTCTGCATCGTGCATTCGTTTCGACGAATGGCTGATGCACCTTTACCGATGCAGATCGGTGTGCTGTCCTAGCCACAACGATTGGACTTCGCTTTGCGCTGTTGCACGCACCTAGACCCGGCGCGGGGCGACGAGTTGCCCCTCACGAACACGAGCTGCTACGCGAGATGCCCCGATCGACCGGAAGCGGGCGTCTCGATGGCCAAGTCCGCCGCTATTGCTCTGGACGACAAATACTCGTCCGAGCCCCGGCTCTCGAGACTACTGCTTCGCCATGAGCTGAGCGAGCGTCTCCGCATCGCGGAGCGGACGTGCTGAGTTTCGGGGCATGAAAATGCGGGCTTGAAGGCCGCTGTTGGCGGCCGATCGTATTAGGGTCGGCTGACCGGGATAGGGGCTTTCAGGGAGAACGCAGTGGGGCAGGCAGACGATGGGCTTCGAGCCCGGGAGTTTTCGGTGGCCGCCCCTGCGACTTGCCCGGGTGTGCCGTGAGCACGTATCGGTCGTTGTCGTTAGCCCGCTGCTTCTCCAGTGGTTCACGCAATCAGAGGAGGACGAGGTGAGATCAGCTGGTAGAGCGATCGGGTTGGACGTGCACCGTGATTTCTGTGAGGTAGCGATCGCACAGGATGGTGAGGTGCGCTCGGCGGGTCGGGTCGATACGACTCCCGAGCAGCTGGAGTTGTTCGGCTCAAGCCTTGACCCGCGGGATCGCGTGGCGCTTGAGGTGAGCGGCAGCGCGTGGGAGGTCGCGCGGATCCTCGAGCGGCACGTCGCGCGGGTGATTGTCGTGAGTCCCGCCGACACGGGGATCCGCCAGGCGCGCGCGAAGACCGACCGTTTGGACGCGCGCACGCTCGCGAGGCTGTTGGCGGCGGGCGAGCTGGACGGCGTCTGGTCACCGGATGAGCGCTGCCGGGTGATGCGCCGTCGCCTGTCGCGGCGTGAGCAGCTGGTGCGCTCACGCTCGCGCGCGAAGAACGAGATCCACGCGGTGCTCGTGCGCCGGCTCGTGGGGCGCCCGCCCGTGACTGACCTGTTCGGGGCCAAGGGGCGCCGCTGGCTCTCAGAGCTCGAGCTGCCGCTCGAGGAGACAGAGACGATCGGGGCGTGCCTGCGACACATCGAGTTCCTGGACTCAGAGATCGCCGCGGTCGAGCGCCAGATCGCCTCCGAGGCGCTCCGATCGGCGGAGATCACGCGGCTGATGACGGTACCCGGAGTCAACGTGATCTGCGCGGCGAGCTTCATGGCCGCGGTCGGCGAGATCCGCCGCTTTCAAAACCCCAGGGCGCTGGTCGGCTATCTCGGTCTTGACCCGCGCGTCTACCAGTCAGGCTCAGCGCCGGCGACGGGCGGACACATCTCAAAGCAGGGCTCCGCATCGGCGCGCTGGGCGCTCGTCGAGGCGGCCTGGTCAGCCGTCCGCCAACCCGGCCCGCAGCACGCGTTCTATCAGCGCGTGCGCGCCCGCCGTGGACACGGGATCGCCATCGTCGCCAGCGCACGCAAGCTCTGCTGCCTGTTCTGGTTCCTACTCACCCGCGAAGAGGACTACGCCCACCAGCAGCCCTCCCTGACCGCCAAGAAGCTACGGCTGCTGGAGATCCGTGCCGGCGCCCCAACAGTGAAGGGCACCCCGACCGGCGTGTGGGCCACCAGGCAGGCAATGCGCGCAGGCGAGCGCAAGCTCGCCGAGCAAGCCGAGGCCTCCTACAAGCGGATGGTCTCAGACTGGCAGGCCGCCGCACCGAAAAAGAAAGCGGGCGCGAGCGTGACACCGGGGCGCGCATCACAAAAGCCCTCAAGGGGCAAAGTCGCGCGGCAGACCACGAGCCCCTGACGTCTGCACTTCGACTCGTCCTCTACTCGCGCCCACCAGAAGCCTAACGCCCTCGCGGCTCCTCTACAAGACGCCGATTGACTCCGGCGAGGACCCCGCCTGTCCCAAAAGCCGTCGAATTCACCTCGGCTGCCAGCACGCCGTCGAAAACGGCACCACAGGAGGCCCTCTGCGGCCCTCGCGAGGTGAACCGCGACCGAGTCCCTGTCCGAAATCCTCGCAAAATCCAACCGATACCGAGCCCCAGCCCTTGATTTTCAT
>CAWGER010000008.1:0-81060 GCA_963821655.1 uncultured Solirubrobacteraceae bacterium
GAAAGGGACTACACACGGTGTCCCCAAAAGGACGACGGCCGTGGGCCCATTGGGGACGAGAGCGTCGTCCCCGATGGGCGCTGCGACTCAGAGGAGCGAGCTCGCGGTCAAGCCGTCCGGCGGTCGTACTCCTCCAGGCGGGGTGCCATCCGCGTGACGAGCCGGCCACCGAGCGAGGATGATGATCTCCAATCGCCAGGAGGCGGACGCGCGGCCGACCGCCCGATGGGGATGAAACAGTGGCCGACCGAGACGACATCGACTTCACCTACTCGCTCACCGACCGCGTCTTCCGGCTCAGCCTGGGTGAGCTCGCGGATTTCAGCGGAGCCAAGTACGACGGTGACTTCTCGTTGAGCCTCGAGGAGGCCCAGCGGCGAAAGCACGAATACGTGGCCGAGCAGATCGGGATCCGCCCGAACCGCCGCGTGCTCGATCTCGGATGCGGATGGGGGCCGCTGCTCAACTTCATCCGCGAACAGGGCGCTACGGGGCTCGGCGTGACCCTGTCCCGGGCGCAGGAGGCCGCCTGCCGCCGGCACGGTCTCGACGTTCACCTCTACGACGCGCGGCAGCTGTCCCGCGAGAGCTTCGGTGAGTTCGACGCGGTGGCGAGCCTCGGCGCCTTCGAGCACTTCTGCTCGGTCGAGGACTACCGCGCCGGCCGCCAGGACGAGCTCTATGAAGCCATCTTTGAGCGAATCGCGAGCGTACTGCCCGAGGGGGGTCGCCTGTATCTGCAGACGATGGTCTTCGGGCGCAACATGATCCCACTCGAGCAGGTGGACATCCATGCTCCGCGCGACTCTGACGCCTGGTATCTCGCCCTCATGGAGCGCCAGTTTCCGGGATCCTGGCTCCCGCTCGAGCAGGATCACGTCGCGCGCTGCGCGCGGCACAGCTTCCGTCTGCTTTCAAGCGTGAGCGGTCGCCTCGACTACATCCAGACGATCGGCGAGTGGGGACAGCGGACCGGGGCGCGCAGCCTCAGAAAGACGCTGCTGAAGCTTCAGCTCGTTCCACGCTGGCTCACGAGCGCGGATTTTCGCCTCGCCTTCACCTCGGGTGTGAGCGCCAACAAGGTCTGCTTCGAACGCGAGCTGCTCGACCACTACCGGCTCGTGTTCGAGCGCCGCTGAGAAGCTCGGCCTCGAGCATCGAGAGCTACTCGACCGTGTAGCGGGCCGGCACGAGGCCGTCGGTCCCCTTTGGAGGCCTCAGATACCTACGCCGCTGGCGGGGGGGAAGCTTCACCGGCCGGGCCTTGTCGAGATGCTCGTAGGGAACCAGCGAGAGCAGATGGCTGATCAAATTCAGGCGCGCCGCGCGCTTGTTGTCAGCCTCTACGACATGCCATGGACTGAGCTCGGTGTCGGTGTAGGCGAGCATCCGATCCTTCGCTTCGGCGTAGTCCACCCAGCGGGCACGACCCTGCAGGTCGATCTCGCTGAACTTCCAGCGCTTGCGCGGATCTGACAGCCGCTTCTTGAAGCGGCGCTCCTGCTCGTCATCGCTGACCGACAGCCAGTACTTGACGAGCATGATCCCGTCGTTCTGCAGGGCCTCCTCGAAGAACGGGCAGAAGCGCAGGAACTCTTCGTACTCGGCGTCCGTGCAAAAGCCCATCACGCGCTCCACCCCGGCGCGGTTGTACCAGCTGCGGTCGAACAGGACGATCTCCGCCGCGGCCGGCAGATGCGCGACGTAACGCTGGAAGTACCACTGCGTGCGCTCGCGATCGTCGGGTGCGGGAATCGCCACGATCCGGCATGTGCGTGGGTTTAGAAAGGCGGTGATGCGCTTGATGACCCCGTCCTTGCCGGCGGTGTCCCGTCCCTCGAACAGCACCACGAGCCGCTGTCGCTTGGCGACGATCCACTCCTGCATGTACACGAGCTCAGTCTGAAGACGCAGCAGCTCCTTCTCGTACTGCTTGCCGTTGAGCTCCACCGTGGCCGCCACTCATGCATGATCCCAATTGCTCTCGACGACTTCCGCGGGCGGTTCTCCGCGACCCGTTGGGCCGGCGCGACCTCGCCGGGGTGTAGCGTGGCCGTGCAATGGTCGTGGCGGGATCCCCCCTCCCCTTCGCCCCGCGCAGCCTGCCGTGAACTTCGGAACGCTTGTCGTGATCGTGCTCGCCGGTCTCGGCGGGCCGCTGCTCGGCCTCTCGAGGCGCTGGTTCGTTCCCGTCGTGATCGGCGAGATCATCGCCGGCGTGGTCGTCGGCCGGACCGGTTTGGGCCTCGTGGACCCGGCCAACCCGACCGTCGCCTTCCTGGGCGAGGTGGGCTTTGCGATGCTGATGCTGACGGCGGGGATGCACCTGCCGCTGCGCGATCCGCGCCTTTCCGCCTCGCTGCGGGGCGGCACGATGCTCGCTGTGATCGTCGGCGTGCTCGCCGTACCCGCGGGCTTCGCCGCCGCCGCGCTGGCGGGCACCGCTCACGCGGCGATCTACGCCGTCGTGCTCGCGTCCGGGTCGGTGGCCGTGCTGCTGCCCGCGCTTGAGGAAACCAACTCCGGCGGACCAGTCGCGATGACGGTGATGGCGCAGGTCACGGTTGCCGATGTCGTGACGATCCTGTCCGTCCCCATCGTGCTGCAGCCGGACCGCACCGGCCACGTGGTGCTCGGCGGCATTCTGGTGGCCGTCGCCGCGTTGTCGCTGCTCGGCGCCGCCCGGCTTGTGGGCGACCGTGCCTGGGTGCACCACGTTCGCCACCTCTCCAAGCAGCGCCACTGGGCGCTCGATCTGCGCCTGTCGCTGCTCGTTCTGTTCTTCCTCGCGTGGATCGCGCAGAAGAGCGGGACGAGCGTGCTGATCGCAGGCTTCGGCGCGGGGCTGATGGTGGCGCTCATCGGCGGACCCAAACGGCTCTCGACACAGATGCGGGGCCTCGCCGATGGGTTCTTCGTCCCGCTCTTCTTCGTGGTCCTCGGGGCGCAGCTCGACCTGAGTGGTCTCATCGACGATCCCGCGATGCTCGCGCTCGCGGGCGCGCTGGCCTTCCTGAACGTCCTCATCCACCTCACCGCGGTCGCGATCACGCGACAGCCGTTGAGCGCGGGACTGGCCGCCACCGCCCAGCTCGGCGTTCCCGCCGCGGTCGCATCGCTCGGCCTCGCGGAGGGCGTGCTCTCCTCCGCCATCGCCACGGCCATCGTCACGGCCGCCGTGGTGAGCCTCGCCGTGTGCACCGTCGGCGTCGAGCTGCTCGTCGCGAGCGAGGCGCAGGACGGGCCGACACGCGGGCCTACGGCCGCGCCGGCACAGACCTGACCGGCGATCGCGAGCTCCTCGCGAGCGGCGAGGACGAGCGTGGCCGCGGCCGCGGGCGCGCGGCCAGCCGACACGCCGGCATCACTCGATTACGCGCTGCTCGTGGGTGGCGCGCCCGCCGGCGGACTCGTGGGAGTGCCGGGCGGCGGGCCGAGCGAGCGGTAGTGCTCCTTCCAGATCAGCTTGTAGATCGGGATCTTGCGGGGGAGGATGTTGATGCCGGGGATGAAGGGTATGCAGATGAACGCCAGGCTGAGCACGCCCATCACGAGCATCACGAGGAGGTCGGCGTTTTCAGATTCCTTGAACGGTTCGACCTGATACCAGAGGGAATACAACCACAGCCAGGGCTGGCCGGGGTAGCTGCCCGTCTCGTTCATCATGCCCCACTGCTCGCCGAGCAGGTGTTGGGCCTCCGCGCGTTCTTCGAGCAGACCGCCGTCGGCCATGAACAGCAGCGGCTTGGTGTAGTCGGTCTGGAAGAACTGGCTGCTGGTCACGAGGCCCCCTTCCAGGCCGCCGCTCTTGGCGAGGCTCAGAAGACCCGCCATCATCGTGGGCACCGGGCCGGCGCCACTGGCCTTCACCGTCACGGCGCCCGTGCTCGAATCGACGGACACCGTGCTGGGCGGCGCCTTCCCTTCTTCTTCGGCCGTCGCATTTTCTTCGAGCGGCTTGGCGTAGGCGTCGGCCCATTCCTGTTTCTGCTTCTGGGGCGCGGCCTTGTATTCGGCGACGGCGCTCTGCAGCGCGGGGTCGTCGGGGACCGTTTCGAGCGGTTTGATCACGAAGTCGTCGGCGGTATTGATCGGGTGGCTCACCCCGAGCCATTTCTGCGGACGCAGGAACCAGGCCTGCGTGCCTTCGCTGTTGTGGTTGTAGGGGGGACCGTATCCGGCGGTACCGCTGGTGCCGTTCAGCTGCGTCGCAGCCGACGTCACGAAGTTGACGGGCAAGTCGTGCGACCACTGGCCGATGGTGCTGGGCTTGTCGTCGGGCGAGGAGAACAGGATCGTCAGCAGGACCGACAGAAGCGTGATCACACCGACGGCGATGCAGGCCTCCTTGATCAGGTCGTAGGGCTGGTAGCGGCCCGTCCAGGGCTTGGTGTCGTCCTTGGGCCGCAGGAAGCTCATGAGAGCGCTCCGCTCGAGGCCTGCGCTGAGCCATCTCCGCCTGGACTCGCATCCGGGGCGTGCGCCAGCTTCTTGTCGAGCTCGAACGGCGGCACGACGCCGTTGCGGCGCACGAGCAGGACGTGCGCGCCCACCAGCAGCACGACAGCTATGGGCAGCAGCAGGATGTGGAAGCTGTACATCTGGCCGAAGTTGGTGACGTTGAAGAAGGCGCCGACCCCGGCCGCGTTGAGGCCGTCCTTGGCCTGCGTGGAGATCCACTGCGCGTCGAAGTTCTGCTGGGAGACGTAGCCGGTGAGGGCCGCGGGCACCGCCACCAGGAAGGTCACCGCACCGGTCACCCATACGCGGCCGCGGCCTCCGCGCCAGGCCGCCATCCAGTACTTGCCCCAGAGGTGGACGACCATCGCGAAGAAGAACAGCTCGACGCTCCACATGTGGATGCTGTTGAAGAAGTGCCCGATCCCTGTGTAGTGCCACCACGCGGGCCCCTTCAGGGACAGGATGCAGCCGGATCCGATGATCACGATCAGCGAGGCGATGCTGGCCACGCCGAACACGTAGATCCAGGAGGCCACGTAGGTCGGCTGCCCATCCGGCAGAAGCCGCTCGGGCGGCAGGGCCTCGACGCCTTTTTCGCGAACTTTGACGGTCCAGGACTTCGACGGCTTCACGGGGGCCGCGCTCATGAGGCGCCTCCACCGCGACGGGCGGCGTCTCGCGCGGCGGCGCCGGGGAACGGCAGCAGGATCGCGAGCACGAAGACGACGAGCATGAGGCCGATGATCACAACGTTCGCCACCGACAGGTGGATGAAGTTCCAGTCCACCGTATGTGCGGGGTGATTCAGATTGAAGACCGCCGCCAGCACGCTCATGCAGTTGCCCCTCTCGGAGTAGGACGAATGACCAAACCCTACGTTTGGGACCTCAGCCAGACGTCCGTGGAAACCCCCCATATCGGGCTGACAGCGCACGCGGCGACGTGAGTATATATGGACGTATGGACGCGGCACGCTCAGACCACCTCGGGACCATCTCGATCGCGAGTCGGAGACGTTCCCCAGGTCAACCGCGCGCGCCGGAGCGCTCGCTTACGAGTCGCAAGGACGAGGTACGGGGAAGGCTCCGGGAAACGGCGTTGTGGCCCTACAGCGCCCAGTAGTGGCCGATGTGAGCCGCGGCGCGCGATGTCAGCAGCGGATCTGGCGCCGCCGACCGCGCCGGCTCATCGCCGCCGAGCGCGGTGAGGGTCTCCCGCACGCACCGCGCCAGCGCGGCCGGCTGATACCCGCCCTCGAGGACCGCGCCCAGCGGCACGTCCAGGTTCTTGGCGAAGTCGCGCACGTGGCGTGCCATCTCGGCGAATGACGCCGACTCGAGCAGGCAGCCCGCCAGCGGGTCCTCGCGGTGAGCGTCAAAGCCGGCGGAGACGAGCACGAGATCGGGTTCGAACTCCTGGGCCGCGGGAAGCACGATGTGCTCGATCAGCGACAGCCACAGGTCCTCCTGCGAGCCGGCCGGGACGGGAAGGTTGATCGTGTAGCCCTCTCCGGGGCCCGAGCCCACATCGCTCAGCGCCCCCGTGCCCGGGTATATCCCGGACTGGTGGATGCTCGCGAACAGGACATCCGCACGATGACGGAAGGTCTCGCCGGTGCCGTTGCCGTGGTGGACATCCCAGTCGAGGATGAACACCCGGCGCGCTCCCAGCTGGCGGATCGCGAGCTCCGCGGCGACCGCGACGTTGTTGAACAGGCAGAAGCCCATGGCCCGATCCGGTTCGGCGTGGTGGCCGGAGGGTCGCACGCCGCAGAACCCCAGCTTGGCCTCGCCGGCCATCAGCGCCCTGGTCATCTCGCACGCACCGCCGGCGGCGTGCAGCGCGGCCCGGTAGGAGGGCTCACCGACCAGCGTATCCGGATCGATCGCGCCTCCTCCCGCCAAGGACAGCTCCCTGATCCTGTGAATCAGGCGGTCGCTGTGGACCAGCTCCAGCTGATCCTCGCTCGCGGGCGGGGCCTCGCGCCGCTGCCAGCCCAGCCAATCGCTCTCGGCCAGGATCTGCTCGATCGCCTCCAACCGCTCCGGCGTGTCCGGATGCTCGGGCATCAGCGCCCGTGGATCGTGCTCCAGGCATGCCGGATGGTTGAAGTACAGCCCTGCGTGTTCAGCCATCGTCTTTCCTAGGGTGAGCGAGGAACTCGGGCCACTCGACCGGTGGACCCTAACAGCGGGTCCGCGCCGGAGGCTCCCCCCGACGAGGTCCTTGATCAGGCTGTCGGCCCCGCCGACCAGCCCGACCAGCGCTCGACGTCGATCGCCAGCACGGAGCCGAGCGGGCGCTGCTGCGGGTGGCGCTCGGCCAATAACTCGACGCCGGCGCGAGCCTCGGGCTCATCCAGGTCCAGCACCCTCCCGGCTCCGTCGGCGCGCACCCACCACAGCGCACTCCAGTCGGCGTCGTCGTAGTGATCGACCAGAACCGAAACCCGGGGGTTGCTCCTGACGTTCTGCAGGCGCCGCAGCTCGGTCGTGCGCTTCGGCTTGGCGTCCACGACGCTGTAGATCGTCTCGCGCAGGAGCGCGAACACGATGGGCACGATGTGCGGGCGCGCGCGCGAGTCGACCGTCGCCAGGCGGGCCACGCTCGCCGTCGCGAACCGCCGTCGTGCCTCGGAGGGGGTCACTCTCCGTGGAGCTCGGCGATCACGCTCTCCCAGCGCTCCAGGGCGCGTTCGACCGGCCCCGGTCCCGCCGAGGGGAGCCAGCGCACGACCCGCCGCACGCCGGCCTTCTCGTATTCCTCCAGTACCGCGGGTTTGGCCGGCGCACCCATCACCATCACGTCGATCGGACGCTCGGCCCGCGCCCACAGCTCGCGCGCCCGCGCGAGCAGGTCTTCCCCCACGTAGTTGGGCAACCATGCGTCGCCGAAGCGCAGCACGCGGTCGAGCACCGTAGGACCGTTGCCGCCGACGAGCACCGGTGGATGCGGCCGCTGAGCCGGCTTGGGCCACGACCAGATGCGATCGAAGTCGACATGCTCGCCGTGATAGCTCGCCTCATCCTGCGTCCAGATGGCCTTCATCGCCTCGACTCGCTCGGCCATGACCGCCATCCGCAAGCGCGGATCGGTGCCGTGGTTGAGCATCTCCTCGCGGTTCCAGCCCGCGCCGACGCCGAACTCCAAGCGCCCTCCGGAGAGATGATCGACGCTTGCGACCTCCTTGGCGGTCGTGATCGGATCGCGCTCGATGACCAGGCAGATGCCGCTGCCGACACGCAGCTTCGAGGTCACGGCCGCGGCCGTGCTCAGCGCGACGAACAGGTCATACGTGTGGAAGTATTTCCGCGGCAGCTCTCCACCGGCGGGGTAGGGAGTTTCGCGGCTGGCCGGAATGTGCGTGTGCTCGGGGAAGAACAGCGACTCCTGTCCGTGCTGCTCCACCAGGCGCGCCAGCGCCCCCGGGTCGACGCCATCGTGGGTCGGGAAGTAGCCGACGCCAAAGTCCACGCCGCGAGTGTAATAGCTCAACGCGCCATGCTCCGCGCTCGCAGAGGCGCTCGTTGCCCTGTGCGCACGCCCGAGTAGAGTCCGGCCGTGACCCGAGAGGAGTTTCTCGCCGCGCAGTTTCCGAGCATCGCCGGCTGGATCCGCGCGGGCGCGCAGGCGGGGGTCGGCTCACGCGTTCATGCCGTGGACGGGGTGATTGCGCAGGTGAGCCCCGAGGTCCCTGAGGCGTCGCTATTCAACAGCGTGACCTACCGCGACGCGGCGGCACTCGGCGCAGCCATAGGGGAACTCGAATCTATCTACGAGGGAGCCGGGGTGCGTGCCTGGACGGTGTGGGTGCACGAGAGCGACAACGAGGCGGCCAGGCTGCTGCAGGATGCGGGTCACGCCCTGGACAGCTCACCCGCGGGGATGGGCTGCGCGCTCAACGAGTTGATCGCGCCGGAGGGCATCGACGGCCTCGACTACACCGACCGTCCCGCCGTCGAGGACCTGCAGCTTGTGCTTTCGCAGGGGTATGAGTTTCCGCTGCACATGAGCCGGCGGGCGGCCGGCGAGGTGCCGGGTGGTCCCGACACGATCGTTGCGGTCGCGCACGCAGATGGGCGCCCGGCATGCACGGCGCAGGTGACGGTGAGTGCCGAGGATGCAGGCGTCTTCGCTGTTGCCACGATCCCGCAGGCACGTGGCCGCGGCCTCGCTCGACGCCTTCAGTACGTCCTCTTGCAGCGTGCCCGAGACCTCGGCGCACGAACCACGACCTTGCAGGCGAGCAGGATGGGTCGCCCGGTGTACGCATCCCTGGGCTATGAGTCCTTTGGAGCCATGAACATGTGGGAGCGGCGCCGGCCTCGGCGAGAACCCGAATGACGGCGCCCCCACGGGATCGGGCTTGATTGGAGCACCGGGCGACGCGTAGAGTGGCACTGCCGGGCAAACCGACAAAGCGAGGCTCAAAGATGGAACCTGAGGTGGCAGCCGTCGCGCCCACCGCCTCCGACCGTCCGCGGCCGGATGGCCGTGACATCCGCAAGATGACGCGGGCGGAGGTACAGCCGGTCGCTCGCGCACTCGCCCAGGCGTTCTACGACGACCCGCACTTCCGCTGGTTCGTTCGCGACGACACCAAGCGAATGCGGGCGCTGGAGCGAGGCTTTTCGACCTTCATCAGCCGCATTTGGCTGCGCCCGAACGAGGGCTACACGCACGAGCAGCTGATCGGCGCCGCGCTTTGGATGCCACCGAACACGTGGCACACGAGTCCGCTCGCCCAGCTGCTCGTGCTGCCTGCGATCGTGCGCAACCTGCGCGCCGACACGCCGCGGCTGCTCAAGGCGCTGACCTTCATCGAAAAGAAGCATCCGCGCGAGCCCCAGCACTGGTACCTGCCGATAGTCGGCGTCACACCCGCCTGGCAGGGTCGAGGCTACGGAGCGGCGTTGCTGCGCGCCGTGCTCGACCGCTGCGACGCCGATCGCGTGCCGGCCTACCTCGAGGCCTCAAGCGCCCGCAGTCGCGACCTCTACGAACGTTCCGGCTTCGAGGCCATCGAGGAATGCCGCTACGCCGATGACGGACCGCCGCTTTGGCGGATGTGGCGCAAGCCGACTGCATAATCGGCCCCCTGCTGAAGGCTCTCAGTCATCGCTCGCGCGCGTCAGCACGGAGATCGTCCGACTTCGGCGAGTGCGAAACCCGAGCCCTTCGTACAGCCGGATCGCGTTCGCGTTGTCGGTCAGGACATGGAGAAAAACGCCCTCAGAACGACCTTCGATATCAGCGACGAGTGTGGACACGAGCCGTGAGGCCAGGCCGTGGCCGCGATACGCCGGCGCGGTGCACACGGCGCTGATCTCCGTCCAGCCGTCGAAGCGCAGACGCTCGCCGGCCATCGCAACCAGCGCACCGTGCCGTCGTATCCCGACGTACCTGCCAAGCTCGATCGTTCTCTCAAAGAACGGGCCGGGCTCGGTCAGCCGAACGAGCTCCAGCATCTCGGGCACATCAGCCGGGCCCAGGGTGACCGCTTCTGGATCGTGGGCCCCCTGGGCGTGCTCTCCGATCATCTGCACGAGCTCGAAGGTGTGGGTCACCTGAAATGACTCAGGCAGCGGAGAGCCGTCGTGCACGGTCGCGGCCACCGCCCCGGGCGCCACCAACCCGATCGCGTCCTGCCAGTCGGTCTTCGACGCCCCGGACGGCAGCGCGAGGAAAGGCGCTACATCGGCGGCATATCGAAGCGCGCGGCCATTGCGCTGTGCAAAGCGCGAGTGGGTGCTCGACAGAGCCGCGTACGCCGGGTTCTCGAGGCGGGGGTCGTCTTGCGAGAATGTGGACCTGGACACGGTGAGCTGGGAGCGGCCTGGCGCGCGTGCAGACGTGGACGCTACATCACGGGGTCAACCGTCTCGCAGTCCACGCCCCTCCGCGACTCGGCTTGCGCGAGCGATGCCGTAGCATCGGCGACCGTGCCGACCACCGCTGCGACCGCTTCCCTGTCGCTTGTGCCCTCTCAGGAGGAGACGATGCTGAGAGAAGCAGTGGCGGGCATCTGCGATGGCTTCGGCCGCGAGTACATGCAGCGCAAGCGCGATGCCGGCGAACCGCCGAGCGAGCTTTGGGAGGCGTTGGCCTCGCGCGGATATCTGGGGGTCAACATCCCGGAGGAGTACGACGGTGGCGGCTTGGGGATGACGGCGCTGTCGTGGGTGGGCGAGGAGATCTCCGCGGCTGGCTGCGCACTGCTGCTGATCGTGGTCTCCCCGGCCATCGTGGGGAGCATCCTGGCCCGACACGGGAGCATCGGTCAGAAGGAGCGCTGGCTGCGTGGCATAGGAAGGGGCACGACGAAGATCGCCTTCGCGATCACCGAGGCCGATGCGGGCACCAACTCGCACAACCTCGCCACCTCACTGCGGCGCGACAACGGCCGCTTCGTGCTCAACGGCCAGAAGACCTTCATCTCGGGCGTCGAGGACGCCGAGGCCGTGCTGGTGGTCGCTCGCACGCGGCTCGCCGACGGCAAGCTCGGACTGCCCTCGCTGGCAATCGTCGACGTCGACGCTCCCGGATTCACGCGCCATGAGATCCCGATGGCCGTACGTGGCGCCGACAAGCAGTGGACGCTGTTCTTCGACGATGTCGAGCTCGAGGAGGAGCGACTGATCGGAGGCGAGAATGGTGGCCTGGGAGTGGTGTTCGACGGTCTCAATCCCGAGCGCATCATGGGGGCGTCCATCTCCACCGGCATCGGTCGCCTGGCGCTCGAGCGTGCTGCCGCCTACGCCCGCGAGCGGCGGGTGTGGGGGCAACCGATCGGAGCGCATCAGGGCGTGGCCCACCCGTTGGCCGAGGCTAAGATCGAACTCGAGCTCGCGCGCCTGATGACTCAGAAGGCCGCCGTCCTCTACGACGCCGGCGTCCCGGGAGCGGGCGAGGCGGCCAACATGGCCAAGTACGCCGCCGCGGAGGCCGGCATCAATTGCGTGGATCGCGCCATCCAGGCACACGGTGGGAACGGATTCGCGCTCGAGTACGGCTTGAGCGATCTCTGGTGGGGAGTCCGCGTAGCGCGGACCGCGCCGGTGTCACGCGAGATGGTTCTCAACTACGTGGCCGAGCATTCGCTGGGGCTACCGAAGTCCTACTGACAGGCCGCTGCGCTACGCCGCAGTCGGCGGTCCGAACCAGGTGGTCAGCGCTTCAGGGAGTCCGAGTTGGGTTCGGTCTCCGACCCAGGCAACGTATCCGTCGGGCCGGATCAACACGGCAGTGGGAGCGGTGACCGCGCCGAGTACCGGAAGCTCCCACAGGCCGTCGTAGTCGCGTCGATCAGCTGGACCCGGTCGGCCCATGGAGTGATGTCGAAGCCGCCGGGCTCACCGAGGTTGAGCAGCACCGGCCGGGCGTCGTGCAGCAGCTCGAAGACTCGGAGCGGGCCGTCGGCGGTCACGAGGTCCAGATCGGGCATGCGGCGTCCGAGCAGCGGATGTCCCTCGCCGAGGTCGTAGTGAATGTCCAGCCCGGAGATGATCCCGGCGAGCCGTTTGCGAGGCTCGTCCATGCTCGCCAGCTCCGACACCACATCGACCAGGGCCTTCATGCGCTCGTCCCGGCGCTGGAGCGCGGTCTGAGCCATCGTGTGCTGAAGCGCGCGGGCAGCGACCGGGTGGCGCTCGTCCTGATAGGTGTCCAGGAGGCTCTCCGGGGAGGTCCCGTTGACCACCTGAGCCAGCTTCCATCCCAGATTCACCGCATCCTGCACACCGAGGCTGAGGCCCTGTCCACCCGCCGGGTAATGCACGTGCGCCGAGTCGCCGGCGAGTAGGACTCGTCCCGCGCGGTAGGCCGCTGCCTGACGTGTCATGTCGGTGAACCTGGAGATCCACGTGGGATTGTGGATCCCGAAGTCGGTGCCGTACACGGCGATCAGCGCCTCGCTCAGATCGCGCAGGGTGGGCTCGCTGCTGGGCCCGAGCTGCTGCTCGGTCACGACGACCCGCACCGGCCCCTCATCCTTGTAGACCACCTCGCCGTCGCGGATCTCGTACTCCAACCTGCCGATGCCGTGGATGCCGTGTCGTCGTGGCGGATGCCCAGCTCCGGCTCCTCGGTCATCTCGACCTCGGCGATCAGGTTGCTCCTCGTCGGCATCCCACCCGGGGAACTCGATGCCGGCTGCTTTACGGATGACGCTGCGTCCTCCGTCGCACCCGACGAGATACTGCGCCCGCAGCGACTGGCTCGTCGGACAGCTCGACGTCGACGCCGGTGTCGTCCTGCGCGAAGCCCGTCACCTCACATCCGTAGTAGATCCGCACCGGCAGCTCGGCGATCCAGGCGGCCATGATCCGCTCGATCTGGTTCTGCCAGATCCCGAGCGAATACGGATGACGCGTCGGGAAGTCGCTCATGTCCAACACGGTCGTGGCCAACATCGCGGCCTGAGCCACCTGACCCTCCGCGAGGAAGCGATCAGCGACCCCACGCTGATCCAGCACCTCGATCGTGCGCGAGTGAAAACCGCCGGCCCGTGAGCCGACGAGCACGTGATCGGGACGCCGCTCGACGACCGCGACGTCGACCTTCGCCAACGCCAACTCAGCCGCCAGCATCATCCCCGCCGGACCGCCTCCGGCGATCACCACCGCATGCTCGGTCATAGCCGCCCTCCCGTCGGATACGTCGACAACAACATGCGCATTTCGCTACTCCCATCTCCGTAGGTTCTGGCCTGCGGCCGGCGATTATGCGGCACGACCCGGGGCTCATGAAAGCCCCCCTGTCGGGTATAAATTGGAGGTGGAGAGGAGCGGAAAACCGACGAGCGCTATGTCTCGAGCGTGGCGGGTCCAAAGAGGCGAATCAGTGTCCGAACTCCGCTGGCGTCGGTGATCAGAATCGCCTCGGGACTCAGCGGACTCGACTCCTGGACACTGATCGTCTGCGGACTTGAGATGAAGTGGCGGAACACGACCGGGTAGCGCGGCCCGCGCCCGCCCACCGAAACCTCCAGCGTGTCGTCCTTGTGGTCGTAGCCGATCGCCTTGAGTGGCAGACGCTCGACGTCGGTTTGATCGCCAAGCTCCTGGCTCATCACCTCAATCGTTACCAGCTGCCCGTCGATGCGCGAGGCGATCGAGTCGAAATACTCCGTCCAACTCCCGGCTGTCAGTTGTCGTGTTGACGTGCTCACATGAACTCCCTGTGTAGTGCTCGATCGCAGAGTGCGTGTCCCGAGCGTGGTGCCCGCTCTCCCTGAGGACTACTGCACATCGGCGCCTGGACGCAAGCGGCCACCGCAAGCATGACGGCCAGGCCGCGGCGATTCTAGCGTCAGTGCTCACAATGCCCGTACGCTTGGCCGGTGACACGCGAGGCTGGAGAGGGAGCTACGCACGAGCTCACCTTCGATGAGGAGCTGCTGCTGTGGCTCGGCGACGAGCCGGCGGAGGTGCGCGCTGCGGATGCCGAACGCGTCCGAGACATCGCTGGCGAGCTTGCTCGCGGCTTCGACTCGCTCGCCGACATCGGCCCCGCCGTGACCGTGTTCGGCTCGGCGCGCACGCCGCGCGAGCACCAGAACTACGCTCTCGTCCGGGAGGTCGGTGCAAGCCTGGGCCGCTCCGGCTACGCGATCATCACCGGCGGCGGCCCCGGGCTGATGGAGGCCGCCAACCTCGGTGCGCGGGACGTCGGCGCGCTGTCGATCGGCTGCAACATCGAGCTCCCCCAGGAGCAGGCCTTGAACCCCTATCTGGACATCGGGCTTCGCTTCCGCCACTTCTTCGCCCGCAAGGTGATGTTCGTTCGCTACGCAAGCGCATTCGTGATCGCCCCGGGTGGGTTCGGAACACTCGACGAGCTGTTCGAGGCCCTCACGCTGATTCAGACGGCGACCATCCGTCACTTTCCGGTGATCCTCTTGGGCGACGGACCGTGGGACGGTCTGCTGGAGTGGCTTCGCACCGGCGCACTTGCAGATGGGCGCATCGACCCCGGCGATCTTGCGGTACTCGATGTGGTTGGAGAGCCTTCGGGGGTCTGCGAGATCGTCGATCGGGCGCGTCTGCGTCAGCGCCAGCACGGTGCGGCCCACACGCGCCGCCGTAGCGCGCGAGCACGCTCGAGCTGAGCGGAGCCTCGCCGGACGCTCAGATGACCTCGGGGATCATTTCGATCGCTCCGCAGGGGCACTCTTCGACGCAGATACCGCAGCCCTTGCAGTAGTCGAAGTCGAAGGCGTAGCCGTCGCCCTCGTCGACCTTCAGAACCGCGTTGTCGGGGCAGACGCCGTAGCAGTTGTCGCAGCCGAAGCAGTTTCCGCAGCTCAGGCACCGGCGCGCCTCGAACAGCGCGTTGGCCTCATCGAGCCCCTGAGTGACCTCGTCGAAGCTCGACTGGCGGCGGATCACGTCGAGCTGCGGCGCGACCTTCTTCGGCGCGTCGGCGTAATACCAGGTGTTGAGCTCCTCAAAGCTCGCGAGCTCCGGCTCGGGCGGATGCTTGAACTCGGCGCCACGCAGCCACGCATCGACGTTGCGGGCGGCCTGCTTGCCGTGGCCGACGCCCACGGTGACCGTGCGCTCGGCGGGCACCATGTCGCCTCCCGCGAAGATGCCGTCGTGACCGGTCATCATGCGCTCGTCGACCTGCACGACCCCATCCTCGATCTCGAGACCGGGCACGCCGTCGAGCAGCGAGAGGTCGGCTTCCTGACCGAGCGCGAGCACGAGCGAATCCGCCTGCAGCTTCTCGGTCTCGCCCGTCGGCTGGGGAAAGCCGGTCTCGTCGAGCTCCATCTTCTCAAGCAGCAGCTCGCCCTCGTCGGCCTGCTTGATCGTGGAGAGCCACTTCATCATCACGCCCTCTTCGAGGGCTTCCTCGACCTCGAAGTCGTGCGCCGGCATGCGATCGCGCGTGCGCCGGTACACGACGATCGCCTCGCTGGCACCCAGTCGCTTGGCCGTGCGAGCGACGTCCATCGCCGTGTTCCCGCCGCCGTAGACGACGACGCGTCGTCCGAGCATCGGCCGCTCCTCGCCCTCCATGCTCCTCAGCAGCGTGACGGCGTCGAGGATGTGGGCCGCCTCCCCGGCGGGGATGTACGCGCGCTTGCCGATGTGCGCGCCGACGGCCAGAAACGCGGCGTCGAAGTCGCCCTCCCCCATCGTCTCGAGGATGTTCGTGACCTTGCTGTTCAGCTCGAGCGACACGCCGAGATCGAGGATGCGCTGCACCTCTGCATCGAGGACGTCGCGCGGCAGCCGGTATGTGGGGATGCCAAAGCCGCATCATGCCGCCGGCCATCGGGCCCGCCTCGCGGATCGTGACGGCGTGCCCGCTACGGGTGAGGTGGTATGCAGCCGAGAGCCCGGACGGGCCCGCGCCGACGATGAGCACGCGCTTGCCGGTCGGCGCGGCATCGGCGGTGAGCCGCCAGCCGCACTTGATCGCCTCGTCGCCGAGGAAGCGCTCGACGCCGTGAATGCCGACGGTCTCGTCGAGCTGTGAGCGGTTGCAGGAGGTCTCGCAGGGGTGGTAGCAGACGCGGCCCATCACGGCGGGCAGCGGGTTGTCCTTGACGAGCTCGCGCCAGGCGGTCTCGTAGTCGCCGGACTCGGCGTGGTAGAGCCACTGCTGGATGTTCTCGCCGGCGGGGCAGGCGTGGTTGCACGGCGGCAGGCGGTGGACGTACTGCGGGCGCTCCTCGCGCCAGGACCCGGTCTTGTTGGCCAGGCTCGAGCCGACCTCCAGCGTGATCGCGAAGGGCTTGTCCATCAGCGACGCTCCCCCGTCTGCGCCGAGCAGCCCGAAGCGGCGGATGTTGCGGTCTGCGCCGGCCTGGATGCGGGCGATGACGTCGGTGTGCGGCTCGGGCTTGAACAGATGCGCGAAGCGCTGCTGCGGCCTGAGGTAGTCCTCGACGGGTACCTGGCGGCGGATCTCAGAGACGCCGCTCACCTCGCCGTCGCGGGCCTCGAACACGGGGAATATGCCCGACTCCTTCGCGAGCCGCGCGATCCGGATCGTGTCCTTCGACGCGCTCCCCCAGCCGAGCGGACAGGGGACGAAGACATGCAGGTAGCGCGGGCCGCGGATCTCCATCGCCGTCTGCACCTTCGCCTCGAGGTCCCGCAGCTCGGCGACGGTGGCCGTCGCGACGTAGGGGATCTCGTGCGCCATCGCGATCAGCGGCGCGCTCTTGCCCTGGCCGAACACGTTCCCGGGCTCGGGGCCGACCGCCTGCGTTGTGGCCGTGCGCGCCGCCGGTGGCGTGGCGCCCGAGCGCTGCACGCCCGTGTTCATGTACGCCTCGTTGTCGTAGCAGATGTAGAGCACGTCGTCGCCCCGCTCGAACATCCCCGACAGGCACGCCATGCCGATGTCGACGGTGCCGCCGTCGCCACCCTGGCCCACGACGCGCACGTCCTCGCGACCCTTTGCCCGCAGCGCCGCGGCGATGCCCGTCGAAACGGCGGGCGCGTTCCCGAACAGCGAGTGGATCCAGGGGATCCGCCACGAGGTCTCGGGGTACGGCGTCGAGAAGACCTCGAGGCAGCCCGTCGCGTTCGCGGCGATCATCTGACCGTTGGTGGCACGCATGGCGGCGTCCAGCGCGTAGCGCGCGCCGAGCGCCTCCCCGCAGCCCTGGCAGGCGCGGTGGCCGCATGTGATCGAGTTCGTCCGCTGCTCGCGGGCCTGCTCGGAGCGCTGCTCGGGATCGAGCAGGCGATTGCCGACCGCGAAGCTGCCCGTCTGGTAGAAGCGGATCGCGGGAGCCTTCATGCTCGTGGGCTCCTCATACCGGACCCGCCGCGACCGGTCCGACGTCACGCAGGATGTTCTCGGCGTGCGGGCCCGATGTGCGCGAGGAGCCGATGCGCTCGAGCTCGCGGTTCACAACGTCCCAATCCATGTCCAGGAACGTCAACGGCTCGAGACGGTCGGCGATGCGCGTCGGCGAACAGTCCGCTCAGCGACGCCTTCGTGATCGGCCTGCCACCGAGGCCCGCGATGACCGTGTAGCCGTGGAGGTGGATGCCGGCGAGCGCCATGCGCACGTTCGCCGAGACGATCCCGCCGATGCCGACGGCGAGCGCCTTCTCGAGCACGACCACGCGCTCGGCGTGGCCAAGCGCTCCACGCACGGCCTCAAGCGGGAACGGGCGAAACGACGTGATCCCGACGACGCCGATCTTGACGCCCTGCTCTCGCATCTCGTCCACCGTGTCCTTGATCGTCCCGAGCACCGAGCCGAGCGCGACGACGATGGTCTCGGCGTCCTCGGCACGGTAGGAGCGGATCAGGCCACCGGAGTCGCGGCCGAACGCGTCCTTGAAGTCGGCTGCGATCGCCGGGATCAGCTCGAGCGCCTGCATCTGCTTGGCGTGCGCCAGATACTTGACCTCCATGAACGCCTCGGGCCCCACCATCGCACCGATCGAGATCGGCTCGTCCGGATCGAGCAGCTGACGCGGCACGAACGGCGGCAGGAAGGCGTCCACCTGCTCCTGCGCGGGAATGTCAACGCGCTCGACGGCGTGGGTGAGGATGAAGCCGTCCATGCAGACCATCACCGGCGTCGAGAGCTCCTCCGCCAGCCGGAAGGCCTGGATGTGGAGGTCAAGCGCCTCCTGATTGGTCTCGGCGTAGAGCTGGATCCAGCCGGAGTCGCGCTGGGACATCGAGTCGCTGTGGTCGTTCCAGATGTTGATGGGCGCGCCGATCGCGCGGTTGGCGACGGTCATCACGATCGGCAGGCCCAGTCCGGAGGCGTTGTAGAGCGCCTCGGTCATGTACGAGCAGCCCCTGGCTCGCCGTCGCTGTGTATGCACGCGCTCCGGTGGCGGACGCGCCGATCGCGACCGACATCGCCGCGAACTCCGACTCGACGTTGACGAACTCGCAGGGCGCCAGCTCGCCGCTCTTCACGAGCTGGGAGAGGTTCTCGACGATGTGCGTCTGGGGGGAGATCGGGTACGCGCAGATGACCTCGGGGCGACATAGCGCGACCGCCTCGGCCACCGCTCGCGAGCCCTCAACCTGGCGCACTGGTCAGCTCCCGCATCTCGTCCTTGACCCAGGCGTGGGCGGCCTGTGCCGCGGCCACGTTGCCCTCCGCCACGGCGCCGGTGAAGCGCTCGCGGATCGCGCCGGCCACGGCGTCGAGCGAGACCGATCCACTCAGCGCCGCGAACCCGCCGAGCAGCGCGGCGTTGGCCACCGCGCGCCCGGTGTGCTCGCGCGCGAGGTCTCCGGCCGGCACCGTGAGCAGCCGCTCGTGGCGGAAGTCCTTCGCGAAATCGCCGAGACCGAGCTCGTCGAAGCTCTTGGCGGTGTTGATGAGGATGAAGCCGTCGCGCTTGCAGCCACCGAACACGTCCACCTGATGGAGCAGCGTCGGGTCCTGGATGATCACCGCATCCGGCTCCATCACCGGCTCGCGCACGCGGATCTCATGATCGTCGATCCGGCAGAACGACACGACGGGCGCGCCCATTCGCTCTGAGCCAAAGCTCGGGAAGGCCTGCGCGTGGCGACCCTCGATGAATGCCGCGAGCGAGAGCATCTCCGCCGCGGTCACGACGCCCTGGCCACCGCGGCCGTGGATGCGTACCTCGAACATCGCTACCCATCCGCGGGAGTTGCCCAAGCCTGAAGACGCTCAGGTGGAACGAGCAACACGGAGCAGTGCCCTTCGTGCACGACTCGCCTGCTGACGCTCCCGATCACGCGCGGGCCCTTGAGCCTGCGACTGCTCATCACGATCAGGGAAGCGTCTACGGCGCTGGCCGTCTCGACGATCATGCTCCGGGCGCTGCCTTTCTCGAGCCGGACCTCGCTTGCGTCGCCGACGGCGAGCTGCAGCCTGCTCGCCTGCTCTTCGACGCGGCGGCGTCGAGCTTTGGACTCCAGGCCGATCGCGTGCAGCAGGACCACCTCGGCCCCTTGGTCTCGAGCCAGGCCTCCGGCGAACTCGACCAGCGCGTCAGAGCCCGGGAGACCGTCGCTTGCGATGAGGATGCGACGAGCGAATTGCTCGCTCGTCGATACCGAGCGGGCGACAAGCAGCGGAGTTGTGAACGAGCCCTCCGCGGTGACTGCGACGCCTCCTCTGAGCATCCCACCCAACCAACCCGTGCTCGGCGCGCCCACGGTCAGCAGATCCCGCTCGCTCGCCCAGTGAAGAACGACCTGCGAAGGAGGGGTGTCCGGATCTACCTCCTCGGTGAACGAAACGCCCGCCTTCTCGGCAGTCTGCGCCGCGCGCTGGATTATGCGCGTGGCCTCCGCCGGGACGATCTCCGGACCCCTGTGGGAGCCTTCGACCTCGAAGGAGGTCACCTCCAGCAGCGTCACGCGCCCGTTGGGGCCGGCGAGCGCTGCGGCCTGCTCGATGGCGGCAAGGGCCTCCTGCGTGCCGTCTACGGCACACAGGATGTCGTCGAACATTGGCCTGCCCCCGTGGGGGGCCTCGCCTGCGTGGGGTTGAGTCACCTTTGTAGTCATCGGCACAGCCTAAGGCCGCGAGCCGCATTGAGGTCGGGGGTTCTCCACGATATCGGCTGCGAAACACCGCAGTCGTCCGCCGAGCGGGGCGGAAGATGATCGACGAGGCTCGGGCCGCTCGGCGGTGGTACGGTGTCAACGGTTCTCGCAATTCCCGACCGGGAGTAGGTCGTGCAGCGCCTCAGCCCCCAGGACTCCTCGTTCCTACACCTCGAGGACGCAGTCAGCCACATGCATATCGGCTCGGTGGCGATCCTCGAGGGACCGCCACCCAGCTATGAGGCGGTCGCGCGGATGGTCCGGGCGCACCTGCCCGGCGTCCCGCGCTACCGGCAGAAGGTCCATTTCGTGCCGATCGCGCTGGGCCGGCCGGTTTGGGTGGACGATCCGCACTTCAACCTGGGCTACCACCTGCGCCGCACCGCGCTCCCGCCGCCGGGGGGCGATGAGGAGTTGCGCAACCTGGTCGGGCGCGTCATGTCCCAGCAGCTCGACCGTGACAAGCCGCTGTGGGAGATGTGGATCGATCGAGGGGCTCAGCGAGGGACGGTGGGGATTCATCACCAAGCTGCATCACTGCATGGTCGACGGCGTCTCCGGGACCGAGCTCTTGGCGGTGATTCTCGACTCCGAGCGCGACCCCGAGCTCCCGGACCCCGACGAGTGGCATCCAGAGCGCCAGCCATCGGGGGCGGAGCTGGCCGTCCAAGCGCTCGCCCGACGGGCGGTCAGTCCGTACGAGCAGCTGCGCGCCATGCGATCCGCCGCGCGCTCGCCGGGCCGTGCGGCCAGGACCGCCGCCGCGACCGTTCGCGGCATGTGGGCCATGTCCGGTGTGGTCGCGCCGCCGCCGCCGTCGTCGCTCAACGGACCGATCGGGCCGCACCGCCGCTGGGCGTGGGCACGCTCGCAGCTCTCAGACGTCAAGCTGCGTCCGCGGCGCGTTCGGCGGCACGGTCAACGACGTCGTCCTGACCGCAATCGCCGGCGGCTTTCGCGCGCTGCTCGACGGGACGCGGGGAGTCCACGCAGCGCGACGTGCGGACGCTTGTGCCGGTGTCCGTGCGCTCGGCCGAGGAGCATGGCGAGTACAACAACCGCGTCTCGGCGATCTTCGCCAATCTGCCGGTGGGGATCGAGCATCCGGTCGAGCGGCTCGCGGCGATGCGCGCGCAGATGGATCACCTCAAGCACTCGGGCGAAGCCGTCGCGGGCGACGTCCTGGTGGGTCTCGGCGGGTTTGCGCCCGCGATGCTGCTCGCGCTCGGGCTGCGCGCCGCCACGCGGATGCCGCAGCGCAGCGTCAACACGGTCACGACCAACGTCCCCGGGCCCCAGCGCCCGCTGTACGCGGCCGGGCGCCGGATGCTCGAGTGCTTTCCCGTACGTTCCGCTCGGCGGGCACGTCCGGATCGGAGTGGCGATCTTCTCCTACGACGGCGGGCTGACGTTCGGCGTCACCGGCGACTACGACGAGGCCCCGGACATCGATGTGCTGTGTCGCGGAATCGAGGAGTCCCTGCGCGAGCTCTTGCAGGCGGCCGAGCGTGAGGGCGACGCACGAGGCGCCGGGCCGGAAGGCTCGCAAGCGAGCTGGACAGCGCGCCCGGATGGACATGCTCGCAACGGGGGCATCCCGCGTGCGGTGACGGGCGAGCCACCGACGCGCTGAAGGATCGTCGTCACGGACATCGCTCACCGTCGCCTCGGTCTACGATCCAGCCGACTCGGCCAGAAACGCGCCAACCGCTTCGTGGGTCTGGCGGGGCCGCTCGATCTGAGGCACGTGTCCGCATTCGAGCTCGACGTGACGAGCACGCGGCAGCGCGTCGGCGACGTGCCGCTCGAAGGCGATCGGGACGAGCCGGTCGTGCCGACCCCAGACGAACAGCGCATCGGCTCTCCAGCCCGCGCAGCCGCGGCCAGAAGCCGGACTTGCCGTGGGGTTCCTCCAGGTAGATCTGGCGTGCGGCCGCGTAGAACGCAGCCCGACCGGCCGGCGTCAGGTATGCACGCAGGAACTCGTCGACGCCGGCCGCGGTCCAGCCTCCATCGGCGTCCGGGATCAGGCGGCGCACGATCGCTTCGACGACCGGCCGAGGGGAGAGCTGGACCAGTCCGAGCTCCGGCCGCGTGAGCCTCAGCAGCGGCGCCCACGGGCGCTGTCGTCGCCACGCAAGTGAAGGACAGAGCAGAGCGAGACGGTCGACCCGGTCGGGATGCAGTAGCCCGACCTCCAGCGCGACGCGCCCGCCGAGGCTGTTGCCGATCAGGTGAACCCGGTCGAGCTCGAGCGCGTCGAGCAGGTCGACGACCGCGCGGGCGAAGAAGCGAGCGTCGTAGCTCGCGCCGATCGGCTTGTCGGAGTCGCCGAACCCGGGAAGGTCGACCGCGATCACGCGAAATCTCGGCCCAGCGCGGCAACGGTCGGGAGGAATGATCCCTTGGTGCCGCCGAGCCCGTGAAGAGCCAGCACCGTCGGGCCGCTCCCGGCCTCCAGGGTCGACAGCCGGGCACCTCGAGTGGCGACCATCCGAAAGCGCAGTCGCCCGGGACCCGGTCAGCCCGCTCGTCGCGGCCAGGAACCCCACGCCGAGGTGCAGATTGCGCCGGACCGTCAGTCGCCCGGAACGGTACGCGTCCAGTCCGCCGCGAACGTCTTGCGCAATGGCCCTCCACGCCTGCGCTTCGGCGGTGATCGTGGCGTCGGCTTGACCCTTGGCCGGCACAAGGCGCGCGGTGCCCTCGCTCGACCACGGCATCCCACGCGTCGCTTCCGGAGACCGCGAGACGAACACGCGCCTCGCCGCCCTGCGGCTCGAACGTCGCGCGGTCATAGCGGCCGGCGAGTGTCTGGAGCGAGTTCGGGGGCGACGTCACGAGTGGTTCGAGGATTACAGCGGGGTGGTCTCGCGCCCACCGGGCGGACGCCGTATTGCCAAAGGTAGTCTGCCCACGAGGATCAGGGAGTTTCTTCGGATGGCACGACGATCTGGCTGAGGTACTGTCGCAGCAGACAGGCGAAAGCTGTGCAGGCCGACTCGCAAGTGCGCTGTGTCCGGCAAGTCGGCTTTCGCGAAGCTAGGTGAGGGACCAAGGTCCTGGAGGTGGTGAAGCTCATGCCCGAGACGAAGACAAAACGCCCGGCGGCAAAACGTCGCCCCGCCGCAAAAGGTCGCCCGGCGACAAGCAAAAACGCGGCTGCAAGCAAGGCACGCTCGGCCCGCCGCGAGCTCGACGCAAGGAGAGCAGTCGAGCGGAGCACGGAGCTGTCCGAGGAGGTGCTCAAGTCGCTCGACGACGGCGCCAGGAGCGCGATCGACGCGGTGCGCAAGTTCGCAGACACCGTCGACCGTGCATTGCCGCGAAACGGCAAAGGCCCGTCGAGGAGGGAGGAGATCACCGACTCCGCTCTGGAGATGGCCCAGCGGCTTCTCCACACGCAGGCCGACTTCCTGCGCAAGGTCGTGGATAGTGCCGGCAAGTCGTTGACCGGGTCAAACGACACGAAGTAGCACGCCTACATGGGAGCGGCCGACTCCGGTCAGCCGCTCCCTGCTGCGCCACAAGCGCCAATCAAGCGACATCCTTCCGACACTGCTCGCATCCTCCGACGCTGCTCGCTCGCGCGGACCCCGCGAGCTACGGTCGGTTGCGGCCCGAGCAGATCGTGTGCGCGGACCCACTCTCCGGTGACGATCGCCCAACCGAGGGAGAGCTCGCCGCACAGCACCGTGGCCGCGACGATCTCGGCCAGCTTGCGGACCTTCCCGGTCCCATAGCAACCGAGCAGCTCGAGGCACTCGCGCTGGGTGGCGAGCCCCGTGCCGCCGCCGTAGGTGGCAACGATGAGAGAGGGGATCGTGATCGAGACGTAATAGTCGCCGCCCGGGAGTAGCTCGCTGAAATTGAGGGCTGCCGAGCACTCGGCGACGTTGGCCGCGTCCTGGCCCGTGGCGATGAAGAGGGCGGCGATTCCATTAGCCGAGTGTGCTCCGTTGTTGTTGACGCCGGCCATGAAGCCGCCGAGATTCGACACCTGTCGCGCATGGAACAGCTTCTCTGCGCTCGTGTGCATGTGCTCCTCGATCAGCGCGGCGGGAATCCTCGCCTCGGCGACCACCCGCTTGCCACGCGTGCGCAGGATGTTGACCTGCGAGCTCTTCTTGTCGGTGGCGAAGTTCGACTCCAGCAGGAAGTCCGTGATGCCCGGTGTAGTTGGCGGTTATCCATGCGCACGCCGCGGCGGTCGCCTTGCCCGTGAGGTTCTGACCGGCGGCGTCGCCGGTGGTGTAGTCAAAACGCGTGAACAGGATCCGGCTGGCCGAGTACTGCTCGATGCCGCGCAGGCGACCGGTGCGGGTGGTGGCCTCCGCCGCCTGCTTGATCTCGGCAAAGTGCTCGGTCAGCCACTCTCCGAACGCACGCGCCTCGCGGGCGCTCTCGAACACGAAGGCGGGAGCGCGCTGCATGGCGTCGTCGAGGATCGTGGTCGTCACGCCGCCCGCCTCGCGCAGCATCTTCATTCCGCGGTTGTAGCTCGCGACAAGGGTGCCCTCGGTCGTCGCGAGCGGCACGTAGAACTCGCCCTGGGCGTGCTCGCCGTCGACGAGCAGGGGCCCGGCGACGCCGATCGGCACCTGCGCGACGCCGATGAAATGCTCGATGTTGCCCGGCAGAATCGCCGGATCGAACGAACTCTCAGACACATGCTCGAGCGCCACGCCGGTCTGCTCGCGCAGGAACGCGCGGCGCGCCGCCGCTGCCCCGGGCGTGTAGTCATCGTCGCGATCGCGCGGAATCTTTCGACGCGCCTGCGTCACTTCCACGTCCGGCGCCAGGCCGGTCCGAACGTCTGTCGCGGTCTTTGCCGTCCGCTCGTGTACGTCTCGCATTCAGGCGAGCCTAGACCACTGCGGCGCAGGCGTCATCCGCAGTAAGGCGCACGCGCCGCCGGAGAATCCACACGCGAGGGATCGACGCAATGGCGCGTCTGGCGCGGGTATCCGCGGAATCCCACCACGTCTGGAGCCAACCGGGGATGCGGGACGCGCGGCAGGATGCGAGCATGTCGTCCACAGTCGCCGGTGCGCGGGGAGTCGCTTGCCACGCAGTGATAACTACGGATCGCGTACCGGGGGTACTTCGGTAGCCAACGGGGCTGCTCGACGGCTTGACTGAACTTCATACTCTAAGCAAGGGCCAACCCGAGGAGCGATAGTGCCATGAGCGTTTCCACAGATGCCGATGCCGGCCCACTGATCGATGAGCCCGTGCGTGTATTCGCGCGTCTGGGTCGTGGTGACGTCGCCTATGCCGGCGGCAAGGGCGCGAACCTGGGTGAGCTCACCTCCGCTGGACTGCCCGTGCCGCCCGGCTTCGTGGTCGGCGCCCCAACTTACGGCGCGTTCTGCACCCAGACCGGACTGCGCGAGCGGCTGGCGGCGCTGCTCGATCCCGTGAACGTGGAGGACACCGCCGCACTCCAAGCCGCCGCCACCGCGGCGCGCGAGATGTTTGACGCCACGCCGATACCTGAGCCGCTGCAGGAGGCGATTCTCAAAAGCTATGAGCAGCTGGTGGGCGAGGACTCCCAGGCACCGGTGGCCGTGCGCTCCTCGGCGACGGCGGAGGACACTGCTGAGACCTCCTTTGCGGGGATGAACGAGACTTTTCTGAACATCCGAGGCGCGGACGCCGTGATCGACGCCGTGCGCCGCTGCTGGCGCTCGCTGTTCGGCGCTCGCACCATCTACTACCGTGGCCTGAACGGCTTCGGACAGGCCGACATGGACATTGCGGTCGTCGTGCAGCGCCAGCTTCAGTCAACCCGAGCCGGCGTGATGTTCACCGTCAACCCGGCCACCGGCGAGCGCGGTGAGCTCGTCATCGAGGGGTCCTTCGGTCTCGGCGAGGCCGTGGTCTCGGGATCCGTCTCTCCGGACCGCTACGTCGTGGAGAAGACCACACTCGCCATCCGCCGCCGCGAGGTTCACCACAAGGAGCTGGTCATCGAGTATGCCCCTGACGGCGGCACCCAGCAGCGCACGCTCTCCGAGGAGGAGGCGTTGCAGCCGGTCCTCACGGACGCGGAGGTCGTGGCGGTGGCCGAGCTCGGCCGGCGCATCGAGGAGCACTATGGCTTTCCGCAGGACACCGAGTGGGCGTTCGACCCCGACGGCGCCCTGTGGATGCTGCAAAGCCGCCCGGTCACGACGCTTCACGACGAGCCCCTCGCGAGCGCCACGGCATCGGAGCCCTCAGAGCCCCAAGCCCTGCTGCTGCATGGGCTGGGCGGGGCCCCCGGCAGCGCCAGCGGCGCGGCGCGGGTGCTGACCTCGCTCAACGACGCCGCCAGCCTCAACGACGGCGACGTGCTGGTCACCCACATGACGTCCCCGGACTGGCTGCCGCTGATGCGCCGTGCAGCTGCCATCGTCACTGACTCCGGCGGCATGACCTGTCACGCGGCGATCGTCTCTCGCGAGCTCGGCATCCCCTGCGTGGTGGGCACCGGGGAGGCGACCCGTCTGCTGCGCGACGGCGAGATCGTCACCGTCGACGCCACCCGTGGCGTCGTGCTGGAGGGCGCCCGTGCCGAGGAGCCTGCACAGACATCTGCCGCCGAGCAAGCCGCGAGCGCCGCGAGAGCCGCCTCCGGCGCCTCGGGCGCGGTGACCGCCACGCAGATCCTGGTGAACCTGTCCGAGCCCTCGCAGGTGGATCGCGTCAAGGGGTTGGCGGTCGACGGTGTCGGTCTGCTGCGCGCCGAGATGATGGTGCTCGAGGCACTGGCGGGCGATCATCCCCGCACCCTGCTGGAGGAGGGCCGGGGCGAGGACTTCGTGGCACGCATGGCCGAGGGGCTGAGCACGTTCGCCGCCGGCTTTGCGCCGCGACCGGTCACCTATCGCACGATCGACTTTCGCACCAACGAGTTCTCTGGGCTGCGCGGCGGCGAGCGCTTTGAGCCGCACGAGGCGAACCCAATGATCGGCTATCGCGGTGCCTTGCGCTACACGCGCGAGCCGGACATCTTCGGGCTCGAGATGGAGGCCCTGCGTAAGGTCTGGGACGGAGGGCAGCACAACCTGCACGTGATGCTTCCGTTCGTGCGCACCACACGCGAGCTCCGCCGCTGCCGCGAGCTGGTCGCCGAGTCGGGACTGCTCGATCGCCCGGACTTCGAGCTGTGGGTCATGGCCGAGGTGCCATCGGTCCTCTTCAACCTCAAGGAGTACGCCGCGCTGGGAGTGACCGGCATCTCGATCGGCTCCAACGACCTAACGCAGCTGCTGCTGGGCGCCGATCGCGACAACGAGGTGCTGGCCGAGACCTTCAACGAGCGCGACCCGGCCGTGATCGCCTACCTGCGCGAGCTCATTCCTCGCGCCCGCGAGCTCGGATTGCGCACGTCGATCTGTGGCCAGGCTCCCTCGGTCCACCCTGAGTACGCCGAGCTTCTGGTTCGCGCCGGGATCGATGCGATCTCGGTCAGCGTGGACGTGCTCGATCGAACACGTGCACTCGTGGCCGCAGCCGAGCAACGCGTGCTGCTCGACCGCGCGCGCGTGGGTGGACACGTCGAGCGCTAGCGGCAGGCGCTACCCCGAGGGCAGCCGGCCCGGCCCCGGATGAGCCGATCGCCGGTGCTGGGAGATGCAACCGCCAGGTGCGCCGTGCGCTCTCGAGCGTCAGCTCGCGGCGATGATCCTCGCGACGTCGAGCGTGGAAACCATGCCCGAGGGCAGGCCGGATGAACCAACCACCACGACATGGCTTGTGTCGTGCTCGACCATCAGCGCCGCGGCACGATCGAGCGGTTCGTCCTGCTTGATGGCAGCGGGCGAGGTCGCGACGATCGTGCCGGCAGACTCGCCGGACGCTCCACGCTGGAGGGCGAGCACGAGATCCATGTCCTCGACGAGCCCCCAGGTGAAGTGCTGGCCACCAGGACCGGCCGCGTCGATGCCGGCGACGGCCACACAGTGGACGCGATGCTCGGCCATGATCCGCGCCACGGCCGAGAGCTCAACGTCCGGGGTGCAGGTGGCGATGCCGGCGTGCATGACATCGCCCACGGTCGCCTTGCCCAGCGTGCGCGCGCTCGGGGAGGGGCGTGCCGGGGCGGGCCGCAGCATGCGCGCGAGACGGGGCTCCCAGCCGGCCAGAATCGCCACCACGTCGAGGCTTGAGACGATCCCGGCTGGGGTGCCGGAACTGGGCTCTATGGCGAGTATGTGGGTCACGTAGCGCGCGGCCATCATCGCCACCGCGTCCTCTAGCCCGGCATCGGCCGTCAGCGCCGCCGCGGGCTCGCCCGCGAGGTCTGACGCACACGCGTCCTCGCGGCCCTCGAGTACGGCCCGGACGAGCTCACGGTCGGTCACGATCAGCGGCGTGCCGTGCGCGGACGGGGCCACGACGACGACGTGGATGCCGTTCGCCACCATGATCGTGGCAACGGTCGCCGGCCCGGCGTCGGGCGTGCAGGTGATGACTCCGGGGCGCATGGCTTCGCGAACGGTCACTCCGGTCAGCGGGGAGCTCATCGCAGGCTGCTGGGCGCTCATGGGACATGACGTTACTCCGAGCCCCTCTCGCGACGTCGGGAGGATGGCGGCCGGGCTCGCGGTCGCGGGCATGCGACCGCGTCTGCACGAGCGGCGTGCGGGCTTCAGACAGCAACGGGCGGGCAGGCCGCCCGATCAAGACGAGCGCCCTCCCCGCCGCGCTCGATCCGTAGTTCTCACCGCGCAAGCATGGGGCTCACCACCCATGACACGGCTCGTGATCGCACGTAGCGTGACCTGGTGCCCCGCAGGGGGCTCGGCAGTGATCGACCCAGATACGAGCACGGGAGACAGCGGATGCCTACTCGAGTTGCCATCAACGGTTTCGGCCGCGTCGGACGCAGCGTCCTGCGCATCGCACACGAACAGGAAGCAGACCTCGAGATCGTCGCGATCAACGATCTCACCGATGCCGCAACGCTGGCACACCTGCTGCGTCACGACTCGGTCTACGGCGCCTTCCCGGGTGAGGTCGAGCCGGGCGCAAACGAGATCCTCGTTGCCGGGTCTCCGATCCGCGTGCTGGCCGAGCCGGAGGTCTCCGCGCTGCCGTGGCGCGAGCTCGGCGTGGACGTGGTGCTCGAGTCGACGGGTCGCCACCGCACACGAGCAGGGTCGGCGGAGCATCTCGCGGCGGGCGCCCGCAAGGTGATCATCTCGGCGCCCGCCAAGGGAGCTGAGCCCATCGACGCCACGGTGGTCCTCGGGGTGAACTTCGAGGAGGTCTATGACCCCGACCGCGACAACATCATCAGCAACGCCTCGTGCACGACGAACTGCCTCGCACCCGTGGCCAAGGTCCTACACGACACGGTGGGCATCCGCCACGGCCAGATGACCACGATTCACGCGTACACCGCAGATCAGAACCTGCTTGACGCGCCGCACAAGGACCTGCGGCGAGCACGAGCCGCCGCCTTGAACCTCGTGCCGACCTCAACCGGAGCGGCGAAGGCGCTCGGGCTCGTGATTCCCGAGCTCGATGGTCGACTGGGCGGGTTCGCGATCCGGGTACCGACTCCCACAGGCTCGATCGTCGACCTGACGGTGGAGGCCGAACGAGCCACGAGCGTCGAGGAGGTCAATGCGGCCCAGCGCGCCGCCGCCGAGAACGGTCGGCTGCGCGGCATACTCTCCTTCAGCGAGCAGGAGATCGTCTCCAGCGACATCGTGAAGTCCCCCTACTCGGCGATCCTCGACTCCAAGCTGACCAGCGTGATGAACGGCACCCAGGTGAAAGTGATCGCCTGGTACGACAACGAGTGGGGCTACTCAAGCCGACTGGTGGATCTCACAGCCAGGGTCATGGCGCCCGTGCCGGCGGAGGCATAGGGCGACCTCGGCGCCGGCTCGATCTATGAGCCCACGTCCTGGGGGGTTGGCGCAATCACCTCGTAGCGGCCGCTTGCAGAGCCGCGCAGCAGCTCGTCGAGGTGTGGCCCGGTGCCACGGCGGGGCAAGCGTGATGTCGAGTTCGACGGTGCCAGACGCCTGCTCCAAGATCCGCACGGGGCCGAGATCCTCGAACAGCTCGAACATCTCGCGGTTGGTAGCCAGCATCAGCGCTGTGAAGTGGTGGATCCCCTCGGCGCGGGCGCGGTCGGCCAGGATCCCGAGCAGCGCTGTTCCCATGCCGCGCCCCTGCCAGTCATCCGCGACCGTGACCGCCGCCTCGGCGACGCGCGGATCGCTCCGCGAACGCACCGACCGAGCAACCCCCAGAAGGGTTCCGTCGTCGCCGACGGCGACGAGCGCCTCGTGGTCGTGGTGGTCCACCTCGGTCAGGTAGCGCAGCATCGGCTCGCTGAGATGTGACATCGGCGACAGGAAGCGTCGGTAGCGCGACTCATCCGACAGCCGCTCGAAGCCCGCGCGCAGGGCTTCGGCATCCTCCGGGCGGATAGGACGCACCGTGACGCGTGAGCCGTCCCGAAGCGTGACGGCGATCTCGCCCGGACGCGTGGCCGAGGCGTGCGCTCGATGGCGGTGGCGGCCGAGCGAGTCGTCGTGCACGCTGCGCCTACTGCTCGTCGGCGGCTTCGCCCAGGTCCGAGGACCGCGACGAGCCCCCGTAGAGTGCCAACGGCGGGATCACTACGATCAAGCACCAGACTGAATGGGCTCGATTCGACTCTCCCAACATGACAGATGAGATGGTGATCTTCGATTGCTTACCCTACCTCGAGCGCACTGAGCGATCAGATTATCTCCTCGCCGCCATGAGTGCGACGCCGAATCGGGCCGTCCCCGGGCTGGTCGATGTCCACTGCCACATCCTGCCGGAGCTCGATGACGGGGCACGCAACCTCGCCGACAGCGTGGCGATGGCCCGTCAGGCCGACGCGGACGGGATTGCGGTCGTGTGCGCCACACCGCATATCCGTGATGATCATGACGTCCACATCTCTGAGCTGCCTGGGCGCGTGGCCTTGCTGGAGCGGGAGCTGCTGCGTCAGGGGGTTGGCGTGCGGGTGCTCACGGGGGGCGAGGTCGCACAGCGCGCCGCGGAGCGCCTCACCGTGGAGGAGTTGCGCCGGCTCTCGCTCGCAGGCAACGGCTGGGTACTGCTGGAGCCGGCTCCCGGTCCGCTCGGCGTCGAACTGGATCAGCTCGTCGGGCGCCTTGCCGCGCGCGGGGTTCGTGCGATCGTCGCACACCCCGAGCGCCATGCAGGCGCTGACCTGCGGGAGCGCCTTCTCGAACTGGTCGCGCGAGGATGCCTGATTCAGTGGACGGCTGATTTCATCGCGCAGGGCACGGGTGGAGATTTCGTTCTGGGTCTCGCGCGCGACGGGCTCGTGCACCTGCTCGGCTCAGACGCCCACTCCTCCTTGGCGGGCCGTCCGGTGCAACTGAGCGCAGGCCTCGCGCGCCTTGCCCAGACCCTCCCGGCGGAGCATGTTGCGTGGATCGCCGAAGACGCCCCGTGGGCGGTGCTGCGGGGCGAGCCGGTCATCCCGCCCTGGTCAGGACGGCCTCCGGCGAGCCGTCGCTCCTGATGCGCCTCCGCGACCGGAGACGGCACCCGCGGCCGCGCCGGCGGCTGCGGGCGATGCCTCGAGGGCAACCTGCTCGGCCAGCTGCTCGACGACCTCGCGCGAGGCTCCTCCCAGGCCGCGACGCAGGAAGTTGGCGGCGCCCGCCGCGGCACCCAGCTTCAACGACTGCTCGAAGCTCTCGCCGCACGCCCAGGCCGCGGTCAGCGCACCCATCATCGAATCACCGCAGCCCTCGCGGAAGCCGCGCTCGAAGGGTGGCGGGGTCAACTGCGCGAAGCGTCCCTCGTGCAGCACAAGCGCGGGTAGCTCGCCGCGCGTCACGATCACGCTGCGTGCCCCCCCGTCGTGCAGGCGCTGTGCCCCGGCCTGCATGAGCTCGGGTGTGGAGACTGGGCCGCACACGTACTCCGCGAGCTCCCAATCGTTGATCCGAACTACATCGGGCTCGCCCTGAATTGCGCTGTCCAACCGCGGCGAGGACAGATCCACGAGCGTCCGGCATCCGCCGGCGCGTGCGTCGGCCACGAGGTCGCGATAGATCTCCAGGGGCAGCAGTTCGCCGGGCATCGGGTTGGTCACGACCAGCCAGCCGCAGGCGATTGCCTGTGCGCAGGTGAGCGAGAACAGCTCGTCCAGCTCGTGCCTGGAGGGCGGGTCGCTCAGTGTCATCGCCAGCAGCTCGCGGTGGCCCGAGCGACGGTCGGTGACATAGCAGCCACTAGCGCTCGTGGTCTCCACCAGGCGCAGCTCTCCATCGCCGCTGACGCGCTCCAGCAACGGCAGCAAGAGCTCTCCGCTCTCGCCGCCGAGGAAGCCGCACAGCACCGGCAGCGCGCCCAGGCAGGCCACCATGCGCGCCACCCACACCGCCTGCCCGCCGGCGTGAAAGTGGATGCTCTCGCGGTCGCTGCCCTCGGCCTCCAGCGTCACCGTCAGCAGCGGGTTCGGCGCAAAGATCGCCACGCGCGTGCGGGCCCCCGCTTGGCCTCCATCGGTGGATGGCTCCGTTGCCGCCACATCCGCCACGGTCAACTCACGCCCTCAGCGCCCACCACGCTCGAGGCACGTCGTGTCCGGCATGCTCAGCTGCTCGCCCATCGCCTGTGGCTCCCGTTCGGTGTGATCGTGAGGCGGAACTTAGCGGGCAATGTGACAGGTGACATCGGAGTTCCGCCGCGCAGCAGGTCCGTAATATCCCACGCCGGTTTCGGGTTACGTAGTTTCCCCGTGACGACGTCGGCTTTCCTCGGCTGCGGAGACCATTTCGTGGGTGTAGCGTTACGGCCATGGGTGGCTTGAATCTCACATTGTGCAAGCCTGTCAGCACAGAAGCCCAATCCACAACCCACGCTCCAGGCTGACAGTGGGACGACAGAACGGATCGCGAAGTCGCCCGACGCGTCATTATCTGTGGCGGGGGCGTCGCGGCGGTCGAGGCGCTGCTGGCGCTGCGCGCGCTGATGAAGGTCGCGGTGGAGGTGCACCTCATCGCCCCGAACCGCCAGTTCGTCTACCAACCGCTCGCGGTGGCGGCACCCTTTGAACTTGCGGAGACCCACCTCTTCGAGCTTGCCGAGATCGCTGCAGATCACGACGCCAAGCTGCATGTGGACTCCTTGGCGCAGGTCGACGCCGAGGCGGGAACCGTCCGGCTCGCGAGCGGCATTGTGCTTCCATACGACGCCATCGTCATCGCGGTCGGCGCTGAGCGGCGCGACTGGCTGGAGGGCGCCTTGCACTTCGGCGGAGCGGAGAGCGTGGCGGCGTTCGTGGGGTTGCTCGAGGGATTCGAAGATGGCTCGGAGCAGCGCTTGTGCTTCGTGCACCCAGCCGGGCTCAGCTGGGCGCTCCCGCTGTATGAGCTCGCGCTCCTGACCGCCTCGCACCTGGCCGACCGAGGCGTGGTAGGCGTCGAGCTCACCGTCGTTACTCCCGAGGAGGATCCACTTGGCGTGTTCGGCCCGGCGGCCAGCCGCGTGCTGCGCAGCCTGCTCGTCCGACCGCGGGATAGCGCTCAAGACGGGCGCCTACGCGGAGAAGATCCACGATGGCAAGCTCCACCTCCGCCCAGGCGCCACGGTCGAGGTCGATCACGTCGTCACGCTCGCGCAGCTCGAGGGCCGGGCCATTCCGGGCCTGCCCTGCGACGCGGCTGGCTTTCTCGCCGTTGACGAGCACAGCCGGGTGGTCGGTCTCGAGGACGTGTACGCCGCCGGCGATGGAACAGCCTTCCCGGTCAAGCAGGGCGGCATCGCCACCCAGCAGGCCGATGCAGCCGCCGAGGCCATCGCGGCTCGGCTCGGGGCCCCCGTCACACCGAGTCCCATCCGGCCCGACGCTCAGAGGCATGCTCCTCACCGGCATCGCTCCGACCTACCTGCGCGCCCAGATCGCGGGGAGGACCGGCGACTCCTTCGAGATCGCGGCCAACCCACTCTGGTGGCCACCGAGCAAGATCGCCGGTCGCTACCTGGCGCCCTATCTCGCCGGCCACAACGCGCTCACCGAGGACGAGACTCTGGAAGACCGCTCGCCTTGGACTCGGGATCCTGCGAGGCTCGAGCAGGCACACGGGGAGGCGCGTGAGCTGGCGCTCACCTTCGCCGAGCGCGATGCAGCGGATCGCCATTTCAAATCCGCCCTGCAGTGGCTCGAGGTGATCGAACGGCTCGACGGCGTGCTCCCGCCCGGGTATCTGAACAAGAGAGACGAATGGCAAGAGCATGTCCACCGGTGAAAGACGATGAGCGAGCACCTGACACCCCTGGACGCGACGTTCCTCGAGCTGGAGCAGGCCGACGAGAGCGCGCACATGCACATCGGCGGGATCATGGTCTTCGATCCCCCGCCGGACGGCTCCCCGCCGTCTCACGAGGAGCTGTGCCGGCACCTCCTGAGCCGGCTGGGGCAGCTGCCGCGATACGGACAGCGCCTGTCGGAGCCGCACACCGGTGGGCTGTCGTGGCCCGAGTGGGAGGATGATCCCGAGTTCGACATTCACAGGCACGTCACCCGTGCGGCAATCCCTGCCCCCGGAGGGGATGAGGAGCTGGCCGAATGGTCATCGGGCTTCTTCTCCCAGCGCCTCGATCGTCATCGGCCGCTGTGGGAGATGGCGCTTGTCGAGGGGCTGGCCGACGGTCGTTGGGCGCTCGCCCACAAGACGCACCACGCGATGGTCGATGGCGTCGGCTCGGTCGACGTGGGACACCTGCTGCTCGACACCACGGCGGACGCCGGCCGGGCCGGTCCGGCGCCCTCATCCACCGAGAGCGGTGTGAGCGGCGGTCACGCGCCTTCCCCTCCAGCCGATCGGCCGGTGTCCACATCTCACCCGAGTGCTTCCGGCCCGCTGGCTTCTCTTGCCCACGCGTGGGCGGGGCTGTTGCCGATCGAATCGATGGTCCACGCGGCCCAGATGGGAACCCATGGTGCCCTTCACCCGCGTGAGGCGCTTGGCAGCGCGCGCTCAGCGGTCGAGCTGATCGTGCGCGAGGAGCTGCGCGCGGCGCCCGCCACAAGTCTCAACATGCCGATCGGAACCCGGCGCCGGTTCGAGGTCGTGCGCGTCGCGCTGGCGGACCTCAAGGAGATCAAGGACTCGCTGGGCGGCACCGTCAACGATGTCGTGCTCGCCGTCACCGCCAGCGGACTGAGGGCGCTGCTTCAGTCCCGCGGTGAGGTGCTGCCGCCGCAGGGGCTGCGAGCGATGGTTCCGATGAACGTTCGCATTGCGAGCGAGCATCTCGCGCTCGGGAACCGGGTCTCCTCGCTGTATGTTGATCTGCCTGTGGCGCAGGGCGATCCGGTGCGGCGCTACCGGGAGACCGTGGCACGCTCTGAGTCGCTGAAGTCCGCCGGACGGCAAGCGGCGGGCTCCACCGCCGTGATTGAGCTCACGGGACTGGCGCCGCCGGTGATCCATGCCACCATCGCACGGGCTCTCTACGCCACGCGACTGTTCAACGTGACCATCACGAACGTACCCGGTCCACAGCAGACGCTCTATGCCTTCGGTGCCCCGATGCGCGAGATCCATCCGCTCGTGCCGCTGGCCGCTGAGCACGCCCTCGGAGTCGCCGCCGTGAGCTATGACGGCAACGTGTTCTTCGGTGTGGCCGCCGACCGCGACACCGTGCCGGACCTCGAGGTGCTCGTGAGCGCCATGAGCGCCTCGGCGAAAGAGCTTCTGTCTGCGGCGCGAGCGCATGCAGCGGTTTCCGCGGATCGAGCTCCTCGAGCCAAGCGCACGCGCCGATGACCCGCGCCCCGCGATCGTCGCCGAGCTGCGCGCGCTGCGGCGTGTGGCAGCCGCGCCGTCCCGTGATGGTCACAGACGTGGGTAAGTACGGACTCGCTGCGCGGCGGAACTCCGATGTTTCCTGTCGCGTTGCCCGTTAAGTTCCGCCTCGGGATCACACCAAACGGGAGTCAGAGGCCATGGGCGAGCAACTGAGCATGCTGGACACGATGTTCCTGGAGCTTGAGCAGTTCGACGAGAGCGCGCACATGCACATCGGCGCGGCGCTCATCTTCGATCCGCTCCCCGGCGGCGGAACGCCGGACATCACCGAGTTCCGCGACTACATGCGCCCGCGGGTGGCCAACCTGGCGCGCTACGCCCAGCAGCTGTCTGGCACGCATGCCGGTCCGCTCACGTGGCTGACCTGGGAGCATGCGGAGGCGTTCGACCTCGATGCCCACGTCAACCACGCGACGCTGCCGGCGCCGGGCGGCGAGGCCGAGCTGCACGAGTGGCTTGGGGACTTCTGGTCACACCGCCTGGACCGCCACCGGCCACTGTGGGAGATGACGCTACTCGACGGCCTTGAGAAGGGGCGCTGGGCGCTGGTGACCAAGACGCATCACTGTCTCGTGGATGGCGTCGGCTCGGTCGACATCGGGTACGTCCTGCTCGACGCCTCCGCGGACACTCCGCCGGCACACTCCCAGCCGCTGCCGGACAGCGACGACGAGGACGTCGCAGAACACGGCAACGGCCGGTTCTGGCTTTCGCCCGGCCTGGTCGTGCGCGGGGCGCGGGCCGGCGTCGGCGCGGCGCTACACCCACGTGAGTCACTCGATCGCGTGCGCGCGGCCGTCGAGCTGATCGTGCGCGAGGAGGTGATCGGGGCGCCACAGTCGAGCCTCAACGGGCCGATGAGCGGCATGCGTAACTTTGCCACCGTGCGGTTGGACCTCGCCGACGTCAAGGCGACGAAGGCGCGCCTTGGCGGCACGGTCAACGACGTCGTGCTCGCGACCTGCGCGGGCGGGCTGCGACACCTGCTGCTCTCCCGCGGCGACGCGCTGGCCGATGGTGATCTGCGGGCACAGGTGCCGGTGAACATCCGCGCTGAGGACCACCAGCACTCGCTCGGCAATGAGCTGACGTCGCTGTTCGTCGAGCTGCCGGTGACCGAGCCGGACCCGATCGCACGCTACCGCCGCGTCGTCGAGCGCACGGAGCAGCTCAAGGCCGGCTCGCAACGCGCCGGGGGCAAGACGATCGTCGACCTGGCCGACATGGGGCCGCCGCTCGCCGGCGCAGTGCTCGCGCGGTCGATGTTCGGTGGCACCCGCATGTTCAACCTGACGATCACGAACGTCCCCGGGTCGCAGCAGCGGTTGTACGCGTTGGGCGCCCCGCTCGTCGAGGTCCTCCCACTCGTGCCGCTGTTCGCTGGACACACGATCGGCATCGCGGTCGTCTCCTACGCCGGCCAGATGGTCTTTGGTCTCAACGCCGATCGCATGGCTGCGCCCGACGTAGGGGTGCTCGCGGAGGGCATCGAGCGCTCGTTCTCGGAGCTGCACCCGCCCGAGAGCAAGCGCGCGCGCCGCCGCTCGTCGGTCGCCTAGGTTTCGAGAATGGCTGCGTCGAGCCACGACTGGAGCTGGGACATCCACATGGGATTCTGGCGCCTCGGCGAGGCCGGCGATCGTCGTGTGATCGAAATCAAGTCCCCCGAAGGGCGCCCGAGTCAGCTGTCGGCCGAGACCCTCGAGGCGCTTCTGCGAACGCTCACCGCGCCGGCTGGTAAGCCGTAGGGAGTCCGCTCTACGCGCGCTGGCTGCAGCACGCCCTCCAGCAGCTCGACGTACTGGCCGAGGTGCCGCGGGCCGAGAAAAAGCTCGCGCACACGCGTCTGCGCCGCTGCGCCCATGCGCTCCGCGCCGTGGGGGTCGTCCAGCAGTTCGCTCACGCGCTCGCCGAAGGCCCGCAGGTCAAGAGGGTCCACCAGGAATCCGGTGACGCCGTCCTCGATCTGCTCGCGGATGCCGCCAATCTGCGATGCGACGACCGGGCGGCCCTTCCACATCGCCTCTGAGACGGTCAGACCGAAGCCCTCTGCAAGGCTCTTCTGCGCCACGACATCAGCGCGCCGCTGAACGGCATTGACGATCACGGCATTCTCATCGACGTCCGCCATCGGCAGCAGAGCGAGGTGCACGCGGCGGCGGACTCGGCGAGGCAGCTCAGACCAGGCCGCCTCGACCTGTGCGAATACCTCCTGGCCCTCGGGATCGTCTGCGACCGCCGTCACGTCGGGGCCCGCCAGCAGCAGGTGCGGCTCGTCGTCGGCGCGGACGTGCTCGGCGAACGACGCGAGCACGCCCAACGGGTCCTTCAGGCGATCCCAGCGCGAGACCTGCGCGAGCAACGGGACATCGAGCCGCAGCTGGCGCTCCTCGACGAGTTTCGCCTGGGACTCCACGCGGCCGACGGACGCCGTCGAGCCGCTCGAAGACCGCCCGGGAGCTGTGATGGTGGTCCGCGGCCAGTCCGGCGGCGCGCAGCACCGCGGCCACGGCGGTGAACGCCATCGCGTGGTTCTTTGGCGAGAAGGCGTCTATCGAGGGCGCGATCACCGTCAGCTTGGCTGGATCGAGCCCCTCCCAAAAATAGAGCCGATACGAGAAGACGAAGGCATCGGCGCACTGAACGTAGGGGCTGAGGAACCTCCAGGCTTCGCGCGCGAGGTCGTTGGGTGGGTCGATGCCCACGTGCGAGCGCCAGATGATCGGCACCCCTGTCTCCACCAGCCGCGGGATCATGCCGGCGGTCTGCGGATCGTGCAGCAGCACGACGTCTCTGGGACGAACGCGCTCTGCCATCAGCTCAGCGTTGTCCTCACAGCAGCGCTCGTAGGCAGCGCGCTCGGCCTCGCCCAACCGACCGCCGTCGCCCGCGTGTCCGTGCAGTCGGTTGTGCAGGCGCTTGGTTATCCGGAAGAACTCGGAGTCGCCCGTGATCGTTACCCAGCGCGCATCACTGCCACCGCCGCACGTGTATCCGATCAGCGAGCGCAGCATCTCGGCGACGCCGCCGCCCTGGGCGGTCGAGTTGACGTTCCAGAACGTCCGCGACTCCAGCAGCTCGCGCCCGCGCCTGAGCGTATGTTCAAAGCGCGCGAGCGCGTCGGGTGCGAGCACGCTGCGCAAGCGTTCGGGATCAAGCGGAGTGACGGTGACGTCCTGAAGCCCCATGCGGCGAGCATATTCCCCTATACCGGCTGTTGTGCTTGTCGCATCAGTTCTCAGATGGTTGCGAGGTGCGAGCGGTCGTGCGTCAGGGTCAGGGTCAGGTGCACGGCTGGCCTGGCCAAGCCGACCGAGGAGTGCCGCCATCGCCACGGGAAACCACTTACGGGGCGGGAACGCTTACGCTGCTGCCCAGTGAGCATTCGCAATCTCGAGAGCATGTTCAACCCCACGCACGTGGCCGTGGTGGGCGCCGGAGGCGAGCGCATGCAACTCGGTCACATCGTCCTGCGCAACCTGGTGGACGCGGGGTTCGAGGGGGTTGTCTACCCGATCAACCGAAGCCGCGAGGCGGTCGGCGGCATCCAGGCCTACGCACGCATCGCCGACACCCCGGCCAAAGCGGAGCTGGCGATCGTCTGCACGCCCGCCGCGACAATCCCAGAGGTGGTGCGGGAATGCGGTGAGGCGGGTGTCCTCGCAATCGCGGTGCTGTCTGCCGGGTTCCGCGAGATCGGCGCGGAGGGGCTCACGCTCGAGCGTGCTGTCGCCGACGAGCTCGGTCGCCATGACGGAATGCGGCTCCTTGGACCGAACTGCCTCGGGCTTATCGTGCCGCGGCTTGGCCTCAATGCGAGCTTCGCCGGAGCCATGCCCAGCGACGGCGAGATCGCGCTTCTCTCGCAATCGGGCGCGCTCGCGACGTCGATGGTCGACTGGGCACTTGCTGAGCAGGTTGGCTTCTCGCATGTCGTCTCGGTGGGCAACATGCTCGACGTCGACCTCGGCGACGTGATCGACTACCTCAGCCTGGATAGGCAGACGCGTTCGATCATCCTCTACGTCGAGTCGGTCACGAACGCGCGCAAGTTCATGTCGGCGGCGCGCGCGGCTGCCCGCAGCAAGCCGATCATCGTCTACAAGGCAGGGCGCTTCGCCGCGTCGGCCAAGGCGGCCGTCTCGCACACCGGCGCCATGGCGGGCGAGGACGCCGTCTACGACGCCGCCTTCCGCCGCGCCGGGCTGGTGCGCGTGGAGCGGATCGAGGACATGTTCGTGACAGCTCAGTTGCTCGCGCGCGAGCGTCGGGTCCGCGGCGGGCGCCTGGCGATAGTGACGAACGCCGGCGGCCCGGGCGTGATGACCGCCGACGCGCTGCTCGCCCGCAACGGCGCCCTGGCCGAGCCAAAGCCCGAGACGCTCGCGACGCTCGACGCGGCTCTACCGCCGGCGTGGTCGCACGCCAACCCGATCGACGTGCTCGGCGACGCGCCACCACAGCGGTTCCACGACGCGGTCAAGGCCGCGCTCGCCGACACGGACGTGGACGCCGTGCTTGTGATCCTGACGCCACAGGCGACGACCGACGCCGCCGGCACTGCCGACGCCGTGCTCGCCGCTGGGCGCGAACGCTCGAAAATCGGCCAGCCGAAGCCGATACTCGCCGCATGGATGGGCGGGGACTCGGTGCGTGAGGGACTCAAGCGCCTGTCCGCGGGCGGCGTCGCCGCCTACACCTTTCCCGAACAGGCGATCGACGCGTTTATGGACCTCGTCTCCTACACCCGCAACCTGGAGACTCTGCACGAGACGCCTCGCACGATTCCCGTCAGCTTCGCGCTCGACCGCGGGCGCGCAAAGAAGCTGATGGGTCCGGTGCTGGCCGAGGGACGGGGCGTCATGTCCGAGACGCTGTCAAAGACGCTCCTGGAGGCATACGAGATCCCGGTCACGAAACCCCTGCCGGCGCTCACGGCCGACGACGCCGTGGCGACCGCCGAGCAGATCGGCTACCCGGTCGTGCTCAAGGTGCGCTCGCCCGAGATCACGCACAAGACCGACGTCGGCGGCGTCGAGCTCGACGTCGCGAGCGCGGCTGGGGTGCGGGCGGCCTATGACCGCATCATCGCGTCGGTGCGCGAGCAGCGCCCAGAGGCCGAGGTGCAGGGCGTGACCGTCCAGCCGAGCGCGCGGACCACCGGCCACGAGCTCGTGCTCGGTGCGCGCAAGGATGCGAGCTTTGGCGCCGTGATCCTGCTCGGCACCGGCGGCGTGGCTGCCGAGCTGCTGCGCGACCAGGCGCTCGGCCTGCCGCCGCTGAACGAGCGACTCGCGCTCGCCATGCTCCACTCGCTGCGGGTCTGGCCGCTTCTGGGCGGATACCGCGGACGCCCCGGGGTCGACATCGACGCCCTGCTCGAGGTCTTGATGCGCTTCTCCTACCTCGTCGCCGACTACCCCGAGATCAGCGAGATCGACATCAATCCGCTGCTCGCCGGGATGGACGGTGCCATCGCGCTCGATGCCAGGGTGGTCGTCGACGAGTCACTGGTCGGCCGTCCGCCACCGCCACCGTTCTCGCATCTTGCGATTCGGCCCTATCCCGAGGAGTACGAACGGAAGGCCACCACGAGCGGTGGCCTGACCGTGACGATGCGAGCCATCAAGCCCGAGGACGAGCCGCTCTGGCACGAGATGCTGGACGCCTGCTCGCCGGAGTCGATCCACATGCGCTTTCGCTCACTCGTCAAGCACACGCACGAGATGGCCACTCGGTACTGCTTCATCGACTACGACCGCGAGCTTGCGATCGTCGCCGAGCTCGAAGCGGAGGACGGCGCGCGCAAGCTCCTCGGCGTGGGCCGGCTCGTCGCCGACCCCGACCACCAGGGCGCCGAATACGCGGTGCTCGTCGCCGATCCCTGGCAGGGCCGCGGTCTGTCGGACCTGCTCACCGACTACTGCCTGGAAATCGCGCAGTCGTGGGGCATCCGCGTGGTGCGCGCCGAGACGACGCCTGACAACGCCCGCATGCTCGCCGTGCTCAAGGAGCACGGCTTTACGCTGACGCGGCGCGTTGAGGAGGGGATCGTCGTGGGCGAGCGCCCTCCCTGAGTCCTCAGCCTGTGCGTTGCTCGCAGGGTTCACAAGCTCGAAGACCTGTGCTCGCCCTGCCGGTGCGTCCTTCTCGCGCCCAGCGCGAGGAGCCCATCCGGTATCGTCAATTGCGGCAACGTGCGAAGCGAAGCATGTCGGCCGAAGCGTGACACCGAGCCGGCAGCCAGGAGCCGCGAGGTCTGAGGTGTGTCATGAGTGGGACGAGTCCATCGAACGACAACGGCGCCGCGGGCTCGGTCGATCACGACACTGCCGAGCAGGGAGGTCCTCCGCGCTTGATCATGCTGAAGAGAGCGGCAATGGCGGCCGCCACCGCGTTCCTTTCCATCAACATCTGGACCGGTGCTCCACTGCTCGCGGTATGGGTCGGTTCCCAGGTCAGCGGTCGGAGCATCCTGAGCATGAAGGCGGTACTCGTCGTCATCTTGGTGCTGGCCGCGCTGGTCGTTGCCTCGGCGATGGCCCTCGCATGGCTGAACGACACCTACGATGCAGCTGATCGGACGACCGCGGGCCGATCGGCGAGCCCCTTGGCTACGCAGCATGCGAGCGGAGTCGGAGGCCGAAATCAGAAGCCGCGTAGGGATAACGGCGCTCGAGCAGATCGTCATGATCAGCGTGTATCTCGCCGTCATCACGTTCGTCATCTGGTTCTTCTTCTTCGCCGGATCCCCGCTCGGACAGTAAGCCCGCTCACTGCAGATGTCGCCCGGCGCCCTGCTCGCGCTCAGCCCGCAAGCGCCCGCGCCTCGCCCAGCACGGCCTCTTCGAGCGGCGCGAGGACCGCAGCGACGGCACGCGAGAGGCCCACGCCTGCGTCGAAGCTGGTGCCCTCGACGCCGTAGAGGACGACATGACGCGGCAGTTGCCCGAGCGCCCGAGCCAGCTCAATTGCCTCGCCGACCCCGATTGCGTGCGTGGATGACGAGCCGCGCAACCGCGCGGGCAGGGGCTGTGAGGTCGCGTCGAAGCGGTGGATCGTGCCTGCGGCCGCACCGGAGCGAACCGCGTCGACGAGCACGGCCGCGCTCGCGCCCTCCCATGCGTCGAGCAGGGCGAGGGTCTCGCCCTGCAGCTCGCGCACCTCGATCCCTGCCTCGTTCATGCCGGCCCCCTCGAGGCGCACGCGCAGACGCCGCGCGACCTGCACCCCGGCAGCGTCATCGCCGCGCATGGTGTTGCCGATCCCGATCGCGTGAACTCGCGATGCGGCCACCGCCCCCCGGGCCTCAGCCACGGTCGACGGTGAGCGTCAGGAAATGCGTGGCACAGGAGATGCAGGGATCGTGGTTGCGGATCGCCTGCTCACAGCGGAGCGAGAGCTGCTCGTCGGGAAGGTCGAGATGACGTTCCACGACCCCTCGTAGATCCTCCTCGATCGCGAGCTGGTTCTGCGAAGTGGGAGGCACGATCCTGGCATCGAGGATCGTGCCGTCCTCATCGATCTCATAGCGGTGGTAGAGCAGGCCCCGGGGAGCCTCGGTCGCGCCGTGTCCGACCCCGCGCCTGGGCGTGATCTCGACGGCGGGCGCGTCGGGCTCTTCGTAGTCATCGATGATGGCAAGTGCTTCATCGGTCGCTTGGACCAGCTCAACGGCGCGCACCACGATGCTCCGGAAGGGATTGCTGCATACCGGTCCGAGACCGGCCTGCAGCGCGGCGTCCCGCGCGAGCGGCCGCAGCGTTTGCGAGCAGAGTCCATAGCGCGCCAGCGGCCCGGTCAGGTAGGCACCGCGCTCTCGGATGCGAGCGTGCAGCGCGTTCGAGTGCTCGACCTGCTCCTCGACGACGTGCGCTTCGAACTCCGAGGGGGCGATGTCCAGACCGCGGTTGGAGACGATCCCTCCGCGATCGACCGGATATGAGTGAGGATCGGGGTCCGCCAGCGCGAGCAGCTCGGCGTTGCACTCCGCATCGGGAAACGGCAATGCGGCGGCCCAGCAGACCGTTGCGAGCGCCGTATCGCGGGCGCGCTCGAGCGGGTCACGGAGCGTGCGCAGCTGGGCCTTCGTGGGAGCGCGATAGAAGCCCCCCACGCGAACATTGATCGGGTGAATCTCGCGCCCGCCGACGAGGGCCATCAACCCGTTGCCCGCCTTCTTCATCTGAAGTCCCTGTTCGACGATCGCACCGTGGTCGCGGGCCATCTCCACCGCGCCCGCGTAGCCGAGGAAGTCGGGGGCATGCAGCATGTAGACGTGGAGGCTGTGACTCTCGATCCACTCGCCGCAGTAGATGAGCCGGCGCAAGTCGCGGATCGGACCGTCGTCGATGCTCACGCCGCAGGCATCCTCCATCGCGCGTACCGCGCTCATCTGATAGGCGACCGGGCAGATGCCGCAGATTCGGGCGGTGATGTCCGGTGCCTCCGTGAATGCGCGTCCGCGCAGCAACGCCTCGAAGAACCGCGGCGGCTCGTAGATGCGCAGCTTGACCTCGGAAACCGTGCGGCCGTCGAGCTTCACGTACATCGCTCCCTCGCCCTCGACGCGAGCGAGGTAGTCGGTGCGGATCACGCGTGTCCGGCTACCCTCGCCCATGCGCCTCGCTGGCCTCCCGGAACGCCGCGGAGTCGGCTTGGAACGTCCGATACACCCGAACGAGATCGAGCTCATCAGAGCCAAGCTCGGCCATGCCAGCGCTCAGTGCGGCCGTGTTCGGCGACTCCATCGGCCCGTAGCAGCCGTAGCAGCCGCGGTCATAGGCCGGGCAGATGGCGCCGCAGCCGGCATGGGTGACGGGGCCCAGGCAGGGCGTCCCGTGAGCGACCATCACGCACACGGTACCGCGACGCTTGCACTCCACGCACACGCTGTGCGCGCGGATGCGGGGACGGCGTGCGGCGAGGTGCGCGGCGATCACCTCCAGCAGCTGAGTCTTGTTGATCGGACATCCGTTCAGCTCGAAGTCAACGGGGACGTGCTGGCTGATCGGCGTGGAGGTGGCGAGCGTTGAGATGTATTCCGGCGAGGCGTACACGATCGACTTGAAGTCCTCGATGTCGGCGAAGTTGCGAAGCGCCTGGATGCCGCCGGCGGTCGCGCACGCCCCGATCGTGATCAGCGTCCGTGAACGGCGCCGGACCTCCTGAATGCGCTCGGCGTCGTGCGGCGTGGTGATCGACCCCTCGACGATGGAGATGTCGTAGGTCCCCTCCACCGTCGCACTGCTGGCCTCCAGGAAGTAGGCGATCTGCAGCCGATCGGCGAGCAGGAGCAGCTCGTCCTCGCAGTCGAGCAGGCTCAGCTGACAGCCGTCGCACGAGGCGAACTTCCACACCGCGAGGGTTTGCTTGTGCAGCTCGGCCATCACAGCTCCCGGATCGCCAGCCAGCGTTCGAGCTCGCTCCAGCGGTAGACCGGGCCGTCACGGCAGAGGAGCGTGGGTCCGAGTTGACAGTGCCCGCATAGCCCGATGCCACACTGCATGTTGCGCTCCATCGTTGCGTACACGCGCTCGCCGCCGATGCCACGCTGTGTGAGCGCTGCGACCGTGAAGCGCATCATGACCTCCGGTCCGCAGAGCAGGGCGAGCGCACTGCGAGGCTCGATCGAGCGAACCTCGGCGAGAGTGCGACGCAGGAGCTGCGGGACGACGCCAACGTGGCCGAGCCACTCGGGCCCAGCGGTGTCGACGGTCACCGCGACGTCGAACCCCTGCTCGGCCCACTCGCTCAGCTCGGCGGTGTAGAGCAACTGTTCGGGTGAGCGCCCCCCATAGAGCAGCACGAGTCGCCCGTAGCGCTCGCGCCGGGCGAGCAGGGCGAGGATCGCGGACCGCAGCGGGGCCAAGCCGATGCCACCGGCAACGATGAGGACGTCGCCGCCCGCGAGGTCCTGCACCGGCCAGGGACGACCGAACGGGCCGCGCACGCCCAGGACGTCGCCCTGAGCCGCGTCGCAGATCGCCCTGGAAGCAAGCCCGACGGCGCGCACGGTGTGCATGAGCGGACCCTCGCCGTCGGGATCGCCGCTGATCGAGATCGGCACCTCGCCGGCCCCGAACGCAGACAGCATCGTGAACTGGCCCGGGGCAAACGCGAGCGGTCCCCCCCCGCGCGGCTCGAGCTCAATTGTCCAGGTGTCCTCGGTCTCCTGCCGCTTGGCGGTCACCGCGAACGGCGCGGGCACCATCGGGCCGGGCTCTGAGGGCAGGGGCTCAGTCGACGCGAGCATGTCCGTAGACGTCGAGGAGCTGCAGCCGGGTGGCCTGCAGGCGGTCGGTGATGGACGCCGCGAAGCGCCGCATCAACTGATAGCCGAGCTCATGGTCGGCCTCACACTTGCCGCGCAGGCAGGCGCCGTCGAAGGTCACCACACGCGTCGGCTCCTGTGTACGGGCATCGAACTCCCAGCGGTAGGGCTCGAACAGCCACGACCAGCCCACGACGTCACCGCGATGCAGCGTCTCGATCACGAGCGGGCCGCGACCGGGAGCCGTGACCTCCAGTGCCACTGCGCCCTCGCGGATGAGGAAGAAGCGCTCGGCCGGAGCACCCTCGCGGAAGAGCTCGGTGCCGGCGGCAAAGTGCTCGTTGGCGCCGCAGCCGGCGATCAGCGCGAGGTGCGGCTCGGCGAGCCCGTCGAACAGCGGCGCCGCCGCGATCAGCTCCTCAAGTGTTTGCATCGCCCGACGCCTCACTCTCGCGGATCGCCCGCGCCTCCTCGGTGATGTCGATGCCGACTGGACACCAGGTGATGCAGCGGCCGCAGCCGACACAGCCGGAACTGCCGAACTGGTCGATCCAGGTTGCGAGCTTGTGTGTCATCCACTGGCGATAGCGCGCGCGCGTGGAGGCGCGGACCGCGCCACCGTGGATGTGAGAGTAGTCCACCGTAAAGCACGAATCCCAGCGCTGGTGGCGCTCGACGTGCTCACCGGCCAGATCGGTGACGTCCTCCACGGTCGTGCAGAAGCAGGTTGGGCAGACCATCGTGCAGTTACCGCACGAGAGGCAGCGCTCGGCCACCTCATCCCAGCGCGGATTCTCGTAGTTGCGGTAGAGCAGGTCCCTGATGTCGGTGACATCGAGCTCGCGCCCCATCTGCGCCGCGGCGCGCGCATGCGCGGCCTTTGCGGCGCCACGCTCGTCCGCGTCCGCACGAGCGTGCGGAAGATCATCCAGCACGTCTGCGCCGCGCTCGCTGCCGACTTCGAGCAGGAAGTAGTGGCGCCCGTCGGTAAGCACCTCGGTGAGCGCGATGTCAAAGCCGCTATCGGCGGTGGGGCCCGTGGCCATCGAGACGCAGAAGCAGGTGTTGCCGGCCTGGGTGCACTGAACTGCGACGACGAAGACGTCCTCACGCCGGGCGCGGTTGCTCGGGTCGGCGTGCGCGCCGCCCAGCAGCACGCGATCGAGGATTCCCATCGCGTGCAGCTCACACGAGCGCGCGCCCACAAACGCGTAGCGGGGAACCTCGCGCGCGGCCTCCTCGAGTTCGGTCAAGCCGCCGTGATCGTCCCGGCGCGCGCGCCACAGACGCGACTCCGGGGGCAGCTGATAGCGCTTCCAGGAATGTGGGCCGACGTTGTAGGCGAACAGTGCCTCGTCGTCGCGGCGGCGTAACCGATAGTGGCCGCCGTCCTGCTCGTCGGTCCACCCGATCGGCAGATCGGTGCTTGACTGAATCTCGTCGTACACAATCGCCTGATCGCGCACCGTCGGGCCGACGACTGTATACCCGCGAAGCGCCAGTGCCCCGAAGAGCTCGTCGAGGACATCACGCTCCAGCGTGTAGCTGCCGGGCTGGCTCATCCCGGTGGATTCTCGCTGCTCGAGCCATCGCGTGCAAGTGCGTGGCCCCGACGCCTCCAGCTCAGCGGCGTGGTTTGCGGCTCTCGCCTTTTCTCGACCGAAGTCCGGCGGCCACCTTCGCGAGCTCAGCCGGCTGGCGCAGCGTGCTGATCGTCCGCTCGAAAAGTTCGGCCTGGCGCTTCATCAGCCCAGCGGTTTCCTCCAGGGCGCGTCCGGCAGCCTCCAACGCCTCCGCCTGCGCGCGAAGCGTCGCCCCGGTTTCCTCGAGTAGATCAAAGACAGCGTCCGCGGGCGCAACAAGGCGAGCAGTCAACTCCCTCTGCAGCCGGCGCTCACGCTCGATGATCTCTTGCGTCAGCTCAAGCTGGCGTTGCATTGCTCCCAGCAGATCATGCGGAAGGTCTGAGCCCCCAGCCGCAGACGCCATCGATGCGATCACGGAATCCATCAGGTGCCTCCACTCGTGAAGCAACTCGCGGCCGCTGAGTTCAGGCATCGGGCATCAACCTCTCGACCATGATGGCAGCCACAAGCGGCGGTGCGCGTCCGCGAGGACCGGGAGTGCCTCACCACACCAGCGCGCCGGCGCCATCTGCGCCGAGCGCCGCGGATGCTAACTCGCTCGGACAACGCTCCGATGACGGTCGTGGCGGCATGCCCGACCGGCCGTCGGGCGTGAGCTCAGCCGCGGAAGTCGAGCACCTGCTCAGGAGGCGGGAAGCCCTCCGCGAGGTCCATGCCGTGGACGTCTTTGATGTGCTCGCGGAACCAGCGGTCGAACGGATCCTCCGAGGTTGCGAGGCTCCCCATCGCGGCCTGGACGTCAGGTGCCTCGACCACGACGACCGCGACGTCGCCGGCGGGCGTGCTTTGGATCCACACCGACTCCCGTGCGATGCCGGCGCGCTTGCGCGAAGCCTGATGCTCGGCGCGTCGATCCCCGCTCGTGCACGACGCGAGAGCCTCGCGATCGGCCTCGGTCTTGCCAGGAAGGATCGGAGCGGCAAAGGCGATGGTTTGCATGGCAGTTCCACCTTTCGTCACGGTCCCGCGCGGGCTGCGCTGGACGGCGGGGGCGATCATAAGGCGTGGCGCGCAATCCACGCTCCGGGAATTGGACCAAAACTGACCGCTCCGCCCAGGGCTGGCAAAGCCGGCCGCTGCTGCCGACCGTCCTTGATCGGCAACAGCTCCAGGATCTGCCCGGGCTTGGGGTGATAGGTTGGTCGCGCGTCGCGGCGAGACAGTTGCGTGGGCTCAGGTCAGGTCGGCCACGGCCGCCTGGTAGACGCCGATCGCAGCTTGCATGCCGTCGCCGAGCGCCGCGTCGATGACACCAACATTCTGCACGACGAGTGCGGCCCGCGTGACGAGCCGTTCGAACTCGTCCTCCGCGCGCAGCGCGGCCATCTGTGCCTCGCTCCCACGAGCCAGAATGAAGCCTTCGAGGTCGCCGCCGTGGGGGCCGAGGAACACGGCCTCCTGGCTCTCGATGCGGCCGTCCTGCTCGGCCTTCCCGTAGTACGCCAAGGCTTCGGCGAACACCTCCAACCCCTTCGCCTCGCGCCCGGTTATGGGTTCGCCCCATCCAAAGAAGAGTCCTGCCTCTGCCATGACATACCTCCCGCTCGTCTGGAGACGGAGCGTGACGTGCCCGACCACGGTGCCTCGGATCACCCACGTCCCATCCTTATGGGCCGACACTACTGCGGATCTTGCCCCCGCGTCAGCCAGCGCCTCCGCTCAGTAGCTGACTGGATCTGGCGCACTGTCTCGATTGGACTCTCCAGGACCGCGATCCTGGCGCGAGGTTCCGCGACTTGCAGGCGGCACTTCTCGCGTCGGGTGTTCGGCCGTTGGTCGTTACACCTGTGCGTGGCGGTGGCGCGCCAAGAAGGCTTCCAGCTCGGCGCCGAAGCGCTCTGGAGTCTCGACAAATGGCCAGTGGCCGGCGCCGGGAATGACGACCACGTGTGAGTCGGGGATCGCTGCGAGCTCGCGGGCCGAGATCTGCGGGCCGAAGAAGTCTGCCGCGCCGTTGAGGATCAGTGTCGGCGCGTGGATCTCGGCCAGGCGTGAGCGCAGGTCATAGTGCGGGGCGAGGCGGTCATTGAAGTAGCGGAGCGCGTCGAGATCGGGACGCTGCCGGCTAACCACGCGCAGGAACGCTTCGGTTGCGGGGCCCTCGCCTGCGAACCACAACCGAGTCTCGCGTGCATAGAGCGCAGCAGCCTCCTCGGGCGTGTTGAAGTCCCATGCCTGTCGGCGACGCTGGGCGTCGCGCGCGTCGGCATACCACGAGCGATCATGACGTGCCGCAAACGCCGCCTCAGCCTCGTCGCGCAGCTCTGGGCTGAAGCGCGGCGCCGAGCAGGCCAGGATCAGTCGATCGAGACGCTCCGCATACGAGGCTGCGTAGACCATTCCGACGAAGCCACCGTGGGAATGCCCGAGCAGGTCGATGCGCTCAAGCCCAAGGTGAACGCGCAGGGCGTCGAGGTCTGCGGCATAGCCCTCGAGCTCATAGCGGCCGTCGACCGGTTTGCTCGACGCACCGGTCCCCCGCGGGTTGAATAGGACGACCCGCAGGCGCTCGGAACTGAGCCCGCACATGTCGCCGAAATAGGCACCGGACATACCCGGTCCGCCGGGATGGCAAACGAGTGTCCGCCTCGCCGACGGCTCGCCGAGCGACAGGTAGCTGAGCGTCGCGCCATCGGGCTTGGTGAACGTCTGGACATCCATGGTCAGATCTGCGCCGTCGAGCTCTAACTCAGTAGCCGGTCGTGTCGAGATGCTCAAGCTTCTCGAGGGTGGTCGGCGCCTGCCGATCGTACTACTGGGCCCAGTCCGTCTTAACGATCGCATGTCCTAGACTGGCCGCGAAACCCAAGTGGGAGGTGCGGATGTCCAGCTACAGCGTGAAGAGGATTGACGAGATGGAGACGGCGTATGGTGGTGCGATGCGTCTGGCGCGGGCCGCGCTCGGAGTCACCTCATTTGGCATGCAGGTCGAGGAGTTCCCGCCGAACTTCGACCAGCATCCTGAGCACAGCCACAGCGAGGACGGGCAGGAGGAGGTCTACGTCGTGCTGCGTGGCAGCGCTGAGATCGAGATCGAGGGAAAGCGCATCCCGCTTGACTCCGAGACGATGGTCCGTGTCGGTCCCGGCGTGAGCAGACGGATCTTCTCCGGTCCCGAGGGCGTCCGGATCCTCGCGCTCGGGGGTGTGCCTGGCGCCATATACGAGCCGCCCGACTTCAGCAAGATCGAAGCGTAGGACTCGGTCCCCTTAGCTCACCAACGCTATCGCCTTCCGAGCTGAGCGAGCGTCCGCACGCTAGGAGAGCGGCGACCCTTGGGCGCCCTTTGACCACTGCGCGATCTCCGCCGGTGGGCCCATGCGATAGAGGGCCGAGGCATCGAGGTCGGCGATCGACGTCTGGCCGGTGAGCCCGAGCGCGGTGTCGATGTCGGACCTGAGGACATCGAGCATATGACGAACACCGGCCTCGCCGCCGGCCGCTACGGCCCACGCCCACGCTCGCCCGATCAGCACGGCCCTCGCGCCCAGGGCGACCATCTTGACGACGTCGAGACCTGTGCGCACGCCGCCGTCAACCAGCACCTCGACTTGATCCCCGATCGCGTCCACCACGCCGGGCAGCGCGACCGCGGTCGAAGGCACGGAGTCGAGTTGGCGACCACCGTGGTTGGAGACAACCACGCCGTCGACACCGACGTCGGCTGCCCGCCTGGCGTCCTCGGGGTCGAGAACTCCCTTGACCAAGAGTCGGCCACTCCAGTTCTTGCGCACCCAGGCGACGTCATCCCACGTGACGCTCGGGTCGAACTGCGCGTCGACCCAGTTCTTGAAATCGGCCGGGGTGCTCGCGCCCGGAACGGCCTTCGCGAGATTCCCGAACGTGAGCGGCTTGCCGCCGAGCGCTACGTCGGCGATCCAGCGGGGATGCGCAGCCAGATCCAGTCCGCGACGGATCTTCGCCCAAGACGACGGCTGTCCGACTACCGCGTTGCGCGTATCGCGATGGCGAGCGCCGACCACAGCCAGGTCGATGGTTAGGACCAGGACCGGAGCGCGTACCGCCTCGCGCGCGCGACATGAGGTCCTCGGCATAGCTGCGATCACGCATGACGTACAGCTGAAACCAGGGCGGCTTCGATGTTGCCCCAGCAACCTCCTCGATGCTGCAGATCGAGACGGTCGACTCGACGAATGGCACGCCGGCCGCATGCGCAGCGCGCGCGGCTTGGACCTCGGCCCGCCGCGCATACATGCCTGCCAGGCCGACCGGCGCGAGGATCACGGGCTGCGCCAGTTGCTGGCCCAGCACCTCACAGGACTGATCGCGGGTCGACACGTCCCGCATTACGATCTGCCGCAACAGAACGCGCTCCAGATCGGCTACGTTGGCGCGCATCGTGACCTCTTCGTAGGCGCCGCCGTCGATGTAGTCGAACAGCTGACGGGGGAGCCTTCGGCGCGCAAGCTCGCGGTAGTCGAGCACCGTGGCCGCTGCGACGCCAAGTGGACGATCGGCAGCGAACCGCATCGTGTAAACCTAACCCACGGACGGTTGTTCGTGCGCTGCGAATTGACGCGTGCAGCGGTCGAGGCGTCCAGATACGCACCCTCGGTCTTCGCCAAGGTGGCCGCCCAACCGCGCCTACGGGATACTGGCTTGACAATGTCTGCGGAGTCCACGACCCCCGACTTGGTCGAGCTGACACGCAGAAGCATCGAGGCGGCCGAGGACATCGAGGCAGCCCTCAGCTTCTACGCTCCCGACGCTGTGTGGGACGCATCGCCCTGGGGGATGGGTCTCTTCGAGGGCCAGACAGCCGTGCGAGGCTTCTTTGAGGACTGGCGCAGCTCCTACACCGACATGGAGTGGAGGGCCGAGGAGATTCGGGATCTCGGCAACGGACTCACATTCGCCGTGATATTGCAGAAGGCGAATGTCGTCGGGAGCAGCGGCTCCGTTCAGCTTCGCTACGCATCTGTCGCCGAATGGATCGACGGTTTGATCGTGCGCAACACGACCTACACCGACATCGACGAGGCCCATGCTGCCGCCGAACGCCTCGCCCAGGAGCGAGGGTAGGGGATGTCGGCGGTGAGGCGGCGTCGGGCCGGGGCTCACAGCCTGCAAGGCGGCGATGTCGGGGAGAAGACCCAAGCGTCTACTGCACGTGCTGAGGCCCTCGTGGGCGGCCGGACCGTCGGAGTAGGGGTCGGTGCCGGTCTCCGCCGACGCCCGCGTCGATGGCGAAGCGGAAGCGCTTGCTTCGCCGCCGTTCACGATCCGACGAGAAGCGGACGGCGAGGCGCTCTAGGAGTTCGTGAAGGACGAGAGCCGCTCGCGGGTCTCTGGCACAAGCCGGCTGCTCGCCGGCGCCTCGACTTGGTCCACAGCGAACAGGCGCCACTCGCCGGGGACGCCCCTGAGTTCACGGGTGCCGCGGTCGCTGAACGAGATGCCCGAGCCGACCACGAGATCCTTTACCGTGCTCGAGACGACTACCTCGTCCGCGTCCGCGAGCGCGCCGATACGTGCGCCGATGTTGACGGCCATCCCACCGATGTCATCGCCGATGAGCTCGCACTCACCGGTGTGCAGGCCTGCTCGCAGCTCGATGTCCAGAGATCGCACATGATCCGCGACAGCACGTGCACAGCGAATCCCGCGCGCGGGCCCATCGAAGGTGGCCAGAAAACCGTCACCCATTGTCTTGACCTCGCGGCCTCGATGGCGCTCGAGCTCGGCGCGCATGAGCTCGTCGTGGCGAGACAACAGCTCGCGCCAGCGCGCGTCGCCGAGCGCCGCGGCGCGCTCTGTCGAGCCCACGATGTCGGTGAACATCACGGTTGTGAGGATGCGATCGGAAACAGGCGCCTGACGAGCGCCGGTCAAGAACTCTTCGATCTCCTCGGCGTAACCATCGGCATCACCGTAGAACGGGATGTGGTCCATTCCTGGAAGCACAATGAGCCGCGCGCCTGGAATGTGCTCGGCCATGTAGTGCGCGTTCGCGACAGGGATGAACTCCTCGGCTCGATGCAGTACGAGGGTCGGCACGCGAATGCTTGGCAACAGATCCCGGACGTCGGTGTCGATGACCATCGCCATCAGGGTCTGAGCCATGTGTGGACTGGCGGCCGAACGCTCGAAGATTCCGCGCCCGACCCGCTCGGCCTCGCTGTCGGCGCTCGGGGCCATGAGCGCGAGCGTGCGGCCCTCGCCCCAGTGCTCGGCCGCCGCGCGAGCTTTGTGCACCCCGTCAATCCAGGGTTGCCCGCCCGGGTTCTCGCGCGGGTCGTCGGTTCCGGTTGGAAAGGTGCCGCAGAGGATCAGGGCGCGCGTGCGCTCAGGGTAGGTGGTGGCGAACAGCACGCTCATCGGCCCGCCCTCCGACAGTCCAAACAGTGCTGCGCGTTCCGAGCCGGCGGCGTCCATTACGGCGCGCACGTCATCCATCCGATCCTCCAGCGGCGCCGGCGCTGCGACCGGATCAGAGAGCCCCGTGCCGCGCTTGTCAAATAGGATCAGCCGCGAAAACGAGGCGAGCTTCTCCAGGAAGCGGGCGATCCGCGGGTCCGCCCACTGCAGGTCCAGGTGCGAGACGAAGCCCGGCACGAAGACGAGGTCGAGCGGACCGTCTCCGACGACCTGATAGGCGATGTTGACGTCGCCGCTTCGCGCGTAGTGTGTCTGTGGAGGCATCGGACAACCAAGGCTACTCAGCCGCGCAGGTCCTGACTCTCCCGATCGCCCACCGTGGACGTCTGACGGCCCCGGCCACGACTGCTCCTTGGGTGGGAAGGCGGTCGTCTCGGTCGGTGTCGGCTAAGCGCCTGCCTTGGAATGCCATGAAGGAGGGCCTCCTCGGTGACACGCTCCACAGCGTCCACCGAGGAGCGAGCTCAAGGAGGCCCGTCATCATGTTGCACGCTGGATTAGATCTGAGTCGCAACCGGCTCGATGTTTGTCTACTTTCCGACCAGGGCGAGATCGTCGAGGAGTTCGCCGCGCCGCCGCGACCACGATGGTGTTCGCGCCCTGGCTCGCCGCGTGTTGGACACGGCGAGCCCGTGCGCGGAGTCGTTGAGTCGATGACCGGCGCGCGCTTCGTTCACGACACGCTTGAGCGTTACGGCTGGGACGTGCTGATCGCCGATGCGCAGAAGGTCAAGGGTTTCGCGCCGCTGGCGTGCAAGACCGACAAGATCGACGCACGCGTGCTGGCGGTGCTGTCAGAGCGCGACCTGGTGCCGGCGATCTGGTTGCCCGACCCGGCGGTGCGGCGGGAGCGCGAGCAGGCCCGCTTCCGCCTGCACCTCGTCAAGCACCGCTCGATGCTCAAGCACCGCATCCACTCGACGCTGATGACCTTCGGTGAGCCGTGCCCGGTGAGCGACCTGTTCGGCGCCGCGGGGCGCGAGCTGCTTGACCGGCTTGAGATCCCCCCACCGTGGCGCGACACCGTCGACGCGAGCATCGCTTTGATCGACGACCTCGATCGTCAGATAGCCGAGGTCAACCGCCAGCTGCGCGCCGGCAGCGCCGACCACCCATATGTGCCGCTGCTGTTGACCGTGCCGGGGATCGGCTGGGTGCTGGCGTTTACAATCGCCGCCGAGATCGGCGACGTCACGCGCTTCCCATCGCCCAAGAAGCTGTGCGGCTACACCGGGCTGTGCCCGCGCGTGAACCAGTCTGGCGAGTCAGACCGCCGTGGTCCGCTGTCAAAGCACGGGCCCAAGTATCTGCGCTGGGCGATGCTCGAGGCGACGATGCACGCACTGCGTCATCCCGCCTACGCCGAGCGCTATCAGCGCAACAAGCACCGCCTCGGCAAGCAGCGCGGCGCCAGAGTCGCGCAGATCGACATCGCCAGAAAGCTCACCGAGGCGATCTGGCACATGCTCACCAACAACCAGCCCTTTGCTCCCGCTCCGGGAGGCGCCACTCTTCGTCTGGCCGCCTGACGGCCCTTTTGGAATTGCGCCCCCGGAGCCGGCCTCCAATGACGCCTGGTCCTCCCGACGAGGAGGCGATAGAGAGATGAGCGCCGCTCCTGACCACCAACCCGCGCGAGGCCCATGACCCTGCACCGCCGTCCCCATTTGACAACCCAGCCTTCTTCATAGAGACGACGAACGGTCGCGTCCCAGAGCTGCTGTAAATTCACCGCGGCTCGGGGTCCCGGTGGTGGTCAGTCTATGCGGCGGTCACCTCCTCGGGGATCGTCTGTTCATTGCCCTCGTATCTCATCCGCTTGAAACTCTGGCGCTCGAGCTGAGTGAACTTCATGCCGTTGGTGGCGTGGCCGATGTAGAGGTCAAGCACGGCCCAGACGAGCGTGAGGCAGCTGGTCTCACCGGGGAACCGGCCCTACAGCGTCCAAGCCGACGAATACCGGGAGGTGGACGACGAGCGGGTCCTCGTGCTCCTGCACGCGGGCGGGCGGGACAAGACGAGCGGCGTGGAACTTGGACGGACGAGCGGGAAGGGAGCCAACGTGTTCCACATCACGGGCGACAAGGTCACGAGGCTCGTCCTCTACTTCGACCACGACCGTGCGCTCACCGACCTCGGCCTCACGCCGGACACCGGCACCTGACCGCTACTCCTCCAGACCCTATGAAGGGTCGGCTCCCAAGCACCCTGCGACAGGATCGGCCGGCACCCCGCGCATAGATGTGCGGGGACTGGGCGTCGGGACGAACCCGGCGCCGACACCCCAGCTATGGGAGGTGCCGACCATGTCAGAGATTATGGCCCTTGTCGGGCTCGACGTTCATACGGCGCAGACCGTCGCCGCCGTGCTTGACCCGCTCAGCGGCGAGCTTCATGTGCAGCGGTTGCGCGGTGAGCCCGAGCGTGTCGTGCCAGTGTTCCTGCAGGAGCTCAATCGTCCGGTGCGCGCGATCTATGAGGCGGGCCCGACGGGGTTTGCCCTCGCGCGGGTGGGAAAGGAGCGCGGACTCGACATCGGAGTGGTGGCGCCGGGGTCGATCCCAAAGGCACCAGGTGATCGGGTCAAGACCGACCGCCGTGACGCGAAGCGCCTGGTCAGGCTCCTGGCGGCGGGTGAGCTTCCTTCGCGTTCGTTCCGAGCGAGGCCGATGAGCACTTCCGAGACCTCGTGCGCTGCGTGGAGGACGCCCGCAAGGACCTGATGCGCTCCCGCCACCGCCTGTCGAAGTTCCTGCTGCGCCGAGGGGTGCGCTCCTCGTGCAAGTCGTGGACTCAGCCGCACGAGCAGTGGCTTTCAAAGCAGAGCTTCGATGACGCGCTCTCTGAAGCGGTGTTCCTCGACTATCTGTGCGCGGAGCGCTCACTCGTTCAGCGCCGTCAGGGCCTGATCGGCGTGCTCGAAGGGGCGGTGGCGCAGTCAAGCCACGCCCCGGTGGTGGAAAGGCTCCGCTGCTTCCGCGGGATCGACACGCTCACGGCCGCCGGGATGTGCGCGGAAGTCGGGAGCTTCGATCGCTTTCCGAAGCCCTCGCTGCTGTCGGGCTTCCTCGGCGTCGTGCCGAGCGAGTACACCTCTGACTCAAAGCGCGTGCAGGGCCAGATCACCAAGGCCGGTCCGCCCCACGCACGTCGCCTGTTGGTCGAGGCCGCCCACCACTACCGCCGCCGCCCCGCGGTGGGTAAAGGGCTCGGGGGACGCCAAGCCGGCCAGGACCCACGGGTCGTTGAGATCGCCTGGCGTGCCCAGCTTCGCCTGCACGAGCGCTGGATGCATCTCTACGGACGGCGGGGCAAGCCGAGCGGAACTGTCGTGATCGCGTGCGCTCGCGAGCTCGCCGCGTTCTGCTGGGAGGCAGCGACACTGGACTGAACGAGCGACAACAACATTCAAGGGCCCGGCGGCTGCCGGGGCGCTATGAGCTATTCAGAAGGCCGCAACGTCGCCATCCACGGGCGCGCGAGTAGGGGCTATGGGCAACCCGCTTTCACCGATTGCCGGGTGGCGCCCGATTCCAGAATGCAAGCCCGGCGACGAACAAGGGTCTTGAGGTAATCAGTCCTCGCATATGAGCCTGACCAGACACGGTCGATCACGCCGGCACTTCAGCTCGTGGCGCCCCGGGAGACGCTCATGCCCACCATGCTTACCCCCGCCGCGGCAACGGTGGATCAACGCTGCTCTTGACTAACACTCCTTCATATGAGCCCCACGGCTTTGAGGGCTTCGCTGGGATCGGAGCACATGTCCATTCGTACCGATTCACCGCCCCGCAACGCGCACACCTGCGCAAGCAACACGTCCACCTGCATACCAGCTCTGTTAGACCGCCCGCGCCGGTGCATTACGGCCACGACCCGCTCGCCCGCGTCGTGCAGAGCCTCGATTTCAAGCTCCCATTCATCCCAGGCGGAGGTTGGCGAACAGGCGGTCGCGGTCCATGTAAATGACGATGTTCGTTACCCTGCCGTCGCGGATATGGAACAGATAGGCAGCCCTCGAGGCGATGTCGGCGAGGTCCAGGCCGCTCGTTTTGCCGCGCCCGGTGAGTCGAACGGGCACGAGCACCCGTTCCTGGTCAATCTCTCTGTACTCCTCCACCACGTCGCGGAGGTCTTCCCAGGCATTCAGGGTCTCGCGGAAGCCCTTCGCCATACCGTCCAGTCCTTTCCAGATGTCCGGTGCAGGCCCGTCGGCGATGACGAACTCGATCTCGGGGTCCGCCCACTCCGCCGAGCGGTAGTCACCGCGCTCCCAGTCCGCGAAGATCGAGCGCACGAGGTCCAGGTTCTCCGACATCGTCTACCCCCTTTCCTCGGCGAGGCGTTCGGCGGCAGCACGGGCCGCGTCGATGTCGGGGTAACCCGTTATCCGCACGATCTCGCCCTGCACCCACTCGAACACCTGCAGATGCCTGGCTTGCACACGGGCATTGCTGCCTCTTGGGCAACCGTCTTCCCGGATGGCGACAGACAGCACTCCGTGGCCGAGATCGAGGATCTCCTCGATCTCGTGATGGTGGTCCTCCCAGGTCGCCCAGTAGCCAACGAGGAAGTCACCAATCGCCGCTACGCCCTCGTAGATCCCAAGATGCGACTCGGACAGATCCCACACCGCATCTGGCGCGAAGAAGCCCGCGAGCGCATCGAAGTTCCAGTCGCGGTCCATCGTCTCGTAAAAGGTGCGCGTAAGCTCCACCGCGTCGGGGGTCGTGGACTCCTCAGGCATCGGCCCGCTCCTGGGCGAGGCGTTCGGCGGCTGCGCGGACCTCGTCGATGTCGGTGTAGGTCGTGTTGCGCACGATCAAACCGTCGATCCATTCGGCGACAGATGCGTAGCGAAGCTGAACGGAACCGCTGCTCCCGACGACTTGCGCCTTCTGCGATATCACGGCGAAACGTTCTCCTGTGACATCGCCTACCCCCTCTTGTCGGCGAGGCGTTCGGCGACAGCACAGCCCGCGGCGATGTCGAGATAGATCGCGGTCCGCGCGATCTTTCCCTGTCCCCCCAGAATGACCCACGCTCTCTGCTGCTCGACCTGACCGCCACCGTCTGCGAGACGACCTTCTTCCCGGACTCGCGAGAACACCACTCCGTGGCCGAGATCAACGACATCCAGCACATCCAGACTGAGATCAACCCACACCCCGAACCAGTCCTCAATCCAGCCTCTTATTGCAGCCACACCCTCGAAGGTCCCCAGTCCCTCGTCAGAGAGGTCCCAGACCGCGTCGGGAGCATGGAGGCCCAGGATCGCGTCAACGTCATGGCGATTCCCGGCGTCAAACGCCTGTCGCACAAGCTCGACCGGGGTGGGAGCCGTGGACTCCTCAGGCATCGGTCCTCTCCTCAAGGCGTTCGGCGGCCGCACGGGCCTGGTCGATGTCGGTGTAGGAGGTGATCCGGACGGTCTTCGCGTCGGCCCACTCCTGCACCATGACATTCTGCGCCTGCACGCGCCCCTCGCTTCCCACCGGGCGGCCATCTTCCAGCAGCGCGATGAAGACCACGCCGTACCCGGAATCACGAATCTCTTCGATGTGGTGGTGATGGTCCTCCCACGTCGCCCACCAGCTTTCGAGGAACTCGCGGACGGCAGCCCTACCGTGAAGCGTTCCGAGGACCGACACCGACATGTCCCACACGATGTCGGGTGCCCAATTGGCTTCAAGTGCGTCGATGTCCCAGTCGCGGTCCATCGCTTCGAAGATGGCGCGCGTCCTCTCCACCAGGTCGGGGGTCGTGGACTCCGCGGGCATCACGCTGTGAGTATCCCGTAGCCGATCGGGGAGCTCGGCTTCGTCCGCGAGTGGGCCAGCGAACACCAGGACCAACTACTCGAGAACTGGCAGCGCGCACGCCGCCACGAGCCGCTCGCGCCGATCGAGCCGCTGTCCTAAACTCGGCGCCATGATTGACGTACCTGATCTGGTTCACGTAACCGACGTCGAGGTCATCGGCGACTACGTGCTGCGGCTGACGTTCGAAGACGGACCGTGGTCCTACGTTGCCGTGGTCCGCTCGGGCGCCCGCTCAAGCTACGTCCGGGGCCTCTTCGAGCACCCGCTTGAGCGTGGCGCAGTAGCCGGCGAACTGGTGCTTGAGGGTGAGGCGAAGGAGCGGTTGAGCCAGCCGCATCGCTCCGCTTGGCTGTCCGTGGGCGGCGAACCGGACTTGCGTGCCCAGCTCGGTGGGCTCGAACGTGATCCGGGCGTGGAGCGGAAGCGCTCCTTCGAGCATCCGTAGCGCGAACACGCGGTCGGGCTCGTATTCGGAAACCTCCACGAGCGACGCAACCTGCTTTCCGCCGGGCGCGCGGTGCACCTCGCGCAGCCGCGTCCCAAGGCCGAGAGGTCCGTCACTCTCTGCCACCGCCGAGACCGTATTGGTCTGCCAGGTGGCGAGCTTGGTTGGGTCGGTGGCATAGGCGAACACCTCATTCGCCGGACGAGCGATCTCGGTCCCGACCGTGAACTGGATCATCTGGCCTGCCTTTCTCGAAGAATGTCGAGCAGCCCCTCTGCCTCGAAGTCGACCGGCATGAGTGCAGCGTAGCCCCGGGATGGCTGCACCCGGCCGGTAGCCGCCACGGATTCGCCGCCACCGGTGTTCGACTAGCGTTGCGGACATGTCGGTCATCAATCGGCGGCTCCGTCGAGACGCTCGCCTCGCCGGCCTGCTGGGCGCAGCGTCGCTTCTCGGCGCGATCCTGTGGTGGCGCCGGCATCCGTCAGCGTGCCCGTACTCGCAGCGCTTCTGGCTCGAGCCCCCGCACCCGCTCATCACCCGGGCGCGGCTGCGCGAGATCCTCGAGCCACAGCTCGGCGAGCGAATCCTCGAGATCGGCCCCGGCACCGGCTACTACACGCTGCCAATCGCTGAATGGATCGGGCGGGACGGCCGGCTCGACATCCTCGACGTCCAGCAGGCGATGCTCGATGACACGATGCGCCGCGCCCGCGAACGGGGCCTCGAGAACATCACGCCGACCTGCGCCGACGCGCAGCATCTGCCCTACCCCGACGGGACGTTCGCCGCGGTCGTGCTCGTCACGGCCCTCGGGGAGATCCCCGACCAAGACACCGCCTGGCGCGAGATGGCACGCGTGCTGAAACCCGCCGGCCGCGTCGTCAACGGCGAGCTCTTCGGCGACCCGCACTGGGTGAGCCCGGGAGCAGCCGAGCAGCGCGCGACCGCGGCCGGGCTCGGGAGGCACCGGCGTCTCGGTCCCTCCGCGGGATACTTCGGCCGCCACGAGCGCGCCTGAGCGACCAAGCCAGCGTCCGGGCGGGGTAGATCGGTTCGGGAACCTTTGCGACGCGGCCGCGCTTCGCTTGGGATGAGCTTTGACAGCACCGACCGAAGATCGGCACACGCCTGCTGCGATGCGATGCGGAAGTGTCTGCATCTTCGCGTGCTCGCGCCGAGGCGCGCATCAGGGTGTTTCAGTGCCGCCTTCAGGAGCTGGGGTGCTTGTGTTGGTGGTCGTGGTTTCCGCGTTGGTGGTCGTGGTTGACGAGCGCGAGCTGGCTGGCGCGACGCCAACGACGGCCTGCGCCCTCGCCTGCGTCTGCCTATCTTCCACGACCGCCGTGTATGTGCCGGGTCCACCCCTGGAACCGGCACCACCGTTGTAGAACGTGTAGCTGCCCCTCCCGTCGCTGCCGATCGAGATCGAGCGCGCGACGCCGTCTCCTTGCCCATTCGGGAGAAGGACCGTCAGGTCGAGGGTGGCACCGGGCGCGAATCCAGACACCGATAGCACGTACGTATCGCCCACCTGGCCACTGCTCGGCGAGAACGACGCGGTCGGCCGCCCAGAGGGCGACCGGGAGCCAGCCGGCGGCGGAGTTTTCGTCGTCGTCGTGGCGCCCGACGGCGGCGTTGGCGTGCCGCCGCTGTACGGACCGTCACTGCCCGGATTCCACCGTCCCGCCTTCCGCGGGAAGAGCTTGCCCGTGTTCGGGTCATAGAGCTGGAAGGTGTCGATGATCGTCGTCGACTGGTTGATGATCGTGATGCTCGCGGGCGCGAAGCCGGTCCACTTGGCGCCGTAGTAGCGAGGGTTCGTGTACAGCTGAGGCGGTGTGAGCGGGTTACCGCAGTAGCACTTGACGACCGGCGCTCCGTACTTGTTGACGAATACGGCCGTCCCCGCCTGAAGGACCGATTGGATCGGATCGGCTTCCGCGTCCTTATAGCCGTGATTGGTCACCCGGGTGTCGGTCCGGAGCAGGACCGGGGTAAGGCTCGAGACGTATTCGCGGATTTCCGACGCGCGGATCCCTAGCGTCTGCGCCCAAACCGCCGCCTTGGCCGGGTTCTCTTCCAGGAACGCGACCAGCTTCCCGGCGTCACAGGTTTTGTAGTCGCGGGTGCCGCCGTATAGCCCCGGAAGGCTGCCGGTGTACGTAGGCGGCCCGCCATGGGAGTTGACCGCGGCGGCTGGAGGCATGACGCCGCTCTTGTCGTTGCCGACGGGTTCGGTGAACGGGTTGGTAGTCGTCGACACCGGCTCCGCGCGGACCTCGCTCGGACCCTGGACTCCCGCTTTGGAGGAACCGCCGCACGAAGACAGGAGGCCGGCGGCGAAGAACAGGGCAGCGACCGAGGCCACTGCTCCGTGCAGGGACCGGCTGCGCCTTCTCGCCTGCGACCCAAGTCTCGGAACGCGGACCGGTGATCATGGTCCGAACCCACCCCCTTGTACTCGCACCTTGCGCCGCCCCGGTGTGCTCGTACCGTACCGCTTTTCGGTGCGATTCCACAAGCCTTCGCACTTGCGCGAAGCAGTCGTCGGCGACGAAACGCCGCGAGGAAGAGCAATGTGAGCGCTAGCACGCCCCGACTCCACACGGCGTTCGGTGCTCCTGCGATCAGGTCTTCGATGCAGGTGCGAGGCGCGGTCCCGCGGGTCGGCGCGCGTCTCGATAGTCTGGCCCTCGCCACGGTCCAGCACGGGCCGCCCAAGACGATCGCCGAGGAAGCCCCTCCCGTGAGCATCAAGACCGACCTGGAGCAGTACACCGAGACGGCGAGCACCGACGCGTTCTCGCTCCAGAACTCCAAGCTGCTGAAGGTGCGCCTGAGCGACGGGGAGATCCAGGCCAAGCGCGGCTCAATGGTCGCCTACCAGGGCGAGGTGAAGTTCGAGCACGCCGGCTCGGGCGGGATGAGCCGGATGCTCAAGAAAGCCATCAGCGGCGAGGGCGCGACGCTCATGAAGACGTCCGGCAGCGGTGAGGTCTTCCTGGCCGACACCGCCCAGGACATCCACCTCCTCTTCCTTGACAACGACTCGGTGACGATCAACGGGCCGAACCTCCTTGCGTTCGACGCCGACATCGACTGGGACATCCACCGCATGAGCGGGGGCGCCGCGTCGGCGATGGCGGGCGGTCTGTTCAACATGGAGCTCAAGGGCTCCGGGTGGGTCGCGCTGCTGTCCGACGGCCCGCCCGTGCTGCTTGACGTCGCGTCGGCGCCGACGTTCGCCGACGCCCAGGCCGCGATCACGTGGTCTTCCGGCGTCAGCGTGGCGCTGAAGACCGACGTAAACGCGAAGACCCTGATCGGCCGCAGCTCCGGCGAGTCGCTGCAGATGGCGTTCACGGGCCAGGGCTGGGTGCTCGTGCAGCCTTCGGAGGGCCGCGTGGTGGGCGGCGGCGGCCTTGCAGCGCGTCTGGAATAGCTGCTCTCCGCAGCCTATGCGGTTTCAGGGACCTCAGGCGGTCCCGAGTCACGGGATACGTTGCAAGAGCGTCGTCTCCCCGATGCTCGCCGACCTCGGCCACCGTAGAAGCCCGAAAGGCGAGAACCATTCGCACTCAGAGTGGTAGAGCGGGATGATCGCCTCGATATCCGGCGGACTCCACGCGGCATTAGGAACGACGGCAAAGCGCCAGCTTGTCAGCGGGGGTCACGCGACTCCTCCGGTGTGAGGCCAAGCTCGGTGAGCGCCCGCTCGCGGTCACCGTAGGCCACGAGCCTCGTCACCTTGCCGTCGTGGAGGTGGAACAGGTGCGCTCCCTTCACGCCAAGCTGCCCCATCTCCATACCGCTCTACTTGCCCCGCCCACTGCAGTGGTCGAGCACAAGGACACGTTCGCCGTCGAGACCGAGGTACTCGTCCGCGTCGATGCGCTGCTGCTCCCAGACCTCGGGCGGCCTCTCGCGGAGCGCATCCGCAGGATTATCCCGCCCCGTCTCGTGTGGCTACATCGCCCGCTGACGAACCGATCGCAGGCCCAAAGCTCGGCCGGGATCGCCGGAGGCCGCAAAGTCGACACGACTGCTTCCGCGGCGAAGCGGTCATCCCAACCCACGCGCGCGAGCTGTCGCTCAGGACGAGGCCCACTCGTCCGCGCCCCGACGCGCGACACGCTCGCTTAGTCCCGCGGATGGTTTGTGCTGTCGGGGGTCGTCCCTTGCGAGCGTCACGTCGCTCCGTGGGACGCTCGGTCGCCCAGAGAAGCATCAGTCGGCTACGGGCTCGTACCGAGGTTCGCTAGGTGGCGTCCGGAGAGGGCTTTAATAGAGCGTGATCGCACGGGAAGCGAGCGGTAGAGTTGTGGCACCCAACGGGAGGAGGCCGACATGGCAGTCGCAGTTATCCAGGAGTTCCCCATCGAGGGTAACGACCGGACGACCACGAACTATGACCGGATCCAGGAGGCACTCGGCACCCGGGACAACCGGCCCGACGGTGGGCTTGTTCACACCGCCGGATTCGACGAGCAAGCTGGCCTCTTTCGCATCTTTGATGTGTGGGAGTCTCAGGAGGCGTGGGATGCGTTCTTCAACGATCGCTTGATGCCGGTAGTCAGGCCGCTGATGGAGCAGGGTGGTCGTGCACCCGAGACCCGGGTCTATCAACTTCACGACTTCACGGGGTAGCGCGAGTCAGGCAAAGTGCACGCGGGCGTGCGCCAGTGTTCTGTGCCTTGAAGCCACCGCACTCGCGCTTTGCGCGAGAAGGCGAGCGTCTCGGCCGGCAACCCGCGAGCTCCTGCTCCGGACGACGGATGAAAGTCAAGTGCTCTTGCTCAAATGCGGCTCCTGTGGGAGAGTGTTTGATGGGCGCGAGCCGATGACGTAGCGAAGCGCAGACGTCAGGGGCTTGTGGTCTGCCGCGCGGCTTGGCCCTTCGAGGGCCCACTTGATGCGTGCCCCGGTGTCACACTCGCGCCCACCTTCTTGGCGGCCGCCTGCCAGTCCGCGACTGTGCGCTTGTAGGAGGCTTCGGCTTGCTTTGCCAGCTCGCGCTCGGCGGTGCGCATCCGCTGGCGGGTCGCCCAGGTGCCGGTGTCGGTGCCCTTCATCGTCGGGGCGCCTGAGCGGATCTCGAGCAGACGCAACTTCTTGGCCGTCAGGGACTGCTGGGAGTGGGCGTAGTCCTCGCCGCGCACGAGCAGACACCAGAACAGCACCGCGAGCTTGCGCGCGCAGGCCACGACGGCGATCTTGCCGCCCCGTCGGGTGCGGATGCGCTCGTAGAAGGCGTGTAGGGGGCCGGGCTGCTGCACGACCGACCACGCAGCCTCGACCAGCGCCCAACGTGCCTGGGGCGAGCCCTGCTTTGAGATCCGCCCGCCCCTCGCCGGTGTCTCGCCGGACTGGTAGACCCGTGGGTCCAAGCCCAGGTAGCCCACGAGCTCGCGCGAGCTCTGAAAGCGGCGGATGTCGCCGACCGCGGCCGTGTGTGTGCGGTCGACACAAACGGTCGCGTTGGAATGCGATGAAGGAGGGCCTCCCCGGTGGCAAGCTCCGTTTGTCACCGAGAACCAACCTCGAGGAGGCCCGTTTATATGTTGCATGCTGGATTAGATCTCAGTCGCAAACGCCTTGACGTCTGCCTGCTCTCTGAGCACGGCGAGCTGGTCGAGGAGTTCTCCGCGCCGCCTGACGCCGACGGTCTGCGCGGTCTTGTGCGCCACGTCGGCCAGCATGGCGTGCCCGTGCGCGGAGTTATCGAGTCGATGACCGGCGCCCGCTTCGTTCACGACACGCTGGAGCAGCTCGGCTGGGAGGTTCTGATCGCCGACGCGCAGAAGGTCAAGGGCTTGGCGCCGCTGGCGTGCAAGACCGACAAGATCGACGCGCGCGTCCTGGCGGTGCTCTCTGAGCGTGATCTGGTGCCGGCGATCTGGCTGCCCGATCCGCGTATTCGTTCAGAGCGCGAGCAGGCTCGCTTTCGCCTTCACCTGGTCAAGCACAAGTCGATGCTCAAGCACCGCATCCACTCAACGATGCTCTCCTTCGGGCATCCCTGTCCGGTCACCGACCTGTTCGGCGTCGAGGGCCGCGAGCTGCTCGACCGCCTTGAGATTCCCGATCCGTGGCGCCAGAGCGTCGACGCGAGCCTTGACCTGATCGACTACCTCGAACGTCAGATCGATCAGATCAACCGCGATCTGAAGTCCTCGGGCGCCGAGCATCCATACGTGCCGCTGCTGTTGACCGTGCCAGGGATCGGGTGGGTGCTGGCGTTCACGATCGCCTCAGAGATCGGCGACATCACCCGCTTTCCCACGGCCAAGAAGCTGTGCGGCTACACCGGGCTATGCCCGCGCGTGCACCAGTCCGGCGAGAAGGACCGCCGCGGTCCACTGACCAAGCAGGGCCCGAAGTACCTGCGCTGGGCGATGCTCGAGTCAACGATGCACGCCCTCCGACACCCCGCCTACGCAGAGCGCTACCAGCGCAACAAGAAACGCCTCGGGCGCCAGCGCGGCGCGAGGGTCGCCCAGATCGACATCGCCAGAAAGCTCACCGAGGCGATCTGGCACATGCTCACCAACAACCAGCCCTTCGCACCCACTCCTGCCTCGGGAGGCGCCACTCGTCGTCTGGCCGCCTGACGGCCCTTTTGGAATTGCGCCCCCGAGGCCGGCCTCCAATGTCGCCTGGTCCTCCCGCTGAGGAGGCGATAGAGAGATGAGCGCCGCTCCCACACATCAACCCACGAGAGGACCCTGACCACACACCACCGACGCTATTGACAACCAGCCCTTCTTCATAGAGACGACGAGCACTCGTCCTGACTCGGGCCTGCGAGACGGCCGCTTCGCCATGGCGATGCGAAAGTCAGCCGAGCTGCCCCGAGACGCCTGGTGCTCGGGGCATGAAAATGCGGGATTGAAGGCTGCTGTTCGGGTCCCACCGTATTAGGGTCGGCCGACCGGGATAGGGGCTTTCAGGGAGAACGCAGTGGGGCAGGCCGTTTTGGACGATGGGCTTCGAGCCCGAGGATGCTCAGTGGCCGCCCCTGCGACTTGCCCGGGTGTGCCGTGAGCACGTATCGGTCGTTGTCGTTTGCCCGCTGCTTCTCCGCGAGTTCAACAACCAAGAGGAGGACGAGGTGAGATCGGTCGGTAGGGCAATCGGATTGGACGTGCACCGCGATTTCTGTGAGGTCGCGATCGCGCAGGATGGTGAGGTTCGCTCCTCAGGTCGGGTCGACACGACACCCGAGCAACTGGAGCTGTTCGCCGCAAGCCTTCACCCGCGGGATCGGGTAGCGCTCGAGGTGTCAGGTAGCGCCTGGGAGGTCGCGCGGATCCTTGAGCGGCACGTCGCGCGGGTCGTGGTCGTGAGCCCCGCCGATACGGGGATCCGCCAGGCGCGCGCGAAGACCGATCGCCTGGACGCGCGCACGCTCGCGAGGCTGTTGGCGGCCGGCGAGCTGGACGCGGTGTGGTCACCAGATGAGCGCTGCCGGGTGATGCGCCGTCGTCTGTCGCGGCGTGAGCAGCTCGTGCGCGCCCGCTCGCGCGCGAAGAACGAGATCCACGCCGTGCTCGTGCGCCGGCTCGTGGGGCGCCCACCGGTGTCTGACCTGTTCGGGGTCAAGGGGCGCCGCTGGCTTGAGGAGCTCGATCTGCCGCTCGAGGAGTCAGAGACGATCGAGGCGTGCCTGCGCCACGTCGAGTTCCTGGACTCAGAGATCGCGACGGTCGAGCGCCAGATCGCCTCCGAGGCCCTTGTCTCGGCTGAGATCAGGCGGCTGATGACGGTGCCCGGGGTCAACGTGATCTGCGCGGCGAGCTTCATGGCCGCGGTCGGCGAGATCCGCCGCTTTCAAAACCCCCGCGCGCTCACCGGCTATCTGGGCCTTGACCCGCGCGTCTACCAGTCAGGCTCAGCGCCCGCGACCGGCGGGCATATCTCAAAGCAGGGCTCTGCCTCGACGCGCTGGGCGCTGGTCGAGGCGGCGTGGTCGGTCGTTCGCCAGCCCGGCCCGTTGCACGCCTTCTATGCGCGTATCCGCGCGCGGCGCGGACATGGGATCGCCGTCGTCGCGAGTGCACGCAAGCTCGCCTGCCTGTTCTGGTTCTTGCTCACCCGCGGCGAGGATTACGCCCACCAGCAGCCATCGCTGACCGCCCGAAAGCTTCGCCTGCTCGAGATCCGCGCCGGGGCCCCGACGCTGAAGGGAACGCCGACCGGCGTGTGGGCCACCAGGCAGGCGATGCGCGAGGCCGAGCGCAGGCTCGCCGAGCAGGCCGAGGCCTCCTACGCGCAGACAGTCCGCGACTGGCAGGCAGCCACACCGAAGAAGCTGGGCGCGAGCGTGACACCGGGGCGCGCATCACAAAAGCCCTCAAAGGGCAAAGTCACGCGGCAGACCACGAGCCCCTGACGTCTGCTCTTCGACTCGTCCTCTACTCGCGCCCACAAGAAGCCTAACGCCCTGAGGGTTCCTCGACAACACGCCGGCCTCCTCCGGCGGCGACTTCGCCCGCCCAAAAAGCGACTGAAGTCGCGCTGTTCAACCAGCGTTCGGGCGAAACCGATTCCACAGGAGGCCCTCTGCGGCCCTCGCGAGGTGAACCGCGACCGATCCCCTGTCCGAAATCCTCGCAAAATCCAACCGATACCGAGCCGCAGCCCTTGATTTTCATCGGTCGTCCAACGCGAGCGTGAGCGCGGCCCTCGCTGAGACGCTCGCTCGGCCCAGCAAAGCGGTAGCGCGCCAAGTGGTGGCCCGTGCCGCGAGACACGGACCACCACCCAGGCGAGTGCTGTCTGATCTGCGGGATCTCCACTGAGAGCTCGCCCTCGGCGGTCTGCAGCTTGCGCGGGCGAAAGCCGTTGCGCAGCCCTGACTGATAGTTCTCAAGCCCCCGCTGATAGTCGGGGCGCCTGTCATAGCGGGCGCGCCCGAGCCAGGCGTCGAACTCGTCCTCCACAGCCCGCTGGATGATCAATCTGGCGCCGAGCTTGGCGAGACTCGACAGCGACTCCCGCGGGTTCTCGCCGACTCCCACGGCGAGCAACTGGTCAATCTGCTCCTCTATCTCCGCCGACGGCGGTACGGTACGTCTCACGGCGTAGGCCTCCTTCTTCGTCTTTGCAGGACTTGAGGGAACCTACGCCGTCACGTTGACGGCTCCGGGGCTATTTACAGCAGTTGTGAGACGCGACCGGGCCGATGCGCGCCAGTGCTCGTGTTCGTCCGAACCGATAGCGTGCGGTGGCATCGTGCGTGCTCTCGCTTTCTAGGCGATAGGGGGCGCGGCACTCAGCGCGGCACTCAGGCACTTCGTCGCCGCGTCTGTCGCTCGCCGGGGGGGTGTTTTGGTCTCGTTGCTCGGTGGCCTGAGCCTCACCCTGGCGACGGTGGTGGTTGCTGGTAGAACTCGCGTGCCGAGACGCGACACTGCGTAGGCGATCAAAACAACGGGGGCCGTTGTGGCCCCCGTTGCGTTCGGCTTCAGTTGTGGCGCTATTGGAGGAAGGTCACCCTCCAAGACCTCGCGGTTCCGCCGCTGACCTTCACCTCTAGGAAGTGGCCAGCGGCGATTGACACGGAGTCTTTGTCGTCGTTGCAGCTCGACCCCGTCGTATTTGTACATGTGAGCGAGGTTGCCACTCCGTTATCGAGCACCGTGATCACCTGTTTAGTGGCACTGCCGTTCGTCGTGGCCGCCAAATGCGAGATCGTGGTGCCGCCCGTCGGGACCGGGCCGAACTCAAGGGCAGCAGTGTCATTGGCGAACCCGGCGGCGATACAGGCCCCACCAACACCGGTGTTGGCGTATGTGAGGCAGTTGTGCGCCCCGTTGGCGTTCTGGCCCAAGTTGCCGAACATGACGAGCGAGCTAGTCCCTCCGGGGCCGGTCGCTCCGGTTGAACCGTTTTTGCCGTTGGTTCCGGTCGCGCCGTTGGAGCCTGGAGCTCCCGTCGCACCAGTGGCTCCGGTCACGCCTGCGGGCCCGGTCGCTCCCGTCACGCCGGTCGCGCCTGTGGGCCCGGTCGCGCCGGTCGCACCTGTGACGCCTGCGGGCCCGGTCGCTCCGGTCGGGCCGGTGGGTCCGGTGGGGCCGGTGGGTCCGGTGGGGCTGGTTGGGGGTCCCGCTGTAACCGCCACCCCAACCGGACCCGACGCGCCGCTGATGAAGCTCTGGTTGGGGTTCGTGCCGTCGAGGTTCGCCCGCCCGATCGTGCCGCCGCTGTAGTTGGCCCAGTAGACGTACGCGCCGTCGACCGCCACCCCAAACGGGAAGGACGCGGGGCTGATGAAGCTCTGGTTGGGGTTCGTGCCGTCGAGGTTCGCCCGCCCGATCGTGCCGCCGGCCTCGTTGGTCCAGTAGACGTACGCGCCGTCGACCGCCACCCCGATCGGTTCGGACAGCGCCGCTGATGAAGCTCTGGTTGGCGCTCGAGCCGTCGAGGTTCGCCCGCCCGATCGTGTTGGGTCCTTTGCCCCTGTTGGTCCAGTAGACGTACGCGCCGTCGACCGCGACCCCAGACGGGCTGGTCGCGCCGGTGATGAAGCTCTGGTTGGCGTTCGTGCCGTCGAGGTTCGCCCGCCCGATCGTGTTGGTGCTCAGGTTGGTCCAGTAGACGTGCGCGCCGTCGACCGCCACCCCATACGGGTTGGGCGCGCCGCTGATGAAGCTCTGGTTGGCGTTCGTGCCGTCGAGGTTCGCCCGCCCGATCGTGCCGCCGGCTTCGTTGGTCCAGTAGACGTGACGCGCCGTCGACCGCAACCCCAAGCGGGACGGACGCGCCGCTGATGAAGCTCTGGTTGGGGTTCGTGCCGTCGAGGTTCGCCCGCCCGATCGTGTTGGTGCCGAAGTTGGTCCAGTAGACGTAGCTACTCGCCTGCGCCGCCGCGGCCGATCCCAGCAGCGCGAACACCGCGAGCACTCCCACGACCATCATCGGACCTACACGCAGATACTTGGCTAGCCGTCCCATAAGGACCCTCCTCCTCCGGTTTGGGCGCCTCTGCAAGCTCCCCCTCGATGGCGGCAGATCTTGCCTGCCGGAGCCTGCGCGAGAGCCTCGAGTAGCAGTGGCAGATACCGACGGGAGCGTACTCCTATTCTGGTTGGTAGGCCACCGACCTAGCGCTTCCTCGCAGACTCGCCCCGAAGCGGGGCGTGGCCCTAGTCGAGGCTCAGCTGATCGCGGGATGGCTGCTCAGCGGCGGCTAGCCTGCACCGGCGGCGCGCGCTGCCGACTACTGCTCCTAGGCGAATGCGAGCGGCCGCGCCGGTGCCCGGCTCACGCTCGCATCGGACGATTTCCGCCTGTCTCGGCCGGTGGCCCGGATACGCTCGCTTACCGGGCGCATTGCGAGCGTGGGCGTCGTCGTCTGGGACGCTCGGGATCGTCCCACGCAGGCAGTTGGCGCCCGTGAGGCCAGACACTGGTATCCCGCGGATGCGAAAGTGGCGGTGGATGTACGAGACGGATGACGAGCTTCGAACCCTGCAGCATCTGCTCGACGCAAGTTACGCCCGGGCCGGCGCACACCTTCGCTCGATTTGGGCGATCGACACGCGACTCGACGCGGAGGCGGTCAGCGCGGAGCTCGCGGGTGTCCAGGTGCTTGAGCTGGCGACCGTGACGCCGCGCGGCGAGCCGCGGGTTGCACCTGTCGACGGGCTCTTCTTTCGCGGTCACTTCTGGTTCGGATCAGCCGAGAACTCGGCTCGGTTTCGCAACATCAGGATGAATCCCGCGGTTAGCGGCGCTGTAACACGAGGGCTCGAGACGTTCCTCGTCATCGTCCACGGCCGCGCGGTCGAGATCGACCCGCGCGGCCCGGACGCGGAAGGATTCGCTGACTACCCTCGCGAGCTGTACGACTTCGACTGGGACGCAGCGCATGCCACCGCCCCTTACGCACGCGTCGACGCACACGTGATGCTGGCCTTCAAACGGCAATCAGCCAGCCGATGAATCCCGCCGAAGTTCGCGATCACTGCCTCTCGCTGACCGGAGCCGAGGAGACATTCCCATTCGGCACCCGGGCCTCCGTCTTCAAGGTCGCCGGGAAAATGTTCGCGCTGTCCCAGCTCGGCGCGGACTCGCTTCGTATCAGCCTCAAGTGCGAGCCTGCGCTTGCCGAAGCGCTACGGGAGACGCATGCCGCGGTGATCCCCGGATACCACCTCAACAAGAAGCACTGGAACACCGTGATCCTCGACGGCTCGCTACCCGACGAGACCGTCCGCGACATGATCGAGGACTCCTACGACACTGTGGTGAGCAAGCTGCCACGAGCAGATCGTCGCGCCCTCGGTTGGCGCAGCGACACCCAGATCTAGCCGCGAATCGTCGAGCAGGCTTCTGCTTTGCGGAGCTAGGCGAGCGTGTCGCGGGCCTGGCCTCGCGCTACCGCTCAGGACGACTCGCGAGCGTCTCGCCTAGCACTCGCGGGACTCCTCCTTCGCCATGGCGAAGCGAGCGTCTGGCGCGTCGGAGCACAGACGAGTGTTGTTCGTCCGATCAGAGCGTCTGCTCCGAGCCCATCGAGACGCTCGCTTCGCCACAAGGAAGCATTGCGCTCGGCCCGACTGTGTATGCCCTCGCTGTTCGCGGTTAGGCCGCGGAGGCCGCGGACGCAGCGGTTAGCTGCAGCTGCGTTAGCAGCTCGCGCAGTTGCGCAAACCGTCGATGCCCAAGCTGCTGCTCCCAGTCCGTCTCGACTTCGACGACGATCTCGCGGATGGCCCGCACCGCCGCTTGACCACGCGCCGTGAGGTGGACGCGCCTATAACGCTGGTCCTCGGCGTCTGCCCGACGCGTGAGGTATCCAAGTCGCTCCAGCTGCCCGAGCAGGTAGTTCAGCGCCTGCTTGGTCATGCGGGCTTGCTTGGCGAGATCCGACGGGCGCTGGCTCTCGGGCCCGGGGTATTGGAAGACATCGAGATGCGCCGCGATGAGGTCGTTGAATCCGCGCTCGTGCAGGCCGGCGAGCATGCGGTCGCGCACCGTCTCGAAGGGCACACGCAGCAGCGCGCCGATGAGCGGCGGTGGCGGCGAGCCGGAGTTGGTCTCGAGTACAGTCAAGTCACTTGACAGCATAGCGGAACAGCTGCTAGGGTGGTCAAGCGACTTTACCTATGCCCGCACCAAAGGAGACCCAAAATGCGTGCAGCACTGAGAGAGACCATCACCGTCGGCCAGCTCGGTGTCCGCTTCCTAGTCGAGCCTGGCGACTCGAACGGGAGCGCAGCCGTCTTCGAGTGCTACGTCCCGGCGAGCTCGCAGGATGCCCGCGCCTCACAGCCACGACGCGTTCGAGGAGACGATCTACGGACTCGAGGGTGTCTCGACGTGGACGATCGACGGAGAGACGGTCGAGATCGGTCCGGGTGAGGCGGTGTGCGTCTCACGGAGCGCGATCCATGGGTTTGAGAACCGCGGTAGCAGCGACGCGAAGTTCCTCGCGATCGCCAGCCCCGGCGTCGTCGGGCCCGACTACTTCCGCGAGGTCGGCCAGGTCCTGGCCGCCGCTGCCGGCGGGCCGCCGGACCTTGCCGCGATCGGCGAGGTGATGCGCCGCCACGGCCTCACCCCCGCCCCCCCGAGCGCTGCCTGACCCCACACACCGCGATGCGCACTGGCGCAGAAGGGACACACCATGGCACTCCATATCCTCACCCGCTCGCCGCACGCAGCGGGCCTCCGATGTCGGGGCGCGACCATCTGGACGGGAGCCGGGCAATGAAAGCCGACCTCGACACGGCAGGCGTGATCGTCCCGATCACCGCTGGGGAGACAGTCCTTCGGCGCGGGAAGCGCGAGATCAGCATCCTCGTCGCGCAGGAGGAGGTCACGATCACCCACGCTCGGTGCTCAGCGGGCGACCAGGTAGCCGGCCGGCACGTTCACCACGAACACACCGATGCCTTCTACGTGCTCGAGGGCGAACTGACCTTCGAGATCGGGTGCGAGGCGGAGACGATCAAGGTCTCCTCCGGCGGATTCGTCGCCGCGCCGCCGCAGGTAGCCCACTCGTTTCGCAACGACGGTGACCGCCCTGCGCGCTGGCTCACGATCCACGCGCGAGACGGGGGCTTCGCCGCGTTCATGCGCGGTAGCCGCGACGGTGGCGTCGAGGTCGAGTGGGATATCTCCGCGGTGCCAGCCGAGGGCGGCCTGCCGGCAAGCGAGGCGATCGTCAGCCGCGCAGTCGGCGGCGGGCGTCCCGAGTCCGAGGATCCGCTGTGCTGGCTCAGGTGCGCGCTACCGGACATATGCGTCGTCGAGTGGCATCTCTGTGCACCGCATCAGGATCTGCCGTTTCATCATCAAAACAGCCGTGTCGACTCGTACTTGGTGATCGAAGGAGAGCTGGAGAGGATGCTCGAGGGGACGAGACAGACCGTCGGCCCAGGCACACTGATCTCGGTCTCCCGTGGCGTGCAGCACACGCTCAACCACCGCGGGTCCAAGCTCACGCGGATGCTTAGCCTCCACACACCCGACGGCGGCTTCGCCGACTACCTGCGCCGCGGATCTGGGACGCGTCGCAACAACGTGGGCTGAATCCCCCAACCACGGCCAAGCGGGTCTCACGGTGGTCAACACAGGCGACCTGAAATTTCGCCAATTGCAGGGTCGCGGTGCTTGCTTTCCCTTGGCGAGCGGTAGCCAGCGCCGGCGCTGATGGCGTCGTTGCTCGGGACGAGCACCAGCACGGACGCGTACGGCACCCGAGACTGCTGCATCGCGTCGTCAAAGCAGTCGTATTCCGGTCGTCAGCGCCGGCGCCCCCATGTCGCGCAACGCGGATGAGGTGCCCACGCCTGGGATACTCCGACGCGAGGACATTGCTTCCATGGACAGACTCGAGCTGCTGCGCTCCGCCTACGACCACGTCTCTAAGACGAGCAGCTGGCCCTGGGAGATGTTCGCGCCCGACGCCAAGTTTGACCTGTCGGCGGCCACCGGACCGGTTACAGACGACCAGCGAGAGGTTCGCGAGGCGTGGCGAGAGTACGCCGAGTGCTTCGAAAGCTTCAAGATCGACCCCGAGGAGTTCTCTGAGGCGGGGCCGGATCAGATGGTGGCCGTCGTCCGTGACAGCGGACGCCCAAAGGGATCGAGCCAGGACATCCACAGCGAGTACACACACGTATGGACGTTCGGGGTGGACGACAAGATCACTGGCTGGGCGAGCTTCCCGACACGAGCGCAAGCGTTTGCGCACGCAGGCTTGAAGAAAGACGGTTAATCGGCGTACCGGGAGCGCCCCGACACTGCGCGGCCACCTCGCTTGTGCTTTCGCGTGACAGCGAGCGTCCGCGCAAGAACCGCACTCACGCTCGCGTGGACGATGAGCGAGCGCCACCATCGACGAGCTCTAGAGTGCCGCTTGGCGCTAAGAGCAGCGGCGGAGGCAGCGCTCAGCAGCAGGTGCACTGTGCGCACGTCCTGCCCGCACGCACTGGCCGCAGTGCCCGTCTCGCCGACAGCGCGGCCTCGCCGACCGACTGACAGCGCCCACGCCTGTGGCCCAGCAGCCCCGCCGCTGGGCCACAGGCTCGCGTCCGCGCATCCCACATTGCGTTTTCGGTCTCCCCTCGATCTGCCTTTCTTTCTGTCCCTCCCCCCCTTCATCTTCTGATTCGTCCTCTTCTCAACTCCCAATCTCTCTCCCCGTACCCCGTCCCATCCCTGTTTTGATTTCTGACCTCACACACCCGACGTTGGGGGCGTGAGGTCAGCGGGCAAAACAGCCCGTAGGGGCAGGTGGGACGGGGTCTCAGCCAGGATTCGGAATCCCGACACGAATCCCGGTACGAATCCGGGCACGAATCCGGCCTGGATTCCGCGGCCGGATTCCCCCGAAGCGCTACCGGGGTTGCCCGGGCCGATCCGCTTCCGGCGCAAACGTCACCGGCAGACGAGCCCTGATCGGGCACCGAGGGCGGCAGCGCTCGTGACACCGCCAGCGTCCCCACCCCTCAGTGCTGCTGTCAGCGCGAAGCGCCCAGCAAGCTTGCACGGGAGGCAATCAACGTTGGCACCCCATCGCTCAAGTTTGGTACCCCATTGGTACCCTGACCCCGAACCAGCCACCGCTAGGCCGGTAGTGGGCGAGGGCATCCACGCGGTTGCCGCCACGCCCAACTGGCGCGGGTCTGGCTCGCGCGGCTCGCGCTCACGTCTGAACGCGCTTCCGGGACGACATCTGACTAACGTGTTCGACGTCAGCACGTCTGCCGCGCACCTTCTCGTCGTTCAGCCCGACGTCGGGGAGCGCGATCACCTGATCCGTCGCGCCAAGCTGCTCTCCCTTCTGAGCATCGGGTGGATGACCGTCGAGGCAGGGGTCGCCATCGTCGCGGCCATCGTCGCGGGTTCGGTCGCGCTGCTCGGTTTCGGCCTGGACTCGCTGATCGAGCTGACCTCCGCGAGCACGATCCTCTGGCTCTACACGGGCCACCGCAAAGGCTCCTACGCAGCTGAGCGCCGGGCGCAGCAGGTCGTCGCACTTCTCTTCGCCGCGCTCGCGCTCTACGTCACCCTCGACGCGATTACAACGCTCGCAGGCGGGGTGCATCCCGACGCGAGCTGGGCGGGAGTCGGGGTGTCAGTCGGCGCGATCATCTTCATGCCGCTGCTCGCTCACGCGAAGGGTCGCGTCGCCGGACAGCTCGGCTCGGCGGCAACCGCTGGTGACGCGGCGCAGTCGTGGCTCTGTGCAATCAGCGCGGCGGCGGTGCTCGTGAGCATCGTCGCCAACGCGGCGTTCGGGTGGTGGTGGCTCGACCCGATCGCCGGGCTTGGGATCGCCGCTCTCGCCCTGCACGAGGGTCGCAAGGCGTGGGCTGGAAAGGTTTGCGCCGACTGCGCTCCCGTCGGGTTCGGACAGACCAACGGCCCCGGCTACGACGACGGCCGTTGCTGCTAGTCGGCCGCGTGTCTTAGCCGTGATGGTGCCCGCGCACCGTGCCCCAGGATTGCCATGTGATGCGAAGGATGACCAGCGTGATCCCGAGGCCGATGATCGGGTCGGCGACGGGCGCTCCGAGGGCCACGACGATGGCCGACGCGATCACCGCAAGGCTCACATAGGCGTCGGCTCGGGCGTGGTGCCCGTCGGCTACGAGGGCGGGGCTGTTCAGTCGTCGCCCAGCTCTCAGTCGGACACGGGCTGCGATGTAGTTGCCCGACGTACCCGATCGCGCCCGCGATGGCGAGCACCGCCAGGTGCGTCGGTGCAACGGGATGGACGAGACGGTTGATGGCCTCCACACCGGCAACGCACGCGCTGATGAAGATGGCTGCGACGACCGCTAATCCGGCGCGACGCTCGGCGAGGTGGGAGTGCAGCGCGAAAGCGATTCCCAGGGGCACGGCGGTGAGGGCGTCGCCGAAGTTGTGGATCAGGTCGGCGAGTAGAGCGATGCTGCCGCTGGCCAGGAACACGGCCGTCTGGGCGAGGGCGGCAAGGCCGAGAACGGCTAGGGAAAGTGCGACGGCCCGTATCCCCTCGCGTGACCGCTTGATGCTGTCGTCGATGAGTCCGTGGGAGTGGCCGTGCTCCCGGCGTGGTCGTGGTCAGGGTGATCGAGTGGGCGCGGGTGATGGTCCGGCCCACGGAGAGGCTGCGGATCGCCGCAGACCCGACGTGAAATGGCGGTGGGAGCCCTTGTGGGGGTGGCTGTGGACACGCCCACCGTGCCTGTGAGCGTTTGGGTCTGTGCGCTCGGGAGCCTGCGACACCACAGCGTCAAGCTATCGCAGCGTTTGCTCCCCTCGCATCCGGCCGGAATGACCGTTGTGCGTAGGTAGTTCTCCGCTGGCCCTGTGCGACAAGTACCGGATCACAGCGCGGCTAGGAGACCCTAGCCTCGGCGACATGAGATATGGAGAACACGTGAACTACGCCGATCACATGGATGGTGGCGGCTGGATTCTCCCGGCTGTTCTGATGGTTCTCCTGATCGTGCTGGTGGTCATCGCCGTTGTCTGGCTCGCTCGAAACCAGACGGCCAAAGTTGCGCCACGGTTAGCGAGCGGCGAGGGAGGTTCGGCGCGTGACGTACTCGACCGGAGGCTCGTTTCGGGTGATCTAGAAGAGGACGAGTATCGCCGCCTACGTGCGGTGCTCTCCGACACCCCTCCACCAACCCAACCGCCGGGCTGAGGCATGATCGAGGGGCATCATGAAGATGACCCGCTGCTTTCCGTAGTTCGCAACCTCGCGGAGTACCACCGCGAGCACGAGAAGTACTACTCCGAGGTGCCGCTCGCCGACGCCATCTCGCTACAGCGGGCTGCGCGCACGCTCATGGCCCTGGCGGAGCGGTGGAGCACATCGACACCCGCCGAGTCGCCGGTCCCGAGTCCCTTCGCGGGGGCGGTGGACCTCAACGACGAGCGTGCGATCGAGACCGGAGGCGTGCTGTTCATGGAGGGCGAGGGCGAACCCGCCGAGATCGCCCGCATCAAGGGCGAACTGGAGACCGCAGCCACCAGCAGCGAGCAGACTGGCTCCTGGCTGTCGGCTGCGATGGAGGCTGCATGGGGCGTCGCAGAGGCGCTACTCGCGTACCCGGACCTCGCTGATCTGCTGGGTGAGCGCCACAGGATCATCGGCAACGACTGGCAGGCCGCGTCAATGGCGCTGCTCATCGCTCGCTACTTGCGCCGCGCGGTTGCTGTGCTGGCGCGGGTTGACTTCACTCCGGCCGCACTGCGGGCGGACCTCGCAGATGGGCGAGTTGCGCCGTCCTACCTGTCCTCCGCCGCCGAGCTGATCGCCCGCGCGGCCGATCTCTCGGTCGCGAGCGCCGTCCTCGTCCACGAGAACGAGCGGCGCTGGCGGGTGTTCCGTCAGCGCGTGGAGCAGATCACCTCCCCCGAGTAGAGGGCGCTACGGTGGGGTGGCTGTGGCCGGTGACCGCGCCCATTGGGAGGACCGTTACTCCACAAAGGCCCCCGAGGAGGTGAGTTGGTACGAGCCGCGCCCGCAACGCTCGCTCGAACTCATCCAAGCGACCGGATTGAGCCACGAGGCACGCATCCGCGATGGCAAGGTGACGAAGATGGTCATCTACTTCCACGGCGACCGTGCGCTCGCCGATCTCGGTGTCGCACCAGAGGCTGGTTGATGTCGGCCAACCTGGACCTCGTGCGCTCGATCTACGCGGCGTGGGAACGCGGCGACTCAGCCGCACGCCGAGTGGGCGCGCGCGTGGGCGACCGAGCTAAGTCGTGGGTGATTCCATTGGCCAGGTCATCTCGTTCGGCGTTGGCGTGAGCCTCAGCCCTTTGGCGATCATCGCTGTGATCCTGCTGCTCGGCGCTCCGAGTGCACGCGTGACGAGCACCGCGTTCGTCTCCAGCTGGGCGCTCGGACTAGCGGTCTTGGGAACGCTGGTGCTGCTCGTCGCCGACGAGGCGGACGCCAGCGAAGGCGGCGCGCCAAGCGATTGGGTTGGCATCCTGCAACTCCTTCTCGCCCTGCTTCTGCTGCTCGTTGCCGCACGGCAATGGCGCAGACGGCCGCGTGATCACGCAGACCCCGAGCTTCCGACCTGGATGCAGAGCGTCGAGACCTTCACGCCGGTGAAATCGGCGACGACGGCAGTCCTGTTCTCCTCGGTGAAGCCGAAGAACCTCCTGCTCACAATCGGCGCGGCGACGGCCATCGCGGAGACCGGCGCGAGCACCGGCCAGCAGACCACCGCCCTGGCCGTCTTTGTGATCCTCGGGACGCTCGGACCGGCGATCCCCGTGGCCATCTACTTCCTCGGCCGTGATCGAGCCGAGAGCATCCTCACCGCCATGCGCGACTGGATGGTGCGCGAGAACACGACGGTCATCATGGTCCTCTGCCTCGTCATAGCCGCCAAGCTCACCGGGGACGCAATCGGCACGCTGGCGGGCTGACAACACGTCTCCAACCTCGGCCTCACACCGGACACCGGCACCTGACCTAGAGCCAAGCACACCGCCGCGCCCACGGATCAAGACGCTTTGAACGTCAGTCGATGACGCCAGTGGCGCGCGAAGTCCTGAGTCTCCATCCCCTCGGGCGCGCCGCATCGTGGTCACAGGAGCAGACCGCTCCCCCCTTGGCGACTCGGGACCGCTCCGGTGCTCTTTGGTTCTGCGGGTACGGAGCGACCGGGGCGGTCCCGGCACTTCAGGGCCTTCGCCGGGGGGTGGCGAGGACCCCACTCCACAGTAGAAACCCGCAAGGGAAAGAATCGCCCAACCCTGCAACTTCGGGATCGCACTTTGCGCGCTATTGTCCGGGCCGCAGCGATCTGAACCACGATCTGCTGCCGCCCGATGGGGGGCATGGACGCTACGAGGGAGGAACGGGCGTCACAGCGAAGCCCGGCCACCGCGCCGGGCTTCGGGCGTTTCATGACGGCCGGACCGGGCAGAAAACTACGCGCCCCCGGCAGGAGGAGCAAGAACCGGGGACGCGCCCACCTCATTCCTTGCTGGCCAGCCAGCCTACACCCGCCTTGCATCTCGGTGCCCCATGGGTACTCCACCCGCCCGGTCACCCAGTCGCGAGATCCCGGTGTCGTCGATGAATGCAGCGGGTGCGCGAGCATCGTTACGACCGCCACCACGAGCGAGATGTGAGCACGGTCACACGAGCTTTACCGCACCCTCAAAGAGGCGT
>CAWGER010000009.1:0-91270 GCA_963821655.1 uncultured Solirubrobacteraceae bacterium
GCGACACCCTCGCACGGCCGATGACCTGGGCGACGGTCATCCGCGCGTAGCCCATCTCCTCGACCGCCTCCATCGCTGCGGCGAGCATGCGGCTGCGCTGAATCTCGGTGACCTGAACGCGTGGCAGCCCGCTCGGACCCGGACGCAGCCGGGTGGTCGTCGCGGGTGTCTTGTAAACCGAAGCCATGGATTTCTGCGTGATCATCCTGGTGAGCTGGATGGGCCACTACACCCGTCCGAGTCTTGCGACTACGGGGGCTCAGCGCACGAGCAGGACTCGCCTCCTCGGGCGCTTACGAAATCCTTATGGCTCTGAGCGCTTAAGTCGAGGCCCGTCTCCCACTTTCTTCTGCCGCTATGTGCGGCCTTCTGATTGCTCGCGCACCGACGATCGAAGCCGGGCGCACGAGCCGAGCCGCAGCCACGAACGGGCATTCCCAGCCCACGAGACCGGTCGTGAATGGCCGATGCTACCGTCGCCGGGCGGCTGCGCTCCTAGGACCAGACGTCCATGTAGGAGTTCGTCTCGGCAACGGCTCCGCGCTCGTGGCGCACCCGCGGAGTGTGGCTTGCGATGACCGTTGCCGCGACCAGGCACCCGTTGGGCTGAATCCGAACAAGCCGACCGTTCGGCTGGCGCACGAGCGGGCACTCACGATCGACGCCCACCACCCGCGCGTTCGCGGACATGCGATCCCGGCGTGCGTACCGAGCTGCGGTTATCCGCTCTCCCTTCCGTCCATCAACGCTACTCCCGATCCGGAAAGGACCAACCCCGCGAGGGTCCCCACGATGCATTTAGCGGAGTTTGTCTCGAGCGGAGTCGGACCGGGGAGCTTAATCGCCGGGATCGTCTCGACCGGACGCCACAGGCAGGGCTATGCCGAGCGCCTCGGCTTCGGCATCCCAGGCCACCAGCATGTCCACGATCGCTTTCGGGAGCTCGTGGACTACCGTCGGTTCATCGGACTGCCTGGGCGGCTCCATCAACCCCCCACGTCGACCGCCACTCGCCGTGACCTTAGAGGCGGCCGATGTTGCGCGGACACCGGCGCGAGACTCGCTTGTGTCGGGCGGCCGCTCGGAGTATCGTGCGAGGTGAACTGGCCCTGCGGTCAGAATGCCGGCCGAAGCCCGAAAGCCACCGACAGCGCCTCTGGCGCTAATGGAGGAGGGGAGTCGAGGCCAAGGCGTTCATCTGCGGGGCCAGCGCTTTGCGCTCGCGCTGCACTCGCCCGAAGGCAAGTTCTTCCGCCTCGCCGAGGACGTCCTCGCGGCCCGGGCCATGATGAGACGGATCACGCTCGCGGCGGCCATCTATGCTGCTTCGTCCACCCCAACGATGGGAGCTTTCGTTGCTGTACGTCGGCCTAGGCATCATCTACATCTTTCTCTTGATCTTTCTCGGCGTCAGAACGATCAAAAACGGCCACTGGATCCTGTTCATCATCGGATTCTTCATACCGCTGGTCTGGATCATCGGCGGGATGCTGCCGCCCAAGGGCATGTCGCGGATGGATGCTCTGTACGAGCGGCGTGATCGCTCGAGCTAGGCGCCATGATCAGGCGCGAGGCTGCCCGCCGCTTGGGGGCACGCAGGCTGCTGGTCGAAACGTCGCATAGCTCGGCCGTGTCGAACCTCGAGCCGATTACTTGCCTGGCGCGCTCGGGCCTGGGTCTCCATCCACTCGGGCGCGCCGCAACCTAATCAGCTGGAGCGGACGACCGACCAGTATCGCCGGATCCAGGGCCATTCACGCTCGGCTTGCGAGACATTGACTACGGGGTGCCAGCTCATCTGCGCACCGCCTACTCGGTAAGGCCCGCCGCCCGCAACGCCTCGGCGTGATCGAGATACGCACGGATGCGCGAGATCTTGCCACCACGAAGGTTGTAGATGATCCCCTGCGGTGCATCAACCGGGACGCCGCTGCCCCGCCCGCGTCCGGCAAACCGTCCGAGCACGAGCACGCGGTCGCCGAGATCGCGGACCTCCTCAGCGACTGCGCGGACCTCCTCCCAGGTGTCGGAGACCTCCCGGAAGTACGTTTCGATGCCCTCGCGCCCCCGAAAACTACCGCCCTCGACAGCCCCAACCACCGACGTGGACCACTCGAAGTCCACGGTCGTGAGATCAGCGAAGGCGTCGAGATCCAGCCGGTTGTAGGCGTCCAACGCCCGTTCAACAACCTCCACGTTCTCCTGCGACATCGCCTACGCCTCCAGACCCTATGAAGGGTCGGCTCCCAAGCACCCTGCGACAGGATCGGCCGGCACCCCGCGCATAGATGTGCGGGGACTGGGCGTCGGGACGAACCCGGCGCCGACACCCCAGCTATGGGAGGTGCCGACCATGTCAGAGATTATGGCCCTTGTCGGGCTCGACGTTCATACGGCGCAGACCGTCGCCGCCGTGCTTGACCCGCTCAGCGGCGAGCTTCATGTGCAGCGGTTGCGCGGTGAGCCCGAGCGTGTCGTGCCCGTGTTCCTGCAGGAGCTCAATCGTCCGGTGCGCGCGATCTATGAGGCGGGCCCGACGGGGTTTGCCCTCGCGCGGGTGGGAAAGGAGCGCGGACTCGACATCGGAGTGGTGGCGCCGGGGTCGATCCCAAAGGCACCAGGTGATCGGGTCAAGACCGACCGCCGTGACGCGAAGCGCCTGGTCAGGCTCCTGGCGGCGGGTGAGCTGTCCTTCGCGTTCGTTCCGAGCGAGGCCGATGAGCACTTCCGAGACCTCGTGCGCTGCGTGGAGGACGCCCGCAAGGACCTGATGCGCTCCCGCCACCGCCTGTCGAAGTTCCTGCTGCGCCGAGGGGTGCGCTCCTCGTGCAAGTCGTGGACTCAGCCGCACGAGCAGTGGCTTTCAAAGCAGAGCTTCGATGACGCGCTCTCTGAAGCGGTGTTCCTCGACTATCTGTGCGCGGAGCGCTCACTCGTTCAGCGCCGTCAGGGCCTGATCGGCGTGCTCGAAGGGGCGGTGGCGCAGTCAAGCCACGCCCCGGTGGTGGAAAGGCTCCGCTGCTTCCGCGGGATCGACACGCTCACGGCCGCCGGGATGTGCGCGGAAGTCGGGAGCTTCGATCGCTTTCCGAAGCCCTCGCTGCTGTCGGGCTTCCTCGGCGTCGTGCCGAGCGAGTACACCTCTGACTCAAAGCGCGTGCAGGGCCAGATCACCAAGGCCGGTCCGCCCCACGCACGTCGCCTGTTGGTCGAGGCCGCCCACCACTACCGCCGCCGCCCCGCGGTGGGTAAAGGGCTCGGGGGACGCCAAGCCGGCCAGGACCCACGGGTCGTTGAGATCGCCTGGCGTGCCCAGCTTCGCCTGCACGAGCGCTGGATGCATCTCTACGGACGGCGGGGCAAGCCGAGCGGAACTGTCGTGATCGCGTGCGCTCGCGAGCTCGCCGCGTTCTGCTGGGAGGCAGCGACACTGGACTGAACGAGCGACAACAACATTCAAGGGCCCGGCGGCTGCCGGGGCGCTATGAGCTATTCAGAAGGCCGCAACGTCGCCATCCACGGGCGCGCGAGTAGGGGCTATGGGCAACCCGCTTTCACCGATTGCCGGGTGGCGCCCGATTCCAGAATGCAAGCCCGGCGACGAACAAGGGTCTTGAGGTAATCAGTCCTCGCATATGAGCCTGACCAGACACGGTCGATCACGCCGGCACTTCAGCTCGTGGCGCCCCGGGAGACGCTCATGCCCACCATGCTTACCCCCGCCGCGGCAACGGTGGATCAACGCTGCTCTTGACTAACACTCCTTCATATGAGCCCCACGGCTTTGAGGGCGTCGGACTGGCTTGTGTAGAACTTCCGATTGACCATCAACGAGGCGAGTATCCATCAATCCGTGCATCAGGCGAGCGCCGGCATCTTGGTCTCTCGCCGTTCGTGGCCGTCGTGCCACGGCGAGCGATGCTCCCACAGACGCGGCAGCTTCTCGTCACGACGATTCCCTCGGAAGATGCGAGGTTGTCGCGGCCCAGGTGCCTGATTACCGGCACAAGGCATCTACCCTTCCCCTGGGCTTCATTGCAGCAAAAGGGAGGCGAGGAACATGTCGAGCACGCACCCGCTCACGAAGCAGCAGCTCAGGCGCCTGCGAAGACTCCCCGCGAATCACGCGGTCGTGAGCATCGACGAGCGTCCGCCGATCGTGCGCGGCCCGAGAGGACAGTTCCTGCGGGTAAAGCGGAATGGTCGCCTGGAGGACCTCGTCGAGAGAGTCCGCTCCTACCTGAACGTCGAGGAGTAGCTCGCGCCGCGCTCGCAGCGCACCCTCCGGGGCGCTGGAGTGGGGGGATGGACTATGAGCGCCCCCGGCAGCAGGAGGGGACAACCGTGGGCGCGTCGCCACGTCTTTCGCCATCGGCGAGCCTAGACAGGTCGCCGCCGGCTGCATAGGGTCCCGCTCGGAAGTCTCTGCAGGTTGCGGCGGGAACGACCTAGGGCCCCCGCATTCGCCGAGGCTCTGCATCTACTCGGCGCAGTGGGGGTCCAACTGTCCGAATCGGCCCATCGATGGGCCGAGAATTGTCCTCCGCGCCGGGGATAACTGAAGTAGCTTCAACAGTGTTGAGTAAGGGTCGGTTTCCAGGAGGCTCCCGGGGGCCTCCGGCCCCCTCACAAGGGTCGGAGTCGGGCCTTGGAGGGGGTATTTGGGGCCCGATTCTGACCCCCGGTTTGCTCGAAACGCCATGCAGCGCTGCGGAAGCCAGGTTCGACCCGCTGCGCGGCCCGGTTGACCCAGTTCGCTGCCGGAGTCCCTGCGGCAACGGGCCAATGCGGCGCATTTGCCAGGACCCAGCGTGCCGCATTGGCGCACCACGGACTGCCGGAGAAGTGATCGAATTGGTGAGTGCTCTAAGGGGTAAGGGAGGTCATCGAGATGTCACGGAACAGGCGAGCCGTAGGGCGCCACAGCGCCCACGCCCCGGGAAGGGGGACTGCGAGGTGCTGGCGCCGCACCTCGTGTCCGGGGGAACCGGGCTGGGCACGCACGCACCCGCCCATACCCTGGCAATCGTCCGGGAGAACCCGCCCATGTGCTCAGCCTCGGCTTCAATCTTGGCGGCGGCATCGAGCACCGTAGATACGGCATGGCGGGGCGGCGTGGCGCGGGGTTTATCGACTGGCGTCACGTCCCCCGGGTCTGCGGCAGAGGCCGAGGCGGCCAATCTTGAACTTCAGCCGAGGCCAAGATCATGGCGGGCCGCGAGTACCTGGCCCGAAGATGTCCCAAGAACGTGAAACGTCGCAACACGGGGCGTAAGCAGTACCGCTACCGGGATTCGAACCCGGGTTTCCGCCATGAGAGGGCGGCGTCCTAGTCCCCTGGACGATAGCGGCGCGAAATCGATCGGCACGAGGCTAGCAAAGCGCTCGGAGCGGGCTCCCCTCGACCGGCCGTCCATCGCGGGTCCTCCGAAATGGCCAGTGGCCGCGCGTCCGCCCGGACCGTTCCTCGCGCGTGCGCTATCTTCGCTGGCTCGTTCGGCGCGGATGTGGCGGAATTGGTAGACGCGCACGGTTCAGGTCCGTGTCTGGGAAACCAGGTGGAGGTTCGAGTCCTCTCATCCGCATTGACGAGCTCGCCGCGGTCGGCAGCTAGCTTCGCCGTCGGCGACGGCCATGGCGGGCAGTGGGTCGGCGTGTGTGCCGGCTACGGCTCGCTCAAACGTCGTGCGTGTCAACGCGGCGCCAGACCACAGGCGGCTCGCCGGCGACAACCTCAGCGTCGTATTCAAACGGTCGTATTCAAACGAGTCTTCAGGCCTCGCCCCAGGCGAGCACGCCTGCCACGTCTAGGGTGGACAGCATCCCGGTCGGTCGTCCGCTCTGCTCGTCCCGGACCACGAGGTGGGCGATCCCTCGGTCACGCATCAGCTCCGCGGCTGAAATGAGCGGCTCGCCGCTTGAGATCGTGCTGAGGTCGCGATCGGCCACCTCACCCAGTGAGCGCTCGCTGTCGTCGGAGTCGAGCAGTGCATTGAGCAGAGCCATGTCTGAGACGATCCCCGACAGCGACCCGTCTGCTGGGTCGGTCACGAGGATCGTGTGCACGTGGTGCAACGACATCGTGCGCGCCGCATCCTGCAAGGAGGCGTCCGCTGAGCAGCTGAGCACACCGTGTCGCATCGCGTCCGCTACCTGCGCATGCTCAAAACGGGGAGTGAGGTAACTGCCCTCTTGACTTGGTTGTCCACTCATCGCCTGACAAGGCTAATCAGACTGGAGCTCTGTGCATCCGTGCAAGCTACCCAACAGCCTGCGTGTGCACTACCGATGATCGGCGTGACCTGGTGCACGAGGCGGCGTAATGTCCAGGAATGGACTGGCTGTCCGTCGCCTACCTTCGGTCGAATGTCATCGACACTTCCGCGATTCCACTATAAGCGCCGGTCCAGTGAATGACTGAGCTCGACCGGGCGCACATGCAGGCGCGCGAGCGGGGCGAGAGCAGTGCTCTGTATGCGCTCGCGCGGTTTCTCCTCACACCTCCGCTGCGCCTCTGGTTTCGCATGCGCATCTCGGGAGTCGAGCACGTCCCTGCAAATGGACCAGCGATCATCGCGCCCAATCACAAGAGCTTCCTCGACGCCTTCTTTATCGCGATCGCCCTTCGCCGACACGTGCGCTTCATGGCGAAGACCGAGCTGATAGAGGGCCCGGCCGGCAGACTGCTCCTGAACCTAGGAGCGTTTCCAGTCCGACGGGGCGAGACCGACACGCAGGCGATTACGACTGCACGAATGATCCTCGACCAAGGCCAACTGCTCGTCATGTTCCCGGAGGGCACGCGCGTCGAGGACCCCGATGCGCTCGGATCGCCCCACCACGGCGCCGGCAGGCTGGCGCTCGAGAGCGGGGCCCCGATCGTCCCCACGGCGATCACGGGCACGGATCACCTCTGGCTCGGGCCGATTCTCAAGCCCCGGCGGGTCGAGCTGGCATTCCTCGAGCCACTCGACCCGCGCCAAGTCGCCGGCAGGTCGGACGCGGTGACGGAGCTGGTGGATCGCGAGATGTGGCCGGCAGTGCAGGAGCAGTACGGCCGCCAGCTCGCCCGGCCGGGTCTGATCGTCGCCGCGCTCGCCGGGCTGGGCATAGGGGCCGGCCTACTCGCCCGACGGCAGGCTCGTGCCTCGCCGCGACTCTTGGGCGTCGTGCCACCGCGCAAAACGCGCAGACGCCAAGCTCGCCAGCGCCTGCTGGCCCGCCTGCCCCGGCCAGGTCGCCGCGGTTAGCTTACGCCTAGGCCGGCGCCGCGACTGAGGCCTGCAGCGCGTCCTCGCGGATCAGGTCCGCGGCCTTCTCGGCGATCATGATCGTGGGCGCGTTGGTGTTGCCGCGCACGATCGTCGGCATGACCGAAGCGTCGACGACCCGTAGTCCATCGAAGCCATGAACGCGCAGGCGAGGATCAACAACGGGACCGATCGCGCACGTCGACGTGGGGTGGTAGATGGTCATCGTCTGATCCTCGATGTACTGCCACAGCTCGTCCTCGCCGGCATCTGGCGTCGGCGCGACGAAGTCACCGGTGATGACGGGCTTCAGAGCGTCCTGCTGGGAGATCTTCAGCGCGATCCGCACGCCCTCGAGGATCGTCTGGCGGTCCTCCTCGGTGGTGAGGTAGTTGTGGAGGATGCGCGGCTTGGAGTACGGGTTGGGCGTACGCAGGGTTACCGAGCCGCGACTCGTGGGCTTCACCACGCCCGGACCGAACGCAAGGCCGTGCTCGACCGCCGGGCCCAGGCCTTCCTCGTAGAACAACACCGGTGCGCAGTGGAATTGGCAGTCCGGCGCATCCAGGCCGGGCCGCGTGCGCACGAAGCCACCGGCCTCCGCAATGTTCGAGGACAGGGGGCCGCGGCCCTCGCTCTGAAGCAGCTCGACGTTCTCGGGCGTAAGCGCGGTCATCAGCGACTCGACGTCTGTTTTCCAGTTCATCAGCGTCATGCAGTGGTCCTGCAGCCCCTGGCCGACCGGGAGGTCCTTGCGAACCTCGATCTGGAACAGCGGCAGCTCTTCGGCCGGCCCGATGCCGGAGAGCATCAGCAGCTGCGGAGACTGGTAGGTACCGGCCGAGATGATGACCTCGCGGGAGGCCTCCACCGTCTCGACAGTCCCCGCGTGATCGATCTCTACCCCGCATGCTCGGTCACCGTCGAACAGGATGCGCAGCGCGTGCGCGTCGGTGATGACGGTGAGGTTGGGGCGCGTCATCGCCGGATGCAGGTAGCGCACCGACGTGCTGGCGCGCATCCCGTCCTCTTGGGTCGTCTGGTAGCGACCGAAACCCTCCTGGCGCACTCCGTTGAAATCCGGGTTTTCCTCATGGCCGGCCTGCTTGGCGGCCTCCAGGAACGCGGTCGCCAGCGGGTTCATCGAACGGCCCTCGCGGACCGCTAGCGGCCCGCCGGTCCCGTGGTAGAGATCCTCGCCGCGCTCGTTGTCCTCCGAGCGCCTGAAGTACGCCAGCACGTCGTCGTATCCCCAGCCCTCGGCGCCCATTGCCGCCCATTCGTCGTAGTCGGCGCGGTTGCCGCGGATGTACACCATCGCGTTCATGGAGCTGCACCCGCCGAGCATCTTGGCCCGCGGAAGGTAGGCCCGACGGCCGCCCAGGCCCGGCTCGGGCTCGCTGGCCATGTCCCAGTCGCGCCGCCCCTTGAACAGCGCGCCGAATGCAGCCGGGATGTGGATCTCCTCGTCGGTGTCGGCGCCGCCGGCCTCGAGCAGCGCGACCTTCACGTCGGGGTCCTCACTCAGCCGTGCGGCGAGCACGCAGCCCGCCGATCCCGCACCCACGATCACGTAGTCGTACACGCTCCCCACCTCCCCAGGTCCGGGACCGAAGCGGCCCGGCGCCATTGGACTCTTGAGCGCGATGATACGCGTGGGAGTACGGCAGCGCTCGCTCGTCACTGCCCGGTCGCCTGCGCCGCGGATGTGCCGAGCTGGCACACAACTTCGCCGCGGTAGGATCGGCGTGTGCCAAACCGTCTGTACTTCACCGACTCCGACGAGGCGAACGCGTTGCTCGCGGCCGATCCCATGGCACTGCTCATCGGCTTCGCGCTCGACCAGCAGGTCTCTGTTCAGAAGGCGTTCGCGGGCCCGCTGGTCCTGCAAGCACGCCTCGGCTCGATCGACCCCGCCACGCTGGCGTCAGCCGATCTCGAGCCGCTCTTTCGTGCCAAGCCGGCGATCCACCGCTTCCCCGGCTCGATGGCTCGGCGGGTGGGCGACCTGGCCGAGCACGTCTGTAAGCGCTATGGCGGCGACGCCGCACGCGTGTGGCTGGACGCGCCGGATGCGGACGCTCTACGCGACAACCTCGCCGCGCTGCCCGGCTTCGGCGAGATGAAGATCAAGGCGCTCGGCTCGGTACTCGCCAAGCGCTTCGGTGTCGACGCGGCCCGCGCCCTCGTACCGTCCCACCCGACGCTCGGCGACGTCGACTCGCCCGAGGCGCTCACCGAGTACCAGGTCGCCAAGCGCGCTCACAAGGCCGAGTGGTCTGCCGCTCGGGCGCGTTAGCGCCAGACGCCAGACAGAAACACGGCTCAGCCCCGCTCGGATGCTCGCCGCGAATCTTGGCGGATTACCTCGACCAGCGCGTCGACCACGCGCGGGTCGAACTGGCTGCCGGCATTGGCCATCAGCTCGGCCACCGCGACCGGGGTGGCCATCGACTTGCGATACGACCGGGTCGTGGTCATCGCGTTGAAGGCGTCACAGCACGAGACAATGCGAGCCTCCAATGGGATCTGCTCCCCGCTCAGTCCGTCGGGGTAGCCGCCACCGTCCCAGCGCTCATGATGAGAGCGCACGATCTCCCCCACCTCGCGCATGAAGCCGCCGACCCGCTCGAGCATTTTCTGACCCTCGACGGTGTGGGTCTTGATGATCTTCCACTCACGCTCGTCGAGCTTGCCGGGCTTGTTGACGATCTCCTTCGGCACGGCGATCTTGCCCACGTCGTGCAGCAGCGCCGCGAACTCGACGTGACGCTGTCTGTTCAGGTCGAGTCCCAGCGCACGAGCCACGTCCAACGCCAGCCGCACGACGTCCTTGCAATGTTCGCCGGTGTAGGAGTCGTCCGCCTCGACCACGTCGCCCAGCAGCAGTGCGGTGCCGCGATAGGCATCGCTCAGCTCGACCAGCTGCTCGAGCCGGGCGCGCCGCTCTTTCGAGAGCCAACGCAGCACTCCGAACAGGGGCGCGACCAGGAGCACCGCCCATTTGCGTTCGATCGTGGCGAACGCCACGGCGAGGCCCAGCGGCGTGAGCGCGAGGTCGACCAGGTAGACCTGGCGCATCTCCTCGACCAGTTCGGAGATCGTGATCCCACGGCCCAGGCGTTCGCGAACAGCGTTCGCACCGAAGTCGCAGCCGAATTGAGCGGCCAGCGCGAGCGCCAGCACGGCCCAGTCGGCATCCGGACGGTGATCTCCTGCGAGCAGCAGCACCACCGCCGGCCCCACTGCGAACCAGCTGTTGGCCGGTACGCTCAGGATGCGACTCATCGGGACCCGCTTGACCAGGATCATCGGGAGCATGCCAAGGGCCAGTGCGAACGCGACGAGCAGCGGCACCAGCGAGACGGGCACTGCAAACAGCATCGGTACGAACACGGCCTGCGTGGGCACGGTGAACCCCGCGCCCACGCCGAACCCCGCGCCCACGTCGAACCGGACGTTGGAGCTTACCGCGACCGCCAGCACATACAGCGCGGCGACCGGGAGCGACAGGCCGCGATCGGGTCCGCCCACCAGGGCGAGCGTGAGCGCCGCCACGATGAACCCCGCCCCGACGAGGAGCTCCCCACGGCGCTCGGCACCCATCATCCGCAGTTCCCGGGCAGCGAACGACGCGCGCAGACGCTCCGATTCGATGAAGGCCTGAGCGTGCATGATCTCTGGCTCCATTTATCGTCACAACGAGATTTTGGCCAAAGGGATTCGACAAATCGCCCCCCGGCCCCGGAGGTGAAAGTCCCGCCATTGGAACATCAGCCCCGGTGCACGGTCCCCCGCTCGAACATCGGTCCATGCAGCTCCCGCCGCACTTCGCCGCGTTGGCTGTCCGCATGCGCCCGCGGGAACGCAAAAGCGGCCGCCGGTCGATTCCCGGCGGCCGCTTTGCTTGCGTCTTGCTATGCAGAGTGGCGCGCGGTCAGCTGTCGCCGTGCTGGCGGCGCTGCACCGTCACGATCGAGAAACCCACGCCCATCAGGAGCAGCCCGATGCCGACGATCCAACCGAGGTTCAGGCCGGTGAACGGCAGCGTGCCCGATTTCGGGCTCGTGGTCGTTGCTTTGGTCGTAGTCGTCGGCGTGCTGGAGGTTTTGGAAGGTTCGGTCCCTTTTGTCGGCGTGCTCGATTCTTTCGACGGGGACGTCCCGCTTGCCGGTTTCGGTGCCGGCGTCGTCGAGGACGGCGTCGAGGACGGCGTCGTCGAGGGCGTCGTCGAGGGGGTCGGCGCTGTCTGGGAGTAGCCGTTTTCCGTGCTGCCGGTCGCAGCGATGGCTGTGGTCGGGGCAACGAGCGCTACCGCCAACAGCAGCGCGACCGGGAGGATCAACAGCCTGCGCGACATGCGCGACGACCCCCTCCTGATCGATGCTTTCGCTTGCGCCTGCGGCCTGACCGAGGCCACGACATCGGTCCGAGTCATGCCAACCTCCTGTTGATGGTGTGGTGAACGCTCCGACCCCTGATCAGGGTCTCTTTCGTGACTTTCCGGGCGATTCTTGGTCTAAGCATCCTGTCTGGTTCGCCAAATGTCCGCCTGTCGCCTGCTTCGTGACCGGTAGGTCTATCACCATTCCCGGTCGTAAGACAACCCGAGTCGCCGCCTTTGGCGCCCCAGGCCGGCCCGCCGAGCGATTCCCCCGGGGCGCAGTATCGCAATTTCGCCGCTCAGCCGGCCACGAAAAGGGCGCTCTGGACAGCGAACAACGAGCAGGAACAGCGCCTCAGGAGACCAATACGCGTCCCTGCAGCGTTCCCTCGCTGAGCCTTGCGCGCAGCACCTTCTTGTCGAACTTGCCCACGCTCGTCTTGGGGACCTCCGGAACGAACGCGAACTCATCCGGCAACCACCATTTTGCCACCCGCCCGTGCAGGTGCTCGACGAGGTCATCCGCCGTCGTGCTCGCACCTTCGCGCAGCACGACGCAGCACAGCGGGCGCTCGGCCCACCGCTCGTCGGGCTTGGCGATCACCGCGGCCTCGACCACGTCGGGGTGGGACATCACCTCGTTCTCGAGCTCGACCGAGGAGATCCACTCGCCGCCGGACTTGATCACGTCCTTGGCCCGGTCGGTGATCTGCACGAACCCCTGGCCGTTGACCGCGGCGATGTCGCCGGTGCGCAGCCATCCGGAGTCGAACTTCTCATCACCTGACTCGTCGCGGAAGTAGCGGGCGGCGATCCATGGCCCGCGTACCTCGATCTCGCCGGTTGACTCACCGTCCCACGGGACCTCGTTGCCGGCGTCGTCGATCAGGCGCAGCTCCACCCACGGGAGCGGGCGTCCCTGCTTGGCCCGATCCTCCCAGTAGGCGTCGTCGTGCTCCCCCTCCGGCGGGCGCGAGTAGGTCGCCATCGGGCTCGTCTCGGTCATGCCCCAGGCCTGGAAGATGCGCACGCCGTGACGCTCCTCGAAATCCTTCATCAACTGTCGCGGCACCGCCGAGCCCCCGCAGGCGGCGTTGGTGAGCGAGGAGAGGTCGATCTCGGGATGATCGTCGGCGTAGCGCAGCAGGTCGGAGAAGATCGTCGGGACGCACCCCATCAGGGTGGGGCGCTCCGCCGCGATCAGCTTCGCCAGCGGCTCGGCCCCGAGGAAGCGGTCGGGAAGTATGAGATCGGCGCCGGCCAGCGCTGCGCCGTAGGGCAGCCCCCACGCGTTGGCATGGAACATCGGCACCACCGCCAGCACACGATCGGCTTGCGAGAGGCCTGTGCCGTCCTTCATCAGCGTGGCCGTGGAGTGCATGCTGATCGAGCGGTGGGAGTACAGCACCCCCTTCGGGTTGCCCGTGGTGCCGCTCGTGTAGCACAGTGCCGCGGCCTGGCGCTCGTCCACCTCGGGGAAGTCGAACGGGCCCTCTCCGGCCTCGTCCAGAAGCTCCTCGTAGCGCACCGCGTTTGGGAGCGTGCCGGTGTCCCCGTCACCCATGACGACATAGTGCTCGACCGTCTGGAAGCTTGGAGCGAGCTTCTCCAGCACCGTCACCAGCGAGTCGTCGACGAAGATCACCTTGTCCTCGGCGTGGTTGACGATGTAGACGAGCTGCTCCTCGAACAGGCGGATGTTGAGCGTGTGCAACACCGCCCCCGCGCACGGGATCGCGAAGTACAGCTCGAGGTGGCGCTGGTTGTTCCACGCGAACGTCCCGACACGGTCGCCGGACCCCACACCGAGCCGAGCGACCGCACGCGCGAGCCGGTCGATTCGCTCGGAGACCTCGGCGAAGGTGGCGCGCTTCCTGGTCTCCGCCTTCGGTGAGGGTCACTACCTCCCTGTCCGGGCTGCAGGAGCGCATCCTGCGGCGGACGTGGTTGAGCGTGAGCGGAAAGTCGTCCTGCATCAAACCCTGTAGATGGCTCATCCCCTCGGCGCTCCTTCCTTGCGCAGCGCCGGCTCGGCCAGCGTGCGATAGATTCCCCGCGTCCGCTGGGCGATGTCATCCCAGTCGAAGCGCAGCACGTACTCTGAGGCCTCTGTCACGAGTCGATCGCGCAGCGCGCTGTCGACGAGCAGGCGCTCGATCATCGCGCCCAGATGCTCGGCGTCGCCGCCGTTGAAGCGCAGACCGACACGCTCGCCCATCGGCACCACCTCGCGCAGCCCGCCCGTGTCGGCCACGATGCACGGGCAGCCCGAGGCCATCGCCTCGAGCGCGACCAACCCGAACGGCTCGTAGATGGACGGGACCACGCACAGGTCCGCGATCCGGTAGAGCGAGTGCAGCACGTCGTCGCCGATCCAGCCGACGAAGGTCCCATGCGCGGACAGTCCCAACCGCTGCGCCTGCGCCTTCAGCTCCTGTTCGTGCGTGCCGCTGCCGGCAACCACGAAGCGCGCGTTCGGAACCTGCTCGATCACCCCCGGAAGGGCGTCGAGCGCAAGCTGAAAGCCCTTCTCGTACACCAGCCGCCCGACCAGCAGCACGAGCTTCTCCCCCGGCGCTGCGAAGCTGGCGCGCAGTGTCTGCAGGTCGCCCACGGGCTGGAGTTCGCTCGGGTCCACGCCGTTGGGGATCACCGTGATGCGCCGCTCGTCGATGTCGAAGATGTCGGCCACGTGCCCGCGCATGTAGTAGGAGCACACGACCACGGCATTCGCGCGCCGGGCCATCCACCGCTCGACGGCGTGGATGTGCGACTGCGGATGGTCCTGCACCCACCCCTGGTGGCGCCCGTGCTCGGTCGCGTGGATCGTCGTCACGTACGGCACGCCCAGCCGGTCCGCAAGCTCTGCGGAGGCGTGCCCAACGAGCCAGTCATGGCCGTGGACGAGGTCGTAGGAATGCTCCTCTGCGAGTGCCTCGCCCGCCGCCAGCATGTCGTCGTTCATGCGCTCCACCCACGCCACGAAACGGTCGAGGTCGCGCGGCCAGCTCGGCTCGCGCACGCGGTGTACAGTGACGCCGCCGATCTCCCGCACGCCAGGGCGACCCATCTCTGATTCGTCGTCCACCCCGCGCGTGAGCACGTCCACGGCGACTCCCTGCCGTACCAGTGCCTCGGCGAGCTTGCGCACGTGCCGGGCCAGCCCGCCCTCGATCACGGGCGGGTACTCCCAGGAGAGAAGCAGCACGCGATTGCTCATCAGAGGGGACCCTACCTAGCCGGGCTCAGGCGAGACCCGCTCGGCGAGCAGCGCTAGTGTGAGCGCGTGCGTGTAGCTTGGCCGTTGATCGGAGAAGGAGCAGCCGGTGAGCGCTGAGCCGAGCAAGGACACCGCCGGCCCGGGCGCTGGAGGAGGCCACGCGCGGGGCTGGTGGGCGCTGCTCGCGATCTGCAGCGCCACCTTCATGCTGCTGGTCGATGTGACGATCGTGCAGGTGGCATTGCCACGCATCCAGCGGGATCTGCACGCCAGCTTCACGAGCCTGCAATGGGTCATCGACGCCTATGCGCTGACCCTGTCGGCCCTGATTCTCACCAGCGGATCGCTGGCTGACCGCGTGGGGCGCAAGCGCGTGTTCATCGGCGGCCTAGGCGTGTTCACCCTCGCCTCGCTCCTGTGCGGGCTGTCGGACAGCATGACCATGCTCATCTTCGCCCGCGCCCTGCAGGGCTTCGGCGGCGCCGCCATGTTCGCGACCTCGCTCGCGCTCGTCGCCCAGGAGTTCCGCGGGCCGGCGCGCGCGGGCGCGATCGCCGCGTGGAGCGCAACCGTGGGCGGGGCCGTTGCAGTGGGCCCGTTGATCGGGGGCGTGCTCACCGATGGGCTCGGCTGGCAGTGGATCTTCTTCGTGAACATCCCGATCGGTCTCACGACCATCGTGCTCTCCGTGACCCGCCTGGTCAACGTGCGCGATCCCGACGCCGAGCGGCTGGACTGGGCTGGCCTCGTCACCTTCTCAGGCGCGCTGTTCCTGTTGATATTCGGGCTGCTGCGCGGCACCGACGCCGGCTGGGGAAGCACCCTCATCGTGTCCGCGCTCACCGGGGCCGCCGTCCTGCTCGCGGCGTTCCTGCTCGTCGAGCTGCGCCAGCCACGCCCGATGTTCGACCTCTCGCTCTTCTCCAACCGGGCGTTCTGCGGCGTGTCGCTGGCCACCTTTGCGATAGGCGCCGGCATGTTCGCGATGTTCCCCTATCTGACGTTCTACCTGCAGGACGCGCTCGGCTACTCACCGCTGCAGGGCGGTCTGCGGCTGCTGCCGGCAACCGTGTTGACGTTCATCGTGCCGCTGCTCACGCGCTCGGTGGCCGGCCGCGCGCCCGGCGCGTTTCTCGGCGGGGGCCTCGGCCTGACCGCACTCGGGCTGGTGTTGATGCACGGGGTCACGGCCACCTCACACTGGACCGAGCTGCTCCCCGGACTGCTGCTGGTTGGTGTGGGGATCGGCCTGGCCAATCCGGCGATCGCGAACATCGCCCTCGGCGTCGTGGCGCCTGAGCGCAGCGGCATGGCCTCCGGGATCAGCAACACGTTCCGCATAGGCGGCCTGGCCGTGGGGGTGGCTGCGCTCGGAGCGGTCTTCCAGCACCGCATTGCCACGAGCCTCCAGGCATCTCTCGGGGGGACCCACCACGGTCTGGCGAAGGCCGTGGCTTCGGGTGGCAGGCAGGCGGCTGCCGCACTGGCGCACGGCCGAACGGAGATCGTCGAAGCCTCGATGCAGGCGTTTGCGAGCGGCCTCAACGAGATCCTCCTGATCGGCGCGGGCCTCGTCCTGATCGGTGCTGTCGGCGCCATTGCCCTCGTGCGCGTCCGGGACTTCCATCGCCGCCCGGGCACCGCGCCCGCGACCGTCTCCGAGGCGGAGACCGTTCGGGCCTGAGTCGCGGGCGGCCCGATCGGGCCAGGCAGCGCCGTCCGGCCCTTCACCACCAAAGGGTATGTTGAGGGCGTTGACCAAAGACGCGGGCACGGAACGGCGGGGTACGATGAGCGTGGTCAACACCATCTGGGACGGGATCTCCAATGCGCTTCTGATGGCATGGGCCGTGTGGTGGGCTCTGGTGCTCGGCTTTGCCATCTCCGCCATCGTGCAGGCCTGGGTGCCGCGCGAGCGGATCCAGCGGGCGCTGGGAGGCGAGGGTTGGCGTCCGGTGGCGACTGCCACCGGCCTCGGAGCGGCGTCCTCCTCGTGCTCCTACGCGGCGATCGCGATCGCCAGGTCGCTGTTCGCGAAGGGTGCCTCGGCGGCCAGCGCGCTGTCCTTCCAGTTCGCCTCGACCAACCTCGTGTTCGAGCTGGGCATCGTCATGTGGGTGCTGATCGGCTGGCAGTTCACGCTCGCGGAGTTCGTGGGCGGTCTCGTGCTGATCGCCGTCATGACCCTACTCCTGCGCCTGTTCATCTCAAGGCGTGCCGAGGTCGAGGCGCGCGAGCACGCGCGCCTCATCGACGCCGATCACGAGCACAACCCCAGCGGCGACCGCCCGCCCATGCGCCGGCGGCTAACCTCCATCGTGGCGTGGTCGGAGGTCGCCCAGAACTTCCGCAACGACTGGAGCATGGTCTACAAGGAGATCACGATCGGCTTCCTGCTGGCCGGGTTCGTGGGCCTGCTCGGGAACGACTTCTTCAACAGCCTGTTCATCGTGCACGCCCCCGAACCCCTGCGGCTCCTCGAGAACGTGCTCGTCGGCCCCCTGATCGCCGTGCTCAGCTTCGTGTGCTCGGTCGGCAACATCCCACTGGCCGCCGTGCTGTGGTCCGGCGGAATCTCCTTCGCCGGGGTGATCGCGTTCGTGTTCGCCGACCTGCTCGTCCTGCCGATCATCGCGATCTACCGCAAGTACTACGGGTCCCGGTTCGCCCTTCAGATCGTGGCGCTGATGTTCGTGACGATCGTCATCGCCGCGCTCGCGGTCGCCGGGCTGTTCGGCGCCGCCGGCCTGATCCCGCACACGCGCCCCACGCGCGCGGACATCTTCAATGGTGTGAAGGTGGACTATCAGCTGTTCGCCAACATCGTCGCTCTGGCCGTGTTCAGCACCCTGTTCGCGTTGACGCCCGGGCGCGGCGGCGACGAGTATGTGGGGGGTGCCGCCATCGAGGATGCGCGATGATCGGCATGTGTCATCCCGGCAGGTGTCGCCCCTGTTCCTCTTCGGCGCGATGTCGCCCTACTCGTGGTTTGCCGCCGAGCGGATCGAGCATCTCCTTCCCGACGCACAGTGGCGAGGAGTGTTCGCCGGGGCGATCTTCAAGGCGAACAGGCGCGTCTCCTGGGGGCTGACCGAGCGCCGCGACGAGGGGATCGCCGATTGCCGGACGCGGGCGGCGGCGCACGGGCTGGGACCGCTTCGCTGGCCGGAGCCCTGGCCCACCAGCGACCTGCTGATCGCACGCGCGATGATCTTCGCCGAGCGAGCCGCAGCGACCGCGCAGGACGCGCCGGGCGACGGACGTGCCGGCGATCGCGCGGGCCGAGGCGGCGTGAAGGCCCTCGCGCTCGCGGCTATGCGCCTGGCGTTCCTCGACGGCGCAGACATCGGCGAGGAAGACGTCGTGCTCGAGGCGGGCCGGCGAGCGGGCATCGCAACCGGTGAGCTGAAGGGCGCGCTTTCCGATCCCGACGTCAAGGACGCTCTGCGAAGCGCCACGGACGAGGTCCTGGCGCTGGGCGTCGTCGGGGTGCCGACGATCGTCATCGGCGACGAGTTGTTCTGGGGCGATGATCGCCTGGAGGATGCCGTGGCCGCGCATCGCTCGCTGCACGAGGTGTGAGACCTGGCGCCCCGCCTGCTCGCGCCGCGTCCTGCTAGAGGTCTATCTCCAGCTGGCGCGGGGATGGCTGCAGCGGGTCGCTGGTTTCCCGCGGCCTTCCGCGCTTGGCCCAGTGACCCACCACCTCGCGGCTGCGCGCGCTGTAGTAGTTGATGCGCCGGTCGGTGGGCTGGAGCGCCAGCCCGCCAGCTGCCGGGCCGGTAACGATCGCGAAGAAGCGCCGGCCGTTGTGGTCGATCTCGACGATGTCCCCGGTTTGGATGCCCTCAAGGCGCATGCGAACCCCAACTCCAGCAGGATTTGCGCGAGACCACATCCCCAAGCCCTCATGCGACGCCGGCGCCCGCGCTCCGCTAAGACGTAGGCTTGGTGTTCGTGCGATGGCTAATCGACGGGATGAACGTGATCGGCACGCGTCCGGACGCATGGTGGAACGACCGCCACGCGGCGATGGTCCGCCTCGTCCACATGCTCGAGAGCTGGGTCGCCGTGACCGGCGAGGACGTCACCGTCGTGTTCGAGCAGCCACCCTCTCCACCGATCTCCTCGACGGTCGTCGAGGTCGCGCACGCACCGCGGCCGCGTCGCGACTCAGCCGATGATGAGATCGTTCGCCGCATCGTCGCCGACGGCGAGCCCGGCGCCATTCGCGTGGTCACATCCGACGGGTGGCTCGCCAATCGCGTGCACGCGGCCGGCGCCACCGTCGAGCCCGCCGCCGCCTTCCGGGCGCAACTGGAAGCCGTCTGATGGCCCCCGTCACCCGATACGCGCGCAGCGGCGGAGCGAGCATCGCCTACCAGGTCGTCGGAGAGGGCGGGCTCGACCTGCTGTTCGTGACGGGCTGGATCACCCAGATCGAGCACCTGTGGGAGGCGCCCGCCAATCGCCGCTTCCTCGAGCGGCTCGCGTCCTTCGGGCGGCTGATCCTGTTCGACAGCCGCGGGACCGGCCTGTCCGAGCGCGTCCTTGACGCGTACACGGTCGAGCAGGAGGCACAGGACGCGCTGGCGGTGCTCGACGCCGCAGGCAGCGAACGCGCCGCGCTGCTCACCTACGCCCAGGGGGGGCTCGTGGGGGCCCTGCTCGCCGCCGATCACCCCGAGCGGGTGGGAGCGCTGATCATGTACGCGTCGATCGCCCGCACCTCATGGGCTCCGGACTACGACTGGGCGATGAAGAGGGAGGAGCGGGAAGAGCTGGCCGAGCGCAACATCTCGAGCTGGGGTGAGGAGAACGGCGAGGCGATGTCGGCGTGGGCGCCGTCGATGGCGGATGATCCGGCGCTGGTCGCATGGTTCGCCCGCATGCAGCGGCTGGCCGCCAGCCCCGGGGAGGCGCGGATCATCTCCCGGGCCATGGTCGAGCTCGACGTCCGCGACGCGCTTCCGCGCATCCGCGTGCCCACGCTGATCATGCACCGACCCCGGGAGCTGGTGTGGGACGTGCGCCACTCCCACTACCTCGCCAAGCACATTCCGGGCGCCCGCTACGTCGAGCTGGAGGGGATCGACTCCTTCCCGTTCGTGGGCGACGGCGACGCGATCCTCGAAGAGGTCGAGGAGTTCCTCACCGGCGGGCGCGGCGGCGGCGAACTCGCGCGGGCGCTGCTGACGGTGATGTTCACCGACATCGTCGACGCGACGGCGCGCGCGGCCGAGCTCGGCGACGGACGTTGGCGCGATCTGCTCGCCCGCCACGATGAGGAGGTGCGCAAGGATCTCGCCCGCTTCGACGGCCACGAGGTCAAGACGTTCGGCGACGGGTTCCTGGCCACCTTCGCGGGCCCGCCGTCGCGCGCGCTGCGGTGCGCGCTCGCCATCACGGATGCGGCACGCGAGCTCGGAGTCGAGGTCCGCATCGGCATGCACACCGGCGAGTGCGAGCTGATCGGCGAGGACGTGGGCGGGATGGCGGTCCACATCGCCTCGCGCGTGAACGGGCTCGCCGGCCCCGGCGAGGTGCTCGTCTCGGGCACCGTGCGCGGAACGGTCGTCGGCGGCCCGTTCGCCTTCGAGGACCGCGGCCTACACGAGCTCAAGGGCGTTCCAGGCCGCTGGCCGCTGTTCGCGCTCGGCGGCTGAGGCCGCGGGCGGAGGGCGGAGCTAGCCCGGCGGGAGGGTACGGTCAAGCCAGTCCACGGCGAGCGGGACGTGCGCGGGGTCGATGCCGTGGGTCACATCGGACTCCAGGTACTCGACTTCCAGGCCCGCCGCTCCCAGCGTGTCGCGGGCGCGGCGCCCGAACTCGACGTCGATGACCGGGTCGCGCCGGCCATGGGCGATGAACACCCCCAGCCCGGAGCGACTCGCGAGATCAGGCTGCCAGCCCTCGACGGTCGGCAGGAACCCGGAGAACGCGAGAATCCCGGCGGGCGCGGGCCGGTCCGCCCCGAGGCCGAGCGAGTAGCTCATCACCGAGCCCATCGAGAAGCCACCGAGCACCGTCGAGGACGGCGCGATCCCGGTACGCGCCCACAACTCGTCGTGGAACGCCGCCAGCTCGCGGTAGGCGGCGTGGAACGTGTCGGGGTCCGGGTAGCCGACACGTGGGACGAGATACCAGTGATGTCCCGGCCAGCCGGGCAGCGACAGCGGCGCGCGCGGGGTGGCCACGTGCAGCCGCCGCTCCGGGTCGAGCGCGTCGGCGAGAGGGAGCAGGTCGTGCTCATCTGAGCCGCGTCCGTGGTGCAGGACGAGCAGGCCGCTCGCATCGCCCGCGGCCGGCCGCTCGCGAAACGTGAGCGGGCTCATGCGCGCACCCCGCCGCGAGGCTCCTCGTAGCGAGCGCGAGCGCTCGCGCGTCGCGGCGGCGGGATCGGAGGAGCGCGCTCGGCATGCTGGCGCGAGCCTACCGGCAGGGCAGTGCGCCCGCCGGCCAGTAGCTACGCTGCGCCCAAGCAGAAACACGATCGGAGGCGACGCGATGACCAACACCCTCTACACCGCCGAAGCGCACGTCACGGGCGGCCGCATCGAAGGCCACGGCCGCACCTCGGACGGCGCCCTTGAGGTCGACCTGCGGTTGCCCAAGGAGATGGGCGGTGAGGGCGACGGCACCAACCCGGAGGAGCTCTTCGCCGTTGGCTACGCCGCCTGTTTCGAGGGCGCGCTGGGGACGGTCGTTCGCCGGGCACGAGAGGAGGCCGGCGACATCGCGATCGACTCGAAGGTGATGCTCGTGACGACCGAGGAGCGGGCCTTCACCATCGCCGTCGAGCTCGCCGTCACCCTTTCGGCGATCAGCGATCCGGCGAAGGCGGTGGAGCTGGTCAGAGCCGCGCACGCGGTCTGCCCCTACTCGAACGCGACGCGCGGCAACATCGATGTGACGCTCACCGCAAACGGCCACGCCGTCGACTGACCTGGCGGCGGCGCGCGCCGGCGCGGCGCGCGGCCGGCTCAGCTCGACCGGGCATCCTCAGGCATGAAGGATGCCGACTGAGCACGATCGGAAGCGTGGTCTGCTCAGCGCAAGCCAGGTACGCCCAGTGACCGATGGCCGGCCCCGGATCCTGCTCGGGTGGCTTCTCGAGCGCGCCGCGGAAGACGGGATCGCCGAAGTAGTTGGCGACGCCCTCGCCTTTGAGAAAGGGCAGATAGGCATGCTTCAGATCGCGCGGGCGCCAACCCAGAAGCCAGGTGTCGAGCGTCACCACGATCGCTTCATAACCGGCCTGGCCCGCGCGGTTGACGAAGCTCGCGGCGAGATCGCGGTCCGTGGGCCAGTAGAGCTGGTACCAGCGGCTCGCATCCCCCATCGCCTCGGCCACCTCCTCCATCGAGTGCGAGGCCGCGGTGCTCAGGATGAAGGGCAGCCCCTGCGCGGCGGCCGCCGCTCGCCGCCAGCTCCGCCTCGGGGTGGACGATCGACTGGACACCGACCGGAGCGAGCATCACGGGGGCAGCCATCGCCGTGCCGAGCACGGAGGTGCTGAGATCGCGCACGGAGACGTCCCGCAACATCCTCGGAACGATCTTCCAGCGCTCGAACGCCTGCAGGTTGGCCGCCATCGTGCGCTCGGCCCCGGCACCCCCCGCCACGTAGCCGAAGGCCTCCGCGCTCAGTACCTCGCGGGCGCGCTCCTCGAGCTCGGATACGCCGACAGGAAGCTTGGGAGTCTCATCGACCAGGCCGCCCGCATAAATCTCGAACTGGAAGTTGGCGAACACGGACGCATCGACATCGGGAGCACCGTCGGCCATCAGCCAGACCCTACCTACAGCCCGGCCACGCGGCGTGCAAGGAATCGCTGCTCGTGCTCGGAGTGGGCGAGCTCGAGTGCGCGCTCGTATGCGGCGCGAGCCTCGGCCGCCCGCCCCAGACGACGCAGCAGATCGGCGCGGGCCGCGTGGAAATAGTGGTACTCCTCGAGCTCGTCGAGCTCCTCGATCGCCTCGAGCCCCGCCTGTAGGCCCGTCGGCCTCGGCCACCGCCACGGCGCGGTTGAGCTCGACGACCGGGGAGCTCGTCAGCCGCGCGAGCTCGCCGTACAGCGCAGCGATCTGCGGCCAGTCGCACGTGTCCTCGGCGTGCAGAGCCGCGATCGCGGCCTGCAGCACGTACGGGCCGCGCCCGCGCAGTGCGAGCGCACGGTCGAGCGCCGCGCGGCCGGCCACGATCTGCTCGCGGTCCCACAACGTCCGGTCCTGCTCGGACAGCAGCACGAGCTCGCCGTCGCGCAGGCGGGCCGCGCGCCGCGAATCATGCAGCAGCATCAGCGCGAGCAGGCCCGAGACCTCGGGCTCGTCGGGCATCAGCTCGGCGAGCGCCCGGCCGAGGCGAATCGCCTCGGCGGCCAGCTCACCGCGGCCGTCGTAGCCCTCGTTGAAGATCAGATAGACGACCGCCAGCACGGCGGTCAGCCGGTCGGGCAGCAGGTGCGCCGGGGGAATCCGGAACGGGATCCCCGCAGCCCTGATCTTGCGCTTGGCCCGCACCAGCCTCTGCGCCATCGTCGAGTCCGCGACGAGGAACGCGCGCGCGATCTCCTCGGTGCTCAGACCCCCGAGCGTGCGCAGCGTGAGCGCCACCTGCGCCTCCGTCGCGAGCGCGGGATGACAGCAGGTGAAGATGAGCTCGAGCCGTTCGTCGGGAAACGTCGTCTCACCCATCTCGTCCTCCACGGCCTCGGGGTACTCGAGCAGCTTTGACTTGGCGGTCGAGGTTGCGCTCGCGGCGAATGCGGTCGATCGCACGGTTGCGCGCGTCGTCAGGAGCCACGCGCCCGGGCTGGCGGGCACGCCGTCGCGCGGCCATCGCTCGAGCCGCGACCGCGAACGCTTCCTGCGCGGCTTCCTCGGCGAGGTCGAAGTCGCCCAGGAAGCCGATCAGCGCAGCGAGGACGCGACCCCACTCGGCCTGGAATACCTGTTCGATCAGCGTGCCACCGCCGGATGCACCTCGATCGCGCCACTCGTCCACATGGATTTCATAGTCTCTCCTCTGGGCAGAATGTAGGTGGTCGTCTCCATGACGAACGGACGCACCCGGAATCGACAATCGTGAAGGCTCGGCATCCCCGGCCAAACCGCCGTAGACCCGCACTTTGCGACGGTTTTCGATCTAGATTGTTGCTTTTTGCGCGCTATTGTTGTGGATAGCAGCAGCGAACCCCACGCCGCTGCCGCCCGCGGGGTACGGAGGCCACGCACAGGGGATTGCGTAAGGAAGCCCGGACTAGTCCGGGCTTCGGGCGTTCCTGAGAAGCACGCACAGCTCGGAGCACAGCCGCTCCCGGCCGATGTGCACGACCGTGCGATCGGCGCCACACCCGAGCCTAGTCCGGCACTCATCCTGGATGAGTGCCAAGTTCAACGGCAGCGGCCCCGCGTCGCGACAACTATTTACGCGCCCCCGGCAGGAGGAGCGTTGGACCGGGGGCGCGCCGACTCATTCCTTGCTGGACAGCCAGCTTAACATGAACCCGCAAATCGCAGCGCGCCGGGTCGCAGGGGGATTCGCGCTCCGGTGCAGCGACGGGTCGTCCAGGGTGGCATGCGCCAAAGCGCGCGCAACGCGCAGGTCGTTGCGCCCCGCACTCGACCCGTCCCGGCACCGGGACAAGCTTCAAGGGGGGATTCGGAAGCTTGGCGCGGCACCGGGACGAAGCCGATCAGGAGGGGGCCGGGGCCCTTGGGGGGGCCAGGGCGCGCCCATCCATAACGACTCCGCTCGTGCCCACTTCTTCCCGAGCCCACGAAAATCTCCTACCCGGCCAATGGCTGCGCTCCAGCGCCCGGTCATCCCTGCACTCCACAGACCTTGAAGCCATAGCTCCGCGCCAGGCTGCGCGCGCGTGCCTTGGCCGCTTTCGGCGGCCTCGCTCGCGGCTCTGATCCCCGTTCTGTCAGCCCGTGGCGAACGCATCCGTGACGTTGCTCTGATCGTTGATCGAGTCGCGCAGCGCCGCCAGCCATGTCGCGATCGTCTTGGAGTCACCCGCCGGCTCGGGCAGGGATTGCAGCTCCGCGACCGATGCACGCTCTGACGCGATCAACCCGCGCAGTATCGGTGTGAGGCTCTTGCCGGCCGGCCCGGCCGGTTCACGCTGTACTTCGTTGAGCCGTTTGCGGAACCGTTCGGTCGCCTTGCCCGCGGCACGGCAAACCGAGTCGGCCTGCGCGATGAAATGCGCCTTGCCGGTCGCCTGCTTGGATTTCGCCGCCGTGGAGGGGACGTGCGCGGTGACCGTCTTGGTCGCTGTCGAGCCACAACCCACAAAGGCCGGGACCGCAAGCAGGGTGGCGGCGAGGGCGGCGCGACGCATCATTCGCCACCGTACTCGACGCGGCGCGTGCCGCGCCTGCGGCCTGTCGGTGCCGCTCGTCCCCCTGCTCGGGCGGGAGACCCCGATGCCTCGAGAACGCCCGAAGCCCGGACTATGCCGGGCTTCTCCCCTCCGTGGCCTCCTGCAATCGGGCGTCAGCGGCGGGTGGGTGAGGAGGTACTCGTCCGCTGCGAACCAAACTGTAATCAGGACAGGCCCGCACTTGTTACGGCCGTGAGACGGACGTGTTACGACTCTGGGAAACCCGTGGCGCAGTCTCGTGCCCTACGGGCGAACGCTGCGCGGGCTCGAGAGGAACGAGCGGGCCACCGGGGGGAGGCGGCCCGCTGCTCCCTCTCCTCATGTCACGGAGTACCAGCGCCGCAGGTGGCCGACAATGACCCGATCAGACTAAATCGCCCACCGTCTGAAGCTCGCGTCAACAGGACCGACGGCCTGAAGATCGGCCCTGCCGCCCCAAGAACGTACTCAGCCCCCGGTTGGCGGTCCGAGGGCTGAGTAGCAACTGCGGAGGCCCCGACAGGAGGGTGCCCGTCCGGGTGGTGGGCGCGGCCAGTGTCCCCTGTAAGCCGTGCCCGCCAGGGTCTTACCCAGACCGGCCGGCCGCTAAACGCGCCGGTGGGCGGATGGTCGAACCCATAGTGACCAGGGTCGGCTCTGACGCTTGCCAGCGCCGGCGATCTCGCTGGCGCTACGGGTCCCTCGTGGTGATCAGTTCCGATTCTTTGTAGGCCATGAGCTTCAGTTTGCCGGCGATCTTGTCTATGGCCGCACCACAGGCACATAAGAGGGCGCCAGCTTTTGCGTCGAACGCGAGCTTGCTCGTGACGGTCGCGTTTCTGCCTGGTTCAATCAGAGGACGCTGTTTCCATTCGTTAGTGGTCAGGAAGATGGTGGCTTCCGCGATAGGAATCTGTTCGCTGTAGCCAGGGCTACCTTGCGCGGCCCGGTGAGAACCATGCGCATAGCAACCAAAGGACTGGCGCACCCCGGTGCTTTCGGTGCGGATTTTCGTGATCCCTTCCTCGTCTTCCAGAAGGTTCGGCCACGGAAGTGCTTCGGAGGTGACGGTGAATTCTTTTGGATATTCCGTTCCTTCGATGGTCACGTTCCCCGGCGGACATCCCGCGTTGGTGCAATTCCAAGCCGAGAAGTTAGTGGTTTGGCCGATACCACCCCCGCCGCCCGCTGGGTTTTCGATATAGCCTCCGCTGACAGTTTCACATGTGGTTGTTGGGGCCAGTACTGGCTCAGGTGAATACGTAAGCGTGCCCCACTCAAAGGTCGGCACCCTTTCCCCCTCAGGAATCACAGTGCCGCGGCGGTAGTAGTGCGGTTCGGCGCACGCGACGGCGGCATCGCGGCAGCGACCACCGTCAGCATCGGCACCAAGCCCATGAGAACCCTCTTCGGCATGACCACGCCTGCCTCCTCGTCCCGCCTCACCCCTCCCCTGGGATGATACGTCGACCGAGAGGCTCCGACCGATTTGGCGCGACTCGCAACCCCAGCCGTGCAGGGTTCCCAGAACACCAATCGGGGCGGCCGGATTTGAACCGGCGACCCCCTGCTCCCAAAGCAGGTGCGCTACCAAGCTGCGCCACGCCCCGTTGGACTAAGCGTAGAGCGTCGGGCCGGCGCCCGCGCGGGGTGAGGGCACGCGTGCATCCTCACGGCGTGCGCACGGGCGGCCGCCGCTGGTAGGGTCGGCCACCGCCATGGCAGACGTGCAACCACTGCGTGCCCTTCACTACGACCCGTCCGTGGCCGGCCCTCTGGCGGACGTCGTGGCGCCCCCCTACGACGTGATCGACGACGATCAGCGCGCCGCGCTGATCGCACGGTCGCCGTTCAACGTGGCCGCCGTCGATCTGCCCCGGGGCGACCCCGACCCCTATGCCGCCGCGCGCGACCTGTTCGAGAGCTGGCAGCTCCAGGGCGCGGTCGTGCGTGACCGGGAGCCCGCGGTGTGGGCTCACACGCAGGACTACTCCGGGCCCGACGGGCGGACGCTCACCCGGCGGGGCTTCTTCTGCCGCGTTCGCATCGAGGACTACGGCCCCGGTCGCGTCCGCCCGCACGAGCGCACCCACCCCGGCCCGAAGGAGGACCGGCTGCGTCTCACGCGCGCGACCCGCGCGAACATCTCGCCCATCTTCTCGCTCTACTCCGACCCCTCCCAGGCTGCGTGGAATGCCCTGGCACCAGCCACCGAGCAGCCGCCGTGGGGCGAGGTCACCGACTCGGACGGCACCGTCCATCGCCTGTGGCGCGTCGCCGATCCGGAGGCGATCGCCGCCGTGCAGGCCGCCGCCGGCGGTGCGGAGCTCCTGATCGCCGACGGCCACCACCGCTACGAGACGATGCAGGCCTACGCGCAGGAGCTCGGCGGAGAGGGTGAGCACCGCTACATCCTCATGTGCCTGGTGGCGCTCGAGGACCCCGGCCTGACCGTGTTCCCCACCCATCGCCTCGTCCGGGGACTGGACGAGGCGCGCCGGGAGGCGCTCGCATCGACGCTCGCGCGGGACTTCGACATGGTGGAGGTGCCCATCGAGGAGGTCGCTCCCCCTGTCAACGACGCGGCCTCGCCGCTGCAGCTCGGCTACGTCAGCTCAACGGATGAGCGGGCATTCCGCCTGACGCTGAAGGACCAGGCGATCGCGGACGCCGCGCTGAGCGGGTACTCGCAGGCGTACCGCCATCTGGACACCGGCGTGCTGGAGACGCTGCTGTTGAAGGGGGCGCTGGGCCTCAGCGACGAGGACATCTCCCACTTCAACGGCCTGTTCTACGCGCGCGACACGGCGGAGGCGCTGGCGATGGTCCGCTCGGGCTCCTATGATGCCGCTTTCCTGATGCGCCCGACCCCCGTGGCGCAGGTCCGTGATGTCGCCGCGGCGGGTGAGAACATGCCGCCGAAGTCGACCTACTTCTTTCCCAAGCTGCTCACCGGGCTGCTCTTCAATCCTCTGCAATAGGGGCTGCTCCGGGGGAGTATCATGTAAACAGAGGTATCTAATGATGGAGTCGAAACGACCGACGGAGGAGGGGCGACAGGGATGAGAGCCACGGTGCGACGAGATGCGGGAACGCTCAGGCACACGGTGCAGGTGCGCGACCACCAGCTGACGGTGGATGAGCCGATGGACGCCGGCGGCCACGACACCGGGCCGGACCCGCAGGAGCTGCTCGCGGTGAGCCTCGCGTCCTGTACGGCGATCACGATGGAGATGTACGCCGCGCGCAAGGGCTGGGACATCGGCCACGTCGAGGTCGACGTCGAGTACACACCCGCCGAGCGAGGCTGTCCGACCAAGTTCGAGCTGGTGATGCGACTGGCCGACGACGTCCCCGAGGAGCAGGTGGAGCGGCTGCGGGTGATCGCGGCAAAGTGCCCGGTCCATCGTGTGCTCGACGGCGAGGTCATGTTCCAGGAGCGCCTCGAGCGCGTCAACATGGCTGCCTGAGCCGTCCCCTCCCCCACGCCATCGATCAGATCGCGCCGCCAGAGAAGACCCAAGCGGCGGTGCTCGTTCCCCTGTTCCTGACACCCGGGGCGCAGGAGCCCCATGTGGTGTTCACGCGGCGTCGCTCAGATCTGCGCCGCCACGCCGGCGAGATCTCGTTTCCCGGCGGCCGCCGCGACCCCGAGGACGCGAGCCTCGCGGACACCGCGTTGCGGGAGGCCGAAGAGGAGATCGGACTGCCCCGGGCAGAGGTGCGTCTGTTGTGGGACCTGCCGCCCACCTCGACGTTCGCGACCAACTACCTGATCCATCCCTACGTTGGGCAGATCCCCGCGGGCCTCGAGTGGCTCGCCTCAACCGCCGAGGTGGACGAGGTGCTCGAGCTGCCTCTGCCGGCGCTCAGGTCGGGGCGCACGCGCACGCGCCTCGAGCGGCGTGGAATCTCCTTTGAGACCGACGCGTATGTGGTCGCAGAGCATCTCATCTGGGGAGCCACGGCGCGGATCCTCGAGAACCTGCTGGACAGGCTCGAGAGGACCGGCCTCGACGGCGAGCGGGCCCCGGCCTAGCGCGCGCGCCCGGACCGCCGGAGCGGTCGGGTCGCGCACAGAGCCACGGAGGAGCTAGTTCGGCTGCGGGACGAGCCGGATGTAGGGGCGCGGCTCCTCCCACCCGTCCGGGTAGGTCTCCTTGGCCTCATCGTTTGAGACCGAGCCGGCGATGATCACCTTCTCGCCCTCCTTCCAGTTGACCGGCGTTGCGACCTTGTGGTTGGCGGTCAGCTGGAGGGAATCGATCACGCGCAGCACCTCGTCGAAGTTGCGACCTGTGGTCATGGGGTACACGAGGATCAGCTTGACCTTCTTGTCGGGCCCGACCACGAACACGTTGCGAACCGTCTGGTTGTCCGCCGGGGTGCGCTCGAGCGGGTCGCCGGAGGTGCTCGCGGGCAACATGCCGTAGAGCTTTGACACGTTGAAGTCGGTGTCCGAGATGATCGGGTAGTTGGGAGCCGTGCCCTGGGTGTCCTCGATGTCCTTGGCCCACGCCTCGTGGTTGTTGAGGGCGTCGACTGAGAGACCGATGATCTTCACGTTGCGACGGTCGAACTCGGGCTTGGCTTTGGCCATGTACCCGAGCTCAGTCGTGCAGACCGGCGTGAAGTCCTTGGGGTGCGAGAACAGCACCGCCCAGGAGTCGCCGATCCAGTCGTGGAATTTGATGCGGCCCTCGGTGGTGTCGGCCTCGAAGTCCGGTGCGATGTCGCCAAGTTGCAGCGTCATGGGTGTTGTTCCTTTCTCGACGGGTGACCCTCGCAAGACTTGAACGAGGGAGACTGCCCATCTGTGGATGAAACCTGATCGGCTTTCAGGAAATTGGAGGGTCAGGCTCAGGATAGCGCGGACCGGTCAGCCACTCCGGGCGCGCGGCCCGGCGACACCGCCGGGGCCCGCCGGAGCGCCGATCATGCGCGGTTGAGCAGCGCGTCGACCGCCTCGGCGGCCGCGCGCTGCCAGAGGGCATGATCATGTGGATCGGCCGTCAGGAACGCTGCGGGGATCATGTTGCGCTCGGTCACCGCCCGCACGATGCGCTCGCCCTCGAGGAGGTCCCCGGCCGGCGTGCTCGTCCCGCACGCCTCGTAGATGAAGCCCCTGACGGTCGTGTCAATCGCCTGCGTGAGGAACAGCTCGAGCCTCGTTCGGTGAAGCGCCCGGAGCTGCTCGGGCGGGCCCACGGCGGAACCCAGCAGCCAGCAGGCGATGGTGACGCTGTCGAGGGCCCCCCGCAGCGTTGCCAGACGGTCGGGCGTCCCCACCCAGCACTCCGCGCCGCACCCCTCGATCGGCGCCCGGCCCCCCTCGGTGCGCGTGGTGATGCGCACGGCGTGACCTTCCGCGGCCAGCTCGCGGGCCAGCAGCCTGCCTCGGCAGCCGCCCGCCACCATCAGGATCCTCGCCACAACGGCGCATCTTACGTGCACGCCGCGAGCCGCTCTGGACAACAGGCACGCCCGCGCACTGCGAGCCGCGGTGCACCCGGATCTCCGGGGGCCCCAGCCCTCGACTACCATCCGCTGCCGCGATGAGGAAGGCCCCGAGGCATCCCCCAGCCCCGCGGGCGACGTGGTCACGATGGAGAAGATCGTCGCGCTGTGCAAGCGGCGCGGCTTCGTGTTCCCGTCGTCTGAGATCTACGGCGGGGTCGGCTCCACCTACGACTACGGCCACTACGGGGTGCTGTTGAAGACGAACGTCAAGAACGAGTGGTGGCGGGCAATGCTGCAGGAGCGCGACGACATCGTGGCGATCGATTCGGCGATCCTGCAGCACCCGCGGGTATGGGAGGCATCCGGTCACCTCGCCGGCTTCACCGACCCGCTGGTGGACTGCAAGACGTGCGGCCAGCGCTTCCGCGCCGATCACCTCCAGGAGCTGGCATGCGGGCGCAAACCGTCGAAGCATCCGGGTGAAACCGAGGAGTGCGACCTGACCGAGGCGCGGGACTTCAACCTCATGTTCGAAACGACGATCGGTCCCGTGAAGGAGTCCGGCGCGACCGCCTACCTGCGCCCGGAGACGGCCCAGGGGATCTTCATCAACTTCAAGAACGTGCTGCAGTTCTCGCGCAAGAAACCACCCTTCGGGATCGCCCAGGTGGGGAAGTCCTTCCGCAACGAGATCACGCCCGGCAACTTCATCTTCCGCACCCGCGAGTTCGAGCAGATGGAGATGGAGTTCTTCGTGCCGCCCGCGGAGGCCCAGCAGTGGTTCGAGCAGTGGCTCGCAGAGCGCGAACGCTGGTACGTCGACCTGGGCATCCGGCCCGACCATCTGCGCCTGCGCGCGCACGATCCCGACGAGCTCTCCCACTACTCCTCGGGAACCAGCGATGTCGAATACCTCTTCCCCATCGGATGGTCCGAGCTCGAGGGGATCGCCAACCGGGGCGACTTCGACCTGACGCAGCACGCGGAGTTCTCAGGAGAAAAGCTCGAGTACTTCGACCAGTCCACCGGCGAGCGCTACGTGCCCCACGTGATCGAGCCGGCCGCCGGCGCCGACCGCGCGACGCTGGCCTTCCTGGTGGACTCCTACGAGGAGGAACTGATCACGCGCGAGGGGACCGGCGAGGGCGAGACGCGGACGGTACTGCGCCTGCACCCGCGCCTGGCTCCGGTCAAGGCGGCGGTGCTCCCGCTCGTGGGCAAGGAAGGCCAGCCCGAGCTCGCGCACGAGGTCCATCGCGCGCTGCGGACGCGCGTGCAGGCCGAGTACGACGGCGGCGGGGCCATCGGCCGGCGCTACCGCCGTCAGGACGAGATCGGCACGCCGTTCTGCCTGACGGTCGACCATCAGAGCCTCGAGGACCGCACCGTCACGTTGCGCGACCGGGACTCGCTGGCACAGGAGCGCCTGCCGATCGAAGGCATCGCGGAGGAGATCGAGAGGCGCATCATCGCGCCCTGGAAGACACCAAAGCTAGGCTGAGAAGGCTCGGTCTTTTTGTGCATACGGCAAAGCTAGGCTGAGAGGGAGAGACATGGACTTCGACCTGACCGACGAGCAGCGCCTGATCAAGGAGACCGCGCGCGAGTTCACCGACAACGAGATCGTGCTGCAGTCGCGCGAAAACGCGCGTAACCACCACTTCGACGTCGACCTCGTCAAGAAGGTCGCCGACCAGGGCTATCTCGGCGCGATCGTCCCGCAGGAGTACGGGGGCGCGGGACTCGACTACTTCAGCTACGGCCTGGTCGTGGAGGAGATCGGGCGCGGCGACTCGGCGATCCGAACGGTCATCTCGGTTCAGACCTCGCTGGTGTGCTCGGGCATCGTGAAGTTCGGCACCGAGGAGCAGAAGCGCAAGTACCTGCCCAAGCTCTGCTCGGGGGAGTGGCTGGGCTGCTTCGGGCTGACCGAGCCGGACACCGGCTCGGACGCCGCCAACCAGAAGACGCGCGCGAAGAAGACCGACTCCGGCTGGGTTCTCAACGGGGCGAAGATGTGGATCTCGATGGCCAACTACGCCAAGCTGGCGCTGATCTTCGCCCAGACCGACCCGGCGCTCGGACACAAGGGGATCGCGTGCTTTCTGGTGGACACCGACCAACCCGGCTACTCGGCCCAGACGATCGAGCACAAGATGGGACTGCACGCCTCGGACACCGGTTCGATCTCGCTCGAAGACGTCGAGGTCTCAGACGACGACGTGCTCGGGGAGGTCGGCGACGGGTTCAAAATCGCGATGTCCAACCTCGACTCGGGGCGCTACTCGGTTGCCGCCGGCTGTGTGGGCATCTGCCGGGGCTGCCTCGAGGAGTCGGTGAGCTACGCCAAGGAGCGCGAGCAGTTCGGACGGCCGATCGCGAGCTTCCAGCTGGTGCAGGCGATGATCGCGGACATGGTCCTGAAGACCGACGCCTCGCGGATGCTGGTGTGGCGGGCGGGCTGGCTGAAGGACATGGGCCGCCCGAACACGCTCGAGACCTCGATCGCCAAGCTCCACGCGACCGAGGCGTCGCTCGAGTGTGCGAACCTCGCGATCCAGGTGCACGGAGGGGCCGGCTATGTGGATGACCACCCGGTCGAGCGGTACTTCCGCGACGCGCGTGTGACCACCCTGTATGAGGGGACCTCGCAGATCCAGAAACTCATCATCGGACGCGGGATGACCGGGATCAACGCGCTTGTGCCCGCCTGAGGCGGGCGGCACCAAGGCGATCCCGATGTCCGGCGGGAGTCAGTGATGGAGGATGAACAGGCCGGCACGGCCGGCCAGATCGGCGAGGCCGCGGCGGTCATCGGGGTGGTGGGTGCGGGCACGATGGGCGCGGGCATCGCCCAGCTGGCCTGTCGCTCGGGCGCGGAGACGCTGCTGTACGACCCCGATGGGGAGGCGCTCGCCCGCGGGGTCGAGCGCGCACGAGCGGGCCTTCAGAGAGAAGCCGACCGCGGCCGCCTCTCCGTCGCGGACGCGCAGGACGCGGCCGACCGCCTGCAGCCCGTGGAGGACCTGGCCGCGTTCGCTCCCTGCGAGCTCGTGATCGAGGCGGCGCCCGAGCGCCTGGATCTCAAGCACGAGCTGTACCGGACGCTTGCGGGGATCGTGGATGAGGGGTGCGTGCTCGCCACCAACACCTCCTCGTTGCTCGTGACGGCGATCGCGGCGGCGGTCCCGGTGCCCGAGCGGGTGGTGGGGATGCACTTCTTCAACCCCGCGCCGGTCATGCGCCTGCTGGAGGTGGTTGCCGGCGCGCGGTCCTGTAAGCGCGCGCTCGTGCTCGCCCACGCCACGGGCGAGGCGATGGGCAAGACGGTCATCCGGGCAAGCGACGGGCCGGGGTTTCTGGTCAACCGCTGTAACCGCCCGTTCGGCCTCGAGGCGCTGCGCCTGCTGGCGGAGCGGATCGCGGACATCGAGACGATCGACCGCGTGTGCCGGATGCAGGGCGGCTTCCGCATGGGCCCGTTCGAGCTGATGGACCTGGTGGGAGTCGATACGGGCCTCGAGGTCTCAAAGAGCTTCTACGAGCAGAGCTTCGGTGAGCCACGCTGGCGCCCGTCGCCCATCTCCGTGCGCTACGTGGCGGCCGGATCCTACGGTCGCAAGAGCGGTCGCGGCTACTACGACTACGGCGGCGAGGGGGCGACTGCGCCGGGCGCCGGTTCATACCGCTCGGAGGATCCGCCGCCGCTGAACGCCTCCTCACCCGGTCACGGCGAGGGCGTCGTGGTGATCGCCGGAGGGGGCGTGCTGTGCGATGAGCTGCGCGCCGCGGCGGTGCAGGCCGGCTATGAGGTGCGATCGCCGCACGCCCCCACGGGCGGCGTGCTGCCGGCGCTCATCATCGAGTGCGGCAACGAGGAGGCGCCGGGCGATTCCGGGCCGGCCTCCACGGAGCTGAATGCCGATCGCCGGAGCAAGCTCCAGCCCCAGGGGGGCGCGCGCCTGCTGTTGTGCGCGAGGGGATCGCTGGGTGCGCTCGACCCCGGGGGAAGCGCCGTCGGCTTCCACGTGCTTCCGCCCCTGGCGCAGGCCGGCCTGGTAGAGCTGACCCGCAGCGACAGCTCCTCCCCGGTCGCGGCGGCGCGGGCGGAGCGTTTCTTTGAAGCGCTCGGCAAGCACGTCACGTGGGTCGGTGACGCGCCGGGGCTCGTGCTCGGCAGGATCGTCTGCCAGGTGATCAACGAGTCCGCGTTCGCGTTGGGCGAAGGGGTGGGTGACGCGCAGGACATCGATACGGGGATGGTGCTCGGGCTGAGCCACCCCCGCGGCCCGCTGGCGTGGGCGGATGAGATCGGGCTGGACCACGTGCTGGCGGTGCTCGGCGCGCTGGTCGCGGAGTACCGGGAGGAGCGCTACCGCCCGGCCCCGGCACTGCGCCGGCTCGTGCACGGCGGACGGCTCGGGCGCGCCGCGGGGGCCGGCTTCTTCGATTACGACACAGAGACCTGAGGACGATCTCACGTTTTGTGCCCGGCACGCGTTGAATCCCCGTGAGTGACGGGCTACCACCTTTTCAGCGCTTTCTGGATGCCCACCGCGATGCCGTGTGGCGTTTCCTGGTGTCCTCGGTCGGCCGCACCGAGGCCGATGACTGCTTCCAGGAGACGTTCATCGCCGCGCTACGCGCATATCCGCGGCTGCATGCGGACTCCAACCTGCGCGCCTGGGTGCTGACGATCGCCCATCGCAAGGCTCTAGACGCCCACCGCGGCCGCTCACGGCGTGCGGTCCCCATCGCCGAGGTCGCCGCCGTCGACGGACGGCAAGCGCCTTCCCAGCCCGCACCCGACGAAGCGTTGTGGGACGCCGTGGGCGAGCTGCCCGCGCGTCAGCGCTCGGCGGTCGTCCTGCGCTACGTCGCCGATCTCCCCCACCGTGACATCGCGGCTGCGATCGGCTGCTCGGAGGACGCGGCCCGCCGCTCGCTGCACGAGGGACTGACCAGACTACGGAAGGTGGTACCGGCATGAAGAGTCGCGCGCTGAACGAAACCAGGGCGATCGAGGACGCGCTCCGGCGCGGATCGGAGCCCGCGGACGACTCCGGCACCGGCACCGGGAAGGGCCGGGCGGCGAACGAGCGCGCTGCCGCTCACGCCGCCGGGCGGCTGACCGCGCGCGCTGCCGCCGAAGGGCTTGCCGACGTGAGCTATGCGAGCGCGGATTCGCCGTTCGGAATGCTGCTGCTGGCGGCCACCAAGCGGGGCCTCGTGCGTGTCGCCTTTCCCGAGGAGGACGTCGACACGGTGCTCGAACGCCTCGCGCGCCGCATCTCTCCCCGGATCGTGGAGACGCCCGCCCCGCTGGATCTGGCGCGGCGCGAGCTGGACGAATACTTCACGGGGCGCCGGCACGAGTTCGAGCTTGCGCTCGACTGGGCGCTGGTCGGCCCGTTCGGACGCCGGGTGCTGGGAGTGACCGCCGAGATCCCCTACGGCGGCGTGCTCAGCTATGCCGAGGTCGCCGCCGATGCGGGCAGTCCGCGCGGCTCGCGCGCGGCGGGCAATGCCCTCGGCTCCAACCCGATGCCGATCGTCGTGCCCTGCCACCGCGTTCTGCGCAGCGGCGGCGCGCTCGGCGGCTACGGCGGGGGCGTGGAGCGCAAGCGCTGGCTGCTCGAGCTCGAGGGCGCTCTTACGCCGGCTTGACCGCGGGCGCGGCCCACTGGGCCTCGGCCAGATCGCCCGCCGGCATGCCCTCGGGAGTCGGAACCTCGGGCGTGTCGCGCAGATACCACTCGGCGTCGAGCGCGGCCTCACAGCCGCTACCGGCAGCGGTGATCGCCTGCCGGTAGGTGTGGTCGACGAGGTCTCCCGCTGCGAACACGCCCGGCAGCTTGGTCCGTGTGGAGCGCCCCTCGGTCACGACATAGCCGTTCTCGTCGACGTCGATCTGTCCCTGCACCAACCCGGACTGTGGCTCGTGACCGATCGCGATGAACGCGCCCGATACGGGGATCTGGCGCTCCTCGCCGGTCTCGGCGTTCTTGAGCACGGCATGACCCAGGGTGCCCGTCTCACCTGCGACGAACTCCTCCACCGTGTAGGGGGTGAGCAACTCGATGTTCTCCTGGGCGCGGGCGCGCTCGAGCATGATCTTGGACGCCCTGAAGTCCGCGCGGCGGTGCACGATCGTGACCTTGCTGGCGAACTTCGACAGGAAGATCGCCTCCTCCATGGCCGAGTCCCCGCCGCCCACGATGATCGTCTGTGAGTCGCGGAAGAATGCGGCGTCGCAGGTCGCGCAGTAGCTGACCCCGCGGCCACCGAGCTCTACCTCTCCGGGGACGCACAATTTCTTGTGCTCCGCGCCCATGGCCAGGATCACGGTGCGCGCCTTGTACTCGGTATCTCCGACCCAGACGCTGTGCACCCCGCCCGGCTCGCTCGCCAGCTGGACGCGGTCCGCCTGCTCGGTCAGCAGGCGGGCACCGAAGCGCTCGGCCTGGTCGCGGAACTTCTGCATCATCTCCGGCCCCATCACCCCATCGGGGAAGCCGGGGTAGTTCTCGACGTCGGTCGTCTGCTGCAGCAACCCTCCCCAGGCGAAGCCCTCGATCACGAGGGGGCGGAGATTGGCGCGCGCGGTGTACAGAGCCGCCGTATAGCCGGCTGGGCCACTCCCGACCACGATCACGTTCTCGATGTCGCCCATCTCATCTCCAATTCTCGCGTCTTTTCCTGCCGCAGGTCGGTTGGCCGCCAACGGCCTCTCACCGGACCTGCCGCTCGCCTGCTCCCACCCCCGACGGAGAGCCCGTCACGCGGTTGGAGCTGGCGTCACTTCACTTTGTATAGTATAGCGTCTGATCGGCAGTGAATAAGGCTCGCTCTCGCCGGCGCTTACGCCACCTGCCCCACGGCTTTGAGGGCCTCCGCGCGGTCGGCGAACATGTCCAGCTGCACGGCCAGACCATCGCGCATGGTGTAGATCAGCGCCACCTTCCGCTCCACGTCGGCTCCGCTGCGTTTCCCGCGCTGACCGAATCTCACCATGACGAGGTACGTCGCTCCCGAGGTCGAGAACCCCGACCGGTCCATCCGCAGACCGGCCGAGATCTCCCACATCTGCTCCCAGTACGCGCGCATCTCCTCAAGGCCTCTGCGCGGGCGCTCGTCGAGGTAGACACGGGAGACGTCAACACGGCGTCCGGCCGGTAATGCGCCTCCATCGCGTCGAAGTCGTGGCGGTTGTAGCACTCCCACCCCTCAACGACGGACGCAAACCTCTCAGAGCTGACCGACTCAGCTTTCTCGAGCGACATCGCCCGCCCAGCCTAGCCGAGGCGGGATCGGCAACCAAACCGAGGCGCCACCGCCTGATCTCGTATCGCGCGTGGCTGTCGGCGCCGATCAGGAGCCCTGCAGCGCCCCGGCCGGGCCGGCCGCTCCGGCCGCTCCGGCCGCTCCCGCGGCCACCGGCTCCGCGGGCGCGTGGGTGCCGGCGCTCTCGCTCTGTTCGTCGCGCCAGCGGGCCACGGTACGGCGCAGCTGCAGGTAGGCGACGGCGCCGAGCGGCGTGGGCAGCCAGAAGGAGATGGCGCGATAGGACAGCACCGCGAGGACGGCGAGGTTGAAGTCGACGCCGAAGGCGGCGAACGCCCCGATCATCCCCCCCTCGACGCCCCCGAGCCCGCCGGGCAGCGGCAGCAGGTTGCCCACCATGCCCACGAAGTAGGCCATCCAGATCACGGTGAACGGCGGGGGTGACCCGAAGGCGTGGAACATCGCCCACAGAACCGAGATGTCAAAGCCCCACCACGCAACCGCCCCCAGCAGGCCGACATCGCGCGAGCGGATCAACGCGATCGCGGTGCGAATGCCGCTCGCTGCGAGCGCGGGCACGGTGACACCGCGGGCCACCCAGTGCGCGACGCGGCCCGAGCCCGACGCCCACCTCTCCAGGCGCCGCTCGACATCCCCTGGAAGCATCGCAACGGCACCGGCCATGGCGAGCACGAGGGCCGCCACCATCGCCGGCACGATCGTGATCGCGAACGAGCCGCCCCCGGGGAACAGGCCGGTTCCCAGCCCGATGCCGTCGATCACCAGCGAGCCCATGAAGACCGAGTACAGAAGGGCGAGGAACGCGACCATGCGAATGGCGACCAGTCGAGGCTCCATCCCCGAGCGTCGCAGCGCCCAGGCGGTCAGCGCCACTCCACCCGCGCCGGCGGCCGCGAACAGGCGCGTTGCGGCCACGCCGGCCATCGTTATCTGATAGCTCTCGAGCCAGCCGATCCGACTCGGTCCGCGCACGAACACGGAGCGGAACAGCACCACGTAGCCGGCGAACGACAGGAGCTCGAGCACCACCCCGATGGCGATCCACCACTTGTCCCCGTGCTCGATGTGGTGCACCGCCGTGCCCACCCCTGCGAGCTTGGGCAGCACGAAGTACAGGAAGCCCACTCCGGCGAGGATGAACAGCGCGAAGGCGATGGCCCGGCGGCGTGTCACCGGCACGCGCGGCATCTCCTCCTCGGCTAGGTGCACGCCCGGCCCGGAAGGCGCGACGGGAGCCGTGACGGAAGCCGTGACGCGGGCCTTCTCCGCGTCGTCCCCCCCTATCGGTCCGTGCCCGTCATCCATCGTTTCACGCTGACCGTCCCGCGCCATCGTCTCGCGCTCACTCCCTGTTCAGTTCGTCTCGTGGGCCATCGTCTCCAACGCCGCCACCGCGCGCCCCACGCGTTCGATCACTGCACCGGCGGGCCGCTCCAGCCGCCGTACCGCGCCTGCGAGCGCCGCGCCCGCGATCAGATCCACGACATAGTGCTCGCCCAGGTAAACGAGCGCGAACCCGAGCACGGCGGCGTAGGCGAACGCAAGCGCGCCCGCCACCGCTCCCACTTCGGCTAGCAGAAGTGCAGCCATCACGGATGTGGCGAAGTGCAACGAGGGCATGGCGGCGAGGGGATTGCCTCCAAACACACTGTAGAGCGAGCCCCAGCCGTCTCTCCAGAACACCTCTCCGTACTCGACCATCATGCGCCGCACTCCCGGCTCGCCGTCCCCGTCCTTGACTGTCGCGGAGGCCGCGTACCAGGGCGGTGCAGTGGGCGCCAGCCAGTACACGCTCGCGCCGAGGTCGAACACCGCGTAGGTCATCACGGCCGCCCGCGGGAAGCGCTGCGGATATCGCGCGAGGATGTACAGGAGCGAGCCGTGCGGGACCATGAACCACATCCAGTGTGCCCAGACCAGCCCGCGGTCCAGGGCCCCCCATTCCGCGCCCGCGGGCCCTACGCGAGCCAGCGCGCGCTGGAGGCGAAGCGAAGGCAGCTCGCCCAGGCCGAGTGCGCGGTCGGCGAGGATCGGGTAGTCGACGTGCACCCGCCGCTCCTGCGCGCGCGGATCGTCGTGGGGCGACTTGTACGCCGCCAGGTACGCCCACATCTGCAGGCCGCACGCGGCCACGTCACGGCCCCGCGAGCGGGGCACGGCCACACACAGGCCGAGCGGTGCTGCGAAGGCGACCGTTTGCATGACGATCGCGGGCGCGCTGACACGCTTGCGCAGGAGCGGCGCGGCCACCCCCGCGCCGACGACTGACCAGGCGGCTGCTCTGAGGGCCGCCCTCCTCATGCTCGACCGCCGCACCCGTGGGAAGTATATGGCGAGCTCCGGCGAGCGCCGCGTCAGCGACCCGAGCTCGCCGAGCCGGCGTGCTGGGACTGCGCGTACCGGCTCGCCGCCGCCACCAGGGCGTCCACCGGTGGACTTCTCAGATCGGCCTCGGGGTGCCACTGCACGCCTAGCACGAAGTGCCTGTCCGGAAGCTCGATTGCCTCCGCGAGACCGTCCATCGACGAGGTGCCGCTGACCCGCAAACCCTCTCCAAGGCGGTCCACACCCTGATGGTGGTGGGACTTGGTGGCATGGCGAGCCTCCCCCACCGCCTGCATGGCAAGCGTGTCCTCGAGGAGCTCGACCTCGTGGTCGGCGCCGTCGAAGGAGCCGGGCACGCGACGGTGCTCGTGATGGCCGAAGCGGTCGGGCAGATGCTGAAGCAGCGTCCCGCCGCATGCGACGTTGATCAGCTGCATGCCGCGACAGATCCCCAGCACCGGCAGATCCAGCTCGATCGCCCCCCGCACCAGCGAGATTTCAAAGGCGTCCCGCTCGGCGACCGTGCCGACGGTCTCGACATGCGCCTCCTGCCCGTAGGACGCCGGATCGATGTCGGCGCCGCCCGCGAGTATGAGACCGTCGATCAGCTCGAGCGTTTCGTAGGGATCCTCGGCCGTGCGGGGATCGGGTGGGAGCATCAGCGCGAACCCACCTGCGCGCTGCACGGCTTCGATGTAGTTGCGGGGAAGCAGCACCGCCGGCTGGTCCCACACGCTCCACCGAGCCTGCTCGACCGCGGTGCAGATGCCGACGACGGGCCGCCTCATGCCTTACACCATAGGATCAACCCAGCCGGCCGGCGTCCACCACGCCGGCGCAGGCATCCACCGCCCGCCAGCAGAAGGGAGACCCATGACCGCGTCTGAGACCCAACTCGAGACGGTCAACGTGCGCCTCAGCGGCGCCACCGCGACGGTTGAGCTGAATCGACCGGAGGTGTTGAATGCCTGGAACGGCCAGTTCGGCGCCGACCTGCTCGCGGCGCTGCGCGACGTGGCCGCCGACGACGCCGTGCGTGCCGTGATCCTCACCGGAGCCGGTCGCGCCTTCTCCTCGGGCGCCGACCTGAAGGACGTGAGCGGCGGCCAGAGCACAGCCGAGGGGGCGCCGGACATCTACCGGATGCTCACCGAGCGCTACCACCCGATCATGTACGCCATCCGCGAGATGCCCAAGCCGGTTCTCGCCGCGGTGAACGGCGCGGCCGCGGGGATCGGCTGCTCGCTCGCGCTCTGCTGCGATCTGATCCTGGCGGCGGAGAGCGCGTACTTCCTGCTGGCGTTCGTCAACATCGGGCTGGTGCCCGACGGCGGCTCCTCGCTGTTCGTACCCACCCGCGCCGGCATGGCCCGCGCGACGGAGATGGCGATGCTCGGCGAACGCGTGCCCGCGCCACAGGCGCTCGAGTGGGGCCTCATCAACCGGATAGTCCCCGACGCGTCGCTGATCGAGGAGGCAGCGGCGCTCGCAGCACGACTGGCCGCCGGACCGACGCGCTCCTACGCCGGGACCAAGCGCCTGGTCAACAGCTGGATGTATGCACGCATGGACGAGCAGCTCGACCTGGAGGCCCGGATCCAGCAGGAGATGGCGGGCAACGAGGACTTTCTCGAGGGCGCGTTGGCGTTCGTGGAGAAGCGCCCAGCGCGCTTCTCGGGAAGGTAGGGCGGACTCGTGGCAATAGTCATCAAGCGCATACCGTCCGGGGCTGAATAGAATCCCCGCCGCCTTGGGCCATCTCGTCACCTCAACGCTGGCGTTCTTCACCCCGGAGTCGGGCGGATCACCCAACGCCAACCAGATCAACAGCCTCTACAAGATCACGCTGTACATCGCGCTGGTCATCTTCGTGCTGGTCGAGGGTGGCCTCGTCTACGCGCTGGTGAAGTTCCGCGCGCGCAAGGGCGCCGTGCCCGCGCAGATCCGCGGCAACACCCGCCTCGAGGTCGGCTGGACGGTTGCCGCGGCGGTCATCCTGGTCGCGCTCGCCGTGATCACGTTCGCCAAGCTCTCCTCCATCCAGAACCCGCCGAACTCGGGGCCCGGCGGCGCCACGCTGTCCGGGGGCGGCGGCCTGCTGTTTGCGAGCGCCGAGCGCAAGCTCCCCCCGGACGGCAAGTCGCTGAACATCACGGTCATCGGGCGCCAGTACATCTGGCAGTACGTCTACCCGGGCGCCAGCGAACCCGACGGCCTCGGCGCTCCGTACTCCTACGAGGAGATGGTCGTACCCACCAACACGACCGTCACCCTGAACATCGTCTCCGCCGACGTTGTCCACTCCTGGTGGATCCCCGAACTCGGAGGCAAGTTTCAGGCCGTTCCCGGCTACCACAACTACACGTGGTTCAAGATCGCCAAGCCAGGGGTCTTCAAAGGACAATGTGCCCTGCTCTGCGGTCGCGGCCATGCGCGCATGATCGCCACCGTGAAGGCCGTCCCGCCCGCGCAGTTCGAAGCGTGGCTGGCCTACCAGAAGAAGCTGATCAACCAGGCCAACGCCGCCGCGCAGGTGGCGCGGGCCAAGCTGAATGCCCAGATCGGCGCCGGACAGGTAGAAAGCCCATAGGAAACCGAGGAGACACGCGCACGACATGGCCACCTACCTAGCCCCCACCCCTCAGGTAAGCACGCACCGAGTGCAGCGCGAGGCGCGAGGCTGGACGAGCTGGATCACCACCACCGATCACAAGCGCATCGGGATCATGTACATGGTCGCGACGTTCGTGTTCTTCTGTCTGGGCGGAGTCGAGGCCCTGTTGATCCGCCTTCAGCTCGGCGCCCCGAACAACACGCTGGTCACGCCCGAGACCTACAACCAGCTGTTCACCATGCACGGCACGACGATGGTGTTCCTGTTCGTCGTGCCGATGATGGCCGGGCTGGGCAACTACTTCCTGCCGCTGATGATCGGCGCACGCGACATGGCCTTTCCGCGCCTGAACGCCCTGTCCTTCTGGTTGCTCTTGGCCGGCGGAATCGTCTTCTACGCCTCGATCTTCTGGAACCCGCCGGAAGCGGGCTGGGTGAGCTTCATCCCGCTGGCGAACGGCACCTACTCGCCGAGCGGCGGCGAGGATGCCTGGATCTACCTGATCCACCTGACGGGCCTCTCCTCGCTGCTCGGGGCGATCAACTTCTACGTGACGATCGCCAACATGCGCGCCCGCGGGATGAGCTGGGGTCGCCTGCCGCTGTTCATGTGGACGATCCTGACCTACGCGGTGCTGCTCATCCTCGCCCTGCCTGTTGTCGCCGCGGCAGTCACGATGCTGCTCACCGAACGGCACTTCGGCACGCACTTCTTCGATTCCGCCGAGGGCGGCTCTCCAATCCTCTGGCAACACCTGTTCTGGTTCTTCGGGCATCCCGAGGTCTACATCATGGTGCTCCCGGGCTTCGGTGTGATCTCGGAGATCCTGCCCGTGTTCGCGCGCAAGCCGATCTTCGGCTACAAGGCGATCGCGGCGTCGACCGTGGCGATCGCCTTCCTGGGCTTCCTGACGTGGGCGCACCACATGTTCACAGCACCGATACCCGAGGCAATCCTCGTGTTCGTGATGCTCAGTTCCTACCTGATCGCCGTGCCTACGGGTGTGAAGATCCTCAACTGGGTCGCCACGCTGTGGCGCGGGACGATCGAATTCAAGACGCCGCTGCTGTTCTGCGCCGGCGCGATCGCGCTGTTCTTGATCGGTGGCATCTCGGGCGTGTTCCTGGCCACGTTCCCGATCGACTGGCAGGTCAACGAAACGTACTTCGTGGTAGCGCACCTGCACTTCGTGCTGCTCGGCGGCGCCGTGCTGCCGATCTTCGGGGCCATATACTTCTGGTTCCCCAAGATCACCGGGCGCATGCTCGGTGAACGCTTGGGCAAGCTGAGCTTTTGGCTGATGTTCTCCGGCATCCTTGCCACATTCCTGATTCAGCATGTGATGGGACTCGACGGCATGCCGCGGCGTGTGTACGAGTACGACAACGTCGGGCACCTGGCCCTGTACAACGCGATCTCGACGGTTGGCTCGTTCATTCTGGGCGCCGGTGTTCTAGTGACGATCATCAACGTCGCGCGCAGCCTCAAGACAGGCGTGGTGGCGGGCCCGGATCCGTGGAGGGCGAATACGCTGGAGTGGTTCACGACGTCGCCCCCGCCGGCCAACAACTTCGATGTGATACCTGTCGTGCGCTCGGCCGAACCGATGAAGGACATCCGCCGCGAGGTCGAGCGACGGAGCACGGGCCAGGTCGCCGGGGCCCACGACCGGGTCACGGTTCCCGCCGGGGCCACGCAGGTCGGACTCTGATGGGCCCAACGCCACCCCCAGGTGTGGCGCCGGCGCTCGAGCCCCGACAATCCGCGGCCGCGGTCTTCCTGCCGCGACTGGCGCCGCGCACGCGCCGGTTGGCGAGCGACTACCTGGAGCTGACCAAGCCCAAGGTCCAGTCGCTGCTGTTGCTGACGACGATCGCCACGATGTATGTCGCCGGGGACCCCTCGCCCCTGCTGGTCGCGCTGACCTGCCTCGGCGGCTATCTGTCGGCCGGTGGCGCCGGTGCCGTGAACCACTGGTTCGACCGTGACATCGACGCGCGCATGCGGCGCACCGCCACGCGGCCGATCCCATCGGGGCGCATCTCCCCGCGCGCCGCGCTGATCTTCGGTTGCGCCCTGGCAGCCCTCTCGCTGCTCGAGCTGTCGCTGGCGGTGAACCCGTTGGCCGCAGGCCTTTCGTTTGCGGGCTTCCTCGGCTACGTGTTCGTGTACACCGTCTGGCTGAAGCGGCGCACGCCCCAGAACATCGTGATCGGTGGAGCCGCTGGAGCGGTGCCCCCGCTCGTCGGATGGGCCGCCGTCACCGGATCCGTCAGCGGCACCGCCGTGATCCTCTTCTTCATCGTGTTCTTCTGGACTCCACCCCATTTCTGGGCCTTGTCGCTGCTCATGAAGGACGACTACGAGAAGGTCGGGGTGCCGATGCTCCCGGTGGTGCGGGGGGAGGCCGAGACGCGGCGGCAGATCCTCCTCTACGCGGTGCTGCTGTACGCGGTCACGCAGCTGCCGTTCTGCGCCGGCGGACTCGGCGCGATCTACCTCGTCGCCTCGCTCGTGCTCGGCCTCGGCTTCGTCGGCGGCGCCGTGCGGCTGTATCGCCGTGCCGACCGGCGCTCGGCACTGGCGCTCTACCTGTTCTCGCTGGCCTATCTCGCCCTGCTGTTCTGCGCGATGGTGGCCGATGTCCACCTGTAGGCTCGCGTGCGGGGGGTATTGTTCGCGCCCATGATGACCAGACGCCTCGCAAACAAGAACATCCGCGCCGGCCTGATCGTGGGCGGCATCTGCATGTTCATGTTCGGCATCACCTTCGTGGTGGCTGCGGTGTACGTCTCGTGAGCCCGCTCGACCCCGAGGTCCCGCCGGTCGGCGAGGAGATCCACCTTCCCGGACCGACCATTCTGCCGGCGCTCACGGCGCTCGGCATCACCCTCACCCTGATCGGGATCACGACCTTCATCGAGTTCACGATCGTGGGCGGTCTGCTGACGCTCGGCTGCGTGGTCCGCTGGATCAAAGACACGCGCCACGACATCGACGAGCTCCCGCTCGACTGACGAGCGCGGGCAGACGCGGGGTCGCGCACGGCTCCCGCACCGCGCGCGACGCCTGCGACCCTCTCACTCCCGGTTCCCCCTCACCCCCCCACCGCGCTGGCCGGCACGGGGCACAGCGCCCCGTCCTCGGTCCAGCAGCGCACGATGTCTCGAACGGAGAGGATGCCTACGGTCTCTCCCCGCTCGAGCACGATCAGGTGGCGGAAGCCGCCGCGCACCATCGCCGAGGCGGCCTCCTCGAGCGACCAGCCGGGAGCCGCGAACACCACATCTCGGGTGAGATGATCGGCGACTGCCTCACCGTCCGGATCCTCCCCCCCTCCGAGCGAGCGCAGGATGTCCCGCTCGGTGATGATCCCCGGTCCGTATCCATCGGGGTCGATGACGACGGCGGCGCCCACGCTGCGCTCGGACATCAGTCGCGCAACGGCGCGCAGGGTGTGTCCCGGCCCCACCGTGAGGACCGCGTCGGTCATGCCTTCCCGAACCTGCATCGCCGGCTCCTTTCCCGCTCAACCCATCGGCAAACGGCTGCTCGAAGTATTTGCAACGATTGCCTCAATCTAGTGCCGGAAGGCTCCGGCGTCAAGGTCCCGGCCCTTCAGAGGACTGAGGCATTAGGATCACGCCTCCGAATGGAGAGGATCGCCCTGGACAACTTCCCCACGCGCGTCGGCGCCACAGCCCATGTCTAGGCGGCGCTCGATCACGGCGGCCGCCGTCGCGGCCGTTATCGCCACCGCGATCGGTATCGCGTTGAGCTACGCGATCCACTGGTTCCCCGTCCAGGCCTCGACTCAGGCCAAGAACTCCGACGACCTGTACCACGTGCTGGTGATCGCCACGATCCCGATCTTCGTGCTCGTGGTCACGGTGGTCCTGTACTGCGTGTGGCAGTTCCGGATGAAGCCCGGCGAGGAGCTCAAGGACGGACCGCCGATTCACGGCAACACGCGCCTTGAGGTCTTCTGGACGGCGCTCCCCGCGGCCCTGCTGCTGGGCATGGTGGGCTACTCGTTCGTGATCCTGCACAAAAACGAGGAAAAGCCGAAGGGGGTGCCGGAAGTGCAGATCGGGGTCGAGGGCCAGCAGTTCTACTGGTCCTATGAGTACCCCGCTTCCGTGACCGGCGGGGCACCGGTGAAAAGTAGCCACCTGTACGTGCCGGAGAACTACACGGTGTACTTCAACCTGCACTCCAAGGACGTCATCCACGCCTTCTGGGTTCCTGCCTTCCGCCTGCAGGAGGACGTCGTCCCCGGCATCACCACCCACTGGCGCGTGACGCCCGATCGGCTCGGCAGCTACCCGATCGTGTGCAACCTGTTGTGCGGGCTCGGACACTCGCTGATGCGCTCCACGGTCCACGTCGTCCCGCCGGCCCAGTTCCGGGCGTGGCTGAAGGCCCAGGGCAGCCGGACCTCCGGCGGGGTGACGGGATAGTGTTCGCCAGCCAGATGACCTCGACGGGAACACGCTGATGGCCGCGAGACTCCGCGCGCCGGGCTTCTACCGCGCAGCGCTGTGGATGGTGCTCGGCGTGGCCTTCTCGCTCGGGCTGACCTGGCTGGTGCGCATGTCCACCGGCCACGGCACCTTCCAGCACTATCTCAGCGCGGACGCCATCCTGACGGTCGCGCTGCTCGCGGTGCCGCTCGCTTTCCTCGCCGGGATCGGCGGCTTTGACTACTGGTTCTACTGGGCGACGGGAAGGCCGACACGGCCGGAGGACCACTCCGGCCACGGCGCGTACAGCTGGCGGGACTACTTCCGCATCAACACCGATCACAAGGTGATCGGGATCCAGTACACGGTCACCTCGTTCTTCTTCCTGCTCGTGGGCGGGCTGATCGGCATGCTGATGCGCGCCCAGCTGGCTCAGCCCGGCTCGCAGTTCGTGGACGCCAATACCTACAACGGCCTGTTCTCGGTCCACGCCTCGCTGCTCATCTTCCTGTTCGTGATCCCGGTCTTCGCCGGCCTCGGCAACTTCGTGATCCCGTTGATGATCGGCGCACCCGACATGGCCTTCCCCCGCCTGAACGCGCTCTCCTACTGGCTGCTGCCGATCGCCGGGGTCATGATGCTCGCCAGCTTCCTGGTCCCCGGCGGCGCGTTCGCGGATGGCTGGACCGCCTACACGCCGCTGTCGGTCAACTCGCCGATCGGGCAGAGCTTCTTCAGCGTCGCGGTCCAGTTCGCGGGTGCGTCCTCGATCATGACAGCGCTGAACTTCCTCGTGACGATCATCACGATGCGCGCCCCGGGAATGAGCTTCTTCCGCCTGCCGCTGCTCGTGTGGGCGAACTTCGCGACCTCGCTGCTGGTCGTCATCGCGACGCCGTTCATCGCGGCCTCGCAGTTCTTCATCCTGCTCGACCGCGCGCTCAAGTTCAACTTCTTCAACGCCGGCAAGGGCGGCGACGTGCTCATGTACCAGCACGTCTTCTGGTTCTACTCCCACCCGGCGGTCTACATCATGATGCTGCCCGGATTCGGGATCGTCTCGGAAATCCTCGCGGTGAAGTCACGAAAGCCGATCTTTGGCTACCGCATGATGGCCTTCTCGCTGCTGGCGATCGTGGGACTCGGCTTCACGGTCTGGGCGCACCACATGTTCACCTCGGGAATGGCCGCCTGGATTCGCATCCCGATGGCGATCACGACGGCGATCATCGCGGTGCCGACGGGCATCAAGGTCTTCTCGTGGCTGGCGACGCTGTGGCGCGGGGTGCTGCATCTGGACACCCCGATGCTGTTCGCCCTGGGCTTCCTGACGACGTTCACGCTGGGCGGGATCAGCGGCGTGATGCTCGCGATGATCCCGTTCGACATCCACGTCAGCGCCACCTACTTCATCGTGGCCCACATCCACTACGTGCTGTTCGGCGGCTCGCTGATGACGATCTTCGCGGGCGTGTACTACTGGTTCCCGAAGATGACCGGGCGCATGTACGACGAGCGCCTGGGCAAGTGGCACTTCTGGACCACGTTCGTGTTCTTCAACCTGACGTTCGGGCCGATGCACGTCCTCGGCCTGCAGGGCATGCCCCGGCGCGTGGCGACCTACGCGGCCAAGTTCGCCGACCTGAACCTGTTCATCTCGATCATGAGCTTCGGCCTCGGACTGAGCACGCTGGTGTTCGTCTACAACATGATCACGAGCTGGCGCGGCGGGCCGCGCAGCGTGGCCAACCCGTGGCGGGGCATGACGCTCGAGTGGCAGGTGCCCTCGCCGCCGCCGGTCTTCAACTTCGACCGGGTGCCAACCGTGGTGGGCGGTCCCTACGAGTACGGCGTCCCCGGCGCGGTCCACGGGATCTTCGCGCCGCCCCCGGCTCCGACCACGGTCGGTGCCGGTTCGAGCATCGTGCAGGCGCCGAGCCCATGAGCGGGGAGCGGATCCTGTGAAGGAGGTCCTGGTGGTGGCCAACCGGACGCTGGGCGGCGCGAAGCTGCTCGACGCCGTGCGCGCGCGTGCGGCGTCCGGCGAGGTCCGCTTCCGGCTCGTGGTACCCCAGACCAAGCCCTCGGCGGGCCTCGTGATCTACGACGAGGCAGTGCGCGAATCCGCCCAGGTGCGCGTCGACCTCGCGCTGTCGACGGTTGCCGCGGAGGGCATCGACGGCTCCGGAGAAGTCGGCGATCCCGACCCGTTCCTGGCCACCATGGACGCCGTCGCCGAGCGCCGGCCCGATGAGATCATCGTCTCGACCTACCCCGCCACGCACTCCGGATGGCTGCGGCGGGATCTGGTCGAGCGCATCCAGAACGCCTCGGGACTGCCCGGTCGAGCACATCGTCACCGACCTCGAGCAGGAGGGCGTCCCGTTCAAGGTGACCCTGGTGGTCGCAAGCAAGACCTCCAGCGGGGAGGAGCTGCTCGAGCACCTGCGGACGAAGGCGGCGCACGAGGGACCCCATCTGTTCATCGCCGTGGTCCCCCAGCAGGACGGCAGCGGCACGGCTCCCCAGGAGGCACGCGCGCGCCTGGCGCGGATGCTCGACCGGCTGCACACCGCGGGCCTGCTCAGCTCGGGCATGATCGGCGACCCCGACCCGTACACGGCCACGATGAACGCGCTCGAGCTGTTCATGGTGCGACGACGTGGTCATCTCCACGCTCCCGGGAGAGCGCTCGGGCTGGCTGCGCTCGGATCTGATCGAGCGCGTGCGCCACGCCACCTCCGCTCAGGTCGAGCACGTGGTCGTCGACGAGCGCGCCACCACGACCGCGGCGCCGGCCGCATAGCGAGCGCCACGGTGGAGGCAGCCAGCATCAGCCACGCGGCGGGCGCACGACGAGCATCCGCACCCGCCGCCTGCGAACCAGAGCTCGCGGGTGGAGGCCCCGCTGCTCGGGATGCTGCTTTTCATCATCTCCGAGGTGATGGTCTTCGGGGCGTTCTTCACCGCCTACTTCTTCATCCGCATCGCCCAGGGAGCGCCGTGGCCGGCGCATGGAACCGAGCTTCCCGAGCTGGTGGCGGGGGTCAACACGGCGATCCTCGTGTCCTCATCGTTCACGCTCCACTGGGCGCAGACGGCGATCAAGAAAGGCAACCACTTCGGCTTGAAGGCGGGCATCCTGCTGACCTTCCTGCTCGGCTGCACCTTCCTGTTCGTCCAGATCAACGAGTACGCGAACATCGGCTTCGCTCCCCAGGACCACGCCCAGCAGACGATCTTCTACTCGCTCACCGGCCTGCACGGCGCCCACGTGTTCATCGGGCTGCTGCTGCTGCTGATCGTGACGGTCCGCTCCTTCCGCGGCCACTACAGCCCGGAGGAGCACCGCGGCGTCGAGGTGCCGGGCATCTACTGGCACTTCGTGGACATCATGTGGCTCGTCGTCTACACGACCGTCTACGTCCTCTAGGACGAGGCTGATGGCGCCGGCAGCGAACGTTAGGGCCGACGGTGCTGAATCCGCTGCGCTCGGAGGACGAGGCCTTCCGCCTGCTGCTCTACGCGCTCGCGACGACCGTCGTGATCGTCGGGCTGATCCTCATCGCGCGCGCGATCCTGTGAGGGCCGGCGGCGCTACTTGACGGTGAGCGTGCCGAACATGCCCGCGGCGCGGTGACCGGGGGCCTCACAGAAGTAGGTGTAGGTGCCCGGCTTCAGATTGACGGTCACCGAGACCGTGCCCTTCGTGGTGAAGGGGCTCGCGCCGAGCTTCGCACCCGTCGGCGTCGCGCCGCCGGAGCCCGGTTCGACGGCGATGTTGTGCGAGACGCCGGACATGTTCGGCATTTCGATCGTGACCGGCCCGGCAGACGCGGACGCCTTGGTGGTCACGTAGGCAAGCTGGCCGGTGGGGCTCGCGGGTATCTGCAGCTTGCCCGCCTTCTCAACGGCCGGCTTGCCCGCGCCCGGCGCCGCCACGGCACTGGCCAGCAGCCCTGTGTCCTGGCCCGGGCGGTCGACCGCCTGGGACACGTAGGCGGCGACATCGCGCAGCGTGGCGCCGGTGACGAGGTCTTTCGGCATCGCGCCTTCCGGGTTGGGGATTTTCACCTGACCTTCGACCACGCCACGGATCGTGTTGCGCTCGAGCCCTTCCGCGATGCTCGCGCGGAAGGCTTCGTCCAGGTTGGGGCCGACGATGCCTTTCGTGCCCGCCCGCGCCAGCGTGTGGCAGGAGCCGCACTTGGCCACGAACTGCTGCTTGCCGCTGATCAGGTTGGCGTTGTCGGCGCCCTTGACCGAGCAGCCCGATGCGGCGAGCGCGAGCGCGGCCAGCAGGCCGCCCGCCAGGGCGCGCATGCCAAGGCCGCAGATGCGCGGACGAGCGGGGCCGCCGGAGTCGGCGGCAACGGACGGAAGCCTCATGAGCGGGCGAAACACTATCCGAACCGCCGGGTGCCTCGGCGGCCGCTCGCGGGCGCCCCGCCCGGCTTCACGGCTGTGCCAAACGGTCCAATTCCCCCCGGGCCGCCGCGATCACGCCCCGGGCGACGCCCTCCCAGGACCAGCGCTCGCGCACGGTCGAGACCAAACCCGCACGCGTGCGCGACCGCAGCTCGGGATCGGCTCCCAGCCAGCTCACCACGCGCTCGGCAAGGGCCCTGACGGCGTTGTCGTCGACCGGGAACGACAGCCACGCCGCGGCCTGCTCGGGCACGGAGCGGGCCAGCGCCTCGCTCACGTCGGCAAGTCCCGAGTGGGCCGCGCTGATGGGCAGCACACCGCAGGCCGCCGCCTCGGCCGCCACCATGCCGAAGGACTCGGGGAAGGTGCTCGGCACGACCAGCGCCTCGCACGCCGGCAGCAGCTCGACGAGCTCCTCGTGGTCCAGGCGGCCGGTCAGGACGACGGCCTCACCCAGCGCGCGGGCAGCGGCCAGGTAGCGCTCGCGCTCGTCCCCCTGCAGTCCGTCCAGAAAGGCGAGCAGATGCCCCAGCGGCTGAGGGTCCTCGGAGGGCGCCTCGAGCGTCCTGCCGGCGAGGGCTATCTCCCTCGCGCGCTCGAGGTCCCCGCTGCCGCAGCGCCGCGAGCAGGCGCTCCAACCCCTGCCGGTAGGCGCCGAAGCCGACCACCACGAGCCGCGCCCGGGGCACGCGCTCGAGCACGAGCGGCCACGCCGCGATCAGCAGGTCGACGCCCTTGCTCACGATCAGCTTGCCCACGAACGCCACCAAGCCGGTCGCGGCCCGGCTCCAGCCGCTCGAGCGCCGCGGCGGCGGCCCGCTCGTCGCGGGCGAAGGCGCTGGCGGTGGCCTCGCTCGGGCTGCTCGCCCGCAGGCGGCCGAGGAGTGCGCCTACGCCGGCCATGGCCGCCGCCTCATCCCGGGGCGCGAACTGCTCGACATCGACGCCCGGCGGGCCCAGGCGGGTGCGCTCGACGAGATCCCGTCCCCCCAGCGCCTCCCACAGGCTGGCGGCCGTGTGGCGGGAGCCGACGAGGATCGTCCGAGCGCCGGCCAGTCCCTCGCCGGCCAGACCCAGAAAGCGCTCCGGGTGAGGCTTGACCGTGTACTCGAGGGCGCTCCCATGGATCTTTACGGCGTAGGGCACCTCGCCCGCCAGCCCGCGGGCGAGGATGACGGGACCCATCACCAGGTGGTTGGCCAGCGCCACCTCGGGCCGGACCCGGTCGAGCAGCTCGCGCACGGCCGCCACGTTCGCGTCGACGTACCGTGCGACCTCCGCGTCGCTGCACTCCGCGAACGTCCGCGCCTCGATCCCCTCGTAGCGATCGGCCACGTACACCGGCAGCAGCCCGCCGATGTCGGGCCGGTAGACGGTGCACCGCCCCGGGCGCTCGGCGCTGGGCCGGTTCAGCTCGCGCACGCGCAGCGCTCCCTCGTCCCAGTCGCCGACCGCATCGACGAACGCATGCCCCTCCGGATGGCGGTCCTGGCTGAGCAGGTGCACCTCGTGCCCGAGCCTCACGAGCGCCTCGGCCAGCCGCGCGTTGTACACGTTCGATCCCGTCCCGCCGAGCAGGTAGCCGTGGAAGATCAGGATGCGCACCGCTGGCAGCCTACATCTGCCCATCAGCGGGGTTGGCCGCCCACCCGCTCCGGTAGAGTTCCGACGGTGAGCACAAGCCAGCGCTACCGCCTGCGCAGTCCGGCCAGCGGGCGAGAGATCGTGATGGAGGCCGAGCCCGGAGAGGTCTACCGCGACCGTGACTCCGGCGAGCAGCTCGAGGTCGTGGGCAAGATGCTGCCGCTCGCCCCCTCTGCCTCGCGGCTGCCGTGGGCGGTCGAGAACCTGCGCTTCTGCCCGTGGTGCGGCCAGCTCGCCCAGAAGGACCTCAACGACTGCCCCACGTGCGGCAGGCGCATGGGACCACCTGGTAAATCCGGCGAGAACCGGCTGACGCCCGCCCGAGCGGAGAGTTCGAACCCATGAACGACACCCCCCAGCCAAGCGCCTGTGACGAGAATCGCTCTCGGTGGCGGCGCACCAGGGCCTTGATCCTTCAGAGCACCGTCGTCGTGTCGCTGCTGCTCTGCGCCTGGGCCCTCGGTGCGTGCGGAGGCGGAAGCCAGCAGTGCCAACGCGGTGCCCAAGAGCACGCCCGACATCATCCCGCCGACGAACACCAGCGCCGAAAAGGCGTCCGTGCAGACGACCTCCACCGCGACCACGTCCAAAGGCGCGACGGGCGAAGGCTCCTCCTCGGAATCCTCAAGCGGAGAATCATCCAGCGGCGGATCGGGCGAAGAATCGTCGAACAGCGAAAGCTCGAGTGAATCCGAAGGCGGTGGCGCGGCCGGCGGCACCGCGGCTGAAAAAGAAAAAGCCGCCTCCAGCGAAGGCAAAGGCACAGGCGAAGCAAGCCCCACCGGCGGCGCCAACGCACCTTCGGGCAAATAGCCGCTGGGCAAATAGCCGCCGCAACGGGCAATTAGCCGCCGCAAGCGAGGCAAGGACGCGGGAAGCGAAGTGTGCTTCGCACACGAGCGCCCGAGGACGCCGCGTCGCGCCCCGCCCACGGCGTCCTTACTTAGGGCGTTGAGATCAGGGTTGCGCTGTAGGTCAGGCGCGCGGTCTGGTACAGGCAGAAGTACTGCACCGGGCTCCCGATCTGCGTGTGAGCCGTCTGGCTGCTCGTGCTCGAGCACTGGCTTTTCGGACGACTGGCGCGCCAGGAGGTGTCCTTGCCGAAGCCCAGCGCCAGCGCCGGAGCCCAGGAGGGCACGGTCAGCGCGACGACATCGCCCTTTTTGACGGCGAGCGTGCTTTCCAGCGGGAACTGGGCCGTCTTGCCGAAGTAGGGCTGGAGCTTGACCAGGGGACTCTGCGAAACGAGCTTGTACGTGAGGTTGGGTTTGCGCTGGGGGCGCAGGATCGCGATGCCGGCTTCGGAGACGCCTCCCTCATTGGCGTTGAAGAACTTGATCTGAGTGGCGTTGGGCTTGCCCAGCATGATCGTCCAGGCGACGATCGTGCCATTGCGCGGGGCTATCAGCGGATTGTGGCTCGCGCCCACCTTCACCTGGAAGCCCGTCGTGCGACTGACGGCCAGGCACGGGCTGGTGGGGCAGCTGGGGACCGTTGCGGGGGTGGTCGTGGGAATCACGCCCACTTCGGTCAGCGTCGCCGGCGAGCCCGCCGGCAACACGAGCGCGAGCAGGAAAACCGCGAGGATCGCTGTGGATATGCGTTTCATGTTTCCCATTCAACACGAGTTCAGGCCAGATGTAGCGGTTGAACTACTTCGCTACCGGCGCGTCAGCTCCTGCGCAGCCGCCGCGATCTCCTGCGGATCGCCCGGCGCAGGGACCCACGGCAGGTGCAGCGGATCGCCCTCGTAGCGCGGAACGACGTGGATGTGAAAGTGGAATACCGTCTGCCAGGCCGTTGCGCCGCAGGCGTTCAGGAGGTTGACTCCGTCGGCTCCGAGACGCTCCTTTGCACGGGCGGCAAGCCGCTGGGAGGCCACCGCGGCGGCCTCGAGGTCATCGACGTCGATGCTCAGCAGATCGGGCGCGTGAGCGCGTGGAATCACGAGCGCATGCCCGCGTGTGGCGGGAGCGATGTCCATGAAGGCGATCGTGCGCTCGTCTTCATCGACGATCGTGGCGGGAAGCTCGCCCGCGACGATCTTGCAGAAGATGCAGACAGGATCGGCCATGGCAGAAGCCTAGATGGTCACCGTGCCGGTGGGCTTTCCGCTTCCCCGACCAGCCTGCGGCCGTACGCGAGCGACTGCTCTCGCGTGGAGAGCTCCCCCGCATACTGCGCCTCGGCGAGCTTCTCCAGCAGCTCGCCCACCCGCGGGCCGAGAGGGATGCCGAGCTCGGCGGCCAGGTCATCCCCCCGGATGAGCGGCCGTGGAGGGCCATCGGCGCGCCAGCTGAGCGCGTCGGTGAGCAGTCCGCGCGCCACGCCCAGGTGCGCATCGATCGACTCGCGGGCGCGATCCCCGCGCGTGGCGAGTCGATCGGCGACTGAAAGCAGGGTCACGTCGACCTCGACCGGCGAGCAGGCGCGCAGGTAGCCGAACACCGTCCGCCGCGACAGCGGTTGGGGCTCATGGACGAGAAAGCCCAGCCGCAGGTGGTTACGAACCAGGGCCGCCACATGTGCGCGCAGGCGCTCTGAGGCGTGCAGCCGCTCGAGGATCGCGCGGGCCAGCTCCGCGCCGCGAATGTCGTGGCCCATGAACGTCACGCGCCCGTCCGCGGGGCGCACCTGGCGAGTGAGGGGCTTGGCGGCGTCGTGCAGCAGCGCCCCCCACCGCAGCGCCTCGCCGCGCGTCAACTGATCGGCGAGCGGCTCGGCCAGCAGCGCGTCCACCTCAGCCCGGTGGTCGCCCACCAGCGCCGCCTCGTCGTCCTCCTCGCCGGCACCGCTGCCCCGGGCCTCGGTCAACGCGATGGTCCGCTCGAACACTTCCAGCGTGTGGCCGTACACGTCGCGGTGGTGAAAGCGGCTCTGCTCGACCCCGCGGAGCGCCTCAAGCTCGGGCAGCACCACCGCCGTGGCCCCCAGCTCGCTCATCGTCTCCAGGCCCCACGATGCGCGTGGCGCAGCGATTATCCGGTGCAGCTCGACGAACACCCGCTCGGCCGATACGCCTGCCAGCCCGTCGGCGTGGGCGCGAGCGGCACCCAGCGTCTCGGGCTCAGGCTGCAGATCGAGCTCGGCCCCGAGCCGCACCAGTCTCAGCACTCGCAGCGGATCGTCGGCGAACGCTCCCGGCCCCGCCATGCGCAGGCGGCGAGCGGACAGGTCAGCAAGACCGCCGAGCGGATCGATCGGCGCTCCTCCCGCGAGCGGCTCGGCGATTGCGTTGACGGTGAAATCGCGCAACGCCAGGTCGGCCTCGACCGAGCCACCGCGCACCGGCTCAACGTCCAGCTGCCAGGAGGAGTCGCGCGCCGCGACCCGCCACGCTCCGAAGTCCTCCGACAGGGCGAAGCATGCCGCCCGCCCTGCGGCGCGGGCCACGGCGCGCGCCGCCTCGGCAGGGTCGCCCTCGACCACCACGTCGAGGTCCAGGGTCGGGCGAGCGAGCACACGGTCGCGCACGGCGCCACCGACCAGCCAGGCCCGCTGGCCCGCGAGCGCCGCGCGAGCCGCCTTCAGGCCCTCGCTCATCTCGCGTTGGCGTCGACCGGTTGAGCGCGCGCTCCCGCCGCGGGCGTCTCGATGGCAGCGCCGTCCCGGTGGTACGCCCTTGGCACGCGCGGCGTCAGGGCACAGGTCACCTCATAGTTGATCGTGTCCAGGCGAGCGGCAACCTCCTCGGCCGTGACCCGCTCGTTCCCCTGGCCGCCGATCAGGACGGCCCGCTCACCGCGCAGCTCCTCGGCGCGAGGATCAGCACCGAGGTCGATGGTGATGTTGTCCATGCTCACCGTCCCCACGAGCGGGTGGCGGCGTCCCTGGACCAGCACCTCGGCGTTGTTCGAGAGACCGCGCCGCCAGCCGTCGCCGTAGCCGATCGGGAGCACGCCCAGGTAGGTGTCGCGCTCGGCCACGAACCTCCGGCCGTACCCGGCACTCTCCCCGGTCCTGCACGGCTTCACCTCGGCAACGTATGAGCTCAGCTCGAGCGACGGCTCCAACGCGCGAGCGGCCGGCGCCTCCCCGAAGGGGTCCATCCCATAGACGGCGATTCCACACCGCACCATGTCGAAATGGGCGTCGGCATCGCGCAGCACGGCGGCGCTGTTCGCCGCGTGGAGAAGGAGCTCCGGCCTCTCGGCCTTCAGGGCCCGGGCCCAATCCGCGAACGCCGTGAGTTGGCGCTGGAAGAACCCGTCATCCTCCAGGTCATCGGCGGTCGCGAAGTGGGTCATCGCTCCCGCCAGCTCGACCCCGGGGGTGTCCCATGCCGCAGCCGCCACGCGCGATGCCTCGGCCGGGTCGCGCGTCCCCAGCCTTCCCATGCCCGAGTCGAACTTGACGTGCACCCTGCCCCCGCCGGCGGCCGCCACCGCCTCCACGTCGCGCTCGTGCCATACGACCACGTCCGCGTCGGCCGCAAGCGCCTGTGCGAGCTCGGCCTGGCTGAGCGCACCCATCACGAGCACGGGCACGTCGCGCACGCCCGCCCCGCGCAGCTCGTGCGCCTCATGCGAGCCCGCGACCGCCAGCCAGCCGGCGCCGCCCGCGAGCGCTGCCCGGGCGCTCTGTGCGGCGCCGTGACCGTACCCGTCGGCCTTCACCACGACGCACAGCGCAACCCCGTCGCGCAGCTCGGTGCGCAGGCGCGCGCAGTTGCGTTCGATCGCCGCGATGTTGACCCTGGCCTGCGCGCGCTCGCTCGTCATCCGGCCTGCACCCCCGCGCCCGCGCGCGCCGCCGCTAGCGCGGCGATCACGTCGGAGGCCACCACGCTCTCGGCTACGCCCTGACGGCGCGTCGCCTCCCTGCCCGCGGCGACATGCAGCCAAACACCCGCCGCGGCCGCCACGAACGCGTCGAGACCCTGCGCGAGCAGCGCCGCTATCACACCCGTGAGCACGTCCCCGGTACCAGCCGTGGCCAAAGCCGGCGCGCCTCCCGGGCAGACCGCGACCCGACCGGTCGGGTCGGCGATGAGTGAGTCGTCACCCTTCAGCACCACGACCGCCCCTGCGAGCTCGGCAGCCGCGCGTGCATGGCGCAGGCGCTCACGTTCAACATCGGAGCTGTCCAGCCCCAGCAGCCGTCCCATCTCACCGGCGTGCGGCGTGAGCACGGTGGGCGCTTCGCGGACCGCCAGCTCACCGAGGCGGCCGGCGTGCGCGTTCAGTCCATCGGCGTCGAGCACCAGCGCAACGCTCGCCCCGCGCGCGAGCGCGCGTGCGAGCGTGAAAGCACCATCGCTGCGTCCCAGCCCCGGCCCTAGGGCCAGCGCGCCGCCACGCTCGGCCTCCGCGAGCACACCATCCAGTCCCGCGGGCGTCAGCTGACCGTCGTCGTCAGGCAAACCTCGGGTCATCATCTCCGGGGGTCCGGCGCTCGCGAGGATCGCCTGCAGCGACGCGGGCACGCATGCGGTCACGTATCCCGCTCCCGCGCGCATGCTGGCATGCGCGGCCATCCGCGGCGCCCCGGTGAGCCCGCGCGAGCCGCCCACGACGAGCACGTGTCCGCTCGTGAACTTCGTCGAGGACGCCTCCCGGCGCGGCAGCACCCCGAGCACCGACGGCTGCATCAGCCCGATCGCGGCCGATCCGGGGGCACCCCGGGGGATGCCGATGTCGATCGTCTCGACCTCCCCTGCATGCGCCTTGCCCGGGCGGATCCACAATCCCGGCTTGGCGGCGTGGAAGGTGACGGTCACCGCGGCCCGCACGGCCGGCCCGGTGACCACGCCCGTGGACGCATCCACGCCGCTGGGCACGTCCACGCTCACGACCGGCGCCCGCGCCGCGTTCGTCGCGTCGATCGCCTGTGCCATCACGCCACGGGGCTCGCCCGCGAAGCCCGTGCCCAGCAGCGCGTCGACGACCACCGCCGCATCCTCGATGGCTCCCGCACCACGACGGCCGGATTCCGCGTCCGCGCCCGGCGAAAGCAGCACCGGCGCATCGCCCGCGAGCCGGTTCAGGTTCTCGCGCGCGTCATCTGAGAAGTCCTCGAGCGGCGCGACGCACACCACGGTCACCTCCCGGCCCGCGTCGCGCAGCAGGCGCGCCACGACCAGGCCGTCACCGCCGTTGTTCCCCTTCCCGCACACCACCGCCACCGGTCCATCGGGCGCAACCCGCTCGACCGTCCGCGCCACACCGGCTCCGGCGCGCTCCATCAGCTCAAGCGATGGCACCCCCTGTTGCTCGATCGCCCAGCGGTCCACCTCCCGCATGGTCTCGGCGTCGGGCAGCGGAATGAGCCAGTCGGGCGGCGTGTCCACGAAAAGCGATGCTAGATGGTCGGTCACTCGCGGTGCTCGGGCCGGTCCATCCCCGGCGGGACAGCGAGGGAGCCAGCCCGGCCGTGGGAGCGCCCTACTCGACCGTGACCGTCTTGGCCAGGTTGCGGGGCTGGTCGACGTTCAGCCCCCGTCGCCGTGCAATCTCATAGGCGAGCAGCTGCAGGGGGATCACCGCGAGGATCGGCTGGAGCATCCAGTCGACCACCGGCAGCCTGACCACCGCGTCCGCGTGCTCTGCGATTTGCTCGTTGCCCTCGGTCGCGACCGCGATCACGCGCGCTCCCCGGGCACGCACCTCCTGGATGTTCGACTCGAGCTTCTCAAGGACGGGAGAGTCTGTTGCCACGCACACCACCGGCGTGGAGTCGTCCAGCAGCGCGATCGGGCCGTGCTTCATCTCCCCCGCGGCGTAGGCATCGGTGGCGATGTAGGAGATCTCCTTCAGCTTCAGGGCCCCCTCCAGCGCAACCGGAAGGCCGACGTGGCGGCCGATGTACAGGAAGAACTCGTTCTGCCAGTAGGCATCGGCGATGCGACTGACCTCCTCTCCGACCGATGCCAGGACCTCGTCGATGCAGTGCGGCAGCCGCTTGATCTCGCTGACCAGTTCGGCCAGACGCGGGGGCTCGATCGTGCCGCGTAGCTCGGCCAGACGCAGGCCCAGCAGGTAGGTGACGGCGACCTGGCAGAGGAACGTCTTGGTGGCCGCCACGCCGATCTCAAGACCCGCGCGCGTGAACAGCACGCCGTCGGCCTCGCGCGTGGCCTGCGAGCCCACCACGTTGGTGATGGCGAGCACCATCGCCCCCCGCTCGCGCGCCAGGCGCATCGCCGCGAGTGTGTCCGCGGTCTCGCCGGACTGGGAGATGCCGATCACCAGATCTCCCTCGCCGACGACGGGGTTGCGGTAGCGGTACTCCGACGCGATGTCCATCTCGACCGGCAGCCGCGCCCACTCCTCGATCGCGTAGCGCCCGATCAGACCGGCGTGGTAGGAGGTACCGCAGGCCACCACCACGACGCGCTTCACGTTCGCGAGCATCGCCTCATCGAGCGCGCCCACCTCGTCCAGGTCCACCCCGTCGCCGCGGGCAGTGCGATCGGAGATCGCGTCGGCGACGGCGTCCGCCTGTTCGTGGATCTCCTTGAGCATGAACGTCTCATACCCACCCTTCTCGGCCGTCTCCTCGTCCCAGTCGACCGTGTGCACAGCCCGCTCGAGCTCCTCCCCCGAGGGCGTCATCACCGTTACGCCCTCCGGCCTCAGAACGACGATCTCGCCGTTCTCCACGTACTGCACCTGCCTGGTCTCCGCCAGGAAGGCGGGCACGGCCGAGCCGACGAACTGCTCGCCGTCGCCGCGACCGACGATCAGGGGGCACTCTTTGCGGGCGCCCACCAGAGTGTGCGGCTCGTCCAGGCTCATGGCCACGAACGCGTAGTGACCCTCCAGCTCGGCGTACGCCGCGCGAACCGCGTGGGCCAGGTCGCCCTGATGGTGGGAGGCGATCAGGTGGGCGATAACCTCGGCGTCCGTCTCGGAGGTGAACGTGTTGCCCTGTTCCATCAGCCGCTTCTTCAGCGCCATGTAGTTCTCGACGATCCCGTTGACAACCACATGCACCCTGTCTGCGCTGTCGTAGTGGGGGTGCGCGTTCTCCTCGCTCACCCGCCCGTGGGTCGCCCAGCGTGTATGGCCGATGCCGATCGTGGCCGGCGGGGCGGCGACCGCCACGAGCCCTCCCGCCCCGTCGAGCGCCTGTCCGTCGAGCTTGGCGCGCAGGGCCGACAGGTTGCCAACCGCCCGCACCGCCTCGATCCGGTCCTCGACGATTACGGAGATGCCCGCCGAGTCATAGCCGCGGTACTCCAGCTTGGTCAGGCCCGCGAGCAGCAGCTCGCGGACGGGGCGCTTACCAACGTAGCCAACGATTCCGCACACCGCATCGAAGATACCAGCGGCCCTCACACGCGCTGCGGCGTGCGCTCAGGCGCGGTGCTCAGCCGAGCTCCCGCTCAACGAGCGCAACCAGCCGGGCACACACCTCCTCGGCCTCCTGGTCGGTGGGCGCCTCGACCATCACTCGCACGAGCGGCTCTGTCCCGCTGGGGCGCACCAGCACGCGGCCGCGGCCCTTCAGCGCCTCGTCCTCGGTGCTCACCGCCGCGTGAACGTCTTCTGCCGCGTCCAGGGCGCCGCGGTCGCGCACAGGCACGTTGACCAGGCGTTGGGGCAGCTTGACCATGGCGTCACGCTCGCTCAGGTCCCTGCCCGCCAGCGCCTCCAGGGTGAGCAGCGCACCGGCGACGCCGTCGCCTGTGCGGTTGAAGCCCATCTCGATGAGGTGCCCGGACTGCTCCCCGCCCAGCACCCACCCGCGGGCGCGCAGCTCCTCGAGCACATACCGGTCGCCCACCTGCGTCGTTGCAACCGCCACGCCGGCACGCTCCATGGCCGAGTGGAAGCCGTAGTTGGTCATCACGGTCACCACCACTCCGTTTCCGGTCAGGCGTCGAGAATCACGCAGGTGGAGCGCGGCCAGCGCCATCAGTTCGTCGCCGTCCACCACCCCGCCCAGGCGATCCACCGCCAGCACCCGGTCACCGTCGCCATCGAACGCGAAGCCCACCGCATGGCCGCCCTCGAGGACCCGTTGCGCCAGCGCCTGCACGTGCGTGGAGCCGCAGCCCGCGTTGATGTTTCGCCCGTCCGGTGCGTCGGCCACCACCGTCACCTTCGCGCCGAGGCGCCTGAAGATCTCCGGCGCCACGTGGTAGGTCGCGCCATTGGCGCAGTCCAACAGCACGTCCATCCCTGCCAGGTCCAGCTCTGAGAACCGCGTGTGGAGCTCTCGCAGGTAATCCTCCGGCGCCCCTCTCAACTCGCGTACGCGGCCGATCGCAGGCGGAGCGCCCGTCGCGGCCGGGCCCGACTCATCAGCGCGTTCCAGCTCCCGCTCGATCTGGTGCTCGGTCTCATCAGAGAGCTTGTACCCGTCGCTTGCGAAGAACTTGATGCCGTTGTCCTGATAGGGGTTGTGCGAAGCCGACAGAACCGCGGCGAGGTCGAACCCGTAGCGTCCCACCAGCAGGGGTGCCGCAGGAGTCGGCAGCACGCCGCCCATCAGGGCATCTCCCCCGGCTGCGCTCACGCCGGCGGCCACCGCCGCCTGCAGCATCTCCCCGGACTCGCGCGTGTCGCGGATGATCAGCACCTGCGGGCGCTCGGCCCCGGTCTGCCGCGTGGCCGCCCGCGCCAGCGCGAGGGCCAGCTCCGCGCTCAGAAACTCCCCGGCGACACCGCGAACGCCGTCGGTCCCGAACAGCTTGCGGGTCATGCTCCTCTTGGGCCCCGGGGCACTAGCGCTTGGAGAACTGCGGACGCTTACGCGCCTTCTTCAGGCCGGCCTTCTTGCGCTCCTTGGCACGCGAATCGCGTGTCAGGAAACCCCTGCGCTTGAGCTCGCCGCGCAGATTCGGATCTGCCTCGAGCAGCGCACGCGAGACGCCGTGCCGAAGCGCTCCGGCCTGGGCGGAGATGCCGCCGCCGTGCAGTCGCGCCACCACGTCCATCCGCTCCTGATAGCCCACGGCCTCGAGCGGCTGGCGAATGTTGCGCTGGAGCGTCACCCGCGGAAAGTGCTCCTCAAGGACCCGCCCGTTCACCAGATAGGTGCCGCTGCCCGGTCGCAGTGTCACCCGCGCGATCGCCGTCTTGCGCTTGCCCGTGGCGCGGTAGCGCGCGCCCGAGGCAAGGTCGATCGCCGCGGTGGAGATCGGCTCGACGAGCCTCTCCTCCTCCTCTTCCTCCTCGCTCTTCTCGCCCTGCTCGACCTCCTCGTCCTCGATCGCGTAGGGATCCTCATAGGTCTCGCTTCGCCCCAGCGGATCAACTCCCTCGGGGACGATGTCCACTTCGAGGTGCGCTCCCGGCACCGACGGCTTGCCGCGCGGCGCGGGCTCCTCCTCGCCCTCCTCCTCAGGCCCGCCGGACGGCGCCTTCTCGGTCTCCGCGGTCTCCCGTGAGGCCTCTACCGGTGCATCCTGGACGCCAGCCGCGACCTCCGTGACATCCTCGCTCGGCGCTGCGGGCTCCTCGGCCGCAGGCTCGGCCTGCTGCTCGGCCGCCGTCTCCTGCTGCTCCTGCGCGGCGGGCTCAACCTGCCCCTCGGCCGTCGGCTCTGCCTGCTCCTGCGGGGAGGGCTCGCCGGCCGCGTCGGAGGACTCCTGCGGGGTCTCGGGCGTCTCGGGGGTCTCCTCGTCGGCCATCATCCTTTGATCTCCATGGGCTCGGGCTTCTGGGCGACGTGCGGATGCTCGGGTCCGGCGTAGATCTTGAGCTTCGTGATCTGCCTTCGCGCCAGCCGGTTGCGCGGAAGCATGCCTTTGACGGCCAGCCTGATGATCTCCTCCGGGCGCCTGGCCTGCATCTCCTCGAAGCTCCGCGAGCGCAATCCGCCGGGGTAGCCCGAGTGGCGGTAGTAGCGCTTGTCTTTGCGCTTGTTCCCGGTCACATGGACCTTCTCAGCGTTCACGACCACGACGAAGTCGCCGGTATCGATGTGCGGCGTGTACTCGGGCTTACGCTTGCCCCGCAGCGCATCGGCGATCTGCGTCGCCATGCGACCCAGCGTCTTGCCGTTGGCGTCCACCACGAGCCAGTTGCGCTCGCGGTCGGTCGGCTTTGCTACGTAGGTTCTAGTCGAGGGGGCCATCACGTAAAAAAGGCCACGCGGTAGCGCGCGGCGCGAGCAACATCATAGGCGATGTCGCTCCGTTACTCCCACTCGATGGTTCCCGGCGGCTTGGAGGTGATGTCCAGCACGACCCGGTTGACCTCGCGCAGCTCGTTGATCATGCGCGAGGCGATCGTCTCCAGCAGGTCGTATGGCAGCCTGGCCCAGTCTGCCGTCATCGCATCGTCGCTCGTGACCGCCCGCACGACCACGACGTATCCGTAGGTGCGCTCGTCTCCCTGCACGCCCACCGTGCGCACATCCGGGAGCACGCAGAAGGACTGCCACAGCTCGCGGTAGAGCCCTGCGCGACGGATCTCCTCCTGCAGGATGCTGTCGGCCTCGCGCAGCACGTGCAGGCGCTCCTTCGTCGCCTCCCCGCCGACGATCCGGATCGCAAGGCCCGGACCGGGGAACGGCTGGCGCCAGACCAGCCGCTCGGGCAGTCCCAGCTCGGCCCCCACCGCGCGGACCTCGTCCTTGAACAGCGCGCGCAGCGGCTCGACCAGCTCGAACTGCAGGTCCTCGGGCAAACCGCCCACGTTGTGGTGGGACTTGATCGTCGCCGCCCCCGTCCCCCCACCGGACTCGATCACATCGGAATAGAGGGTGCCCTGCACCAGAAAGCGCACGCCCTCGCCGTCCTCGCCCCCCGAGAGCTTCGCCGCCTCCTCCTCGAAGACCCTGATGAACTCCGCCCCGATCGCCTTGCGCTTGGCCTCCGGCTCGGTAACCCCTTCGAGCTTCTGCAGGAACCGCGCCTCCGCGTCAACGGCCACGAGCGGCACCTTGAAGGTGTCACGGAACGCGCTCACCACCTGCTCGCCCTCGTCCTTGCGCATCAGCCCGTGGTCCACGAACACGCACGTCAGCTGCTCCCCCACCGCGCGGTGCACGAGCAGCGCCGCCACCGAGGAGTCCACCCCGCCTGAGAGCCCGCAGATCACCCTGCCGTCGCCCACCTGCTCGCGGATGCGACGCACCTGGTTCTCCACGATCGACGCCGCCGTCCACGTCGGCTCACAGCCGCACACCTCCGTCAGAAACCTCGTCAGGATCTCCTGGCCGTAGGGCGTGTGCACGACCTCCGGGTGAAACTGGATTCCGTAGATGCCCCGCTCGGCGTCCTCCACCGCGGCCACGGGCGAGGCGCTGGAGGAGGCCAGCGCGGTGAAGCCCGGCGGTGGCTCGAACACGGTGTCCCTATGGGACATCCAGCAGGTCTGCTCGCGGGGCATCCCTTCAAGCAGATGCCCCGGCTCGGCCACGTGCAGATCCGAGCGGCCGAACTCGCCCACCTCGGCCTGCTCGACGCGACCGCCCAGTTCGTGCACGAGCAGCTGCATCCCGTAGCAGATGCCCATCACCGGTACACCCAGCTCCAACAGGCCGCGCTCCAGCGGTGGAGCGCCCTGGGCGTACACCGATGCCGGTCCGCCCGACAGGATGATCCCGCGCGGGCGTCGCCTGGCGATCTCCTCCAAGGGAGTGCCGTGGGGGAGCAGCTCCGAGAACACCCCGCAGTCGCGGACTCGCCTTGCGATCAGCTGGCTGTACTGGCCGCCGTAGTCCAGCACCAGCACCTCCGGAGCATCCCCCACTTCACCCGCCGGCGTACTTCCTCGCTCGGCGCCGGGAACGTCCTGCACAGCTCCTGGCGCGGCCGGCTCAGTCATTGACGAGGGCGGCAGCCTTTCCGTTGGTGGCGCCCATGCCCACGCCCTGGTCGCGCTGCAGCGCCTTGCCCTCGGTCTGCAGAGCCGGCGCGATCACGACCTCGGCCCGGTTGAACTCGGCGAGGTCCTTGTGCCCGCAGGTGGCCATCGACGTGCGCAGTCCACCGAACAGGTTGAACGTGCCGTCGTTCTCCCGCGCCGGGCCGACCAGAATCTCCTCGAGCGTGCCGTTCTGCGTCGTCGCCACCCGGGCTCCCCGGGGAAGGGTCGGGTGAAACGTGGCCATGCCCCAGTGAAAGCCCCGTCCGGGCGCCTCGTAGGCGCGCGCCAGCGGCGAGCCGATCATCACGGCGTCGGCCCCGAGCGCGATCGCCTTTGACACGTCACCGCCGTTGCGCATGCCGCCGTCGGCGATCACCTGGCAGTACTCCCCCGTCTCCAGCATGTGCGTGGAACGGGCGCTCGCAACGTCCGCGATCGCGGTCGCCTGCGGAACACCGATGCCGAGCACGCCGCGCGTGGTGCAGGCCGCGCCGGGCCCGACGCCGACGAGCACCCCTGCGGCTCCGGTGCGCATCAGGTGCAGGCCCGTGTGGTAGGAGGCACACCCGCCGACCACCACCGGCACGTCGAGCGTGGGTATGAACTCCTTCAGGTTCAACGGCTCTGAGACCGTCGAGACGTGCTCGCCGGAGACGACCGTCCCCTGGATGATGAGCACGTCCAGCCCAGCCTCCATTGCGATCTCGTAGTAGGTGAGCACGCGTTGCGGCGTGAGCGACGCGGCCACCACGACCTTCTGCTCCTTGATCTCGCGTATCCGCTGTGCGATCAGCTCGGGCTTGACGGGCTCGCGGTAGATGTCCTGCATCTCCCGCGTCGCCGCCTCCTTGGGCAGCCCGGCGATCCGCTCGAGCTGCTCCTCGGCGTCCTCATAGCGAGTGAAGATGCCCTCGAGGTTCAGCACGGCCAGCCCGCCCAGATCGCCGATGATGCCGGCGGTGCGAGGGGAGCTGACGCCGTCCATCGCGGCCGCGAGCATCGGCAGCTCGAACTGATAGGGCCCCAGCTTCCAGGAGATATCGATGTCGTCAGGGTCGCGCGTGCGCCGTGACGGCACGATCGCGATGTCGTCGAAGCCATATGCCTGACGGGCCTTCTTGCCGCGTCCGATCTCTACTTCCATCGTTGGATCCTCGCAGTCGATGCGGACAAGAAAACCCCGCACACGGCGGGGCCAATGAGGTGCCGGCGGGGCGCTGTCGGGACCTTGTCGAAGACAACAGCCAAGTGAATCTGAGCATAGCAACGGTCACGTGGGATCGAATCCCTTGGCTATGCTCGGTTGACCATGAGCGAGGGAACGCACACGAGCTACGACCCGCAGGCGGTCGAGACGCGCCGGCAGGCGGCCTGGCGCGAGCGCGAGACGTTCAGGACGCCGCCGATCGGCGAGGAGCGCCCGCACCTGTACATCAAGCCCTCCGCCCCGTTCACCTCGGGGAACATCCACATCGGTCATGTCCGCAGCTACTCCATCGGCGACGCATACGCCCGCTTCCGCCGGGCACGCGGCGATGCGGTGCTGTTCGCCTTCGGCTTCGACGCATTCGGCCTGCCAGCCGAGCTCGGGGCAATCGCCGCTCAGGAGTCTCCGAGCGACTGGGTCAGCCGCTGTGCAAGCCACATGACCGGGCAGCTCGAGCGGCTGGGCTTCTCCTTCGACTGGGAGCGCACGTTTCTCAGCTCCGACCCCATCCAGTACCGCTGGTCGCAGTGGCTGTTCCTCCTCCTGCTGGACGCGGGCCTCGTCTATCGCGGCACCGGAAACGTCGACTGGTGCGACACCTGCCAGACGACGCTCGCCACGATCCAGGTCGAGGACGGTCTCTGTTGGCGCTGCCACAACCCCGTCCGGCTGATCCAGCGGCCGCAGTGGAACTTCCGTGTGAGCGCGTACGTGGAGGAGAACGACCGCCGCCTGGACGAGCTCGAGAACTGGGACGAGAACTCGCTCGCGAGCCAGCGGTTCGTGCTCGGCCGGGTCGACGGCGTCGAGCTTGACCTCATCGGCCCGTCCGAGAGGAAGCTGACGGTCTTCACACCCCACGCCGACGCGCTGGAGCTGGCGCGCTTCGTGCTCATCTCGCCCAAGCACCCAGACATCGACCTGTGGGCCGATGATCCGGAGGTGCGTGAGCGTGTCGAGGAGGTTCGCTCGGGGGGGCTCGAGCGCACGTCGCGCGACGCGGAGGAGATCTCCCTGATCGACACCGGCCACCTCGTGGGAGCGCCCGCGGGAGAGGGCCTCTTGCCGGTGCTCATATCGCCGGTGGTCGACGGGCGCTTCGGCGCAACCGCCGTGCTCGGGATACCCGAGCACGATCGCACCGACAGCGTGATCGCCGAGCGCCTGCTCGCGCGCGCGAGTACCGGGGAGCACGAGCGGAGGCCTGCGCCATCGGCACAGGGCCCGTCCGGCGGGCCGGCCAGCGCATCGGCGGTACGCCCGGCGGTGCGCTACCGCGCCGATGACTTCTCGATCTCCCGCCAACGCTCCTGGGGAACGCCCATCCCGATCGTCTACTGCGAGACCTGCGGCGCGGTGCCGGTAGCGCACGATCAGCTGCCGGTTCTGCTGCCGCTCGACATCACCCCGACGGGCGCGGGCAACCCGCTGGCGGAGTCGCCCGAGTTCGTGGAGAGCACCTGCCCACGCTGCGACGGCCCCGCGCGACGCGAGACCGACACGCTCGACTGCCACTTCGACGCGCTCTGGCTTTGGGTTCCCGTGTGCGTGCCGCCCGAGGCCCGCGGTGAGGGCCTCGAGGAGATCTTCGCCCTGCCCGACCTGCGCCACTGGCTTCCCTGCGAGCGTGTGGTCGCGGGCTCGGACAGCGGCAACTTCGTATTCGACCAGCGCATCGTCACCAAGGCGCTGCGCGACATCGGCCAGCTGGCGTTCCTGTCAGACGGCGAGCCCTTCGCCGGCTGCCTGTTTCACGAGATGGTCATCTCAGACGGGCGCAAGATGAGCAAGCACCTGGGCAACGTCGTGGATCCGGATGCGCTGGTCGAGCGCTTTGGCGCCGACACCGTGCGACTCGCGGTCCTCTATGCCGCCCGCCCCCAGCGCTCCCTGAACTGGAGCGACTCGGCGGTGCTGCGCTGTCACAGGTTCCTGACGCAGGTCTGGGAGTACTCCCACGCAAAGCTCGCTGCGGCCGACGGGCAGTCCGAGCGCGCGAGCCAGGACGACGGGTCCGGCGGCGACGGCGAGCAGCCCAGGGACACGACCGAGCACCTCAGGGTCAAACTGCGCTCGCAGTGGTGCGAGGCAGCCGTGGAGAAGGTCACCCAGGACATGGAGAACCTCGAGATGCACACGGCGGTGCGCAACATCATGCGCCTGTTCGACCGCATCAAGGACTTCGAGAAGCGCGTGGTCGCGCGGGAGGGTGAGCTCAGCCAGGCCAACCGGGATGCGCTCATCGACGCGCTCACGCTGCTGGTCCAGCTGCTCGGTCCGCTGGCCCCACATCTGGCGGAGGAGCTTTGGATAGCCTTCGGCCACGACGAGCAATCCACACAAACGCCGTGGCCGGGCGTATCGTTCAAGGTACCCGCATGAGCACCCAGACCGCACAGAACCCCAGCGCGGGGTCCAGGCAGCGGACGCGCTCGTGCGCGACCGGCCTGACCTGCCACCGCTGCGAGAACCACTATCCGCTCGAGTCGACCGTGTTCGCATGCCCGGACTGCGGCAAGGGGCTCGACATCGTCTACGACTACGCGCTGGCCGCCAGCCACTTCAAGGACATCCCGGGCTCTGAGCGTCCGCAGAACATCTGGCACTTCGAGGAGCTGCTGCCGATCGTCGATGCCTCCGCACAGGCACGCGTCGGCCGCCACGCCGGCTACACCCCGCTGATCCGAGCCGATCGGCTCGGCGCGGAGCTCGGCCTGAGCAACCTGTACCTCAAGGACGACTCGACGTCCCGCCCGAGCCTGTCCTACAAGGACCGCGTGGTCGCGATGTCCGTCGCCCGGCTGCTCGAGCTGGGCAAGGGGGAGATCGGCTGTGTCTCGACCGGCAACGTGGGCACGGCGGTGGCCTCCTATGCAGCCAAGGCGGGGGTGGACGCCTACGTCTTCTATCCCAACCGCCTCGAGGACACGAAGGCCCGTGCGTGCATGGCCCTCGGCGCGAAGGTCTGCCAGGTCGAGGGCAATTACGACGAAGCCAACCGCCGCTGCCGGGAGGTCGCCGAAACGACCGGCATGGAGTTCGCCAACATCACCCTGCGCCCGTTCTACGCGGAGGGAGCCAAGACCGCCGCGTTTGAGATCGTCGAGCAGCTCGACTGGGACGCGCCCGATCACATCGTCACGGCCGCAGCCGGAGGCACGCTCTCCTCGCGCCTGCACAAGGGCCTGGGCGAGCTACAGCTCCTGGGTCTCTCGGAGACCGACAGCACCCGCATCCACATCGCGCAGCCCTCGGGCTGCAACCCCATCGCGAGCGCGATCATCGCCGAGGAGGCGGAGATTCACCCCGTGACCCCGGAGACGGCCGCGCACTCGCTCGCCATCGGCGCACCCGGCGACGGCTACCTGGTGGTCGACGCCGTGCGCAAACGCGGCGGCACCGGCGGTTTCGCCTCGGATCCGGAGATCTTCGCCGGCATCGACCTGCTTGCCGCGACCGAGGGCCTGCTCACCGAGCCAGCCGGCGGCACGACGGTCGCGGTGCTCGAGAAACTCGCCGCCGCCGGTCGCTTCGGAGCCGACGACACCGTCGTCGCGATCATCACCGGCAATGGCCTGAAGACCCTCGATGACCACCCCCAGAAGCCGTGGCCGGCGAAGATCGACTGCGAGCTCGACGCTATGCTCGCCGCGCTCGCCGAGCTGAAGAGCGGCGGCACGCTCATGGACAGCGCGCGCGAGCAGCTTCAGGTCTGAGCTCGCGTGCACATCGCGCCGCTTCGGCACACGCCCGCCGGCAGCATCACCGCAGCTCGACCGCGTCGCAGACGCCCCGCCCTGCGTGGCGGCGGTGATCCCCGCCTTGCACAACGCGCAGAGACTCCGTGGCCGGGTACAGTTGGGGCATGGGCGTGACCCCCCCGGACCCCATCCTCCCGCTCGACGAGCGCCGCCGCCTGGAGCGTTTGGCCGTGGAGGAAGCCGGAGGGGGCGAGTCCGAGGGCTTCGAGCTCGCCGAGCAGGAGCTGATCGAGCGCGCCTCTCATGGCGATGACCACACGCCGGCGCGCATCATCCGCGACGCCGGGCCGCTGGAGGAGCCCGCTTCGGCGGTCTACGGCGAGGCCGACGAGGAGCAGCCGCCCGACCAGTAGGAAGATCCCTCCGGGCAGGCGCCTCCCCCACGAGGTCCGTCACCGCATCCCTGAACTTGACACCTCGACGCGTGATCCATTGGGAAACCCGACGGATGGAGATATAGGAAGGCCCCACCGAAGCGGGGCCTTCCCTTAGCAGATCGATAAGCCGGAGACTCCTCATGGGGGCATGCAGTCGGGAGCGGGGCCTGCCCGAAAGCGGAGGCCCCGATGTTCAATGCCCTGTCTGACTTCATCATTTACTGCCGCATCGAGCGCCGTCTCTCGGAGCTCACGTGCAAGGCATACGAGCGCGACGTGCGAACGTGTATCGAGTTCCTTCGTTCCCAGGGCATCTCTGCCCTAGTCGAGATTCGCACGAGTGACCTGCGCCGGTTTCTCGCAGAGGAGGCAACGCATCGGCCGGCGCCGTCGAGCCAGGCGCGCACGGTCGCGGCGCTCAGGTGCTTCTTCCGCTTCTGCGTCGAGAGCGACTACCTCAAGCGCGACCCCGCACACGTGCTGCGCACACCGAAGAAGCGCGAAGCGCTACCCGACGTGCTCGACCGCTCAGAGCTCACGCGCCTCTTGGACGTGCCGAGTCGTGAGGGCGTCTGGACCCGCGTTCACGCCGGCAAGGCTGAGCGCGACCGCCTGCTGCTCGCCCTGTTCGCCTACGGCGGTCTGCGTCGCTCGGAGCTGCTCGGCCTGGACTGCGACGACGTCGACCTCGACCGGCGCCTCATCCGTGTCCGCAACGCCAAGGGCGGGCGCCAGCGCGTCGTGCCGATCCACCCCGGCCTCGTGCCGCTGTTCCTCGACTATGCGCGCGTGCGCCCCGAGGGTCCCGATCCGGCGCTGTTTCTGGGCGTGCTCGGCCGGCGCCTCTCGCCGACGATCATGGCGCTGGCGTTCCGCCATTACGCCGCGGCAGCGGGCGTCAACAAGCACAAGAAAATCACCCCCCACACTTTGCGTCATGTCTTCGCCACCGAGCTGCTGAGCTCCGGCGCCAACCTGCGCCAGATCCAGGAGCTACTCGGACACAAGCACCTGGACTCGACGCAGCGCTACACGCGTGTGAACGCCCATCAGCTTCGAGGTGCCATCAAGCGGTTGCCTTGGGGCGGCCAAGCGCCAGCGCAGACGCGAACGGGCACCGCGACGTCTAGCGAGGTGGAGTAAGCGGAGTGTGCTTGCGACAGACCGGGCGTACGGCTATGCAGACGCTCGCTTTCGCGGAAAGCAGTCACGCGCTCGGCGACGCACGACACGACTGCGTCTCGTCCCGAGGCGGGCGTCTGCTCGGGTCCACCGTAGACGGCCGCTCAGCATCGCAAAGCGGCGGTCACGGGTCACGCGGGATACTGCCCGCCTGATGCCCGAGGAGTCCACGACCCCCGACGTGGTGGAGCTTGTGCGCGGTACCGTTGACGCTGCCAACAGGCGCGACACCGATGGGCTGATGGCTTTCTACGCTCCCGACGCCCTGATGGATGGGACACGGACGGTTGGCGGCCTGTGGCGGGGCCGAGCGGCGATCCGAGGTCTCGTCGACGACTGGCGGGCTGCCTACGACGAACTGGAGTGGGCCGCTGACGAGCCTGTCGATCTTGGCAACGGCGTGGCGTTCGCGGTCGTTTCTCAGAAGGCCAGCCCGGTGGGCGTCACCGGCTACGTGCAGCAGCGCGAGGGGTGGGTTTGGGTATGGGTTGATGACCTGATCGCCAGTGTCACCTTCTATCCCGAAGCCCACATCGACGAGGCCCGCGCAGCCGCCGAACGCCTTGCCGAGGAGCGGGGGTAGGCGATGTCGCAGGAGAACGTGGAGATCCTGACTGAGGGCGTCGAGGCGTTCCGGCGCGGCGATTGGGACGCTGTGGCGGCGGACTGGGACACGCACGTCCTCGTCCGAACCGATCCGAGTTGGCCCGAGCGGTTCATCTACGGTCGAGAGGCCGTGATCAACTGGCAGAGGGGTGTCCGGGAGTCGCTTGGAACCGACATTCGGATCGAAGAGACGGTGGACCTCGGAGATCGAATCCTCAGCCGCTGGTGCTGGCACACGCGCGGACAGCGCAGCGGCATCGAGCAGGATCTGCGCTGGTCGCAAGTGAACACCTACCGCGACGGCTGCATCGTCTTTGCTGAGTACTTCCTCGACCACGAGCAGGCCCTCAGAGCCGTGGGCCTTGAGGAATAGGCGATGTCGCAGGAGAACGTTGAGCTGGTGATGAAGTTCCATCGCGGGGCGGGCGAAAATGCCGATCTCGTTCGCCTTTTCCGGGAGGAAGACCTGTTGTCGACCCCCGACGCGCAGTCATTTCTCTCGTCCCTGTTCCACGAGAACTTCGAGGCGATGGTCGGGGACTCGCCGGGCGCGAGGACCTACATCGGCCTGGCCGGGTTCAGGGAACTGTGGCTGGACTGGCTGGAGCCGTGGGACTCGTATCGGGGAGAGCAGGATGAGCCGATCGACCTTGGGGATCGCGTGCTGCTGACCCACACCGTCTACGGGCGCTTCAAAGGGTCCGCACAGGAGGTCAGTGCTCCCGGCGGGAACGTTTGGATCGTCCGCGACGGCAAGATCGCCCGCGCCGAGTTCCACAGCACCCGCGCGGCTGCCCTCAAAGCCGCTGGTCTGGAGGGGTAGGCGATGCCGCAGGAGAGCGAGCGTGTGCGGGTGGCGGAGCGCTTCCTGGAAAGCCTGATCGCGGGGGAGCCGGACATGACCCTCGTTACCGACGACTTCGAGTACGAGCAGCACTTCGGTTCGACGGAAGGTCGCTACGTCGGCGAGGAGGGCCTGCGTCGCTGGATCGCAACGTTCTATGAGATCTGGGATCAGGCCAGCTTCAGGACTGAAAGCGTTCGGGAAGCCGCCGACCGGATCGCCCTCGTCACCAGCACCTCGGTGCGCGGCGGCCTGACTGGGATCGAGGTCGAGCTTCGCGCGACGGGGATCTGGCGGTTCGATTCCGACGGACGCGCCAGTCGGCTCGACTCGTTCAACGAGGATGAGGAGGCTGAGCTAGCCTTTCTCGCCGAGTAGGGGTCAGGTGCCGGTGTTCGGCGCGAGGCCGAGGTCGGCGAGGGCGCGGTCGCGGTCTGTGTAGTTGGTGATCTTGGTGACCTTGCCGTCGTGAATATCGAATACCTCAGCGCACCGTCTGGTCACCGGCACGCCACTTTTCCTGCCGCGCCCGCTCCATCGCGTCAGCAAGAGAACACGGACGCCATCGAACTCCGTGTACTCCTCCACCTCGGCGGAAGTCGACGATATCGCTGAACAGGTTGCGCATAGCTTCTGCGAGCCCCACGAGGCCCGTGTAGGTGCGCGGCTCAAGCCCGTCGGCGAGCACGTACTCGATCTCGGGGTCGGCCCACTCGGCCTTGCTGTAGTCGCCCTGTTCGATGGGCGCGTAGATTGAGCGCGCTAGGTCCAAGTTCGAGGACACGGGAGGGATTATCGCCCACCCGTAGCCGTCCACGGCGGGCGTGCTGAGAGTAGTGCTTTCGCCCACGAGCGAGCGTCTCGGCGGATGCACTTCACGCTGCGGGTCTGGACGAAAGCCAGCAGTCCCAGGCGACTCGCCAAGGACGCCTCCTTCACCATGGCAAAGCAGTAGTCCGAGCGCGCTTGACACGGGCTGCCGCAGCTCGTCCTGAGCTACAGCCCTGAGCCGGGCCCCCGCGCGCTCGCTTGGCTGCCGAAAGCAGCGGTCGGGGATACTCAGCCCACGATGCCTTACGAGTCCACGACCCCCGACCTCGTTGAGCTGTCGCGTCGTGCACTCGACGCTATGACCCGGCGCGACTTCGACGCGGTGGTGAGCCTCTATGCCGCGGACGCCGTCTTCCGAGGGCCTGAGGTCGGCACGTTCGAGGGTCGGAGCGCGATCCGCGGTCTGGTCGAAGACTTCCTGAGCGCCTACGAGGATTTCCAGGCCGAGAGCGAGGAGATCATCGACCTTGGCAACGGGGTCACCTTTGCGGTGACCGTCTTCAAGGGCCGTCTCACTGGCAGCAGCGGAGAACTCAAACTCCGTTTTCCGAGCGTGACCATCTGGACGGACGGAATCATTGAGCGCCGGACGAGCTACAACTACACCGACATAGACGAGGCCCGCGCTGCCGGCCAACGCCTCGCCGAGGAACGGGGGTAGGCGATGTCGCAGGAGAACGTGGAGACCTTCCGCCGCAACAATGAAGCCGTCAGCCGCGGAGACTTAGAGGCAGCCCTTCTCGACTATGACCCGGAAATCGCGTTCATTCCCAGGCGCGCGGCAGTCCAGGGTGTCTATCGCGGCTATGAGGGGATGCGGAGGTACTTCGCGGACAACGCCGCGAGCTTTGATTTCTATCAAGTGAGCCACGACGAGTTCCGTGACCTCGGTGACCGCATCGTGGCATTCGGCACCGTCCACGTCCGTGGGAAGGGGAGCGGCGTTGAGGTAACGACGCCGACGGCCATCGTGGCGACGTTCCGGGAGGGCAAGATGGTTCGCGTCGAAGACTTCGGCGAAAGGGCCGAGGCCCTCAAAGCCGCGGGGCTTGAGGAGTAGGCGATGTCGCAGGAGAACGTGGAATTGATCCGCCGCTGGGTGAACGAATGGAATCGCGGTGCGGTCAACGAGTCGAGTATCCGTGCGACCTATCACCCCGATGGGGAGTTCCTCCCGCTCCGCTCGGCGACCGAGGGCGCCTATCACGGGATCGCAGGCATAGAAAGCTTTGTCGCGGATACCCAGGAGGTCTTCGACGAGACCGATGTGCGCTACGAGTTGCGTGATCTCGGAGAGCGCGTACTGGCGTGGGGCACGATCCATGTGCGAGCAAAGCAGAGTGGCATCGAGACAGACATCCCAACGGGCGGCGTGTTCGAGTTCCGGGATGGGAAGGTCGTGCGCTGGGAGGACTATGGCTCCAAGGACAAGGCTCTCAAAGCCGTGGGGCTGGCGGAGTCAGAGATGTCGCAGGAGAGCGTCGAGCTTGTACGCTCGATTAGCGCCGCTCATGAACGCGGCGACTACAGCTCTGCCGAGTGGGCGCATCCCGAGATCGAGTACGTCATCGTCGGCGGACTGACGCCTGGAAGCTGGAAAGGCCGCGCCGCGATGGCGAAGACAGCAGGCGAGCTATTCAGCACGTCCGATGAACATCGGACTGTGGTTGAGGAGGTTCGCGCACTTGACGGCGAGCGCGTGCTCGTGCTCTGCCACACCAGCGGGCGCTTCAAGGCCAGCGGCATCGAGCTTGATGCGGCTCAGAGGCAGGTCGCCGAGCTTTACCAAGTCCGCGACGGCAAGGTCATCCGGCACGTCGTCTACCTCGACCGCGCGGACGCCTTTGGCGAACTCGGGCTGGCGCAGTAGGCGATGTCGCGGGAGAACGTGGAGGTCGTTCGACGTCTTTATGACGCGTTCAAGCACCGCCGTCTGGATTCGGCTGTCGAACTGTGGGACCCGGAGGGGGAGTGGATACCGGCGATGGCCGGGGCTATCGAGACGAAGGTCTATCGAGGCACAGATACGGGCCGCTACTGGGACGACCTGTTCGAGAGCTTCTCGGAAGTGCGAGTAGATGACCTTGAGCTGCGAGATTGTGGTGACCGCGTACTGACGCTCTACACGCTTACGGTTCGCGGGCATGGCAGCGGCATACCGATCGAGCAGCCCGGCGGAGCCGTCTATGAGGTGCGCGACGGCAAGATTGTGCAGGGCCGCAGCTACCTCTCTCAGCCCGAGGCCCTCAAAGCCTTGGGGCTGGAGGAGTAGGCGATGTCGCAGGAGAACGTGGAGATCGTGCGGAGTCGAGGGCAGCTGCCGATCTCGGACCGCCAGCTTCGTCGTCTGCTGCGCTACCCCGGCGCTCTCGCGCTCATCTTTCGGCTCGTGGTCCTCGTGCCTCCGCGCTTGTGGCCCCGACGAAACGTCGTCATCAGCGAAGCGATGATGCTCCCGCCCGACACCAACGCTGCCGCGCTCATGAGGGACGACGCTCTGTCGTCTGCCCTCGTGAAGGCGGCGACGCCGCTCCTGCACCCGACCTTTGAGATCGGCGGAACCCTCCTTCAATCCGATGCGACCTACGCCGGACCCCAGGGTCTGAGGGAATGGGCTCTGGAGTGGTATGCGCCCTATGTGTCCTATCGCGTCGTACAGGGCGAGGCCGTCGATCTCCGGGGAGAGCGTGTGTTCGTGCCCTACAACTGTTTCGCGCGGATCGAGGGAAGCACGGCGGAGATCGAGATCGTCCACGCAGGCGTGTTCACCTTCCGGGATGGGAAGATCGCCCGCGCCGAGATCTATCTCAACCGCGCCGAAGCCCTCAAAGCCGTGGGCCTGGCGGAGTAGCGGTCAGGTGCCGGTGTCCGGTGTGAGGCCGAGGTCGGCGAACGCCTGACACGAGTGCTTCGTCATGGATGCGAGCGTGTCGGTGAAGACCGCCGAGACTGCTGAGTTGGACGATCTCCAAGCGTCTCGCGCGACACCCAGTGGACGCCTGCTTGGCGGCCAAGCAGTGTGTCACGTCTTGCGCAGGCGCCGGCGAGATGAGCCTCACAGCGCTCGGATCCGGCTGCTGGTAGAGCGCCACTAACTATTCGCTGCGCTAATGGGAGGAGAACCCATGACCGTCTCGTCCATGCTCGACTCTGCTGGGCGCCGCCGCTCCCCGGCGACGCAACCCGGCTTTCACTCAGGGCGCGCTCCCCGCAACAAGGGCATGCTCTACCCAGCCGACCCGCCGACTGTTGAGGAGATCGTCTGCGTGATGCGCCACGCAAGCGAGGACCCTCACGGCTTCAGGCTGCGCGCCATGATCGTGATGCTCTGGCGCGGTGGGCTGCGTGTCACAGAGGCGCTTGCGCTGAGCGAGCAGGACCTTGACCCGCGGCGCGGGTCGGTGCTCGTGCGCCAGGGCAAGGGCGGTCGCCGGCGCGAGATTGGCATGGACGCGTGGGGCTGGGAGAACCTCAGGCCCTGGCTCTCAGAGCGTCTTGAGCTCCCGGCGGGGCCGCTGTTCTGCGTGATCGACGGCCCCACCCGCGGTCGACCCTGGTCGGCCGCCGCAGTCCGCAACGAGTTTCGCCGGCATGCGGCCGCGGCAGGCGTCAGGCGCCGCTTCGCGCCCCACCAGCTGCGCCACGCGCACGCGGTGGAGCTCGCCCGAGAGGGAGTGTCGGTGAACGTCATCCAACGCCAGCTCGGTCACAGCAACCTCGGCACGACCAGCATCTACCTGCAGGGAATCGATATCGAGGAGATCATCTCGACCGTCCACGCACGGCGAGCACCAATGATGTCGGCGACGGCCGGTCTTCAGCTCTGACAAACCTGGACGCCCAGAGCGCGAGCGCAACCTCGGCGCTCGCGCCTCGGGGACTGATCGTTGGCTACCGCTTTGTTCGATCAACGAGTCGTCAACCACGGTCATCTGGGACTACCCGACACGCTCGGTGCTCGTCCAACTCAGCAGTCTCGGCGTCGGGGCCGATCACGCTCGCATCCACGAGAGAGCACAAGCGACGCCGCACACCGGGCTACACATCGCAGACGGAGATGGGGCACTTCGCGACGGGCCTTCTTTGTGGCTGTGGGCGGGTCGGCGAGGGGCGCGGCGCTCGCGAGCTTCGTCGGAGGTCAGGTCGTTTCGGCGAGTGCGGCCTGCTTCTCGACGGCTGCGAGAGCTCGACGAAGGAACAAGGTCCAGACCCAGGTCCCGACCGTGTGATGGACGACGCTGGCGAACCTGCCCTTCAGACCACGGCGGAAGCCACGGTTGAGAATGAGTTCGACCGCGCTGCCACCGTCCCGGGGAGCAGCCCGAAGCTCCCAGGTACTCCCAGCCTCGAAAACGCTGGAGTCGATCACCGTTGCCTTCACGGATCCGGGTTGGGACCAGTCGTATCGGCACCGCTCCCAGAAAAGGCCGATGACCCAGGTGCCCTCCGTCACATCGGCGAAGTTCTCGCCGATGTCGTGCACCTCGAGGTGGTTCGCCCTCACGTTCGACCACACGTCCGCACGGCGCGGCGAGAAGTCGCGCCCCGCCTCGAGCACCCGCTCGGGAGGTGCGGACGATTCGGCTGCCACCCTGATTGTGACTTCCGAAGCCATGTCCAGATCTGGGTCGCCTTGGAGGTGCTGATGGACGAGTTGGATGACGGTGGCGCCCTCTCCCATCGCGGTCGTGACGCGCTTCACGGACCCGTGGCGGACATCGCCCGCGGCGAAGACACCTGGAACGCTCGTCTCGAGCAGCGTCGGGGGACGCTCGAGTGGCCATCTGCTCGATCCGTCCCCGTTGTGGTCCAGGTCGTTCCCCGTGAGGATGAAGCCTCGCTCGTCACGCTCCACGGTCTCCGCCAGCCACTCCGTGTGTGGCTCGGCGCCGATCATCACGAACAGTCCAGCCGTCGGGATACGCTCGACGGCGTCGCTTGATGCCTCGCGGACGGTTATCGCCTGCAGCTGCTCGTCTCCATCGCCGTTGACCACCTCTACACAGAGGCGGACCGAGACATTCGACAACCCGCGCAGCTCCGTGATCAGGTACTCCGACATGGTCTTCTCGAGCGAGTCGCCGCGCACGAGCAGCGTGACCTCGTCGGCGTACTTCGCCAGATGGGCGGCAGCCTGCCCGGCGGAGTTGCCGGCCCCGACGACGCAGACCTGCTTGCCTCGCATCGCGAGCGCCTCGCTGGCCGCCGCACCGTAGAAGACGCCCGCACCGATCAACTCTTCGAGCCGCGAAATGCCGAGACGGCGCCACGTGACGCCGGTGGCGAGCACAACGGTACGAGCGGCAATCTCTTGACCATCGGCCACCTGCACCACGTGCTCGGCGCCCGCGACGCGAAGCGACGTCGCGTCCTGGGCAAAGACCATGTTGGCCCCGAACAGCCATGCCTGCTCGCATGCGCGACGTGTGAGGTCATGACCGCCGATCCCCCATGTGAAACCAGGGACGTTGCGGATCCGAGAGCTCGAGCCCGCCTGACCCCCGGAGATCTGACGCTCGAGCACGATCGTGTCGAAACCTTCCGAGGCCCCATAGACCGCCGCCGATAGACCGGCGGGACCAGCGCCGACGATCGCCACGTCGTAGACCTGCTCACCAATCTGCGTCCCGCCTCCGAGAGCTTCGACGATGGCACCGTCCGTCGGGTCGACGAGGACGCGTCCATCGTGGCGAACGACGACGGGCAGGCCCACGCCCGCCTGCCCGATCTCGCGCAGGAGCGCGGATCCCTCCCTTGAATCGGTCGGGTAAAACGTCAGCGGCATGTTGAAGCGTGTCAGCAGGTCGCGGATCTCATATGCACGCGCGCTGTTCTCGGACGCCACAATCCGAAACAAGGTGAAATCCTCAGATCCCGAGTCCGCCCAGCTCGCCAGGAACTCGCTTACCGCCGGATACAGCCCGCGGTCTGGGAACCATGGCTTGACCAAGTGGTAGTCGATCTCGCCAAGCGTCATTGCCGGGACGATCGGATTCGCCGAGGTGTAGTCGCGCTCGACGAGAAGAATCCGCTTGGCCATCGGGTGCAGCGCGTGCGCGCTCGTGAGGAACTCAACTCCCGTCATCTGCGGCATCCCCTCGTCGGCGATCAAGAGGGCGACAGGCTCCGAGCCGTGGGCCAATCCCGCCAGCCGAGCCAGTCCAGCTTCGGGCCCGTCGGCGGCGATGATGCGGGTGTCGTTGCCAAAGCGCCGGGCGAGATCCGCCTCCAGCGCCTGAAGCACGGATGCCTCCGAGGAAACGAGGAAGATGATCGGCGGAGTCTCGGCGGCCACGGGCTCCTTTGGCTCGGGAGCCAGACTCTGAAGGATCGGAGCGTCGATGTCAGCGGCTCTGGTATCGAGGGATGGTGGAGTGGTCATGGTTAACTCGTTTCTGTAGCTCGAATAAGGGCTTGATTGATGTGATGCGTCGGCGCAAGACAACTTGTCAGGCGTCTCCGAAGCGGACGTCGGGCAGGATCCGCCGCGCCCATCGGGGCAGGTACCAGGCTCGGCGGCCCATCAGGCGCAGCAGAACGGGAAGGAGCAACAGACGCATGAGTACAGCGTCGAGCAGGACCGCGACGCCGAGGATGATCCCCATCTCCTTGGGCGGCAGCGGTCCTGAGAGCGCGAAGGTGAAGAACACGGCGACCATCACGGCGGCTGCGGCGAGGATCACCCGCCCGGAGTGTGCGACGCCGCTGACCATCGCGTCCTTGGCGTTGTGGCTGAGGTCCCAGTGCTCCTTGGCCGAGGACAGCAGGAACATCGTGTAGTCCATCGAGATCGCGAAGATCATCGCGAAGAAGAACACCGGACCCCACGCGTCGAGGAAGCCCTGGGGCTGGAAGCCGAGCAGCGAGTGCAGGGCGCCATCCTGGAAGATCCACTTGGAGACGCCGAAGGCGGCGGCCGTCGCGAGCAGGTTGGTGAGCACGCCGGCCGCAGCGAGCAGCGGAGCCTGCAGGGCGAGCAGCAGCAGCAGGAACCCGAGCGCGAGCACCACGCCGATCACGAGGGCGGTCTTGGCGGAGAGGAGGTGCTGCAGATCGTGGTTTTCGGCGACCGCGCCGCCGACCAAGGTCCCGCGGGGCATGTGGGATCGCAGCCGCTCAATGGTGGTCCCCACCGCCGGGTTGGAGGGATCCTGACGGGGGATCGCGGTGACCAGTGCGAGTCCACCGCTGCTCGGGCCGGACCGGCGCCACCTGGGCGATGCCGGGGTCGCTCCCGGCTACCCGGGCGACCGCGGCCGCTTGGCCAGCGGGTGCGACGAGCTGCAGAGGGCCGGTTGAGCCCGGTCCCATCGCGGCCTGGACCTGGTTGTAGCCGACACGCGAGGAGTCGCTGCTCGGCACGACCTTGATCGAGGGCATCGAGGTCTTCAGCTGCGTCACGGGAAACGCGAACACGACGAGCACGACCAACGCGGGAATGCCGTAGCGCAGCGGGTGGCGCCATAGGCGCTCGCCCCAGGCGGCGAACAGCGGCGAGCGGTGGCCGCCGGAGTGTGCCCACGGCAACCGCAGGTTGTCGACCTTGGGGCCTAGCTTGGCGAGCACCGCGGGCAGAAGCGTCAGCGTGGCCGCAAGCACGAAGATCGACGGCGAGGATGATGCCCAGGCTCGTGCTGCGAAAGGCGGGGCTGGGGACGAGCATCACCGCGGTAAGTGAGATCAGCACGGTCGCGCCGCTGAACAGGACGGCCTTGCCGGCAGTGTCCATGGTCACGGCCGTGGCCTCCCGCGCGTCAAGCTTTGAGCCGAAGAAGGCGCCGCGGAAGCGCATCACGATGAACAGCGCGTAGTCGATGCCGAGCGCCAGCGCGAACATCAGCGCGAAGTTCATCGACCAGATCGAGATCGGCAGGATCAGCGTGCCGAGGTAAAGCGAGCCCGCGGCGGCAAGCAGGCCGAGCATCGTCAGCATGAGGGGCAGACCGGCGGCGACCAAGGAGCCGAAGGCGAGCAGGATGATGCCGAGGGTCACCGGCCAGGAGATGACCTCCGACTTCAGCATCGCCGAGCGGTTGGCGGCGTTGAAGTCCGACCACATGCCGGCCGCGCCGCTGAGATTGACCTGCACCCCGCCGGTGGAGAGCCTGTGCAGGGTGCCCTTGAGGCTGTCGGCGGCGGCGACCATCCGGTTTGGGTCGCGCGCAGCGCCGGCCTCCACGATCGCGGTGTGACCGTCGCGGGAGATCGAAACCCCGGGAGCAGGCGCAATCACCGTGCGGACGGCGTGTGTCAGCGCGCAGCGTCTGTTCGACCCGCGCTATGGCCGACCTGAAGGCCGGGGCGCTGACCGTCTGCGTCGGGGAATGGACGACCGTCATCAGGCCGTAGCTGCCCAGGCCGGCGAAGTCGCGTTCGACCAGCTTGCGGGCCTGCACCGACTGCGATCCGCTCGCTTCCCAGCCTGCGCCGGAGAGAGCCGTCTCGACCCGGGGCGCGAGGAAGCCGAGCACAAGCGCGACTGCGAGCCAGCCGATGAGCACGGTGCGAAAGTGCGTGGCGGTGTAGCGCCCAAGGCGTCCGATCGGCCCCACGGGCGTCCTGTACTCGAATCGGAGGCTCGGCGGGCCGAACGGCACGGGGCACCGTGATGGTGCTCATGGGTGGGCCTCCTGGCGCGGGTAGATAACGGAGGGCAGCGAAAACACGTGTCGCAAGATCAGCGACGCCGGGCATACGCCGTAGAGCGCGTAAAGCCACTGGTCGACGCCGACGGAACGCTGTCAGCAGCAGAAACCACGAAGAGATCAGCACCGCCAGGGCAGCGCTGATGAGCGTCATACTGCCGGCGAGCGCAAACAGCACGCGCTCAAGCGGCCAGCGTGTCTGAAGGATTGCCGGGTCTATGTGGTCGTGAAGCGCTGCAGTGGTCATGGCTACTCATTTCTGTAGACGGGGACTGCTTGCCATGCTGTCGCGTTGGGAGGGCGCGCACATCGGCCTGACGACGTGACCTGGGTGAGACAAACGCGCACCGTGGGCTACGTCACATGTCGCGGCAAGAGCGTCTGTCGCTCGGTTCACGCAGCGAAGGGCGGCACGAGCTCCCCCATGCGGCCCTCCGTCTCGCCAACGCCGGGGGTGTATGCCGCGCGAATGGGGGTGCGCGGGAGGCGCGCGGTCTGGAGTCCGGTCGCCGTCAGGCGGGCGAGCACCATCGCAAGTGCCATGAGAACGACTTCGGCGGAGCAGGCGGGGCGGCCGGTGGGCCGCTGTTCGACCGAGAGGCTGGCTATCTGCGCGTGGAAGAGGTGAGTTGCGGCGCGGCGAACGCAGTCGGCCCGCCGATCACGACGCTCCACAGCGCGGCGAACGCGACGCCAGCCTCGGTCACCAGCGAGCCGGTTCTCGGATCGCAGCGTACCGGTGCAACGACGGCGGCAAGCACGCCTAGCGCGAGCCCGACCGCTGCTCCGATGGCCTCCAGTTGCAGGTCATGTCCGGTGCTTGGCAAGTTGCGTAGGAAGACCTCCCCGGCAACTGCGACGAGAATCAGCGGCAGCGTGAAGCGCCGGCGGCTCAGCTGCCGCCTGCCGAGGTTTGCGTAGATGACGTAGCCCAGTAGGGCGATGTTGAAGATGAGCTCTGCCGATGACGTCGATACTCCTGACAGTCGAGGGTTGTGACTGTTCGAAGGTCCTACCAGGCGACAGTGCAGACATCGGCGCTCAGACGTGCGCGGCGAGACATTGGCACCGACGGACCTAGTCGTCCGTCTCGTGAAGGCCGGCCTACAGGGCCGACCGGTGGGAGGCGACTGCGCGCGTAGGTCTGGCGAGTCGTCAGCCGCACCGAGCGCGAGCTACGGTGTTCCGGTGTCCGGTGGGACCTCAGACGACTCCGCGACGCGCTTGGACGCGACTGCCGAGCAGCGGCTGCTCGAGCGGGAGGAGCAGTACCGGCGCATCTTCGAGGCCACCAGCGACGGACTGGTGATCAACGACCCCGAGACCGGGGTTGTCGTCGAGGTGAACCCCGCGTTCTGTCGGATGCACGGCTACGCCTACGACGAGCTGATCGGCATGCACCCTACGCAATTCATCCACCGCGATGATCATGGCCTGTTCGTCGAGTACGTGCAGGCGATCTCGGAGGGGCGCGACTTCCGTGCCCGCGCCCGCGACCTCCGCAAGGACGGCGCTGCCTTTGACGTCGAGGTCCATGGGACGACCTTCCTGTTTCGCGGGCGCCCGCACCTGCTTGGAGTGGTCCGCGACGTTAGCGCTGAAGTCCGGGCGACGCGGCTGCTGGAGCAGCGGGTGGCCGAGCGCACGCACGAGCTGGCCAGCTTGCTCTCGCTCGCCAATCGGGCGGCCACGACGCTCGAGTTCGACCGGCTCGTCGCGATCGTTCTGCCCGAGGCCGAGCGCGTGCTCGCCTGCTCGTGGGCGGGCATATATCTCAGGGATGGCGAGTTACTCGAACGCGTCGATGGAACGACGGCGGTATCGGCGCCACGCAGGATCGCGCTGCCAAACGAGTGGAGCGTGCTCGCCGCGGGCGAAATGCTTGGTGGCGAAGGTGGCTGGGAGCCCCTGTTTCCCGCCGAGGTGTCCTGCGCCAGCACGCTGGTCGTTCCACTCGCAGCAAGCGGAGGGACGTTCGGTGTGCTCTGCCTCGCTCACACGGGTGGCGAGCTGTTCGCGGAGGGGCAGCGCGCGCTTGCTCGTGGCGTGGCCGATCAACTGAGTGTGGCGATCAGCAACGCGCGCCACTACGCCACTACGCAGGAGGCAGCTGCGCTCGAGGAGCGCCACCGGATCGCCCGCGACCTGCACGACTCGGTTTCTCAGGCGCTGTTCTCGCTGACACTGCACGCGCGCACGGCAGAACTCGCCCTCGGGCGGGAGGGAATCGACCCACAGGGCCAGCTCGGCCAGTCGTTGCGCCAGGTCAGCGAGCTCACACGGGGCGCGCTGGCGGAGATGCGAGCGCTGATCTTCGAGCTTCGCCCCGGGGCGCTCGCCGAGGAAGGTCTCGGCGCAGCACTCTCCAAGCACGCTGCCGCGGTAACCGCGCGCGAGGGACTCGAGATCGAAGTGCGAGTCCCGGAGGCGCGACTCACGCTCGCAGTCGAGCAGGAGGAGCACCTATACCGGCTCGCGCAGGAGGCGCTGCACAACGTGGTCAAGCATGCGAAGGCCCTGAACGCGTGGGTCGAGCTCGATGCAGACGACGCCCGCGTTTTGCTGCTGGTGCGCGATGATGGCAGCGGCTTCGATCCCGCACAGCGCTCGGCTGGCCATCTCGGACTGGACACCATGCAAGAACGCGCGGTGCGGCTCGGTGCTCAGCTCAGCGTGCAGAGCGCACCCGGCGCAGGCACAACAGTCCGAGTCGAGCTACCGTTGGCGAACGAGCGAGCATGATGGGAGACGGCCACGAGGTCCTCGAGCGCCGAGCTCGTGGCCGTGCTGCAGCTCTCTGCCTGAACCGACTGGCCGAGCCGCACGACGATCGCAGATCGGCGGGACGGCGCGACCTGTGATAGTCATTCGTGGCGGGCTGGTTCGGCCCAATGACGTAGCGCCGCGAGCAGCGCACTAGGGTCGGGGCCCTTCTCGATGAAGCAAGCGGCGCCAGCGTCGAGCGCCGCATTACGAGCAGCGCCCGACACGCTCGTCGCGACCACCATCTGGCCGTCTCGGGAGAGATGGCGCACGAGCGCGGTGCCCGCGGCAAGCGAGGGCAGCAGGACGTCGAGCAGTATGACGTCGAAGGCGACCTTCTCGAAGGCCGCGCGCGCTTGGCTGGCACTCGCTGCGGTACCGACGACCCTCATGTCATCTGCCGTGTCGATCAGCTGGGAGAGGGCACGGCACACTCGCCCGTCGTCGTCGACGACCAGCACACGGATGACAGCGTTCTTCTGCACATCACCGAGTCAACCGTACTGCCACCGATCGCACATCGGCTCGGTGACGCGTTCGCGGCGCGACAGATGACGTAACTCAGGCCGGCGGCGGCGCGAGCCCCTCCCGTACCGCCCACAGCGCCGCCTGCGTGCGCGAGCTGAAGCCCAGCTTGGACAAGATGTTGCTCACGTGCGTACGCGCCGTGCGCTCGCTGATCACAAGCTCGGCCGCGATCTCCTTGTTCGCCTTTCCCTGCGCCACCAGCAGCAGGATCTCCCGCTCGCGCTCCGTCAACAGATCCTTTGGGCTCGAGGACGGACCGCGCCTCAACGACGCCGTCAGTTTCCGCGCCACTGCAGGATCGAGGTGAACCTCCCCCTGCTTTGCCGAGCGCACCGCCGCGGCGACCTCGTCGGCCTCGGCGTCCTTGAGCAGATAGCCGGCGGCCCCCGCCTCCAGCGCCGCATGAACCTTCTCCTCCTCGACAAAGCTCGTCACCGCCACCACCTCCACGTCGGGGTAGCGCTCCTTGATCGTCGCCGTCGCCGTAATCCCGTCCATCGGCTCCATCAGCAAATCCATCAACACGACTTCCGGCAGTGAGCTCTCGGGCTTCGCGCGTGCCAGCCAGTCCAGCGCCGCACGGCCATCGGAGGCCTCCCCGACCACTTCGATGTCATCGATAAACGCCAGGTAGCCGCGCAGGCCCTCACGGACGACGCGATGGTCGTCGACGACCAGTACGCGGATAGGACCGGCATCATGGGGCATTTCGCTAGGCTCGTCTTCGCCCATTGGGCCATGATGACGCGTGGTCACAGCAAACGAGCGGCTGGCTGCATCTCGCCGGCGAGAACAGTCCGCCGGACGGCTTTGGACGAGCACAACGCGGCGTGCTCGGGCACTCAACGCGCTGCTGCTTTTGCGGGAGGCTGTTTCGTAAACCCCCGGTCTGTCCGGCGGGTTTAAGAAGCTTCTGGGTATGGCTCAGAACTTCATCGAGTGTGATCGTGAGCAGTTGCTGTTGATGTCCCCATCGCTGCGCGAGTGGCTGCCGGAGAACCACCTCGCGTGGTTCGTGATCGACGCGGTCAAGGACATCGACCTCGCGCCCTTCTACGCGCGATATCGCGAGGACGGCTGGGGTCGTGCGGCGTATGACCCGGCGATGATGGTCGCGATCGTGCTCTACGCCTATGCGAAGGGACAGCGTTCCTCGCGGGGTATCGAGCGCGCGTGTGTCGAGGACGTCGCCTACCGGGTGATCGCGTCGAACCTCGCGCCCGATCACGTGACGATCAACCGCTTTCGCTCAGAGCACTCAGACGCTCTGGCGGGACCTGTTTAGCAGCGTGCTCATGCTGTGCGCGCGGGCCGGGATGGTCAAGGTCGCCACGATCGCCGTTGACGGCACGAAGGTTCATGCGAACGCGAGCCGTGACGCGAACGCTGACTTTGACCGGATCGCGCGGGAGATCCTCAAAGAGGCCGCCGAAGTAGACGCCGCCGAGGATGAGCTCTATGGCGAGAAGCGTGGCGATGAGCTGCCCGAGCACCTGTCCACCAGCCAGGGCCGCCGCGGCTGGCTGCGCGAGGCCAAACGCCAGCTTGACGAGGAACGCGCCAAGGAAGCCAAGCCGATCCCACGTTCTCGCCCCGCGCGGCTGAAGGAGGCCAAGCGTCGTCTGGAGGAGGAGCTGTGGGTTGAGTCCCGCGCAAATGCTGCCTATGAGCACTACCGGGCGCATGGGCGCGACACGAAGGGCCGAAGGCTCAGTCGCCCACCGAAGCCATACGAGCCGCCCGAGACTCCTGCGGGGAAGATGAACCTGACTGACCCGGACTCGCGGATGTTGAAGGCCTCGCGCGGCTACGTCCAGGGCTATAACGCGCAGGCAGCGGTGGATGAGAACCAGATCGTGATCGCCGCCGAGGTGACAGTCGACTCGCCAGACTTCGCGCATCTCGAGCCGATGCTCGACGCCGCCCAGAGCGAGCTTCAGGCGGCGGGTGTCACCGAGACGCCGGGAGTGTTACTCGCCGATGCCGGCTACTGGCACCAGGCGCAGATGGAGAACATCATCAACCACGGGGTCCAGGTATTGATCCCGCCCGACGCCGGCAAGCGCAAGGGCACCCGTCCGGGATGGGACGGCGGCGCCTATGCGCACATGCGCCGAGTGCTCTCCACCGAGCTCGGACGCGCGCTCTACCGAAAACGCCAGGCGATGATCGAGCCGGTGTTCGGACACACGAAGTTCAACCGCCGTATCGATCGCTTCCAACGCCGAGGACGATCTGCCGCACAGGTCGGAATGGCGACTGATCACCGCGACCCACAACCTGCTGAAGCTCCACAGCCACCAGCTAGCGACCGCAGGGGCCTGAAAGGGCCCCGGGAACGCCCGATCGGGCCTATCCGTCTCACCGCCGCCAAGACCACCACGCCCCTCAGAGCGCGAAACCCACCGCGAACGCCCGCGCTGACGGACGCGAGAACGTTTGCGAAACAGCCTCCTGGCCGAGCGGGCGTCTGAATGAGGACAGCGCTCACTCTCGCGTTGGACGACCGATGAAAATCAAGGGCTGGGGCTCGGTATCGGTTGGATTTTGCGAGGATTTCGGACAGGGACTCGGTCGCGGTTCACCTCGCGAGGGCCGCAGAGGGCCTCCTGTGGTGCCGTTTTCGACGGCGTGCTGGCAGCCGAGGTGAATTCGACGGCTTTTGGGACAGGCGGGGTCCTCGCCGGAGTCAATCGGCGTCTTGTAGAGGAGCCGCGAGGGCGTTAGGCTTCTGGTGGGCGCGAGTAGAGGACGAGTCGAAGTGCAGACGTCAGGGGCTCGTGGTCTGCCGCGCGACTTTGCCCCTTGAGGGCTTTTGTGATGCGCGCCCCGGTGTCACGCTCGCGCCCGCTTTCTTTTTCGGTGCGGCGGCCTGCCAGTCTGAGACCATCCGCTTGTAGGAGGCCTCGGCTTGCTCGGCGAGCTTGCGCTCGCCTGCGCGCATTGCCTGCCTGGTGGCCCACACGCCGGTCGGGGTGCCCTTCACTGTTGGGGCGCCGGCACGGATCTCCAGCAGCCGTAGCTTCTTGGCGGTCAGGGAGGGCTGCTGGTGGGCGTAGTCCTCTTCGCGGGTGAGTAGGAACCAGAACAGGCAGCAGAGCTTGCGTGCGCTGGCGACGATGGCGATCCCGTGTCCACGGCGGGCGCGCACGCGCTGATAGAACGCGTGCTGCGGGCCGGGTTGGCGGACGGCTGACCAGGCCGCCTCGACGAGCGCCCAGCGCGCCGATGCGGAGCCCTGCTTTGAGATGTGTCCGCCCGTCGCCGGCGCTGAGCCTGACTGGTAGACGCGCGGGTCAAGACCGAGATAGCCGACCAGCGCCCTGGGGTTTTGAAAGCGGCGGATCTCGCCGACCGCGGCCATGAAGCTCGCCGCGCAGATCACGTTGACTCCGGGTACCGTCATCAGCCGCGTGATCTCCGCCGATCGGAGCGCCTCGGAGGCGATCTGGCGCTCGACCGCGGCGATCTCTGAGTCCAGGAACTCGATGTGTCGCAGGCACGCCCCGATCGTCTCTGTCTCCTCGAGCGGCAGCTCGAGCTCTGAGAGCCAGCGGCGCCCCTTGGCCCCGAACAGGTCAGTCACGGGCGGGCGCCCCACGAGCCGGCGCACGAGCACCGCGTGGATCTCGTTCTTCGCGCGCGAGCGTGAGCGCACCAGCTGCTCACGCCGCGACAGGCGACGGCGCATCACCCGGCAGCGCTCATCCGGTGACCAGACGCCGTCCAGCTCGCCCGCCGCCAACAGCCTCGCGAGCGTGCGCGCGTCCAAACGGTCGGTCTTCGCGCGCGCCTGGCGGATCCCCGTGTCGGCGGGACTCACGACAATCACCCGCGCGACGTGCCGCTCGAGGATCCGCGCGACCTCCCACGCGCTGCCGCTCACCTCAAGCGCCACGCGATCCCGCGGGTCAAGGCTTGAGCCGAACAACTCCAGCTGCTCGGGAGTCGTATCGACCCGACCCGCCGAGCGCACCTCACCATCCTGTGCGATCGCTACCTCACAGAAATCACGGTGCACGTCCAACCCGATCGCTCTACCAGCTGATCTCACCTCGTCCTCCTCTGATTGCGTGAACCACTGGAGAAGCAGCGGGCTAACGACAACGACCGATACGTGCTCACGGCACACCCGGGCAAGTCGCAGGGGCGGCCACCGAAAACTCCCGGGCTCGAAGCCCATCGTCCAAAACGGCCTGCCCCACTGCGTTCTCCCTGAAAGCCCCTATCCCGGTCAGCCGACCCTAGTACGATCGGCCGCCAACAGCGGCCTTCAAGCCCGCATTTTCATGCCCCG
>CAWGER010000010.1:0-13134 GCA_963821655.1 uncultured Solirubrobacteraceae bacterium
CCAGGCCGCTGGCCGCTGTTCGCGCTCGGCGGCTGAAGCTAGCCGGGCGGGAGGGTACGGTCAAGCCAGTCCACGGCGACCGGGAGGTGCGCGGGGTCGATGCCGTGGGCCACATCGGACTCCAGGTACTCAACGTCCAGGCCCGCCGCTCCCAGCGTGTCGCGGGCGCGACGCCCGAACTCGACATCGATGACCGGGTCGCGCCTGCCATGGGCGATGAACACTTTCAGCCCGGAGCGACTCGCGAGAGCAGGCTGCCAGCCCTCGACGGTCGGCAGGAAACCGGAGAACGCGACAATCCCGGCGGGCGCGGGCCGGTCCGCCCCGAGGCCGAGCGAGTAGCTCATCACCGAGCCCATCGAGAAGCCACCGAGGACCGTCGAGGACGGCGCGATCCCGGTACGCGCCCACAACTCGTCGTGGAACGCCGCCAGCTCGCGGTAGGCGGCGTGGAACGTGTCGGGGTCCGGGTAGCCGACACGTGGGACGAGATACCAGTGATGTCCCGGCCAGCCCGGCAGCGACAACGGCGCGCGCGGGGTGGCCACGTGCAGCCGCCGCTCCGGGTCGAGCGCGTCAGCGAAGGGGAGCAGGTCGTGCTCATCCGAGCCGCGTCCGTGGTGCAGGACGAGCAGGCCGCTCGCATCGCCCGCGGCCGGCCGCTCGCGAAACGTGAGCGGGCTCATCCGCGCACCCTCCCGCGAGCCTCGCACCTGCGCGAGCGCTCGCGCGTCGCGGCGGCGGGATGGAGGAGCGCGCTCGCCATGCTGGCGCGAGCCTACCGGCAGGGCAGTGCGCCCGCCGGCCAGAAGCTACGCTGCGCCCAAGCAGAAACACGATCGGAGGCGACGCGATGACCAACACCCTCTACACCGCCGAAGCGCACGTCACGGGCGGCCGCATCGAAGGCCACGGCTGCACCTCGGACGGCGCCCTTGAGGTCGACCTGCGGTTGCCCAAGGAGATGGGCGGTGAGGGCGATGGCACCAACCCGGAGGAGCTCTTCGCCGTTGGCTACGCCGCCTGTTTCGAGGGCGCGCTGGGAACGGTCGTTCGCCGGGCACGAGAGGAGGCCGGCGACATCGCGATCGACTCGAAGGTGATGCTCGTGACGACCGAGGAGCGGACCTTCACCATCGCCGTCGAGCTCGCCGTCACCCTTTCGGCGATCACCGATCCGGCGAAGGCGGTCGAGCTCGTCAGAGCCGCGCACGCGGTCTGCCCCTACTCGAACGCGACGCGCGGCAACATCGATGTGACGATCACCGCAAACGGCCACGCCGTCGACTGAGCTGGGTGCGCCGGCGCGGCGGCGCTGGCAGGTGCCTTCACCCTGATCACGGCCGCCTCGCACTCAGCTCCGCCTCGGGATGGACGATCGACTGGACACCAACCGGAGCGAGCATCAGCGGACTACAGCCCGGCCACGCGGCGTGCAAGGAATCGCTGCTCGTGCTCGGAGTGGGCGAGCTCGAGTGCGCGCTCGTATGCGGCGCGAGCCTCGGCCGCCCGCCCCAGACGACGCAGCAGATCGGCGCGGGCCGCGTGGAAATAGTGGTACTCCTCGAGCTCGTCGAGCTCCTCGATTGCCTCAAGCCCCGCCTGTAGGCCGTCGGCCTCCGCCACCGCCACGGCGCGGTTGAGCTCGACGACCGAGGAGCCCGTCAGCCGGGCGAGTTCGCCGTACAGCGCAGCGATCTGCGGCCAGTCGCACGTGTCCTCGGCGTGTAGAGCCGCGATCGCGGCCTGCAGCACGTACGGGCCGCGTCCCCGCAATGCAAGCGCACGGTCGAGCGCCGCCCGGCCGGCCACGATCTGCTCGCGGTCCCACAACGTCCGGTCCTGCTCGGACAGCAGCACGAGCTCTGAGTCGCGCAAGCGGGCCGCGCGCCGCGAATCATGCAGCAGCATCAGCGCGAGCAGGCCCGAGACCTCCGGCTCGTCGGGCATCAGCTCGGCGAGCGCACGGCCGAGGCGGATCGCCTCGGCGGCCAGCTCACCGCGGCCGTCGTAGCCCTCGTTGAAGATCAGATAGACGACCGCCAGCACGGCGGTCAGCCGGTCGGGCAGCAGGTGCGCCGGGGGAATCCGGAACGGAATTCCCGCCGCCCTGATCTTACGCTTGGCCCGCACCAGCCTCTGCGCCATCGTCGAGTCCGCGACGAGGAACGCGCGCGCGATCTCCTCGGTGCCCAGACCCCCGAGCGTGCGCAGCGTAAGCGCCACCTGCGCATCCGTTGCCAGCGCGGGATGACAGCAGGTGAAGATCAGCTCGAGCCGTTCGTCGGGAAATGTCATCTCACCCATCTCGTCCTCCACGGCCTCGGGGTACTCGAGCAGCTTTGACTTGGCGGTGAGGTTGCGCTCGCGGCGAATGCGGTCGATCGCACGGTTGCGGGCGGTCGTCAAGAGCCACGCGCCCGGGCTGACGGGCACGCCGTCGCGCGGCCATCGCTCAGCCGCGACCGCGAACGCTTCCTGCGCGGCTTCCTCGGCGAGGTCGAAGTCGCCCAGGAAGCCGATCAGCGCAGCGAGGACGCGACCCCACTCGGCCTGGAATACCTGTTCGATCAGCGTGCCACCGCCGGATGCACCTCGATCGCGCCACTCCTCCACATGGATTTCATACATAGTCTCCTCTGGGCAGAATGTAGGTGGTCGTCTGCATGACGAACGGACGCACCCGGAATCGACAATCGTGAAGGGCTCGGCATCGCCGGCCAAACCGCTGTGGACCCGCACTTTGCGACGGTTTTGGATCTAGATTGTTGCTTTTTGCGCGCTATTGTTGTGCATAGCAGCAGCGAACCCCACGCCGCTGCCGCCCGCGGGGTACGGAGGCCGCGCACAGGGGGACTGCGTAAGGAAGCCCGGACTAGTCCGGGCTTCGGGCGTTCTTGAGAAGAACGCACAGCTCGGAGCACAGCCGCTCCCGGCCGATGTGCACGACCGTGCGATCGGCGCCACACCCGAGCCTAGTCCGGCCACTCATCCTGGATGAGTGCCAAGTTCAACGGCAAGCGGCCCCGCGTCGCGACAACTATTTACGCGCCCCCGGCAGGAGGAGCGTTGGACCGGGGGCGCGCCGACTCATTCCTTGCTGGACAGCCAGCTTAACATGAACCCGCAAATCGCAGCGCGCCGGGTCGCAGGGGGATTCGCGCTCCGGTGCAGCGACTGGTCGTCCAGGGTGGCATGCGCCAAAGTGCGCGCAACGCGCAGGTCGTTGCGCCCCGCACTCGACCCGTCCCGGCACCGGGACAAGCTTCAAGGGGGGATTCGAAAGCTTGGCGCGGCACCGGGACGAAGCCGATCAGGAGGGGGCCGGGGCCCTTGGGGGGGCCAGGGCGCGCCCATCCATAACGACTCCGCTCGTGCCCATTTCTTCCCGAGCCCACGAAAATCTCCTACGCGTCCAATGTCCGCGCCCAGCTCCCGGTCACCCCTGCACTCCACAGACCTTGAAGCCATAGCTCCGCGCCAGACTGCGCGCGCGTGCCTTGGCGCTTTCGGCGGCCTCGCTCGCGGCCCTCAGCCCCGTTCTGTCAGCCGTGGCGAAAGCATCTGTCAAGTTGCTCTGATCGTTGATCGACTCGCGCAGCGCCGCCAGCCATGTCGCGATCGTCTTGGAATCACCCGCCGGCTCGGGCAGGGATTGCAGCTCCGCGACCGATGCGCGCTCTGACGCGATCAACCCGCGCAGTATCGGCGTGAGGCTCTTGCTGGCCGGCCCGTTCCGTTCACGCTGTACTTCGTTGAGCCGCCTGCGGAACCGTTCGGTCGCCTTGCCCGCGGCACGGCAAACCGAGTCGGCCTGCGCGATGAAATGCGCCTTGCCGGTCGTCTGGTTGGATTTCGCCGCCGTCGAGGGGGCGCGCGCGGTGACCGTCTTCGTCGTCGTCGAGCCACAACCCACAGCGGCCAGGGCCACGAGGAGGGTGGCGGCGAGGATGGCACGACACATCATTCGCCACCGTACTCGACATGGCGCGCGCCGCGCCTGCGGACTCGCGCCGCCGATCGTCCCCCCACTTGGGCAGGAGACACGCCTCGATACCTCAACAACGCCCGAAGCCCGGACTATGCCGGGCTCTCCCCTCCGTGGCCTCCTGCAATCGGGCGTCAGCGGCGCGTGGGTGAGGAGGTACTCGTCCGCTGCGAATCAAACTGTAGTCGGGACAGATCCGGATTTGTTACGGCCGTGAGACGGACGTGTTACGACCCTGGGAGGCCCGTGGCGCAATCTCCTGCCCCACCGGAAAGCACTCGGTGGCGAGTCTGAGAGCGGCCACGCCAGGGATGCACCCACAAGCGCGGCCGCTGCCTGGGCCTTACCCCGATCAACCGGGCCTAATCGAGCAAGCGCCCAGAGGAAAAGGGCGCACAGCCTCCGGGGGCTTTGGGGAGGCTGCGCGCGCTAACCATGTTCCTGCCGGTCAGCTGGGCCGGTTATGACGGCCAAGCCTAACGTCGTCGTACCCAATCGAGAGCTTGCTAAACCCCCGCAGCGCTGCGCTCGCCCAATAGAATCCGGGCCGTGACCATGCTTGTTTTCCTGCTGTTGCTCGTGGTCGTTTGCGCCTTGCCCGTTCTGACCTTCCTGGCGCTATCGGTCGCAGCAATCGCCATCGCGGTGCTCATCGGCGCGGCCATGTTGTCTGTCGTGTTCGCATTTCTTGCCGCGCTACTGCGACCACGGCCGCCCCGCTGATTCACTCTTTTGGGACAGATCCGTTGCGAGCTTGAGAAGACCCCAGCGTCGCGTTCACGCCCCTCGCGCCAGCTTTGGAGTCGAAGCCCCATTTCCGCCGCTCAGGGTAGAGCAAGCCACCAGGAAGGCTTCCGGCCGGGCACTTTCGCTTGGATGCGGTTGTCCCTCAGAAGATGCACCGGTCGGTGACCAAGTTGCCGGGGGCGCGACTGCTGTTCGAACACATCATCGAGCCTGCTGGCGCGGGCGTGACGATCACCCACCGCGCCACACTCGAAACGAGGGCGCTCGATGGCCTGCAAGCTTGAGCCGGGCGCGGAGCGCCCGGCGAGGCGACGCTGAGCGGCGCGGTCGCGTAGTCATCCCGCACTCCCGTTTTCCTGAGGATTCACGCGCACCAACAGGGTCGCCGATCGCGCCCCATGCGCCCGACGTCCAGTCCGCTCGTCTTGCTGCGCCCGCGGAGCCCGAGCCAAACGGTACGTGTACCGTCGCCAGAGCCCAGTATCCGGCGTTTACCGCAGTGGCGACGTGGAATTTCTCCGATGCGGGGAGGTGGCGCACAAGCTACCTTCGAGCATGCACACCGGCGAATAGGAGCGCATGTCGAAGGATCGCTTCATCGAGATGCTCGGCGAGAGGGAGTTGCTGTTACCCGATCTGATGAGCCGTGCCCTGTCGGCGAACGACAGGGTCAAGTATCTGCTCACGCTCCTTCAGGGCGCCCGCGCCGCAGCCGACGGTGACGCCGACGCGTCCGATCTGCGTGAGGAGCGACTTGCGGGCGGCGTTTCCGAGGCAGCTCTCGATCGCGTGGTGCATGCGAGCGCGCGGCGCAAGGACGGCTCCTACGCGATCCCCGGCGGGAGCGAGCTGGTTGGGCGAGCCTTCGGCGAGGTGGAGGTTATGCTCGTGCCGCTGCGCGTCGCCGCCGTGGAAGCATCTGGCCAGCTCGACGAGCGCCTGCATCAGCTTGAACAGACGGTGCGGCCGGATGGGGACGCGATCACGGCGGTGGATATCTCGCGTCTTACGGCTGGCCGGCCACGGGCGGGACGGCCGGGCGATCAGGACAGCCTTCACCTCGTGGTGATGGATGCCCATCGCGAGCTCAACCGCCTGGCGGGGCGCCTGGCGAGCGAGTCGATCGCCGGGGCGCTCGTCTACGGAATAGAGGCGGGCGATCGTCCGCTGGTACGGGCCTTTGCGCGCGGCGTCGAGCGAACCCAGCGCCTGCGCTTTGATCACCCAGGGCTGGCGACGGTGGCGACGCGTAGCAGGGACGCGCTCGTCATACAGAACGACATCGGCGAGACGGACGCGCATGTCGTGGTGGTAAGGATCGTGGAGCGCTCGGTGACGGTGATCTACACCGATGTGCACCTCTCTCGGCTGCTGTTCCTGCAGCGTATGCTGGCCGGGCGTGAGATCCACTGGGAGGACACCCGCTCGCGCGGTGGCGGCATGGCGAGCGAGGATCTCTACCACCTTGCTGTGGGCCGCTTCAGGGCGGACTCTGAGTCCGCCCTCCAGGACTTCCTGGAGCTGCTCGGGTCGCGCCTTGTCTTTCTGATCGACTGGAACCGGGCGCGCAAGCGTCTGCGCGACCTGGTGGGAAACCAAGCCGCGGTCGAGCTGCTGGACTGGGCCGCCGAGCGTGAGTACGGGCACATGGCATTCCTGCTCGCCGGCGGCAAGGATCTCGTCTATGACGCGTTGAATTTCGCCACCGGGCGAGCCACGCGGGCTGGCGAATCACTCATCAACGTGCTTGGCGAACCGGCGGCGAGCTCCTATCTGCATGCCGTTCTGCACATATGTTCTGAGGGTCTGCTGGCGAAGCGATCGCTGGCGCTCATCGGCGATGAGGTCCGCGCCGAGCTAATCGGCTACGTGCGCACAGCTCGCCAAGAGCTGCTCGAGCTGATCGGTCTCCACGCCGAGCTGGTGGTGTCGATCGGCGAGGCGGCGCGGGACGCACTCGAGCAGGCGGCACTGGTGCATCCCAGCCGAGATCGCTCCGACATCGCTCGCCTTGCGCGCGATTGGGAGCAGCGTGCCGACGAACTGGTCAGCGAAGTGCGCGAGGCGTGTGCACGCGCTGAGGATCCGGAACCCTTCCTGGACCTCATCCGCGAGGCCGACGATGTGGCCGACGCACTTGAGGAGGCCACCTACTCTTGGTCGCTGCTGCCCCAGGGACGGGTCTCCGGGGAGGTGCTCGATCACTCACAGCGGATGATTGCGCTGGTGCTCGATGCGGCTCGCAATCATCTGCGCGCCGTGCACCTCGCCCGCGAGGTGCAGCGGGGCAGCCCCAGCGAGGACATGGATTCGTTCCTTGAGGCGACGCATCGCATCGTGGCGTTGGAGCGAGATGCCGACGAGGCGCTCCGTGGAGTCCAGGCTGCGTTGGTCAGAGACGTCGAGGCAGCTGGCGAGCTGTTCGCGCTCGCGCAGGCGACCCAGGCCTGTGAGGATGCGGCCGACGCTCTGATGCGGGCTGCTCATCTGCTGCACCGTCAGGTGCTCGGGAACGTTGTGCATTCCGAGCCGCCGCCGGCCCGGGCGGAGCCGCTGTCGCTCAGGGCCGTGCCGACGCGTGACGAGAGCGAGTCACTCGAAGACCTGTACGTCCTCGGCCATCAGGGCGCCAAGGTTCCAGATGTAGCATCGATCGGCGCCAAGGGCCACGCCCTCGCGCGCATGGCGCAAGCCGGGCTGCCCGTTCCGGAGGCGGCGATCCTGGGCACGACGCTGTACCGCAAGGCCGTGGCGGGCGACGACGTGCAGCTGCGAATGCTCGCGTCCGCCGCGGTGGGCGCGCTTCAGGCGCAAAGTGGTCTGCGACTCGGAAGCGCGCGCCGGCCACTCATCCTCTCGGTCCGCTCGGGGGCGCCCGCGTCGATGCCGGGGATGCTTGAGACTGTGCTGGATGTCGGGATCTGCGACGAGAGCGTCGAGGGTCTAGTCGCGCTGACCGGCAACCCTCGCCTGGCATGGGACTCTTACCGGCGCTTGGTCGAGTCCTTCGCTCACATAGTCGCCCACTGCCCGCTGGAGCCGTTCGAGAAGGCAACCGCCGAGCGTCTGCAACAAGCCGGTGTGCGACGTCCAAGCGACCTGGACACGCGGACGCTTGCCGAGCTAGCCCGCGATCACCTGGAGCGCTTCCGAGCTCTCAGCGGCAAGCCGTTCCCACAGAACCCGATCGACCAGGTCGAGGCCGCCGTGAGAGGCGTGCTTGAGTCCTGGCGGGCACCGAAGGCGCGCGAGTATCGCCGCCTGCACGACCTGCCCGAGACGCTCGGCACGGCGGTCATCCTGCAACGTATGGTGTTCGGCAACGCCGGTGGGTTGTCGGGCTCCGGCGTCGGCTTCACGCGCGATCCCGCCACCGGCGAGCGGAGTCCCTACATCGAGTTCCTGCCCGACGCCCAGGGCGAGGACATCGTCGGCGGGCACAGCGCGCCCGAGGGGGCCGGACAGCTGGCGCTGCTCGCACCTGAGCTCCAGCGGCGCCTGGATGAGGTCTGCAAGGTGCTGGAGGCCGAGTTCGGTGACACTCAGGAGTTCGAGTTCACAGTTCAGAACGGCGAGCTCTTCCTACTGCAGTCGCGCACCGCAAAGCGCACGCCTTGGGCGGCGCTGCATATCGCGGTCGATCAGGTCCGTGAAGGACTTCTGTCCGAGAGCGAGGCACGCGAGCGCCTCGCCGATCTGGACCTCGAGGAGATCCGGCGCACGCATGTGAGCGACGGCCACGGCGCCCACGCGATCTGCAAGGCGCAACCGGTGAGCATGGGTGTCGCAAGCGGTCCGATCGCCCTTGACATCGAGGCCGCCAAACGCATCGCCCAAGATGGACGCGCGCCGGTGCTGATACGCCGCGACAGCAGCACCGAGGATCTCGCGGGGGTGCTTCTCGCTGCCGGCTTGCTAACGGGCCGCGGCGGGCGCACGTCCCACGCGGCCGTCGTCGCACGTGAGTTGGGCAAGCCATGCGTGATGGGCGCTACTGGCGTGGACATCGACCTGGAGCTACGCCGCATCAGGATCGGCGACCGCGAGTTCGCCGAGGGGGATGAGATCAGCATCGACGGCGGGTCGGGCTGCGTGTTCGCCGGAGCGGTGCAGATCGAGGAGCAGCGACCGACTGCCGACCTCGCGGTCGTCGCAGGCTGGCAAACGGCCTAACGGGACGCGAGATCGAGCGCAAACCCCTTCACCGGCTCAGCGCCCGCCCCACACTGTTGCGTAGTCGGGCGGTAGGCCGGCACCACCCTGCACCCCGTTGCAGCGAGCTTGCAGAGGGTCCTTCAATCGGGGCGGCCGGATTTGAACCGGCGACCCCCTGCTCCCAAAGCAGGTGCGCTACCAAGCTGCGCCACGCCCCGTTGGACTAAGCGTAGAGCCTCGCGCCGGCACCCGTGCGTGGTGGGGGCACACGTGCATCCCCACGGCATGCGCATGTGCGGCCACCGCTGCTAGGGTCGGCCACCGCCATGGCAGACGTGCAACCACTGCGTGCTCTTCACTACGACCCGTCCGTGGTCGGCCCTCTGACGGATGTCGTGGCGCCCCCGTACGACGTGATCGACGACGATCAGCGCGCCGCGCTGATCGCACGGTCGCCGTTCAACGTGGCCGCCATCGATCTGCCCCGGGGCGACCCCGACCCCTACGCCGCCGCGCGCGACCTGTTCGAGAGCTGGCAGCTCCAAGGCGCGGTTGTCCGTGACCGGGAGCCCGCGGTGTGGGCTCACACGCAGGACTACTCGGGGCCCGACGGACGGACGCTCACGCGGCGGGGCTTCTTCTGCCGCGTTCGCATCGAGGACTACGGCCCTGGTCGCGTCCGCCCGCATGAGCGTACCCACCCCGGCCCCAAGGAGGACCGGCTGCGTCTCACCCGTGCAACCCGCGCGAACATCTCGCCCATCTTCTCGCTCTACTCCGACCCCTCCCACGCTGGGTGGGATGCCCTGGCACCCGCCACCGCGCAGCCGCCGTGGGGCGAGGTCACCGACTCGGACGGCACCGTCCATCGCCTGTGGCGCGTCGCCGACCCGGAGGCGATCGCCGCCGTGCAGGCCGCCGCCGGCGGTGCGGAGCTCCTGATCGCCGACGGCCACCATCGCTACGAGACGATGCAGGCCTACGCGCAGGAGCTCGGCGGAGAGGGTGAGCACCGCTTCATCCTCATGTGCCTGGTCGCGCTGGAGGATCCCGGCCTGACCGTGTTCCCTACCCATCGCCTGGTCGGGGGACTGGACGACGAGCGCCGGCAGGCGCTCGCATCGACGCTCGCGCGGGACTTCGACATGGCGGAGGTGCCCATCGAGAAGGTCGCTCCGCCGGTCAACGACGCGGCCTCGCCGCTGCAGCTCGGCTACGTCAGCTCCACAGATGAGCGGGCCTTCCGCCTGACGCTGAAGGACCAGGCGATCGCGGACGCCGCGCTGAGCGGGTACTCGCCGGCATACCGTCATCTGGATACCGGTGTGCTTGAGACGCTGCTGTTGAAGGGTGCGCTGGGCCTCAGCGATGAGGACATCGCCCATTTCAACGGCCTGTTCTACGCTCGCGATACGGCGGAGGCGCTGGCGATGGTCCGCTCGGGCTCCTATGATGCCGCTTTCCTGATGCGCCCAACCCCCGTGGCGCAGGTCCGTGATGTCGCCGCGGCGGGTGAGAACATGCCGCCAAAGTCGACCTACTTCTTTCCCAAGCTGCTCACCGGGCTGCTCTTCAATCCTCTGCAATAGGGGCTGCTCCGGGGGAGTATCATGTAAACAGAGGTATCTAATGATGGAGTCGAAACGACCGACGGAGGAGGGGCGACAGGGATGAGAGCCACGGTGCGACGAGATGCGGGAACGCTCAGGCACACGGTGCAGGTGCGCGACCACCAGCTGACGGTGGATGAGCCAATGGACGCCGGGGGCCACGACACCGGGCCAGACCCGCAGGAGCTGCTCGCGGTGAGCCTCGCGTCCTGTACGGCGATCACGATGGAGATGTACGCCGCGCGCAAGGGCTGGGACATCGGCCACGTTGAGGTCGACGTCGAGTACACACCGGCCGAGCGAGGCTGTCCGACCAAGTTCGAGCTGGTGATGCGACTGGCCGACGACGTCCCCGAGGAGCAGGTGGAGCGGCTGCGGGTGATCGCGGCAAAGTGCCCGGTCCATCGTGTGCTCGACGGCGAGGTCATGTTCCAGGAGCGCCTCGAGCGCGTCAACATGGCTGCCTGAACCGTCCCCTCCCCCACGCCATCGATCAGATCGCGCCGCCAGAGAAGACCCAAGCGGCGGTGCTCGTTCCCCTGTTCCTGACACCCGGGGCGCAGGAGCCCCATGTGGTGTTCACGCGGCGTCGCTCAGATCTGCGCCGCCACGCCGGCGAGATCTCGTTTCCCGGCGGCCGCCGAGACCCCGAGGACGCGAGCCTCGCGGACACCGCGTTGCGGGAGGCCGAAGAGGAGATCGGACTGCCCCGGGCAGAGGTGCGTCTGTTGTGGGACCTGCCGCCCACCTCGACGTTCGCGACCAACTACCTGATCCATCCCTACGTTGGGCAGATCCCCGCGGGCCTCGAGTGGCTCGCCTCAACCGCCGAGGTGGACGAGGTGCTCGAGCTGCCTCTTCCGGCGCTCAGGTCGGGGCGCACGCGCACGCGCCTCGAGCGGCGTGGAATCTCCTTTGAGACCGACGCGTATGTGGTCGCAGAGCATCTCATCTGGGGAGCCACGGCGCGGATCCTCGAGAACCTGCTGGACAGGCTCGTGAGGACCGGCCTCGACGGCGAGCGGGCCCCGGCCTAGCGCGCGCCCGGACCGCCGGAGCGGTCGGGTCGCGCACAGAGCCACGGAGGAGCTAGTTCGGCTGCGGGACGAGCCGGATGTAGGGGCGCGGCTCCTCCCACCCGTCCGGGTAGGTCTCCTTGGCCTCATCGTTTGAGACCGAGCCGGCGATGATCACCTTCTCGCCCTCCTTCCAGTTGACCGGCGTTGCGACCTTGTGGTTGGCGGTCAGCTGGAGGGAATCGATCACGCGCAGCACCTCGTCGAAGTTGCGACCTGTGGTCATGGGGTACACGAGGATCAGCTTGACCTTCTTGTCGGGCCCGACCACGAACACGTTGCGAACCGTCTGGTTGTCCGCCGGGGTGCGCTCGAGCGGGTCGCCGGAGGTGCTCGCGGGCAACATGCCGTAGAGCTTTGACACGTTGAAGTCGGTGTCCGAGATGATCGGGTAGTTGGGAGCCGTGCCCTGGGTGTCCTCGATGTCCTTGGCCCACGCCTCGTGGTTGTTGAGGGCGTCGACTGAGAGACCGATGATCTTCACGTTGCGACGGTCGAACTCGGGCTTGGCTTTGGCCATGTACCCGAGCTCAGTCGTGCAGACCGGCGTGAAGTCCTTGGGGTGCGAGAACAGCACCGCCCAGGAGTCGCCGATCCAGTCGTGGAATTTGATGCGGCCCTCGGTGGTGTCGGCCTCGAAGTCCGGTGCGATGTCGCCAAGTTGCAGCGTCATGGGTGTTGTTCCTTTCTCGACGGGTGACCCTCGCAAGACTTGAACGAGGGAGACTGCCCATCTGTGGATGAAACCTGATCGGCTTTCAGGAAATTGGAGGGTCAGGCTCAGGATAGCGCGGACCGGTCAGCCACTCCGGGCGCGCGGCCCGGCGACACCGCCGGGGCCCGCCGGAGCGCCGATCATGCGCGGTTGAGCAGCGCGTCGACCGCCTCGGCGGCCGCGCGCTGCCAGAGGGCATGATCATGTGGATCGGCCGTCAGGAACGCTGCGGGGATCATGTTGCGCTCGGTCGCCGCCCGCACGATGCGCTCGCCCTCGAGGAGGTCCCCGGCCGGCGTGCTCGTCCCGCACGCCTCGTAGATGAAGCCCCTGACGGTCGTGTCAATCGCCTGCGTGAGGAACAGCTCGAGCCTCGTTCGGTGAAGCGCCCGGAGCTGCTCGGGCGGGCCCACGGCGGAACCCAGCAGCCAGCAGGCGATGGTGACGCTGTCGAGGGCCCCCCGCAGCGTTGCCAGACGGTCGGGCGTCCCCACCCAGCACTCCGCGCCGCACCCCTCGATCGGCGCCCGGCCCCCCTCGGTGCGCGTGGTGATGCGCACGGCGTGACCTTCCGCGGCCAGCTCGCGGGCCAGCAGCCTGCCTCGGCAGCCGCCCGCCACCATCAGGATCCTCGCCACAACGGCGCATCTTACGTGCACGCCGCGAGCCGCTCTGGACAACAGGCATGCCCGCGCACTGCGAGCCGCGGTGCACCCGGATCTCCGGGGGCCCCAGCCCTCGACTACCATCCGCTGCCGCGATGAGGAAGCCCGTACACACCAGCACATGAGCCCCGAGGCGCAATCCCCCGACGCCCCCGCGGGCGACGTGGTCACGATGGAG
>CAWGER010000011.1:0-84927 GCA_963821655.1 uncultured Solirubrobacteraceae bacterium
AAGGTAAGACTGGAGCCACCGGAGCCGAAGGCACGAGCGGCAAAGAAGGAGCGAGCGGAGCCACCGGAGCCGAAGGCAAGGCAGGAGCCACCGGAGCCGAAGGCGCGAGCGGCAAAGAAGGAGCCGCCGGAGCGACCGGAGCTACAGGCCCGAGCGGAGCCACCGGAGCCGAAGGCAAGACCGGAGCCACCGGAGCCGAAGGCAAGGCAGGAGCCACCGGAGCCGAAGGCGCGAGCGGCAAAGAAGGAGCCGCCGGAGCGACCGGAGCTACAGGCCCGAGCGGAGCCACCGGAGCCGAAGGCAAGACTGGCGCGACCGGAGCCGAAGGCGCGACCGGAGCCACCGGAGCCGAAGGCAAGACTGGCGCGACCGGAGCCGAAGGCGCGAGCGGCAAAGAAGGAGCCGCCGGAGCGACCGGAGCGACAGGCCCGAGCGGAGCCACCGGAGCCGAAGGCAAGGCAGGAGCCACCGGAGCCGAAGGCAAGACTGGCGCGACAGGAGCCGAAGGCGCGAGCGGCAAAGAAGGAGCCGCCGGAGCGACCGGAGCGACAGGCCCGAGCGGAGCGACCGGAGCCGAAGGCAAGGCAGGAGCCACCGGAGCCGAAGGCGCGAGCGGCAAAGAAGGAGCCGCCGGAGCCACCGGAGCTACAGGCCCGAGCGGAGCCACCGGAGCCGAAGGCAAGACTGGTGCCACCGGAGCCGAAGGCGCGAGCGGCAAAGAAGGAGCCGCCGGAGCGACCGGAGCTACAGGCCCGAGCGGAGCGACCGGAGCCGAAGGCAAGGCAGGAGCCACCGGAGCCGAAGGCGCGAGCGGCAAAGAAGGAGCCGCCGGAGCGACCGGAGCTACAGGCCCGAGCGGAGCCACCGGAGCCGAAGGTAAGACTGGTGCGACCGGAGCCGAAGGCGCGAGCGGCAAAGAAGGAGCCGCCGGAGCCACCGGAGCCGAAGGTAAGACTGGCGCGACCGGAGCCGAAGGCGCGAGCGGCAAAGAAGGAGCCGACCGGAGCCACCGGAGCCGAAGGTAAGACTGGCGCGACCGGAGCCGAAGGCGCGAGCGGCAAAGAAGGAGCCGCCGGAGCCACCGGAGCCGAAGGTAAGACCGGAGCCACCGGAGCCGAAGGCGCGAGCGGCAAAGAAGGAGCCGCCGGAGCGACCGGAGCGACAGGCCCGAGCGGAGCCACCGGAGCCGAAGGCAAGACCGGAGCCACCGGAGCCGAAGGCACGAGCGGCAAAGAAGGAGCCGCCGGAGCGACCGGAGCGACAGGCCCGAGCGGAGCCACCGGAGCCGAAGGCAAGGCAGGCGCCACGGAGCCGAAGGCGCGAGCGGAGCCACCGGAGCCGAAGGCCGAGCGGCACGAAGGAGCGAGCGGAGCCACCGGAGCCGAAGGCGCGAGCGGCAAAGAAGGAGCCGCCGGAGCGACCGGAGCTACAGGCCCGAGCGGAGCCACCGGAGCCGAAGGCAAGACCGGAGCCACCGGAGCCGAAGGCAAGGCAGGAGCCACCGGAGCCGAAGGCGCGAGCGGCAAAGAAGGAGCCGCCGGAGCGACCGGAGCTACAGGCCCGAGCGGAGCCACCGGAGCCGAAGGCAAGACCGGAGCCACCGGAGCCGAAGGTAAGACTGGTGCGACCGGAGCCGAAGGCGCGAGCGGCAAAGAAGGAGCCGCCGGAGTGACCGGAGCTACAGGCCCGAGCGGAGCCACCGGAGCCGAAGGTAAGCCTGGCGCGACCGGAGCCGGAGGAACGCAAGGAACCAACGGCGAAAAAGGCGCGACTGGGGCGACCGGAGCCAGCGGCGTCACCGGAGCGACAGGCGCTATCGGAGCCACCGGAGCGACGGGAGCAACGGGAGCGACGGGCAACACCGGCGCTAACGGAACGAACGGTGCGAACGGCGTTGCCGGTGCGACCGGGCCGACCGGTGCTACGGGCGCGGGCGGTGCTACGGGAGCGACTGGGCTCACAGGCGCGACCGGGTTCACCGGGGCGACTGGACCGACCGGTGCGGCGGGCAGCAGTGGGACTGGAGCCACCGGCGCGACCGGTGCTACCGGGGCCGCGGGCGCGAAAGGAGCGACCGGTGCCACGGGCGCGACCGGAGTGACAGGCGCGGGCACGAAAGGAGCGACCGGTGCCGCGGGTGCGCCCGGAGTGACCGGCGCTACCGGCAACGCGGGCGCGACTGGGCCGACAGGAGCCGCGGGCACTCCCGGCTCCCAGTATGCCTACAGCGCCACGGGCAAAGGCGGAGCCAAATCTCAGACGCTCACGCTCACAGCGCCCGCAGGAGCCGGACGGTTCTACGTGGCGACTGCCAACGCCGAAGGGACCGTCGCGGGTGCCAGTCACCCCCTGACCTGCACGCTGAACTTCGGTTCAACGCCCATGCAGACCATCGTCCTGCGGCAGCCGAACCGCTCGCCGGTCGAGGTTGGCCTGAAAGGGGCCGGCGCGCTCACGAGCGGGAGCATCTCGCTCAGCTGCACAAGCAACAGCAGCAAAGACTCGGTCTCCAACCTGAGCCTGATCGCCTACGTGGTCTCGGGTGTCAACTGATGTGCCGAGAGAGACAGATCAACCGATGTGCCGAGACAGGCAGAGAGAGACAAGGAGGTCGGAGATGGTGTTCCTGAGAGCCACGATAGAGCCGCTGGTGGGCTACAGGCTGAAGATGCGAGCAGCTGTTGTTTCCTGGAGGGTGAGACGCTTGCACGCCGCAGCTCATCGTAAAGCGCGCCCCGTCGCGCGGGCACGGAACTTGACCCTGCGGCTGTGGCTGACGGCCCTGCTCGCCGTTCCCGCTGGGCTATCGGCCGCCTCGCCGGCGATGGCCGAAACCGTTAGCTTCACCGACACCACCGCCGCAGACTTCAGCTTGGGCACCGGGGAAATCCACATCTCCCAGACCGAAGATGGCGAGATGATCCTGATCCCCACCGTAGGCGAGGAGTTCTCGGGAAGCTCGCTCCCGGCAAACTGGTCGAGCTCCACCTGGGCAAGCGAAGGCGGGGGGGCCGGCGGCAGCGCCACGGTTTCGGGCGGCCGCCTGCACGTCGACGGCGCGATGGCGAGCACCGAACCGACCTTCGGTCCCGGCCACGCGCTTGAATTCGTGGCCACTTTCGGCTCGGCAGCCTTCCAGCACGTCGGCTTCAGCGACAACTTCAAAGGTGTCTGGGCGATGTTCAGCACCAAGGGATCCAGCGAACAGCTCTACACCAGGACCAAAGAAGGAGCCAGCGTGGACACGCCGGTAGGCACGCCGGGCCAGTACGTCGGCTCCGCGCATCGCTACCGGATCCAGTGGGAAACAGGCGGGGTCCAGTACTTCATCGACGGAGCCCTGGTGCACGCCGACAGCGGGTCGATCGCGAGCAGCCTTAACGTCGGCGCCAGCGACTTCAACTCGGGCGGCCCGACGCTCTCGGTCGACTGGGTGCACATGAGCCCCTACTCGACCCCGGGCACGTTCACCTCGCGCGTCTTTGACGCCGGGCAGGCGGTCAACTGGGGCGCGATCACCTGGGATCAAAGCGCGCCGACGGGCACCAGCATCGCGATCAGCGTCCGCACGGGCAACACCGCGACCCCGGACGGCACCTGGAGCTCGTTTACGCCCATTGCCAGCGGGGCGAACATTCCGGGCAGCTCGCGCTACGTGCAGTACCAGGCGCAGCTTGCGACGAGCGACCCAACGGCGACCCCGACCCTAAGTCGGGTGACCATCAACGGCGTCACTAGCGGAGGCACCGGGGTCACCGGAGCGACCGGCCCGACTGGAGCGACAGGTGCAACTGGTGCGACCGGCGTGACCGGCGTGACTGGAGCGACCGGTCCGACCGGTCCGACCGGTCCGACTGGAGCGACTGGCGTGACCGGAGCGACAGGCCCGAGCGGAGCCACCGGAGCCGAAGGCAAGGCAGGAGCCACCGGAGCCGAAGGCGCGAGCGGCAAAGAAGGAGCCGCCGGAGCGACCGGAGCTACAGGCCCGAGCGGAGCGACCGGAGCCGAAGGCAAGGCAGGAGCGACCGGAGCCGAAGGCGCGAGCGGCAAAGAAGGAGCCGCCGGAGCCACCGGAGCCGAAGGCAAGACCGGAGCCACCGGAGCCGAAGGCAAGGCAGGAGCCACCGGAGCCGAAGGCGCGAGCGGCAAAGAAGGAGCCGCCGGAGCGACCGGAGCTACAGGCCCGAGCGGAGCCACCGGAGCCGAAGGTAAGACTGGGCACCGACGAGAGCGGCAAAGAAGGAGCCGCCGGAGCGACCGGAGCGACAGGCCCGAGCGGAGCCACCGGAGCCGAAGGCAAGGCAGGAGCCACCGGAGCCGAAGGCGCGAGCGGCAAAGAAGGAGCCGCCGGAGCGACCGGAGCTACAGGCCCGAGCGGAGCCACCGGAGCCGAAGGCGCGAGCGGCAAAGAAGGAGCCGCCGGAGCGACCGGAGCCGACAGGCCCGAGCGGAGCCACCGGAGCCGAAGGCGCGAGCGGCAAAGAAGGAGCCGCCGGAGCGACCGGAGCGACAGGCCCGAGCGGAGCCACCGGAGCCGAAGGCGCGAGCGGCAAAGAAGGAGCCGCCGGAGCGACCGGAGCCGAAGGTAAGACTGGAGCGACCGGAGCCGAAGGCGCGAGCGGCAAAGAAGGAGCGAGCGGAGCCACCGGAGCCGAAGGCAAGGCAGGAGCCACCGGAGCCGAAGGCGCGAGCGGCAAAGAAGGAGCCGCCGGAGCGACCGGAGCGACAGGCCCGAGCGGAGCCACCGGAGCCGAAGGCAAGACCGGAGCCACCGGAGCCGAAGGCAAGACTGGTGCGACCGGAGCCGAAGGCGCGAGCGGCAAAGAAGGAGCCGCCGGAGCGACCGGAGCGACAGGCCCGAGCGGAGCCACCGGAGCCGAAGGCAAGACCGGAGCCACCGGAGCCGAAGGCAAGGCCGGAGCCACCGGAGCCGAAGGCGCGAGCGGCAAAGAAGGAGCCGCCGGAGCGACCGGAGCGACAGGCCCGAGCGGAGCCACCGGAGCCGAAGGCAAGACCGGAGCCACCGGAGCCGAAGGCGCGAGCGGCAAAGAAGGAGCCGCCGGAGCGACCGGAGCGACAGGCCCGAGCGGAGCCACCGGAGCCGAAGGCAAGACCGGAGCCACCGGAGCCGAAGGCGCGAGCGGCAAAGAAGGAGCCGCCGGAGCGACCGGAGCTACAGGCCCGAGCGGAGCCACCGGAGCCGAAGGCAAGACCGGAGCCACCGGAGCCGAAGGCACGAGCGGCAAAGAAGGAGCGAGCGGAGCCACCGGAGCCGAAGGCGCGAGCGGCAAAGAAGGAGCCGCCGGAGCGACCGGAGCGACAGGCCCGAGCGGAGCCACCGGAGCCGAAGGCAAGACTGGTGCGACCGGAGCCGAAGGCGCGAGCGGCAAAGAAGGAGCCGCCGGAGCGACCGGAGCGACAGGCCCGAGCGGAGCCACCGGAGCCGAAGGCGCGAGCGGCAAAGAAGGAGCCGCCGGAGCGACCGGAGCCGAAGGTAAGACTGGAGCCACCGGAGCCGAAGGCGCGAGCGGCAAAGAAGGAGCCGCCGGAGCCACCGGAGCCGAAGGCGCGAGCGGCAAAGAAGGAGCCGCCGGAGCGACCGGAGCCGAAGGCAAGACAGGAGCGACCGGAGCCGAAGGCGCGAGCGGCAAAGAAGGAGCCGCCGGAGCGACCGGAGCTACAGGCCCGAGCGGAGCCACCGGAGCCGAAGGCAAGACCGGAGCCACCGGAGCCGAAGGTAAGACTGGTGCGACCGGAGCCGAAGGCGCGAGCGGCAAAGAAGGAGCCGCCGGAGTGACCGGAGCTACAGGCCCGAGCGGAGCCACCGGAGCCGAAGGTAAGCCTGGCGCGACCGGAGCCGGAGGAACGCAAGGAACCAACGGCGAAAAAGGCGCGACTGGGGCGACCGGAGCCAGCGGCGTCACCGGAGCGACAGGCGCTATCGGAGCCACCGGAGCGACGGGAGCAACGGGAGCGACGGGCAACACCGGCGCTAACGGAACGAACGGTGCGAACGGCGTTGCCGGTGCGACCGGGCCGACCGGTGCTACGGGCGCGGGCGGTGCTACGGGAGCGACTGGGCTCACAGGCGCGACCGGGTTCACCGGGGCGACTGGACCGACCGGTGCGGCGGGCAGCAGTGGGACTGGAGCCACCGGCGCGACCGGTGCTACCGGGGCCGCGGGCGCGAAAGGAGCGACCGGTGCCACGGGCGCGACCGGAGTGACAGGCGCGGGCACGACAGGAGCGACCGGTGCCGCGGGTGCGCCCGGAGTGACCGGCGCTACCGGCAACGCGGGCGCGACTGGGCCGACAGGAGCCGCGGGCACTCCCGGCTCCCAGTATGCCTACAGCGCCACGGGCAAAGGCGGAGCCAAATCTCAGACGCTCACGCTCACAGCGCCCGCAGGAGCCGGACGGTTCTACGTGGCGACTGCCAACGCCGAAGGGACCGTCGCGGGTGCCAGTCACCCCCTGACCTGCACGCTGAACTTCGGTTCGACGCCCATGCAGACCATCATCCTCAGAGAACAAACCGAATCGCCGGTCGAGGTTGGCCTGCAAGGGGCCGGCGCCCTCACGAGCGGGAGCATCTCGCTCAGCTGCACAAGCAACAGCAGCAAAGACTCGGTCTCCAACCTGAGCCTGACCGCCTACGTGGTCTCGGGTGTCAACTGAGTCTCATGAAGACAGGGCCGCCTTCCGCGGCCCTGTCTTCAATGACACGCTGGAGCGGGTCACCGAGGAGGCCCTCTCAATGACATTCAGTGGCGAGTGCCCGTAGGGTTCGAATAGTCGATTCCGGGTCGGCTTGCCGCAGGCGACGCGAGACCAGCGCGCTGATAGCCTGCGGTGCTTCGTGTCGGCAACTTGCCGAGGTGATGCGTGGTCTCGTCGTTCCAGCAAGACCGCCCAGGTCGCCGTCGAGGACATTCTCGCCGGACTCGCCGACGGTGGGCGAGACGCGCCCGATCGTGCTCGTGACAGCGTCAACCGAGCTCCAGGCCGACGCGAGGCTGATCGAGACCGCGCTCGCGGCCCTCGCCGAGGAGCCGGTCGCGGTCGTGGCCACCACCGCCGCGCACAACCCCTCCTCCTTCACCGCGCCGGCGAACGCCCACGTCGAGCGCGTCCTGCCACACGATCCGATCATCGCCAGGGCCGCGTGTGTGATCTCCCACGGCGGCCAGGGCACGACGCAGAAGGCGCTCTCGGCCGGGGTGCCGGTGTGCGTCGTGCCTTTCTGCCGCGACCAGTTCGACGTCGCGCGGCGCGTGGAGATTGCTGACGCCGGCGTGCGGTTGCCGCCCCGGCGCCTCAATCCTAGGCGGCTGCGCCGCGGCGTCCGGGAGGCGATCTCAAAGCGCGCAGGTGCCGAACGTGTCGCTCGCTCGTTCGCCCGCGCCGGCGGTGCCGCGGCGGCGGCTGACGCATTCGAGGAACTTGTCATCCTCTCCGGCCAGGGCACGGCGCAGCACCTCGACGCGGTTCGCGGGGTTTGATCTTCTTCCCTTGGTTTCCAGGCGGGCGACCTTGACGCCGGCCGGACGTCGCGCTACGCTACTAAACCAGATAGTTTATAAACGGATCGGATGAATACAGCGATGGCGACCGACCAGCTCAGCATCACATTCGCGGCCCTGGCCGACCCCACGCGCCGAGCGATTCTCGCTCGGCTCGCGGAGGAGGGCGAGGTCACGGTGAACGAGCTTGCGGACCCCTTCCCGTTCAGCGTCCAGGCTGTCTCTAGGCACCTGAAAGTGCTCGAGCGAGCGGGACTGATCACCCGCGGGCGCACGGCGCAGCTGCGTCCCTCGCGTCTCGAGGGCGCACCCCTGCGTGACGTGGCCGACTGGCTGGAGCAGTACCGCGGGATCTGGGAGGGGCGCCTCGATCGCCTCGCGCTTCGCCTCCGGGACATTCAAGGAAAGGGAGACGCAGATGACTGAGCAGTTCTTGATGGCCGAGCACACGATCGTGATCGAGCGGGAGCTCGACGCGCCCCGCGACCTCGTGTGGAAGCTGTGGACAGACCCCGACGAGGTGACCAAGTGGTGGGGACCAGAGCACTTCACCACGCCCCGCGATCGGATCGAGTTCGATCTGCGGCCAGGGGGCGTCTGCCGGCTGACGATGGTCGGACCCCAGGGCGAAGAGCATTCGAGCGACGGTCACTTCCGCATCGTGGAGCCGCCTGAGCGGCTGTCGTTCGGCGAGACGATCACCCAGCACCCGATGATCGAGTCCGGCGAGACCACCATCGAGTTCATCGAGCTCAGCGGGAACCGCACCAAGGTCATCATCACCTCGCGCATGATTTGCGCCGACGAGCTCATCGCCATGGCTCAGGCCGGGTGGGGCAGCCAGCTCGACAAGCTCGAGGCCCTGCTCGCCGGTTGAAGCGAGGAGGGGTGGCGGCCGGCCTGCGGCGCCACCCCTCTGGCCCGGTGGCGTGCTTGTGAGACGCTGCGGGCTGAGCAGCTCTCAGGCTATCCGGGGCCGCGCTCGAGGTGCGCGGCGCGCTCGAAGCGCGGCGACCACGGCTGCGCCGAGCTCGTCCACACCTCCACCGCCGGCTCGAGCCACGATGCGTCGTCCAGCGTTCCTGCCTTGATCAGCGCCAGCTCGGGCGAGACCGCGGCGATGCTGAACACCGGCGAGCCGCAAGCCGAGCAGAAGCTCCGCTGCGTGTCGGCGCCGTGGTCCTCGCCGGTCGTGGCGTAGGAGGCCAGCGTGCTGCCCTTGACCGTGAACGCGGCGAGGGGCACGCCCACGACCACCGTGAACGGGCCGCCCGTCTGGCGCTGGCAGTCGGTGCAGTGGCAGACCGCCTGAACGACGGGCTGGGCCTCAGCGCTGTACTCGACACGGCCGCAGAGGCAGCGACCCGTGATGTGCTCAGGTGCGTCGCTCATACAGCCGGCGACATTACATCAGGCGGGCAGCTCGCGGCATGAGCCTCCACACGGCCGCCGGCGCCGCCGCCTGTCACCCGCGGGTCCGGCGCATACCATGCAGCCACGCCCATGCCCGACCCCGATCGCCCGCCGCCCCGCGTCACGGTCGGCTCCAGTGTCGCCTCGCACGGTCAGCTGGCGATGTTCGCACGGCGCATGGCGGTGCTGGGCGCGATGGTCGCAGGCCTCTTGGCCTTCGGCACGATCGGCCTGGCCGTCACCGAGAGCGTGGGGCCCTGGTATTCGTTCCGCTGGACGCTCGACACCATTGCCACGGTCGGCGGCTTTCGCCAGCCTCACAGCGCGGCGGGGCAGATCGTCGTCGTCGGACTGATCGTCCTCGGCGTAGGTACGCTCTTCTATGCGCTGGCCACGGTTGTGGACTTCTTCGTCGCAGGTCACCTCGGCGACATGCTGGCCGCCCGGCGCATGCAGAAGATGATCGACTCGCTCAGCGACCACCACATCATCTGCGGGTTCGGCCGCGTGGGACGCCAGGTGGCCCACGATCTGCGTGCCGCCCGCGCCGAGTGTGTGGTGGTGGACTCCAACGCCGAGAACCGTCACCTGGCCGACGGCGCGGACATGCGCTTCATCGCGGGCGACGGAGCCGACGAGGCGGTGCTGCGGCAGGCTGGAATCGCGCGCGCTCGCTCGATCATCGCGTGCGCCGACTCGGACGCGAACAACGTCTTCATCACGCTCACCGCGCGCGAGCTGCGCGCCGACATCCCGATCGTGGCGAGGGCCGCGGTGGAGGACTCCGAGAAGAAGCTCAAGCGGGCTGGGGCCGATCGCGTGATCTCTCCCTACAAGGCCAGCGGCACCGAGATGGCCAGGCTGGCCCTCCATCCCCAACTCAGCGGGGTGGTAGATGTCGATGTCGAATATCGCATGGAGGAGATCGTTGTCAGCGAGGGCTGCGATGGCGTGCACCAGACCGTCGGTGCGATCCGCGGCGGCGCCATGATCGTCGGTCTGCGCCGCCAGGCCGACTTCCAGCCCCAGCCGGCGGCCGACACGACGCTGCTCCCGGGCGACGTCATCGTGGCCATGGGCACGCCGGGAGCGCTCGAGCGCCTTGAGGACCTGTTCGGAGGACGATGAGCCGTGCTTGATGGCTTCACACCGGTGGCCGAGGGGGCTGGCCATGGTGGCGGTGCCCCAATAGTGTCCTAGCCCAACCCAACGAGAGGAGCGAGCTGTGGCCGATCAGAAAGTGGACACAATCCGCGGTGCCTATGAAGCATTCCCCCGCGGTGACGTCCCCGCGATCCTGGGAATCCTCGACGCCGGGGTCGAATGGAAGGAGCCCGGTGGCGGCAACGCGCCGTCCGGCACCTTCACAGGGCCCGAAGCCGTCGGCAGCGAGGTTTTCGGGGCGATCCAGGCGAACTTCGACGAGTACGCCGCCGCGCCCAGCGAGTTCAGCGACGAGGGTGACCGCGTCGTCGTCAAGGGTCGGTTCACCGGCAGGAACAAGAGTGGCGCCGAGCTGGCCACCGACTTTGAGCACGTCTTCGAGATGCGTGACGGGAAGGTCGTGCGCTTCGAGAACAAGCCCGCCGACGCGGCGGCCTGGGCGGTCGGCTGGGGCGGCTGACGCCGCTGCGCGTGGACCACATGCCCGCAGACTTCAACACCCAGGTCATCGACGAGTTCCACGCCAACGAAGGACGTGTCGGCGGTACGTTCGAGGGCACGCCGCTGCTCTTGCTGCACCACACCGGTGCCAAGTCCGGCAAGAGCCGCATCAACCCGCTCGCCTACCAGAGCGACGCCGGGCGCTACGTCGTGTTCGCCTCGAAGGGTGGAGCGCCCAGCCATCCCGACTGGTACCACAACCTCAAGGCCCATCCCGACACCACGATCGAGGTGGGCACCAACACGATCGATGTCGTCGCCAGCGAGGCGACCGGCGAGGAGCGCGACCGCCTCTTCCGCACGCAGGCTGAACGCTCGCCGGCGTTCGCCGACTACGAGAAGCGGGCCGGGCGCATCATCCCGGTGATCGTGCTGACGCCGCGCAAGGCCGGGTGAGCGCGGGTCTGCCGCTCGCTAAGCCGTCAGCAGGTTTGAGATCTCGGCGGTGCGCTCCTCGGGCTGCCCCGCAAAGCCTCCGGCGATGGGCATGCTCGCCAACAGCTTCTCCCGGACGAAGCGGTCAGCCTGCTCCTTGGAGTCCCACACAGCGGCGATCAGGATCCCGCCGTCGGTGGGTCCGGCGGCGTGATAGATCTGCCCGTCGGGCAGACCTCCGGCAGGGTGCACCACCGCCACCGTCGCGTTGTACTGATCCTCGGTCGCGCCGGGCCAGAAGTGGGTGATCAGGTATGCCATCGCTCGATCCTCTCCTTGTTGGGTGCGGCTGAGCCTATCCGACGCGATCGCAATAAGATCGGGACGCGACGCGCTCGCCGATCAACCCAGGAGGAACCGAGATGACCACTTCCCAGCTTGTTACCGGCGTCGACTTCGTGGGTATGCCCACGCGCGATCTCGAGGCGGCGGTCGAGTTCTACGGCCAGACGGTCGGTCTGTCCCGGTCGGTGTACCTCAAGGACCGCAACTATGCCGAGTTCGAGACGGGCAACCTGACGCTCAGCGTGTTCGACCCCGAGAAGATGGGTCTCGTGCATGCCGTCAACCCAAATGCGATCGCGCTGCACGTTGACGATGTCGCGCAGGCACGGGCGGCGCTCGAGCAGCGCGGCGTCGCGTTCGCGGCGGAGACCCTCGATACCGGGGTCTGCCACATGGCGCTCTTCGCCGATCCCGACGGGAACGCGCTCATGCTCCATCACCGCTACGCCCCACGCGCCACGGACTCCTGAAAGCTCAGACCTGCTGGGCCGCGCCGACCTCGGCGTAGACGCCCATCTCGAAGCCGGCCGCGGTCTCGACGATCTGCGCGTCATAGAACGGCAGGACCTGCGTGAGCAGGACCCCGGCGACGCCGGCCGTGCGGTCGATCCAGTAGTTGCAGTTGAACAGGCCGCCCCAGTCACAGCTCCCGCTCCGGCGCATTGCGGGGAGATCCTCGAGGAACAGATGGAACCCCAGCCCCCAGCCCTGCGCGAACGGCAGGCCGGGCACCTCGTTTGAGAGCTCGGGCATCGTGGTAGGTAGGGCATCCGGCAGCGACGCACCGTCGAGGTGTTCGCTGAAGGCGAGCTCGACGGTCTCGGCCCGCAGCACCCGCTCGCCGTCGAGCTCGCCGCCGCGCAGCAGTGCGCGTATGAAGCGCAGATAGTCGGGCGCCGTCGCGTATGCGCCCGAGCCGCCCATGTAGAACTCGGGCTCGGCCAGCTCGATCGACTCCTGGATGAGATCCCCGTCAGGCGTCCTCTGGTGCAGCGCCATCATGCGGGCCGCCTGCTCATCGCTGGGGCGGAAGGTTGCGTCACGCATCGCCAGCGGAGCGAAGATGCGATCGGCACAGTAGGTCGCGAGATCGCTCCCGCTCACCGCCTCGATCACCCGCCCGAGCCAGTCGGTGCTGACGCCGTACTCCCAGCGGGTGCCCGGGTCGGCGACGAGGGGGGCCTGCAGCATCGCGAGCTCGCCGCTGAGCTCGTCGGGGGTTCCGGTGACCTGGCGGTAGCGCAGGATGTCGGCGTTGATGAACGAGTACGCAAGACCCGAGGTGTGTGTCAGCAGATGGCGAATCGTCGCCTGGCTCGCCGGCTCCCGCAGCCGGGGAGCGTCGCCATCGAATCCCTCCAGCACCCGCAGATCGGCGAAGGCCGGCACGATGTCGGCGACCGGCTGCTGTAGCTCGAGGGCGCCCTGCTCGATCAGTTGGAGCGCGGCGACGCTGGTGAAGGCCTTGGTCATCGACATGATGGCGAACATCGTGTCCGGCCTGACGCGGTCGTCGCCGTTGATGTTCAGCAGCCCGAACGCGCCCTCGTAGATCACGCCGTCGCGATCGCCCACCATCGCCACGACCCCGGGCAGCGCCCGCTCGGCGACCGCCCTCTGCAGCAGCTCGTCAATATCACTCGTGCTCATGTCGGTTCTCCCCGGCTCGCCTCTGCCGCCAAACATACCTCAGGCGCTCATGTCGCCACCTGCACCGGCACCGGGGCGAGCACGGCGTCTGCGAACGGGAGTAGGCGAGCGGCGAAGCCCTCCGGGTCCGTGGTGTGGGGCACGTGGCCGGTATCTAGGACGACGAGCTCCGCGCCGTTGATCATGGCGGCCAGGCGTCTGCCGATCTTTGGCGGTATCACCGGATCGCGCCTGCCCCAGATGAGGAGCGTTGGTGCGGTGACCGATCGTGTGTCATCCCGGAGGTCGTGCTCTGGCGAGGCGAAAGAACGCCACAGCTCGCTGACCGCACGCAGGCCGGGATCCTCCCGGGTGTTCGCCACGCCCGTGTCCCGCGCGCGCCGGTCGGCCGCCGTGCGCGGGCGCATGTAGCGAGTCGAGAATGCCGGGTAGATGCGCCGCAGGAACCATGGCTGGGACATCAGCGCGCAGAACGCCCGCACGTGCGCCGGCCGTCCGGCGAAGCCCCCGCCGTCCACGATCACCAGCCCCCTCACGAGCTCTGGCCGGCGGATCGCCAGGCGCGCCGCGGCGAATCCGCCGACGGAGTTGCCGAGGACCAGGGCGCCCGTGGGGGCCAGCTGTTCGACGAGCTCCTCGGCGACGTCCGCGAAGCGCATGGCCGTCGCCGCTCCCTCTCCGGCAGGCGACTCGCCGTGCCCCGGCCAGTCAAGTGATATGGAGCGGAACCGTGCCGGCAGCAGCGCCCGCAGCTCGTCGTAGTCGTGTCGGTCGTGCGCTCCGCTGGGGAGCAGGACGATTGGCGGGCCATCGCCGCGCTCGTCGTAGGCCACAGGCCCTGTGGATGTCTGTAGGAAGCTCATGACCGGGACCATACCAGTATGACTGACCGGTCGGTCAGTTCCCCGACCGACCGGTCAGGTACGCTGGCGTCATGGTTGACGCAGCTGCACCCGCCTCCCACCGCACGCGAGAGAGGCTGCTGGACGCAGGCGTGAGCGTGGCCGAGCGCCACGGGCTCACCGGGTTGAGCGTCAACCGCGTCGTCGCGCGAGGCGGGGGTGGCCAAGGGAACCTTCTACGTGCACTTCACCGATCGCGCGGCCTTCGTGGACGCGCTCCACGAGCGCTTTCACGCCCGCGTGATCGACGCCGTGGCGCGCGCCACCGAAGGCCTTCCCGATGGATCCGAGCGCATCGTGCGGGGGGCCGAGGCCTATCTCGACGTGTGCCTGGAGGACCAGGCCGTCAAGGCGCTCGCTATTGAGGCACGCTCGGATCCAGCGCTTACGGCGTCAATGTCCGCACGGCACGAGCGCTTTGCGGCGGCGGCCGTGCCGAGCTTCCGGGCCATGGGCTGGCGCGACGCGCCCACGGCGGCACAGCTCTTCGCCGCAATGACCTCGGAGATCGCGATCCGAGAGCTCGAGGCGGGCAGGCGGCTGGGAGCCGCGCGCCGCACGCTGAGGCGCTTCCTCAGCGGGAGCGTTGCGGGCGAGCCCCGGACAGCGCGCGCCTCCTGACCGTTGGGCGTGGACGTCCCGCAGATAGAGGGCCACTGCGACTCGCGCTTCGCCGGCGTGCGGAGCGCGCTGGCGAGGAACTTTCGTGAGCACGGCGAGCTCGGGGCAGGGCTCGCGGTGACGCTCGAGGGAAGAGCGGTGGTCGACCTGTGGGCCGGGTGGACCGACCCGGAGCGGACGCGGCCGTGGCGCCGGGACACGCTCGTGAACGTGTTCTCCGTGGGCAAGCCCATGGCCGCGCTGTGTCTGCTCATGCTCATCGAGAGCGGACGGGTCGATCTCGATGCCCCGGTGGCGGACAACTGGCCGGAGTTCGCGGCCGCCGGCAAGGACGCGGTCACCGTGCGCATGCTCCTCGGCCACCGTGCGGGGCTGCCGGCGATCCGCGCCCCACTGCCCGCGACGGCCATGTATGACTGGCCGCTCATGACCTCGGCGCTCGCCGCGGAGCGGCCATGGTGGGAGCCGGGTGAAAGGCACGGCTACCACGTCAACACGTTCGGATTCCTGATCGGAGAGCTGGTGCGCCGGGTGAGCACCGAAACCGTGGGAGCGTTCGTGCGCCGCACGATCGCGGGACCGCTGAACGCCGACTTCCATTTCGGTATCGGCGCCGATGAGGATCGGCGCGTGGCCGACTTCGTCTTCCCCCACGTGGCGCCGGAGTTCATCGACGCCCGCACGCCGCTGCTGGTGCGCCAGACCTATCTGAACCCGCCCGGCCTGTCCGGGCTCGGCACCGTCAACACGAGGGCGTGGCGTGCGGCCGAGATGCCCTCGACCAACGCGCACGCGACCGCCCGCGGCGTGGCGAGGATCTACAGCGCCCTGGCAGCCGGAGGTGCGGTGGATGGCGTTCGCCTGCTTGCCAGCGAGACGGTCGAGCTGGCCGCGCGCGAGGTGTCCTGCGGCCTGGACGCGGTGTTGAATCGTCCGTCGCGGTTCGGCCTGGGCTTTCAGCTCACGCAGCCCGAGCGGCCGATCGGGCCCAACGACGGGAGCTTCGGCCACTTCGGGGCCGGCGGTTCGCTCGGATTCGCCGATCCCGACCAGGGCCTTGCGTTCGCGTACACGCCCAACCAGGGCGAGGGTCCACGCTGGCAGAATCCGCGCAATCGCGGACTCATCGACGCCGTGTATGCCTGCTTGTAGCTACTCCTCGCGCGGCATGTATGGCGCGAGCTCGCGGCGGGCGATCGAGAGCTTGTGGACCTCGTCCGGACCGTCGGCCAGGCGCAGCGTGCGCAGGTGGGCGTAGGTGGCAGCCAGGCGGAAGTCATCCGAGACGCCCCCGCCGCCGTGCACCTGGATCGCACGGTCGATCACCTTCAGCGCGACGTTGGGCGCGGCCACCTTGATCGCCGCGATCTCGGTACGGGCCTGGCGGTTGCCGACCGTGTCCATCAGCCAGGCCGCCTTGAGCGTGAGCAGGCGCGCCATCTCGATCTCGATGCGCGACTCGGCGATCCAGTCCTGGATGTTGGCGCGAGTGGCAAGCGGTTGTCCGAAGGTGACGCGGGAGACCGCGCGGGCGCACATCGCCTCGAGCGCGCGCTCGGCGGCTCCGAGTGCACGCATGCAGTGGTGGATGCGCCCCGGGCCGAGACGGGCCTGGGCGATCATGAAGCCGTCGCCCTCGCCCGCGATCAGGTTCGAGGCGGGGACGCGCACGTCCTTGAACTCGATTTCGGCATGTCCCTCCTGGTCCTCGTAGCCGAATACAGACAGCCCGCGCAGGATGCTCACGCCGGGGGTGTCGATCGGCACCAGGATCTGGCTCTGCTGGCGGTGACGGGGCCCCTCGGTGAGGGTCTTGCCCATCACGATCATGATCCGGCAGTGGGGATGAAGGGCATTGGAGGCCCACCACTTGCGCCCGTTGAGCAGGTAGTCCTCGCCGTCGCGCTCGATGCGCAGCGCGATGTTGGTCGCGTCCGAGGAGGCGACGTCGGGCTCGGTCATCGCGAACGCCGAGCGGATCTCGCCGTCGAGCAGCGGCGTCAGCCAGCGATCCTTCTGGTCGGGGGTGGCGAACTGGAAGAGCACCTCCATGTTGCCGGTGTCCGGCGCCGAGCAGTTGCAGGCCTCCGAGGCGATGAAGGAGCGGCCGAGGATCTCCGCGAGCGGCGCATAGTCGCTGTTGGACAGGCCCGCCCCGAGGGAGTCGTCCGGCAGGAACATGTTCCACAGCCCGGCCTCGCGCGCGCGCGTCTTGAGCTCCTCCATGATCGCCGGTTGGTGGTGCGGGTCTCCGGACTCCTGCATCTGGCGCTCGTAGGTCGCCTCCGCGGGGTAGATCTGCTCCTCCATGAAGGTGGTGAGGCGCTCCTTGAATTCAGAGCAACGCTGGCTTGGCTGAAAGTCCATCGAGTCTCCTTTGTGCGGCGGGGTTCGAGGTGTATATCGAGTCCGCGCGCCACACGCTGCCACGCCAGGTCATAGGCTGCGTCCATGACGGAGGGTCCCGCAGCCACCTACCGCGCGGCGGGCGTGGACTATGACGCACTGGATGCGGCCAAGCGCATGGCGATGGCCAAGGCGCTGTCCACATCCCCGCTGCTCGGCGCCCTGGGTGCCCGTGCGCTCGACTCCTCGCGGGGGGAGCCGGCGTTCGTGTTCGAGCTCGACGGGCGGGCGTTCGCGTTCGTGGTCGAGGGGCTGGGCACGAAGTCGATCGTGGCGCGAGACGTGCTGGAAGGTCTCCGGATCAATCGATTTGCCGACGTCGCCTACGACACGGTCGCCGCCATCCTCAACGACCTGTGCTGCGTGGGCGCGCTGCCGCTGGTGGTGAACGCCTACTTCGCGACCGGTGCCTCGGAGTGGTACCGCGAGTCCGAGCGCGCCGCGTCGCTGCTGGAGGGCTGGCGCAGGGCATGCGCGGACGCCGGCTGCACGTGGGGCGGCGGCGAGTCACCGTCGCTGCCGGGGCTGCTGGACGAGCGGGACATCGAGCTGGCCGGCGCCGCGGTGGGCGTGGTGCCCGAGGGCCGCTCAGCGATCCTGGGAGAGGACCTCCAGGCCTGGGGATGAGATCGTGCTGGTGAGCTCCAGCGGCCTGCACGCCAACGGGGCCTCGCTGGCGCGCCTGCTCGCAGCTCGGCTGCCCGAGGGCTACGCGACGGCCCTCGCGAGCGGAGTCACGCTCGGGGAGGCGCTGCTGGAGCCGTCGGTGATGTACGTGCCGCTCGTCGCGGAGCTCCTGCGGGCAGGGCTCCCGGTCACCTACATGAGCCACGTGACCGGCCACGGGCTGCTCAAGCTGATGCGCCCTTCAAAGGCGCTCACCTATCGCATCGACAGACTGCCCGAGGTGCCCGAGGTGCTGAGCTTCCTGGTGGCCCAGGCCGGCCTTGACCCGCACGCCGCCTACTCGACCTTCAACATGGGATCGGGCTATGCCGTCTACTGCGCGGCCGGCGCCGCCGCGGCGATTCTTCAGATCGCGGAGGGGCTGGGGTTGAGCGCGCTGATTGCCGGACGCGTGGAGGAGGGGCAGCGGCAGGTGATCCTCGAGCCGGTCGATGTGCGCTTCGCCGGCGCCGAGCTCGAGCTGTCGGGAGCGGGCCCTGAGGCTCCGCTGTAAACTGCCGCGGCGCAGGTGAGCAACTTGTCGCCCGGCGGCGGGTTACTAACTTGAAATAATCCGTCGCGACGGTATAGGCTGGCGACCCAGAGTCGCCATTGTTCCCCGGTCAATATCGGGGATCTCGATATCGCCGGACCGGCATGGCTCCGGAGCTACCCGGATCGAGGCGGACCTGTCCATCAAGCAGAGGAGAAAATTCTGATGCGCAGAGCATCCACCTGTCTGGCCTTGCTCGGCCTCGCCGTCCTTGGCCTTCCGGCCGCCGCGTCGGCGGTACCCGTCGTCACGTTCAAAGCGAAGGCCGTTCCCATTCCGGGCTTCCCCCACACCGGCAACATCCTCGGCGCCGGCGCGGCCGAGCAGGTCGAATGGACGATCAAGGGGAACGAATACGGCGGGTTCGCGCCGCCGCTGATCGGGGTCAACGTGACCGAGCCGCCGGAACGAAGCTTCACCCGCAGGGCTTCACGACCTGCGACCCCAACGCGCTCAAAAACACCGGGCCGAGCGCGTGCCCGAAGAAGTCGAAGTTCACGATCGCGGGCAAGGCCAACGGCGTGGTCAGCTTCGGCAACGAACGCGTTGAAGAGTCGACGACCGTGCAGGGGTTCTTCGCGCCGGGCGGTGGCCTGCAGTTCTACACGCAGGGCACCTCGCCGGTGTCGCTTGAATTCATCTCCGCGAGCCACGTCGTCTACGGCAACACCCCGTCGATCAACACGACTGTGCCGCTGGTCGAAACCGTGCCCGGGGCCCCCGACGCCTCGGTGCTGTCGATCAACGTCACGGCAGGCTCCGCCTACAAGAAGGGCAAGAAGACCGTGTACTACGGCACCGTGCCGAAGAAGTGCCCCAAGGGCGGCTTCCCGCTGAAGTCGGAACTGATGTTCGCCGGTCTCGGCGGCCTCTCCCCACAGACGGTCACGACGAGCTACAAGGCTCCGTGCCCGAAGAAGTAAACGCCATCGGCGTGCGTATCCCTCCGGGAGCGTAAACTCGATCACAACCAAGTAGGGCGGCGGCCCCATCTACCGGATGGGGCCGTCCGCATGTTGGATACGTAGAGGTAGAGGAAGGATCGGGTTGAGGAAGAAGTCGGTTGGGTGGAGGCGAGGCGTGACCGGGGTCGCCGGTGCCGCCTGCGTGGCCGCGCTCGTGGTGCTCGTCCTGCTGGCCGTTTCGGCCGGCGGCAGCGGGAGCGGCTACACCGTCCGCGCCATCTTCGACAACGCCGCCAACGTCATTCCGGGGGAGAACGTCAAGATCGAGGGCGTGAAGGTGGGGACGGTGGGGTCGGTGACCCCCACGCCCACGAAGAAGGCCGCGGTCGTGATCCACATCGAAACCCCCGGCTTCCAGGACTTCCGCACCGACGCCACCTGCACGATCCGCCCCCAGGCCCTGCTGGGCGAGAAGTTCGTCGACTGCCTGCCCACCCAGCCGCGCGTGGAGGGCACCCCGCCGGCGCCGCCGCTGCCCACCATCCCTGCCGGGCACGAAGGCGCGGGCGAGAAGCTCCTGCCGGTGACGAACACCCATAGCCCGGTCGACCCCGACCTGCTCAACGACATCACGCGCCTGCCCGAGCGCCAGCGCCTGACGATCATCCTCAACGAACTCGGCGTCGGCCTGGCCGGACGCGGAAGCGACCTGAACGTGGTCATCCGCCGCGCCAACCCGGCGCTCCAGGAACTGGACAAGGTGCTCGCGATCCTGGCCAGCGAGAACCGCGTGCTGGCCAAGCTGGCTGTGGACTCCGACAAGTCGCTCGCGCCGCTCGCAGCCGTGCGCAAGCAGTTCGCCGACTACTTCGCGCAGAGCAACACGGTCGCCCAGGCGAGCGCGCGGCACCTCGGCGCGCTCGAACGCAACCTGGTCCTGTTCCCGCCGTTCCTGCGCCAGCTCGCCCCCGCGATGGAACGCCTCGCGAAGCTCGCCGAACAGACGACGCCGGTGTTCACCGATCTCGGCGTCGCCGCGCCGGCGATCAACCAGGCCTTCACCCACCTGCCGGCGTTCTCCAAGAGCTCTGAAAAGTTCTTCACGAGCCTCGGCAAGACAGCCAAGCAGTCGGGGCCGGCGCTCGTGGCGGTTCAGCCGCTGCTCCACAAGCTGGGACCCCTCGGCGCGGCCGCCAAGCCGTTCGCGGGCAACCTCTCGAGCCTGTTCACGAGCCTGCGCTCCACCGGCGGCCTCGAGCGCATCATGGACTTCATCTTCCTGGGCGCCGGATCCGCCAACGGCTACGACGCGCTCGGGCACTTCCTGCGCACGGAGGGGCTGGGCACCGCCTGCCTCACCTACGCGATCGCTCCCGCTTCCGCGTGCAGCGCCAAACTGTCCAGCACGACGGCCTCGAGCGCCAAGGCGAGCTCGGTCGGGAGCCCCAGCACGACGAGCCTCGTGATGGACCGCACGCTCGCGGTCCTCAAAGGCGCCACGCCCGCCCAGGCGCTCGCCCGCTACCCCGGCTCGGCGCCGGCCGCGGGCGCACTCTCGGACGTGGGCGCGCTGAACGGGGCGGGCTCGACGTCCCAGCCCGTCGGGGGCGCGAGCGCCGGCACCACCTACTACACCCCGTCCGCGGAAGCCTCCGGCGCGGGCGGCATGTTGCTCAACTACCTCCTCGGGAACTGAGTGATGACGACTCAGCGACTACACCTGCTGGGTCTCTCGCTCTCGGGTGTGCTCGCGCTCGCGCTGGCCGCGCCCGCGGTGAGCCTGGCGGTCGAAAAGGGCAGCACCGCAACGGCGGGCCCTGCGGCCGAAACGACCACCTCGACTCCCGCGCCGGCAGCCCCGGCAACCCCCGCGGCGCCGCCCGCCGGCTCGACCGGCGAACCCGTCACGGCGGTTCCGGCACCCACTGGCCCGAGCGGGCCGGAAGTCCCGGCGGCGCCGCAGGTCCAGACCCAGCGCTCCCAGGGAGGCACGCCCGGCGGACCGGCCGCCACCCGCCGGTCTCGCACGGGGTCGAAGGGCGGCGCAGCGGGCGGCGGAAAGGAAGAAAAGGGCGGCTCCTCCGCGGGGCGGGCGCACGGCGGCAAGCACGCTCCCTCGCCGTCGACGCTCACGCCGTCGCTGCCGCTGGCCCTCGAATCCACGATCTCCGGCGTGCCGAGCTTCTTCATCGAAAGCTTCCGCATCCCGCCCTTCCTGCTGCCCATCTATCAGGCGGCGGGCACGGCCTACGCGATCCCCTGGCAGGTCCTCGCGTCCATCAACGAGGTGGAGACGGACTATGGCCGCGATCTGAGCGTCTCGAGCGCCGGCGCCGAGGGATGGATGCAGTTTCTGCCGGCGGAGTGGGCCCAGTACGGGGTGGACGCCAACGGCGACGGCTTCAAGGACCCGTACAACCCCGCCGACGCGATCTTCGCCGCCGCCAGATACCTGCGCGCGGCCGGGGGGACCACGAACATCAGGACGGCCGTCTACTCCTACAACCACTCGCAGGCCTACGTGAGCTCCGTGATGCTGCGCGCCCAGCTGCTCGGCGGCACGCCGCCGGGCCTGCTCGGGGCGATCACCGGGCTCACCGAGGCGCGCTTCCCGGTGCACGCGGCCGCGCACTTCAGCGATGGCTTCCCGGCGGCGCCGGCGGGCGGCCGATCGAAGGTCGGCCAGGGTTCACCGCAGACGCTCGTCGGCACCACGATCTACGCGCAGGCGGGCGCGCCGGTGATCGCCGTCCAGGACGGTGAAATCGTGCAGGTCGGCCACTCGCCCGCGCTCGGGCGGTTCGTGTCGCTGCGCGACGCCTACGGCAACCTGTATGTGTACGCGCAGCTCGGCGCGGTTGCGGCCCTGTACCCGGTGCTCGTGCCACATGAGCACTCCAATGTCAGCGACCGCATCGCGCAGCCCGGGGGGGCGGTCGAACCTGCCCCGAGCGGTCCGGCCACGGCGGGCGCTCAGCCGCGCTCTCCGATATCCGAAGGTGCCACCGTGTCGGGACTGGCGCTGGGAGCCGCGGCAGGACTCGAACCGGCGCCGGCCTTCAAAGCCGCGCCGCCGGCCCCCGCCACGCCGCCGGCCCCGCCCGCGCCGAAGGCAGCGGTGCGGGTCTTCAGGGAAGGGCCCGACGACGTCTATCTGCACCCGCTGCGCGCCGGCGTTCAGGTGATCGCCGGGACCGTGCTCGGCCACGTCGGAAGCGGCACCTCCGGACAGCCGGGCGAACCGCGCATGCTCTTCCAGATCCGCCCGGCCGGGGTGCAGGCGCAGCTGATCGACCCGAAGCCGATCCTCGACGGCTGGGTGGCGCTTGAAAACACGTCGATCTTCAGGGCCAAGGGCGAGAACCCGTTCCTCGCGACCTCGCCGACGGTCGGACAGGTGCTGCTGGAGTCGAAGTCGCAGCTCCAGCCGCAGGTGCTGCACGACTCCAACATCCGTCTCGCCAGATGCGCCCGCGGCGACATCCAGGCCGGAGGGGTCGACAAGCGCGTCCTGGCGACGCTCGAGTTCCTGTCGGTGTCCGGGCTGAAGCCGACCGTTGCGGGTCTGCCGTGCAAGGGCGGCTCGACGGTTGCGGCGAGCGCCGGGGGCAACGCGCGCGCAGGCTCCGGCGAGGATGCCGTGGACATCACCGCGGTCAACGGCGTCCCGATCGCCGGCCATGGGGGACCGGGCTCTGTCGGCGACATCGCGGTTCGCAAGCTGCTGACGCTTCAGGGTGTGGCAAGGCCCCTCGAGATCGTCAGCCCGATGAGCTATCCGGGCGCCGCCAACACGCTCGCGAAGCCCCACATCCGGGCCATCCACCTCAGCTTCACTGCGCCGACGGGGCGCCTCGCGCACGCCGCCGGCGTGTTCGGCTCGGGGCTGAGCGCCAATGAGTGGACCAAACTGATCGCGCGGCTGGGCGAGATCCCCGACCCGACGGTGGCCAATGGGCCCTCGTCCTCAGCGATCCCCGACAAGCCCGGTGCTCCGGGCCCCGGCGGGAAGGCAGCGAATGGCAACGGTTAGCCCTCCCAGTCCGCCCGCCTCGCCGCCGCCGGGCTCGAGGCCCTCAACGCCCGTTCGCCGCTCCGGGCCGCTGCCGCCCCGCGCGGGACGGATCATCGCGATAAGCGCGCTCGCGATCGTGGTGCTCATCGTCGCCTATCTCCTGTTCGCCGGCGGCGGCGGCGCCAACTACCAGCTCATCTTCGGCGAAGCCGGCCAGCTCGTCAGGGGCGACCAGGTACAGGTCGGCGGGGTGCCGGTCGGGAACGTCACGAGCATCGCCCTGAGACACGACTACAAGGCGAAGGTCACGATCCATGTCAACTCCTCGCTGACGCCGCTGCACGAAGGCACCGTGGCCCAGGTCAGGGTGCCGTCGCTGTCGACCGTCGCCAACCGCTACATAGCGCTGACGCCCGGCCCCAACAACGCTCCCGCGCTCGCGGACGGTGCGACGCTGCCGGCGTCGGCGACGCGCGAAGTCGTCGATCTCGACCAGCTGTTCAACACGCTGAACCCGAAGACGCGCGTCGGCCTGCAGAAGGTGATCAAGGGCTTCGCCGAACAGTACGCCGGGTCGGCCCGGCAGGTCGGAACCTCGATCGAATACACCCCGGCCGCGCTCTCTGCGACCGATCACTTCTTCTCCGAGTTCATTCGCGACCAGCCCATCTTCACGAGCTTCCTCGTCGAAACCGCCAAGGCGGTCACCACGATCGGCGCGCGCTCGCAGCAGCTCACCGACCTGATCGGAAACGCCGACACGACATTCCAGGCGATCGGCTCCGAGCAGACGGCCCTCGCCCGGGGCCTGCGCCTGCTTGCCCGTCACGCTGCGCCAGGGCACCCGCACGTTCGTCGCAGGTCCCGTCGACGTTCGCCGCCCTGACGAAGCTGGTCGAAGCGTCCAAGCCCACCACCAAGCCGCTGTTGACCTACTTCCCCCGCCTGCGCTCTCTCGTGCAGACGGCCACGACGCCCGTGAGCAACCTCAGCCAGGCCTTCAGCAAGCCCGGACCAAACAACGACCTCACCGATTGGGCCAACGTGCTGCCGGCGCTCGCGAAGGCGCTGTCGACGGCCTCACCGGCCTCGGTCACCGCGCTGCGGGAATCGGTGCCGATCACCGCCGTGTTCGGTCCCTACACCCCCGACCTCCAGGGCACCCTGCGCACGTTCGGCCAGGCGACCGCCTACTACGACGCCAACGGCCACTACGTGCGGATCACCCCGGTCTTCCCCGACTTCAAGCTCGGCGCGAACAACAACCTCACCCCGGCGGCGAGTGCCGGGCAGGCACTCGAAGGGTTGAAGAGCGGACAGCTGCGCCGTTGCCCGGGCGCGGCCACCCAGCCCGCCGCCGACGGATCGTCGCCCTTCACCGACGGAGAAGCCCTGAGCTGCGACCCCTCGGAGGTGCCCTGATGAACAGGCGCCGTGGCGGTTCTCTGGCGGGCAGCCCGCTGCTGATCGGGGCGATCACGACGCTGATCGTGGTCGTGGCCGTGTACCTGTCCTACAACGCGAACAACGGGCTGCCGTTCGTCCCCACCTACAACATCAAGGTGGTCCTGCCGCAGACCTCGGGGCTGCAGGCCTCGAACGTGGTGCGCGTCGGCGGTTCGCGGGTGGGGATCGTCAAAAGCCTGTCGGCCCATCAGGACCCCGCCACCGGACGCGTCACCGCGGTCGCCGAACTGAAGCTCGAAAAAGGCGTGGAATCGCTGCCCGCCGACACCACCGCGAGCGTGCAGTCGCTGTCCTCGATCGGCGAGAAGTACCTGCAACTGGACAAGGGCCACTCCGTCCGCACCATCCCGGCGGGCGGGACGATCCCGGTCAGCCACGTTCGCGAACCGGTGAACATCGAAGAGCTGTTCAACATGTTCGACGAGAAAACGAGAACGGCCAACCAGGTCCAGCTGAACAACTTCGGCAATGGACTGGCCGGGCGGGGGTTGGGGCTCAACAACACGATCGCGACTCTGCGTCCGCTCGTCACGAACGCGATCCCCGTACTTCACAACCTGGCCGCGCCCGCCACAGGCCTGCACGAGCTGTGGGTCGCGCTCGACCGCGTGGCCGCCCAGAGCGCCTCGCAGACCCTCGCCCAGGCCGCACTGTACGTCGAGCTCGACAAATTCTTCACGGACTGGGCGGGCGTGGCCTCTCCCTATCTCGAACGCGCGACCGTGCTCGGGCCGCCGTCGCTCGAACAGGCCATCCACTCGCTTCCCTACCAGGCGAAGCTCACCGAAAACAGCACCGAGTTCATGCACCTGCTGCGCCCGAGCGCGAGCCTGCTGCGTCTCGGTCGCACCGCCGCTGGCACACGCCGTCACGGTGGGCGCCGTCAACCTGAACGCCGCCACGGCGCTGAACTCGGAGCTCGCCTCAGCGGCGCAGGCGCTGCAGGCCTTCGGCGAAAACCCCATCGTCCCCGTGTCGCTTGAAGACTTCACCCAGACGCTGACGCTCGGCAACCCCGTCCTCGCAGGGCTCGCGCCCGAGCAGGCGACCTGCAACTACTTCACGCTGGCGTTCCGCAACCTGGCGAGCCTGACCTCCGAGAACATCGGGCTCGGCACGCTCTCGCGCGCGAGCCTCGTGCTCTCCCCCAACGGGCCGAACAACGAGGGATTCCCCTCCTCGGCGCCCGCCAACGGGCCGTCCGTGGAACACCCCTTCCACAGCACGGCGATCATCGACAACAACCACGTCCACGTGAACCCCTACCCGAACGTCGGCGGCCCCGGCCAGCCTCCGCAGAACTGCGAAGCGGGGAACGAGAACTACGTCGCGGGCAAAGCGGTCATCGGCAACGTGCCCGGAGCCACGGGGACCACCCACGAAATCACGAGTCGCGAACAGAACCTGTTCGGCGAAAAGTATCCGAGCTCGACGCTCAAGGATCTCGGGATCAGCTCCAAGACCAAGGGGAAGAGCGGATGAAGGCCCCGAGCTGGTGGCGCCGCTACGATCGCACGCCGGTCGTCGAGCTGGGCAGAGCCAACCCGGCGCGCGTGGGGATCATCGTGATCGTGCTGGTGGTGGTGGCCGCGTACTTCGGCTTCACCAAACACGTCCCGTTCAAACACGGCTATCGCCTGAAGGCGGTCTTCTCGACGGCCGTCAACGTGCGGAAGTCCTCGCCCGTGCGCATCGCCGGTGTGGACGTCGGCAAGGTCTCAGGGGTGGCCCGCGCGGGCAACGCGGGGCTCGTCACGATGGAAATCGAATCGGACGGCCTGCCGATCCACTCCGACGCGACCGTGAAGATCCGTCCGCGCACCTTCCTCGAAGGCAACTGGTTCGTCGAACTGCAGCCGGGCAGCCCCTCGGCCAGGACGCTCTCCTCGGGTTCCACGCTGCCGATCACCCAGACCTCCGATCCGGTCCAGCTCGACCAGGTGCTGGACGCGCTCAACACCGATACACGCGCCAACCTGCAGAACTTCCTGATCGGCTACGGAGACGGCCTCACGCGCAAGCCGACGCCCGCGGAAAACGCCGAACAGGACCCCGAACTGCACGGCCTGAACGCCGCGCAGGCGCTCAACAAGGCCTACCAGCTCGGCCCCGCCTCGCTGCGCGGCGCCGCCGTGCTCAACCAGGCGATCAGCGGCACCGTGCCCCACGACCTCTCGAAACTGGTGAAGAGCATCGGCAAAGTCACCGCGGCGCTGAACGTCCACGAGCAGCAGCTCGGTGAACTGATCGTCAACTTCAACGCGTTCTTCCGCTCCTTCGCGCAGCAGGCGCCGTCGGTGAAGGCGACCGTGGCCGAGCTCCCGAGCACGTTGTTCGCCGCTGACCGCGGCTTCGCCGCGCTCGCCGCCGCCCTGCCGCCGGCACGGACCTTCGCCAACGACATCATCCCCGGGGTCAAGGCGACGCCGGCGGCCGTCAAGGCGCAGCTGCCCTGGATCGAACAGGTCAAGGCATCGCTCGCGCCGAACGAGCTCGGGGGCGTGGCCGAAGGACTGGCCGAAGCGGCTCCGTTCATCGCGCAGCTGCAGAGCGAACAGGTTCCCTTCCAGGAACAGTCCGACGTGCTCAGCAAATGCCAGACGAAGCTGATCTTCCCGGCGGGCAACACCAAGCTCCAGGATGGAGCGAGCACCTCGGGCGAGGAAAACTACAAGGAATTCTGGAACTCGCTCGTGGGCCTGGGCTCCATCGCGCAGAGCTTTGACGGCAACGGCTCGATGGCGCAGTTCCTGCTGTCCAGCAGCGGCCAGACGCTGCGCTCGGCGCCGGTGTCGATCCTGGGCAGCCCCAACATCAAAGGCCTGCGCCTGCTCGCGCACGCGTCGCTGCCCCCGCTCGGCACGCGTCCGGCCTACCCCTCCGCGGAGCCGCCGTACAAGCCGCTCGTGCCCTGCTACAAACAGACGCTGCCCAACTTCGACGGCCCGCTGTCGCAGGGCCCCGCCGACGGGGCCGGGTGATGAACCCCACCGAGCACAGCCACGAGGGCGGGCTGAGCGTCCGCGACCAGATCGAGCGCTACCGCTCGGCGTTCATCGCCGTGGTCTCGATGATCGTGATCGCGACGATCGTGGGCGGCTACATACTCGCGCACGAGAACTTCAACCTGCCGGGCTGGGTCCCGGTCGTGGGCAAAAACTTCTACACGCTGAAGGCCGACTTCCAGACCGCCCAGGCGCTCACGCCCGGTCAGGGCCAGGCGGTGACGATCGCCGGCGCGAAGGTGGGAGAAATAGCGAACGTGGACCTGCACGAGGGGGTTGCGAGGGTGACCATCCACCTGACCCCCAAGTACGCGCGCCTCTACCACGACACGACCCTGCTGATGCGCCCGAAGACCAACCTGCAGGACATGACCGTCGAGATCGACCCGGGCACGCCCAGGACCGGGCGGCTGCCCAGCGGCTCCACCGTGCCGATCTCGCAGACCGCCCCGAACATCGACTTCGACCAGTTCCTGGCGGGCCTCGACGCCGAAACGCGCGTCTATCTGCAGGCGCTCCTGGCTGGGGCGGGCGAAGGGTTCAAGAACAACGGCAAGGCCACATCGGCGACGTTCAAGCGCTTCTATCCGACGGCGCGGGACATCGCGGAGATCGCCAAGCAGCTGGAAATCCGCCACGAAAACGTCGCGCGCTCGATCCACAACTTCCGCCTCGTGACCGAAGCGCTGGGGGAAAAGGACACGCAGCTCTCCCAGCTCGTCGACGCCTCCAACGCGGTGTTCGCCGTGTTCGCCAAGCAGGAAAAGAGCGTCCAGACCCTGCTGCACCTGCTGCCCGGCGCCCTGGCCAAGACGCGCACGGGCCTGGGCAAGCTCGCCGTCGCCGCGAACAAGCTCGGTCCGACGCTGCATGAGCTGCAGCCGTTCGCGAGCGCGCTCGCGCCGGCGCAGGAGGCCACGCAGAAGCTGGCCGAAACCACCACGCCGATCATCAAGAACCAGGTCAGGCCGTTCGCGCGCCAGATCGAGCCGGTGGTCAAGGAAATCAAGCCCAACACCCAGGACCTGGCCGAAGCGTTCCCGAAGCTCGCGACGAGCTTCTCGGTGATCAACGAATTCTTCAACGAGCTGGCCTTCAATCCGAGCGCCAAGCAGGCCGGGTTCCTGTTCTTCCTGGACTGGGACAACCACGACCTCAACAGCGTGCTCAGCACCGCCGCGGCGCACGGGGCGGTCGGCCGCGGTCTGACCTACCTGAACTGCAACGTCGCACCGATCCTCAAAGGCGTCTCGGAAGTCAACCCGACGGTCAACCTGCTGGTCGGCCTGCTGAACCCGCCCAACAAGGCCGCGTGTGAAGCCGCCGGCATCCTGAACACCACCGTTGGCGCCAAAAGCTCGAGCGCCCGCCCGAAGGCGCCGCCCGCCGGAGGGCTGTTCTCGGGCCTTGACTCGCACGTGTTCGGTCAGGCCCCGGGCCTCGCCGGAGCGACCTCACCGTCGCAAAAATCCGGAGGGGGCGCCTGAGATGCAGAAGCGCGCTCCCACCCTGGGCAACCTGCTGGTGATCATCCTGTTCACGCTGAGCTGCTTCGGGCTGCTGCTGTTCCTGTGGGAGTCCTTCGGCGGTCCCCTGCCGCTCAAGCCGAAGGGCTACCGCTTCACCGTCGCCTTCCCGCGCACGCTCTCGTTGACCGAACAGTCCGATGTGCGCATCAGCGGCGTGGGGGTCGGCCACGTGGTCGCGGTGAAGCTCGGCAAAGAAGGCTATACGGACGCGACGATCGAACTCACGCCCCAGTACGCGCCGATCCGCGCGAACACGCACGCCATCCTGCGCCAGAAGACGCTGCTGGGCGAGACCTACGTGCAGCTGATACCCCAGGGCAGAACGGGCCCGCCCCTGGGTGACGGGGCCCGGCTCGCCGACGCCAACGTGGAACCGTTCGTGACGCTGGACGACATCCTCGCCCTGCTCGACCGCACGACGCGACGCAACTTCCAGTCGTGGATGCGCTACCAGGCAGCGGCGATCGCAGGGCGCGGGGAACAGATCAACGCCTCGCTGTCCACGTTCGAGCCGTTCGTCGAACACGGCAACACGCTGCTGGAAATCCTCAACTCCCAGGAGGGGGCCGTGCGGGCGGTCGTGCACAACACGGGGGTCGTGTTCGACGCGCTCGCCGGACGCGACCACCAGCTCGAAGGGCTGATAGCAAACGGCGAGCACACCTTCCACGCGGCCGCTGAAGCAAGCCAGGCGTTCGCCGACACCTGGCGTGCGCTGCCGCCCTTCGAGACCAGCTCGATCGTCGCGCTGCGAACCCTCGACAAATTCTCGGACACCGCCAACCCCTACCTGGAAGAAACCCGCCCGGTGGAGCGCCAGCTCACGCAGCTGCTCCAGGCCGCCAAGCCGTTCGCACCGCAGTTCGACAGCTTCCTGACCGCGCTCGGGCCGCTGACCACGGCTGCGAAGAAAGGCCTGCCGTACACATCGACGGTCCTCAACCTGACGGTGCCCGAGCTTGAAAACCTGAGGCCTGTGCTGCACAACCTCGACCCGTTCCTGCAGTCGCTGGGCGAATATGTACCCGAGCTGCAGGCGTTCTTCGCCAACCTCACCGCCGCCACCGAGGCCAGCGGCGCCAACGGCAGCACGTTGAACCAAGGTCCCAAACAGCACTACCTGCGCTCGATGCTCGTCTTCAACCCCCAGAGCCTCGCGATCTACCCCAGCGAACGGGTTGGCACGAACCGCGCGAACCCCTACTTCCACCCGGGTGCCTTCCGCTCCCTCGGCAACGGCGGCCTGCAGGTGTTCAGCAACGGCGCATGCGCCAACTCGGCCCCCTCGGTCAGCGGGCCTCCCAACGAAGCGGTCTCCCAGAGCCTGATCGAACTGATCATCCAGTTCAAAGTCGCCAACACGCCGGAAACCCCCAACGTCGTGGCGGCCCCCGGGTGCAACCAGCAGAATCCGTTCACGTTCAACGGCCAGACCAGCCAGTTCCCACACGTCACCTATGGAGGGAAAGGATGACCGACGAGCGCGAGCTGACCGACGAGTATCAGTACCACTCCGGCGGAGTCGACCTGACCGGCGACCCTGATTCGGGCAACTGGTCGATCCGCTGCATAGACGTGCACAAGCGGCTGGGCGGGGTTCCAGTCCTGAACGGGCTGAACGTCGCCTTTCCGTCCGAGACGATCACCGTCGTGCTCGGTCCCTCGGGGACGGGCAAGAGCGTGCTTATCAAGCACATCATCGGGCTGATGTTCCCGGACTCCGGCGATGTCATCGTGGAGGGGGAATCGGTTCCCACCCTGACCATGCCCCAGCTCCTGGCCCTGCGCCGCAAAGTCGGCGTGCTCTTCCAGGACGGCGCCCTGTTCGGGTCGATGTCGGTGTTCGACAACGTGGCCTTCCCGCTGCGCCAGCACACCGGCTCCTCCGAGGCGCAGATCGCCACGCTGGTCAAAGAACGCCTGGCCGACGTGGGGCTGACCGAGGCCATCGACGATCTGCCCTCGCAGCTGTCGGGGGGGATGCGCAAGCGCGCCGGCTTCGCGCGGGCGCTGGTGATGTCGCCGGACATAGTCATCTTCGACGAGCCCGACTCCGGGTTGGATCCGGTGCGGACGGCGCTCCTGTGCGAGCTGATCCAGGAGATGCACTCCATCCACGGAGGCGCCTACATCGTCGTGACCCACGACATCGCCTCCGCACGCAGGATCGGCGAATACATCGCACTGCTGTGGAAGGGACGGATCGTGGATGCGGGCGACGCCGCGAGGATGTTCTCCTCGGAGAACCCGTTCGTGCACCAGTTCCTGAGCGGAGCGGCCGAGGGCCCGCTGACCATGGATTGAGTTCCACCCGACCATATGCGAACATACGTTCGTATATGGTCGTGTGCGTCCATCTTCCCCGCTTCGAGCTGGTGGTCGCCGCCGGGGGACCGGGGGCGCTGACCGGGCGCGCCCTCGCGGTCGCTCCGCGGGTGGGCTCCGAGCAACGCGTGGGAGAAGTCTCCGGTGCCGCCGAGGCCCGTGGGGTGGCCCGCGGGATGGTCCTCGGGGAGGCGCTCGCCCGCTGCCCCCATCTCCTGCTCGTGCCCGCTGATCCCGTGGGGGTCGCCGAGACCTGGGAGGCGTTGGTGTGCGCTCTGGAATCGGTCGGCGCGGCCGTCGAAGAGGAGCGCCCGGGACTCGCCTACTTCGAGGCACGCGAGCTGCGCGGGCTCTACGGCACGGATGCAGGCGCGATCGCCGCCGCCCGGCGCGCACTTGACCGGCCCGCGCGTGTGGGGGCCGGGCCGACGCGCTTCTGTGCGCTGGCGGCTGCACTGGCGGTGCGTTCGCGCCGCCCTCTCATCCTGGATGGAAAGGACGCCCGGCGCTGGCTCGCCGGCAGGCCGGTCGGGCTGCTCGGCTTTCGAGCAGAGACCGAAGCGCTGGTCGAGCCGCTCGTCCGCCTCGGCGTGCGCACGCTCGGCGAGCTGAGGGGGCTGGGACGACATGAGCTCGCCGACCGCTTCGGGGCGGCAGGCGTTTTCGCGCACCGGCTCCTCAGCGGCGAGGACGAGCCGCTGCGGGCACGCTCCGTCGAGGAGCGTCTGGAGGAGACGCTGCCCCTCGGCGACGCGAGCTCGGGTGCTGCCCTGGAGCGCGTGCTCGGCGTGCTGGTGGACCGGCTGCTGGCCAGACCCGAGCGTCGTGGGCGCACGCTGCGCGTCGTCACGCTCTCCGCGCGCCTGCTCGCAGGCGGCGCCTGGCGCGAACGCGTGGTGTTCCGCCAGGCACTCTCCGACCCCGAGCGCATCGGGCTGGCGCTTGCGGCGCGCCTGCTACTGCTTCCTGCCCCGGCCGCGGCGCTGCAGCTGGCCGTCGAGCGCTTCGGCCCGGTGGCGGGGGAGCAGGGGGCACTGTTCGACAAGGACCCCGCCCACAGCGCCGCTCGCGCCGCTCGCCTGCGCGAGGCCATCGCCCAGGTGCGCGCCGTGGCCGGACCGGACGCGGCGTTGCGGGCGGTCTGCGTGGATCTCCACTCGCGTGTGCCCGAGCGCCGGGTGGTGCTCGCGCCGTTCCCGGGTTGATGGTTCGCGTCCTGAACCTGCCCCGGCCCGCGCGTGTGTGCTGGAGGGACGGCATGCCGGCGAGGGTGAACGGCGAAGCGGTGGAGCTGCTGCGCGAGTCCTGGCTGGTGGAGGACCGCTGGTGGACTGCCGAGCCGGTGCGTCGCCGTTACTGGGAGCTCGTGAGCGAGCGGGGGCGCGACGTGATCGTCTTCCATGATCTGTGCTCCGGCGGCTGGTTCCTGCAGGGTCCGTGAGGCGGACGTGAGGTGATGGCGCTGTCCACGGCCCCATACGTCGAGCTGCATTGTCACTCGGCGTACTCGTTTCTGGACGGCGTCTCGCTGCCGGAGGAGCTGGTGCAGGCGGGCGAGCGAGCTGGGCTATGGGGCGCTCGCGCTGACCGACCACAACTCGCTCTCGGGCTCGATGGAGCTTGCCCAGGCCGCCAAGTCGCACGGGGTCAGAGCGATTCACGGAGCCGAGATCGACCTGACCGGAACCTGCGTTCGCGGTGAGGAGAGTCCGCGCCACATCACCCTGCTCGTGCGCGACCGACGCGGCTGGAGCAATCTCTGCCGGATCATCACGCTCGCCCATGCGCACACCCGCGAGGGGGCCAATCGGCGCGAGCTCGCAGCCCCATCCGTGGATCTGCAGGCCGTGCTCGACCATGCCGAGGGTCTGGTCTGCCTGACCGGCTGTGCCGATCGCTCCGTGCTCGGCAGCGGCGCAGGCGGCGAGCCGGCGGCCCGGCGACTGCTCGACGCGTTCGGGCCAGAGGGTCTGTACGTGGAGCTGCAGCGCCCCTATGCCCGCCACGATCGCGCTCGCAACAACGCGCTGGTCGCGCTCGGGGCGCGGCTGGGGCTGAGGTGCGTGGCCACCGGTGATGTGCACGCGCACTCACGCGCCAGAGCCGAGCTGCAGGATGCGTTCGTGGCGCTTGGCAATCACACCACGCTCGACGCCTCGGAGCCGTTGCGTCGGGGCAATCACAGCCACGTGATGAGCACGCCCCAGGCGATGGCCAGCCGCTTCTCCGATCATCCGGGGCCGGTCTCCGAGACGCTGCGCCTGGCCGAGCAGCTGACGTTCGATTTGACAGAGGATCTCGGTTACCGCTATCCCGGCGCCGAGGATCGAAGTGCCGAGCGGCGCCTGGCCGAGCTGTGTGACGCGCGTCTCGAGGACCGCTACGGCGCAGGCGCCGCCCGCACGGAGGCGCAGGTACGCCTGCAGGAGGAGCTGCGCGTGATCGGAGATCTGGGGCTGGCGGGCTTCTTCCTGCTGCACCACGACATGCTCGAGCTCGCTCGGGAGGTCGCCCGCGAGGTGCGCGGCCCGGACTCGGTGCGCGCGCTGCTGGCACCCGGACGCGGGCGCGGATCGTCCGTCTCCTCGCTCGTGTGTTATCTCGTCGGGCTCTCTCATATCGATCCGATCGCCAACAGGCTGGCGCTGGGGCGCTTCCTGAACGAGGACCTGCACGGGCTGCCCGACATCGACCTCGATTTCCCGCGGGACATTCGCGAGGTGCTGATCCCGCGCGTACACGAGCGCTACGGGCGCGATCGCACCGCGCTGGTCGCGGCCTTTCCGACCTTTCGCGCACGGGGGGCGATCCGCGAGCTGGGGAAGGTCCTCGGCCTGCCCCCCGGTGAGATCGAGCGCGCCGCCCGCAGCGCCGAGGGGCATGGGCCGGATATCGAGCACGACATCGCCTCGGTACTCGCGTCCGTCCACGCGACACAGCCCCCGGAGGAGCGATCCTCCGGGGCCCGGTCCTCCGGATCGTGCGCCCGTGCTCGGATGGGTGCGACGCTCCCCGCCTCGGAGCGCTGGCACTGGTTGGGGCGCCTGGTGGCACAGGCATACGGGCTGCCTCGCCACTTCTCCCAGCATCCGGGTGGAATGATCGTCGCGACCAGGCCCCTGATCGATTGCTGCCCGATCGTGCCCGCCGCGATGGAGGGCAGGCAGATTGTCCAGTGGGACAAGGACTCGTGCGCGGACGCGGGCTTTTTGAAGATCGACCTGCTGGGTCTGGGGATGCTCTCGGCGGTGGAGCGCTGCGTGGAGGAGATCGCGCGCGTGCGCGGCGAGCGCATCGACCTGTCAAGGATCCCGTTTGACGATCAGTCCACGTTCAGGGCGATCCGCGCGGCCGATACGGTCGGCGTCTTTCAGATCGAGAGTCGCGCCCAGATGCAGTCGCTGCGGCGGACGCGGCCGACGAACCTCGAGGATCTGACCATCCAGGTCGCGATCGTGCGACCCGGGCCGATCCAGGGCGGGGCGATCAACCCCTACATCGAACGCCGCCGGCGATTGCGCGAAGACCCAAGCTATGAGATTCCCTACGATCATCCGACGCTCGAGCCGGTTCTGCAGGAGACGCTCGGCACGATCATCTTCCAGGACCAGGTGATGCAGGTGGCTGAAGCCTTCGCCGGCTTCAGTCCCGGCGAGGCGGACGGGTTGCGCCGGGCGATAAGCCGCAAGCGCTCGCGGGAGATGCTCCAGCGCCACCGCGAGGATTTCATAGCGGGCGCGCTGCGCCACGCCGGTGCCGAGGAGCGGACGGCGAAGCGCGTCTGGCAGATGGTCGAGGGCTTCGCCGGCTTCGGCTTCCCCAAGGCCCACGGCGCCGCCTTCGGCCTGCTCGCCTACCAGTCGACGTGGCTGCGTGTCCACTATGGCCCGGAGTTCCTGTGCGCGCTCCTGAACGAGCAGCCGATGGGCTTCTACGCCCCCGACAGCCTCGTGCACGAGGCTGAGCATCGTGGCATCGAGGTGCTCGGTCTCGACGTGAACGCCTCGCATGTGCAGTGCACGGTGCAGGCCACCTCCGAGCAGGAGGGCTCCGTGCTGGGCGTGCGCCTCGGATTGGGCTACATCAAGGATGTGGCGGCCGATGAGGTGCGCGAGCTCGTGGCCGAGCGCGAGCGAAACGGGCCCTTCCGGAGCCTCGGCGAACTTGCCGCGCGGGCGGGTGCGCAGCACAGGACGCTCGAGCAGCTGGCCTGGTCGGGTGCCTGTGACGGCCTCACGACCGGGTCGGCGCCGCTCGGCGAGGACGAGGACAGGCGATCGGCGCTGTGGCGGCTGGGTGTGGCCGCGCCCGGGCTGAGAGTGGGGGAGGGCACCCAGCTGGCGCTGGCAATGGAGCTGCCGAAGGCGCCGCGCCTGCGCCCGCTCAGTCGCTGGCAGCGCCTGATCGCCGACTACGCCACCAGCGGGGTGACGGTGGGCGACCACGCGATGGCCGCCCTGCGCAAGCGGCTGGCGGTTCCGATGCTCGCAACCAGTGCACAGCTCGCCCGCCTGCCCACGGGCAGCGCGGTGTCGGTGGCGGGTCTGGTCATCGCCCGGCAGCGGCCGGGCACGGCCAAGGGGACGATGTTCATGCTGTTCGAGGACGAGTGGGGAACGATCAACCTGATCGTGTCGAAGGCCGTGTATGAGCGCCATCGCCGCCTCGCGCGAGCCGAGCCGCTGCTGCTGGCCAAGGGCCGGCTGGAGCGCGCGGAAGGGGTCGTCAACGTGATCGTGCGCGAGCTGGCGGCGCTCGAAAGCTTCCTGTCCGATGGCGCCGCAGATGGAGAGGAGCGGGCCGCGCAGGCGCGTGTACATCATCTGCCGGAGCGCGAACCCGCGCCGGGGAACGCCGAGGTGGGATCGAGCATGCGTGCGGTCATACCGCCGATGCAGAGCTTCGGAGCCGGGCGGCGGCGATAGGGAGCCTCGCCGTAGAATCGGCGACGAATGGGCACGTACTCACCGGCGCGGCCGATGTTGACGGTGGATGTCGTCGTGCTGGCCGAGGCCCCGGTTCCCAGCCTGCTTCTCGTTCAGCGTGCACACCCGCCTTTCGCCGGCGAGTGGGCGCTCCCGGGCGGCTTCGTCGAGGAGGGTGAGCGGGTCCTCGACGCTGCGCCACGGGAGCTGGCCGAGGAGACCGGCCTGGAGGTGGGCCCGCTGCAGCTGCTCGGCGTCTATGACACGCCGCGGAGAGATCCCCGAGGGTGGACGGTATCGATCGTCTACCTCGCCACCGTGCAGAGGCAGGACGCTGTCAGCGGCGCGGACGACGCGCGGGACGCGCGCTGGTTCTCCACGGACGGTCTGCCGAAGCTCGCCTTCGACCATGCCACGATCGTCGATGACGCGCTGGAGCGACGAGCTCGGGATCGGCGGGCCGGCGGGGGGCCGGATCCTCGAGGCTGACCCGCTCGCGCGAGCGGTTACCCTTGGGCGCATCACACGCCTGGGCAACACCGGCCTCGATGTCTTCCCGCTGTGCCTGGGCGGCAACGTCTTTGGCTGGACGCTCGACGAGGAGCGCTCGTTTGCGGTGCTCGACGCGTACGTGCGTGCGGGTGGGAACTTCATCGACACGGCCGACACCTACGGGCGGGCCGGCCCGGGCGGGGCGGGAGAGTCCGAGCGGATCATCGGCAGCTGGATGGCCGCACGCGGGAACAGGCAGGAGCTCGTGATCGCCACCAAGGTGGGTATGTCCGCGGATCTGCCGGGGCTGTCCGAGGCGACGATCAGGCAGGGCATCGAGGGCTCGCTGGAGCGGCTGGGGATCGAGACCGTAGATCTGTACTACGCCCACCGCGACGACCCCGACACGCCGCTGGATGAGACGCTGGGAGCCTTCGACGCACTGGCTCGCGAGGGGAAGATCCGCTACGCGGCCGCATCGAACTTCAGCGCCGCGCGCCTGAGCGAGGCGCTGCGGATCGGCGAGCGCGAGGGCATGGCCCGGTTTGTTGCCCTGCAGCCGCACTACAACCTCCTGGAGCGCCGCCAGTATGAGGGCGAGCTGGCCGCGGTGTGCGAACAGCAGGGAGTCGCCTGCGTCCCCTACTTCGGCCTTGCCAGGGGCTTCCTCACCGGGAAGTACCGCCGCGACGGCCGGCTGCCCGCCGGCCCGAGGGCGTCCGGCGTGCGCGAGAGCTACTTCAACGAGCGGGGCTTCGCCGTGCTCGATGCCCTCGATGTGATCGCGGGCGAGCACGGCACGACCGTGGCCGCGGTGGCTCTGGCCTGGTTGGCCGCACAACCCACGGTGCTCGCTCCGATCGCGAGCGCCACCTCTCCCGAGCAGCTTGCCGAGCTGCTGCCCTCGGTGGGGCTCGAGCTCTCCGCCGACGAGCTCGAGCGCCTGAGCGCGGTCAGCGGCTGACAGCGTCCCTCCCGCAGCGGGCGATCGGCCGTTCCGAGGGGCGGACCGGGAGCTCCTCAGCGATGACGAAAGGCGATCAGCTGACCGTCGGGATCCCGCACGGACACAGCCTCCGTCCTCGTCGCGCGAGCTGGGCGTGGGGTCGTGCGCGCCGGCGAGCCTGCGCTCCAGCGCCGCCAGGGCGTCCTCGTCGCCGAGCTCGAACTGCACCCGGCGCAGCCCCGGCGAGCGCTCTGAAGCGGGGCCTTCACCGCGGCTCTGCCACGAGTTGAGGCCCACGTGGTGGTGGTAGTCGCCGGCCGCGAGGAAGGCCGCCGAGGGAAGCTGCGCCTGTTCGGAGAAGCCCAGCGCGTCGCGGTAGAAGGCAGCCGCGCGGGGCACGTCGGAGACCTTCAGATGCACGTGACCCACGACCGCGTCCGCCGGCATCGCGACGGGCGGCTCATCCTGGGATTGGGCCAGCAGGTCCTCCACGTCCAGGGGCAGCGTGACCATCCTCACGCCGTGCCCGTCGGGTGGCCTGTCCCATTGGGCGCGGGGACGGTCGGCGTAGATCTCGATGCCCAGTCCGTCCGGATCGCTCAGGTACAGGGCCTCCGAGACGCCGTGGTCGGACGCGCCGTCGATCGGCCAGCCGGCGTGAGCGACGCGGCGCACGGTCTCGGCGAGCGTCGCCCGCGATGGGTGAAGCCAGGCGACGTGAAACAGGCCGGTGCGCCCCGGCGGAGCCGGCGTGGACTGCGCGAGGCCCGTGAGCTCGAGCAGCGGGCGCTCGTCGCCTCGCACCCAGCTGTGCGCCGTTCTCCCCTCGAGCGATCAGCGGCAGCCCGAGCACGCGCTCGTAGAAGTCCACGCTGCGCGACAGGTCGCTCACGGCCAGAGCCACCGAGCCGATTCGCAGCCCGGGGTCGATGGGGGCAAGCTCGGTTGCCATGCTTGCCCGAGGCTACTACCCGGCCGCCGGCGGGGGAGGCGCACGGTCGTGTGGCCGCGCAGCCGCCACCGGCCTCAGCGCGACTGGACGACGAGCGCCTGAAAAGCTCGCCCGACGGAGCCGCTCGTGTCGTGCAGCACGCTCTCGGCCAGACCGGTGCCGCCGGCGTCGAGCACGGTCCTCGAGTCGAGGCCGATCCACTCGCCCAGCGCGGGGCGGTGCAGGTGGATCGTGAGATCCGCGTTGATGAACAGGAAGCGGTCGAACGGCAGCGTCGCGCTGACGCCGTTGCCGAAGTCCGCGCTCGCCGCCACGCGCGCCAGCGGCGTGAGCGGCTCATCCGGGAGCAGCGGATAGCGCAGGCGCATCCACACCCGCCCCGGTCCGAGAGCCTTGGGGTCGTCGAGCCAGCGCATCTCCATCGCGGTGGCCCCAAAGCTGGCGTTGGGCCACCCTCGAGCGCGAAGCGCAGCGGCCGGCCGGACTCCGGTGCAGGGCAATTGAGCCTCGACCGCGGCCGCGGGCCCGTCCTGGGGCGGCGGGCCGGGCGCGGGCAGATCCGCCGGGACCTCCTGCACGCGCAGCGCGCTTGCGCGACAGACGAGCTCCCCGGGGACACCGTCGCCAGCAGCAGCGCTCAGCTCGCCTGCCAGCTCCTGCACGCGCCGACCGCTGCGCACCATTCGCGTCGACAGCGTCAGCGGCGCGAGCGGAATCGGGCGCAGGAACTCAAAGCCCAGGCGCGCGATGGGCATCTCCGAACCGGGCTCCATCCGCTCGAATGCGGCCGTGAGCAGCGCCGCCGGCGCCCCGCCGTGGAGCGCTCGCGGATCCCATGGCCCGCGGGCGTGCTCGGTCGGGATGAAGCGCTCGCCGTCGCGCAGGAAGATGCTCTCGCTCATCGCCGGCTCAGGCGGGCAGCCTGGAGATGAACTCGGCCAGCTCGCCGGGATCGCGCAGCGGGGGACCGTGGCCGAAGCACACGAGCGCCGGCTCCAGCGCCGCGAGCCTGCGGGCGGACTCGCGATTGCGGGGCGGATCGGGCGTGAAGATCGCGGGCGGCTCGTGCAGGCCGCGTTTGCCGGTCCTCACGTTCATGCCGTTCAGCACGTCGCCCAGGATCAGCACGCGGTCGGACTCTCGCCAGAAGGCCACGTGGCCGCGTGAGTGTCCCGGGCTCTCGAGCACGGTGAAGCCGGCCACCTCGTCGCCCTCGTGAAGGGCACGGGCGACCGGGTGCGGTGGCCCTGTCCAGAAGCGGGCCTGAAATCGATTCAGCCAGCCCGGCGCCTGGCTGTTCTTGATCCCCCCCGGCGTCTCCATCGCCGGGACGTCACCCTGTCCGCACCACAGCGGTATCCCCAGCCGTTCGCAGATGGCGTGGCTTGATCCCTGGTGGTCGGGGTGCGCATGGGTGAGCGCATGCGCGGTCACCGTCCGATCGGCGATCTGGCGCATGATGCGCCTCTCTGCCTGCCGGGTGGCGGCATCGATCAGCACGTCTCCCACCAGGTACACGTTGATCGCGTTGGGCGGCATTCCGCGCAGCAGGTACACGTCCTCGGCCAGCTGCTTCATGTGGTGCTCCCCTGTTCGTGCTCCGGCGGCTTCATCCTGTGCTCCTCTCTGTCGGCGTCATGTCCGTGACTGCTCCCAGGAGAAGCCGCGCACGGCGAAGTACAGCCCGAACACGCCCCACAGCCCGATCACCGCGAGCGCGTCGAGATTGTCGCTCAGTCCCGACCCGGTCACCATCGCTCCATGCAGCCCTTCGATGAGGGGCAGCAGGGGTAGCGCTTCGGCAATGTTGACCAGGAAGGCGGGGGCGCTCTTGTTTTCGAAGACGAAGAACGAGACGAACACGACCGGCAGGAACACAGCGTTCACATAGGCGGCGGTCGACTCGAAGTTCGGGATGACGTGCGCAAAGGCGACGCCCAGCGCGGCGAAGCACACGACGCCCGCCAGCACGAACACGATCAGCTCATCCCAGTGCGCCGGCCACCCGATCCCGAAGAACACGCGCCCGGCGAGCACGATGATCCCTATCTGCAGCGCCGTGTTGGTGATCGCGTTACCGGCCACGCCGCCAAAGTAGGAGTTGGTCGGCAGCGGCGCCCCGCGGATGCGCTTCAGCACACCGCGCTCGCGCAGGAACACGATGTTGTAGGCGAGCGCGGTGAACGTCGTTGACATCACGCTCATGCCCGCGATCGCCGGCACGAGCAGGTCCAGGTTGTGCTGGTTGCCGTGCAGGATCACGCCGCCGCCGCACAGGAACAGCAGCGGCAGCAGGAAGTTGAAGAAGGCCGCGCTCGGGTTGCGCCAGAACATCCGGCGCTCCAGGCGATACTGCCGCCAGGCCAGGGCGAGCGTGTCAGACATCCGCGGGCCGTCGGCTGAGCGAAGACGGGTCACGCATCCGCGGTGAGCTCCAGGTAGACATCCTCGAGCGTCGGGCGTCCAACGCTCAGCTCCTCGAGCCGCTCGCCCCGCGACAGCGCCTCGCCGGTCAGCTGGTTCAGGAGCCGCGTCGGGTCGTCGGTCTGGCACTCGACGAGCTCACCATCGCGGTCGCGGTAGGTCACACGGTAGTGCGATCCTCCCACCCCGAGCTCGCGTGGCGGCCCGATTGCGAGCACGCGTCCGTCCTTGACGATCGCCACCCGATCGGCCAGCTCCTGGGCCTCGTCCAGGTAGTGGGTGGTGAGCAGGATCGTCTTGCCCAGATCGCGCAGGCTGCGCACCGTCTCCCAGGCCGCGTGGCGCGCGGCCGGGTCAAAGCCCGTCGTGGGCTCGTCCAGGAACATCAGCTCGGGGTCGCCCACCAAAGCCAGCGCGAAGTCCAGCCGCCGCAGCTGCCCGCCCGAGAGCTTGCGGCTGCGCACGTCCGCCTTCTCCTGCAGGCCCGCGAGCGTCAGGACCTCATCGACCTCGCGCGGATGCGGGTAGAACCCGGCCCAATGGCGCAGCACCTCGCGAGGGGTCACGTGGCTGTAGATGCCGCCCGACTGCAGCACGATTCCGATGCGCCGGCGCAGCTCGATCGACCTTCTGGCCGGGTCGTGGCCGAGCACCGAGACCTCCCCGCCGCTGCGCTCGCGGTAACCCTCGAGAATCTCGACCGTCGTCGTCTTGCCGGCGCCGTTCGGCCCCAGCAGGCCGAACACCTCACCGCGTTGCACGGTGATGTCGATTCCGCGCACCGCCTCGTATTCGCCGTAGCGCTTGGTGAGGCCGTGCACCTCAATGGCCGGGGCCGCGTCGCTCACGGCCAGATCATCCCGCGACCGCGGTCTGCTCCTACCAGTGCACGCCCCTCGTCAGGGTGGCCATCGCGATCTGCTCGAAATTGGCGCGCTCCTCGGGGTTCTTCTCTCCCTTTGAGGCTGCAGAGTCGGGGAACACGCGGTAGGCGAGGTGCAGGAGCTGGTCGACGGCCTTCGGTGCGAGCGTGTAGGCGACCTCGCCGAACGTCCCCAGGCGGGTGCCCATGTGCTTGGGGCGCGAGCGCAGCGCCTCGCAGATCATCTCCCCGGCCTCCTCGGGCGTGATCGCGGGGAAGGCGTCGTACATCTTCGTCGGGGCGATCATCGGTGTGCGCACCAGCGGCATGTGGATCGTCGTGAACGTGATTCCGTCTCCGATCACCTCCGAGGCGATCACGCGCGTGAACGCGTCGAGCGCCGCCTTCGAGGCCACGTACGCGGAGAACCGCGGGGGGTTCGTCTGCACGCCGATCGAGGAGATGTTCACGATGTGCCCCGAGCCCCGCTCGCGCATGTGGGGGAGCAGGCCGATGATGAGCTTGACCGCGCCGAAGTAGTTGAGCTGCATCGTGCGTTCGAAGTCGTGGAAGCGGTCGTAGCTGAGCGCGATCGACCGCCGGATCGATCGTCCCGCGTTGTTGACGAGCATGTCGACGCCGCGGTGGTCCGCGAGCACCCGCTCGATGAGCCGGTCGACGGAGTCCATGTCGGCGAGGTCGGCCGCGTACACGTAGGCGGTGCCGCCTCCGGCAACGATCTCGGCACGCACCTCCTCGAGCTTCTCGACATTGCGAGCCACGAGCAGCGGCACCCCGCCGGCGGCCGCGATCTTGAGCGCAGCGGCATGCCCGATCCCCGATGAGGCGCCCGTGATCAGGACGTGCTTACCGCCTAGCGACTCCTTCAGCGAGCTGCCTTTGGCGAGGTCGTCCATCTCGCGCTCCCAGTAGTCCCACAACCGCGCCGCATACTCGTGCAGTGGCGGCGGCTGTTCGAGCGCCGAACCCTTCAACGCGCGTTCGGCTCCGTGCGTGTCGAACCTGGGCTTCAGCTCGACGTGCGCGAGCACCTCCTGCGGGATGCCGAGCTCGTGCAGCGCGAGCTGGCGCCCCTGGCGCAGAGGAGGTATGCGCAGCAGCAGCGACACGGGCCAGGTCGGCACAGCGTCGGTGAGTCGTTTGTCGACGCTTACCGCGAAGCGGGGGGCGTGCGCGGCGGTGGCGAACTCGTTGAACAGTTCGTCCACGCCCAGGGGCCGCGGGTCCGTCAGGTGGAAGGCGCGGCCGTCCAGATCGGGCTGATGCGCGATGTGGTCCAGCGCTCCCGCCACCCAGTCCACCGGCACCACGTTGGTGCGGCCCAGATCCAGCCCAACGAGCGGGACCCACTCGGGGACCACTGCGCGCATTCGCTGGATCGCCTTGAAGAAGTAGTAGGGCCCGTCGATCTTGTCCATCTCACCGGTCTCTGAGTCGCCCACCACGATCGCCGGGCGGTACACGCGCCAGGGGACGTACGGCTGCTCGCGCACGATCCGCTCGGCCTCGAACTTGGTCCGGTGGTAGGGAGAGGGCAGCTTCTGGCCCTCGTCGAAGAAGTCCTCCTCGAACAGCCCCTTGTACTCGCCGGCCACTGCGATCGAGGATACGTGGTGCAGATGCTCCGCCTCCAGGGCCCGCGCCAGTTCCACCGCGTGCGTGGTCCCGCCAACGTTCACGGCGGTATTGCTCTCGGCGGGTGCTGTCATGTCATAGACGGCGGCGAGGTGGAAGAAGTGCGTGACCTTCCCGCGCAGCTCCGTCACCTGCTCCTGCTCGAGCCCCAGGAGCGGCTTGCGGAGGTCTCCGATGATCGGCTGGATGCGCTTCGCCGCCGCGGGTCCCGCCACGGCGCTCCATCGCTCGATCAGGTCCTCCAGGCGCATCATCGAGCTCGCGCGCACGAGCACGTACACCTTGCCCTGGCGCTGGTTGAGCAGTCGCTCGATCAGACGCCGTCCAATGAAGCCGGTAGCTCCTGTCACGAAGTAGGCCACGGTCACGCGAGCATATCGGGATGCGCCCTGCGACCTATGCCCCGGCACCGGCGCCTGCACGGCCCTCGCCGGCGGCGAAGCGCGCGGCGCCGCGAGCGCCGTCCTCGAACACCTCCGGTCCGGCAGCGGCCTCGAGGGCCAGCCCTTCCTCGAGGGTCAGACCCAGCCCCTCGATCGCCGCGCGGCGATCGGCGAGCATCGTGCGCTGCGGGAAGCTCGCAAGCCCCTCGGCGAGCGCGAGCGCGCGCTCGAGGTGGGCGCCCGCCGGAACGATCTCGGTCACAAGTCCGATCGAAAGGGCCTCGGCGGCGTCCATCATCCGGCCTGTGAGGATCATGTCGAGCGCGCGCCCGAGCCCGACGATGCGGGGCAGGCGCTGAGTGCCGCCATCGATCAGCGGTACCCCCCAGCGGCGCTCGGGGTAGCCGAGCGTGGAGGTCTCGGTCGCGATCCGCAGGTCGCACCACAGCGCCAGCTCAAGGCCTCCGGCCAGGCAGAAGCCGGAGATCGCGGCGATGGTCGGCTTCGACGGCGTCAGGCGGGTGAAGCCCATCGGACCCTCCTCGCTCGTCAGCCGATCGCGGAAGGTGAGGGTCGCCTTGAGGTCCGCGCCCGCGCAGAAGGACACGCCGCCTGCGCCTGTCAGTACCAGCACGCGCGCGTCCTCATCGGCCTCGAAGCGCTGATACGCGGCGTGCAGGGCGGCTGCGGTGGGCCCATCCACGGCGTTGCGTCTGTGTTGGCGATCTATCGTCAGGAGCGCCGCCGCGCCTGTGCGCTCATAGCGAACGGCGCCGGGTTCGAGCTCGCTCATCGGCCTCCCGTCGTGCGGGCTCCCAGCAGCCTGCGCTCTACCAGCCGCCGCGCCACTGGACGTCGCCCAGGGCTTTGTGGGCCGCCTTTCGCGCTTCCTTGCGCTTTTCCAGATGCCGCTGGATCATGCTCATCACGAAGCAGAACGTCGGGAAGAACACGATCAGGATGAAGCCCGCGTCGACCACCACTTTGTCGTCGCTCGCTCCATAAAAGCCGCGGCCATCGTTGGAGGCCTGTGCGGCCGGGGCCAGCACGAGCGGCACGAGCAACACGAGCAGCAGCATGGTGGCGGGCAGGCGGCGCATCGTCGTGGAGATGCTACCGGAGGCCGACGCCGATCCGCCTGGCGCCTACCATCGAGCCGATGGCCGTATTGATCGCATCGGACCTGCACAAGGACATGGCGGGAAAGCCGCTGCTGGGCGGGGTGTCGTTCAAGCTCGAGCGCCGCGAACGCATGACGCTCGCCGGGCGCAACGGCGCGGGCAAGACCACGCTCTTGCGGATGCTCGCGGGCGAGACCTCGATCGACCGCGGCGAGCTGAGCGTCGCCAAGGGCGTGCGGATCGCGTTGCACGACCAGCGTCCGCCGCGCGAGCGCGGGATGCCGTTGCGCGAGTACCTGCTGTCCGGCTGTGCGGAGGAGCTTGCAATCGAGGCCGAGCTGAGCGAGCTGGAGGGGAGGATGGCCGGCGGCGCCGACGACGATGGGCTGCTCGCCCGCTACGCCCGTGCGCAGGCGCGGCTCGAGGCTCGCGGCGGCTACCTGTGGCGCGATCGCGCGACGGTCATGGCGCGCGGCCTGGGCTTCGCCGGGGAGGACCTCGACCGCGCTCTGTCCACCTTCTCCGGCGGGCAGCTCACACGCGCGTCCCTGGCGCGGGCGCTTGCCACGGGCGCGGATGTCCTGCTGCTCGACGAGCCCACCAACCACTTGGATATCGAGTCGCTCGAGTGGCTCGAGCAGACGCTCGTCGAACTGGACGCGGCTGTGGTGCTGGTCGCGCATGACCGCTGGTTCCTGGAGGCGGTCGGGACCGCCGTGCTGGAGCTTCATGGAGGCCCGCCCAGCCGTTCTCGCTTCTTTGCAGGAACGTGGCACAACTGGCGCAAAGAGCAGGCGGCCAAAGAGATCGCCCTGGGCAAGGCCGTCGACTCCCAGCGGGCCGAGATCGAGCGCATGGAACGGTTCATCGAGCGCTTCCGTTACAAGGCCACGAAGGCCCGCCAGGCGCAGTCGCGGGTGAAGAAACTCGCCAAGATCGAGCGCATCGAGCGTGAGCCCAACGAGGCCAAGGGCCTCGAGTTCACGTTCTCCTCACCGGAGCGCTCCGGCAGGGTGATCTTCGAGCTGCTCGACGGACGCATCGAGGTCGGGGGCGATGGGAAGGTCCAGGATGGGGCGCAGCCGAGCGCCCAGGCCGCGGGTGCCGCGGAGTCCGCACAGGCTCCGATCGTGCTGCTCGAGCACGTCGAACTGTGGCTCGAGCGGGGCGAGCACGTCTCGCTGGTCGGCCCCAACGGAACCGGTAAGACGACCCTCATCGAGACGCTCGCGGGGCGGCGGGAGCTGGCGGCCGGCCGGCTGAGCACCGGCCACAACGTGCGGATCGGCTACCTCTCCCAGCACGCCGACGAGCTCGGTGCCGGCGGCCAGGCCGGGCAGAGCGTGCTCGAGGCGACGCAGCGCGCCAGCGGGCTGAACCCCGGACGCGCGCGCGCGCTGCTTGGACGCTTCCTGTTCTCCGGCGAGGATGCCGAAAAGCCGTTGAACGGGCTCTCCGGCGGCGAGCGTAGGCGTCTGTCGCTCGCGCTCCTCGTGGGCTCGGCGAGCCAGCCACCCAACGTGCTGATCCTGGACGAGCCCACCAACCATCTTGACCTCGAGAGCCGGGAGGCGCTGGAGGACGCGCTGCGCTCCTTCCAAGGAGCGATCCTGCTGGTGTCCCACGATCGCGCGCTGCTGGACGCGGTGGGAACACGCACGGTCGCCGTGGAGGATCGCGCCCTGCACAGCTACATCGGCGGCTGGGCCGAGTATGTGCGCGTACGCGACGAGCGCCGGGCCGCCCTGGCGGGCGGGGCCGTGCCGTCCGGTGGGGCGGTCCGGGCGGGCGCGGCCAGCTCGCGCAGCGCCGCCAACGGATCGGGGCCAGACGCCGAGGGTGCCATCCCCAGCACCGCTGACAGCGCACCGGGAACATCCGGAAAGCGCAAGCACAAGCCGAAGCCGAGGGGGCCGTCGAAGAACCGCCTGACCGATCAGCGCAAGGCCGAGCAGGCCGTCGAAGCCGCAGAGGCGGGGATGCGGGCGCTTGAAGAGGAACTGGCCGATCCGGCGGCCTGGGCCACGCAGTACGAGGCGGCCAAGTCAGAGGCGAGGCACACCGCTGCCCGACGAGCGGTGGAGGATGCCTACACGCGCCTCGAGGCACTGATCGACTGACCTACAATCCGCTTACATGGAGCCCCTGAAGACCGTGCGCAACGTGGCGATCGTGGGGGCGATCGCGGCAGCCGTCTACTTCCTCCCCGGGGGCGGACGCGCGGCCAGCACGTTCGAAGCCGTGCTGTGGGTTGCCTTTGGTGTCGGCATCGGCTATCTCGGGCTGCGCATGTATCGGGAAAACCGCGTCGCGGTGTACGGCCTTGGCGACCGCTACCGCGGGTTGCTGTACGGGGCGCTAGCCACGGGCGTGTTCCTGGCCACCGCCCGCCAGCGGATGTGGCATACCGGACTCGGTGAGCTGGTGTGGTTCGTGCTCGCGGGCCTGGTCGTGTACTCGCTGCTCGCGACCTACCGCCACTGGCGTATGTACTGACCGGTGCTTGAGGGGCCTCCTATCCTCGGATGGGATGGCAGCCACCGAGGCAGTGACGGATAGCGGGGACGCGAAGGCGAGCCTGGCCGAGCAGCGCCGCGCCCTTCCCGACCAGCCCGGCGTGTACCTGTTCCGCGACGGGCGGGGCCGCGTCGTGTACGTCGGCAAGGCCAAGTCGGTGCGCAAGCGCGTGGCGTCGCACTTCTCGCGTGCCCAGGTGCCGAGCAGCCCAGGGCACGCGGAAATGGTGGCGGGCGTGGAGAGCATCGAGTGCGTCGTCGTGGCCACCGAGGCAGAGGCTCTGCTCGCGGAGCAGAGCTTCATCAAGCAGTACCGCCCGCGCTTCAACATCAGACTGCGCGACGACAAGTCCTACCCGTTCGTGGCGATCTCCTTCGACGAGGCCTTCCCGCGGGTGTACTTCACGCGCGAGCGCCACCGGCCGGGCCGCGCGTACTTCGGTCCGTACTCGAACGCCAAGCGCGTGCGGGGAACACTCGAGGTGCTCGAGAAGGTGTTCATGTTCCGCTCCTGCACCGGCCCCGAGCCGGGGCGGCGAAGCGGCAGCCCGTGCTTGGACTACTACATCAAGCGCTGCGAGGCGCCCTGCGTGGGGTATGTCTCCAAGGAGGATTACCGGCGCAGCATCGATGGCGTCGTCGACTTCCTGTCCGGTCGCTTCCGTGCGATCGAGCGTGATCTCGAGACGCGCATGCGCGCAGCCGCGGCGGCCGAGGAGTTCGAGCAGGCCACCCTCGAGCGCAACCGGCTACGGGCGGTCCGATCGCTCGTGGAGCGCCGCCGGGTGGCGAACGAGTCGGTGGGCACGCTCGACGCGGTCGCGGTGGCCGTCGACGGGAGAGAGGCCAACGCTCAGGTATTTCAGGTGCGCGACGGCGTGCTCTCGGATCGCCAGTCGTTCTATCTCTCAAACGAGACCGAGCGGGACCTGGCCGAGGTCGCCGAGGAGTTCATGCTCCAGTACTACGGGGGACACATGTCGATCCCCGCGCTGCTTGTGGTCCAGCGCGAGCTGGCCGAGCGCCCGGCGCTAGTCGACGCTCTCGCCAGCCGGCGGGGCGGACCGGTGGAGCTGCGCGCGGCTGAGCGGGGCGAGAAGCGCAGGATCCTCGAGCTGGCCGAGCGCAACGCCCACCTCGCCCTCGATCAGGAGCGCCTGCGCTCAGAGCGCCGGCGCCAGAGCCGCGTGGAGGCACTCGAAGGGCTGCGCCAGGCGCTCGATCTCGACGTGCCCCCGATCCGGATCGAGTGCTTCGACATCTCAAACCTCGGCGGCACCCACACCGTGGCCTCGATGGTCGTGTTCGAGGGAGGCGCGCCGAAGAAGGCCGACTACCGCCGCTTCACGGTGCGTACGCTGGACGGCCTCCCCGATGACTACGCCGCGCTGGCCGAGGTCCTGGGGCGGCGGTTCGCACAGTGGGAGCGCCAGGCGGACATCTCCCCACACGACCCCGCCTACGACGCGAGCTTCGCCGCGCTGCCGAACGTCGTGGTGATCGACGGCGGCAAGGGCCAGCTTGCCGCCGGGCTCGCGCCGTTGCGCGGATTTCGCGACCGCGGCGTGACGGTCGTCTCGCTGGCCAAGCGCATCGAGGAGCTGTACCTCCCGGGCCGCCGCTCGCCGCTCCTGCTCGATCACTCCACGCCCGCACTCCAGCTGCTGCAGCGCGTGCGCGACGAGGCGCACCGCTTCGCCATCACCCATCACCGGAGCAGGCGCGACCGGGCGATGACGAGCTCGCTGCTCGACGAGCTGCCCGGCGTGGGGCCGGCCCGCAAGCGCGCGCTGCTCACCCACTTCGGCTCGCCCGAGGCGGTCGTGTCAGCTTCGAGCGAGGAGCTGCAGGCCGTGCCCGGGCTGCCGGCGAAGGTCGCCCGGGAGCTGCACGGACATCTGCACCGCGCAGGCTGAGCCCAACCGGGATTTTTCCCGCCCGTTGACACGATCGTCCTGCAAACTGGGCACAATGGTGAGTGATGGCCGTGAGCAGGCCCCTACATCCGCCGTCCGTGGCGAGCGAGGAGAAATCGACCGGCGAGACCGGTGAGGCCGCGGCTGCGTCGCGGCTGCAGGACCTCGTGGTGATCACGGGCTTCTCGGGCGCCGGCAAGTCGACCGCGATGAACGTGTTCGAGGACGCGGGGTACTTCTGCGTCGACAACCTGCCTCCGGAGATGATCCGCTCGCTCGTGGAGCTGTTCGTGCACGAGGGCTCGAAGGTCGAGCGCGCCGCCGTCGTCTCAGATGTTCGCGGCGGTGTGTACTTCGAGGCGCTGCAGGCGGTCGTGGACGATCTGGACGCGCTCGGCCTGACCCACCACGTGCTGTTCCTCGAGGCGGCCGAGCAGACGCTGGTCACTCGCTACAAGGAGACCCGCCGCCGCCATCCACTCGCACCGGAGGGCAGCGTGGCGGCCGGGGTGGCCGCCGAGCGGGCTCTGCTCGAGCCGCTGCGCAGTCATGCGGACCTTGTGATCGACACGACGGGCATGTCCGCGGCGACGCTCCGCCGCAAGGTTGCCGCTGAGCTTCTCCCGGGCAAGGCCGCCGGTCGGCTGGCGCTGACGTTCATGAGCTTCGGCTTCAAGCATGGGCCGCCGCGCGAGGAGGATCTCGCCTTCGACGTGCGCTTCTTGGCCAACCCGCACTACGAGCCGGATCTGCGCGAGCTGACCGGCCACGACGAGCGCGTGGTCGAGTACATCGCACGCGATGGCCGTCTGGAGGAGCTGTACGTCAGGCTGCACGCGCTGCTGGATTTCCTGCTGGCTCAGAACGTCGCCGAGGGCAAGGCCCACCTCGTGATCGCCATCGGCTGCACGGGCGGACGCCACCGCTCGGTCGCCATCGCCGAGCACCTCGCCGCTCGCTATCGCGACCACGACGACCTCGAGGTCGCGGTCACCCATCGGGACATCGACGAGCGCCCTCGGGGCCTCTGAGCGCTCCTCGGCTCCGTCTGTTCCACGAGGTCCACTCGGCGCACAGAACGTCGCTGGGCGGGTTCGCGCGGCGCCCCGCTGATAGCCTTCGGCTCGCCGGGCGATGGAGCCGTGCTCTTGAGGCCCGGCATCGTTTATTCCGCTTCAGGAGGCAAATGCAATGCCCGTTCGCGTTGGGATCAACGGATTCGGTCGGATCGGCCGGAACGTGTTTCGCGCCGCCAAGGCTCGCAAGGACCTGACAGGAGCAGACATCGAGTGGGTCGCGGTCAACGACCTGACCGACTCGGCCACGCTTGCGCACCTGCTGGCCTACGACTCGATCCTGGGCCGATACGAGGGCACCGTCCGGGCGCTGGACGGCGCGCTGGAGGTCGACGGGCAGGAGCTGCGGGTGCTCGCCGAGCGCGATCCTTCCGAGCTCCCCTGGGGTGAGCTGGGAGTCGACGTCGTGATCGAGTCGACCGGGCTGTTCACCGACCGCGACAGCGCCGCCGCGCACCTGGCGCAGGGGGCCAAGAAGGTGATCATCTCGGCGCCGGCGACGAATGCGGACGCGACGGTCGTGCTGGGCGTGAACTTCGACGAGGCCTACGACCGTGGCAAGGATCAGGTCATCTCCGCCGCCTCGTGCACGACCAACTGCCTGGCGCCGGTGGCGAAGGTCGTCAACGAGACGGCCGGGATCAGGCACGGCCTGATGACGACGATCCATGCCTACACCGCCGACCAGCGCCTGCAGGATCTGCCGCACAAAGACCTGCGCCGCGCGCGGGCTGCGGCGATCAACCTGATTCCCGCCTCGACCGGCGCGGCGAAGGCGATCGGGCTGGTGATCCCGGAGCTGCAGGGCAAGCTGCACGGTTTCGCGGTGCGGGCGCCGGTGCCCACGGGGTCGGTGGTCGACCTGACGGTCGAGTGCAACCGCGAGACGAGCGTCGAGGAGGTCAACGCCGCGCTGAAGGCGGCCGCAGAGGCCGGCCCGCTGAAGGGGATCATGCAGTACACCGAGGACCCGATCGTCTCCAGCGACATCGTCCAGTCGCCGTTCTCCTCGATCGTCGACTCCAAACTGACGGCCGTGCTGGACGGGACGATGCTGAAGGTGGTTGCGTGGTACGACAACGAGTGGGGCTACTCCAACCGCCTGGTGGACCTGGTGCAGAGGGTTCTGTGAGCGCACGACGGGCCGGTAGCCCTGCGCATGCGGGGTCCATGTGCGCAGACGGTCCATGAGGGACGGGATATCGTGGGGGAGCGCGTGAGAGGGAGAGCGGTGAGCCATGAGGAGCCTTGACGATCTCGACGTTCGCGGCAAGCGGGTGCTGGTGCGGGTCGACTTCAACGTGCCGCTGGGCAGGGACGCTCAGGGCGCGCCCGTCGTGGCCGATGACACCCGCATCGTGGCGGCGCTGCGGACGATCGAGGAGCTGCGCGCGACGGTGGCGCGAGAGTCGTGCTGGTCTCCCATCTCGGCCGCCCCGAGGGTCGCCGCGAGGAGGACCTCTCGCTGGCCCCCGTGGTGGCGCGTCTGCGCGAGCTGACCGACGCCAGCGTGACGCTCGCGCCGGCGGTCGTGGGGGAGCAGGTGAAGGCGCTCACCGAGCGGCTCGCAGACGGTGAGGTGCTGGTGCTCGAGAACGTGCGCTTCGAGCCGGGCGAGACGCGCAACGATCCCGCCTTCGCGCGTGCGCTGGCGGAACTCGCGGACGCCTACGTCAACGATGCATTCGGCGCTGCGCACCGCGCGCATGCGAGCACCGAGGGTGTGGCGCATCTGCTTCCCAGCGCGGCCGGACGGCTGCTGGAGCAGGAGGTGAGGACGCTCACGGCGATCCTCGATCATCCCGCCCGGCCGCTGGTGGCGGTCGTCGGTGGAGCCAAGGTGGCGGACAAGATCGCGGTGATCGACCGCTTCCTCGATCGTTGCCGACGTGGTCATCATCGGCGGGGCGATGTGCTTCCCGTTCCTCTGCGCCCAGGGTCACGCGGTCGGCGATTCGCTGTGTGACGAGGAGGACACCGAGCACGCGCGTCGCGCCCTCGCGAAGGCGACCCATCCGGGCCGGGCGAGCGTCGAGCTGCCCAGCGACCTCGTGATCGGCGATCGACTGGCCGAGGATGCGGAGCATCGCGTGCTCCACGGCGTGGAGGTGCCGAAGGGGTGGATGGGGTTGGACATCGGCCCCGAGAGCGCCGCGCGCTACGCCCGCGAGATCGCGCGTGCGGGCTCGGTCTTCTGGAACGGGCCGATGGGTGCGTTCGAGCTGGAGCCCTTCGCGGCGGGGACGCGCACGGTCGCCGAGGCGGTCGCAGATGCGAAGGGCGTGACGGTCGTCGGCGGTGGCGATTCGGCGGCCGCGCTGGCGCGGTTCGGCCTCGAGCACGCGGTCGACCACCTCTCGACCGGCGGCGGCGCGACGCTCGCGCTGGTCGAGGGCAGGACGCTCCCGGGCGTGCAGGCGCTAGAGGGTGCGGGCGTGGCGTCGTGACGGCGCGGACCCCGTTGTCGCGGGCAACTGGAAGATGCACAAGACCGAAGCCCAGGCCGAGGACTACATCCAGGCGCTGCTGCCGCGCGTGTCGGGGGTGGACGGTGTGGATGTGGCCATCTGCGTGCCGTTCACCGATCTGAAGGCGATGGTGGACAGTGCGCGGGGATCGGGCGTGGAGGTGTACGCCCAGAACATGCACCACGAGCAGGAGGGTGCGTTCACGGGAGAGGTCTCGCCGCTGATGCTGAGCGAGGCGGGTGTGCCGGGAGTGGTGCTCGGCCACTCAGAGAGACGGCAGTACTTCGGCGAGACCGACAGGGCGCTCGCGTTGAAGGTGCCGGCCGCGCTGGCTGCGGGGCTGACCCCGATCCTGTGCATCGGCGAGACCGAGGGCGAGCGCGACAACGACGACACCGACCGCAAGCTTCGTCAGCAGATCAAGGATGACCTCGCGGGGGTGCCCAGCGAGCGTCTGAGCGAGGTGGTGATCGCCTACGAGCCGATATGGGCGATCGGCACCGGCAGGGTGGCGACCCCCGAGCAGGTGCAGGAGGCGATCGTCTTCATCAGGGCGCTCGTGGGCGATCGCGACGAGCGGCGCGGCGGAGGCCGTGAGGATCCTGTACGGCGGGTCGGTGAACCCGGAGAACGCGGCGCGAGCTGCTCGCTCTGGGAGATGTCGACGGTGCGCTCGTCGGCGGGGCCTCGCTGCAGGCCGAGTCGTTCGCGAGCGTCGTCGCCGCCGCGTGCGCCATGAGCATCGCGTCCGGCTCCCCGAGCCTGCCCGCGCCGCGGGTCTGCCTGGTCGTGCTCGATGGGTGGGGGCTCGCAGAGCCCGGCCCCGGCAATGCCATCTCGCTGGCGCGCACGCCGGTGTTCGACGAGCTCTGGGAGCGCCTATCCCGCACACGACCCTGACGGCGTGCGGCCGGGCGGTCGGGCTGCCGGATGGGCAGATGGGAAACTCCGAGGTCGGCCACCTGAATCTCGGGGCCGGCGCGGTCGTGCGCCAGGATCTCGTGCGCATCGACGACGCGATCGCCGACGGGTCGCTGGCCGAGAACGACTGTCCTCAAGCAGGCGTTCGCGGGAGCCGGTGGATCCGTGCCGCCCGCCAGGGTGCATCTGATCGGGCTGGTGTCCGACGGCGGGGTGCACTCCTCGCTCGAGCATCTTCGTGCGCTGATCGCGATCGCGCGCACGCTCGAGGTCGAGGATCTCGTGGTGCATGCGTTCACCGACGGGCGCGACACCCTCCCGCACGCCGGAGCGGGCTATCTCGCAGAGCTCGACCGCAGGCCGGATGTGCGCGCTCGGATCGGTGGTCGGGCGCTACTGGGCGATGGATCGCGACCGGCGCTGGGACCGGACCCAGCGGACCTACGACATGCTCGTGCACGGCCGGGCGCCCCACCATGCGCCCAGCGGCGAGCAGGCGGTGTCCGAGGCCTATGCGCGAGGGGAGACCGACGAGTTCATCGAGCCGACTCTGGTCGGCCCGGAGGCGACGATCCGCCCCGAGGACAGCGTGATCGCCTTCAATTTCAGGCCCGACCGCATGCGCCAGCTGACCCGCGCGCTCGCCGAGCCGGCGTTCGGGAAGGGCGGCGAGCCGAAGGAGCAGGCGTCTGAGGAGCTTCCCGGGTGGACGGGCAGGGCAGGGGCGGCGCCGATCACGCACTACACGACGTTCACCGAGTACGAGGAGGGCTGGCCGTATCCGGTCGTGTTCGGACCGGAGCATCCGCAGACGACGCTCTCGGCCGTGCTGGCACGGGCCGGCGCGTCACAGCTGCATGTGGCCGAGACCGAGAAGTATCCGCACGTCACATACTTCTTCAACGGTGGCGAGGAGGCTCCGGTCCCCGGCGAGCGGCGCGAGCTCGTGGATTCGCCACGGGACGTGCCGACGTACGACCGCAAGCCGCAGATGAGCGCGCGGGAGGCGGCCGCGGCGTTCGTGGGCGCATGGCGCCACGATCGAGCCGAGGTTCGGGATCATCAACTTCGCGAACGCCGACATGGTCGGGCACACCGGGGTGATCGAGGCCGCGGTGACGGCGGTCGAGACGGTGGATGAGTGCCTCGGCGAGGTGGTGGACGGCCGTGCACGACATCGGCGGGGCGTGCGTGGTGACCGCGGACCATGGCAACGCCGATCACATGCTCGAGCCGGACGGCAGCCCCAACACTGCGCACTCGCTGAACCCGGTGCCGTTGATCGTGACGGTTCCCGGCGTGTCGCTGCGCGGAGCGGCGGCATCCTCGCCGACGTCGCACCCACCGTGCTGGACCTGCTGGGGATCGAGCAGCCGCCGCCGATGACCGGTCGCACGCTGCTGGAGCCACGATGAGGTGGTCGCAGAGGTTGCTGGCGGCGTTCTTCATCGGCGCGGGCGTGAACCACTTCGGATGCGGCGTGCGTATGAGCAGATCATGCCGCCTCGCCTGGCCGGGGACGCGACGCTGCTCGTGCAGGTCAGCGGCGTGGCCGAGGTCGTCGGTGGCCTGGGGGTGCTGTGCGCGCGCACGCGCCGCCCGGCGGGGCTGTGGCTGATCGCCGCTGCTCGCGGCGGTGTTCCCGGCGAACCTCTATATGGCCCGGGCGCCCGAGCGCTTCCACAGGATCCCCCGCTGGGCGCTGTATGGGCGGCTGCCGCTGCAGCCGCTGATGATGTGGTGGGCGTGGAGGGCCACGCGGCGATGAACGGCGACCGGGGCGAAGCGCGTTTCTACGCTGCTATGTTCGATTGAGCAGGATCTAGGGTCAAAACGTTATGCCAACCGCGACCGCCGTCAAGATCAAGTCCGCCGAGGGGGAGGCCCGCAGCGAGGGGGACCGATCGGAGGTCGTCCAGCGTGCGTGGCGCGGGATGTTGCAGGCGCATTCGTGCCTGTCCAAGCGCTTGGACGCCGAGCTCGAGCAGGCGCATCGGCTGCCGATGACCTCCTATGAGGTGTTGCACCATCTCGAGCGCTCCGGCGGAGGACGCATGCGCATGTGTGACCTGGCCGAGCAGGCGCATCTGTCGCGCAGCGGCCTCACGCGGCTGGTCGACCGACTGGAGCGAGAGCAGCTGCTCGAGCGCTGCTCCTGCCAGCACGATGCGCGCGGGTCCTACGCCTGCCTGACGCAGACCGGTCGCGAGCGGTTGATGGAAGCACGCGGCACGCATCTGGCGGTCGTCAGAGAGCACTTCCTCTCGCGCTTCTCCGAGAGCGAGCTGAGCTTGCTGGCGGACATGTGGGAGCGCATCGCGCCCCCCAACGGCTGCTGAGAGCGCCGTCCGCGCAGAACCTCACGGCTGGGGCGGCTGCGGATCGCCGGGCCGGCTGCGGCTCGCCGGCACGGCTTCCCTGTCCTCGCGCGCCGCGTGCGCGTCGACGGTGGCGATGTGCCAGGAACACGCCGGCCACGGCCAGCAAGAAGGCCGCGAGGCCGTACAGGCCGAAGGCCTGGATCGCGTTGCTGGCCGAGTGGCCGAGGAAGTAGGCGATCAGGCCGACGGCGGTCGCCCAGCAGATGCCGCCGAGGGCGTTCCACAGGAGGAAGGAGCGCCAGGGCATGCGCGTGGCGCCGGCCAGCCATGACGCCCACACGCGCAGGCCCAGCACGAAGCGGCCGAAGAACACCGCCTTGGGACCGTGGCGTTCGAAGAACGGCTCTCCCGTCGCCAGCACCTGCAGGCGCTCGCGGTGAAAGCTCCCCGGCCGTTCCAGCAGCCAGCGTCCGCCCTTGCGACCGACCAGGTAGCCGAGGTTGTCGCCGACGATCGCGGCGCAGGCGGCCAGCACGATGACCAGCTCGATGTTCAGCTGGCCCTGACTCGCAAGCACCGAACCGGTGATGAGCGCAGTCTCACCCGGGACCGGAACGCCCCCGGACTCCGCCATCACGAGCAGGAACAGGAGCGGGTAGCCGATGTGGCTGACGTCGACGATGGAGGCGAGCATGGGGGCGCGCTCTGGGTGTCGCGGCCGCGACTGCCCTACTTCGTGTTTTCCAGAACGAGCTGCTTGAGCGCCGAGGACGTGTGCTGGACGTCGGAGTAGACGACGTTGCGGAGCATCACCTTGGTCGGCGCAGGAGCGGTGATCAGGTACACCGCGCCGATCGCCGCGGCGAGCAGCACCAGCGCAAGCAGTAGCGAGCAGCGTACGCGAGGTCGCCGATCTCCCGGAGCGCCGCCGGCCGCCGGCCGCGGGCGCATGGCTCGGTGCAACGACCGGGGCCTGGGCCCGGGGTGGTCCCGGGCGAGGCCGGCGGGGGGTGACCGCCCCCGCGGACGCACTCGCTTGCACTGGACCGCGCGATCCGCCGGATCCGGGGTTTCTGGCCAGCAGGCTCGTCGCCTGGGTCGCAGGGCCTCCGCGCGCTCCGGGGGAGTGCTGGGGGGGTGCGATGCCGCTCGCTCCGTCGCCCACCGCACGCCCCATCTCGCGGGCGGTCTGGTAGCGGTCGCGGGGATCGAGGGCCAGTGCGATCGCGACCGCGTCCGCCAGCTCGGGACCGACGGCGGCGACGAGCGTGTCGAGCGTGGGCGGTTCCTCCTGCTGCTGCTTCAGCGCCAGCTCGGTCAGCGAGGTCGCCTCATAGGGCAGGCGCCCTGAGATGAGCTGGTAGGCGACGACCCCGAGCGCATACAGGTCGGCGCTGGGGCCCGCCTCCTCGCCACGCGCCTGCTCGGGCGCCAGGTAGGCGGCGGTGCCGAGGACGGACCCGACCTGGGTGATGCTCGACTGCTCGGTTGCCTTGGCGATGCCGAAGTCGGCCAGCTTGACCTCGCCTTCGCGCGCTCGCAGCAGGTTGCCGGGCTTCACGTCGCGGTGGACCACACCGTGGCGGTGCGCGTAGTCCAACCCCTCACACGCCTGCTCGATGATCGATACGGCCTCGTCCACCTCGACCCAGCCGTCGTCGCGCAGGATCTCCGCGCAGGAAGACCCCTCGATGTACTCCATCACGATGAAGTACTGACCCGTGGTCTCATCCTGGCCGGAGTCGAAGACCTGCACGACGTTGGGGTGCACCAGGCGCGCGGCGGCCTGCGCCTCGCGCTGAAAGCGCGACACGAACGTAGGGTCCTCGGCGAGATGCTCGGCCAGCAGCTTCACCGCCACGGGTCGCTCCAGGCGCAGGTCGTGGGCGAGGTGGACGGTGGACATCCCGCCGAAGCCCAGTCGGCCTTCCAGGCGGTAGCGCCCGGCGATCTCCGCGCTGCTCATTTGCCGCCTTCCTGTCCGCCCCGCACCTGCACCACCTGATCCGCTGGGGCGCGTGCCTTCGCCCACGCCACCACCGCCGGTTCTGAGCCGGCGCCCGGCGCCGCTTCGCCGCCTGGCCCCGGCGCCGGCGTCCCGCCCCCAGGGCCAGAGGTCGTGGGGCTGGTGGTCGGCGTGGTCGGAGTGGTGGTCGTCTGCGTGACGGTTGGAGTCGTGGTGGTGGTGCCGGTGCTCGTGGTGGTTTTCGGCGACGTCTCGGTGCCGGTCGTCTGCACGAGCGGCTGCCTGCACAGTTCCAGCGCGTCTTCATGCAGCTTCGTGATGCCTTCTCGAAGCCTGTTGTGAAGGCCCCGATCGACGGCCGCGGGAAGTGCGCTGAAGTCCCGTTCGGTCTTGAGGATCGCGGCTTCGGTTGCGACGCAGCTTCCGCCACCGCTTTCCGCAGCCTGGGCGACGGTTTCGAAGTCGCTCTGCAGGGGGCCGGCGTTATCCACGGGTATCAGCCCCGCACCGGAGCTCCCGCACGAGATCAGCAGCGGTACCGCCGCGCCCAGCAGGCCGGCCAGGCGCGAAGCGGAGGATCGGGCCCCGCTTCGAGGTCAGGCTCGTGATCGCGCGGCGGGTCCGGCCCCGTAAGCAGGCCGAGGGCGAGCGGTCGTGCATGGTCATTGACCGTACTCCAGGCGCTCGGCGAGCGAGTCCGGTAGGCGCGCTGCGCGAATCGCGGCTGCGGCACCCGCCACGTCGTACTCGGCACGCATGAAAGTGGCTGTCAGGTCAGCCAGGTCGAGCAGCATCCAGGACGCGCGCGGATCTCCGTCGCGTGGCTGGCCGACGCTGCCGGGATTGAGCAGCCATTCGCCGGTCGCGATGTCGAGCTCCGCGCCGTCGCGCTGCGGCTCTCCGGTGGCGAGCTCGCCACTCTGGCGGACGAACGAGAGCGCGACGTGGGAGTGGCCGATCAGACAGATGCGGTCGCGCTGCTCGTCCAGGCACAGCTCGGCCAGCAGCGCTGAGAGCACGTACTCCCAGACCGGGTCGCGCGGGCTGGCGTGATAGAGGCCCACCGATCCCTCCTGTCCTTGTGGGCTCAGGCCGGCGAGGAAGGCGAGGTTATCCGGAGCGATGACCTCGCGGGTCCACTGCGCGGCGAGGCTCGCACCCAGGGAGAAGTCGTCCAGGGAGATCTCACCCGTGACGGCGAGGTCGTGGTTACCGGCCAGGCACACCGCTGCGTGCTCGCGGGCAAGCTCCACGCAGGCGTCGGGCTCGGCGCCGTAGCCGACCAGGTCGCCGAGGCACCAGAGCTCGGCGGCGTCGCTCGCCGCGACCGCCTCGAGCGTCGCCTCGAAGGCGTGACGGTTGGCGTGGATGTCGGAGATGACCGCGACCTTCATCGCTGTCGCTGTTTGCGAGCGCGCGGCCCTACTCGTCCTTCGAGCCGGCCTCCGTCCCGCCGTACTCGGGCAGGTTCTTGATGCCCTCGCGGGTGCGCCACTTGGAGTAGTTGTCCTCCATCGCGTCGATCAGCTCGCGCATGAAGCGCGGGGAGAGGTTGACACGCGACACGACCACACCCGGGACCTCCTCGGACTCGACCTCGTGGTCGACGCGCGCGAAGGTGACGGTGAACTCGTAGTCGGAGTGGCTGACGTTCGCGAAGTTCGCGTATACGCCTCCCATGATCTCGGGGGAGAGATGGATGTTTATATGGCGCTCGGCGCCTGAGTCTTGGTCGTTCACGCAGCTAGTATCGCAATCGCCGGGCATGTATCGATGACCGGGCACTATTCCGACGATGACCGAGCCAGCTCTCAACGCCTCGTGACGGGACCATCCACGCCGCTGGATGGCCTGCGCGTAGCGGTGCTGGCGGCCGCGGAAGAGGTCTCTGAGTCCGCGCGGGCGCTGGTCGGCTCGGCTCCCGGGCGGGGGCCGATCACGCTCGAGCGTCCGCCGCGTGCGGACTTCGGCGACTACTCAACCAACGCTGCGCTGCTGTTGGCGGCTGGTGTCGGCTCCTCCCCCCGTGATGTGGCCGAGCGTCTCGGCAGTGTCCTCGAGCGGCGGCTGGGCCCGAGCCTCGAGCGCTTCGAGGTGGCGGGACCGGGGTTCCTGAACCTGTTCCTCGCCGACTCCTGGCTACTCGGCGCGCTCGCCGACGTGCTCGCGGCCGGAGAGCGGTTCGGCGCCGGCGGGGCCCCGGCGCCCGAGCGGATCCTGGTGGAGTTCGTGTCTGCCAACCCGACCGGACCGATGCACGTCGGTCACGCACGCAACGCCGCCTATGGCGACGCCCTCGCCCGTGTTCTCGCGTTTCGCGGTCACCGGGTGGAACGTGAGTTCTACGTCAACGACGCCGGCTCGCAGGTGTACAAGCTTGGCGAGTCGGTGCTGGCGCTGGCGCGGGGCGAAGCCGCGCCCGAGGGCGGCTATCGGGGCGTCTACGTGGAGGAGCTCGTCCACCTCGTGAAGACGGACGCGATGGATCCGGCCGCGGTGGGCCGCGCCGCGGTCACCGTGATGGTGGGGGAGATGCAGGCGTCGCTCGCCGCGTTCGGGGTCCTGGGCTTCGATCACTGGGCATATGAGAGCTCACTGCACGAGGGCGATCCGAGCCCGGTGGCGCACACGCTGGCGATCCTCGAGCAGCAGGGGCATACCTACAGAAGCGAGGGCGCCCTGTGGTTGCGCACTACCGAATACGGCGACGACAAGGACCGCGTGCTGGTGCGCTCAAACGGTGAGCACACCTACTTCGCCTCGGACATCGCCTACCACCAGCACAAGCGCGAGCGTGGCTTCGATCGCCAGGTCGACGTGTGGGGGGCCGACCATCACGGCTATGTGTCGCGGATGAAGGCGGCCTACGAGGCCCTGGGCGGCGACCCCGAGCACCTGGAGCTGCTGATCATGCAGCTCGTTCACCTCGTTCGGCGCGGCGAGCGCGCGCAGATGTCGAAGCGAGCCGGAGAGTTCGTCACATTGGATGATCTGATGGGGGAGATCGGCGCTGATGCGATGCGCTGGTACCTGCTTGCGCGCTCCCACGACACTGCCGTCGACCTTGACCTGGACCTGGCGGTCGAGCAGTCCAGTGAGAACCCCGTCTACTACGTTCAGTACGCACACGCCCGGATCTTCTCGATACTCGCGAAGGCGGGAGAGGGGCGCGTGCAGGCGGCGCTGGCCGGCATGGCCGACCCGGCGCTTGAGCGTGAGCCGCTGCACGCCGCCGAGCGTTCGCTGATCGAGCTGCTGCTCGCGTTCCCCGCCGAGGTCGACGAGGCAGCCGAACGGCGTGCCCCGCACCGGATCACTGCGTACGCGCTCGAGCTGGCCCAGGGTTTCACGGCGTTCTACCGGGACTGTCGTGTGGTGGGCGCGGAGCCGGAGGCGGTGGAGTCCGTGCGCATCGCCCTGTGCGTCGCGAGCGGACGCATGATCGCAATCTGTCTGGACCTGCTGGGGGTGACCGCGCCGGAGGAGATGTAGGTCGGCCGGCGTCAGTCAAATCGCGCGAGGTCCGCGTCCAGGCGGGCGGCGTCGCCGGCGTCGAGCGCCGGCTGGGGCGCCTCGTCTGGGCCCTGTGCACGGGCGTGGCGCCGCCAGCGGGGGAGGAGCAGGGCAAGTGCCGTGACGACCGTGAGCAGAGCGGCCAGCGGCACCAGGTAGGCGGTCAGGTCGAATCCGTGCGCGCCCGGCAGCCCGAGCACCGCGGGGCCGTACTGGCCGACCAGAGCGTGCTTGATCTGCGCTTCTGTCTGGCCTTCGTCGATCAAGCTCTGGATGTATGCCCGCTCGCGATCGGCCTGCGGCGATTGCGCGACGTTCAAAGGGATCTTGCATGTCACGCACATCACCTGTCGCTCGATCGTGGGCAGGGAGGTGCGGGGCACGACGGCAGCGGCGCTCGTCGGCATGCCGAGCGCGAGCAGGACCGCCAGTACGCTGATCAGCCCGGGAAGAGGGCGTCTCACGAGCTCTGCGCGAGCGCGATGGCCCGGTTGAGGAAGGCCTGGTCGATCTCGCCGCGGGAGATGGCCAGGATCTGACCCTGGCGGTCGACGATGAAGCTCTCCGGCAGCTGGTCGGTGCCGTAGGAGTGTGCAAACACTCCGTTGTCGTCGCGCAGGTTCGGGTAGGTGAGGTGGTAGCGGCGTACGAACGCCTGTGAGTCGGGTGAGGCGTCCAGGTAGGTGACGCCGAGCACGGTGGCGTTGTGGCGTTCGAGTTGGCTCTGGGCGCGCTCCAGCAGGGGCGCCTCGACCTGGCATGGCTCGCACCAGGATGCCCAGAAGTTCAGCACCACGATCTTGCCTCTGAACGACGCCAGCGACGCGCGGCTGCCGCCACCGAGCGCGGGCAGCGTGCGAGTGGCGTCCGGCGCCCGCGGACGGCGCGCCTGGGCGACCTGTTCGTCCAGCGTCCGGTTGGCCGACCGTGCGGACACGCCGTAGATGAGCAGCCCGACCAGACAGGCGCCGGCGAGCGAGACGAGGATGGGAACGACGCGGCCTTTCACGGCCACCAAGAGTAGTCGGCGCCCGCGTAATATCTGCCGAAGCGCGGCGGTAGCTCAGTTGGTAGAGCGTGAGCTTCCCAAGCTCGAGGTCGCGGGTTCGAACCCCGTCCGCCGCTCTTGCTCAGGCGCCCTGAGCCCTCGGCGCCAGCCGGCTCAGTTGTAGGAGGGTGGCGCGGGAGGATCGTCGCGGATGCCTGCGATCAGCGCGAGCAGCTGTGCGGGGGTGGTGCCGCCGAGCACCCGTAGTCGGTGCATTCGGTAGGGGTCTTCCTGACGGTGTGCCCACCCGGGGACGACCGTAGTGGAGCCCTGCGTAGCCGGCGGCCTTCACGGCGGCGATGACCGTCGCGTTGTAGTGGCCCGAGGGGTAGCAGAACCAGTTCACGGGGATGTGGTAGCGCTGCCGGAGCACCGTTCTTGCGACGGCGACCTGGTAGTGCAGCTCCTGACTGTCGAGGGCGATCAGGTCGGCGTGGCTGAAGCCCTGCGTGTCAAGCTCCCAACCAGCATCGAGCAGGCCGCGGATCTCTGCGTCTCCGAGTCCGCCCTGGGAGGGGGGCAGGCCGGTGAGCTGGATGTTCTCGTCGCCCACCCACCCGAGCCGACGAAGCACCGGCAGCGCCTGCGTGTACTGCGATTGATAGCCGTTGTCGAAGCTCAGCACGATCGGTTTGCCCGCCCGGGGAGCCACACCGCGGCGCCAATCGGCCTCGACCTGGTCGAGCGTGACGGCCTGCCAGCCGGCGTTCTTCAGCGCCTGCATCTGCGCGGCGAACTCACTCGGTGTCACGTACAGGCCGGGAAACGGCGCGCCTGCCGGGGGCGCGGCGATCACGTGGTACATGAGGATCGGGACGGGCACCGTCCCGGAGCGCACGGGGGCCGCGCTCGCGCTCGCCCTTTCGCCTGTTCGTCGCCCGCCCGAGTCCCCGGGCCGGGTGGCTGGGCGAGCCGGGCTCGTGCTGTGGCCGGGCGTCCCTGATGTGCCGCCCGAGCGACTGGCAACGACGATCGCCGCGGCCGCAATCGCCAGAGCGACCAGGCCGGCGGCCAGGCGACGGCGGCGCAGTGCCCGCCGGCGAGCCTCGCGACGCGCGTGCAGAGCCTCGCTGTCCATCTAGCTCCAAGCCGAAGCGACCATCACGCAACCCACACCGATCAGAGGATAGAGGCGCGGTCCCCGGCTCCGCGCTGTCTAGGGGTTGTGAGGGCGGCGTGGTTCGCCGTAGGAACGTCTCGCCAGGGCGAGCGCGGCGAGCCCGACGAGTAGCCCCAACGCCCCGATGATGAGCGCCGTGGTGGCGAGTCCCTTGCTGGCCGCGCTGGCTGAGTTGGCGGTGGGCGTGCTCGGCGCCGATGTCGACTGGCCGGCGCCCGTCTGTCCCGCGGGGGGTCCTGCCTCGTCGCCGGCCACTTCCTCGATCACGCCGCCCTTGGCGGTCACGTTGATCCTCGGCGACGGGTGTTCGGCGCTCAGCGACGGCTCGATCCAGTGGACCACCTGCCCGTTGCTGTATGTCTGGACGGTCCTGAATTCGAGCGCCCTCCCGGCGGCGTTGTCGGGAATGGCCAGCGAAAGCGGGAGGTTGATGAACTGGCCGTCGTTCACCTGGCCCTGTGGGCCGGTCCACGTCCACACGATCTGAGAGACCTGGGTGTCGATCGTTTCCCCGTCTTCCTCGATCGGGGTGGCGAGCTTGGTTTCGATTACCTCCGCCTTCCAGCCGGGCACGTTTTCATAGTCGACGCCGGTGAACCCGGCCGGGAACAGCACGTCGACCTCCTTCACGTAGGCGCCTTCCTGCTCGCCCGGGACCCGCACATCCAGCGTCGCGAATGCCCCGGCCGGGATGGTGTTCGGGTGCAGGCTGACGTGCGCCTGCGCACTCGCCGGCGCGATCAGAGCGGCGGCGGCGAGCAGTACTGCGATCTTGTGGGCTTTCATGTCGCGTATTCCTCCTGGGCGATGGTGTGGGACGGACGTGCTCATCGGATCGGAACCTTCACGGTGCGGGTGAACTCTTCGAATTCGGAGATGCGATCGCTCATCTGGATCTCCCAGGTGCCGCCGGGGCTGAGCACGACGGAGTTCAGGACGTAATGGCCCGGTCCCGCCGCGATCGCATGCAGCGGCAGGGGCCCGATGCCCTTGGCGGGCAGCGAAGCCGTGGCGATGAATTCCTTGGTCGCAGTGAACTGGGTGCCGGTGTCGGCATTGATCAGGTAGACGTGAACCGTGTTCAAGCCGACCTCGGCGGGTTCGACGGTCATCTCCAGCTCAGCCGGCCCGAGCGTCGTGTTCGTGGAGAACGGGCCAGACGCGGCGTCGATCGGTGGCGCATAGCTGATCAGGGCCGCGGTCACGCCGAACACGCAGAGCATGAGCGCGAGCTCTCCTCGCATCGTGCGGCGTGCGAGCAGGCCCCTCTCACCCGGTGGTTCGCCTGCTCCCGCGAGCCGCTTGAAAGCGGGGATCACGCGTTCCCGGTTGATCCAACCCAGGCAGATCAGCACGAGTAGCAGGACGACCTTGACGATGATCAGTGCGCCGTAGGTGGTGTGAAGGAGTGCGCTCAGGCTGCGCACGTCGATGTAGGCCTGCACAACGCCGGTCATGGCGATCGCGATCACGGCGGCGAATGCCATGGGGGCGAAGCGCACGAGCGTGGCCAGCAGCAGGCGGCTGCGCTGTGGACCCTGCAGCTGGCCGGTCGCCGCGGGCAGGACGAGCAACAGGCAGGCGATCCCCCCGACCCAGACGCTCGCCGCGAGCACGTGCAGCACGTCGGCGGGAAAGAAGATCGCCGTCGGGCTCTGGATGCTCGCGTGTCCCGACAGGGCGGGGGTCGCCGCCAGGTAGCCTGCGCAGATCGCGATCAGGCCGAGCAGCCAGCGCGGCCGCAGGGTGAGCGAGGCGGTATCCGCGTCGGACCCGGTCGAGCCGTGATCCCCTTTCAGGCTCTGCGCTGGACGTGCGCGCGAGCGCGAACCCCGCCGCGAGCAGGGCGCCCAGCGCCAGCCAGTCGATCGCCCGCAGGCCCCACACCTCCCCGAAGCGGCTTTCAAGCGTGGCTTCGATGACCGTGCCTTTGAGGGAGGACCACAGCGACACGCCGGCAGCGCTCGCGCCCTGCAGCAGGATGCCGAGCACGCTCACCACGAAGCCGAGCACCACCGCCACGAGCAAGAGCCACTGCATTCGCCGGGCGAACGCGCGCGCGGCCGAGGGCCATTCGGGTGCGGTGTCCGCCACCGCTGCGAACCCGGGCAGCCACGCAACCAGCAGGAATCCGAGGCCCCCGAGCAACAGGGCGATCGAGATGTAGTCAAGGCCGCGGACGACGCCGAAGGCGATCTTGGTAGCCCTGCCGCTCTCCTCGCGGCCGATCAGACCGGCGACGGTGACCTTCGAGGCGGTTCCGCCACGGCCGATGTCGAACACCAGGCCGCCGTAGACGATGTGGGTGTCTGCCGAGATCACCCGGTAGGTGGCGGTGTAGGTGCCGTCCGGGAGGCCGCGCTTCAGGCCGACGCCCATCCAGTGCTCGCGACCTTCCGGATGGGAGACCTTGAGGTTGTCGACCTCTTCCCCGCCGGCGTTGAACACGCGCACTGCGCCGAGGGTCCCGCCGACGTTCTGGTTGTACTTGAAGATCACCTCCGTGGGCTGGGTCGCGACCGTCGAGCCGGACGCTGGTGAGGTGGCGAGCAGCTCTGCGTGGGCGAACGTCGCAGGCGCTGACGCCATCGCGCCGAGACATGCGGCCAGCGTGGTCACTGCCAGCAGCCGCCCGACGGAAACCGAGCGCGCCGTTCGCGCAGCTCGTCGCGAGCACCCGGGGGTGCGTGCGAGATACTGCAGCGGGCGGTTTGGGTCGTCGACGTCCGGCGCGGATCTGAGCGCGCCGGTTCGAGCGACATGCAGACGACGGCGCATCGTGGGGCTCCTCGCATGCTGCGCTTGGACGGGGCGGAGGGCGAGCCGCCGTCCCCCACCAGCGGGTCGGCCTAGCTCGCCGCGGGCCAGCCGGGAGGCGGTCGGACCGCCAGCGCGAAGCCCATCAGCAGACCGCCACGCGGCACGTGGGGCGATCTGGTGGCGGGCGCGGAGCGTGTTCTCGAGGGCCGTAGCCGCTTGTCGCGCGCGCGAGCGGAGAGACCCAGCAGTAGGCGCTCGCCCGGGTAGCGACGCGCGTGCAGCGTGGCCAGGAGCAGCAGTGCCGGTGCGAGGAACAGGACGCCGTGTCCGCCGAGGCCGCTGCACGCGGAGACGAGGACGCCCACGGCCAGGGCCACGACGATGGCCCCTCGCGAGGCACACACGGATCTCATGCTCACGGCCACCGAAGTCTAAACGGATGCGCTCTTGCCCGCAGATGGCCGTGACCCCTGGCTCCGCAGCCCCCCGTCGAGGAACCCGGCGCGCGGCCCACACCCAGCCGTGGCCGGTTGAAGATCGCCCGCCCGTCCCACCACAACCCTCGAGGCGGCGTCCGGTTCGCCATCCGCCGGGGTTTCGGGGAGAATCACCGCATGCACGTGACCGCGAAGGCCGACTACGCCATAAGAGCCGTCGTGGAGCTGGCAGACAGCAGCCAGGAATCTCCCCGCAAGGTGGATGAGCTCGCGCAGGCGCAGAACATTCCCGTGTCCTTTCTGGAGAACATCCTCACGCAGCTGCGCTCCGCCGGGGTCGTCCGCAGCCAGCGTGGTCCAGAGGGCGGCTACTGGCTCAACCGTCCCTCCGATCAGGTCAACCTCGCGCAGATCATCCGTGCGGTCGAGGGGCCGCTGGTCGGAGTGCGCGGGCAGCGCCCGGAGGAGATCGAATACGTCGGCTCGGCCGAATCGCTGCAGCAGGTGTGGATCGCGCTGCGGACGAACCTGCGCAAGGTGCTCGAGAACGTGACAATCGCCGATATCGCCGCCGGCAAGCTACCCAAGGCGGTGATCGCGCTCACCCGCGAAGAGGAAGCGTGGCAGACTCGCTGACACGCCAGGGCACGCGTGATGGCGCGCGCCCCGGGGCGCTCGTGCGATGCCCGGCCGTCGCGTCGGGTATTCTGGTGAGCGAGTACTACACAACGCCACGCCCACCCGAGGGGCCTTGACTAATGTCAGCCACATCGCCAGTCACAAACACCAAGACAGCCGAGGCAGCGGAGGCCGCCGTCGAGGCGATCGCAGACGCGGCCAACCAGGAAACGACGTTCTCGCTGGAGCTGAGTCAGGACCAGAAGGACATCCGCGACTGGGTGCACGGCTTCGCCGCCGACGTGATTCGCCCGGCCGCACACGAGTGGGACGAGCGCGAGGAGACTCCCTGGCCGATCATCCAGGAGGCGGCGAAGATAGGCCTGTACGGATTCGAGGGCGTGGCGCAGTTCTTCGCGGACCCCACCGGCCTTGGCCTGCCGCTGGTCAACGAGGAGCTGTTCTGGGGAGATGCCGGGATCGGCATGTCGCTCATGGGCACCACCCTGGCCGTCGCCGCCATCTTCGGGCAGGGCACGGGCGAGCAGATCGGCGAGTGGATACCCCGCTGCTTCGGCACCCAGGACGAGGTGAAGGTGGCCGCCTTCTGTGCGTCCGAGCCCAACGCGGGATCTGACATCTCCGGCGTGCGCACCACCGCCAAGTTCGATGAGGCCCACAACGAATGGGTGATCAACGGGCAGAAGGCATGGGCGACGAACGGTGGTATCTCCGACGTTCACGTGGTCATCGCATCGGTCGACCGCGAGCTGGGCGCGCGTGGTCACGCGGCGTTCGTGGTGCCGATGAGCGAAGCCGAGGGCATATCCCAGGGCTCGAAGGTGTCAAAGCACGGTCTGCGCGCCTCACACACCGCCGATGTGTTCCTCGACGACTGCCGCATCCCGGTGGGATACGTGCTCGGCGGCAAGGACAAGCTCGACGAGCGCCTCGCCCGGGTGCGCGAGGGAAAGAAGAGCAAGTCCCAGGCTGCCATGCAGACCTTCGAGGCCTCCCGTCCCACGGTCGGCGCCCAGGCCCTGGGCATCGCCCGCGCCGCCTACGAGTACGCGCTGGACTACGCCAAGGAGCGCGAGCAGTTCGGCAGGAAGATCATCGAGAATCAGTCGATCGCATTCACGCTCGCGCGCATGAAGATGGAGATCGACGCGGCCCGCCTGCTCGTCTGGCGCGCCTCCTGGATGGGACGCACCCAGCAGCACTTCGAGAACGCCGAGGGTTCGATGAGCAAGCTGAAGGCGGGCGAGGTGGCCGTGTGGGTCACCGAGCGTGCGATCCAGATCCTCGGCGGCAACGGCTACACGCGCGAGTTCCCGGTCGAGCGCTGGCACCGCGACGCGAAGATCTATGACATCTTCGAGGGCACGGCGGAGATCCAGCAGCTGGTGATCGCACGGGCGATCTCGGGGATGCACATCAAGTAGCGCTGTAGAGCCATTTTCTCAGGACTCGCAGTCCGCTGCGGTATCGGTTCGATGCTGCTGGCCGAGAGCCTCGGACGCCCGATTTGTCAGCGGCTTGCGGCAGCCGTGCTCGTGCTCGTCGCCGTGCCGGTGATGCTGCTCGGCACCGTCGCGCCGTACGCCAACCGGCTTGCGCTCGGGCGCGTCGCAGACACAGGAACCGTGACAGGGCGCCTGTACGCGATCTCGACCGCCGGCTCCTTGGTGGGGACGTTCGCCTCAGCGTTGCTGCTGATCCCCTTGATGGGGAACATCGAACCTTCCTGGTGTTCGCGCTCGCACTTGCTATGGTCGCCGCGCCGTGGGTAGGCTCCAAGCGCTTCCTGCTCGTGCCCCTCGCCGTCGGAGCGCTGCTGGCCGTGCGGCCGGCGGCGATCGGCGCGGGCGTAGCCGGTGCGCGGGTGATCTTTTCGGCCGAGACGCCTACCAGTACGCCCGCGTACTGCAGTTCTCAAGCGGCGAACGCTGGCTGGAGCTCAACGAGGGCGTCGCGGTGCACTCGATCTATCGGCCGTGGAGCTATCTGACGGGCGGTTACTGGGACGACTCCCTCGTCCTGCTGCTCGCCGGCCAGCTCGGAGTGCCACGGCGGGTAGCGATCCTGGGTGACGCGGCGGGGACCGTGGCGCGGGCGTATGGCCACTACTTCGCGTCAACGCGTGTGGACGCCGTCGAGCTGACGGCGAGCTGACGGCGATTGGCCGCCACTATTTCGATTTGCGCGGTAGGAATCTTCACACCTACACTGCGGACGCGCGCCCGTGGCTGGCCGCGAAGCGCACGCTACGACGCGATCTTCCTCGACGCCTACCGTCAGCCTTACGTCCCGTTCTACCTGGTGACGAGGGAGTTCTTTGCGCTGATCCGTGCCCACCTGCGCCCGGGGGGCACGGTGATCATCAACGTCGGGCACATCCCGGGCTCGGATTCGCTCGAGAAGGTGGTCTCCGCGACGCTGCGTGCGGTGTTCCCGTTTGTAGTCCGCGACGTTGTCAGCGATAGGAACTCGCTAGTGATAGCGAGCACCAGGGGCTGTCGGGCGCGCGGATCTTGCGCGGACCCTCCACGCTGCCTCGCCCGACGAGGTGGTCTGGGCACTCAGCTCCGACCCGACGCGCGGGCTGACCGCCGTGGAGGCGGAGCGGAGGCTCCACCTCCACGGCCCGAACCGCGGAAGCGGCCGGCCAGGACCGGGGTACGCGGCGTTACTCGCCCGGCAATTTACCGACCCGCTTGTGGCCCTCCTAGTCGCAGCGGCGATCGTGTCGGCAGCAATCGGCGACGGGCTGGAGGCGCTCGTGATAGGCGCGATCGTCGTCCAGAACCTGCCCTCGGTTTCGGCCAGGAGGCCGCCGCCGAGCGAGCGATGGGGGCGTTGCGCGCGATGTTCACCCAACCTGCGGATGTCGTCCGCGAAGGCGTCGAGATCCGGGTTCCGGCCGAGGAGGTCGTGCCGGGCGACGTTCTCGTGTTACGCGAAGGCAGACGGATCACAGCCGACGGTCGTATCATTGCGTCGGCGAGCGTGGCGGCCGACGAGTCGGCACTCACCGGGGAGTCGGTGCCCGTCGAGAAGGCGGTTCTAGCCGCTCCTGCGGCAGCTGCGCTGGGCGATCGCAGCTCGATGGTGTACGCCGCGACGTCCATCACGCGCGGCCGCGGCCGCGCGGTGGTCACGGCAACAGGAGATGCGACCGAGGTGGGGGACGCCTACTCGCCGAGCAGGCCGAGCCGCCGCCGACGCCGCTTCAACGCCGCCTCGGTGGTCTTGCCCGCGCAATGGTCGGCGCCGGCATCGTCCTGACGGTTGCGTTGACCGCAGGATCGGTCCTGCAGGGCTCGTCGCTGCACGAGTCGTTTCTGATCGGTGTGGCCGTCGCCGTCGCTGCGTCCCGAGGCTGCCGCGACCGTGACCGTGGCGTTGGCGCTCGGAGCCAGGGCGATGGCTGCACGGGGAGCGATTGTCCGCCGCTTGTCGGCGATCGAGACGATCGGCCAGGCGACGACGATCTGTGCGGACAAGACCGGCACACTCACGGAGAACGGAAAAAGAAAAGAAGACAAGGGAAAAGAAAGGCAGGAGGAGGAGGGAGAAGAGCAGGAAGAAGGGCGATGAGAGCGCAGAGGAGTTGAAAGTGAAGAAACTGAAATGGGAATAGGAGATGAAAATGCAAGGGTTACGAGGAATGGAGGTGCGTGGATGATGGGGGGGGAGAGGTAAGTGAAGAAATAGATTGACCAGCCGATCGCCGGCAACGCGGATGCCTCGTGGGCCACCGGCTGCGCCCGGCTGGCCGCCGACCGCGGCCGCGCGGTGTGGAGTGGGCGGGCCGCGAGCGGCGGGTACGTGCTGATGACCGCGACCGTGGGTGGCGCGACCCCCGTGCCGGCGCTCGCCAGCGTCAAGCCGCTCGGCGTTTCGATCGGCCCGGGCATCGCCAGACATCCGACGGCGATCGCCTCGGTCTATTCCGGCGGCCGCTACCGCATCAGGGCGTACGACTTTGCTACCCGCTCGGTGCGCACCGTGCTGCCGGGGACCAGCAACACCTCAACCGCGCCGCTGTATCCCGCGATTGCCGGCTCACTGGTGGTGTACGCGCCGAGCGGGGTCGTCGAAGCCCGCAAGGCGCGCGGGCCACGGGTCTGCCGTCTCGGCGGTCCTTGTATGCAGCTGCCGGCCGGGCCACCGATCAGCGGGGAGAACCTGGGCAAGTCAGGTCCTCGAAGAGCGGGCATCCTGGGGCTGGCGCTCGTCGGCCGCAAGCTCGCCATGACGTGGCTGAATCAGGACGTCGGCGCGCCCTACTCGCAGACGCTCATCCTCTACCTCCCCGACGTTCTCTCACGGCGCCCTCCCCTCTACACGGTTGTCGCGAGCGCGGCCGCCGGCGGCGCGGGCAGCCAAGGCGCCTTCTCCCCGTCGATCGCCGGCGGGCGCGTGAGCTATTTGGTCGGCGGGTTCGCCTGCGACTTCTCCGCGAGCCCCCACTACATCGGCCGCTGGGACCCGCGCACACGCCGGCACGCCCGGGTTGGCGCCCCCAACGTCGCGTCGGCGGTCACCGAGGGCCCGCGAACATGGGCCCTGTCGTGTCCGCCCCCGGCGAAGGCGGACAGCGCTTCCACCGCACTATCACTGCTCTGAAGGTCGTAAAGGACAGCCTCCCCGGGTGGCTCGCTCCAAGGTGTCCGCGAGTCCCGCGTGAGACGGTACGGGGGCCAGCGCTGACGACGCCGCTGCGCTTGCTTTCAGATGTGAGGAGGAGTCTCCTTTGTGCCGCGCCCCACGCCTGCTCTGGACGGTGGCTGTTGCACAAAGATGGCATGAACAGGGCCTCCCTCGGCTCAGCGCGAGACACTCGCGCGAAATGGCAATGCCGGAACTCGAAGGAGGCCCCGAGATGACGATCGTAGCTGGCTTTGACGTGCACCGCAGGCAGATCACATTCGACGCTTTGGACACCGACACGGGTGAGCTCACGCGCGGGCGGATAGACGCGACGCCCAGCGCGGTGGAGCGCTGGGCCGCGCGCTTCGAGGGTCGCGAGGTGCAGGTCGCGCTCGAGGCGTGCACGGGCTGGTTGTTCGTCTCCCGCGCCCTTGAGCGTGCCGGCGCGGTGCGCACATCTCGCCGAGCCGGTCGAGACGAACGCGCTGCGCGGGCGCAAGCGGCGCGCGAAGACCGATCGCGAGGACGCGCGCTGGCTGCGCACGCTGCTCGGCGAGGGGCGGCTGCCGGAATCCTGGATCCCGCCGGAGCACGTGCGCGGAGTGGCGCTCGCGCGCGCGGCTGCGAAAGACGCTGATCGACGAGCGCACGCAGTGGCTGCAGCGCATCCAGGCGACGCTGTTTCACCACGGCATCGCCGGCGCGCCCGACAGGCTGCGTAGCGGCGCCGGACGTGAGTTCCTGGGTGAGCTGGAGCTGCCCGCCGACGCGCGCGAGCGAATCGCAATCTCGCTGGCGATGATCGACTCACTCGAGAGCCAGTTGCGCCCGCTGGAGGCAGAGCTGCGAGCGCTCGCGCGCCGGCAGGCCGGCTGCCGTGCCCTGATGGCACAGTTCGGCATGGGTGAGCTGACCTCGCTGGTGACACTCACAGAGCTGGGAGACGTCCAGCGCCTCTCAGCATCGCGCAAGGCCGTGCGGATGGCCGGGATCGACATCGGCGTGCACCGCTCCGATCGGCGCTCACGCGTGGGCAAGCTGAACCGCCAGGGCTCACCGCACCTGCGCTGGGCGCTCTATGAGGCCGCCCTGTCGGCGTGTCGACCCACGAGTCCCGACCATGAGGACTACCTCGCACTGAAGGCACGCGGGCTCTCACACACCCGCGCGTCGTTGACGATCGCGCGCAAGCTCGCGCGACGCTCCTTCCACATCCTGCGCGAGCTTGGCCCCGGCGCGCTCGAGCCGATCACGACCACTTGAGCGCATCCGCTCCACCGCTCCGCTACGCCCACGACTCCAAGATGGCACCCAAGCTTCCGACCAGCTCCCTCAAAGACGGTGGCTCCCACGTCAACGTGGCGGCCCAACAAAGACCGAGCGGCCGGAGTCGCTCCACCCGGAACGACCGATCAACCATCACGTCACCGACCACCAAGTCGCGGACCCAGATAAGCCCGGGCATCCACGGAGCGAACCACGACCCCACCAACCACAACCACTCACCCCCACAGAACCCCGCGCTTGACGGGAGGCCATGGTTCAGATAAGCCGTCGCGAAAACCTGGGCTGCGCTCGCTGTGACGGTCGCTGAGGGGGCTCGCAGCGCCGAGGCTGGGCAGGGCGGGCCTCGGGCGAGCGACGACTTGCCGCTTTTTCGAACCCGCCCTTAGAAAGGCTCCAGTGAGCCCGCCGGAGGTTTGTGAAACAGCCTCCGGAGGAAGCGCGCGTGACGGCGACGCTCTGTCCAACGAGCTAGATCGAGATCGTCAAGACCCAGAGAGCAAAGAGCAACGATTGACCAAGCTGCGCGGAGCCGTTTCCTCCTTTCCGGCTCCCAACGCGCGGAGGCACCCCGGCGCGGTCCTGCGTTCGCCGCGTCGGGCTCTGCCGCTGAGTCGATGAGCGCTAAGGCGCGCCCAGGTCACTCGCCGGGGTGCACAATTTTGCTTACGAGTTTGCCGACAACCCGAAATGGCGCCGAGATCACTCGAAGGACCGGGCGCTGGTGCTCGCTACCGGCCAGCGTGTTGCAGCGGGTGCACCGGGGCCGGCCGCCTGGGCCGGTGGATGCGATGCTCCCGCTTGATCGCTTTGCCGTGGTCGCATAGCGAGTTGTCGTGATACACATTCCGGTGCGTTGGCGGGTACTCTGGGCTCTCTGTGTGAAACGGGGATTCGTCCGGCATTACAGCCTCGAACGATCTCGTCTCACGACCCCCCGGTTGCGGTGTGCGGCGATGGTACAGGCGGGCCTGGATCTCTCGGTGGAGGGCTGACCATGCCCAGTGACTTTGCCCCGGTTCGCAGCATCCTCGCCGCCGAACGTGAGCAGGGCCGACCGTTCCCCGAGGCGTGGAAGGTGGCGCTCCAGGCCGTCGAGGACCTGGAAAGGCGGCAGGTGCTCAGGGATACCCGGCAGGTGTGACGGGACGGCTACGAACGGCGCGAGTCCAAGGTGCGGGCACTCGCATGATGTGGTGCCGCGAGCGTCGTGCACCGGGCGATCGAAGGGCGATAGACTCGCCCGCCTCAGGTGGCGGGACGCCACGCGGACGCGTTTGGCACGCGTTGCGCCGCAATATCACACCTAGGAGAGGAAATCCTCATGGCTCTTGCAAGGATGGGTGTCCGTACGGTGCTTATTGCTGTCGCCGTGCTCGTGGCAGCGGCGTCGATGGCCGCGCCGTCGTGGGCCGCTAAGGGGGGCAACAGCGCCAACGCTGCGCTCTGCAAACCGGGCAACTATGCGGGTGTGCTGCTGGCGCAAGACGGGAGCGCGTTCAAGAACGCAGGCAAATGCACGAGCTACGCGGCCCAAGGCGGGCAGCTCGTGGGGGTGGACGCGGTCGCGGGAGAAGGAGGAGCAGTAGGGTTCCCGATCAGCTGCTCGGGCTTTGGGGTGAAGGCGGGAGTCTTTGTCGACTGCGGCGCCAAGTACAGGGGTGGCTCCGGAGGCGGCATGACCTTCGGCTTTAGCGCCGCCGCGGACGGCACCTTCTCGCGCTCCAACAATTTTCCATGCGACTTCGGGGGCAGCGAACCGGTTTCGCTGGTGGTGGAAGCCACCACGCCGGCTGGCGTATTCTTCACGCGCGAATTCCCGCCGCCGAGCGGCTGCGAGTTCGGCCTGTGAGCAAGGCCGGCGGTTCGGCCCTTCGCGCGTTTCACGTCTTTACGTCGGCGGCCCGGCCCTCGCGGTCGGGCCGCTGGGGCCCTTCCACTCGTCCGGAAGTCCTCAGGCCACTGGAGGAGTGGGACAAATGAGCTGGCACCCTGTAGCCCATGTCTCACGAGCCCGAGCCGTGGCAGACCGACGCTCCCAGGCCATGCACCACGATCGAGAAGCCGCGCGGCACCGTGAGCATTTCGAGCGTCGGCAACGAGCGCTTTCGCGTCGAGGCACCGGGCCATGAGTCAGAGGTCGAGGGCTACGAGGAGGCGAGGGCGCTGGCGCACCAGCTCGCCGAGGGGTTGGAGTAGGCGTCGGCGGGTCTGCCGTCAAATAGGATGCGGTGATGCCGATGCTTGATTTGGACAGGCGCCGGGCGGTGGACTCTCTGCTGGACGGAGCGAGCTACCTACTGAGTCCGGTCGGAGAGCCAAGCCTGCGACCTCTAGCCGGCATCCAGGTCGTGTCGGCTGACCATGCCGCCCTACTCGAGGACTGGTGTGTCTGCGGTCTGGATCTGCGCGCAGCGGCCATCTACGCCGTCCGGGAGCACGATGCTGCTCAGGGACGCCTGTTCGAGCTCGACGCTCTGGATGGGGGAAATGGCGGCTTCTCGGCCTCCTGAGAACGGCGGCGAGGACGCGCTGCCGTCTGAGACTCGGGACACGCCCCCGGACGCTCAGACGGCACCGCCGGTCGTTAAGATCGATACCCCCGAGGCGGCTGCACAGTTCGCAGCGCAGCTTGTCCAGCAAAGGACGATGGTGCAGGTCGCCCTACCGTTCCCGCCACCGGAATGGCTGGACGCCTACAACAAGGTGCTGCCAGACGGCGCAGACCGCGTTGTGAAACTGACCGAGAAACAGGCGAGCCATCGGCAGCGACTCGAGCTGCTCGGGCTGATCTTCGCGTTTGTGATTGTGCTCGTCGTCATTGGCGGCGGTATCGCACTGATCGCGGATGGCAGTCCGTCGGAGGACTGGTTGCGCTCATGAGTGGTGTGGTCGGTCTCGCCGCGCTGTTCATCTACAGGGAGAAACGCCAGAGCGGGCGCGAAGCAGATCCGCCCGGCGAGCAGCCCGACTGAGACAGCTTGTCAACGCAATGTCAGCGAACGTAGCTCGACAAGGCGGGACGTGCCATCATGGACGGCTCGTGCGATCCCCCAAATCCCCTGCAAACCCTGCACTACCCGACACTGACCAACATAGGCCAGGACGGGGAGCCGAGATCTATGACATCTTCGAGGGCACGGCCGAGATCCAGCAGCTGGTGATCGCACGAGCGATCTCGGGGATCCACATCAAGTAGCGCTGGGACTGGGGAGTCTTCTCGGGGATACTCAAGGCGATGTCCGAGGAGTCCACAACCCCCGACCTTGTGGAGCTTTCGCGGCAACAGCTAGAGGCCTGGAACGGTCGTGACTTTGACACGCTGATGAGCTTCTATGCGCGCGACGCGGTGTTTACGTTGCACGGGATCGGTGCGTTTGAGGGTCAAGCCGGCCGCCGAACGCCTCGCGCAGGAGCGAGCCGATGCCTGAAGGGTCCACCCCCGACCCGGCCTCGAGGGGTAGACGATGTCGCAGGAGAGACTCATGACGCCGTGGGCGTCACCCTCGATGGATGAAATGGGCGAGACTTGGCAGGTGACGATGGTGCCGTGCGGATCAGGAACGGTTGGATCGATGCATGGGCTGAACACCACATTGACATCGAGGAGATGCTTGACGGAGGTGATGACGTGTTCGCCTCGGCGCTCCTAACCGGTCGCGGGAAGGCAAGCAGAGTCGAGGTTGAGGTTCGGCTTCACGGGCATTTCAGGGTGCGGGATGGTGCAGTCGTCTACCTGTTCGAGCATCAGGAGCGCATCGGGGCCCTCAAGGCGGCAGGGCTTAAGGGCTAGCCATGTCGGAGGAGGACATGGAGCTTGCGCGTAGGTTCCATGAAGCGTTCAACAAGGATGGATGGGAGGCCCTGTGGCGTGTGGCCGATCCTGAGATCGAGTTTCACGAGCCGCCCGAGCAGCCCGGGGCGAGCGTCTTCAAAGGTCTGGAGGCGACGCGGGACGGGGTCACGCGGTCGTGGCATGAAAACTGGATCGAGCAGCGATCAATCGCAGAGCGGTTGGTCGATCTGGGCGACAGGGTGCTGCTTCTGACGGTTGAGCACCTACGGGGACGCGATGGGATTGAGCTCACGCAACCCGCCGCAACGATCGTGACGTTCCGCGAGGGCAAGATCGTCCGCTTCGACGGGTACTGGAATCGGCAGACGGCCCTCAAAGCCGTGGGACTCGAGGGCTAGGCGATGTCGGAACAGAACGTTGAGATAGTCAAGCGATTGATGGAGGCCGTCAACCGGCGCGATGTCTATACCTTGGCCGAGCTCACCACCTCGGACCTCGAATGGTTCCCGGTGTTTGCGGCACGGGTCGAGGGCGACGCATACCGAGGACGCGAGGGGATCGAAACGTTCCTCGGTGAGGTTGACGAGACCTGGGAGGAGTTTCTTCCCGTGCCGGAGGAGTACCGCGATCTCGGTGATCACGTACTCGGGCTGGGCCGGCTCAAGACGCGGGGGCGAGGCAGCGGCGTGCCGATCGACTCGCCATGGGCCGGCATCTACGATTTTCGCGGCGGTGAGATCTCGCGCATCCGCACCTATCTCGATCACGGCGAGGCGCTGCGAGGCGGCAGGTCTGGAGGGGTAGGCGCCGTCGCCGACCCGCCCGCTCGAACAGCCGGCGCCACCTGGTGGAACGCGGTGGGTCATACCCATTGGGTCCCAGGACGTAGGATTCGCCGGCAATGACCCCTCTTGTGCTCGTCGAGGAACCCGCCCCGCACGTCGTGCAGCTCGCGCTCAACCGGCCCGAGCAGCTGAATGCGATGACCGCCGAGCTGTGCGAGGCGCTGCACGTCGAGCTGCGCCGGATCGCCACGGAGCGCACCTGCCGCGCGGTCATCCTCACCGGCGCAGGGCGCGGTTTCTGCGCCGGCGTGGACCTCCGCGGCTTCGGCGCGGCGCCGGGTAACGACGGCACCGATGAGCCCCGCGACCGTCTTGCCAACCAGGAACACATGTCGACCATCGTGCTGGGGCTCCGAGCCCTTCCGCAGCCGGTGATCGCGGCCGTCAACGGTCCTGCGGCCGGTCTCGGCTTCACCCTGAGCCTGGGTTGCGATATCCGGTACGCGAGCACCAAGGCGGTGTTCCGGGCGGCCTTCATCAACATCGGTGTGTCCAACTGCGACATGGGCACGAGCTGGCTGCTTCCGCGCCTGATCGGTGCCTCGCGCTCGCACGAGCTGATGCTGACAGGGCGCAGGTTCGGCGCCGAGGAGGCGCTGCGGATCGGGCTAATCGCCGACGTCGTCGAGCCTGAGCAGCTGCTCGAGCGCGCGCTTGAAGCCGCCGAGCAGATCGCGACGCTGGCGCCCTGGGGGGTGCGCCTCACCAAGCGCGGCATCTGGAGCGCGCTTGAGATCCCCTCCGAGCAGGTGGCGGTGGAGTACGAGGACCGCCAGCAGATAATGGCCACGTTCGGCAAGGCCGTGCCGGAGGCTGTCGGCGCGTTCCTCGAGAAGCGGCCGGCCGACTTTGCCGACTAACTCTTAGGAGCAGCTAGGACAGGCCGCGTCGACCGATGGGCTAGGAGTCATCATCGGAGGGATCGTCCGGCTTTTGCCGCTTACGACCGTTTTTGTCGGTGCGTCCGGTGCCCAGGCATTCCCGGCAGATGACCCACTTGGCGTCCTCGGGTGCCTCGGGCGCAGACCACCACGTCCATCCCGAGCCCGTGCAGATCGAGCAGCGGGCGTTCTCGGGGATCCGCTTGTCGTGTTGTGGCATGACCTGAGCCTAGCCGAGCGCGATGTCGCACACGAATGTGGAATTGTCGTCGGGCGGCCGTTTGCGGTGTAGCATCGGACGTTCAGATGGTTGGCAAATGGCTCGAGCCCGCGCGCGGCTGGTAGCCGCGGTGGGTGGATGCCCTCTTTCCGACCATGGAGGGATCGATGTCGCACGGAGGGATCGACGATGGGAAAGCTGTCCACGTGGCTGGTCGTTGCGCTCACCGCCACCGCGTTCGCCGTGGGTCTCACCGGCCGCGCGATCGTGGACGGCGGCGGCGGTAGCGGCAAGCACCCCACCTCCACCAGCTCGACGCCCTCGACAACCAGTCCCGGCGCCGTGCGGACGACTCCGACGGCAAGCAGGAACCCAGCAGCTGCGCCGAAAGTCCCGCCGGCGCGGAGGCCCACGGCGTCTGCGCCGAGCACCTCGACGGTGACGAAAAGCCCGACGGCCGCACCCAAGCCGCGTATCAAACGAGCGGTGCTGTTGCCCGAGACCAACCCGGCGGCGGTGGGGACGCCGACGACGACCGGTCCGGCGCTCGTGGCGACACCGCCGACGCCAATCCCGGCGGCTGTGGGGACGCCCGCACCCCCCACTGGTACCTCAAGCACTCCAGGGGAACCCGGCGAAGTCGAACCCAGCGCTCGCCGCGCGAGCATCGGCGCAGCCCTGGGGCAGCTGCAGGCCGCCGCGGCCAACACCAGCGAAGCGGTCCAGGGGGTCGTTCAGGAACTCTGCCTCGAACTCCTCAATGCGTCGCTGCCCCCTGGCGGCGGCGCCGGCGAAAGGCTGCCCTTCAGCTGCGACAGCAAGTAGTAGCGCTCGCAGGTCAGCGCGGGCGCGGGGTGCGTAGGTGCGCCCGTCGCGCCGCGGCCTGCGTTGGGGCCGCTGCCTATTCGGGATCGGTGATCTCGACCGCGCCGAAGCCTTCGAGCGGACCGTCGACGAAGAAGATCTCCATCGTGATGTCGGGCTCGACGTGGGCCTGGCTGAGGAACGCGAGCACCTTGCGACCGGTGAGCTCCTCGATCGTTTCCTTGTAGCGCTTGGCCATCACGCGTTGGAAGTCCTCACGCATGGCGATCACGCGCTGGGGCTCGCCGCTGTCCATGATCGTCTGCTCGAGCGGGGTGAACCCGCTTCCGCGCATGACCACGACGATGATGTCGTCCAGCGCATAGGTCTTGGCCTTCATCGGCCCGCGCCCGTAGTGCTCGCGCAGGATGCCGACGATGCTGGTCGAGATCGCCGCCAGCAGATGCCCGCCGGCGAGCGGCTGGCCGCTGGCGGCCCGTAAGGCGTCCACTTCAGTTGCTCCTCGTCCGAAGGGGCAGGTGACGCCCCATCAGTCCACGTTGTTGGCTCATGCTCCTGGCCCCCGTTACTCCAGAGCCGGTCCGCGGGGTTCGAAATGCCTTGCGAATTCTAGTGCCTCGAAAGGGTAGTGCAGGCATCCCCGCGGTCAAGGGTCGAGAACTGGGTCAAACCGAACTAGCCCCCGCGTGATGCCGCATTTAGCGAAAAAAAGATCACGCCCAACGCTGCATTTCGCGCGCACTCAGGCGTATAGTCGGACGTACAGCGACTCTCATGCGTAGCCACCGGCTGCGGCAGGGTTGTGCCTTAGATAGCGGAGCAAGCTTCGCGGTCACAAGTTGGCCGCTGCGGTATTTGGTCCGTGGAGCCACTCGTCAGGAAGGACACGAGATGCCAGCCACGGGCCGAGCTGGCGAAGTCGTTCGACTGACCCGCGGCGGAGGCTGATCGGTCAGCTCACGTGATGTTCGTACTGATTCCAGCTGCCTGGTTGGCGGTCGTGATCGTCTGCGTCGCGATGTGCCGCGCGGCGGCCCGGGGCGACAACGTGCGCGCCGACCGGACATGCCGCTCCCGACTGACCTCCACCGTGGTACTCGACGTGCCACGGTCGGCGTATGGATCAAGAAAAGCTTGGACGGTTGCCCGCTCCCTCCCGGTGCACCGTCCAGGGCAGCGCGGAGGTTTAGCTCCTTCCTCCCTACGCGCTGGAACGGGTGCGGGGACACCACTCCCCTCGGTGTCCTCGCGCCCTCCTACCAGGCCTGACCGGCGTCGCAGTGGGGGCACCTGACGGTCGTGGACACGGGGGCAAGGAACACGTAGCCGCATTCGCAGCTGTAGGAGGCCTTGTCCACGGGGCCGCCGGCGTCGCGCACGCGCTGGACCGCAAGGTCGGACGGCTTGGCAACGGTCGCCCCTTCCCGGACCGCGGGTTCGCTGCGCCGCCTGCGTAAATGTCGGCGTTCACGAAGCCGACGGGGAATGCGTTCGCGCAGGGGGTGGGGGATGTTGGCTCTCATGGTCTGCCTGTAAAGACTCTTCTCACGCCCGAAGGTTTCGCTTTGCAAGAACGATTTCCTGGCCGAGACTCCTGCTCGACGCTCGCCGCGAGCTGCGGCGGGGCGCCGGGGCGGCGAAAGCGGGGGTTTGAGATACTTGGAGGCGATGAACCCAGCGCGCAAGCGAACGGTGCGCCTGATCGTGGCGCTGAGCGCGGCCGTCGTGCTGGCCAGCGCGTTGATCTACACTAGCTTCAGCGCAGCCAGCCCCGCTCTCAGCCCCAGCCAGCTGGTCCGCCAAGCGCAGGGCGGTCGCAGCTATCAGCTGACGGGTACGGTCGTCCAGGGATCGGTGCGCCGCGAAGGGCGCGTCTTGCGCTTCGGCGTAGAGGATCGTGCTGGAGGGACCACGATCCCGGTCGCGTACACCGGCTCCGTGCCGGATCCGTTCCGCGAAGGGCGCGAGGTGATCGTGACCGTCGAGAAGCAGGGCGGCGGGTTCATCGGCGAACGCGACTCGCTCATCACCAAGTGTCCGTCCAAGTACAAGACGGCTCCGCCCAGCGAGAAGCAGAACTACTGAGCCGGTCTGGACCGTGTCCCACACCACCCGCTCAGACCGCAAGCGCTGATGGCCGATCTAGGGCGTGCCTGCCTGCTGCTGGCGCTGGGCGTGTGCGCATATGGCATCGGCGCCTCGCTGTACGGCGTGCGCACGGGGCGCGTCGAGTTCTCGGAATCCGGGCGCCGGTCGGTGTACGCGCTCGCCGGGATCCTGACCGTCGCGTTCGTCGTGCTCGAGGTCGCGTTCCTGCGAAACAAGTTTGCATTCAACACGGTGGCCGACACATCAAGCAGGACGACCCCGGTGTTCTACAGGGCCGCCGCCGTGTGGTCCTCCCAGGAAGGCTCGCTGCTCCTGTGGGCGTGGCTGCTGTCGCTGTGGGCAAGCCTTGCGCTGTTCCTCACGCGTAGGCGCATGCGCGAGGTGGCCGCCTACGCGACGGCGATCCTGCTCGGCCTGGCGGGCTTCTTCATCTCGCTGATGGTGTTCTACGCCACGCCATTCGCCACCACCCACCCTGCGCCGGCCGAAGGGGCGGGACTCGATCCGCTGCTGCGCTTCCCGACGATGATCATCCACCCGCCGATGCTCTACTCGGGCTACACGCTGTGCACGATCCCACTTGCCTTCGCCATGGGCGCACTGCTGGCGCGCCGCGTGGACGCCGAGTGGATCAGGGCCACCCGCCGGTTCGCGTTCGCGGCCTGGCTCTTCCTCGGCGTGGGCATCCTGTTGGGCGCCCGCTGGTCCTACTCGGAGCTGGGCTGGGGCGGCTACTGGGGTTGGGACGCGGTCGAGAACGCGTCGTTGATGCCCTGGCTGACGGGCACGGCGTTCCTGCACTCGCTGATGATCCAGGAGAAGCGGGGGATGCTGAAGGTCTGGAACGTGTCACTGGTGCTGGCCACGGGAACGCTGGCGGTCATGGGCACGTTCCTGGTGCGCAGCGGCATCCTCAACTCGATCCACGCCTTCGGCGGCGCGACGCTGGGCGTTCCCTTCGTGGTGCTCATCGGGGTGCTCATCGCCGGCTCGATCTATTTGGTCGTCTCGCGTCGCGACATGCTGCGCTCGGAGCACCGCCTGGACGCGTTGCTGTCGCGCGAGTCGATCTTCCTCGCAAACAACCTGGTGCTCGTGGCGCTTTGCTTCGTGATCTTCTGGGGGACCTACTTCCCCCTGATCTCCGAGGCGCTCACGGGACGCGAAGCCTCGGTGGGACCGCCGTGGTTCGACCGCTACACCGTGCCCCTCGCGCTCGTCCTGGTGCTGCTCAGCGGCATCGGACCCGTGATCGCCTGGCGACGAGCGACGTTTGCGAACGCGCGGCGCAACTTCGTTGCTCCGGCGGTCGTGGCGCTGTCGACGCTCATCGTGCTGCTGGGCACGGGCGTCCAGGAGAAGCCGTTCGCGATCGCCATGTTCTGCTGCGCGGCGTTCGTGTTCGGCAGCATCGGACAGGAGTTCTTCCGCGGCGTGCGCGCCCGGCGCGCGATGGCCAAGGAGGTGGCGCCGGTGGCGCTGATGGCACTCGTGCGACGCAACCGTCGCCGCTACGGCGGCTACGTCGTGCACATCGGCATGGCGGTCCTGTTCATCGGGGTTGCCGCCTCCTCGTCCTTCCAGCACGCCTCAGAGCTTGGTCTCTCGCCGGGTCAGTCCACGCACGTGGGTGCATACGCGATCCGCTACGTGCGCCCAACCGCGACGATCACTCCGAGGTATGACGCGGCCCACACGGGCTCGACGCTCAGCCTGGGCGCGGTGATCGACGTGTCCAAGCACGGCCGTCACGTCGCCACGCTGCGGCCGAGCGAGGGCTACTACGCCTCCCAGGAACCGAGCCAGGGATCAGTGGGAAGTCTGATCGGGGGCCAGCCCGTCAGCCACGTCAGCATCGACGCGGGCGTCTCCCGCGACGTCTGGAGCGCAATCGAGCCCAACATCGAAACCACAACCCTGAAGAAGATCGTGAGGGTTGGCAATCGGACGCTGCCACCGGCAGAGGCCGTGGTGGCGATCGGCTACCTGGCGCGCGCCTATCTGCAGCATCCACCGCCCGCGCAGTTCCACTTCATCGTCTCGCCGCTGGTGATGTGGATCTGGATCGGCGGCCTGATTGTGTTCGGCGGCGGCCTGATCGCGATCTGGCCCTCACCGAGCGCCGTACGCCGGCGCGTCAGCATGCGCTCGCGGGCCCGGGCCGCACATGGCCTGGCACGCGCCTGATCACCAAATGGCAAGATCGGCTCTGCGCACCCGGACGCGAGGGCGCGGATGAGCGCTCTGGCCCTGGTGCTAACGCTGGTGCTGCTCGCAGCGGTCGTGTTCGTCGTCAGCGCCCCTCTACGCGTCGCGGCTCGTCCGTCGGACTCCGAGTCGGCGGAGCGGCATGAGCTCGAGCTGGCGCGCGAGGCAAAGTACCGCGAGATCCGCGATGCGGAGCTCGACTACCGCACGGGCAAGCTCTCGCGCGCGGACTACGAGGCCGTGGACGGCACGCTGCGCGCGGAAGCGCTTGAGATCCTCAACCGGCTCGAGGGCTAG
>CAWGER010000012.1:0-47605 GCA_963821655.1 uncultured Solirubrobacteraceae bacterium
CAACGCGCACGGTCAACCATCGCTTTCCTGCACGCGCCCTGCATCCGCCCAAGTCCGCGCCAACGTCGAGGACTTTTCCGCAGGGACAGTTCCGCGGCTCGAGCCGTCCGGCCGAGCGTCCAGCGCGTGTCCTCGGCTGCGATGAGCTTCTCGGCGCGGGTTCCGCCCGCCCGGAGTCATCGCGGGGTCTCGCCACGAAGGGGTACTTCCAGTCCAAGCTAGGAGCATTTGAGGGATTCGTACGCCTTCTTGTAGCTCGCGGCAAGCCCGGCCACCGCGGTCTTCACCGCAGGCTCGGATTCCTTGAGCACGGCTTCGACGTTCCCCGAGGATTTCGCCGTAGAGACGAGGGTCTTCGCAAGTACGGCAAGCTCGGCCTGAAGCGCAGTCTGCGCGGATTCCACCGGAGCCTTGCTCGACGCAGGCAGATTCTGCGTGGATTCTTTGATCTTGCTCGCTTCATCTTGCATGGTCGAGGCGGCGTCTTTTATTTCTTCCGGCGCCTTTGAGGAGAGCGACAGGCTGGAGAGTTTCGAGAGCTGGGCCTGAATTTCCTTGGTGGAGGAGCACACCTGCGCTGTCGCCTTTTCTTCAGACGATTCGCCACACGCGGCCAGCCCTATCGGGACGAGCAGAATCGCCGCTACGATGGCTGGCTTCCTACCGGTCTTGAACATCTTCGCTCCCCCTTAGCCTGATCTGGACACCTGCAGGCTACACGTGGTCAGCCCACGCCGTCTTGCAAAACGCCATCTGCTCGGAACGTGCCTTGCTTCTGGCAGGCTCTGCAACATCGGGGAGCCTTAGCGCCTGGCTCTCCGGTTCTGCCGCCGACGCATACCACAGACGGATACCGGGCTGAGCGGTCGGCCGATCGGGTCGATGAACAGCGAGCAAGGCCCGGAGCTGTCGGGCACCTTCCCCTCGAGGACGGTGGCGCTGTACGTGAGGTTTGCGCCGTCCAGGCGTGGGTCGGTGAGCGTCACGACGACGTCCTCGGGCATCTGGTCGCCCTCCTCGAGGAACGAGAGGACGGCATTTGGCGGATCGTCGAGGAAGCTGTTATCACCGTCTGCCCAGCCCTCAACGAACTGGGCGGCCGTGAGATGTCCGACGATGCGCTCGGGCCGGTCGGAGAACATCAGCGTGGAGGGCGCGAGGTCGTGCAGCGTGAACTCGCCGTCGCGACTCGTAACCCCCTGGGCGCTCTGTACGTACAGTGCCTCGAACTCGCCGGGCTGCACTGCAGGTTGTGATGACATCTGGGCCTCCTTCTCGAGCGTCAAAACCGGCTTCGAACGAAGCACGGCGGAGATCCTATAGCGGCGCACGACACCTCACACCGGTAGTTCCCCGCGCACGATGCCGCAGTACCCCAAGATCCAGCAGAATAGTGACCGCGGGCGCTCGTGAGGGCTCGATCGCGGCCGATATCGGCCAGAGGGCTCTGCCGGATATGGTGGCGTCGTGAATTGGGGGCTTGCGACCGTCGGACTTGCGCTGCTGCTGGTCGCGGCGGTGTCGCGGCGACTTACCAACACGCCGATCACGCCGGCGATGGTCGTGGTCGCCATCGGTGTTCTCGCGGGCCCCCTGGTGCTCAACGACCTCACCGTGGGGCCGACGAGCTTGACGGTGCGGAGGCTGGCCGAAGCCACGCTCGCAGTGGTGCTGTTCTCAGATTCCTCCCGCATCGATCTCAGCGCGCTGCGGCGGGAAGCCTCCCTTCCGGTGCGCCTGCTCGGCGTCGGTCTGCCGCTGACGATCGCGCTGGGTGCTCTTGTCGCGCTCGTCCTGTTCGGGTCGTTCTCGCTGAGCGAGGCATTGATCCTCGGCGTGATCCTGGCGCCGACGGACGCGGGGCTCGGCAGCGCGGTCGTCACGGACACGAGCCTTCCCCAGCGTGTGCGCCAGTCGCTCAACGTCGAGAGCGGGCTGAACGACGGGATCTGCGTCCCGATCCTGTTGATCGTTCTGGCGACCTCCTCCGGGGCCGCTGGCGCGACCCACCCGGCGCAGGTGATCGGCGAAGAGATCGGCTACGGGCTCATCGGCGGCATCGTCGCCGGGGCGATGGCCGCTGGGATCGTGAACACGGCCGGGGCTAGGCGCCTCATCGACGACGCGTGGCGACCGATCATCCCCGTGGCCGCAGCGGTGCTCGCGTACGGGATCGCGGAGGCTCTCGGCGGGTCGGGCTTCATCGCGGCCTTTACGGCGGGCGCACTGTTCGGCCTAGTCGCCCGCGAGAACTCGGCGGGAGCGATGGGCTTCACTGAGCAGACGGGGGCCCTACTCGACGCCGTCACGTTCCTGATCTTCGGTGCCATCCTGCTCGGTCCCGCGCTTGAGCATGTGAGCTGGCAGGTCGCGCTCTACGCCGTTCTGAGCCTGACGATCGTTCGCATGCTGCCCGTGGCCCTCTGCCTGCTGGGCACAAAGGCGCTAACTCCGACCGTGGCGTTCATCGGCTGGTTTGGCCCGCGCGGGCTTGCGTCGATCGTGTTCGCGGTGATCGTCGAGGACACACATCTGGCTCACGGCGCGACGATCCTCACCGCCTGCTATTTGACCGTGGGCCTCTCGGTTCTCGTCCATGGGCTCTCGGCGGCGCCGCTCGTGAGTCGCTACGTCGCGTGGTATCGAGCCGCCGCGGGCGAGCGTCCCCCTGCGATGGAGAGCGAGCCCGCGCACGAGCACCGGGCGCGGGGGCCCGCAGCCGCCGATCCGGCACTCGCGGGATGATGCGAACGATGGCGCCCGACGTAGATGTTGCGCAAGAGCCCGTTGTCTTAGTCAGCTTCGAGAGCCGCCGAGCGCATGCTGGCGTTCGCTTCGGGCGCGAGCTCGACAAGAAGGCCCGTCTCAAGGCGGCACTATCGGATCGGCCAGGTTGACAGTCCTGTGCGCTTCGCGTCTGGAGGCTTCCTTTCGCCGCCCTGATGCCTGGTGCCGACCATCGCATCTAGAGGCACGGCTCACTGAACCGCGGCTCGACGTCGCCCGAGGTTCGTCACGATGAGCGAAACGACCGTGACGAGATAGATCTGCCCGAGAAGACCCTCGGATACCGACAGGGTGTGGCCCAGACCCGTGCGAGCCGTCAGATCTCCGTAGCCGACGGTGGTCATCGTCGTGAAGCTGAAGTAGATGCAGTGTGCAACGTTCGCCGCCTGACCTTCGGCGAAGAACGGGTTGCCGCCGAGGTGATCGATCGAGATGTACACGTTGGCAAAGAACATGCCGAGCAGGATGTACACGCAAAGCACACCGAAGACGGTCTGAAGCGTGACCTCTCGCCTCACGCGCAGGTCACGCATGACGCCTAGCACGATCGCGGGTGGGGTCAGCGCGACGACCAGGGCGTCCGGCAGGCGGGTTTCGGCACTGTCGATGTTGCCGATGGCGCACTCCACGATGCTGACGAGAACAGCGCCCACTACGACCACGACGGCGATCAGCATGACCCCACGGCGAGCACGGGCCTCCCAAAGGGAAAGCAGGAGCACGAACCCGAGCAGCACGCTGACGACTATCTGCTCCCACTTGTTCGGGGAAGCGATGCCCTGGATCGCGAACACAACGACGATCGCGACGAGCACCGCCCCGTAGCGCTGGCGCGAACCCGCGCTCGGTGAGCTGTGCTCGCCCAGCGCAACTTGATCGGCTGTCATTCAGGCGCCTCCCCAGCGCTCATATCGCCATGGCCACCCACTCCGAAGAGTGGCTCATCTGGGAGCTTTCCTGAGATCGGTGGCCAGTTCCAGAAGCTGACCCACTCGCTCCGGGCGATTCTGGGCGCCCCCGCGGTCTGAAATCGCCCGAGCGAGGCAGACGACGTTCGCGACCATGCGCAGGATTTCGGGCTCGTAGGCTCGCTCGGCGATGGCGGGCGCGGACCCCTTCACCGGTGAGACCTGTGGGCGCGGAACGGGTGCCGTGGTATCTCCCTGAAGAGGATCATGTAGAGCGCGATGGCGAAGTAGAACGCTACGGCCACGCCCGGCACGGCGAGTCCGATCAGGATCGCGATCACATAGCCGCCGAGGACGGGCAGGAGTTCTCGCGGTTCGTCCAGCCGCTCGTCGCCCTCTTCCGAGGGTGAGTAGAGGCGCTCGCGCCGGGCATAGGCGTCCAGGGCGAAGGCGAGGATGCGGATTGCCAGCAGGGTGAGCCCATACATCGTCACGAAGACGCGCTCGCTGCTTTCGTGGTGCAGGGCGTCAGCGACGAGCCGGGTTGGGAACGGCAGGAACGCCACCACGAGCAGTAGCAGCAGGTTTATCCGGAGCAGGAGCGGGTCGGTCCGCGCGAGCCGCTCGGTCAGCTGGGTGTGGCCGAGCCACCCTGCGCCGATCGTGAGGAAGCTGACGACATACGCGAGGTAGAACGGCCAGGCGTCGAGCACCTGTTCAAGTGCTGTGCCCGGCGGATGAATGGCGATGTCCAGCACCAGCAGCGTCGCGGCGATCGAGAACACGCCGTCGCTGAATGCTTCCATGCGCGAGGTGCCAAGCGATCGGCGCGCGCGCGGCGTGTCTTCGCCAGGGGGCACGCGGCAATCTTTCCAGGTCCGCCGATAGCAGCGCCCTTCGGCTCGTCATTCATCAGCTGAGACTCGCCTTGTGGCGAGGCCCTCGTCGTGGCTCCGGGCTTTTGCCGATGCCGCCGAACGGTCGCTCCGCTGCCAACGACACTGGCTTCCGCGCGTGACACGCTTAGAACGACTCTACGGCACGCGACTGCTATTCGCCTGAAAGCGGCATCGCAACGGGCAGCCGCAACCCCGCCCGTCGAGCTCCCCGCCGTCGTCATTGCTCCGCGCCGCCACTGCTGACCCACAAGTCCCATCCCGCTCTCACCGCACGTCCGCCGCGCGGTAGACCACAAGCCCCTGACGTCTGCGCTTCGCTACGTCAGTCACTCGCGCCCGTAGCAAACGATCCCACAACCCAGCCATCCTGGCAAGGCTTATCGAGCGCCCTCTGAGCGCCGATTCACCACGCCCAAATCGCACGGGCACAGTCCCAGAACGGGCGGCAGCACGCCCCTTTGAGCCTAATCGCCTCGCCAACGATGCAACCAGCGCCCACTGCGATCCACACCGACCGGGGGTTTATGAAACAGCCTCTCGCAGAAGCGAAATTGAGACCGGTACGCGCTGGCCCAAGTCCGCATAAGTTCGCTGGCCTGAAGGTGGGGCCGGCTCTGACAGCGGGCCAACCCGCCGCGCCCCGCTCCGGAGCGGCCGAGCGCCACGCAAGTGACGGCGATGAACCTGCAAGGATGCTCCTTCAGGCCAACCCACCGCGGAGGGATTCCATGAGCGCGCCGTTCCAGGGCAAGATCAACCTCGACATCCGCGACTCGGAGCCGGATTGGGCCCCGTTTGAGCCGCCGAGGGCACCGGACGGCGCTCCGAGCATCGTCTACATCGTCCTCGACGACGTCGGCTACTCGGCCCTCGGCTGCTACGGCGGACCGGTCGAGACGCCGAACATCGACCGCATCGCCTCACGCGGCGTTCGCTACACGCAGTGGCATACGACGGCGCTCTGCTCTCCGACGCGTTCCTGCCTGCTGACGGGCCGCAACCACACGCGCAACAGCATGGCCTGCATCACCGAGGCGGCCATCGGGTTCCCCAACGCGAGCGGGACGATCCCAGCCGGAGAACGGGATGCTGCCGGAGATCCTCGGCGAGCTCGGCTGGAACACCTACATGGTCGGCAAGTGGCATCTGTGCCCGACGGATGAGATGAACCTCGCGTCCACACGGCGCAACTGGCCAACCGGCCGCGGCTTCGAGCGCTTCTACGGCTTCCTCGGCGCTGAGACCAACCAGTGGTACCCGGACCTCGTCTACGACACCCATCCTGTCGACCAGCCGCGCTCGCCCGAGGAGGGCTACCACTTCACCGAGGACATCACCGACAAGGCGCTCGAGTTCATCAAGGACGCGCAGGCCGTCGCGCCGGAGAAGCCGTTCATGCTCTACTACGCGCCCGGCGCCTGCCACGCGCCGCACCAGGCGCCGAAGGAGTGGATCGAGAAGTACAAGGGGCGCTTCGACATGGGCTATGAGGCGATGCGCGAGCAGACACTCGCGCGCCAGAAGGAGCTCGGCATCGTTCCGTCGGACGCCGAGCTGCCCCCGATCAACCCCATCGGCACGCCGCAGACCAGGACGGGTCCGAACGACATGCCTTTCCCGATCATGGACACGACGCGCCCATGGGAGACCTTGTCCGACGAGGAGCGGGAGCTGTTCGCGCGCATGGCCGAGGTGTACGCGGGCTTCCTTGCGCACGCCGACGATCAGATCGGCCGGCTCCTCGAGTTCTTGGAGGAGAGCGAACTGCTCGAGAGCACGATGATCATCTTGGTGTCAGACAACGGCGCGAGCGGTGAGGGCGGACCGAACGGGTCGGTGAACGAGAACAAGCTCTTCAACGGTATCCCCGACGATCTGCAGGAGAACCTTCGCCTGATCGACGAGCTCGGGGGCCCGAACACCTACAACCACTACCCAAACGGCTGGGCGATGGCGTTCAACACGCCGTTCAAGATGTGGAAGCGCTACGAGTTCAACGGCGGCACCAGCGACCCGTGCATCATCTCCTGGCCGGCGGGGATCAAGGCCAAGGGGGAGATCCGCGACGAGTACCACCATGCGATCGACATTGTCCCGACGATCCTCGATGTCCTCGGCGTACAGGCTCCGGCGACGATCAAGGGCCACGTGCAGTCGAGCCTCGACGGCGTCAGCATGCGCTACAGCTTCGACGCCGGCGGCGCCTCGAGCGCCCGCTCGACGCAGTTCTATTCGATGCTCGGCTCCCGCGCGATCTGGCACGAGGGCTGGAAGGCCGTCACGACCCATCCGACAATCGCCGGGTGGAGCAACTTCAACGAGGACGAGTGGGAGCTCTACAACACCGACGTTGATCGCTCCGAGCTGCACAACCTCGCCGGCGAGCACCCCGAGAAGGTTCGCGAGCTCGTGAACCTGTGGTTCGCAGAGGCGGGCGCCAACGGCGCCTTCCCGCTCGACGACCGCTCGGCGATCGAGATAATGACCACCCCACGTCCGCAGCTCACTGCGCCACGCAACCGCTACCGCTACTACCCGGACGCGGCCGCAGTCCCCGAGGCCCAGGCCGTCAGCATCCGGAACCGCTCCTACGCGATCGGTGCGCTTGTCGACCTGCCAGCACCCGGCTGCGAGGGCGTGCTCTTCGCCCAGGGCTCGCACTTCGGCGGACACGCCCTCTACGTCAAGGACAACCGCCTGCACTACGTCTACAACTTCGTCGGCAGCGTCCTGCAGACGATCGTCGCGAGCGAGGAGCTGCCGACCGGAGAGAAGCTGATCCTCTCGGCCGCGTTCGAGAAGGACGGAGAGGATCCGCCAGGCGTCTCAACCGGCACTCTCACCCTCTACCACGGCGATGCGAAGGTGGGCGAGGAACGCATCAAGACCCAGCCGGGTATGTTCGGGATCAGCGGCACCGGCCTCACGGTCGGGCGCAGCGTGACCGCGATCACCGACGACTATCCGGGCGAGCGGCCTTGGCGCTTCAGTGGCGGGACGCTGCAGTTCGTCGCCGTCGACGTCAGCGGCGAGCCCTACCGCGATCTTGAGCGCGAGGCCCAGGCAATGCTCATGCGGGAGTAAGCGAAGTCCCGTCAGGCGCCGGCAACGAGACCGCTCAACGAGAACCCATCGAGAGCAGAAGGTGGTCCCGGCTTCCGCCAAGGCGATCGAGCGCACTGAAGGGATGCTTGCCGAGTCGCCCACCAAGGATGCCCGCGAGATGCCTCCCTTCGAGCGAGAGCGAAAGTGACCGCGGTCGAGCTCGACGCTGTCACCTTGGACGGGTTGCAGGCGTGCAAAGCTGGCGACGGGTGCGCGACTGCTATTCCCCTGAAAGCGGCAGCGCAACCGGCAGCCGCAGCCCCCTCCCGCAGGTCGAGCTCCCCGCCGTCGTCATTGCTCCGCGCCGCCACCGCTAACCCACCAGTCCCGTCCCGCTCTCACCGCACGTCCGCCGCGCACCTACCCGCGCTCCAGCGTCCCTGCACTTGCCACCCCTTTCGGCCGTCCGCAAAGGCATCCCTGCCGCTCAGCGTCGCTGCGCTCCGCTTCGCAGCACACAGTTCCACCCAAGGTGACACGGTATACGCGTATACAACGATCGCCGGGGCTCTGCTGCCTGTTCAAATGTCGGACGACTACCAGCCGAAGTCCCGTAAGGGTTGCGTCCGAAGGGCGGCCCAGTCAGGCCGCGACCTCAACCTGCGGCGGCGGGAGCATGCGAAGGAAGTCGGCTGGGAGCCGACTGCTCGCCTGCCAGAACTCCAAGCCGACGAGCTCGCCGGTAGCAGGATCGAGTTCACGCAAGCCCTCATCGCTCTCCTCGGCCACGACCGTGCTTGGGTCGTACTTCTCGAAGCGAATCCAGGCGATGTCAGCCTCAGGGTCGTAGTGCCCGTCTATCCGCATGACCATAGGCTAGCGCTGCCGCCAGATCGTCACGATGCGTGCCACCAGAGGCTCGTCGCCGTCAGGGTGCTCATAGACGACCACCAGCCGCCCGGCGGTGACCCGCCAGCCCGCGTTACCCCTGTTGCGCCGACGTTCGCTATGCCCGGCGAGTAACGCCTCTTCGACATCGTGGCGAGCGAACCCGAGTTGCTGTGCCTTGTCCATCGCATGGCGTGTCCAGCGCACTGAGATGGGATCCGCGGGCACGGCCGGGGAGGCTACTGTGAGCACCCGGCGCCTCGGCCAAGCTTTCGGCACAGGGCGGCTCCAGCCCAGCCGGCTCGTGTGTACGGCGACACCTCGATCCGTGGCAACACCGTGGCAACATCCACTCTTTCTGATGCGTCCAGCGGGTCCAGAAAACCTCGCAAAGTGGACGATCTGGAGGCCGCTAAACCCATCTACACCCCCTTGGTCGGGTTGAGGGCCTTGTGGGGAGATTTCCCCGTGATGGTTCGAGTCCATTCGGGCGCACTGAAAAGGCTCCCTGCGGCGAATCGGAGATCGCTCTTCGGAATACGGCGTGATCGGGGCGGGATCTGACTCCATCGAATCGCTCCGGAATCGGCGAATATCGTCCACGCGATGCGCCCAAGGTCGACATGAGCGGAGACCATCTCAAGGCTGGGCAGTTGGGCACGGTGGACGTGACGGCCTCCACGGTCGCCAACATCGGGCCAGGGATCGACTTCTACTTCGCCTTCGGGGTGATCGCCGTCACCGCCGGAGTCGCCGCGCCGCTGACGATCCTCGCCGGAGGTGTGGCCGTCGTCCTGCTTGCGTTCATCGTGGCCGAATTCACCAGGGCGGAGCCCTCGGCGGGAAGCTTCATCACCTACGTCGAGACCTCGCTGGGAGCGAGGGCCGGCGTCGCCACAGCCCTACTCGTCGCGGTGGGGTTCACCGTGGCCATAGCGGGGGTGTTCACCATGTCGGGGGGCATGGTGGCGTTGACCCTCGCCCACTACACGTCGTGGCACCCGCCCTGGGAGCCGCTGAGCCTCGTCCTGACGGCCGGCGCCATCTGGCTGACCGCGCGCGGCGTCCGTCTTTCCACCTCGGCGGTGGGCCTGGCTGTCGTGGTGCAGGTGGCGATCATGCTCGTCGTCTGCATCGTCACCCTCGTCGATCAGCGCACCCACCTCTCGGGCATACCGTTCTCCTGGGCCCATCTCACCGGCGGCCTGGCCGGCCTGTCCGCAGGCTTCCCACTCGCCCTGTACATGTTCATCGGCTGGGAAAACGGCCCGGCCCTCGCCGAGGAGTGCCGCGATCCGAGGCGCACCGTCCCGCGAGCCCTCTTCATATCGATCGCGATCGCCACCGCCCTCTTCGTCCTGTTCGCCTATACCACCGTCACCGGCTTCGGCTACGACGTCACTTCAATCGGTCGCTCATCGGTCCCGTTCTTGGCCGTGGCGGACCGCTATCTCGGCACTGCGGCGCTCCTGGCCTGGCTCGCTGGGATCGTCTCCGTGCTGGCCACCCTGGTCGCCGGCGTGAACTCCCAAGCCCGTATGCTCTTCGACGGCGGCCGATCCGGGCTCCTGCCGGCACGGCTCGGTCACGTCCGCCAGCCCGCCGACACGCCGGTAAACGCCTTGCTGGTCATGGCCTGCGGGGGGCTCGGGATCATCGCGGTCTGGTGGGCAGCGCACGTCATCGGCGTGGAGACGGGATCGACGAACCCGGTCGGCCTGTATGCAGAGTGCTCGACGATGGGCACGATCGTGATCCTGTTTGTCTACTTCCTGACGACGCTCGCCCTCCCGATCTTCATGTGGCGCCGCCACCGACAGGCCTTCTCAGCTCTCCGACACCTGGCCGTTCCGGTCCTGGGAGCCCTGACCCTCATTGTCCCGTTCGTCGAGCTGTGCAAGCCCGGGCAACCCTCGCCCTACAGCGAGTTCCCCTACATCGCACTGGCAATCGTCGCGGCGGCCACCGTGATTGCCTTCGTCGTCGTGCAGCGCCACCCGTCCGCCGGCTCCGGAGAGGGGACAACATTCGCCGAACCATGAGGGTCGGGGGAGCAGGAGTGTAGGGACGCGACACAAGCAGCGTACGTCCTCTTTCACGACCAGGCTCACGGGCTTCTGGTACTTTTCCGGAATGCGCTCATCAGCGCCAACCGGCCCGGAGCCAGCCTCGGGGCCTCATGACAAGGGGGAGGGAGTCCTAGTGAGACTGCGTGTGCGTGTTCTGCTGGTGCTGGTGACCGTGGGGGCGCTCGCCCTCAGCGCGAGCGCGAGCGCGTTCGCGGAAAGCACGACGTTCACGCCCACAGGCGGTGCCGAGCAGGAATTCGTCGTGGCTGCGGGCGTCACGCAGATCGAAGTGTCAGCGGTCGGCGGTGCCGGCCACGCCGGGCGCTCGTGCAACTCAGCAAATGAACCCCCTGGGGGGGCGGGCGCGAAGGCGACCGCGCAGCTCACGGTGAAACCGGGCCAGAAACTGTATGTCGACTTCGGTGGTGGCGGCGCCGGCGGCAACGAAACCAACGGCTGCGGGAAGCTGGGCGGCGCCGGGGGCGGTGCCTCAGACGTGCGCGAAGTACCGGGTGGCAATGCTCTGACATCGCTCCAGTCCCGTCTTCTCGTGGCCGGCGGTGGCGGCGGTGGCGGCGGCGGCGAAGGTGAATACGAAAACGAGGGCGGCAGTTGTCCGGGTCCGTTCCCTCAGTGCTTTGCGGGCCTCGGCGGCGCGGGTGGAAGCTCCGGCAGCTCGGCGCAGTCCGGCAAACCGGGAGAAACGAACAAACCCGGAGATACCCCTGGAGGCGGAGGTGAAGGCGGCGGCAGTGCCTCCGGAGGCAAAGGCGGCTCTGCGGGCACTAACTCTGGCGCTGCGGGCTCAAGCGGCGTCCTCGGCGAAGGTGGCGCCGGGGCTGCGCGGAAAGAAGGCTGTGCATGCGGCATCACCGGTCCGGGCGGAGGCGGCGGAGGCGGCTTCTACGGCGGCGGCGGCGGCGGCTCGGACGATTCCGCCGGCGGCGGCGGCGGCGCGGGCTCAAGCTACATCGCCTCCCCGAATACAGCCACCTTTGCCACCGCGAGCGTAAGCGAACCCCAGGAATTGGTGATCACCACGGTCCCGGGTCACCGGCGCGACCGGACCCACGGGACCGACAGGACCCGAAGGTCCCACCGGACCGCAAGGCGCAACCGGAGCTCAGGGAGTGACCGGGGCGACCGGCGCACAGGGAGCAACCGGAGCGTCGGGAAGCAACGGCGCGACGGGAGCGGCCGGAGCAACCGGAGCGACCGGCCCGACCGGACCCGAAGGCCCCGCCGGCAAAGAAGGTGCGGCCGGCAAAGCAGGCCCGACCGGCCCAACCGGAGCCACGGGTAGCAACGGAGCCAACGGCGCGAGCGGAGCCACAGGAGCCACGGGAGCCAAAGGCGCGACCGGAGCGACCGGGGCCAGCGGAACGAGCGGAGCCACGGGCAGCACAGGCGCCACCGGCCCGGCCGGCAACGCGGCGATAGCGAACTTCGCGAGCTTCGAAGGCGTTCAGAGCGGCCAGTGCCTGAGCTTCTCGCAGTCCGGCCGCGGATCCTGCCCGGCAAAAACGAGCGGTCCCTCGAGCAGCAGTCTGCTGAGCGGCCCGATGCCCACAAGCGGGGCCGTGGTCAGCAACCTGTATGCGGAAACGAACGCGACGCTGAGCGGCAAAGACTCAGCGACCGTGGCGGTCATCGACAACGCGACGGGGGCGACGCTGCTCTCCTGCACGGTCAACTCAGCGAGCAAAGGCACCTGCTCCAACACCGGCTCATCGCCTCCCGTGGCCCCTGGTCACAGGCTCGAGGTCAGGGTCACGGCCAACGGCTCAAGCTGCAACAACAGGGCCTGGCAGGTGAGCTTCCGCTACTAGGCGGAGCGAGTTCCTCATGAGACTGCGACTGCGAAGCGGTTTCCTGTGTGTTGGGCTGGTGCTGGTGGTCGCGGGGATGCTGCGGCTCGAGCGCCAACGCGTTCGCGGAAACGAAAACGGAAACGTTCGGCCACAGGCGGCACCGAGCAGGCCTTCACGGTGCCCGCCGGGGTGACGAGCGTCCATGTCAGCGGCGTCGGCGGCAACGGGGGCTGGCGGCGCGTGCCGGAGCGGCCGCGAGGCAGGGCGTGGTGCGGTGGTGGCTAGGGGATCTGTCGGTCACGCCTGGCACGTCCGTCTACGGTTGAGGCGGAAGGGGCGTCGGCACAGGCGAAGGCGAGTGCAACGGCGGGAGGCGGCGAGCTGGACGAGGAACATCTCTGAGCTGTTCGGCGGCGGTGGCGGCGGGGCCTCGGACGAGCGATGTCGCGACGGTGTGCAGATCGGCAGCGGACCGAGTCCGGGCAATGAAGCGTCGCTGCACATCGCGACTGCTCGTCGCGGCCGGCGCCGGCGGCGGCGGCGCTGAAGCCGAATGCCCCCTGTCACGGCGGGGCAGGTGGCGACGCCGGAGCCAACGGGACGAACGGTGAATCGTGCGGTCAAACCGGCGGCGGCGGCGGCGGCGCGGGCGAACTGAATAAAGGCGGTAGCGGCGGGACCGGCGGTGAATGCCCTGTGAACCAGGATGGTGGTTCCGGCACCGGCGGTACTGGCTGCGGATGGGGCGGCGGCGGCGGCGGCGGGCTGTATGGCGGCGGCGGCGGCGACCCGAATAACCGGGGCTTCAGTTGCCCCCCGAACTTCTGCACGTCCGGAGCCGGCGGTGGCGGTGGCGGCTCGAACCTCGTCCCGAGCGGCGGGACGGCCGCGCTCGATGAAAACGGGGCAGTAGCATCGGTGACGATCACCTACACGGTCCCCGTCGTCACCGGCGCGACCGGGCCCACCGGACCAACGGGGCCCACCGGACCAACGGGACCCAAAGGCCCGACCGGACCCACCGGAGCGCAGGGCGTGACCGGCGCCACCGGAGCGGCCGGGGCCACGGGCCAGACAGGCCAGAACGGGACAAGCGGAGCCGAAGGCGCCGACCGGGCCAACGGGACCCACCGGAGCAAGCGGAAGCAACGGCGTGACCGGAGCGACCGGCCCAACCGGGGCGACGGCACCGGGGCCACGGAGCGGAGCCAGCGGCGCGAGCGGGGCCACCGGAGCCACGGGAGCCAAAGGCGCGACCGGAGCGACCGGGGCCAGCGGAGCGAGCGGAGCCACGGGCAGCACGGGCGCCACCGGCCCGGCCGGCAACGCCGCGATAGCGAACTTCGCGAGCTTCGAAGGCGTGCAGAGCGGCCAGTGCCTGAAGTTCTCGGATGCTGGTGAGTCCGGCCACGGCTCCTGCCCGGCAAAAACGAGCGGCCTCTCGAGCAGCGGTCTGCTGAGCGGCCCGATACCGGCCAATGGGGCCGTGGTCAGCAACCTGTATGCGGAAACGAACGCGACGCTGAGCGGCAAAGACTCGGCGACCGTGGCGGTGATCGACAACGCGACCGGAGCGGCGCTCCTCTCCTGCACGGTCAACTCAACGAGCAAAGGCAGCTGTTCCAACACCGGCTCATCGGCACCCGTGGCCCCTGGTCACAGGATCGAGGTCAAGGTCACGGCCAACGGCTCGAGCTGCAACAACAGGGCCTGGCGGGTGAGCTTCCGCTATTAGGGCCGCGGAGGTGTGCCTCGCCTGTGCCGTCGCCTCCCGGTCACGTCTCTGAACCCTGGAACCCGGAAGCCCGGCCGGTCAACCCTCCGGCGGGCAGGTCGAGCCGGTAGAGCGGCGGGCTCCGTCCGACGATGCCCCTGAGGCTCCTGCGCCGGATGGGCTTCCATGCGAGCGCGCGCGTCGAGTGCTCGCGGGCGCCGGCGTCGACGACAATCGTGCGGGGCTTGGCGATGTCGACGATGTGACTGGCACGGTTGACCGTCGCGCCGAACCAGTCGCCGAGGCGGGCCACGGCCGGCCCGAAGGCGATGCCGGCGCGCATCGCGGGGAGCTGCTCGCCTTCATGCTCGACGCTCTGGGCCAGCGCGCACGTGGCGTCGAGCAGGGCGTCGACATCGGGGCACACGAACATGCCCCCGTCGCCGATCGTCTTGACCAGTTCGACCGGCGGCTGGGCAACCTCCATGCAGAGCTCCGCCATGCGCGCGCCGAGCGCCCCGACCTGCTCGACGGTGACGCGCTCCCCGAGCCTTGTGAAGCCGGAGAGGTCAACGAAGCAGACCCCGACCTCGCGCGTGTTGCTGAGGGCTCCGGCTTCGCGCTCGGTGCGCCCGATCACGTCTCGCGTCGCCTGCTCACGCAGGTGGACGCGCAACTGGTGCTCCAGTACCGGCATGAGCTGCGGAGCGAGCTGCTCGACGGCCGCCACGTAACGCATCCCCAGCTCGTGCTCGCTGTCGCCGGGCTGGATCAGTGCGTTGCCGATGAACAGGCGGATCGCGGCGGCCGCCTGCGCCATCGCCTGCCCAACGACGCGCGCGACCTCCAGCAGCTCCTCACGCGGCAGACCGGCGGCGAGGAAGACCGCGAAGGCGCGCGCGGCTCGCAGGTCCTCCTCGGAGTATCGCCGCTCCCGCGGCTTGGGGTTGGGATGCCCGAGGGCCAGCAGCATTGCCCGCAGGTAGGGCGCGGGGACGCCGGACTCGCGCGAGATCGCGGTGAGTGTGTAGCGCCGGTCACTGGTCAGGGCGAACTCGAGCGGCAGCGTCGCGAGCGTGTCGTCACGCACCGCCTCGCGCAGCTGCTCGACGCTCGCGCCGTGCCTGTGGCAGTAGCGCAGAAGCTTGCGCCGAGCCGCGTGCTCGGTAGCGTCGGCAACCCCTATGTAGAGCAGCGGGTCGTCGAGCGGATCGGTGTTCGTCGCAGGCATGTCGAAGTTCTAGAAGAGCGGGTGGGTCGGTGTGACGACTCCGGCCGGCCGCCTCTTATGAACCGGACTGGCCGGAGGCGCCAGCCCGTGAGACGGCGTCGAGGATAAACGCGCTCTTTGCCTTCGTGTATCCCTCACGGTCCTCTCGGAAGCGCGCAGCGAGGGCTCGCTTCAGCGCGGCGTATTCGGCGGCGAGCTTGGAGTCACGTCGGAGAGTGTCCCGAAAGCGCAGGCACCGATCGAGGTCCTCGCGCTCGTCGACGAGGTGCAGATGATGCGTGCGGTAGGAGGTTGTCGGATAGCAAAGGAAGCGCCGGTGCACCAGGTTCGCGTTGAACCGTGCGGGCAGCTCGTAGCTGGCCCGTTTCATGACAGCGGCGATATTCGTCTCGAGGTCGTCAACGAGCGCGATCATGTCGATCACGGACTTGGCCGCGAGCCCGGGAACCGCCGTGGAGCCAATGTGGTGGATTTGCAGGTCAGGCAGCAGCGGGACCAGCCGTTCGCGCTCTGCGATGTAGAAGGCCGGCCAGGAAGGCTCATATTCGACGATCTCGATCGGCCCGTCGCCGGCGCCCTTGAGCGCGAGATCGTCAGCCGCTGCGCCACGGTGGTCCTCTGGTCGCATTCGTTCATGGTCGCACGACCGGACCTGGTCGGCTTCAGCCCGAGGCAAGGCTGGAAGCGAACCGCTCGCCCAGGTCGATGGCACTCAGCGTGGTCGAGCGCCCTCGACGCGGCGCTTGAGCTCTCCGGGGCGTCCGTTCACGAAGATTGCCCGCGTCGCGGCCTCCACCGGCCCGCGGATGAGCATCCCGAGCATGCGCCCGGGATCAGCGTCGAGGCTGAACGTGGCGCGGGTGCGCCCGCCGCCGAGGTCCTCGAGCTCCCAGGAGCCGTCGACCGACTTCAGGTCTCCCCGCTCCTGGGTCCACCCCAGGCGCGTCGGTCCCTCGTAGCAAAAGCGGACGCGCGCCTTCACACGCCTGACCTTGATGTCGTTCTGGGTCTCCACGAGCACCGGACGACCGTCGGCGTCATGCTCGAGCGCGGTCATCGCATCGAGGCCGCCCTGCCAGTCTGGCGCCGAGAGCACATCTTCGACGACCGACCACACCTCCTCTAGAGGTGCATCGATCTCGCTGCTGGCGCTGCCGCCCAAGTGTGCCATCGCGATCGTCCGACGCCTCGTCACCACATCAGCAGACGCCAGCGCGGGGCCTCGTCGTCAACCGACCGTTCGCCGAGGTCATGCGGCCAGGCCGGCCAGGGCCTTGACGTGGCGGGGCAGCAACGTCTCTCGCGCGATCACGAGCCGCTGGATCTGGGAAGTTCCCTCGTAGAGCTGCATGATCTTGGCGTCACGCATGAGCTTCTCCACCGGGTAGTCCTTGATGAAGCCGTAGCCGCCGTAGACCTGGACGGCATCGGTCGTGACCTCCATCGCGCTGTCGGCCGCGAAGCGCTTGGCGTGCGAGGACTCGAGCGTATTGGGCTTTCCCTGGTCCAGCAGCACCGCCGAATTCCACGTCGCCAGGCGCCCGACGTGCACCTTGGTGGCCATGTCGGCGATGATGAACTGGATCGCCTGGTGCATCGCGATCGGCACCTCGAACTGCACGCGCTCCTTGGAGTACTCGATCGCAAATTCGAGCGCCGCGCGGGCTATTCCGATCGCCATCGCGGCGACACCCGGGCGCGTCCGGTCGAGCGTCATCATCGCGAGCTTGAAGCCGTGGTTTTCCTCACCGAGCAGGTTTGCGGCCGGCACCTCGACGTCATTGAAGGTGATCGCCGATGTGTCCGACGCGCGCTGGCCCATCTTGTCCTCGTGCTTATCCACCACAACGCCGGCGTCACGGGGCACCACGAACGCCGAGATGCCGCGGTGACCGGCATCGGGATCCGTCTTGGCGTAGACCGTGTACCAGTCGGCGTACCCTCCGTTGGTGATGAACGTCTTTGAGCCGTTGATGAGGTACTTGTCCCCGTGCTTGACGGCGCGAGTGCGCATCCCCGAGACATCAGAGCCCGCGTCGGGCTCGGTCAAGCAGAATGACGCGAGCTTCGGCGCCTCGGTCAGCATCCCGAGGTATGTCTTCTTTGTCTGCTCCGATCCCCCGAGTGCGACCGGAGCCGACGCCAGCCCGTTGCACGAGATCGAGGTGCCGATCCCCGAGCAGCCCCATCCGAGCTCCTCCTCGATCAGCACCTCGTCCATGTAGGAAGCACCGGCCCCCCCGTACTCGACCGGGATGTGGGCGTTCATCAGCCCCACCTCCCAGGCCTTCTCGATGATCGCCTGCGGCCATGTCCCCTCGCGGTCATACTCCCAGGCGACCGGACGGATCTCCTTCTCGGCGAAGTCGTGCGCCAGCTCGCGCATGCTCACCTGCTCCTCGGTCAGTGTGAAATCAACCATTGCTGCTCCTCTCTCGTGGGGGCGGAAACTCCGGCCGGCGCACGCACCAAAGCCGCGCAGACCTATTTGACAGGAATACCGGCTTCGGCTTACCCGCTACTGGGCGACAGGGGTTGTGACGGCGGCGCCTGCCGGGACGACTGCTTCTTCGGTGCTCCGTGTTGAGAACTCGCTCGGCCGGCCCTCGGCTTCCTCGAAGCCGCGACTCGTGGGGGTCGGCGGAAGGCATCGAAGGCACGCGTTGCCCGTTCGTAGCCATCCCTGACGAGCGCCGGCCATCGGCTACGGTCGATGAATAGGTCGTAGAAGGCGGGACCGCGCAGTAGGTGGTGGTCGGCCGCGTCGATGATCGTGAGAGAGCTGCCGAGGGCGGCGCGGACCCGGCGTGCGAACTCGAGCTGGACACCCTGCTCGGCCTGGCGGCTGGCCGTGAGAATGCCCATCCGCGTGTCCTGCCAGCCGGTGATGTCGTCGGGCTCAAGCTGGGGCGGAAGCATGAAGTTCACGCCGAACACATGGTCGAAGCCGCCGTCGCGCAGGATCGGTTCGGCCGGCAGAAGCTCGATGATGCCACCGTCTACGTACAGGTGCCCGTCGACCTCGACGGACTCGATCAGTACGGGCAGCGCGATCGCGATGCGTACGAGCCGCCCGACCGTCAGGTCTGGCTTGGACGCGCTGCCCAAGTAGTCGACGATACCGCGATCCATGTCGTAGACAATCGAGGCGAGGGGTACCGGGAGGTCGCCGACCTCGAGAGACGCGAAGCGCTCGTTGAACGTGCGTTCGATCGCCTCGCCCTTGGCGAGGCCCGTAAACCCTTTCAACGCGGCCGCGGCGTAGCGAGGCGCCTTCGCCCACTGGATATCGAGGTAATCCTCCAGGTGCCACGAGAGCGAGAACTCGGCCATCTGCTCGGCGCTCATCCCCGCCGCCCACATAGATCCCCAGATCGTCCCGCCCGAGCAGGCCGTGATCAGCGCCGGCTCGACGCCGGCCTCCTCGAACGCCCGCCGCACGCCTATGAGCGCTACGCACGCCCCCGCCCCGCCGCCGGCGATAACCGCCACGCGCCGGCCCTTGAACGCGGTCACGGGACGTCGCCGGAACGGTGGGAAGACGTCGTCAACGTTCACGGCCTTCGTGCGGTCCACGATCGGAAGCGGGAACAAAGCACGCCGGGCTCGCAGCAGGAACCGGGGGTCGACCGTCGCCCTGATTAGCTCGCCTTGCTCGCGGGCCCATCCAAACCCCAACAGGACGTTGTACAGATCGAGGTCAATGCGACGCGGAGCCATGCCGTCATGCTCCTCGCAGGCGGCGGTCCGCGCCAGCGCAATACGCCGTAGAGGCGATGCGGAAAACCACGCACGCTGGGATCGCTGGACACTGAGGAGACCAAGCCAAGTGGACCCTTTGCGCTCGCTCTCGGGGCGCGCTGATTGAGTCCGGCGCCCTCGTTACCCTCCTCATATGGGGCGCTGGGCACGCGGGTGGCAGCTGACAAAGACCAGCTGGCGGGTCGTCGCCGGCGACCGCTCCCTGATCGCCTTCCCGGTGATCTCGGCGATCGCCGCGCTGCTTTGCGCCGGGGTCTTCTTCGGCGCCGGCGCCGGCGTCCTGGGTTCCAACAATCTCGAATGGATCGGGATCGTGCTGATCGTGATCGGGCTCTACCTGTTGATCGCGATCAGCGTGTTCTGCGGAGTCGCACTGAGCGCGTGCGCGTCGCGCGCGCTCGAAGGACAGGACACAACTGTGAACGAGGGCGTCGCAGCTGCACGGGCACGTCTCGGCCTGATATTCGCGTGGGCCGCCGTGCAGCTGGTCGTTGGCGCTCTGATCTCGATCGTTCAGGCACTCCTGCGCGAGGCCGGCGGGCAGATCGTCGGCTCGATCATCGGTGGGCTCGCCGACCTCGCATGGACGGTGGCGACGTTCTTCGTGATTCCGGTGATCGCGCTCGAGGGCCTCGGTCCCAGGGACGCGATCAAGCGATCCAGCGCGGTACTTCGCGAGCGCTGGGGCGAGGGCGTAACGGGCTCGTTCGCGATCGGCGGGATCATGTTCCTCCTCGGGTGGCTTCCGGCCATCGTGCTGATCGTCCTTGGCATCGCAGCCAGCGGGTCCTCCGGTGCCCTGGGCGGAGTGCTGATTGCGCTGGGCGTGATCGTGCTCGTGATCGCCGGCGTGCTGCAGACAACGATCATGGCCGTCTTCCGCGTGGCGCTGTTCCGCTTCGCTACCGAGAGCCGCGAGCTGGGCGGCTTCGGGCACGACGAGCTCAACGCCGCCTTCAGGGCCAAACGCCGATAGAAGTGGGGAGCACTGCCCCGCGCGGCGAACGCGGCGGCTTGCGTTCTCTGCGCATTCGTGGAGGCACGAGCACGCCCACGGCCGTCGCTCATCCGTCATACTGGCGACCGTGCTGGCCACCGTCACGCCGTTCACGCGTGAAGCCCAGCACATCCTCCGCGCTCCAGGGCTGTTCAACTGGTCGACGGTCACACTTCTCGCCCTAGCCGTCTACGTCTACGCCGTCGAGATCGAGCGCTCCAACTGGGATGCCGTGCTCGCGGGCATGGCGTTCTGGCTGATGGACTGGCTGAACGAGATCATCAACGCCCTGGTCCTCCACTTCAACGGCCATGCCGCGCTGTGGACGGTGACCGGCAGCACCAGCTTTCTGATCCTCATCGGACTGACAGTCGAGATCTCGCTCTTCTTTGCGATCAACGGCGTCATCTTCGTGAAGCTGCTGCCGGCTGACCGCAGCGTGCGGATCCTCGGCCTCCCGAACCGCTGGGCGCTGGCGATCGCGCTATCGCTGGTGTCTGTTGGCGTCGAGTTGCTTCTGCACGCCGACGGGGTCTTTCACTGGTACTACTGGTGGTGGAACGTGGCGAGCTTCCCCGTGATCGTCGTGTTCGGCTACCTGACGTTCTATGTCGTGGCGTTCACGGTTTACGACATGCCGCGGCGAGCGCGGCAACTGCAGGTGGTCGGCGCACTGGCGGCGTTCGATCTGGCGGCCGGTCTGGTGTTTGGTCCGCTCTTGGGCTGGATCTAAGCCCCAATTCGTAGCTGCCCCCTGGTCGCTCGCGCGTCTGTTGGGAACTAGTGCACGTCGTTGGTGCACTGTCCGTCCCAACCTGCGGCCGGGCCAGAGGTCTATCCAGTCAGCCGCCGTTGCGGACATGGGACTGTGCGGCAGCGATCGTCTGATCGAGCAGAACGGCGATCGTCATCGGCCCCACGCCGCCTGGGACAGGCGTCAGCAGGCTCGCGATACTCACGGCCTCATCGAAGTCGACATCGCCGACGTTGCCGTCGTAGCCGGCGTCGATCACAACAGCACCCGGTTTCAGCCAGTCGCCCCGCACGAAGCGCCGGCGACCGACTGCGGCCACCACGATGTCGGCGTGGCGGACAATGCTGGGCAGCCCGTCTGTGTGCGAGTGGCAGTAGGTAACCGTGGCGTCGCGGGCAAGCAGGAGCATTCCGATGGGCTTGCCGAGGATCGGGCTGCGACCGAGGACCACCGCGTGCTTGCCGGCCAACTCGACTCCGTAAGGCATCGATCAGGCGCATGATTCCGCCTGGCGTGCACGATACGAACCCACCGGAGCCCGAGGCTATGAGTGCTCCTAGATCGGACCGCCGCCTGCCGGTGCGGTCGCGGTGCTTGCAGCCCGGCCAGCAGCAGGGCCGGCGCTGGCCTTCCTCCAGCTCCTCCTGCGTCCGCCGAATGCGGCGCTCTCGGGTGGGCTCCTGCTTGGCATCCTCGATCCAGCAGATGAACTCGTTGCGGGCCAAGGGCGTGATGTCCTTCCAGGCATCGAGTGCCGTGGTGTTGGCGATCAGCGCCTGACGCAGGTCCGCGGGCAGCGTATGCACCACCCCACCGGGCAATTTCGGGCCGCTCACAGGCAGATGGTAGTGAGCCGCAGGCAAGCGCGGTTTGAGTCTTCAGCTCCTCCGCGGCGTTCGCGCGACCCGATCGCTGAACCCGCGCACCGACGGGACTCCGCGGTGGCACGGTCACGCTTCCAGCTGACCGAGCGCGCGCGACTAGAGCTTCGTAAGATCTTCCGTCATGAGCTCGGCGGGATACGCGGAAAACCTGGCGCCGGCACGGACGCAGACGCTGTTCGGCCGCGTCATGGGACTCGTCGCCCTCACGGTGGGCTTCGCCACGCTGGGCGTGTACCTCGGCCGCAACCTCGGCGGCGCCCAGTGGTTCATCGCCTGGCTGATAGCGCTCGGCTGCCTGGTCGGCCTCAACGTCGCCAACGCGCGCGGGAACCACGGCCTTGCGCTGGCGCTGCTCTTCCTCTTCGGCCTGTTGATGGGCGCGAGCGTCGCGAGCACGATCAACTACTACTCGGCCACCGACCCCACGGCGGTGCGGCAGGCATTCGGCGCGACGGCCCTGTTCGTCGGCGCGCTCGGAGCCGGCGGCTACGCCATCCGCCGCGACCTGTCCTTCCTGTACCGCACGGCGTTCTGGCTCCTGCTGGCGTTGATCCTCGGCGGGATCGTGCTCATATTCGTGCACATCCCCGCCCTGTACACGGCCTACGCACTTGCGGGCCTGGCGATCTTCGGTCTCTACACGGTGATCGACTTCAACCGCCTGCGCCATGCGGGCACCAACGAAGCGATCCCCCTCGCTGCCGGGATCTTCCTCGACGTGCTGAACATCTTCCTGCTCTTCCTGCGGCTGTTCGCGCGCAATTAGGACAAGCTCGACGTCAGTGGGACGGCCGGTAGACTTCGCGGCGTGAGCCTCGACTTCGCAATAGCTCAGTTCGACGGCGAGGGGACCGCCGTTCAGAGATACGCTGACGCGAAGGACCGCTCGAGCGGCGGTGGCGCGGCGTGGACCCGCCAGGTGGGCTTTGTCGAACATCACCACAGCGGGCGCCTGCTGCTACGCGGGACGTTCGCGGGCCACTACCTCGACGTGGACGAGAGCGACCATGTGTCCCAGAAGGGAGCCGCCGAGGGGGCCGTCGCCGGCGGGCTTGCCGGCGTGCTCCTCGGACCGGCGGGCATGGCGCTCGGACTCGTGATCGGCGGGGTCGCCGGCTCACACGCCGGCAACGTGAGCGACAAGGAGGACGAGCCTCAAGTGTTGGCCGATCAACTGCGCGTCGTGGTGCCCAAGTCGTCATCCGCCGTCGTCCTGATCGCGTCACCTCCTGACGTCGATGAGATGGTGGCGGCACTGGGCGAGAGCGCGCAGGGCGTGACTCGCAGGAGCCTCACCGCCGAGGAGGCGGCTGCGCTCGAGGCGTCGCTCAGCACGGCGCCGCCCGTATCGCCCCAAGGTTAGCCCGGTCGAGCGTCGGTGGGTGGCGGCTCGCGTTGACCATGAGCGGCACGGGCGTACGTATGCAGGCTATCGGCGTCCGGATCGGCAGCTGATCTCAATGTCATCGCGGGTTGGCTATTGACTCTAGCTTGTGAGCTATGTATATTAGCTTCATGAACTCAAACCCGATGACACCAGTCCAGAGCACCACCACCTCCCACCTCCCCCGTCCCGACGGGCGTATCGGCTACGACGTCGCCGGTGACGGCCCACTCGTAGTGCTCGTGCCCGGCATGGGTGACCTGCGGGCGACGTACCGGTTCCTCGCCCCCGCCCTGCGCGCTGCCGGCCACCGCGTCGCGTGCACCGATCTTCGCGGGCACGGCGACAGCGACACCACGTTCGCCTCCTACGGTGATGTCGAGACCGCGGGCGACATCCTTGCCCTGATCGAGGAGCTCGGCGGTCCGGCGATCGTCGTCGGCAACTCGATGGGCGCCGCAGCCGCCGCGATTGCAGCGGCCGAGCGGCCCGATCTCGTGCGCGGCCTCGTGCTGGTCGGTCCGTTCGTCCGCAACGGGGACATCAGCGCGATCCAGCGTCTGCTTCTGCGCCTGGCAATGGCTCGGCCGTGGGCGGTCAGCGCCTGGAAGGCGTACATGCCCAAGCTGTACGCAGGTCGACCGCCCGCCGACTTCGCCGAGTACCGCGAGCAGGTCGTCGCGAGTCTACGCCGCCCGGGATACGCGCGGGCGTTCGCCCTCACCACGCGCACGAACCACGACCCGGCCGAGGCGCGCCTCACCGACGTCTCGGCACCCACCCTCGTCGTGATGGGCGAGCAGGACCCCGACTTTCCCGACCCGCGCGCAGAGGCCGAGTGGATCGCGCAGACCCTGCATGCTGAGGTCGCCATGGTGCCCGAGGCCGGACACTACCCGCAGTCGCAGCAGCCCGAGGTCACGACGGGCGCCGTCCTTCGCTTCCTGGCCACCGTCACCGACCGTGCCTAGGGCGGGGCTCAGCGAGGCCCGGGTCGTCGACGAGGCGGAGCGGATCGCCGATGAGGTAGGTCTCTCGCGGCTGACGCTCACCGCCCTGGCGGAGCGTCTGGGCGTGCGCCAGCCGTCGCTGTACAAACACGTCGACGGCATGGACGGCCTGCAGCGCAGCCTCGCGGTGCGGGCCAAGAACGAGCTGGCGAACATCCTCGCTCGTGCCGCGGTCGGTCGCGAGCGGGGTGACGCCATCGAATCGATCTCACGCGCGTACCGAGCATGGGCACTCGCGCATCCGGGCCGCTACCAGGCGGCGCAACGCGCTCCCATCCCTGGAGACGCCGACGATGAGACCGCAAGCCAGGCGGTCGTGCGGATCGTGGCCGACGTCCTCGCCGGCTACCAGCTGCGCGAGGACGACGCGATCGACGCGATCCGCGCTCTGCGCTCAACGCTGCACGGCTTCGTCACCCTCGAGGCCGGCGGCGGCTTCGGGCTCCCGGTGGACATCGACCGCAGCTACGAGCGGCTCGTCCGCGGACTGATCACTGCCCTCTCCCACTGGACCGAGGAACCGGCGACGAATAGTGGCCGGACGTGAGCGCCGACGCGACGCCGTTCTCAAGCTAGGCGCACGGGCAGCGTCTTCAGCTGGTTGACGAACAATGCCTGAGCTGGTTCGGGAGCGCCGTCGAGACGAATATCAGGGAAGCGCTTGAGCGTCTCCTCGATCAGGATCCGCAGCTCGAGGCGGGCGAGCGCGGTACCGAGGCAGAAGTGCCGTCCCCCTGCACCGAACGCCTGGTGCTCGGGATTGCGGGTGACGTCGAAGCGGTCGGGGTCCTCGTAGCGTGAGCCGTCCCGGTTTGAGGAGACGTACCACATCACCACCTTCTCCCCCTCCTTGATCTTCTGACCGTGAAGCTCGGTGTCGCACGTCGCGGTGCGCCGGAAGTGCGCGAACGCGGGAAACATGCGCAGCGCCTCCTCGACCGCGCTCGGGATCAACGACGGGTCGTCCAGGAGCTGGCGCTTCTGCTCGGGGTCTTCCAACATCGCGCGCATGCCGCTGCAGTAGGTCGCCTTCGTGCTGTCGTTGCCGGCTGCCATGAGCAGGAAGAACCCCATCACGATCTCGTGCTCCTCGAGTTTCTCGCCGTCGATGTCCGCGTGCACGAGCACGCTCGTGAGGTCATCGGTCGGGTTCTCCTGGCGCTCGGCGATCATCTTGCGACAGCGCTCGAACATCTCGGGGAAGTCCTTCTCGAGGACACCCTCGATGCCTTCCGGGCTGAGGTCCTTGTCGTCGGGCGCCAGCGCCGAGTTGACGATGCGCGCCCACACGGCGTCTTCCTCCTCGGCAAGGCCCATGAAGCTGCCGATCACGCGCGAGACCACGGGCTGGGCGATGTCGCTGACCAGGTCGCACGTCTCGCGACCCTCCAGCCGGTCCAGGACGTTTATGACGATCTGCCTGATCGCGTCCTCGTGATCGGCGATGCGCTTGGGGGTGAACCCGCGCTGGAACAGAGCCTTGATGCGGTCGTGCTTGGGCGGGTCCATCCCGATGAACATCCCGCGCGCAAGCTCGAGAGGGAAGATCTCCGCGAACACCGTGACGCCACCGAGTTCCGAAGAGTACGTCTGCCAGTCGCGGCTGACCGCGTGCACGTCGTCCGCGGTCGTCACCGACCAGAAGCCGGCCTCGTTCGGGTACTCCTCTATGCGCTCGGTCCGGTGCACCGGACACTCAGAGCGCATCTGCTCGAACAGCGCATAGGGCGGCCCCTCCCGCCACAGCTCGGTGTCTGCCAGTTCCACGCTCTCGATATCGCGTCCGGTGCTCGCCACGGTCACCTCTCCTGTGTTCGTCTTCGGCTCTCGCTGAACCTTCTCATGTCCGGCCGTCACGCAGCGTTCGCGCTTGCCGAGCCGGCGCCATCCAGCGCGGGCCCTCCCGCGTCCAGCGGCGCGACGACTGCGAACATCGTCCGCGTGGCACCCGCGAACTCGATCACCGCGTCACGGCACGTGCGGCTCACGCCCGCGGCGGCTGCGAAGCCGTGGATCAGGCCGGGGAAGCGACGCACCCGGGCCGGTGTTCCGGCCGCGCGCAGCGCCTCTGCGTACGCCTCGCCCTCGTCGCGCAGCGGGTCAAACGCGGCGGTGACTACGAGCGTCGGCGGGAGACCTGATAAGTCCTCGGCCAGCAGCGGCGACACCCGCGGGTCGAGCCCCCGCGCCCGGTCTGCCCCGAGGTAGTGGGCTTCGAACCACTCGATGTGCGCCTTGGTGAGAAAGAAGCCATCCCCGAAGAGCTCGCGCGAGCGGTGCCTGCCGGTCGAGTCCATCGCCGGATAGATCAGCAGCTGAAGCACCGGCGCAGGCCCGCCGTCGCGCGCGGCGAGCTGCGAGACGACCGCGGCCAGGTTGCCGCCCGCGCTGTCCCCGCTCACACCGATCCTGCAGGGATCGGCGCCCAGCCGGCTGGCATTCGCGAACGCCCAGTGGAGCGCCGCTCGCGCGTCTTCCACTGCCGCCGGGAACGGGTCCTCCGGTGCCAGGCGGTAGTCGACGGCGAGGATGTGCGCGCCCGCGTGGCGGCAGAGCAGGCGGCAGACCCCGTCATGGGTGTCGAGGTCCCCGAACACGAAACCGCCGCCGTGGAAGAACACGAGCAGCGGGTGCGGGCCACCCGGCTCGCTTGGCATGTAGTGACGGGCGCGCAGCGGAACGTCCGCCTCTATCTGGACGTCGCGCACGGCGCCCACGGTCTCCGGCCTGCCGGCGGCGACGGCTGCCATTCGCCGCCGGGTACGCCGCGCCTCGGCGGGCGACACCGTCTCAAGCAGCGGGGAGCCGCGCCGCTCGAGCAGCGCCAGAGTGAGCTGCATCTCCGGCGCCAGGGTTTCACCATCGACGCGCACCGGAGGCCTGCCGGACAGACGCACCTGAACGTCGGACGGGAGTCCCGCAAGCGACCGTCCCACCCTGTGTTCGAGCTGCTCACGCAGTGTGAGTGGTGAAGCAGCGGATCCGTCCTCGTCGCCATTCGACCCGGAACCCGAGTCAGAAAATCCCAGCATCCCCGAATATCCCTCCTTGCGAGAAAGGCTACCAGCTACCGGCGGGGCGATTCCAGGCCTGGGCGATCCAAATAGCAGGCACTTTCAGTGCGGCAAGCTGCTTGCGATCCCTCAGCGTCCGGTGAAGCGCGGCGTCCGGCGCTCGGCGCTCGCGCGCACGCCCTCCTGAAAGTCATCGGTCACGAACAGCTCTGCCTGCTGGGCGTCCTCACGCTGAGTGGCGGCCCGCACGCGCTCGGCGAGGTCGCCGCGCATCGTCTGGCGGATCGACCGCACGGCCAGCGGCGCGGACGCGGCTATCTCGGCCGCGAGCGCGCGCGCTGAGCTGCGCAGCTCCTCGTCGTCCGCGGCCAGGCGGTCGCAGAGCCCCAGCGCGTGCGCCTCCTCGCCCTTGACGCGCCGGCCCGTGTACAGCAGGTCGAGTGCCGCCTGCGTCCCCACGGCCGCGGGCAGCGTCACGGTCAACCCGAAGCCGTGATGGATGCCGAGCCGCGCGAAGTTCGCGGCGAAACGGGTGGAGGGGCTGGCCACGCGGAAGTCCGCCGACAGCGCGAGGCCGAGGCCGCCGCCGATCGCGGCGCCCTGGACGGCCGCGACGACCGGCGTCGCGGCCGCGAACAGTCGCACCGCCTGCACGTACAGCGCCTCGACGTTCTCATCGCCGCGATCGGCGAAGTCCGCGCCGGCGCAGAAGTGACGGCCGGACGAGCACAGCAGGATCGCCCGGCACGCCGAATCCTCGTCGAGCACCGCGTACGCATCCGCGAGCGCGGCGATCAGCCCGATGTCGAAGTGGTTGTGGGGCGGGCGGGCGAACTCGACCGTCGCGACATGGTCATCGCCCACCCCTACTGTGAGCCCTCCGCTCATACGTCCTCCAGGAACTCATGCACGACGCGATTGAACTGCGCGGGCTGGTCCATGTTCGCCGCATGGGCGGCGTCGGCGATCACGACCTTGCGGGCGCCGGGGATGCGGCGAGCCATCACATCCGCCGCCGCGAGAAACCGATCGTCGTTCGCCCCGACCACGATCAGCGTCGGGACGGTGATTGCGCCCAGCGACTCGAACACCTCCGCGTCGCGCTGAGCCAGGATGCCGCGCGCCGCCACCGCGAGGCCCGCGGCGCCGGCCACGTGCTCCGCGGCTGCGGACTCCGGACTCGGACGCAGAGCTTCAAGGCCACGGACCTCGAGATCGTCCGCCAGTTCTCCGACCCATGCGTTCCATGCCTCTCGCGCCCCGTCGTCGCGGAAGCCAGGACCGGTGTCCACCAGCACCAGCGCCGCCACCCGCTCGGGATGGCGAGCGCACAGGAGCAGCGAGAGGTACCCGCCCAGGGACATCCCGCCCACCACCGCGCGCGGCGCGCCGAGCACGTCGAGCAGCACGAGCATGTCCGCGACACACTGATCATGCGTCGGCTCACCGGAGGAGGCGCCGGCGCCGTGCCCGGGCAGGTCCCACGCGACGACCTCCCGGTCGACGCCGAGCGCGCCGATGTTCTCCGCCCACATCGCCTGACTGGCTCCGTACCCGTGGGTGAGCAGCATCGGTGCCCGCGCGGTCGGCTGCCCGTGCGTGGTGTAGGCGATGTCTCCCATCAGACGCTCATGACCGTTGAGCCACCGGTGATCGCAGGGTAGACGCTGTCGGCACCGGCGCGCACGACGGCCGCACCGAGCCTGGTGCTCCAGCGGTGCTCGTCACCGTACTCCGAGCGCCACGCCCACAGCCGGCAGGTGAGCGCGCCCAGTGGGTGCTCGCGCGTGGTGCCGCGCGCGCCCAGCACCTGGTGGGCGGCTCGCCCCGCACTGACAGCCGCGCGGTTGGCAAGCAGCTTGCCCGCGGCGATCTCGAAACCGCCCGGGCGGCGTGCGCTCGCGTCGGCGGCGACGCCGGCCAGCGCGGCCTGCTGCGCGATCGTGACCAAATGCTGCTGCACTGCCTGAAAGGAGCCGATCGGCCTTCCGAACTGGCGACGATCGCCTGCATGCCGGACGGCGATCTCGTACACGCGATCGAGCGCTCCGGCCATCAGCGCGACGCGGGTCAGTGCGCCGCGCATCAAGAGCTCATCGGGTTCCACACCGCGGCCGGACCGCGGCGCGGCACCCTCGAACACCACGGTGTCACGCGGGTCGCCGGCGAGGTTCGCCCGCGGATGGATCGTGACGGCCGCACGGTCTACCACGAGCGTGGCGCCGTCGAGAAGAACTGCGACCCGGGCGGCATCCCGCGCCCACGGCACCCGGTGCGCCGTACCGGTCACCCGCCCGTCTGCCAGCACGATGTCGTCGTGTGCGCTGCCCGGCGCGACCGTGACGTCTCCATCGCCTGCTTCCAGACCGGCCCGCGCGAGCAGCCACTCCCCGAGCAGCGCACTCTCCGCAGCCCGGTCGTGCCCGTGCTCGCGCAGCGCCGCCAGTGCCTGCGCAAGCGTCATGCGCGCAGCGCCCTGGCGGCGACGGAGCGCAGGATCTCGTTGGTCCCGCCACGGATCGTGAACGACGGGGCGCCCAGGATGGCCGTCGCGAGCAGTCGCTCGAACAATGACTCCGCGGCAGGATCGGGGCCGTCGGGCACGAGGCCCCACACCGCGTCGAGCACGTCCTGCTCGAAGCGCGTCCCCAGCTCCTTGACGAGCGCCGACTCCGCAGCCGGGGCCTGGCCCGCGTCGAGCTGACGCGCGACCGACAGCGACAACGTGCGAATTCCCCACCAGCCGGCGACTGCCTCGCCCAGCACCGCCTCCGCCCGCTCGCCGATATCGCGGTGCTCGCGCAGATACTGCTCGAGCACGAGGTAGGTCGACAGCCAGCGCTCGGGCCCGGCGCGCTCGAGGGCAAGCTCCGAGGTGTTCTGCGCCCAGCCGCCTCCCACGTCTCCCACGACGAGGTCATCTCCGACGAACACCTCGTCGAGGATGACTTCGTTGAAGAACTCGCTTCCATCCAGGTACGCGATCGGCCGCACCTTGACGCCCGGTGCGCGCAGATCGACGATCAGCTGCGTCAGCCCCTGGTGGCGATCATCCTCGTCGCTCGTCCGGCACAGCACGATGAACCAGTCGTTCTCATGCGCGCCGCCGGTCCAGAGCTTCGTGCCGCTCACACTCCACCCACCGTCTGCGCGAACCGCGCGCGTCTGCACCGCGGCCAGATCGCTGCCCGCCTCGGGCTCGCTCATGCCGATCGAGAACGACACCTCGCCGCGGCAGATGGCCGGGAGAAAGCGCTCGCGCTGTGCATCGGAGCCGTAGCGCATGATCAGCGGTCCGGTCTGGCGATCGGCGACCCAGTGATAGCGAACGGGCGCTCCCCAGCGCAGCAGCTCCTCGACGACGATGAAACGGTCCACCACGCCACGCTCCGCGCCGCCGTAGCGTCGCGGCAGCGCCATGCCAAGCCAACCGCGCGCCGCGAGCGAGCGCGAGAAGCCCTCGTCGCGACCGGCCGCCATCCCCAGCCCGGGAGCGAAGCTTCCGCGGGGCAACTCGGCAGCGAGGAACTCTCGCACCTCCGCCTGCAGCGCGAGCTCTGCGTCGGTCAGCTCGCGAGGTGGGAAGCGCAGCATGGGTTCAGACAATACGAGCCGGTGGTTCGTGCGCGTATGCTGCTCGCCTGCAAATAGACTGGCCGCCATCAGGCGGGAGGAGGGGAAGGTGCAGTTGTGGCACGTTCGCAGCGCCAAGCGATGATCGCGCCGGCCTACGACGTGGCTGTGGTGGGCTACGGACCCGTGGGACAGGCGGTCGCGGCGCTGCTCGGGCGAGCCGGCCATCGGGTCGGCGTGTTCGAGACCTTCGCCGAGATCTACCCGCTGCCGCGTGCCGTGCATTTCGACCACGAGATCATGCGCATCTGCCAGGAGATCGGCGTCACAGATGAGATCAGCGACGACCTCACGCCGCTCAACGAGTACCACTGGTTCGGCGCCGACGGCGATCCGATCTTCACGATGCGCACGCCGGTCCCCTCGATATCCGGCTGGGAACCGGACTACATGTTCTTCCAGCCGCGCCTGGAGGCCGCGCTCGACCGGGCCGCGAGGGCACTTGAGACCGTCGAGGTTCACCGCGGCCTCTCGGCAGAGGCCCTCACGGACGGGGATAGCGGCGTCGAGCTCACACTTCGCGTCCTCAGCGAGCCCGAACGGGGACGCGTTGTCGCCACCGACGAGGCGCTGACCGTCCACGCGCGCTACGTCGTCGGCGCCGACGGCGCCAACTCATTCGTTCGAAACGCCGCCGGCATCGACCGTCGCGATCTCGGCTTCCAGGAGCGGTGGGTTGTCGTGGACCTCGAGCCCAACGACATGGAGGCTCTCGCCCACCTGCCGATCGCGTGCCAGTGGTGTGACCCGCGCAGACCGACCACCCACGTGCACAATGGGCGCCGGCATCGCCGCTGGGAGTTCATGCTGCTGCCGGGCGAGCAGCCGAGCGACTTCGACGACGAGGGTCGCCTGTGGGAACTCCTGGCGCCGTTCATGTGCCCGCAGGATGGAAACATCGTGCGGCACGCGGTCTACGAGTTCCGCTCGCTGCTGGCGAACCGGATGCGCGCAGGGCACGCGCTGCTCGTCGGCGACGCCGCCCATCTGACGCCCCCGTTCATGGGCCAGGGTCTGTGCGCCGGACTGCGCGACGCGGCCAATGCGGCGTGGAAGCTCGACCTCGTTTTGCGCGGCCTGGCCTCGGACTCGCTGCTCGACACGATCGACTCCGAGCGCCAGCCCCAGAACGAGTGGATCATCGGGCTCGCGGTCGAGATGGGCCGCGTCTCCTGCGAGCTCGACGCCGAGGCGGCCGCCGCGCGGGATGCCGGCCTGCGCGCCGCGGGAACACCGCCGCCACTCGAGTTCGCACCCCTTGGCGACGGCGCGCTGCGCCGCAACGGCGATGAGCTCGCGCCGCTCGCAGGAACGCTCGGCGTCCAGGGTCGGGTGGCCGGCCCGCGCGGCGAGGGCCTGTTCGACGATGTGATCGGGCGCGGCTTCGCCCTCATCTGCGCCGAGGGAGATCCGTACCACGCGCTGAGCGCCGAGCAGCTGGCGACGCTCGAGCTCCTCGACGTGACGGTGGTCTCGCTCGATCCGAATGCACCGTGCGGAATTCGCGACCTCGACGGGCGACTCACGAGGTGGCTGGGCGACAATGGGGCCGCGGCCGTGCTCGTGCGGCCCGACTTCTACGTCTTCGGCGCGGCTACATCGCCAGACGATCTGCCCGCCCTCGTCGATGACCTACGGGTCGAGCTCGCCCTGAGCCAGCCGAGCACCACCCCCTGAACCGCCCCGACCGACAAGGAGAGCCAATGCCCGACACGGACACCGTCATCCGTCCCAAGTTCCACCACTGCAACCTCAAGACCACGCGTCTGCAGGAGATGATCGACTGGTACTCGAAGCTCGTCGGCGCCGAGGTGCTCTTTCAGGACGCGGTCGGCGCCTGGCTGTCAAACGACGATGCGAACCACCGCATCGCCCTGCTGGCATTTCCGGGCTTCGTGGATGACCCGCAGAAGGAGACGCGCACGGGGCTTCATCACAGCGCCTTTGAGTACTCGAGCTTCGAGGAGCTGAACGCGAGCTATCTGCGCCTGCGCGAGCTTGGCATCGAGCCGGACATCTGCCTCGATCACGGCATGACGCTCTCTTACTACTACAAGGATCCGGACGGCAACCACGTCGAGCTGCAGGTCGACAACTTCGGTGACTGGGCCGCGTCCAGCGACTGGATGCGCACGAGCCCCGACTTCCACGCCAACCCGATCGGGGTGTTCGTAGAGCCGGCGCAGATCGCCGACGCGGCCGCCGCCGGTGAGTCATTTGCCGAGATTCACCGCCGGGCGATGGCCGGCGAGTTCGCACCGGCAGAGCCGCCCGTCGACATCCCGACCGAGGGCTGAGCGATGCGCCTGCTCACCTTCGAGAGCAGCCTGGGTCCGCAGGCCGGGGTGCTCCTCGGCGAGGAGATCGTGCCGGTCACGCCTGCGACCTCGGTGCGGGCTCTGCTCGAGGCGCACGACGCGCAGGGCCTCGCCGAGCTCGCAAGCCGGGCCGCCGAGTCAGGTGAGCGGATCGCGCTCTCGCAGGCAACGCTGCTGGCCCCCGTCCCGGACCCCGAGAAGATCATCTGCCTGGGCCTCAACTATCGCGACCATGCCGAAGAGACCGGGCAGGAGATCCCGACCGCGCCGATGTGGTTTGCCAAGTTCGCCAACTCGCTGATCGGCAGCGGGCAGGAGATCGTCCTTCCCCCCGCCCACGCGGAGTACGTCGACTACGAGGCGGAGCTCGCCGTGGTGATCGGTACACGCGCAAACCGGGTGAGCGCGACCGAGGCGCTCTCGCACGTAGCCGGGGCGATGCCTTTCAACGACGTCACCGCGCGCGACCTTCAGCTTCAGAATCCACTGTGGACGAGCGGCAAGGCCGTCGACACGTTCGCCCCCTGCGGGCCGGCGCTCGTGTCCCTCGATGAGATCGCCGACCTCGACGACCTCGGCCTGCGCACGAGGATCAACGGCGAGGTCCTGCAGGAGGGTTCCACGGCCAACCTGATCTTCGGGGTCGCCGACACCGTGGCCTGGCTGTCACGCACGATCACCCTTGAACCGGGGGACATCATCGCTACCGGCACCCCCTCCGGCGTCGGCGCCGCGCAGGGCCGGTTCCTGCGAGCGGGCGACATGGTCGAAGTCGAGATCGACGGCCTCGGCGCCGTCGCCAACACCGTGCGCGCGGGATGAGGAGCCGGCGGCATAGCGCTGTGGAGTTGACCATGCCCGCTCTCCCGCCCGACCGGTGCACATTCACCGACACGCGATCTGCGCATGCCTGAGCCCGAGGACCAGGCCGCGGATCCAGCCTCGACGCTGCTGAGCAGGGCATACCTCGTCCTGCTCGTGATCGCCTCGGTGGTCGGCGTATTCGTCTCGCTGGCCGCATGGTGCTTTCTCGAGCTCATCTATCAGATCCAGCGAGAGGTCTTCCATCACCTGCCGAGCGCGCTCGGCTACAGCCATGGCGCCCCGCTCTGGTGGTCGCTTCCCGTTCTTGCGATCGCGGGCCTGATCGTCGCCCTTGCGATCGCGCGCCTACCGGGCGAGGGTGGTCACATACCTGCCGAAGGTCTCAAGGCCGGCGGCGGCCCAACCGAGCCGATCACGCTGCCCGGCATCATGCTCGCCGCTCTGGCCGCCATCGGCCTTGGCACCGTGGTCGGCCCGGAGGCCCCTCTGATAGCGCTCGGCTCGGGCCTTGCCGTGGCCACCGTCAGGGCGGCGCGCAGGCCTGTGCCTGACCAGGCCCTCGTGGTGATCGGCGCAGCGGGGAGCTTCGCGGCACTGGCCATGATCTTCGGCTCGCCGTTGATCGCCGCGATCATCCTGATCGAGGCCGCGGGCCTGGGCGGAGCGATGCTGCCGCTCGTGCTCCTCCCCGGGCTGATCGCCGCCGGGATCGGATCGCTCGTCTCGGTCGGCATGGGCTCCTTCACGGGCCTGAGCACCAGTGCCTACTCGCTCGGGGCGCTGCCGCTGAGCAACTTCGATCGCCCCGATTGGGGCCAGTTCGGCTTGACGATTGCGCTGGCGCTCGCCATCGCCCTCGTCGCATACCTGATCATGCGGGGAGGAATGGCGACCCTCGGGATCGTGAAGTCGCGGCTCCTCATCGCGCTCCCCGTGGCGGGCCTGGCGGTGGCGGGGCTGGCGATCGCGTTTCAGCACACGACCGGCAAGGGCTTCGAAGCGGTGCTGTTCTCCGGCCAGGACGAACTCCCCGTGCTGGTCTCCACGGCCAGCACGTGGTCGCTTTCGGCGCTCGCGCTGCTGATCGTCTTCAAGGGACTCGCATACAGCATCTCGCTCGGCAGCTTCAGGGGTGGCCCGACATTTCCCGCGATGTTTCTCGGCACCGCCGCGGGCATCATGCTCTCACGCCTGCCCGACTTTCCCATGACGGCAGGTGTCGCGGTCGGCATCGGTGTCGGGGTCGTCTCGATCCTGCGACTGCCACTGTCGGCGATCGTTATCGCCTCGCTGCTCACGGACAAGGCCGGCGCCGGCGCCGAGCCGCTGATCATCGTCGGCGTCGTGGTGGCATATCTGACGACCCTCGCACTCTCCAGGCTGCAGGCCACCAGGTCGGCCGCGGCGCAGGGCGCCGCCCGATGATCCGGCGGCTGGCGATCACGTGGGTGTTCAACACGATCGCGCTGTTCTCAGCGACCTGGTTGCTGTCCGGCCTGAGCTACGGAAGCGACTGGTGGGCGCTGCTGGGCGCCGGCCTTGTGTTCACGCTGGCGAACTTCTTCCTGAAGCCCGTCCTGGCGATCCTCTCCATCCCGTTCATCATCGTCACGCTCGGCATCTTCTATTTCCTCATAAACGTGTTCATGCTCTACCTGACGCACTGGATCGTTCCCCAGTTCACGATCGCAAGCTTCTGGTGGGCGGTGCTGGCGGCGATCATCATCAGCGTCGTCAACGGGATTCTGCACATGTTCTTTGGGCGCCCCGGGGAGGTCACGCTCAGGGCGACTCGCGCTTCCTGAGCGACGCCGCACCGGGGTGGAGTCGTGCCGCGATCGCGCGCCCGGCCGCTTCGAGCTCCACGGTGCTGCTGGCCTCCCGGATCGAGGCGAGCGAGAGCTGCTCGCACTCGGCCGGGCTCAGGGCCGAGGAGCCCACGACCGCGTGGACGGGCACGCCCGCGCGGGCGCATCGCGCCGCAATCTCGAACACCGCCTTGCCCTCGAGTGTCGTGGAGTCGATGCGTCCCTCACCGGTGATCACGGCGCCAGCCCTGCCCAGCCGCTCGTCGAAAGCGATCGCGTCGAGGATCCATCGTGCGCCCGGCACGATCGTGGCGCCGTAGCGCGCCCACAGCCCACCGGACAGGCCGCCGGCAGCGCCGCTCATCCGAACGCCGCGCGGGTCGCGCGGGAGCCCCTCCGCCTGCCGGTGCAGTCGCGCGGTCAGACGCTCCACCGCACTCCGATCCGCGCCCTTCTGTGGCCCGAACACCGCGGCTGCGCGCTCGAACGGCGTGTTCACATCGGCGAGCACGATCAGCTCTGCGCCGCGCAGTCCCCCTGCGGCCTCGATCGCGTGGATGGCGCCCGCCCCCCCGTCGGTGCTGGCCGAGCCTCCGGCCGCGACCACGACGGTTCGAGCACCCTCCGCGAGAGCGGCGGCGATCAGCTCTCCCGTGCCGGCCGTGGAGGCCGCCTCGGCATCGAGCTCCGAGGCCGCGAGCAGCCCGAGACCGGATGCAGACGCAACCTCGACGATCGCAAGCGTTCCGGCGTCGAGCAGGCCCAGACTGGCATTGATCGAGCGCCCCAGCGGATCGTGGGCCCTCCTGTCGAGGAGGACACCGCCGAGCGCGGCGAGCAGAACCTCGACGGTCCCCTCGCCGCCGTCCGCGACCGGGCAGACATCGAGCACATCAGAGGTGCCCATCCCGCGAGCGATAGCCTGCGCCGCCTCGCGCGCCGAGTGGGTTCCCTTGAACTTGTCCGGCGCGATCAGCCAGCTCACGCGCGCGTGACCGCCGGCCGGAGGTGGTCCGCTGCGACGCGGAAGCCGATGTTGCCGGTCGCGTCGTCGGGCATGTTCGCGCTGCGTGCCGAGACCCGGTAGCGGCGGCAGTAGGAGGCGTGGCAGATATAGGAGCCGCCGCGCGTCACCCGCCTGTCGCCGCTCACGGGTCCGGGCGGATTCTCCATCGGCGATAGGAGGTACCAACCCGGGTCAAACCAGTCGGCCGTCCACTCCCACACGTTGCCGGTGCAGTTGTGCAGGCCGTAGCCGTTCGGCGGGAACGCATCGACGGGCGCCGTGCCGAGATACCCGTCCTCGGCCGTGTTGCGCACGGGGAAGTCGCCCTGCCAGACGTTCATCCGGTGCTCGCCTTCGGGCTCCAGCTCATTCCCCCAGGGAAAGGCCATGCCTTCGAGTCCGCCGCGCGCGGCAAACTCCCACTCGGACTCGCTGGGCAACCGCACACCGGCCCATGCGCAATAGGCGAGGGCGTCATTGTGCGAGACCTGCACCACCGGATGGTTGCCGCGGTCGGCAAGATCGCTGTGCGGCCCCTCCGGATGGCGCCACTGCGCACCCTCAACCTGTCGCCACCATGGTGCAGCGGCAACCGAGTGTGTCGGCGGGAAGTCATTCGGCAGCAGGCCTTCGAACACGAACGACCATCCCCAGCGCTCGGCGTCCGTCACGTACCCGGTGGCGCGGGCGAACGCGGCGAAGCGGTCGTTGCTCACCGCGTAGCGATCGATCAGGAAGGGCTCGAGGCGCACCTCGTGCACCGGGCCCTCCCCGTCCTCCGGATACGCGAATGGATCCTCAGACCCCATCGAGAACTGCCCGCCCGGCAGGCTCACGAGGCTGCCCGGCGTGTCCGTGATCATCTGATCAACGTATCGCTCCGGCGCGCCGGGCCGCGGCTAGCCCGTCGTGGGCGGGGCCTTCAGCACGATCGCTCGCGTGAGCGTCGCCGTCTGCCCTTCGAGGACCGACGTGGCGGTCAGCGTCACACGGACCGACTTCTTGTGTGTGAGCAGCCGGCGCCCGACCGAGGCGATGTGCACGCGGACGCGGATCTTCTGCCCGGCGCGGGCCTGGTAGTTGGTGGTGCCCAGCGGGCGACAGCCGCGCGCGCAGCGCGAGGCGCTGGGCGCGCTTGGAATGGCTCTCGACGACCTTCATCGTGATCGTGATCTTGCCGTGGCAGCCGCCGGCGGCGCTGGCGGGGCACAGCACCGGGATCAGCGCGACGCCGTCGGCGGTTGACGGTCACAGACCTGATGGATATGACGACGCGAGTGGGTCGCGGATCGCCCGGAAGCGACGACGCCGTCGCGGCCGGGGCGACCGCGACGGCGCGGGTGGTCTGGGCGCTCGGTCCGCCGTTGCGACTGACGGTCTGGCCCGTGAACACCTGGGTGGTGGAGGTGCCTGCCGAATCGGTCTCGGTGAGCGTGACCGTGTAGTTGCCGGCGTTGGCGTAGGTGTGGGTGGTCGTGGCCGTGGAGGTGGCGGCGGTGCTGCCGTCACCGAAGTTCCACGCATAGGAGGTGATCGTGCCGTGGGCGACGCTCGAGGCGGAGGCATCGAACGAGGACGGCGACCCGGCCGGCGCAACTGCCGCCGTGAAGGAAGCCACGGGGGCCTCATCCGGCGTGATCGCAATCCCGTCGGGCCCGCTGCCGACTTTGATTTCCGCACCCGCTTTTTCGGTGGCGATGTTGATGGGAGTCACGGAGTTGGAAGAGTTGATGGTGACGTACGCCGTGCTGCCGTCGGGCGTGATCGCGACCTGGTAGGGCACGCCGCCCAGGCCGATCGGGACGCCTGCCGTCCTCGTGAGGAGGTTCACGGGCGTCACGGTGTCCGCTGTGTAGTCGGTGACGAGAGCCGTCCTCCCGTCGGGCGTGATCGCGACGGAGTTGGGTTTTTCCACTTTGATCGTGGGGCCGGGGGTGTTGGTGGCGAGGTTGATCGGCGTGATCGTGTTGGAGCCGTTGTTGGCGACGTAGGCGGTCGTTCCGTCGGGAGTGATCGCGATGGACTGGGGCGTGCTGCCCACTTTGATTGCCGCACCGGCTTTTTCGGTGGCGATGCTGATCGGGGTGACGGATTCGGAGCGCGCTGTTGACGACGTAGACCGTCTTGCCGTCGGGGTGATCGCAACCGCCCAGGGCGAGTTGCCGACGGTGATGGGCGACCCTGCCGTCCTGGTGGCGAGGTTGATCGGCGTGACCGATTTGGAGGCGTTGTTGGCGACGAAGGCCTCGGTGCCGTCGGGGGTGATCGCGATCCCGAGGGGGCTTGAGCCCACTTTGACCGGTGTGCCGAGCGTGCCAGTGGCCAGATTGATCGGGGTGGCCGTGCCCTGGGTGCCGTTGGTGGCCCAGGCCGTGCTGCCGTCGGGCGTGATGGCCAGGAAGGGCGGGTTTTTCACAGAGGGGATCGTCGGATCCCACGATGTTCGAGGCGGTGTTGATCGGGCTGAGGCTCTCTTCGGTCAGGTTGGACACGTACGCGGTGTAGGGGATGGCGGCCGAAGCACCGGCTGCGCCGGCGAGCATTCCCCCGCACCCCGCACCCACCCCCACGAGCAGCCCGAGCCGGCACAGTGCGGCTCTCACGCGGAGGTGTCTGTGAAGGATGCTCATGGCATGTTCCAGGCGGGCTGGCCCTGTGTGAGAAGGCCCGCGTCCGCGGGGTGGCGGCCCTCGGGGGTGCGGCTCTGAGCGGAGTGGCCCTCGAGGCTCAGGTGACCGGCGCTCAGCTCTGCGCAGAAGGCCTCGATGACGGCGGGGTCGAACTGCGAGCCGGCGTTCGCACGGAGCTCGGCGAGCGCCTCGTCGGTGTCGATCGCACGCCCGTAGGGGCGGTTCGAGGTCATCGCGTGGAAGGCGTCGCAGACGGCGATGATGCGGGCCCCGACGGGGATCTGTGAGCCCGCGCGCCGGTCGGGGTAGCCGCGCCCGTCATAGCGCTCGTGGCTCGAGCGCACGATCCGTGCCACGGGACCCATCGCCGGGGCGGCGGCGAGGATGCGCTCGCCCACTTCGCAGTGGCGCTCGATGATCTGACGCTCATTGGGCTCGAGCTCAGAGCGCTTCTGGAGGATCGCGTCGGGGACCGCCACCTTGCCCACGTCGTGGAGCTCTGCGGCCCTCACCATGGTCTCGAGCTCCTCACCGGAGAGGCCCATCTCCCGGCCCACGGCGCGGGAGAGGATGGCGACCTCCGCCAGGTGCTCATGGAGCTCGGGCTCGCGCTCTGCCATCACCTGCAACAGCACCTTGCGCAGCTGATCGGGCGCATCAGAGTGCTGGCGTGAGCGCTTGTCGACATAGAGGCGCTCATCCACGAGCTGAAGCGCCACCGCCTCATCCTGTGCCTCTGCCGGGAGCATGATGCAGCCGTATGCGGTTGTGATGTCAAAGCCCCGGCCGTGCTCGGAGAGGGCCTCCACGGCGGCTGTCGAGACGGCCTTCACCGAGCGCTCCGCGGTGGGGATGAGCGCGCAGAACTCATCGCCTCCCAGGCGGAAGGCCTCGCCCTCCGGTTCGAGCACCGCCGCGAGTTTCTGCCCGAGGCGGGCCAGGAGCGCATCGCCGACGGGGTGCCCGAAGGCGTCGTTGTAGCGCTTGAAGCCGTTCAGGTCGAACAGCAAGAGCGCCCAGGGGTCGCGCTCTGACGCCGACTGCAGGACGTCTGTGAGGCTCAACAGCAGCCGGCGGCGGTTGCCCAGGCAGGTCAGGGGGTCGGTCAGCGCCTCATGGCGGCTTCTGTCGACCAGCGCGAGGTTCTCCCAGAAGGTGAGCCCCATGCGCGCGATCACGCCGGTGATCGTGAGCACCGACAGCACGTAGGCGGAGGCGGTGATCGGGGTCGAGGCCTGAAGCGTCAACAGCAAAAGCGCCGCCAGGGCGAAGGTGAGCGGGAACACGAGCAGCCGGCGGCCATGCAGGCCGATCACGGCCGAGGGGCGCGGGGGCTGCCAGGCGGCGAGGCCGAGGACCACGGCCGAGGCCGGCCACAGCGAGTCAAAGAAGTGAGAGCCCGAGTGCCCGCTCACAGACCAGTAGAGCGAGAGCACATCCGCCAGGGCGCCGAGGGCGAGGCCCACGGCGACCGTTCCGAGCACGCGCCCCGGGCGCCAGCCCGTGATCGCGAGCACCGCCACCACGAAGCAGAGCAGGAGCAGATCCCCGAGCGGATAGATGAGATCGCCGAGGACGTTCTGAAAGGAGCCGCCGCTCGCGGAGATGATGCTGGGGAGCAGGAACTGCGAGGAGAGGGCCGCCACGGCCAGGGCGCCCACGACACCGTCCAGCCACAGGCTGGGGTAGAAGTGGCGCACGCGCGCGCGCACCAACAGGCCGAGGCTCAGAAAGGCGGCCGGGTAGAAGATCAGCCAGAAGAAGTCGCTTGACCCCGGGAACGGGCTGTCGGTGACCGAGGAGGGGCTGACGGTGAAGAGGACCTCGCCGATCGCCCAGCAGCCGAGCCCCACCCCCAGCGCGCCCCAGGCGCCGCGCTCTGCCCTCGCGAAGGACGCGCGCAACAGGCACAGCGCCGCGGATGCGAACAACAGCGCGTTGAAGAGGACGTCTTCAAAGAAGCCGTCGAGGCCGTGGCCGGGAAGGCCTGTGAGCGAGTGGGCGGCGTAGGCGGCGAGGGCCAGGACGCAGAAGATGCGCAGACAGCGCACGATCAGCGCGCGGGCGGGGCTCAGGGGGAGCCCTGCGCGGGCGGGGGGTGGCGGGGGGCTTGCTTCTGAGCGAGGCGCGGTGACTCTCTGCGGGCGTGACCCGGGGCCGCGTGCTCACACCCACCTCTTCAGCCTGCTTGGAGGGAGCCGGCCCACCAGAGCGTCGCGTTTGGGGCCGCGAGCCGGAGTCGGGGCGCGGTGCGACCGTCAACCGCGTTGCCGTGACGGTCCCCGTGCTCATACAGCGACTTCGGCCGCGGGGCCCCGACCCTTGACCGGAATCCGGCGGGGATGGACGTATGCCCGAAAGGGACTACAGACGGTGTCCCCAAAAGGACGACGGCCGTGGGCCCATTGGGGACGAGAGCGTCGTCCCCGATGGGCGCTGCGACTCAGAGGAGCGAGCTCGCGGTCAAGCCGTCCGGCGGTCGTACTCCTCCAGGCGGGGTGCCATCCGCGCGACGAGCCGGCCACCGAGCGAGGATGATGATCTCCAATCGCCAGGAGGCGGACGCGCGGCCGACCGCCCGATGGGGATGAAACAGTGGCCGACCGAGACGACATCGACTTCACCTACTCGCTCACCGACCGCGTCTTCCGGCTCAGCCTGGGTGAGCTCGCGGATTTCAGCGGAGCCAAGTACGACGGTGACTTCTCGTTGAGTCTCGAGGAGGCCCAGCGGCGAAAGCACGAATACGTGGCCGAGCAGATCGGGATCCGCCCGAACCGCCGCGTGCTCGATCTCGGATGCGGATGGGGGCCGCTGCTCAACTTCATCCGCGAACAGGGCGCTACGGGGCTCGGCGTGACCCTGTCCCGGGCGCAGGAGGCCGCCTGCCGCCGGCACGGTCTCGACGTTCACCTCTACGACGCGCGGCAGCTGTCCCGCGAGAGCTTCGGTGAGTTCGACGCGGTGGCGAGCCTCGGCGCCTTCGAGCACTTCTGCTCGGTCGAGGACTACCGCGCCGGCCGCCAGGACGAGCTCTATGAAGCCATCTTCGAGCGAATCGCGAGCGTCCTGCCCGAGGGGGGTCGCCTGTATCTGCAGACGATGGTCTTCGGGCGCAACATGATCCCACTCGAGCAGGTGGACATCCATGCTCCGCGCGACTCTGACGCCTGGTATCTCGCCCTCATGGAGCGCCAGTTTCCGGGATCCTGGCTCCCGCTCGACCAGGATCACGTCGCGCGCTGCGCGCGGCACAGCTTCCGTCTGCTTTCAAGCGTGAGCGGTCGCCTCGACTACATCCAGACGATCGGCGAGTGGGGACAGCGGACCGGGGCGCGCAGCCTCAGAAAGACGCTGCTGAAGCTTCAGCTCGTTCCACGCTGGCTCACGAGCGCGGATTTTCGCCTCGCCTTCACCTCGGGTGTGAGCGCCAACAAGGTCTGCTTCGAACGCGAGCTGCTCGACCACTACCGGCTCGTGTTCGAGCGCCGCTGAGGAGCTCGGCCTCGAGCATCGAGAGCTACTCGACCGTGTAGCGGGCCGGCACGAGGCCGCTCGGTCCCCTTTGGAGGCCTCAGATACCTACGCCGCTGGCGGGGCGGAAGCTTCACCGGCCGGGCCTTGTCGAGATGCTCGTAGGGAACGAGCGAGAGCAGATGGCTGATCAGATTCAGGCGCGCCGCGCGCTTGTTGTCAGCCTCGACGACATGCCATGGACTGAGCTCGGTGTCGGTGTAGGCGAGCATCCGATCCTTCGCTTCGGCGTAGTCCACCCAGCGGGCACGACCCTGCAGGTCGATCTCGCTGAACTTCCAGCGCTTGCGCGGATCCGACAGCCGCTTCTTGAAGCGGCGCTCCTGCTCGTCATCGCTGACCGACAGCCAGTACTTGACGAGCATGATCCCGTCGTTCTGCAGGGCCTCCTCGAAGAACGGGCAGAAGCGCAGGAACTCTTCGTACTCGGCGTCCGTGCAAAAGCCCATCACGCGCTCGACCCCGGCGCGGTTGTACCAGCTGCGGTCGAACAGGACGATCTCCGCCGCGGCCGGCAGATGCGCGACGTAGCGCTGGAAGTACCACTGCGTGCGCTCGCGATCGTCGGGTGCGGGAATCGCCACGATCCGGCATGTGCGCGGGTTCAGAAAGGCGGTGATGCGCTTGATGACCCCGTCCTTGCCGGCGGTGTCCCGTCCCTCGAACAGCACCACGAGCCGCTGTCGCTTGGCGACGATCCACTCCTGCATGTACACGAGCTCGGTCTGAAGACGCAGGAGCTCCTTCTCGTACTGCTTGCCGTTGAGCTCCACCGTGGCCGCCACTCATGCATGATCCCAATTGCTCTCGACGACTTCCGCGGGCGGTTCTCCGCGACCCGTTGGGCCGGCGCGACCTCGCCGGGGTGTAGCGTGGCCGTGCAATGGTCGTGGCGGGATCCCCCCTCCCCTTCGCCCCGCGCAGCCTGCCGTGAACTTCGGAACGCTCGTCGTGATCGTGCTCGCCGGTCTCGGCGGGCCGCTGCTCGGCCTCTCGAGGCGCTGGTTCGTTCCCGTCGTGATCGGCGAGATCATCGCCGGCGTGGTCGTCGGCCGGACCGGTTTGGGCCTCGTGGACCCGGCCAACCCGACCGTCGCCTTCCTGGGCGAGGTGGGCTTTGCGATGCTGATGCTGACGGCCGGGATGCACCTGCCGCTGCGCGATCCGCGCCTGTCCGCCTCGCTGCGGGGCGGCACGATGCTCGCTGTGATCGTCGGCGTGCTCGCCGTACCCGCGGGCTTCGCCGCCGCCGCGCTGGCGGGCACCGCTCACGCGGCGATCTACGCCGTCGTGCTCGCGTCCGGGTCGGTCGCCGTGCTGCTGCCGGCGCTTGAGGAAACCAACTCCGGCGGACCAGTCGCGATGACGGTGATGGCGCAGGTCACGGTCGCCGACGTCGTGACGATCCTCTCCGTCCCCATCGTGCTGCAGCCGGACCGCACCGGCCACGTGGTGCTCGGCGGCGTTCTGGTGGCCGTCGCCGCGGTGTCGCTGCTCGGCGCCGCCCGGCTGGTGGGCGACCGTGCCTGGGTGCACCACGTTCGCCGGCTCTCCAAGCAGCGCCACTGGGCGCTCGATCTGCGCCTGTCGCTGCTCGTTCTGTTCTTCCTCGCGTGGATCGCGCAGAAGAGCGGGACGAGCGTGCTGATCGCAGGCTTCGGCGCGGGGGTGATGGTGGCGCTCATCGGCGGACCCAAACGGCTCTCGACACAGATGCGGGGCGTCGCCGATGGGTTCTTCGTCCCGCTCTTCTTCGTGGTCCTCGGCGCGCAGCTCGACCTGAGCGGTCTCATCGACGATCCCGCGATGCTCGCGCTCGCGGGCGCGCTGGCCTTGCTGAACGTCCTCATCCACCTCACCGCGGTCGCGATCACGCGACAGCCGTTGAGCGCGGGACTGGCCGCCACCGCCCAGCTCGGCGTTCCCGCCGCGGTCGCATCGCTCGGCCTCGCGGAGGGCGTGCTCTCCTCCGCCATCGCCACGGCCATCGTCGCGGCCGCCGTGGTGAGCCTCGCCGTGTGCACCGTCGGCGTCGAGCTGCTCGTCGCGAGCGAGGCGCAGGACGGGCCGACACGCGGGCCTACGGCCGCGCCGGCACAGACCTGACGCGGCGATCTCGAGCTCCTCGCGAGCGGCGAGGACGAGCGTGGCCGCGGCCGCGGGCGCGCGGCCAGCCGACACGCCGGCATCACTCGATTACGCGCTGCTCGTGGGTGGCGCGCCCGCCGGCGGACTCGTGGGAGTGCCGGGCGGCGGGCCGAGCGAGCGGTAGTGCTCCTTCCAGATCAGCTTGTAGATCGGGATCTTGCGGGGGAGGATGTTGATGCCGGGGATGAAGGGTATGCAGATGAACGCGAGGCTGAGCACGCCCATCACGAGCATCACGAGGATGTCGGCGTTTTCGGATGCCTTGAACGGTTCGACCTGATACCAGAGGGAATACAGCCACAGCCAGGGCTGGCCGGGGTAGCTGCCGGTCTCGTTCATCATGCCCCACTGCTCGCCGAGCAGGTGCTGGGCCTTCGGCGCGTTCTTCGAGCAGACCGCCGTCGGCCATGAACAGCAGCGGCTTGGTGTAGTCGGTCTGGAAGAACTGGCTGCTGGTCACGAGGCCGCCTTCGAGGCCGCCGCTCTTGGCGAGGCTCAGCAGGCCGGCCATCATCACGGGCACCGGGCCGGCGCCGCTGGCCTTCACCGTCACGGTGCCCGTGCTCGAGTCGACGGACACCGTGCTCGGCGGCGCCTTGCCTTCTTCTTCGGCCGTCGCATTTTCTTCGAGCGGCTTGGCGTACGCTTCGGACCATTCCTTTTTCTGCTTTTCGGGCGCGGCCTTGTATTCGGCGACGCGCGCTCTGCAGCGCGGGGTCGTTGGGGACCGTTTCGAGCGGCTCGATCACGAAGTCCTCGGCGGTGTTGATCGGGTGGCTCACCCCGAGCCATTTCTGCGGATGCAGGAACCAGGCGTGCTGGCCTTCGCCGTTGTGGTTGTAGGGGGGGCCGTATTCGGCCGTGCCGCTCGTGCCGTCGAGCTGCGTCGCCGCCGCCGTGACGAAGTTGGCGGGCAGGTCGTGCGACCACTGGGCGATCGTGCTCGACTTGTCGTCGGGCGAGGAGAACAGGACCGTGAGCACCACCGCCAGCAGCCCGATCACGCCGACGGCGATGCACAGCTCCTTGATCAGGTCATAGGGCTGGTAGCGGCCCGTCCAGGGCTTGGTGTCGTCCTTGGGACGCAGGAAGCTCATGAGGGCGCTCCGCTCGAGGCCTGCGCGGAGCCAGTCTCCGCCTGGACTCGCATCCGGGGCGTGCGCCAGCTTCGTCGAGCTCGAACGGCGGCACGACGCCGTTGCGGCGCACGAGCAGGACGTGCGCGCCCACGAGCACCACGACGGCGATCGGCAGCAGCAGGATGTGGAAGCTGTACATCTGGCCGAAGTTGGTGACGTTGAAGAACGCGCCGACGCCGACCGAGTTGAGCCCGTCCTTGGCCTGCGTGGAGATCCACTGGGCGTCGAAGTTCTGCTGGGAGACGTAGCCGGTGAGCGCCGCCGGCACGGCCACCAGGAAGGTCACCGCACCGGTGATCCATACGCGGCCGCGGCCTCCGCGCCAGGCCGCCATCCAGTACTTGCCCCAGAGGTGGACGACCATCACGAAGAAGAACAGCTCGACGCTCCACATGTGGATGCTGTTGAAGAAGTGCCCGATGCCCGTGTAGTGCCACCACGCCGGACCCTTCAGCGAGAGGATCGATCCGGAGCCGATGATCACGATCAGCGAGGCGATGCTCGCCACGCCGAACACGTAGATCCAGGAGGCCACGTAGGTCGGCTGGCCGTCGGGCAGCAGCCTCTCGGGCGGCAGCGCCTCGACGCCTTTTTCGCGGACTTTGACGGTCCAGGACTTCGAGGGGGTCCGCGGGGGGGCGCTCATGGGGCGGCGCTCACGGCGACGTGCGGCTCCGCGGCGATTCTTGGCTCCGGGGAACGGCAGCACGATCGCCAGCACGAACACGATCAGCATCAGCGCGATCACCACGACGTTCGCCACCGACAGGTGGATGAAGTTCCAGTCCACCGTGTGGGCCGGGTGATTCAGGTTGAAGACCGCCGCCAACAGGACGCTCATGCAGTTGCCCCTCTCGGAATACGACGAATGACCAAACCCTACGTTTGGGACCTCAGCCAGACGTCCGTGGAAACCCCCCATATCGGGCTGACAGCGCACGCGGCGACGTGAGTATATATGGACGTATGGACGCGGCACGCTCAGACCACCTCGGGACCATCTCGATCGCGAGTCGGAAACGTTCCCCAGGTCAACCGCGCGCGCCGGAGCGCTCGCTTACGAGTCGCAAGGACGAGGTACGGGGAAGGCTACGGGAAGCGGCGTTGTGGCCCTACAGCGCCCAGTAGTGGCCGATGTGAGCCGCGGCGCGCGATGTCAGCAGCGGATCTGGCGCCGCCGACCGTGGCGGCTCATCGCCGCCGAGCGCGGTGAGGGTCTCCCGCACGCACCGCGCCAGCGCGGCCGGCTGATACCCGCCCTCGAGGACCGCGCCCAGCGGCACGTCCAGGTTCTTGGCGAAGTCGCGCACGTGGCGGGCCATCTCGGCGAATGACGCCGACTCGAGCAGGCAGCCCGCCACGGGTCCTCGCGGTGAGCGTCAAAGCCGGCGGAGACGAGCACGAGAT
>CAWGER010000013.1:0-249073 GCA_963821655.1 uncultured Solirubrobacteraceae bacterium
CAATCTGGCGACCATTCTCGACCGCCGCTACCTCCGCTACCCAAACATCGCCATGAATACATCGTTCCTCAGCACGTTCGCCGCCACGCTCTTCGCCCTCATCAATCCGTTTGGCGCAGTACCGATTTTCATCGGTTACGTCGCGGCCGAACGAACTGGCGTCCAGCGCTTCGTCGCATTGCTTCTCTCTCTGACCGTCCTGGGTTTGCTGATTCTGTTTCTCGCCACCGGCACTTCGCTACTTAAATTCTTCGGGATTGACCTCGATTCATTCCGTATCGCCGGCGGCATCCTGCTGCTATTGATCGGCATCAGCCTGGTCACGGGCGGTCAAAGCCACGGAAAAAGCCTCGCGGCCGATGCGGCACAAAGCGATTGGCAGCAGGCCAAGAGCGTTTATCGCGGCATCGTCATTCCGCTGGCGATCCCGCTCTTGGTCGGTCCCGGCGCGATCGCCAACGTGATTCTCTATGCCGGTGAGGTGGAGCAGGGATCCCACAAGGGCCTCTATGGAGGACTTGCATTGGTCTGCGTCGCGATCTCGTTTCTCGTATTTGTGATTCTTTTGACGGGCCAATGGTGGAAGGCGCCTCGGTGAAGTCGGCCTCAGCATTGCCACCCGCATCCTCGGCCTGCTGGTTGCCTCGATGGGCATCCAATTCATCACGAGCGGCGTGACGAATGTGATCATCGAGCACATCGCGCCGGCGATTGTGAGGCAGACCTAAGCATAAAGCAGTGGCCGCGCCACCGTGGCAGTCGACGCGCCAGTCATTCCCAAATGACCACGTCGATGAGGCTGCTATCATCATCGGTCCAAAGAATCGGCCGAGAGCGCACGCGGCCGAGTTCCAATGGCCGCCCGATCCGATCCATCTTGCCGGTCTTTTCGCGAGGATAGAGCAGAATCCAAACGGCCGCCTGTATTGCCGCTGGTTCATCTCGCTGGTTTAAGACGACCCGTGCGTCGAAATTATATCGATCGGCGATTGCCTTCACGACCGGTCCCAAATCGAGGTTCCGATTTGTCACATGGATGGCCAGCACGCCGTCGGGCTGCCGCAGATGCCGCAAATAAAGCTCAATCGCCTCGCTCGTGAGTAAATGCACCGGTATCGCATCACCGCTAAACGCATCGAGCACCAATACATCAAACTGTTGCGGCTGCTCCCGTTCCAGTGCCAAGCGAGCGTCGCCGGCCACGATCTCCGGCTTTGCTCCGCGCTCACGGGCGTCGGCTAAGAAAGTAAAGTATTGATCGGCGAAGGAGATGACGTCGGGGTTAATTTCGTAAAACTTAAATTCATCCCCCTGCTTCGCATAGGCGGCGAGCGTCCCTGCCCCCAGACCCACCACGCCCACGCGACGGGGCGCATCCCGTCGGCATCGAATAAAGCAGCTTACCCACGCCGCTCGTTCGCGTAGTATTGCGTCGGTTCGCCGCGCCGGTCTTTGTCGAGCATTTGCGCACCGTGGGAAATCCTGCCATTCAGCAGCCGGCGGCACATGATTCCGCTGTTGCCCCACTCGGCCTCCTGCACCGTAAGCACGCCAAAGAAATTTCGCTCCATCGCGATCGCCAATGGTCGTGCACTCGCATAGGGACTTTGAGCCAGATAGGCCAATACGCCGCCGACCAACACAATTCCAACCCAGAGCGCCGGACTTCCGCCGAGATAGAGTGCCGACTCTCGATCGCTGATTAAAACGCCCATCGCCAGCAGAAACGCGACGAGCATGCCCAGCGGCAGCTCGTAGTAGCCGTTGAAAACGCGCGGCGCCACAACGGCGACAAGCAGGCCGCCAATCGCGCCTCCGGCCGCCAGCAGCAAATAGAACGAAGTTAAGTAATTCGCGGGAGGCCGCCGCCGAGCGACCTCTCCATGGCAGACCATGCCGACGGTAAACAGCAACCCCAGATGAACCGCCGCTTGCCACCCGAATACCTCATCCCCGTTTTGCGTCCAACAGTTGCAAGCCGCATACGAGAGGACACCCATTGCCACCAGCCACGGCCAGCGGCGATACCAGCGATCGCTCCCGAATGTCAGAATAAACGTGATAAGGTAAACGACGAGCAGCGCGATCCACAGCAGCGGAACCGGCGCGACGTCTTGGCACAAGTAGTTGGTCACGGCGAGCAACATCGACGACGCACACGCCGGCAGCGCCACCCAAAAGAAGCGATCGAGCATCGTTGGAATTCCATCTTTGGTCGTCGCCGAATTTTTCCCGCCGCGAGCTGTTTTCCGCCTCATTCCCGGCGACAGCGGCTTCGCCCGCGGCGGCCTTCCCGCATTTGCTCGTCCGGCGCCGCGCCACTCGCACTCCAGCCACTCGCGGCACACAGGACCGCAAACGCTAGAAACAGCCCCGACCAAAGAATCCCTTGCATGTGCAAGCCCATGAGCGGTTCGACAATCACCGGATAGCTCACGGCGCCGCCAGTGATCCGAAATTCGAAAGCGCATACAACCGATAGGGCGACCTTCCGGCGACTGTCCGACCCAACCAACTTTGCACAAGCGGCACCGTAGCAGAGAGCATCAAGTAGGGGAGGCCGACCGACACCGCCAGTATTGCCAAGATCCGCAACTGCGGATGATCGCTGTCCGCCGGCTTCCACTCGTTCCCCAAGCTCACGCCATAGATCGCCAGCATCACCACCGCAAATAAAAGCAGAGCAGCATGCAGCAACGCCTGGGCTCGCGGCGGCAGCAGTCGAGTGCTCAAGTGAGCGTACAAATAGCCGCCCAGCAGCAAGGCCTGAAAGAACAGCATCGCGGTAGTCCACACGGCCGGACCGCCGCCAAACCAGGGAAGAATCCGCTTGCCCGCCATCGGCTGAATCTGAAATAGCAGCCACGCCCCAAACAGCACCGTGGCCGCAATCAACCATTCCCGACGAAGCACCGGATCGCTAAAAATGCGTGGGGACGGCATTGTTCGGCACACAGAACAAATTAAACGACGCGATCACCGTCTTCGCATCGGAATTGCTTCAACAACCCCCGCTGACTCGCTTCCGCGAGCGGGGGACCAGCCTGCTGGCGCACGCTGCCAGCGAATGCCAATCTACTTCTTCTTCGCCGCAGCATAGCGGTCGCCGACAGCCTTCCAGTCGATCACGTTGTAGAAAGCCGCGATGTAGTCGGGCCGGCGATTTTGGTAGTTCAAGTAGTAGGCGTGTTCCCAGACATCCATTCCGAGGATCGGCGTACGGCCGGTCATGTAGGGGTTGTCCTGGTTCGGCGTGCTATCGACGACCAGCTTGCCCGTCGTGTCGACGCTCAGCCAAGCCCAACCGCTACCGAAGCGAGTCGTCCCCGCCTTCGAAAACTCTTCCTTGAACTTGTCGAATCCGCCCAGCTCGGCATCGATCGCCGCGGCGAGCTCGCCGCTCGGCTTACCGCCGCCATTGGGGCCCATGATCGTCCAAAAAAGCGAGTGATTGGCGTGGCCGCCGCCATTACGTTCGGCATAGGACGAGCGTTGCCCGTACTGTGGATAGCGCCCAGTCTCCGACGCGCAAGCGGGGCTCGACGAATTGACGCCATGGCCACCGAGCCGCGAGTGTGGCTCGGTCTACGCCGACTCGACGCGCTCGGACTTAGCTTGTGTGTCCTGTTTCTGAGCGTCGAGAGCGCGACCGCCGCGGTGCTGCCCAACGCGACAGATCCCTCGGCTGCGAACAACAGGCTGGCGTGGCAACGGGTTGGCGACTCAGGCGCTCTTCGCCTGCCGTCCGGTGAGACGCGCAGTCTTCCTGGGAGCCATCCGGCGCTTGGTGGGTCAGTGATCGCTTGGGAGACCGCCGGACGGATCACGGTCGCCGATGCCACCACTATGGCCACGGTGTCGATCTTCGTCGCCGCAGGGGTAAACGCTCTGGCGGTCTCGGACAGCTGGCTGGTCTACCGAGACAAGCTGGCGGGCCGTGAGAACCTCGTCGGCGTGTCACTCAGGGACCCTGACAGGACGCGCTACATCGCCGGCTCGAAGCTCGCAGGCGAGGTCGGACGCCCAACACTTGACGGGTCGAAGGTCGTCTTCACCTACGACACTCGACATCGGAACATCATCGAGATCGTAGATCTGGTCAGCGGTGCACGCCGTGTCCTGCGCTCCAGTACCAGCCGCGCTGCATTGATGAATCCTTCGATGCTCGACGGTCGACTGCTTTTTGAGCGAGTCGATCGTTGTCGCCAGCAGCTCCGCATCGGCTCCCTTAACGGACCCAGAGGTGACAGGGTGCTGCTGAGCGTGCCGTCGACAGCGCGGCGGGACCCGGGATATCAGCCGGGATACGAACACGCCTATAACAGAGCGAGCCTGTGTCCCAACCGTGCAAGCGGCCCGGGCGCCACGGTTCAGCTCGGACCGACTGCCCTGAGCGCGTCGGCCGCGTACGTCACGGAGATCTCGTCGAATTCCGATAGGGCTCGCATCTTTACTGTCTTACGTTGATTTCTGGGTTTCGACGATCTCCAAGAAGTGTTTCCGTGTGAAGCGATCGGGGGCGGCGGCGGCGAAATCGTGGTGGAATCGGGCGCCGGTGGACTCTGCTCTGTGGCCGGGGCATCTAGTCGGCGGTCAGGGACGGTGACTCTGCGGGCGTGCTCGCGCTGAGTTTGGCGAGGCTGTCGCGTAGCTGCGCAAACCGTCGCGGGCCGAGCTTCTGCGTCCATTCGGCCTCGATCTCCATGACGACCTCGCGCATCGCCGCGCTCGCGGCGCGTCCGCGCGGCGTGAGGTGTACGCGCTTGAAGCGCTGGTCGGCGCTGTCCTGTGCGCGTGTGAGGTACCCGAGTGCCTCCATCTGTCCGAGGAGGTAGTTCAGCGCCTGCTTGGTCATGCCCGTGCGGGCCGCGAGCTCCGACGGGCGTGCGTTCTCCGGCCCCGGATAGAGCAGGACGTTCAGGTGCGCTGCGACCAGATCGCTGTAGCCGCGCTCGTGCAGGCCGCTGAGCATCCGTTCGCGAACCGTTTCCCAGGGCACGCGCAGCAGCGCACCGATCAGCGGCGGGGGCGGGCTGGTTGAGTTCGTGGGTACGGTCAAGTCACTTGACAACATTAGCGGACGGGTGTAGGGTCGTCAAGTTACTTTACCCGACGGGCGCATCGCGCCAAGGAGAGCACCATGAGCCAAGCCACTGCAGAGACCATTACCGTCGGAGCACTCGGCGTCCGCTTCCTCGTAGAGGGAGCCGACTCGGGCGGCAGCGTGAGCGTGTTTGAGTGCTACGTCCCGGCGAACTCCAAGATGCCGGCACCGCACAGCCACGACGCGTTCGAGGAGACCATCTACGGACTCAAGGGCGCCACAACCTGGACGGTCGACGGGAAGACGATCGAAATTGGGGTCGGCGAGGCGCTGTGTGTGCCGCGCGGAGCGATCCACGGGTTTGCAGAACGGCGGCAGCACCGATGCGACGTTCCTCGCGATCGCCAGCCCAGGCGTCTTCGGACCCGCCTACTTCCACGAGGTCGGCGAGGTCCTGGCCGCCTCCGCCGGCGGCCCCCCGGACCTATCTGCCTTGATGGAGGTGATGCGTCGCCACGGTCTCACGCCGGCCCCGCCGAGCGCGGCCTGACCCTGCACAGCGCGAATGCGCACTGGCGCAGAAGGGACACACCATGGCACTCCAAGTCCTCACCTCAAGCTCGACGGCATCACGGCAGGCGACTACCTCAAGCTGGTGCCGGGACCCCGAGCCGCCGGCGCTCGACATCGCGTTGCGCTCAATCTGCGTCGCCGCCGACCCGAGCGGCGACACGATCACCGCGATCCGCCCCGGCGATCGGAGGTTCGTGCGCGAGGCTGCCCGCGAGGGCAAGGAGCTCGTAGCCATCCCAGCGCTGCTGGAGCGATGAGCATGTGCTCGCAGCCACCCGACCTCGACACGGCAGGCGTGATCGTCCCGATCACCGCTGGGGAGACAGTCCTTCGGCGCGGGAAGCGCGAGATCAGCATCCTCGTCGCGCAGGAGGAGGTCACGATCACCCACGCTCGGTGCTCAGCGGGCGACCAGGTAGCCGGCCGGCACGTTCACCACGAACACACCGATGCCTTCTACGTGCTCGAGGGCGAACTGACCTTCGAGATCGGGTGCGAGGCGGAGACGATCAAGGTCTCCTCCGGCGGATTCGTCGCCGCGCCGCCGCAGGTAGCCCACTCGTTTCGCAACGACGGTGACCGCCCTGCGCGCTGGCTCACGATCCACGCGCGAGACGGGGGCTTCGCCGCGTTCATGCGCGGTAGCCGCGACGGTGGCGTCGAGGTCGAGTGGGATATCTCCGCGGTGCCAGCCGAGGGCGGCCTGCCGGCAAGCGAGGCGATCGTCAGCCGCGCAGTCGGCGGCGGGCGTCCCGAGTCCGAGGATCCGCTGTGCTGGCTCAGGTGCGCGCTACCGGACATATGCGTCGTCGAGTGGCATCTCTGTGCACCGCATCAGGATCTGCCGTTTCATCATCAAAACAGCCGTGTCGACTCGTACTTGGTGATCGAAGGAGAGCTGGAGAGGATGCTCGAGGGGACGAGACAGACCGTCGGCCCAGGCACACTGATCTCGGTCTCCCGTGGCGTGCAGCACACGCTCAACCACCGCGGGTCCAAGCTCACGCGGATGCTTAGCCTCCACACACCCGACGGCGGCTTCGCCGACTACCTGCGCCGCGGATCTGGGAGACGTCGCAACCACGTGGGCTGAATCCCCCAACCACGGCGAAGCGGGTCTCACGGTAGATCGCAGACCGACCGCGTGCCATCTGCGAAGGAGGTCCAGCCAAGCTGACCGCCCGGTCAATCGGTATAGGTCTCTCGGTCGACAAACATGACTCTCGCCATCTGCTGGACGAGCGGGCTCGGCACGGCGTCGCCGGAGACCTGCGCCGCTACGCGCACGCAGTTGGCCCAACGCACCCGATCTGCGCGGGTCTCGACGTAGAACGGCAGAGGGACTCCGTGGATGCAGTCAGTGTCGTCGATCTGTTCGATCGTGGCTAGCGACTCCTCCGGTGTCCAGCGATCTTTTCGGGGGAACTCCCGCAATTGCTCCGGCGTGTTGTCGCTCATCGCTGATCCCCGGTCCACGCGCCCGCTGTGGATGGAGGCAGGCCGTTCGCACTAAATCCAGATGTCCCCTCGACGAGCGCTCGAAGGCGCTCGGGCTCACCATCACGCCGAAGCATCTGCCGCGCATAGACCGACAGGGTGAGGTTCGCGGATGTGTGCCCCATCTGGGCCATCACGTAAGGGGGCGTCTCCCCGATCGCGAACAGCAAAGACGCGAACGTACGACGCAGCGAGTGAGGCGTCAGGCCTGCGACGAGGGGCTCCAAGCCTGTGACGGCTCGCTCGGCATTTGCACGTTCAATGGCGCGTGCAAGAACACGCCTTCGAACGTTGGTCGCGCTGTGCTGACGACCAGTGCCGGTCCCGAACACCAGCGCCGTATCCGAGCTCGTGAGTTGCGTCTGGTAGCTCGTCAGCTCCTCGTGAAGGACCGGCAGGATGTTCACGCTGCGCATGCCTGCATCCGTCTTGGCGATCCTGACGGCGATCGTTCCGCGTGCCAGATCGACATCGCGCCAGCTCAACGCGAGAGCCTCTCCGATTCTCAGTCCAGCGAAGATCAGCGTCGCGAGCAGGGCGCGGCGCTGGCCCCGACCTGCTCGTGCCTCTTGGTCGAGTTCGCGGGCGCCGTCAAGTAGCGCGAGGATGTGATCGGATCGGTCGAGCCATGAACGTCTCGGTGGCGATGAGCGCAGGCGGCGTCTTCGTCCCTGCGCCGGATTTCGCTCGATGAGCTCGTACTCGACCGCCACCTCGAGGATGGTCGCGAGCGTCGTCAGGGTTTTGTTGATCGACGACGGCGCGAGCTCCGCGTCCCGGACCTTGCCCACGCGGTAGCGGTCGACGTCCTCAATCGTGATCTCATCGAGACGCCGAGACGCGAACGCGGGCAGCAGATGCCGGTTGAGGCGCCATTCCAGGTCCTCCCGAGTCTTAGCGGCTAGGCCGTTGCCGGCGCTGCCTCCCTCTACCATCTGGCGCTCGAACCACCGTGAGGCGAACTCTCGGAACGTCGGTACTTCGCCACCTTTCGATGCGTGCTGAGAGGCAGGCCCGGGCCGTACTGCACGCGGCGAGCGCGCCGCGGCTTCGCGCCGAGCTCCGCTGACGAGCTCTGCTTTCTCCGTCGGGTGCTCGCTTCGGTGCGACGTAGCCGAAGCGCTATGAGTGCTCATTCGTCTCCTTCCGCCGTAGGACGCATCGAGAACAGTCGGTTGGGCGCAGAGATGACTCCCGGCCCGGGTATCGTGGCCGGCGCGCCGAGCCGCGGATATCGGTGCCGTGCCGGGGGCGGCTCCGTCGTGTCCCGACACGTATCGTGCTTCAGCGAAGTCTAGCCTATTTTGTCGCAATCGACAAGTAATCGTATGCCCGAAACCCAAAAAGCGCGTCTCAGGCGCAGAAATGGGCGAGACAGCCGCATTCTTGGCGAAGCGCTGCGGCTAATCCGTCGACGGGCGGACATGACCCAGGAGGATGTGTCCGCCCGCGCAGGCACCAACGCAGCTGCCCTCTCTCACATTGAGAGTGGCGAGCGAGACGCTCGATGGTCGACGATTGCTCGTCTCCTTCCCGCGCTGGAGTCAGACATCCACGAACTCGGCGACGTCATCGCGGAGATCGAACGCCAAGATCGGGGTTGACTTTCGGCAAGCGCTGGACCTCGGTCGCGCAGCTCGGCAGCCTCGGATTGCCTTTGCCCGGCGACGGACCAGTGAGTCTCTGTGCGTCGAGCGGGAGGTCGAAGCCGGTACGGGTTGCCCAGCTCGCGGGCCGCGCCATGAGCTTCGAGCCACCCGATATACGCCAGCCATGCCACTTGATGGCCGGCCTTCGATCACGCCAGAGTAGTCGTTGGCTGCACATCGCGGTCGTCCGGTGCGCGACTTCGCCGACGGCGAGTTTGTGCTGCTCGCGCAGCGTCCCCGCGCGCAGAGCCGGGCCTTTCGCAACTCAGGTGCAAATTTCAGCCGAGGGTCCACGGTGGCGGCGGTACATCTCTCGAATCCATTCGACCGCCGGATGCTCTGTGAGCGACTCCAGGGCGCCCCAGTCGGGCGGCTGCGGATAGGGGTACTGCAGCTCTGCCGGCCACGCCAGCGGGAACAGCAGCGCCGCTGCGGCGAGGTCGGCGACGCTGAACCCCGCCCCGACGAGGTAGCCGCTCGGCTTGAGCTCGGCAACGATGCGATCCAGCGCCGCCGCGACCTTGATGCGCGCCTGCTCGACGTCGGCGGGGTAGATCCGGTAGCGGCGCCGCGCGTAGAGCATCGCCCCGGGAAGCATCATCCGCATCAGGACGCGTGTCCCTCGGCCCCGGCCGGTGGTGAGCAGGTCGCTCACGAATCCGGGGTTCGCGAGCCACTCGTAGAAGCCCGCACGGCGAAGCTCATGGCCGGCTTGCTCGTCGAAGAAGTCCTCGAGCTCGAGCGCCACGGCTCGCTCGCCCGGGTCGTCGGGATACAGTGGCGGGTGGGGGAAGCGACGCTCGAGCACCGCGATGATGCGGGTCGAGTCGGTGATCCGCTCACCGTCGAGATCAAGCACCGGCAGCGTTCCACGCAGCGAGAACGCCATCGCCCGCGGCCCACCCGGCAACAGTGAGCGCCGGACATGGGGGACGTGCTTGAAGTCGAGCGCCCAGCGGGCCTTTTCGTTGAAGTTCGAGAAGTTGTACTGCCACAGAATCGGCGCCGACATGGCCAGGCGATCCTATTCGCGGGAGACATCTGACTTGTGAAGTGTCTCTCAGCGGGCGGTCGCAGGACACATCACGACCGCCAAGCACCGCCCACAGCGTCGCGCCTGTGGGTGTCCTAAGCACGGGAAAGCACTAGTTCCGGAGTGACGACTCTGCGGACGCCGACCAGTCAAGCTCCATATCGGGGTCGCTGAGCTTCCGCGCGGCTTCAATGTCGCGCCGGTTATAGGCGTCGACGTAACGACGCACCAGTCGAATGGCCCACTCCACAGGCGGAGAAACGCCTGCACCCCGGCCCCTTCGTAGTACGGCTGCTCAATCCATCCGCGAAACCTCGCCCGCATCGACGAGGAGCGGACCGCCGAGCAGCTCACCGAGGAGGGCCGTAGACGATGTCCCAGGAGAACGTGGAGCTCGTGAGGCGGGGCTGGGAGCACTTCCTCACCACGGGAGCGTTGCTGAAGGAGGTCGTGGCACCTGAGCCCGCTGAGGGATGTGTGCCCGACGAGCACGAATGAGCGCAGGCTCGCCAGTGGAAGCCGAGCTCCTCGTAGCGCGGGAGGTTGGCGGGGTTGGTGGACTCAAGGTAGGCGGCCTCCCCTCATGATCGCCATCGCGGGGCGTCGGCAAAATCGGGTTGGACCACCGTCGCTCCTGAACCGGTAGCGCCGGTTGTGCCAGCCGTGTCCGATTGGTAGTGCGCCTTGCCTCGGTACAGGGTGCAGCAGATCGAGCGGGCGGGCGGTGAGGCAAGATTGGATCGACCGGGCTAAGCTCGGTTAGTGGGGACGGAGTGAGGATGGCCGACAGGCGATGACGACGGCGACGACGACCAGCCTGGGAGTCGACCAGCCGACCGGCCCCGACACCTGGTACAGCGTTTCGGTCGAGGAGGTCGCCGCGAGGCTAGGTGTCGATCCGGCAGCGGGGCTCTCGAGCCGACAGGCCGCCGACCTGCTCGATCGGGGTGGGCCGAATGCGCTGCCGGTTGAGAAGCCGGTTTCGGGTTGGCGCCGGCTCGTCGGGCAATACCGGAGCTACATGCAGATGATCCTGCTCGGCGCCGCGATCGTGTCGCTAGCGATCAAGGAGTGGAGCACGGGCGTGCTCCTGCTTGTCATCACGTTGCTGAACGCGACGGTGAGCTTGCGTCAGGAGGGCAAGGCGGAGAGCGCGATGAACGCGCTGAAGTCGATGGTGAAGCCGACGGCGCGGGTCCGCCGCGACGGATCCGAGGCTCAGATCGACGCTGAGCAGGTGGTCACGGCGATATCGTTCTCTTGGCTGCCGGGGACGAGGTACCGGCGGACGGGCGGATCATCCAGGCCAGCTCGTTGCAGATCGACGAGTCCGCTCTGACGGGTGAGAGCGTTCCGGCTTCGAAGGGTGTCGAGACGCCCGAGGGTATGGATCTCGCCCCTGGCGACCAGGCCGACATGGCGTTCATGCACACACCCGTCACTCACGGCAGCGGCGTGATGATCGTGACGGCGACGGGCAGCGACACCGAGGTCGGGAAGATCGCCGGGATGCTGGCGACGACGGCCAGGGAGCAGACGCCGTTGACCAGGCAGCTGAACACGCTGACGTTGTGGATCGCGGCGGCAGCGGGGTTCACGATGATCGTGATGTTCGTGCTCGGGGCGCAGCGGGGTCTGTCCTCGACGGCTGTGTTCACGAGCGCCGTCGCGCTTGCGATCGCCGCGATCCCGGAGGCGCTGCCGACGGTGCTCCAGGTGATCCTCTCGCTTGGGGCCGGCGATCTCGCCAGGCACGGCGCGGTGTTGAAGGATCTGACCTCGGTCGAGACGCTCGGATCGACCTCGGCCATCAACTCCGACAAGACCGGGACGCTGACGATGAACCAGATGACGGCGATCGAGGTCGTCGACCCGACCGACCGCTACGCGATCTCCGGAGTCGGCTACGAGCTTGAGGGCAAGGTGCACCACGCAGCGGGCTCGTCGGACACGATTGATGACGCGATCTTGCCCTACGTCGTCGCGAGCGACGCGAAGCTCATCGACGGAAAGGTCGTCGGCGACCCGACCGAGGGCGCGCTGCTGGTGCTCGCCCACAAGGCGGGCCTAGACGTCGACGCAACGCGGGAGCGCTTCCCGCGCTTGGCGACGCTTCCGTTCGACCCGACCTACAAGCTGATGGCCATCTTTACCCGCACCTTGGACGAGTCGGGCAAGGATGTCGTGCGCTGCTTTGTGAAGGGCGCGGCGCCGGCGGTGATGAGTCACGCGGCGAGTGCGTTGTCGGCCGGTCGGAGCATCCCCTGGGATGCGGACCTGCGCGAGCGCGCGCAGTCCAATGTCACGCGCATGGAGGAAAACGGGCTGCGCGTGATGGCGAGCGGCTTCCGCGACCTCGACCCCGCGTCGTTCGATCGCAACAGCGACTTGCTGGGTTACGTGGACGACCTGGAGCTGACGAGCCTCGTGGGGATGGTCGATCCGCCGCGTGCCGAGTCAAAGAGAGCTGTCGAGGACGCCCAGCGGGCGCACATCCGCGTTCGGATGGTCACCGGCGATGACGTGATCACGGGCGCTGCGATCGCGAAGCAGCTCGGGATCCCGGGAGAGGCGATCCTCGGCGCCGAGTTCGCCGCACTTGATGAGTCCCAGCGGCTATCGCGGATCGAGCAAATCGGCGTGGTCGGCCGCGTCGCGCCCGAGCACAAGGTGCTTCTGGTAGACACGTTGAAGCAGAAGGGTGAGGTGGTGGCGATGACCGGCGACGGGGTCAACGACGCACCGTCGATCAAGGCCGCTCACATCGGGATCGCGATGGGCAGCGGCACTGAGGTCGCGAAGAACGCCGGCCGGATGATTCTCACCGACGATGACTTTGCAACGATCGTGCACGCGGTGGGACAGGGGCGCAAGCTCTATGACAACTTGACCAAGTACGTCCGCTTCGTGCTGATCTCGCTCGTCGCGTTCGTGCTCACCTTCCTTGGTGCGACATTGCTCAACATCGCCGCCGGCCAGCCGTTCACGCCGGCGCAGGTGCTGTGGATCCATTTCTTCATCAGTGCCCCGTTCGGCGTCGCGCTCGGGCTGGATCAGGCGACCCCTGGCCTGATGGGGCTTCGCCCGCGACCGAGCAGCGAGTCGATCATCACCGCGGGCGTGAAGCTCGACCTCCGGGCTGGTCGGTCTCTACATGGCGATCTGCCTCGACGCGCTGATCTACTTCGGCAAGCAGCACTACGGAAGCTCCGCGATCGGATCGTCGATCGGGTTGACCGCGTTTGCGCTGATGCTGGTTGTCGCCGCCTATGAGAGCCGCAGCATCTCGCTGTCCACGCTGGCCAGCAAGACGTTCGACAACTCCCAGATGAACTGGATCGCGCTCGCGGAGATCGCGCTCGCGGTGATGGTCACGCAGATGGACCTATTCAACCGCCTGCTCGACACGACACCGCTGACGGCCGGGCAGTTTGGACTGGCGCTGGCCTCGGCGGTGTTGCTGATTGCGCTCTGGGAGATCGGCAAGCTGATCGCGCGCCGGCAGACATCAACAGCAGAGTCGAGGATCTCGCGTTCCTCGAGCACTCCGCCCGGACTCGCCGCGGATTCCTAACTTCTACTTCCGTGGGGGTTGCGCCTGCCCGGCGCCCCCGCGCGAGCTTGCTGTCACCCCGGGCGACGCGGCACGGAGTCCAGGGCTTGGACCTCATCGAGCGCAGCCTCGAGCGTGGGGTAGAAGTGGTCGCGATCGAGGGTCTCGAGGAGGCCGTAGCGCAGCGTGAGGTCCTGGAGGCGACTGCGCATCTCCGCGAACGCCAAGTGGGTTCCCGCGGCATTGAGCTCGTTGTCGAGCTGCTCGAGCATCTCGGCGGCGGTGACGTCGACATCGGTGATCGCCTCGCACTGAAGGACCACCCACTGCGGCTGGTGGTCACGTACGAGTTTGCGGATCTGCTGGCGGAACGCGCCGGCATTGGCGAAGAACAGAGGCGCCTCCCAGCGGTACACGACGACGCCCGGGATCTGCTCCGCGTCCGGATGGGTGTCAACGATCGTGCCACCCTTCGTCCCCTTCGAGCCTGCCCAAGACGGCTCCATGCGGCCACCAGTTGCGCCGGAAGAAAAGCAGGATCGCCAGGGTGACGGCGACGACGATACCCTGCAGCACGCCGAGCAGCATCACGCCCGCCGTCGCCACCAGGGACACGGCAAAGGCGCTCTTGCGTACGCGCAGGTAGCGGCGCAGGATGCCCAGGTCCATCAGTGACAGCGCGGCGACTATCACGACCGCGGCCAGCGCGGCCTGCGGGAGGTCGGCAAGCAGCGCAGTTCAGAAACAGCAGAAGCACCACGACCAGGGCTGCACCCACGACGCCGGTGAGCTGACTTTTGGCTCCGGACTGTTCGGCCACTGCGGTCCTTGAGCCACTGGTCGACACGGCGAAGCCCTGGAAGAACCCCGCGGCGATGTTCGCCGCGCCCATTCCGATCATCTCCTGGTTAGGCTCGACCTCGTCACCTCGGCGGGCCGCGAAGCTCGTCGCCGTCGCGATCGTGTCGGTCAGCGACACGAGCGTGATGCCCAGGGCGGCTATGAGTAGCGGAACGACGTCGCTGGCACTGGTCCACGGGAATGTGGGCGCGGGAATCCCCTGCGGCAAGGAGCCGACGGTTGCTACACCTTCATCGGCGAGTCCCAACACCGCCGACACCACGGTGGCCCCAACCACCCCGACAAGGATCGCGGGCAGCCGTGTAGTGAAGCGGGGGAGCACCAGCAGAAGGATCAGGACTGCAACGCCGACGACGAGTGTCGTGGTTTGCGTCTGATCGAGGTTGTCAACGAACGCGCGGAGCTCCGCGAGGAACGAGTCGGCATGTGTGGAGAAGCCGAACAGCTTCGGCAGCTGTCCGACGATGATCGTGACGGCGAGACCGTTCATATATCCGACCTGCACCTCCTTTGACAGGAGGTCGGCGACGAACCCGAGCTTGCCTAGTCCGAGTCCGATCTCGGTGAGTCCCACGAATACCGCCAGCATGCCGGCCAGGGCAATCGCCGTCGCGGGATCTCCAGTTACGAGCAGTGGCGTGATCGCGGCCAGGATCAACGGCGAGATCGAAGAATCGGGTCCGAGCACCAGCACTCGTGAGGGCCCAAACACCGCGTAGCCGATCAGGCAGGCGATCGTCGTGTACAGGCCGGTGACGGTAGGAAGGCCGGCCAGCTCGGCATAGGCCATCCCCTGCGGAACGAGGATCGCGGCCAGCACTGCCCCGGCCACCAGGTCGGCTCGCATCCACGAGCGCTGATACGTTCGAGCGACGCGGAGGCCTGGCACCCAGCGTTCGGCTTTCGTTGAGTTCGCCACGCTCATGGCATGATCCCCGCCCCTCGGTGCCCGACGTGTCGTCTTTGGCTAACCCACCGCGGAAGGCGTGCGGCGAGAACGTCGGAGCCGATCCCGCTTGCCGCACACGCACGGACCCAGCGTCTCATCTGCAGGTGGTCTGAGTGGACACGGTCACGCATCGGTGCACAACCGATCGGTTTGCCCGCCCAGCCGACGAGCACGAAGACGACGAGGCCTGCCACCAGCCGCGCGGCCGGATGGCTCACCGGCCGGCGGCCACCCTTATCAGCGCGCCCAGGTTGTCCGTCGTGAGCGCCACCGCGCGGGTCGCCGGTGACAGGCCTGCGCTGAGGGGCAGCCGCACGCGCAGCGCCCCGGGCAGCGACTCGAAATGCAGCGGCGGGTCGAGCACGAGCGCCTCGCCGTCGAGGCCGACCTCCACCGGCCCGCCCGAGCGGATCTCGAACTCCGGCGCAGACCACGACAGCAGGCCGGGAAAGCGCCCCGCCTGGCCCACCAGCTCGAGCGCCACGAGCTTCGACACATCCGCCGAACTGCGCACGCGGGCGGCCACGATCCCGAGCATGCCTGTGTCGATCCGCTCGCGCGTGCCCGCGCCGGCCAGGTGCGTGAGCTCATACGGGTTGTTCGACACCAGCACGAGCGGCGCATCGTCGCAGCTGGTCCCGTCGGGTGCGGTGAACTCGAGGTCGATCGGTTCGGCGTCGGGGCCGAGCAGGTCCGGCAGCATGCGGGTCCATGTCTCGAGCTTCGCGTCGCGGTAGGCCTCGGACTGGACGACCTTCGCATATACGCCGAGCGACGCGTTGTTGACGAACACGCGGTCGTTCACGCGCGCGAGGTCGATCCGTCGCTCGACGCCGTCGGTGAACGCGTCCAGCGCGCCCACGACGTCGTCGCGATCCAGGCCGAGGTCAAGCGCGAAGTGGTTGCGCGTTCCCGCCGGGATGCAGACGTGGGCGATGTCGCGCCGTGCGGCGACCGTCGCGACGAGCGCCTGCGACCCGTCACCTCCGGCCATCCCGATTACCTGCGCGCCGCGTGCGATGGCGCCCTCGGCGAGCTCGAGCAGATCGTCGCCCGGCTGTAGGACGATCGGTTCGATGCCTCGGCGCCGAGCCTCCGCAGCGAGGTCGAAACGCTCGGCCTTGCCGCCGCCCGACTTCAGGTTGATGATCAGCGCCGCCGAGCCGGCGGCGCCCACCGGCACAACGGCCGCAGCCGCCCCTGCGACCGCCGCCTCCCCCGTCCGCCCCAGCGCGTAGCGCGCGGCCAAGCCCGAACAGTGCGAGCAACAGGAGCAGCGCGACCAGCACCAGCACCCCCTGCCAGTGAGTCGCCAGCACCACGACCAGGCCGGCAACGGCGAGCGCCCCGAGCGCAGCACCGGCAGCTCGCCGAGCGCCACGACGGGTGAGGGCGAACCAGATCGCAGCACTCGCGAGCGAGCACGAGGGCGACCGCCAGCACGGCGATGGCAACGTCCCCCGCCAGCGCGACCGCGGCCACGACTGCCACGGCGAGGGGCGCGAGCAGCGCTACGATCGCGGCGAGCCGCCTCAGACGTGTGGGTCGCATGGCCAGGCCTTCCTCGGGAGTGCAGGTGTTCTGCGCACGTGGGCCATGCTTTCAGAACTCAGACGCCGCTGGCCTACGAGCGCGTTGCCGCGCAGGCCCGGCCCGATGCCATTGAGGGCCTCGACGCCGCCGGTTCACATTCGTGACCGAAAAGGAGGACTCGGATGCAGCTGCTCAGAGCAATCGCTCGCACCGCCGTGGTGGCGGGTCAGGCACACCGCGTGAGAATCAGGCGTCACTCTGCGCCTTGGTCCGCTTCCAGAAGAGATCAATGAGGCCGATCCCCATGCCAAGCTGAGGAACCCTTCTCTGGATTCGGGTTGGGGCCCGGTCCGCGACAAGCTCGAGCGCTACGAGCTGATCGGTCCGCTGGACCCGGCCCACTTCGTCCCCACCCGCGACGCCGCAGTCGAGAGTTCCTTCGCCAGATCGAGGCACGCCGGTCGCAGCCCGCGCGCGGTACTGTCCAAGACTGAATCGTGCACTCCTTCGGCAGCGATCCATGAGCGAGCAGCCCAACACCGACAACGAAGACGCCGGCGTGCCGGCGAAGATGCCCCGCAAGGAGTACGAGCGCGAACTGGAACGCCTCCAGGTCGAGCTGGTTCAAGTCCAGGAGTGGGTGAAGGGCGCGGGCGCCAAGATCTGCATCGTGTTCGAGGGTCGAGACGGCGCGGGCAAGGGCGGGGTGATCAAGCGCATCACCGAGCGCGTCAGCCCGCGCGTCTTCCGCGTGATCGCGCTCCCCGCGCCGACCGAGCGCGAGAAGACGCAGATGTACGTTCAGCGCTACCTGCCCCACCTTCCCGCGGCCGGAGAGGTCGTCATCTTCGACCGCAGCTGGTACAACCGCGCCGGGGTCGAGCGCGTGATGGGCTTCTGCACCGAGGAGGAGGCCAGGCGTTTTCTCAGCCTCACGCCGTTTGTCGAGAAGGCGATCGTCGACTCGGGCGTCATCCTCATCAAGTACTGGCTGGAGGTGGGCCAGCACGAGCAGACGCGTCGTCTCAAGGCCCGCATCGACGACGGGCGCAAGATCTGGAAGCTCTCCCCGATGGATCTCGAGTCCTATAGCCGCTGGTACGACTACTCACGGGCTCGCGACGAGATGTTCGAGGCGACCGACACCGACCTCGCGCCGTGGTATGTCGCCGACTCTAACTGCAAGCGGCGCGCGCGGCTCAACGTGATCAGCCACCTCCTGGAGCAGATCCCGTACGAGCCGGCACCCCGTGCAAAGGTGAAGCTTCCGGACCGCCAAGGGCGCGGGGAGTACGTCGAGCCGGAGCGACCGCTGCGGCTCGTCCCGCAGCGGTACTAGCCGCGTCAATGCTGTTCGGAAGTCCAGCAGGTCGCTCTGGGCGCTGGCTGTGGGGGACAGGTCGACGCGGATATGCTTCGGCCCGCCCACCAGCCTTGGCAGCGTCCAGCTTCGCACCCTGCGATGTCCTGAACGCCGCGAAGTTGAGCGCTAGTACGAGACCACACCGCCGAAAAGGAGCCACGCGTTGATCGCCACCGACTATCCCTTTCTCGAAGTGTTCTGGACGATGCTGATCTTCTTCGCGTTCTTCATCTGGATCTGGATCCTATTCACGGTATTCGCGGACGTGTTTCGCCGCGACGACCTATCGGGCTGGGGCAAGGCCGCATGGATCATCTTCGTCATCGTCCTTCCCTACCTGGGCGTGTTCGTTTACCTGATCGCAGAGCACAAGGGGATGACCGAACGGGCGATCAGTCAGCAGCAGGCGGCCAGGTCAGAGATGGACCAGTACGTGAAGTCCGCCGCAGGCCGGAGCGACCCTGCCGAGCAGATCTCCAAAGCCAAGGGGCTTCTCGACCAGGGCGCCATCAGCCCGGCAGAGTTCGACCAGATCAAGCAGAAGGCGCTCGCGGGCTGATCGGATGAGTTGACCCGGATCCGTCGTGTGAACATGCCCGGCACCTCAGGGCTCACCCCATGATCAGTGACACAAACAGACGTCAGCGCCGCCTCGGCTGCGGTCATTCGGTCCTTCACGGCGGTCGCCGGGGCAAGATCGGGACGCGCTGGGGTCGTCAGGTGTGCGTGCTGGGCCTTTCCGTACTCGCCTTAGCCGGGTGTGGCTCAGGCGGGACGGCTAGCAGCGTAGCCAGCAGCCTGAGCCAGACCGCCTCCAGCCACACGGAGGGCAACACCGCGGGCACAAGCAGCAGTACATCTACCGCTACGCAGGCAAAGACCGAGACCCAGCCCTCCCAGACCCAAACAGCGACCGTAGCGGCGCAAACGAAGGCAGCCACGACCACGGCCCCTCCTACGACTCCTACCACCACGAGTACCGCACCGTCGCCGACCAAGACGGTCACTCAGACCAAGACGGTCACCGCGCCGGCACAGACCACCACCGTGACCACGCCGACACAGACGAACACGGTCATCCAGACACAGACCGCCACGGCCCCGGCCGCAACGACCACGACGTCGACGAGCCACGCTCCGGCCGCTGCAGCCGCTGGCGCCGCCGCGGCCGCGAACAAAGAGCCATCGTCTGAATCGAGCGGACTGCCGGGGTGGGCATGGGCATTGATCGGCGCTGCCGTCACGGGCGGCGCGATCTGGATTGTCACCCTGGTTCGGCGCCGCCGCAAGGACAGTTCACCGACAGACGCGACGGGAGGCCCAGGGGCGTCGGGTGGCGAGCTGCCGGCGGGCGACGAGTCGCCTCAAGCTTGAGCGATCCGGGCAGGCGTCTGGCCGGTCGTCCGCGCCACAGAATCGGCGCCGACATGGCCAGGCGATCCTATTCGCGGGAGCGCATCTGACTTGCGAAGCGTGTGGCCGAAGTAGGCCGGATCTGAAGCCGCGACCTCCTGTCTTCTCAACGGGCGGTCAGTGCGAGGTCATAGGTGCCCACGAGCTTCGCCGCATGCATCTCGAGAAGGGCGTCGTAGTCCGCCTCGGCGCCGGCGCGGTCGGCATAGGTCGCGGCGTAGATAAAAACTGGTCTATCGCTCATGTGATCTCCTATCTGAGGGTCGTTGCAGATAGGCCGGGTCGCGGCTTGGCGCGAATCTGGCCTCCATCATTTGCACTTCGACTTCGTGGCTTCCTGGAGTTCCGCGGCGGAGTGCTTCAACGCTTGGTGGGCCTACCGGTCGACTCTAGCCCTGATGGGCAGTGCTTTCGCCGTATCTAGTAGGACGCCAAGTGGTAGGACGCCACGCCGAGCGTCTACGGACGTCCGACTCATGGTGCATCCACGGCTGCCGATAAAGGAGTTGACATGGACCCGATCGTCTACGTCAAGAGAAGGGCCGCTGAGGTCAGATGCGTCGCACGCGAATGGCTGGCCGCAGACGAAAGCGACGGCCGGGTCAGGAACGCGCTCGCGACGGTCAACAGCCTCGTGTGGGCCGGCGTGGTCCTGAGAGGCGCCGGGATCGGGTGACCCGTTGTACAACGCCGGGGATCGCGTCGAGATCGCAGCGGGCGCGGACGCAGCGCTGGTCCTCGCGCTCACGGTCGCGATCGACGCGATGACGACGCGGCGGTAGCGCTCCGAGCCCACGGTTGACCAGGAGTGGCCGACCAGAATGCGGCCGAAAAATCGCGGCCGAGTTCGCCGGCCGCGCGTTCAGGAAGTGTGGAAAGCGAGCCAACCGGCCGGCTGACCATAGCTCGTCACGATCGTCAACGGCGGCGGGCGAGCGGTGGCGATCACGGGCGGTCAGGTGACCGTGCGTCCTGACCCTCTCACAGTCGCCCTGCGGCGGTAGCCTAATGGCATGAGCACCCGCCCCCGCCCCGAGGACTATCCGACCGCCTGGAGCTACTTCCATGCGAGCCGGCTGTGGCGCAAGCGGACGGGCGGCTCGCTGATCGTGAACGTGGCGGTTGCCGCGATCGCAGGGGGGATCACTGGGTCTCAGCTCGCGGTCGTTGTGTTCATCGCGCTGGCCGTGGTCGTAACACTGGCGCGGCGGGGGCAGCCGTGAGCTCGTCGGCCGATGACGAGCGCATCCTCGAGGCAGCGGAACGTATCGACGGGCTGTCCGAGGGCGAGCAGCAGGCCGCACTGGCCGCGCTCGCGCCGAGCGACCGAGAGCAGGTGGTGCTCACGATGTTTGCCAATGCCACGATGGTCGAGGAGCTGACAAGCGTGCTCGGGGATACGCTCGCGCCGGAGGCGGCCGAACGCTACGCCGAGGCGCTGCGGACGCTCAGCTGGCGGGTGCTGCGCGTCGCGCGAGCTGAAGCCCAGAGCGAAATACAGGTTGCGATCGATGAGCTGGTCGCCGAACATCCCGAGCTCCAGGAGCATGCCGAGACGGTCGCAGTGTTCCTGTTCACGCGCCACGGCTGAGTGTTCGCGCTCGCGCAGGTAGTCGGCGGGCTGAGCTACAGCCCGTGCTCGCGATCCTGACGCTTGCCGCCGTCGCGACGAGCGCGGCGAATTGTGAGAAGCTCGGCGACAGAGCGTCCTGTAGTTCCAAGACAAGGAGCATCGATGCCGACGATAACGAAAGCCAAAGCACGGAAAACGACCACCCGCAAGGCATCATCCTCGCGTAAGGCGGCCGCCAAAAAACCGGCTGCTGGCACACGTATGACCGCAGCTGCGCGTGCACGCTTCGAGCAGAACGGACGTGCGATCGCTCGCACCAGGACCGCACTCGAGGCCGCCGAGAAGGAGCTGCGTGCGATCCGCGCCAGCGTCCGGACCGGGGGCAAAGACCTTCGCAAAGACGTGGCGAGGCTCCTGCGGGACGCTCGTCGCGACCTCGAGAAGATGAACAAGGCCGTGCTGCGCGACCTCGAACGGCTGCAGAAGGATCTGAGCTCAGGCGGCGCAGCAAGTTCGCCTGCGAAACGGAGCTCTGCCGCGAAACGAGGTGCATCCAAACGGAGCTCGACCGCGAAACGCACCGCGAACAAAGGCCGCTGAAGCGTCGCGGCGCGAGCTACACGCACCGTTGCCCCGCGTGCGCGGAGCGGCGTAGGGCCGCTCTCGCCGCGATAGAGGCGCGTCTGGCTTAGCGCGCGATGGGGTCCGCATCCCGAGCCAAGCTGATCATCCATCAGGAGCAGCGCTGGCATGCCAGAAAGGACCGATCTACCGGTAAACATCCGTGCTCCAGCGGGATCGCGCCTCCAGGAGTGAGCCAAAAGCGACTAGTACCCATGTGGCGGGGGTGGATCACGCAGTCGGTCAGGCACCCTCGCAGTTTCCGTGGGAAACCCCTGGGTGGCGAGTGAGTTGGCGCCCGGGCGTCCTTGACCGCTGCTTTCCGCAGTCAAGCGCCCACCTGACCGGTCGCTGTCGCATCGGACGACGCGGAGGCGCGCTGCGCGGCGTCTGCGAGACGCCTCCTTTCCCCATGGCAATGCAGTCGCTCGGCGCGGCTGGCCGGCCTATCGAGAATCGTCCATTCCGCTCGTCTGTTCTGCCATAGCGCAGACGCTCGCTCCGCAAAGCGGCGGTCACGGGCACGCGGGATACTGCCTGTCCTGATGCCCGAGGAGGCGACGACCCCGACCTGCCTGCGCTTACTCTGCAGCTCGTTCGATGCTCTTGGCCGCCGCGGCCTTGACGCAGCGGACGCCCGAAAGCGATCGCCCAGCGCGCACCTCGTAGACATCAAGCCGGCTACCACCGACAGGAGATAGCATCATGGGAAAGCTCGACGGTCACTGCCTCTGCGGCGCCATCACCTACACCTGCACGGTGGAGGAGCCGGTTCTGACCGGCATCTGCCACTGCGCCGACTGCCAGCGACAGTCCGGCACAGCCTTCTCGGTCATCGTCGGCGTCCCGCGTGCGGCGCTGCAAGTCAACGGCGAGTCGCTGAAGGTCTTCGACACGATGGGCGAGGATCGCGGCGCGATCGCGCACCGCCACTTCTGCGGCAGCTGCGGATCACCGATCATGTCGGTGATCGACGACATGCCCGACATCGCCTTCATCAAGGCGGGAACGCTCGCCGACGCCTCATGGCTCGAGCCGCAAATGGAGGTATGGACTCGCTCGGCGCAGCCGTGGGCTCTCGGCGCCGAGCGAAACGACCGACAGTACTTCGAGCGCGGCCCGGTCCTCGCCTGATGGCGACGAGCTCCACCGCGCGTCGCCTCGGCATACCCGACGAGTAGAGCGCAAACTTCCCCGAGTGGCAGACTGCCACCATGAAACCGCGCAACGGCAACGCGGGCGGAGGATCTGCGGAGGCGGATGCGATCGTCATCGGGAGCGGCTTTGGGGGCTCCGTGACAGCTGCGCGTCTTGCCGAGAGCGGACTGCAGGTGCTCGTGCTGGAGCGCGGGCCGTGGTGGGGCGATGAGCGCCCGGGGCGCAGCTACCCACGCGGCACGCTCGGCCTGAGCAGGGCCGTGCGCAACGTCCGCTGGTCACGGGGAAAGCGGAGCCGTTCGCTCGTGCTCGACCGAGCAGGGTTACTTGAGTTCCAGCTCTTCGAGCGATTGCTCACGATCGGCGCGAGTGGTGTCGGCGGGGGCTCGCTGGTATATGCCGACGTTCAGGACGAGGCCGACGTGGGGTTCTGGGATCACTTCCCGCAGGAGATCACCGCGCAGGAGATGGGGCGCTTCTACGATCGCGTGCGCGCCGTCCTGCAGCCCGCGCCGCTGCCCAACGACGCCTCCTCGCGCACCGCGCTCTTCGAACGGGCAGCAGCCGGCGCCGGCTTCGCCACAACCGAGCGGCCGGATCTTGCGGTCGACTGGGAGCAGCGGGACGCACGATCGGGCGCCGGGCACGGCTACACGAGCACGTACATGCTGGGGTGCGAGCATCCCGGCAAGCGCACGCTGGCCCGCACCTACATCCCCGACGCCATCAGTCACGGCGCCGACGTACGCGAGCTCTCCGAGGTCGACGCGATCGAGCGCGACGGTGCGAATTTCACGGTCCACTGGGTCGACCACACCACTCACCGCCGCCATCGCGCGCGCGCCCCCCGGGTCATTCTCGCCGCCGGGACGCTCGGAACTCTGCGCTTACTGTTCGCCGCCCGCGACCGCGACCGAACGATCGACCTGCCGCCGTCGCTCGGCCGGCACTTCTCACCTGGCGGCGACATGGTCGCCCTGGCCTACCGCTGTCCGGGCATCGATGACTCACCGTACGGCCCGTGCGGCGGAGCGGCCGTGCGAAGTGCATCGACGAGCCGATTCACGGTCGCCGAGAACGGGCTTCCGGTGGCCTCTCTCCCGTTACCTCGCCGGCTACGCCGGCACCTGCAGAGCAGCGTGGTCGTAGGGGCGATGGGGCGCGACGCGTCCGACGAGCGGATCACGTTCGACGGCCGGGAGCTGCGGACCCGCACGAGCAGGGCCATCGATCCCGAGCTCTACGCTGAGGTGGAGGAGGCCCTTAGCGCGATCGTGGGCGGCTTCGACGCCAAGCGCACGTTTGTGAACCTACCCGGAGGGCCGGGGAGCGACTGGCTGCTCAGCGTGCACCCGATGGGTGGAGCGTCGATCGCGGACACGCCCGTGCACGGTCTCGTCAACCACGCCGGAGAGGTGTTCGGTAACCCGGGCCTGTTCGTCGCCGACGCGGCCGCGTTTCCCAGCGCGCCTGGCTTCCCGCCATCGATGACGATCGCCGCGCTTGCCGAGCGCCAAGCGGAGCTGATAAGCCAGAACGCACAGCTCATTAGCGACGCGGCGCCGGAGGCGACGGCGACGGCGCGCTCGCGGGCTCATTCCAAAGACTCGACGACAGCCTCGAGCTGATGGCCGAGTTGACCGGCAGCGACAGGCAGGTCCGCACGCGCATCATGGACCAGGTGCTCAGCGAGGGCACCGCGCCAACCCGCGAGGAGCTCTGTCGAGAGCTCGACCTTTCAGAGCAGAAACTCTCGGAGGTCCTGTTGGACCTCGAGGCCGCCGCCTGCGTCGCGTGCCAGAACGAGACCCACGCATCCCTGGAGCAGTTCCAGGGAGAGCCCGTGGCGCAGCCACTTCCTGCGGCAGGCGAGATCTTCTACGCTCGCCCGTTCGCCGCCTTCCAGAACCACTATCCCGTCTCGGTCGACGGGGAGCAGAAGTGGTACGCCGAGTGCGCCGTCGAGGCGTGTGCCGTCTCTGCCATGTTTCCGGGCACCGAGGTCATCGTTCGCTCGCACTGCAGGCAGACCAAGCAGCCGGTCGAGCTCCTCGGACGCGATGGGGTCCTGCTGGACTACTCGCCGCGGACGCTTCGCGTTCACCTCGGCTATCCGGTCAGGGCATTTCCGGCGAATGTGGTCGGCTGGTGCGACTACAACAGCTTCTTCGCCTCCGAGGAGGCCGCCCAAGAGTGGCGCCGGACGCGCCCGCATATCAAGGGCATCACACGCGAGCCAAGAACACTGGCACGCGTGGTCACCGAGACGATCGGCAAGGGCCGGCTCGAGTACAACTACCAGCCTGAGGTGCCAGTCCTCAAAATGCTCTGCCACATGCATCGATACGGCTTCACCCGGCGTACGCGTGTGGGGCTCCCCGTTCCGGACCCATTCTGGCTCCCCACACCCAAGCTGGTGCGGGACTGGAAACGAGAGGGCATGAAGAACTTTTTCCGCTTCTCTTTGTAGTGATGCCCCCTCGCGCTCACGTCGGAGCAGACGCCGCACTGCCGCTCTCGCATGCATGCGAGCGCGACCTGACACCCCTCAGACTCCTGCTCTGGACGGTGGCTGTCGCACAAAGGGGTGCTGTCCGGCGGGTTTAAGACGATGCAGGGATGAGCCAAAACTTCCTTGCGTGTGATCGCGATCAGGTGTTGCTAATGCCGGTGTCGTTGCGGGAGTGGTTGCCGGAGAACCATCTCGCGTGGTTCGTGCTGGAGTCGGTCGCGGGGATGGACCTGTCGGCGTTCTACGCCTCCTACCGCGCGGACGGCCACGGTCGCGCGGCGCACGATCCAGCGATGATGGTCGCGCTCTTGATGTACTCCTACTCGTTGGGTCAGCGCTCCTCGCGTGGGATTGAGCGCAGGTGCGTCGAGGACATCGCCTACCGGGTGATAGCGGCCAACTGCACGCCGGATCACGCCACGATCGCACGGTTCGTGGTGCGCCATGAGGCGGCGCTGGCTGGGCTTGTTCGGCGAGGTGCTCTCGCTGTGCGCGGATGCCGGGATGGTGAAGGTCGGGGTGATCGCGATCGATGGCACGAAGGTGCACGCGAACGCCTCCCAGCACTCCAACCGTGACTACGAGCAGATCGCGCGTGAAATCCTGGCCGAGGCCGCGGAGACCGATCGGCGCGAGGACGAGCTCTACGGGGAGAAGCGCGGTGATGAGCTTCCACCGCAGCTTCAGACCGGCGAGGGCCGTCGTGCGTGGTTGCGCGACGCCAGGCGCGCGGCTCGATGAGAAGCGCGCAGCGGAGCCCAAGCCGGTTCCGCGCTCTCGCCCCAAGCGGCTGAAGGAGTCAAAGCGTCGCCTCGAGCAGGAGCTGTGGGCGGAGTGTGAGGCGAACGCCGCCTATGAGGCCTATCGGGCGCGTGGGGTGATGCGCGACGGCCGGCGCTTCGGAGGGGGCGCCAAGCCATATCAGCCGCCTGAGACGCCGGCGGGGAAGGTCAACATCACCGACCCTGACTCGAAGAACGTGAAGACCCCGCGCGGGTACATGCAGGGCTATAACGCGCAGGCGGTCGCCAACGAGCAGCAGATCGTGATCGCAGCCGAGGTGAATGCCGACTCCTCCGACTTCGGGCACTTGGAAGGAATGGTCATTGCCGCCCAGGGAGAGCTTGAGCGCGTGGGTGTCAGCGAGCCGGTCGAGGTTGTCGTCGCAGACGCCGGCTATTGGCATCAAAAGCAGATGGAGGGTGTGATCAACAAGGGGATCCAGGTGCTGATCCCGCCGGACGCGGGCAAACGTCGAGGCATCAGGCCAGGATGGGACGGCGGCATCTACGCGCACATGCGACGAGTGCTCGAGGGCGAGCTCGGTGGCGGGCTCTACCGAAAACGCAAGGCGATGATCGAGCCCGTATTCGCCAACACGAAGTTCAACCGCCGGATCGACCGCTTCGGGCGCCGAGGAAGATCGGCCGTTCGCTCAGAGTGGCGATTAATCACCGCCACCCACAACCTCCTGAAGCTCCACAAGCACCAAATAGCCGCCGCCGGGGCCTGAAAGGGCCCCGCGAACGGCTTGGCTGCCCCAACAACCGCCAACGCGACCATCAACACGCACCTCGCAGCTCACGCCCGCGCCCATTTGAGCGACAGCCACGACGAGGGTCGACAGCCCAGCGCGGCCCACCTCAGACTGCTGCTTCCGCCAGGGCTATGCGAGCGTCTCGCGCCTCGGAGCACGGACGCCTCCTTGTCCGCAGCAGGCGTGAGGCCGGAGAGGGACGAGACGCCCGAATCTCGCACAGGGCAATAGCCGCCACGACCTGCTGCGAAGAGGACACTCGCAGAGGCGAGGCTTCCTCCCGAAGCCTGGCGCGGCTACGCTGCCTCCCGACATGACAGCGAAGGGACAGAGATGGGACTCCTGAGAGATCGCGATAACAGATCCGGTGGGCAGCGCTTCATGATGAAGGAGAAGCTGCTTTCGATCGGTGACGACTTCTGGATCGAGAACGACCAGGGCGAGCGGGCCTACAAGGTCGACGGGAAGGCCCTTCGCCTGCGAAAGACGTTCGTGCTCGAGGACGCCTCCGGCCACGAGGTCGCGCGGATCCGTGAGAAGAAGCTCAGCGTTCGCGACAAGATCGTGGTCGAGCGTGACGGCGACACCGCGGCGACGGTCCACAAGGCGCTCGTCGGGATCCGCGACCGATTCGCGATCGACGTCGAGGGCGGCGTGGACATGAAGGCGCACGGCAACGTCGTCGACCACGAGTACGAGATCGAGCGTGACGGTGACACGGTTGCGACGATCTCAAAGAAGTGGTTCCGCGTGCGCGAGTCCTATGGCGTTGAGATCGCCGCGGGCGAGGACGCGGCTCTGATCCTCGCGCTCACGGTCGCGATCGACGCGATGACCACGCGGTAGCGCCGTCGGCCCCCCGGAAGGCCCTGTCCGTCCGAAGTTGCGCTGCCGCGTCGCGTGGCGGAAGCGTGAGGCGCCTCTCGGGGGGCGCGCTTGGAAATCGTCCCGAGAGTTGGTTGCGTCCCGAGAGTTGTGCGGGCCGGCATCACTGGTGGCTCCGGCCTGCCGGAGGCCATCAACCTGTGACGGTACGGGCGCAGGTGACGACGGCCTCGCCCTGCCGCCGCTGCAGCTCATGCCGTCGCTCGGCGACGTGGACGGCGTGCTCGCGGGCGGCGGGGCTCTTGCTGAGGATCGCCTGCGGTTCGCCGAGGGTGGTCACGATCGAGGCGAGTTCGCCGCCGTGCTTCTCCATGCAGGTGCGCAGACGCTCGACCTCGCTGACTTTCGAGCTGACGAGACCAAACCATTTGCTCGGCACACCGCCAGCGAGGATGGCAACCACGGCCCCTATCGCGATCCAGTGGGGGAGACGCAGGGCTCGGAGGAGGGTCATGGCGTGGTAGCCCCCATGAGGGCAAGCTAATCCGCTGGCCGCCGGAGGTCAAGCGCAGTCAACTCCAGCGCCCGCGAACCCTTGACCACGATGCTCGAGGACCCATGAAGCCAACCGGGATCGAACCGGTGACCTCCTGTGTGTAGAGCAGTAGGGCAAGAGCCAGATGCGCTTCCGCTAGCTCAGCCGTGCTCAGGCGGACGTTTGCGAGCGTGCTGTACGCACTTGGCGACGACCCAGGGGTCGTGATGGATGAGATGGGGCACACCGACCCTGGGCTGGCACTCAGGGTTTACAGGCAGGCGATGCGCCGCGGGGAGGACGAGAAGGCGCAGCTGCGCGCGCTGGTGGAGGGCTCTGAATCGCAATGGGCTCAGCAAGACATGAAGCATGGACCCACCGCGGTGACAGATCGAGAGGGAGCGTCAACGGGCACGTAATTCAGCTTCTCTGCGAACCGTTCGAACCCGAGCAACATGCGCGGCCGAGCAGTACACGGATTGCCTCACAGGATCATCAGCGCAGAGGGATGGCGAGGTTCCACCCCAGGGTGCGCATGCTGTAGCCGGCTCCCGGTCGGCGGCATCCATGCTCTCCCGCGGATGGGCCGAGGGCGTGCGCGAACAGCGGCGCTTCGGCCAGCGCGGCGGTCAGGAAACGGTCGTGACGCCGAAGGTATCGAGGGAGAACTTTGGGGCCTACTCGGCCGGGTGAGCTGTCGGAACTCGCTCAGTCGGCCGTCGATCTCGTGCGCGCGGGGCGGTATGTCTAGACGGGGTCCACCACCAGCGCGCCGAACGTGTCGCCAGGATGTGGAGCAGATCGCTCGTGGTATCTCGGTTACGATCGGCGTTGTCATGGCCGTGCCTCTCTGTTGTCGCTTTGTGATTTGTCCTTCGCCACATGCTTCAACGAGGCGAGCCGGGGAGATAGAGACCCTAGGGTTGAAGTCCGATGACCCCTGGGTGGCTTCGACCAACCCGAGGGATGAGCTGAGGAGCGCTTGCGGGACCGGGACTGCAGCCTGATCAAGCCGGACGCCGCACAGCTTCGAGAACATCCCGATGGCCGCGCCCCGTCGCCTGATCGGTGGCTCATTGAGGAGCGCAGGTCCTCGGCGTCCTGCGCGCCCGCTCGGGGCCGCGGACCGTCGACGCCTTGCCGTGAACCAGGATCGCGACTAGGGTGTCGGCAGGCGCCGCATCAGGACCAAGCTAGGGAAGCGCATCGTGAAGCAGTCCCCGTTGGATCCACATGGCTCATCCCCCGCCGATCTGAAGCAGCGGATCGCGGCCGAGCGGGCCGCCGGGGCGTTCGCCCTCTACCGTGATGGCGAGGGCAAGCAGCGGATCCTGCCGCTTGACCGACGCCACCGGCGCGGTCACGATCGGGCGCGCCGCCGGGAGCGGCATCTGCCTTGACTGGGACGAGCAGGTCTCTCGCGTGCACGCCGAGCTTGACCGCGTGGGCGAGCACTGGGCGCTCATCGACGACGGGCTCTCGAGCAACGGCTCGTTCGTAAACGGCGAGCGCGTCGCGGGGCGCCGGCGCCTGGAGGACGGCGACGAGATCCGGGTCGGCTCGAGCATCATCGTCTTCCGACTCCCGGCCAGCACGCCCGCAGCGACAACGCGCATGTCAGACGAGGGGTCTGCCGCAGCGTCGGTGTCCCCGGCCCAGCGCCGCGTGCTGGTGGCGCTCTGTCGCCCGTACAAGGACGGCGGTGCGTTCGCCGCGCCCGCGACGAACAAGCAGATAGCCGAGGAGCTCTTCCTCGCCGTCCCCTCCGTCAAGACGCACCTGCGCGCGCTCGCGACCAAGTTCGACGATCAACGACGTTCCGCCGAACAGAAAGCGCCAGCGCCTCGTCGAGCTCGCCTTCCAGAGCGGCCTCGTCACCGAGCACGATCTCAAGTAGGGGCGTGTCCGCGTAGGGGTTGGAGCACTCGGAGCGTCGGTGCGCTCTGGCTCGCCCGAGCGAAGCTGAGGGGATCCCCGGTCGCGGCCGAGGCCGCGCCCCCCGACACCGCGACCGTGCGGTGAGCGCGAACGTCGCGGCTGTTCAGGGATGGCCGGCTTCCACCCCAGGGTGCCTATCTGGCCCTGGCGTTCTGGTGGAGAGTGGTTCTTGTCTCGACCAACCATCTCATTACTAAGGAGACCATCTCATGAACATCTCACGACTCCCAAGAGTGGCGATCCTCGCTAGCTGTCTCACCTTTGGCGGGACCGCGACCGCCACAGCGGCGTTGGAGCCGGTCCCGTGGCATACCGGACCCTACGCCAACTGCTTGAATTTGCAGGGCCGCAACTACCTCACCCTGTACGGCCCCCAAGTCCACGAGTCCGTTCGTGCCGAGCGAGGTACCGTGGTCGAAAACCGCCCGGACGCGTTTGCCTCCTTGTCAGGAACTAACAACAGTGTCCGAACGCCTCAGACCGGAATCCAGCGACTTGGGTGGCTTCCAATGATCGCCTCGTGGGACGGTGCAAACTGGCGGACCTACGTCGGACAGTGGTTCGGTGCCGACACACAAGCGATCGACGCAGGCAGCTGGGGATACTGGACCAACCCCCCCGCTCCACTCATCCCCTGGGCATACAACCTTCCGGCGGGGCTGATAGGAACCGCGATGATGGGGGGTTCGGGCCTTTCCGGCTGGTATGCGTCGGCAAGCTGGATCGTGCAACCAGGTACCTACTGGATCGGACAGAAACTCTACTGGTCCGGCTTTAGCGGAGCGAGCAGCTCTGACTTTGCCAACAGATCGGTACAGGAATGGACCCAGCAAGTGACCTGTAGCTGACCGTGTCCGAGAGTGCCGGGGCCTTCCAACTGCGGAGGCCTCGGCGCTCTCGTGCCTCCAGGTTGCATCGTTTGCGGTGTCCCTGCGCTCGCTGCACTGGCCGTCACCAGCACGGTCTCTGTCAAAGCCGATACAGCTCAGCGTGGGTCCAGTCCGATCGAGGTCGTGCCTGGCGGGCTGGCCCGCCGCGACAGCCGCCGTGTAGAGATCCTCAGATCTTGAACCACCGACCGGAATCGGCAGTAGGCTGCAAGTTTGCGCCACCAACCATATGACTCTCTGGAATTGGGCGCTCCTGGACCGATGCGCGACACACTCGTCGCCTCCGTGCTCAGCGGCGAGAAGACCGCCACCTCGTCTCTACTCGTGCAATACGAAGATGATGGCGAGGCCCTCCCGAAGGTGGGCGAAGCTCGCGTGATGGTCGACTCCGCCGAGCGGTCGGTAGCTGTCGTTGAGATTGCAGAAGTCAGAGTCATTCGACTGGGCGATGCCGACCTTCAACTCGCACTGGATGAGGGCGAGGGCTTCCGGTCGGTGGCAGAGTGGCGTTCCGCCCATGAGCGCTTCTGGGCCCAAGAGGTCAAACCCACACTCAGCAACCCGGCCGCCCTGCACCTTGACGACGACACCAGGGTGGTTGTGGAGCGCTTTCGCGTGGTTGAGTAGAGCGCCACTGCCACTCCGGCGAGCCAGCACGGGTCCACTCGAACCCGATAGTGACCCATCCGCATGGGGCGCACGATCCTCGTCGACAACGCCGAGCTCGGCTCTGGCACAGAGAGGCGTCGCCGTTCAAGATGCGCCTGGGCCAGCAGTGTTGCCGTCGGAGGACAGCGCCACGCTTACGCCGGCTTCTTCGAGGCCCTGGGTCTTCACGCACTCGGGCTCGGCCTGGACCATGCACCCGAACATCGTCCCCGTCTACTTCACCGGCGCGACGGACGGCCTTCGATCGAGGTGTTCGGTCGCCATCTGCAAATGCAGTGGCTCGTTGCCCACGAGCGTATCGAGGTCGCTTACTCCGACGGCGAGGCCACGCCTCCCCGCGCCGCGCCCTGCTCAAGCTTGTCCTCAGCTGCCCCACCGTCAAGACCCACCTGCGCACGCTCGCGACCAAGTTCTACATCGACGACCTTCCGCATGACAGCAAGCGGGTGCGCCTCGTCGAGCTCGCCTTCCAGAGCGGCCTGGTCACCGAGCACGATCTCAAGTAGGGGCGTGTCCGCACGGGGGCTGGAACGCTCAGCGCGCTCCGCACAAGGAGCGTCCGAGGGCGGGTTGGGCGAAGCCCCGGTAGTGGCAAGGGCGGTGTCCACCGGACATGGCAGCCGTGCGGTGCAGGCAAACGGCGCGGCTTGTCGAGGGATGACCAGGTTCCACCCCAGGGTGTCTGGCTGGCCTTGGCGCTCTGGTCGAGAGTAGGTCTTGTCAACCGGGCCCTCCGCCCACCACAACGAGGAGGAATCATGCTTGATCCAACCACCCTGATCTACTCGGAGGCGAAGCTGGGGAACGTCATTACGAAGGCACTGGCAGCTATGGCGCTGCTGTTTGCCGCGGCGTCTTGCCAGGCCGCCGCGGCCACCGCGCAGACCAGCGCCGCGAAGACGGTTGCCGTCACCGCACAGACAAGTCGGCCGGTATGCCAGCTCCACGGATACCACCTACGCGGCAGCCAGCGTCGCGGCTTCACCTGCACGCGGCGGGTCCATCATAAGCTGCGCTGGGACGTTCAGTGCCAGTCTCATTACGAAGCTCGCATGATCGGCTCCCGGTTTGGTCGGTTTAGATGTGTACTCGCACGCCACACGGCAGCTCCGGTTCGGCCGACAGCCCCGCCTCAGGCAGCCCCGGTTCGGCCGCCGACGCCCCACCCCGTGACGTACTTCACCGTCAAAACTGTTTGCGACCTCGACCCCGGCCTCGGTGCGCCGCACCCTCTCGAAACGGCGTTCGGACCTGCGGCCTGGTGGGAAAGTGCTCAACATCACTTGTACCTGGCGTTGAGCTATGAAGGCGACAACAGGGCTGATGCCGCTATCACACTACGAGACGGAGAGATCTGGGTGGCCCTTTGTTACCCCCGCGAATCGTCCTGGATCAAAGTGCAGTTGGCCGGATCGTATCCGCCGCCTCAGGGGCCCACGGGTTCGAACTGGTTCTACGAAGGGCAGAACGTAAAAGAATTCGTTAACGCGATCAGTTCATTCGGTTCATAGGCACTGCCACACCATGCGCTGCTCCGGCACGCGAACGCTGCGGCCGATCCGATCGTTCGTCAGTGCCGTCCGCAGGATAGGTCGTGTGTAGCGGTCAGGGTCGGGCCGACGTAGTGGCGCTCGATCGCGGTGAAGCGCCAGTGTCCGCTGGGCGGGCACCGACCGGGCAGGTGAACGTAGGGTACGCCGTGACGAGGCCGCACGTCGATAGTGACGTCGACTCGCACGAGGGTGGCGATCGGTGGCGGGATCGAACGGTTCGTCTCTTGGCGGGTTTTCGAAGAGGATCGTGCCTGGCCGCGCCAAGCTTAGAATTGTAATCACAGTAGCCAGAGCCGGTATCGAGGAGCATGCCCGGGAGCGGCGTCTTGCGTGGCCGGAGTTCCGAGTCAAGGTCGTCGCTGACGTTGAAGACGGTCACGGGCAGCTGCTCAAGCTGCGGAAGTGCCGGTCGCGAATCCACGGTCGCGGTGCCGGTACCGATTCGCGAGCCCACCCGGCATTTCGATGTTCGGAGAAAGTCCGACACGCGGCAGCGAGGAAACGTGCGACTGTTGTATCGCAGACCGGTCGGCCCCTTGATCATGATGTTCTTCAGGTGCAGCCGCGAGCGCTTCCCGCTCGTGGTGCCGCGCTCCACGACAATGTGCAGCTGCTCTCCGCGCCGGTCCCTGATGGTTCGCTGCGCGCTAGCCGCCACTCTGAGTTGCAGCGTGTTCCCGCCCGAGCGGACTTGTGGTCCGCCGCTCGCGCCTGTCGTCCAGGTGAGAAGTGCGACCGCGGTTGCGGCCAAACAGCACGCCAGCAGTCAGGCGCGAAATCGGACTGCTGAGCACTCGGCTACCATACGGCATTTCATGGCGAGAAGAATTTCCGCGGTAAGGCAACACGTAGACTAGACCGATGACTCGCCTGCATCTAGCCGCGGCGGCGGTCGCGCTCGGTGTCGTCGTGGCGCCCAGCGTCGCCGTGGGCGCCACGTTGGAACGATCGGTGTATTTCAACACTCGGGGCGAGCTCGCCTTCCTTGCGGCTCCTGGGGAGCACAACGACGTGACCGTTACGGGGACGCCTGACGGCGGCGAGGTGATCGAGGACGCAGGCGCCACGATCGAGGCAAAGGCCAGCGGTTGTGTCGCTGAGGCGCCGGGGCGCGTTCACTGCCGGGCATTCCAGCCAGGCGAGGCTGGATACGTCGACGTGTCCTTGGGCGACCAGAACGACCGCGCTCGCTGCGTTGGCGACCTCGCCTTGCGGTCTGTACGGCGGAGAGGGAAACGACGTGCTCATCGGTGGCCCGCACGACGATGAACTCAATGGTGGTCCTGGCGATGACGTTCTAGAAGGGGGCGCTGGAGCTGACCGGCTCGATGGGGACGCGTCGGGGGACGCAGCAGCCCCATCGCCGGCCACCGGCGGGAATGATCTGCTGCGCGGTGGGCCGGGAGCCGACCATTTGCAGGGCGGGCCTGGTGATGACCAGCTCGACGGTGGGTCGGGCAACGACATTCTGGAGGGCGGCCGCGACAGCGATACGATCGCCGGGGGCGCGGGTTTGGATCACCTGGTCTACAACCGTCAGTCGGCGGGGAGAACGACTCAGGCGCCGGAACTTCGGGTGACGTTCAACGGTCTCCCCGACGACGGGCCCGCGCGGGAGCGCGACAACGTATTCGGCGATGTAGAGCGGGCGTATTCGCTCACCGGGGCCGTGCTATCGCCGTTCCCGGGGTCAGGCGCGCCCGTCGTCCAGCCGTTGTCAGATCGCTTTGGGCGTCCGCTGGACACGCGCGTGGGGGCGCGAATCTACCGCCTGTCGGCGCACGGCACCGAGGGCGCCCAGACGGGGCTCTTTCGCGGCGCGCCATTTCGGGTGCTTGACACGGGCCGCAACGACCAAGCGACCGAGCTTAGGCTCACTGGCGGCGACTTTAGCGCCTGCCGGTCCGCGGCTAGCGTTGCCCGCCGCCACTCCACCGCGCGTCGGCTCTGGGGCAACGCCAAGGGCAAATTCCGCACCGTGGGCCGCTACGCCTCCGCCACCGTGCGGGGCACGAAGTGGCTGACCGAAGAGACGTGCGCGGGCACGCTCATCCGGGTCGCCCGCGGCGTCGTCAGCGTTCTGGACATCCCTCACCACCGCACCCTCCTGCTGAGGGCGCCCCACAGCTTCCTCTCGCACCCCAGCCGGGGCGGGTAGGGAGCCGAGGCGGCACTGGGCGGCCGTCCCCGAGGCCAAACGCCCTGGCTGTTCAGGGATTGTCAGGTTCCACCCCAGGGTGCCTATCTGGCCTAGGCGTTCTGGTGCAGAGTGGTTCGTGTTAACCAGGCCTTGCGCCGAAGACAATCAGGAGGAACCATGAGGAACCGAACCACACGCATCGCCACCGGAATCGCTTGTCTTGCATCTCGATCACTGCGTCTTCGGCGGTCGCGCAGGTTGCAAGCGCCGAAGTAGCGCCGACCACGACCATCACCGGAAACGTCGCCACCCGAATCTCCGGTGTGGCCGACCACCCATCGGGCTACGATTCGATGTATCTCTACCGATGGACCGGAAATGCTTGGGTAAATACCACGATCCGGGCGACCAGCGACTACTCGGGACACTATGTGTTCTTCCCTGTCGCATCAGGGTACTACTACGATGTAGGCGGCGAACACAATTACGGTAAATGTGGGGCGGGCGGCGTCTCTGTGATGAAGTTCTGGGGCGACTCAGGGTACTTTTGGGCTAGTAGCGGTGCAACAGTGCGATTGCCGATCGTAATTTCCTTTTACTCGACGCTTTACTGCTGACACGGGCAACAGCACCCGGTCACCACAGTGGCCCGGAGTCTTGACTCCGGGCCACTGTGGGATTCAGAAGCATCTCGTGTTCATACTGGCAGTCGAGGCGTGCGGTCTCTTGACGCAGGGGCCTTCAAACAGGCAACAGAAACCGACCGGTACGCTTCGGGCGTGAGCGACCCACCAAATGACCCGCTGGAGCTGGGCGTCCCTGGACCGATGCGCGACGGACTCGTCGCCTCCGTTCTCAGCGGCGAGAAGACCGCCACATCGTCTTACTCGTGCAATACGAAGATGACGGCGAGGCGCTCCCAGAAGGTGGGAGCGCTCGCGTGATGGTCGACTCTGACGAGGGCCAGTAGCGGTCGTTGAGATCGTGGAAGTCAGAGTCATTCGACTCGGGGATGCCGACCTTCAACTCGCACTGGATGAGGGCGAGGGCTTCCAGTCGGTGGCAGAGTGGCGGTCTGCCCACGAGCGCTTCTGGGCCGACGAGGTCCAGCCTACTCTCAGCAACCCGGCGGTCCTGTCCCTTGACGACGACACTAGGGTCGTTATCGAGCGCTTTCGCGTGGTTGAGAAGAGCGCCGCTGCTACTCCGGCGAGCCAGCGCAGGTCCACTCGAAACCGATAGTGGCCGCATCCGCATCGGGCACACGATCCTCGCCCGCCGCGCTCGGCCCTGGCACAACGGACGGTTCCCGCCGATGATGCACCTATCCAGCAGCTGACCGACGACCAACGTCGAGTCCCAATCGCGGTCTGAACGTCAGAATCGCTTCGGCCTCAGCTTCGGCGACCCAGTTCGGCGTGGCCTCAGTTGAACGGAGCTCTAGTCCGGGATGACGGTGGGCGCGGGCTGCTCGAGCCCCGCGCCACCCTTCTCGACGACCGCCGGATGCGTGGTCGCGAGACCGGGAGCGGTCGCGATCCCCAGAGCCTGCGCGCAGGCGTGAGCCAGCTCGGCGGCGGTCTGAAAGCGCTCGGCCGGATCCTTGGCCATGCCGCGGGCGATCACCTCGTCGAGCGCCACCGGGAGGCTCGGCCTCAGCCGGCTCGGAGCGGGCGGCTGCTCATTGACGTGCGCCCACAGCTTGGCCGCGTCGTTGTCCCGCGGAAAGGGAACCTGCCCGGTCAGGCAGTGGTACAGCAGGCCGGCGAGCGCGTAGATGTCGGCGCCGGCCCCCACCGTCTCTCCACGGATCTGCTCGGGGGCCACGTAGTCGAGCGTGCCGACCAATTGACCGACCGTGGTCATGCCCCCGCCCACGCCGATGTTCTTGGCCACCCCGAAGTCCGTGAGGTAGAGGTGCTCGGGCTCATCGAGCGTGAGCAGGACGTTGGCCGGCTTCACGTCTCTGTGTATGAGCCCGTGGGCGTGAGCGGCGTCCAGGGCTCCGGCGAGCTGCGCGATCAGCCGCGCGGCCCTGGTGGGCTCGAGCGCTCCTTCACAGCTCGAGCAGCTGCGCCAGATCGATCCCCTCGACCAGGCGCATGGCGATGAACAGGAGGCCGTCGTCCTCACCGGCCTCGTACACCGGGATGACGTTGACGTGCTCGATGGACGCGGCCAGCCGCGACTCGAGCTTGAAGCGGGCGCGAAACGACCGGATCCTGCGAGCGCTCTGAGGCGATCAGCTTGAGCGCCACCGCGCGCTCGAGCGCCAGCTGGGTGGCGCGGTAGACGACCCCCATGCCACCGCGCCCGACCACCTCCTCGATCCTGTAGCCGGCGATGATCGCCGTGGGCTCGAGCGGCCCCGGTCCGGACGGGTCAAGGACCTCCTCGACGACCGACGTCGCGCCGGCCGCGAAGAGGTTCCGCAGCCGCCTTCGCTCGCGACGCTCCGCCCACAGGCCGAGGACGACGGTTCCGCCCGTGGCGAGCATCAGCGAGGCGGCCGGGTCGCTGTAGTCGAGCAGCGCGCCCGAGTCGAAGGCGAGCTGGGTCGCCAGCGACCAGAGGGCGAGGATGCCGAGGCCCGCCAGGGCGACGCCCAGGGTTCCAAGCCAGATGCCCGCGAGGGAGACAAGCAGGGCGAGGAGCGCGATCAGAAGCACGGTCACCCAGCCCGGCGGCGCGCGCAGCGGGATGCCGGCAAGGACGGTGGCCGCCGAGTTGGCGAGGAGCTCGGGACCGGCCATCGGCGCGCTGCCGGAGGTGGGCGTGTGGTGGACGTCCTGCAGCGACGGGGCCGAGGCTCCCACGATCACGATCTTGCCGGCGAACATGCCGGGCGGGAAACCGGCCGTTGTAGACGCGCGAGTATGAGATCGCGGGCACCGTCCCCGGCGGCCCGGCGTAGTCGATCGGCACGGGGTGGCTTGCCGCCACCGAAGCGCGAGGCGGGCACCGGCCGGCCCGTGTCCGCTTCGGCTATCGCCACGCCGAACGTCCTCAGACCATCGATCGAGTGCTGCGTGTTCCTGATGATCCCGTCGCTGTCGGGGATCAGGCTCGTGTTGCCGGCGCGGGCCCCCAGCTGGTGCAGCAGTTCTTCGCCGCCCAGCACGTTGGCGCTCCCGTGCGGTCCGACTTCGGTCGTGCTCAGCACCACGTTGCCCGCGCGGCCGACCGCTTCGATCAGCGCGTTGTCATCGACTGGGTTGGTCTGCTCGGTGAACTGGACGTCGAAGGCGATCACCTTGGCCCCCGCGCGGTGCAGCTGGTCGATCACGCGGGCGTGGTAGCGCCGCGGGAACGGCCACTGGGCGTGCAGGTTCTGGTTGCGGAAGTCGCTGAAGGTGGTGTCGTCGACCTTTACCACGACCAGGCCGGCGACCCTCTGGCGCTCGGTGCCCCGGATCTGGAAGCGCGCGTCGATCGTCTGCTGCTCGGGGCGGCGCAGGAGGTGGTTGGTGTAGGCGAGGGTGCCCAGCCCGGCGGCGATCACCGCGACCGCGAGGAGCAGCAGCACCTTGCGTCGCTGCCACAGCGCACGGCGCATCTCAGCCGACCATCGCCGAGCCACAGCGCCTGCTCATGGCAATCGCGGCGCTCCCTACCCGCCCCGGCCGGGGTGCGAGAGGCCCTGCGCCGCCAGAGGCAGGCTTGAGAGTCCCTTGTGTTGGGAAAGGCCAGAGCGCGCGGCCGGAGGGACGGATCCATGCTTGGCGGCCATTCCGTTGGACAGCGCCGCCGCGAGCGCCAGCGAGAGGAGCGCGGCGGCCACGAGCGCCCGCCACATATCTACGGCTCTGGCGGACAGCCGTGTCATGTCGCTCCCCGATGCAGGTTCGGTCGACCGACCTCGGACACAGGACAACTCAGGCGCGATGCTCATGACGGACCTCCCCCAGGGCCCCCGAAATCAGGACGGGCCCCCCTCACAGACGGCGTTTCTGTCGCTTTTGGACGAAACGGCCCGTGAGCTCAGCCCAGGGCAGGTTGCCCGCCGAGGGCGCGCGCGAGAGCTTCGATCAGCAGCGGCCGATAACGGCCCAGCAGCGAGCCTACTCCTTTCCGGGCGGTAGGTGCCCAACCGACCAGCTTCTAGCAAGACGCTGTGAGCTCGAGCGACGTGCGCGGGCGACCGGTGCAGGGGCTGGCGCGCAGGATCACGAGCGCTGAGGGATGGCGATTACTCCACCCCAGGGTGCCTATCTGGCCCCCGACGTTCGGGCGGAGACTCACTCCTGTCAACCGGACGACCCGCCCAAACCGTCAGGAGGAATCACGCCGCGGATCCGAATCACAAAGAAAGTCAGTCGACGCATGCCCTTGGACCCCGAATTGGACACCAAAGATCTCGCATCATAGAGGCCAAACGCACATCTCAGACCGGGACGCATCGACGGACCCCTAGCTGAGCCGGCGCAGACCGGTCGAGCCGTCGAGGCTAGCCAAACAGCGCCTTGCGGCATCGCAAGTCGTCCGAGCTTCGTAGACCACTTCAATTGGCAGTTATTGGCAGACGAGCTTTCAAACGCCGATTCTCGGGCTCGCCATGTCCCGGTTGCTCGCCCAGAAAATAGTTCGTTTGCAGGGACTTTTCGAGAGCCCAGCTCCGGACTCGAACCGGAGACCCCTTCCTTACCATGGAAGTGCTCTACCAACTGAGCTAGCTGGGCGTGATGCGAGGGTGGACTGTAGCGCGCTGGAGGACCCATGTCACCACCGGCGGCCTTCCCGAGCCGGGCTGCGGCTCGCGCAGGCCGCCCTTCTGCCACTGAGGGCCGGAGATAGAAACAGCGCCCCGCTCGAGCGCCAAACAAGCCCTACCCAGCCGGCACCTCAGATGGCGTCACCGTCGTCACCGGCAGTCCCGCCCCCGACACCTTGTGAGGGAGGTCGAGCCTCAGCCAGCGCGACAGTCGTGCGGGCAGGGTCGAGATGATGATCTCGTCGAAGCCGCGCAGGTTGATCGCGTCGTTTACCGCCGTGTTCGGGTCGGGGGCGCCCACGATTCCCTCGACCGGGCTCCCGGCGGCCTCGCTCAGCAGCGGCACGGCCTGCGTCGATCACGGCCTTGGCCTCGCCCGCGTCCTGGTCCTCGGGGTCGACGACCTTGTGCAGGCCGTGGGCGGCGTTCGGCACGAGCAGCGTGAACGTGCACGGCCCGCGTTGCGCTCGCTCCCGCACGGCATCGAGCAGCGGTTGCGTGGCGGCGGTCTTGTGTGCCACCACGAGCACTCGGATGGGGGTCCCGGACGACTCCATGCTCGCAGCTCCCTTCTGGCGGTGGTTGTCTCCAATGATACTTGCGTGCTCACGGCGCGGCTGAGCGCCCGGCGCGCGGCTTCGGGCCGCCTCTACGCTGTCGGTCGTGCGCCTGGAGATGACCGACGATTCCCTCGAAGTTCGGCTGTCCTTCTGGCAGAAGGTGCTCGGCCTGATGGGGAACATCAGGGTGGCCCGTTCCGACGTCAGCGACGTCCACGTCGTCGAGGATCCGCTGCGCGCGGTGATAGGAACCGGCATGAAAGCCGGACTGCGCCTGCCCGGGTTCTACTACGTGGCCCGCACCATTGGGCTCGACCAGGCATTCGTCGTGCGGCGCGGCGTGCCGGCCCTGTCGTTCGCGGTGCGCAACCACGGCAACCGGGTGCTCGTCAGCACGCCGGATGCTCGGTGAGCACGCCGCTGACGGCCGCACGGAGCTCGCCGTCGGGCAGCGCCTGCCAGGCGCCGCCGGCTGACCAGCGGCGCCGGCCCTACGGCGAGGCTTCGGCGTTGTGCAGTCCGCGCAGTGTCCACACCATGGCCACCAGGATCAGCCCCAGCGCACAGATGAACGCCAGCCCGGTGTGGTCGTGCACGCCGGAGATCAGGCCGCGGCCGGCGTCCAGGAAGGCCGTCGCCGGGTTCACGCTCGCCACCGCGTGGATCCAGCCCTTGAGCAGCGCCGAGCGGAACGTACACGGGCGCGAGGAACAGGATCAGGAACAGCGGGGTCTGCATCAGCGGCCCGGCCTGGATCGAGCGGAAGCGGAACGCCACGCCCGCCGCCCAGCCGTAGCCGACGAGCACCAGCAGCGCCGCCAGGCCATACATGCCGAACACGTCCACGCCGTCGCCCGTGATCCGCATCCCCGCGACCAGCGCCACGACCGTGACCACGCGTCAGCGTGATGACCGCGCGGGTGAGCGCCACGAGGGCATACCCGAGCGCGATCCCCCGGCGATCCTCGGCCGCCAGCATCAGGCGGCGGGCGAACCCGGTTTCGAAGTCGAACGCCAGCGAGAAGCCCGTGAACAGGCCGGCGAACATCGCCGCCTGGCACAGCACGAACACGAACTGGAAGGCCGTGTAGCCGGCGGGGAAGTCGAAGCCCGGCACCGTGCCGAGCGCCGACAGCCCGCCCGCGAAGCTCGCCAGGAAGACGAGCGGGAAGATCAGCGAGGGGACGAACAGGTCGGGCCTGCGCACGTACGTGTGAAGGCTCCGCCAGGCGATCGCCAACGCCACGCGCCACACGCTGCCGCCCGTTGCCGGGGTGGCGCGCGGGCTCATGTGTCGGCCGGCGGTGCTCATGTGCGCTGGAGCCTCACGCGCAGCGCTCCCGCCACCCCGAACAGGCGAGATGACGATCAGGCCGATCGCCACGGCGAAGCCGCGCCACAGCGCCGTCGAGTCCCAGCCGATGATGTACAGGCTGCGAAAGGCCTCGATCAGGTAGGAGATCGGGTTCCACGTGGCCACCGTGTGGAACCAGCCCGTCTGCAGCAGGTTGCGCGGCAGGTTGCTCGAGGACAGGAAGATGAACACGAAGAACAGCGGGAACAGGCCCTGGACCGCCTCTCCCGATCCCGTTCGCAGCGCGACCGCGCACCCGAGCGCGCCGAAGCCCAGCGCCGTGAGCGAGCCGAGCACGAGGATCACGAGCGACGCCGCCGAGGCCGGCATCCAGATGCGCGCCCGCGATCAGCGCCCATCAGCATGTACACGGCCGACTGCAGCGCGCCCAGCGCCGCCACGCCCACGAGCAGGCCCGCGATCAGCGACACGCGCCGCAGCGGCGTCAGCGCCAGGCGGTTGAAGAAGCCGCTCTCGATGTCCTCCGCCAGGTTGGTCCCGGTGTTGATCAGCGAGAACATGCCCCCCTGGATGAACGCCACCGCGATCGCGAAGGAGATGTAGGAGCTCGGTGGGGAACCCCGGCAGGCGCGTCGCCGCCCTCAGCCCGCTGGCGTTCACCGCGAGCAGGATCAGCGGGAAGAAGATGATCGGGAACAGCTGGAACGGCTGGCGCAGCGTCTTCAGCATCGCCCGGCGCGAGAGCACGCCGACCTGGATGACGCGCAGGCTGTTCATGAACCGACCGGCGCGGCGCTCGCCCTCTTCTCCTCGCCCGAGCCGTCACCGTCCCCGTCACGCCGCGCCCTCGAGCGAGCGCCCCGTCTTGGCCAGGAACACGTCGTCGAGCGTGGGGGCGTGCAGCCGCAGATCGGCGATCGGAATGCCCTCGGCGTCGATCGTGCGGACGATCTCCGCCAGGTCGCTCACGCCCTCCGGCAGCTGCGTGGCGACCGCGTTCGGCGCGGCGGCGGCCTCCTCGCCGAAACGGCCCAGCACCGCGGCAAGGCGGTCGCGATCGCCCGGGTCCCGGGGATCGCTTCGACGCTCGGCCGGCCGATCGCCGCCTTCAGCTCGGCGGGCGTGCCCTCGGCCACGATCCTGCCGTGGTCGATGATCCCGACGCGGTGGGCCAGCACGTCGGCCTCCTCCAGGTACTGCGTCGTCAGGAACACCGTCACGCCGTCGTCGGCCAGCCTGCGGACCTCGTCCCACAGCGCGGTGCGGCTCTGCGAGGTCAAGGCCCGTCGTCGGCTCGTCCAGGAACAGCAGCCGCGGGCGGTGCACGAGCGCGAGCGCGAGGTCGAGCCTGCGCTTCATCCCGCCCGAGTAGCCGCCCACCTTGCGGTCGGCGGCGTCGGTCAGCCCGACCCGTTCGAGCAGCTCGCTGCCCCGCTGTTCGCGCTCAGCCTTGCCCAGCCCGTGCAGCGCGCTCTGCAGGCGCATGTGCTCGCGGCCGGTGAGGAACGGATCGAGCGCCGACTCCTGCAGCGAGGCGCCGATCGCGCGCCGCACCTCGGCGCCCTGGTGCACGACGTCGAGGCCCGCGACCCGGGCCGTGCCGGCGGTGGGCGGGAGCAGCGTCGTGAGCACGAGCACGGTCGTCGACTTGCCCGCGCCGTTGGGGCCGAGGAAGCCGTAGATCTCGCCCGGCGCCACCTGCAGGTCGATCCCGTCGACCGCCCGCACGCCGCCCTTGAAGTCGCGGATCAGCCCCTCGACCTCGATGCCGTTCTCGCCCGGATTCGCCTCGCCGCTCATCAGATCCAGAAGGTGATAGCAGCGCGGCGGGCGATCCGGGACAGCGCGCCGGGTCCTGTGTCCGTCAGTGCAACGTATGAGTGCGCGTTCTTCGTGCCCGCTATTTGGCCGTGGGCGGGTATTTCTTCGCGCACGCTTCCGCCAGTTCCCTGCCCTTGCCTTCTTCCTTCTGTTCGACTTTGTCTTTCTTGAACTGTTCCGGCGTGAATTTTTCCTCGAGGCCCTTTATCAGGCATTCCTGAAACGCCGCCGACAGGTGCGTCCCCTTGGTTTCACTGGTCAGCGAGCTTTCGGCCGCCTGGATATCCGCCTGAGACCATTCGCACGTGTGGCCCGCCGCCGCTCCTTCAGAGGCCGTGTGACTACTCGATGATCCACACCCCGCCATCGCGAGCGTGACAAGTCCAGCCATGATCCACGTCTTTCTCATTTGACCCCCCGGGTTGGTCTCTCGATCGGTTTGGTCAGCCACCCTACCGTCCGGTGTTCGGGATGCGTCGTCAGCGGCGGCATGTGGCGTGTCAGTGGCGGGGGCAGGATTCGAACCTGCGAAGGCAGAGCCAACGCGTTTACAGCGCGTCCCCTTTGACCGGCTCGGGAACCCCGCCAGGGGGAGCGACGCGTCAGTGTAGGGCGGCTGATCCGCGAGGCGAGCCACGCGTCCGCGCGTCCCCGACCGCCGGGACGCTGTCGGCGACCGCGTCGTCGCGCGCGTCAGAGCGCCCGCCTAGGACGCCTCGCGCAGCTGCTGGGCGTCGGGGAGCGTCTGCAGCTTCTTCAGCGTGCGGCTCTCGATCTGGCGGACGCGCTCGCGCGTGATGTTGAAGGCGCGACCCACCTCCTCCAGCGTGCGCGCCCGCCCGCCCACGATCCCGTAGCGCAGCTCGATCACCTCGCGCTCGCGGCGCGGCAGCGATGCGAGCACGCGCGTGATGTTCTCCCGGCGAAGGGCGTCGGAGGCGATCTCAAACGGCGATTCCGCGGAGACGTCCTCGACGAAGTCGGCGAGGGCGGAATCGTCCTCCTCGCCCGACCGGCTTCTCCAGGGAGATGGGCTGCTGGGCAAGGTGCATCACGTCGCGCACCTCGCGCACCGGCCAGTCCAGCTCCTCGGCGATCTCGGCCGTGCTCGGTTCGCGCCCGAGCCGCTGGATCAGCTGGCGCTCGGCGTGGATGAGCTTGTTCAGCCGCTCGACCATGTGCACCGGAATGCGGATCGTCCGTCCCTTGTCCGCGATCGCGCGGGTCACCGCCTGACGTATCCACCAGGTCGCATAGGTCGAGAACTTGTACCCGCGGCGATAGTCGAACTTCTCCACCGCCCGGATCAGCCCGAGCGAGCCCTCCTGGATCAGATCCAGGAACGTCAGCCCGCGCCCCACGTAGCCCTTGGCGATGGACACGACCAGGCGCAGGTTCGCCTCGACCATGTGCTGCTTGGCATCGATGTCGCCCCGCTCGATCCGCTTGGCGAGCAGCACCTCCTCCTCGCTGCTCAGCAGGGGGACGCGGCCGATCGAGCTCAGATACAGCCGCAGCGAGTCGAGGCTCGGCTCGACCGCGAGGTCGACGTCGGCCCGCTTGAGCTCCTCGATCGGCCCCCGCAGCCCGCCGGTCCGGTCTCCCTCCTCCTCGCCATCGCCGTCGTCGGAATCGCCAAGCACCGGATCCCCGCCGGCCCGCCCAGCCGGATCCTCCTCCTCGATCGCATCGTGCTGATCACGGGCGGCCCCCGAATCGGGCTCGCGCCCACCCTCGCCCGCCTCGAGGACATCGATCCCCTGCTCCTCCAGGTGGCTGAACAGCTCCTGTGCCTGCTCGCCGCTGAGTTCGGCCTCCTCCAGCGCGGCCGCGACCACCTCGGAGCTCAGAACCCCTCGTTCCTGGCCCCCGGCGATCATCCCCTTTATCTCCTCCAAGTCGATCACGGCGGTGTCCGCGACGATCGACAGACCCTCCTGCTTCCTGCTCAACAGCTACCCCCAGGCTAGACCCGATTCGACCGGAGCGAGAACCCGCTCCGACTCCCCGATCCTCGCTTCAGCCTCCTGTGCGTTGCGACATTGGCAGTTCCCTTGCGTCTGCGCGACTTCCGAGCCCGTCTGCCCTTCATCCCGGGCTTGACCCGACGAGCTTCCGGCGAAGTGATACCAGAATCGACGGTCGCATATCGATGTCGGCGCCGCTCCCGGGGCGGCCGGCGGACCGCCCCTGGACGCGCGCTAGGCTAGGCCGCGGTGCAGGCGATACGGCCCACGTCTCCGCTCTTTCCCGCACAGGGTGCAGACGATGACGTGCAGGCGCGCGCGCCGGGAGTCCCCGTCGGGCTCTCACGCGTCGGCGTGACCGGCGTCGAGAAGGTGGTGCGCATCCGCGACGAGCTGTTCTTCGCACAGCTCGAGTGCTTCGTCGACCTCAGCCGCGACCAGAAGGGCGCGCACATGTCGCGCTTCGAGGAGGTCGTCAACGAGGCGATCGGCGAGGTGGTGCTGAGCGAGTCGCCGTTCCGCGCCGAGACGCTCGCCCAGCACATCGCCGAGCTGGTGCGCTCCCGCCAGGGAGCCGAGCGCGCCGAGGTCACGATCGCGGCCCGCTACCCCGAGCACAAGCCCGCGCCCGTCTCAGGCATGCCCACTCAGGAGATCTACACGCTGTACGGGCGCGCGGTGGCGTTCGAGCACGGCACGCGGCGCATCGTCGGCGTATCGGCGACCGGCATGACCGCGTGCCCGTGCGCGCAGGAGCTGGTGGCCGGGCGCGCCGCCGAGCGGCTCGCCGCCGACGGGTTCAGCCGAGGAGCAGATCGAGCGCATCCTCGCGCGCGTGCCCGTCGCCACCCACAACCAGCGCGGGCTGGCCACGCTGCACATCGGCTGCATCGAGGAGTGCGTCGCGGAGATCGACGCCTCCACGCTGCTCGCGATCGCGGAGGCGAGCATGTCCTCTGAGATCTATGAGCTGATGAAGCGCTCCGACGAGGTCGAGGTGGTGGAAAAGGCCCATCGCCGCCCGCGCTTCGTCGAGGACTGCGTGCGCGAGATGGTGGCGGGCGTGGTCGCGCGCCTTCCGGAGCTCGACGGCGCGAGCTTCGTCTCCGCCCACCAGGAGAACCTCGAGACGATCCACCGGCACAACGTCGTGGCCGAGCGCCACGGGCTGCTCGCGGAGCTGCGGGCCGAGATCGACTCGGGCGCGCCCGCCGCACATCAGACGAGCCTCGAGGAGTGGCTGGACCTCGGCGCCTGAGGCGGGCTTCAGCCGGCTGCGCCGCGCTCCTGCCTGCCTGAATGCGCCGGCGTATGCCGAAGAAGTAGTCAAGGCCGGACAGGACCGTGACGAGGACCGTCACGTACAGCAGGGCCGACGACCCACAGCGGTTGTCCGTGCACGGCGATGATCGCGAGGATCGCCGCTATCTGCAGGCAGGTCTTGACCTTGCCGAACATGCTCGCGGCCATCACCACGCCCGCCTGGGTCGCGCCGAGACGCAGGACGGTGACGGCGAGCTCGCGCGTGATGATCACCATCGCGACCCACGCCGCGAGCCGGTGCAGGGAGACCAGGGAGATCAGCGCGGCGATGATCAGCAGCTTGTCGGCGAGCGGGTCCATCAGCTTGCCGAACGTCGTGATCGAGTCGCGCGCCCGCGCGAGGTAGCCGTCGACGAAGTCCGTCAGCGAGGCCAGCGCGAACACGATCGCCGCGATCACGTCGCCGTCGGGCGTGTTGCCCAGCAGGGCGACCACCAGGGCGGGCACGAGCATGATCCGCAGCACCGTCAGCACGTTGGGCAGGTTCAGGGGGAACACGGCTTCGACATTATGTCGCTGCCGGCGCGCAGCGGGCTGATATACACGGAGCCATGCAGAAGCGCACACTCGGGCCCGAACGGCCCCGAGGTCTCCGCCATCGGCCTCGGCTGCATGGGCATGTCGGCGTTCTACGGCGCGACCGATGAGCCCGAGGCGCTGCGGACGATCGACCGCGCGCTCGATCTCGGGTGCAACTTCCTCGACACCTCCGACATGTACGGGCCGCACACCAACGAGGAACTCGTCGGCCGCGCGATCGCCGACCGCCGCGAGGAGGTGTTCCTGGCGACCAAGTTCGGCATCAGGCTCGAACCCGGCGATCCGCCCCGGCGGTCGATCGACGGCAGCCCCGCGTATGTGCGGCAGGCGTGCGAGGCATCGCTCGGGCGGCTGGGAGTCGAGCGCATCGACCTCTACTACCAGCACCGTGTCGACCCGCGCACGCCGATCGAGGACACGGTCGGCGCGATGGCCGAGCTCGTCGCCGAGGGCAAGGTCGGCCACATCGGCCTCTCAGAGGCCAGCGCGGAGACGATCCGCAGGGCGCATGCCGTGCACCCGATCACGGCGGTGCAGACGCGAGTACTCGCTGTGGACCCGCGACTGCGACGATGAGATCCTGCCCACGCTGAACGAGCTTGGGATCGCGCTCGTCGCCTACTCGCCGCTCGGCCGGGGCTTTCTGTCGGGGCGCTTCAGCTCGCCCGATGAGCTCGACGAGGGCGACTTCCGCCGCTACGGGCCGCGCTTCACCGGCGAGAACCTGACCCGCAACCTCGCGCTGGCCGAGCGCGTCAAGGAGCTGGCGGCCGAGAAGGGGATCACCGCCGGGCAGCTGGCGCTGGCCTGGGTGCTCCACCGCGGCGAGCACATCGTCCCGATCCCGGGCACCAAGCGGGTCTCCTACCTGGAAGAGAACCTCGCCGCCGCCGATGTCGTCCTGAGCGACGAGGAGGTCGAGCGGATCGCCGAGGCCGTGCCGGCGGCCGCCGGCGATCGCTACGACGAGGTGGGCATGCAGACCGTCAACCTGTGATGCGGTGACCGGGGCCGCGAGCGCTAGGGTGCGTCAATGCCGCTGATCCCGATGGTCATCGAGCGGACTGCGCGCGGAGAGCGCGAGTTCGACATCTACTCGCGGCTGCTCAACGAGCGGATCATCTTCCTGGGGACGCCGATCGACGATCAGGTGGCCAACCTGGTGGTGGCGCAGCTGCTCCACCTGGAGAGCGAGGATCCCCAGAAGGACATCTCGATCTACATCAACTCGCCGGGCGGGAGCATCTACTCCGGACTGGCGATCTACGACACGATGAAATTCGTCAAGCCCGACATCAACACGATGTGCGTGGGGGTGGCCATGTCGATGGGCTCGCTGCTCCTGGCCGCCGGCACCAAGGGCAAGCGGGCGGCCCTGCCGAACTCGAGGATCCTCATCCACCAGCCCTCGGCCGGGTTCGAAGGGCAGTCGACCGACATCGAGATCCACGCGCGGGAGATCCTCAAGGTGCGCGAGCGGATCGACGAGATCTACGCCGAGCACACCGGCAGACCGACCGAGGAGGTGCGGCAGGACATGGAGCGCGACCGCTTCTTCTCAGCCGAGCAGGCGCTCGAGTACGGCCTGATCGACAGGGTGCTCGACGTCCACTGAGGGCCGCGGAGCGGGATGTCCGCCCTGACCCGAGCGGAGCGCGTGACGCTCCTGCTGCTGGCGCTTCTCACGGCGCTCGCGGGGGTGGCCAACTACCAGCAGTGGGCGGCGGTTCCCCGCTTCGCGATCGCAACGCTCGCGCTCGCCGGCCTGGCGTGGGTCGTGTCGTTCGCCACCGAGCAGCTCGGCGAGCGCTTCGGCCCCGGTGTCACGGGGATGCTGCAGTCGACGCTCGGCAACCTGCCGGAGCTGTTCGTCGTCATCTTCGCACTGCAGAAGGGCGAGATCGTGGTCGCGCAGACGGCGATCATCGGGTCGATCCTCGCCAACGCGCTGCTCGTGCTCGGCCTCGTGATCGTGGTCGGCGCGCGGCGCGCGCCCGATGGAATCATGCGCTTCTCCAAGCGACTGCCGCGGGACACGGCCACGCTGCTGCAGGTGACCGTGTTCATCATCGTCCTGCTCGGGCTCTCGCTCGCGGCGCACGACCCGGCGAGCCATCACGTCAAGACGATCTCCATCGTCGGGGCGGTCTGCCTGCTGTTCGTCTACGCGACCTGGGTGGTGCCCTACCTGCGCTCCGACACCGCGCCGGATACCGGCGAGCAGGCCGAGGGCGATCGCGCGCAGGCGGGCGCCGGCCCATCCGCGGCCGGTATGAGGCCCGCCGGCCCGCGGCTGTCGCTCGGGTTCACGCTCACGCTGCTGCTCGTCGCCGGGACGGCGTCGGCGTTCGTCTCCGACTGGTTCATCAACGCGCTCGCGCCGGCGATCGTCGCGCTCAACATCTCCACAGCGTTCGCCGGTTTCGTGATCGTCGCGATCGCGGGCAACGCCGTGGAGAACACCGCCGGGCTCGTGCTGGCCGCGAAGGGCCGCTCGGACCTCGCGATCTCGGTCGTCAAGAACTCGGTCGCCCAGATCGCGGCGTTCCTGTTCCCGCTGCTCGTGCTGATCTCCTTCGCGCTGTCCACCACGCTCACGTTCGCGATTGCACCCGTGTACATCGGCGCGCTGCTGCTTGACGACGCTCGCGCTGGCGCAGATCACCGGAGACGGCGAGGCCGCCGCGTTCGAGGGCTGGGCGCTGGTCGCCCTGTACGTGATCCTCGCGACGTTCACGCTGTATGAGTAGGCGCCCGTGCGCCCGCGCTCGCGAGACAGCCATCCCCACAGTCGCCCCGGCGGCCCAAGCGCGCTAGACTGCTTGCACCTCGCGCCTAGGCGGGGTTTTTCTTCGCCCTAGGCCGCTGTCCACAACTACGCAGGGATTTCCCACATGGCCCGTGGAGACGTTCGAATCGCTATCACCCTCGCATGCGAGGACTGCAAGCGTCGCAACTACCAGACCAACAAGAGCAAGCGCAACAACCCCGATCGGGTCAGCCTGCGCAAGTACTGCCGCTGGTGTCGCAAGCACACCGGCCATCGGGAGACGCGCTAGCGCGGGAGCGCTGCTGTGGCCCGTGACCGCAAACGTGCAAAGCAGCGCCGGGAACGCCGGGGCGCCGCGGCCGCGGGCCGTCGCGCGGACGGCGCGGCCAACGGCGCAGGCAAGCCGCCGGCGGAGCCGGTCGTTGACGGCGCCCCTGCCCGGCAAGCGCGAGCTCGCGCCCGGCGAGACGGTTCGGGCTGACGTCCCCGGCGCGCTCGACCACGCCTCGGCCGAGGTCGACGAGTTCGACGCCGCGCTCGTACGCGGCGCCGGCGGCGTGCCCGTCGAGCCCGACAGCGTGCCCGTCGAGCCAGACCATCTGTCCGAGGGTGAAATCGAGGCCGAGGCTCTCTCCGAGGGCGACATCACCAAGGACGAACTTCAGGAACCCGCCGGCACCGCAGTACGCAGACGACCGGGCGGCGGCGGTGCCGACGGCGGCGTCAGCCCCGAGCAGGCCTCCGGCGCGCCGATCCGCAAGGGCAATCGCGCCATCGCCTTCCTGCGTGCCAGCTGGGCCGAGCTCCAGCGCGTACAGTGGCCCGACCGCCGCCATGTCACGCAGGCCACGGCCGTCGTGCTGGGCTTCGTCGCAATCGCCGGCGCCTATCTGGGCCTCGCCGATTACGTGGCGAAGGAATTCGTCGAACTCATCCTTTCTTGAGGTCTGAATGTTTCGCTGGTACGTCGTCAACACCTACTCCGGCCATGAGAACAAGGTCAAGGACAACCTCGAACACCGGGTCGTGTCCCTCGGCCAGCAGCGCGCCGTGCGCACCGTGGTCGTCCCCACCGAAGCGGTCTCGGAGATGAAGGACAACCAGAAGATCACCGTCGAGAAGCGCACCATGCCCGGGTACGTGCTGGTGAACATGGAGCTCAACGAGGACTCCTGGGGAGTCGTCAAGGGCACCCCCGGCGTGACCGGGTTCGTGGGCGCCTCCCAGGAGCCGGTTCCGCTGACCCAGGTCGAGGTCGACCGGCTGCTCCACAAGGAGGTCGCCACGGCGACGCGCACGCGTGCCCAGTTCACGATCGGCGAGTCGGTCAAGGTCGTGTCCGGGCCGCTGTCGGACTTCTCCGGAGAGATCTCAGAGATCAACGAGGACGCGGCCCGCCTCAAGGTGCTGGTATCGATCTTCGGTCGCGAGACCCCGGTGGAGGTGGGCTTCGATCAGGTGAAGAAGCTCTGAGCGGCGATGACCGCGCGAGGCGGCGTCCTCGGTCGCTCGTGTGCGGAGCACACTTCGCTCCTGCGTCCTTGCCTCGCTTGATCCTCGACCGGCTCAGCCGGCGAGCGCTCCCGACACGCACATTGACTACCCAAGACCAACTCGACAGATAAGCTGACTGGAAATGGCCAAGAAGGTTCTGACAACGATCAAGCTGCAGGCGAATGCCGGGCAGGCGAGTCCCGCCCCGCCGGTCGGTCCTGCGCTGGGCCAGCACGGGATCAACATCATGGAGTTCTGCAAGGCGTTCAACGCCCAGACGCAGAGCGAAACCGGCACCGTCATCCCGGTGGTGATCACGGTGTACGAGGACCGCTCGTTCACCTTCATCACCAAGACGCCCCCCGCCGCCGTGCTGATCCGTCAGGCGCTCAACATCAGCAAGGGCTCGGGCGAGCCCAACCGCGAGAAGGTCGGCACGATCACCCAGACGCAGCTGCGCGAGATCGCGGAGCGGAAGCTCGAGGACCTGAACGCGCACGACGTCGACCAGGCGGCGAAGATCATCGCGGGCACCGCCCGCTCGATGGGCGTGGACGTGGCGTCATGAGTGCACACGGACGCCGCTACGCCGAGGGGCTCGCGAAAGTGGACCGCGAGCGCGAGTATCAGCCCGGAGAGGCAGTGGCCCTGGTGCGCAGCCTGAGCAGCGCGAAGTTCGACGAGTCGATCGAGCTGCACGTGCGCACGGGCCTGAACGTGCGCCACGCCGACGAGCAGTTGCGCGGCACGATCGCCCTGCCCAACGGCCTCGGCAAGGACGTGAAAATCGCCGTGTTCGCTCAGGGCGGGAAGGTGAGCGAGGCCGAGCAGGCCGGCGCCGACGTGGTCGGCGGCGAGGATCTGGCCAAGCGGATCGAGGAGGGGTTCGACGAGTTCGACGTCGTGATCGCCACCCCCGACATGATGTCGGTCGTGGGGCGACTGGGACGCGTGCTCGGGCCCTCGGGCAAGATGCCCAACCCGAAGGTGGGCACGGTGACGATGGATGTCGCCAAGGCCGTCGAGGAGTCCAAGTCGGGCAAGGTCGAGTACCGCACCGACCGCACCGCGATCGTGCATCTGCTGATCGGCAAGGCGAGCTTCGAGGACCGCCAGCTGCTCGAGAACTACGCGGCCGTGATCGAAGAGCTGATCCGCGCCAAGCCCGCGGTCGCGAAAGGCCGCTACCTGCGTTCGATCACCCTGAGCTCGACCATGGGGCCGGGCGTGAAGGTGGACTCGAGCCGCACACGTGACATCATCGAGGAGGCGCCCGCGGCCACGATCGCCGCCTAGCGCATCCAACAAGGCCACCAGAGACCCCCGGCAGCTGCGCCCATGGCGCACTCTAAGACCGGGACAGGAGCCCAATGAACCGAGACCAGAAGGCCGTGGCGATCGCCGAGATCGCCGCTCAAATAGACGAGTCCCAGGCGATCTTCGCGGTCGACTACCGGGGCATCTCCGTGGCCCAGGCGGCCGATCTGCGCACCAAGCTGCGCGAGGCCGACGCCACGTTCAAGGTCGTCAAGAACTCGCTCACCGAACGGGCCGCCGACGAGGCGGGGGCGGAGACGCTCAAGGACTTCCTGGACGGGACCCACCGCGCTCACGTTCGTCCGCGGCGACGTCGCCACGGCCGCCAAGGCGGTCGCCGACTACGCCCGTGCGACCCAGCTCCTGCCCTTCAAGGGCGGGCTCATGGAAGGCGATCCGCTGGACGTCGCTCAGATCCGCTCGCTCTCGCGCCTGCCCTCGCGGGAAGTGCTCTACGGCCAGCTCGTCGGCGTCGTGGCGTCCCCCGTCAGCGGCCTCGTCCGCACCCTCGAGCGCGCTCGTGGGCGGCCTTGCCTCTGCGCTCGGCCAGGTGCGCGAGAAGAAGGAGTCCGGAGAGATCCCCGCCGGCGCTCCCCCGGCCGCCGAGGAGCCCGCAGCCGAGGAGCCCGCCGCCGAGGAGCCGGCCGCCGCCGAGGAGCCCGCCGCTGCCGAGGGAGCCCGCAGCCGAGGCGCCCGCCGCTGCCGAGGAGCCCGCGGCCGAGGAGGAGCCCGCAGCCGAGGAGACCGCGGCCCCCGAGGAGCCCACGGCCGAGGTCGCCACGGAGGCGGCCCCGCGAGGACAAAGCTGAGCCGGCGACAGAGCCGGCACAAGAAGACGACAACCAGGCGGACGCTTCGGCTGAGACCCAGCCCGATGACGCCGACGCGAATCCCCCCAAGGAGGACTGACGAAGATGGCCACAAGCACACAGGACTGGATCGAGGAGCTGAAGGGCATCTCGGTGCTCGAGCTCGCCGAGCGGATCAAAGCGCTCGAGGAGGAGTTCGGCGTATCGGCGGCCGCGGTCGCCGCGCCGGCAGCCGCTGCCGCCGGCGGCGGAGGTGACGGCGGGGGCGCCGAGGAGGAAGAGCAGAGCACGTTCGACGTGGTTCTGGCCGGGGCGGGCGACAAGAAGATCCAGGTGATCAAGGTCGTGCGCGCCGCCACCGGGCTCGGGTTGAAAGAGGCCAAGGCGCTCGTGGACGAGGCTCCCAAGCCGATCAAGGAGGGCGCCGACCGCGAGGAGGCGGACAAGCTCAAGCAGGAACTGGAGGAGGCCGGCGCCACGGTCGAGGTCAAGTAGCACCCGCAACCGCGACATGCCGTTTCGGAGAGGGCCCGCGCTCGCGCGGGCCCTCTTTATGTACCGCTAACAATTGGGCGGTTTTTCCGGTAAAGTGCCTACCGCTGGCCGATAGCCGCAGCCGCTTCGAACGTACGACGTCGCGCCACATACGCGATCGTCGGAGGCGGGGTCCGTGAGCGCTAGCAGCCCCCTTCAGGGCGTCGCTGGTCTGTGCTATCTTTGCTAGTCGCGCTTCGGCGCCCTCCTCTGCCCGTCTCACGCCCTCCGAAGGAGTCGTTTCTTGGCTGCAGCAGATGCTCTCCGGACGCGCCGAAGCTTCGCGCGCCTCAAGAAGACCGTTGACGTCCCCAACCTGATTGACATACAGCGCCGTTCGTTCACGTGGCTGACCGACCCGACCAAGGGTGGCCTGCGCGAGACGATCGACGACATCTCACCGATCGAGGACTACACAGGCAACCTGGCCGTCCAGTTCGGCGAGTTCACGTTCGATGAGCCGGTCGCGTCACTGGACCAGTGCCGCGAGAAGGATCTGACCTACGCCCGACCGCTGACCGTGACGGTCGCGTTCATCAACCGCGAGACGGGAGAGATCCGCGAGCAGTCCGTGTTCATGGGCGACTTCCCGTGGATGACCGAGCGCGGGACGTTCGTGATCAACGGCACCGAGCGCGTGGTGGTCACGCAGCTGGTGCGCTCCCCGGGTGCGTACCTGATGGAGCCGAAGGATCGCGAGAAGCAGGTCTTCATCGCCAACCTGATGCCCGCGCGCGGGTCGTGGCTCGAGCTGGAGATCGACAAGAAAGGCAAGGTCTTCGTACGGATCGACCGCAAGCGCAAGCTGCCGGTGACCGTGCTGCTGCGCGCGATGGGGTACTCGCAGCGACGAGGAGATCCTCAAGCTGTTCGAGAACTCGCTGTACATCCGCAACACGATCGAATCGGACACCGAGGTCACCCGCACCGAAGAGGGCGCGCTGATCGAGCTGTTCAAGAAGCAGCGCCCCGGCGAGCCGCCGAGCGTCGACAACGCCAAGGCGCTGCTCAACCAGCTGTTCTTCGACCCCAAGCGCTACGACCTCACGCGCGTCGGTCGCTACAAGCTGAATTCACGGCTCGGCCTGGATGTCGACATCGACACGCGCACGCTCACGCACGACGACATCCTCGCGCTGGTGCGCGAGCTGGTGCTGCTGCCCAAGCGCCTGGGGCTGCCGGAGGACGGCGAGGTCGAGATCAAGGACTACGCGGCAGAGGCCGCGAGCATGCCCCGCGAGCCGGTCGCCGAGCACCTCGACGAGTACGAGCACTTCGGCAACCGCCGCCTGCGCACCGTGGGCGAGCTGATCCAGGAGGCATTCCGGATCGGGCTCTACCGCATGGAGCGCGTCGTGCGCGAGCGCCTGACGACCGAGGACGCCGACACGATCACGCCGCAGACGATCATCAACATCCGCCCCGTGGTGGCCGCGCTGAAGGAGTTCTTCGGCTCCTCCCAGCTGTCCCAGTTCATGGATCAGACCAACTCGCTGGCGGGGCTCACCCACCGGCGCCGCCTGTCGGCGCTGGGAGCCGGCGGGCTCACCCGCGAGCGCGCGCCGATCGAGGTGCGCGACGTGCACCCGACCCACTACGGGCGCATGTGCCCGATCGAGACCCCCGAGGGACCGAACATCGGGCTGATCGGCTCGCTGTCCTCCTTCGCCGAGGTCTCCGAGTACGGGTTCGTGACGACTCCCTACCGCGTGGTCAAGGACGGCGTGGTGACCGACAAGGTCGAACGGCTGGACGCGACCCAGGAAGAGGAGCTCCTGATCGCCCAGGCGAACCAGCCGGTGGATCCCAAGACGGGCCGCCTGAAGGGCTCGGAGATCCTGTGCCGCACCCAGGCCGGCCAGTACGTGACGGTCGGACCCAAGGATGTCGATCTGGTGGACGTCTCGCCCGAGCAGATCTGGTCGGTGGCGACCGCCATGATCCCGTTCCTCGAGCACGATGACGCCAACCGGGCGCTGATGGGCTCGAACATGCAGCGCCAGGCGGTTCCGCTGTTGAAGGCCGATGCTCCGCTCGTCGGCACCGGCATGGAGCGCCGGGCGGCCCTTGACACGGGCGACGTGCTGCTGTCCAGGGACGGCGGCACGGTCGAGTATGTCGATGCCGACCAGATCGTCGTTCAGAGCGGTGCCGGCAAGAACGAGGAGTACGAGCTGCAGAAGTTCATGCGCTCAAACCAGGGCACCCTGATCCACCACAAGCCGCGCGTGACGACCGGCCAGAAGGTCAAGGCGGGCGACGTGCTGGCCGACGGCTCCTCGACCGACCGGGGCGAGATGGCACTGGGCAAGAACCTGATGGTCGCGTTCATGTCCTGGGAGGGCTACAACTTCGAGGACGCCATCATCCTGTCCAAGCGCCTCGTGCAGGACGACGAGCTCACCTCGATCCACATCGAGGAGTACGAGATCGACGCCCGCACGACCAAGCTGGGCGAGGAGGAGATCACCCGCGACATCCCCAACCGCTCGGAGGAGTCGCTTCGCAATCTCGACGATCGCGGCATCGTGCGCGTGGGCGCCGAGGTCATCTCGGGCGATCTGCTCGTGGGCAAGGTCACGCCCAAGGGCGAGACCGAGCTGACCGCCGAGGAGAAGCTGATCCGGGCCATCTTCAAGGAGAAGGCGCGCGAGGTGCGCGACACCTCCCTGAAGGTCCCCCACGGCGAGGGCGGCGTGGTGATCGACGTGAAGACGTTCAGCCGCGACGCGGGCGACGACCTGCCGCCCGGCGTGAACGACCTCGTGCGCGTGTTCGTGGCCAAGAAGCGCAAGATCTCCGAGGGCGACAAGCTCGCGGGGCGCCACGGCAACAAGGGAGTGATCTCGAAGATCGTCGATCAGCAGGACATGCCGTTCCTGGAGGACGGCACGCCTGTGGACGTGATCCTCAACCCGCTGGGCGTGCCCTCGCGCATGAACGTCGGGCAGATCCTCGAGACCCACCTGGGCTGGGTTGCGGCGCAGGGCTGGTACGACGACGGCTCCGACGCGTTCAACATCTCCCAGAGCGAGGCCGGCAACGGCAACGGCCAGGGGAGCGGGAACGTCGCCGGCTCCTCCGGGCGCGTGTATGTCTCAACGCCGGTGTTCGACGGCGCCACCGTCGAGGACGTCGATGAGGCGCTCGTCAGCTGGCAGGACGAGCACAAGGGCCGGATCCGCATGGACGTCGACAAGAGCCGGCGGGCAGGCGAGCGGGCCTCGGGCAAGATGACGCTGTTCAACGGCCGCACCGGCGAGCCGTTCGCCGAACAGGTGACGGTCGGGTACATGTACATCCTCAAGCTGCTGCACCTCGTGGACGACAAGATCCACGCCCGCTCGACCGGTCCCTACTCGCTGGTCACCCAGCAGCCGCTGGGCGGCAAGGCCCAGTTCGGCGGGCAGCGCTTCGGCGAGATGGAGGTGTGGGCGCTGGAGGCATTCGGCGCCGCCTACACGCTGCAGGAGATGCTGACGATCAAGTCCGACGACACGATCGGGCGCGTGAAGGCCTATGAGGCGATCGTCAAGGGCGAGAACATCGCCGAGCCATCGGTGCCCGAGTCGTTCAAAGTGCTGCTGAAGGAGATGCAGTCGCTGGCGCTCGACGTGAACGTCGTCTCCGAGGAAGGTCAGCGCACCGAGATGCGCGACGAAGACGATGACCTGCTGCGCGCGGCCGAGGAGCTCGGCATCGACCTGTCAGGCGTGCGGGCCCTCGCGGGCGACGCTGCCGACGAGGCGCTGGAGGGCGAGGAGGCGGACGCCACTGACGGGGCTCCGAACGGCTCCGAGCCCGACGTCGTCGCCGCCGTCGCCGAGACCGTGGAGGGCGAGGAGGAGCTCGTCGAGGAGGAGATCGACATCGAGGAGATCGAGGGACTGACAGAGGCCGAGACGTAGTACAGGAGGCCGGGTCGTCGCGATGGGCGGCAACCGGCCGAAGTCCGCAGGCATCACCGCCGCGTGCGGTGAGCACATTCAGGGTCCAGCCATATCGCCAGGCCCACCAGACGTAAATCCTGTTTCACCCGCGAGCGAAAGCGCAACCAGATGATCGATATCAACAACTTCGACGCCATCGAGATCAGTCTCGCCTCCTCCAAGCAGATTCGCAGCTGGAGCTCGGGCGAGGTGATCAAGCCGGAGACCATCAACTACCGCACGCTCAAGCCTGAGAAGGACGGTCTGTTCTGCGAGCGCATCTTCGGTCCCACCAAGGACTGGGAGTGCTACTGCGGCAAGTACAAGCGCGTGCGCTACAAGGGCATCGTGTGCGAGCGCTGCGGCGTGGAGGTCACGCGCTCGAAGGTCCGCCGCGAACGCATGGGTCACGTCGATCTGGCCGCCCCGGTGAGCCACATCTGGTTCTTCAAGGGAGTGCCCAGCCGCATCGGCTACCTGCTCGACATGGCGCCCAAGGAACTCGAGAAGGTCCTGTACTTCGCGGCGTCGATCGTCACGTGGGTGGACGACGAGGCGCGCAGCAAGGACATGGACTCGCTGGAGAAGGAGGTCAACAAGGTCCTCGACGCCTACGCGGCCGAGCGCGAGGAGCGCGTGCTGGAACTGCGCGAGTCGCTCAAGCGCCGGGAGAAGTACCTGCAGAACGGCAAACAGACCCACTTCAACGACGACGACCACCTGTGGGCGGACTCGCTGGACGTCAACCTTCAGAAGATCTCCGACGATGAGCGCGAGAAGCTCGTCAAGGAGCTGCGCAAGGCGTTCGACGCCGACATCGCCGACACCGAGGCCTACATCGAGGACGCAGCCGAACGGATGCGCAACGTGTGGGAGCTGTTCAAGACGATGGAGCCCAAGCAGATCGAGCACGACGAGACGACCTTCCGCGAGCTGAAGGAGCGTTTCGGGTCCTCGTACGGCTTCGGCGAGTACTTCCGCGGCGGCATGGGCGCAGAAGCTGTGCGCGACCTGCTCCAGCAGGTCGACCTGCAGGCCGAACGGATCGAGCTCGAGGACCAGGTCAAGACCGGCAAAGGCCAGAAGCAGGCGCGGGCCGTCAAGCGCCTGAAGGTCGTCTCCGCGTTCATCCAGTCCGGGAACAAGCCCGAGATGATGGTTCTGGACGCCGTGCCGGTGATCCCGCCGGAGCTCCGCCCGATGGTGCAGCTCGACGGCGGCCGCTTCGCGACCTCCGATCTGAACGACCTGTACCGGCGGGTGATCAACCGCAACAACCGCCTCAAGCGGCTGCTCGACCTCGGTGCGCCGGAGATCATCGTCAACAACGAGAAGCGCATGCTGCAGGAGGCCGTGGACGCCCTGTTCGACAACGGTCGCCGCGGGCGCCCCGTGACGGGACCGGGCAACCGCCCGCTGAAGTCCCTGTCGGACATGCTCAAGGGCAAGCAGGGCCGCTTCCGCCAGAACCTGCTGGGCAAGCGCGTGGACTACTCCGGGCGCTCGGTGATCGTCGCCGGCCCCTATCTGAAGCTCCACCAGTGCGGCCTGCCCAAGATCATGGCGCTCGAGCTGTTCAAGCCGTTCATCATGGCGCGGCTGGTCGAGCGCAAGTCCGCGCAGAACATCAAGGCCGCCAAGAAGATGGTGGACTCGATGATCGGTGAGGTGTGGGACGTCCTCGAGGAGGTCATCCACGAGCACCCGGTGCTGCTCAACCGCGCCCCGACGCTTCACCGCCTGGGCATCCAGGCGTTCGAGCCGCTGCTGGTCGAGGGCAAGGCGATCCAGGTTCACCCCCTGGTCTGCCACGCGTTCAACGCCGACTTCGACGGCGACCAGATGGCGGTGCACCTGCCCCTCTCGGCAGAGGCTCAGGCGGAGGCGCGCATCCTCATGCTGTCCTCCAACAACATCCTGTCCCCCGCCCACGGGGCGCCGCTTGCGACCCCGACCCAGGACATGATCCTGGGGGCCTACTACCTGACCTACGGGCCGGAGGCCGACGAGCTGGCAAAGATCGACCGGGCCACCCACGAGCCGCGGCCGCACGTGTTCCGCACCGCGCAGGAGGCCGAGCTCTCCTACGAGGGCGGCGTGGTCAAGCTGCACGACCTGGCCGAGTTCCGCCCGTACGGGCGCGAGGGCGGCCACGTGCTGACCACGATCGGGCGGATCATCTACAACGACCGCATCGAGCGCGCGCTGGCCGAGGCGCTGGGGGACGACTTCGACGCCTCCAAGTACACGTTCGTCAACCAGTCGATGAAGAAGCGCGACACCACCCGGCTGATCGACATGCTGGTGCAGACCTATGGAGCAACGACCATCTCGCTGGTGCTCGACGCGTTCAAGGACCTGGGCTTCAAGTACGCCACCCAGGCCGGGATCACGATCTCCAAGAACGACGTGGTGATCCCTCCGGAGAAGCAGTCGATCATCGAAAAGTACGAGAAGCTGGTCGCCGAGATCTCAGATCAGTACGACATGGGCCTGATCACCCAGGAGGAGCGCCACGAGGCCGTGGTTGAGAAGTGGAACGCAGCCACCGACGAGGTGGCCGACGCGATGGTCGCGAACCTCGCCACGCTGAACCCGATCTTCATGATGGCCAACTCGGGTGCGCGTGGGTCGTTCAAGCAGATCCGCCAGCTGGCGGGCATGCGTGGCCTGATGGCCAACCCGAAGGGCGAAATCATCGAGCGCCCGATCAAGGCCAACTTCATGGAGGGCCTGTCGGTGCTCGAGTACTTCATCTCCACCCACGGCGCGCGAAAGGGTCTGGCCGACACCGCCCTGCGCACGGCCGACTCGGGCTATCTGACGCGGCGCCTGGTCGATGTGGCCCAGGACGTGATCGTCCGCGAGCCGGACTGCGGGACCGAGGAGCACATCGAGATGCCCGTGTTCAAGGACGGCGGGGAACCGAACGACGGTCTCGTCGGGCGGATCGCCGCCAGGCCGATCACAACCAAGCGCGGGCGCATGCTGGGCGAGCAGGGGGCCGAGATCGGTCGCGCCGAGCTGGCCGACATGGTTGCGGCGTTCGCAGACGATCACGACAAGGGCACAGAGATCACCGTGCCGGTGCGCTCGGTGCTCAAGTGCGAGGCCGTCAGCGGCGTCTGTCAGGCCTGTTACGGCCGGGCGATGGCCACGGGGGCTCTGGCGCAGATCGGCGACGCGGTCGGCATCATCGCGGCCCAGTCGATCGGCGAGCCCGGCACCCAGCTGACGATGCGCACCTTCCACACCGGTGGAGTCGCCGGCGCAGACATCACCCACGGCCTGCCCCGTGTGGTGGAGCTGTTCGAGGCGCGCAAGCCCAAGGGTCTCGCGAAGATCGCCGAGCAGGACGGGGTGGTCTCGATCGAGGAGACCGACAAGGCGCTCACGGTCGTCATCACAGACCAGGCCGGTGAGGAGCACCGCCACGCCTTCCCGCGGCGCACGCGGCTGTTCGTGGCCTCCGGCGAGAAGATCACGGCGGGCCGCCAGCTCAACGAGGGGTCCGTGTATCCGCACGAGCTCCTGGCGATCCGCGGGCGCACCGAGACCGAGCAGTACCTGGTGAAAGAGGTCCAGGAGGTCTACAAGTCCCAGGGCGTGGACATCAACGACAAGCACATCGAGCTGATCGTGCGCCAGATGCTGAAGAAGGTGCGGGTCGACCAGAAGGGCGACACCGACTACCTTCCCGGCCAGTTCGTCGATCGCTTCGAATTCGCGAAGGCCAACGACGCCGTGATCGAGAAAGGCGACGAGGCCGCCCAGTTCGAGGACATCATCCTCGGCATCACCAAGGCGTCCTTGAACACCGACTCCTTCCTGTCGGCGGCCTCCTTCCAGGAGACGACCAAGGTTCTGACCGACGCTGCCCTCGAGGGCAAGACCGACCGGCTGAACGGGCTGAAGGAGAACGTGATCATCGGCAAGCTGATCCCGGCGGCGACCGGGTTGAAGCGCTACCGGCGGATCGAGATCGAACCATCCGAGCCGCTGCCCCGTGCGATCGACGACGTGGGGCTGCTCGACCAGGACGAGATCGCAGCCGAGCTCGGACTGTCCGGCGGCGAGGGCTTCAACGGCGGCTACGGCCAGGAGTTCGACGCCGATCTGGCTTCGCTCGAGAAGATCGGCGCCGGCAGCGCGGATACGGGCTTCGTCGAGGAGCTGGCCGAGCTCGAGGTTCAGGAGGAGCCGAGCGGGGAGTAGCACGGGCGGTCAGGACGAGCGCGCCTGACCGCCATGCAACTTCTCATCGGTCGTGCGCGACCCGCAGGGGATCGGTGTGTTCTGTGCAGAGATGACCGCCGCGCGCGGGATGACGCGCCGCTCCCTTCTCGCCGCAGCAGCCGGGACCGCTGCGGGCGGGCTCCTGCGTCCCGGGCGGGCGATCGCCGAGCTTTCAGAACGCGCCACCGGAGCGGCGGTCACCGATCCCGTCTGCTTCGCCCATTGGATCGGGGCGCTGCGCGCGGGTCTGGTGACGGTGAAGCTCCGGCGGAATGCCGATCTGGTGGGGGTCGAATGGGGGGCGGCGACGGCGCCGGCGGCGCTCGAGCTGCGGTTCGCCGGCCCTGAGGGACGATGGAGCCGGTGGGTGTCGGCCGCCCAGCACGGCCATGGTCCCGACGCCCGGCCCTCGTCTCAGAGCGTGACGGGAGATCCGGTGTGGACGGGGGGTACGGTCACGGTGCAGCTGCGTGCGGGCCGGGCGCTCAGGGACGTGCGCCTGCAGCTCGTGGACGTGAGCTCGGGGCGGGGAGCACGCCGTGAGGCGCTTCTCGCGGGCCCGCGCGCGCAGGCGGCGGCGCTTCCGCTGCTCAGCACCTCGCTTGCGGCGGGGGCGGGCCAGCCGCCGATCATCGCTCGCCGCGCCTGGGCCAGGGGGGTCGCCCGGCCGCGGGTCGCCCCCGGCTATGGAGCGGTTGAGATGGCGTTCGTGCACCACACGGAGAACCCCAACGGCTACAGCGCCGGGGAGGTGCCCGCGATGCTGCGCGCGATCTACGCGTTCCATCGGTATGTGAACGGCTGGAACGACATCGGCTACAACTTCGTGCTCGACCGCTTCGGGCGCATCTTCGAGGCCCGCGCGGGAGGCATCGATGAGCCCGTCGTGGGCGCACAGGCAGGCGGCTACAACCTGGTCTCGACCGGGGTGGCAGTGCTGGGCAGCTTCTCCGACGTGCGTATATCCCCCGCCGCCAGGGGAGCGCTCGAGCGCCTGCTGGCGTGGAAGCTCTCGCTGCACGGCGTAGCCGCTGTGGGCAGCGTGACCGTGCGGGTCAACCCGGCAGGCGCCCGCTACAGCCGGTTTCCAGCCGGCGCGCATGTCGCTCTGGCGCACATCGCCGGCCACCGCGACGGCGACGCGACCGACTGCCCCGGCAACGCTCTCTATCGCCAGCTTCCCCGCATCCGGCGCGTCGTGCGCCAGCTGGCCGGGCGTCCGGCGAAGGTCACGCTGGCGCTGGCGCCTCAGCCGGGCGCGCCGGTGCCTCAGCCGAGCGTGCTGGCGGGGGCGGTGATGTTCCTCGACGGAGCCCCCATCGCCGGCGCGCCCGTCCTGCTGCAGGTCCGCAACGTGTCCGAGCGCGGCGAAAACGTGATCGAGCAGACGCTCGCCCAGGTCGTGACCGGGGCCGGCGGGGAGTTCTCGCTGCCGGTTTCGGCCTCGCCGACTGGCGGTGAAGGGACATGGCTGCGGGCGCTGTGTCCCGGCAGCGCAACGGTCGGAGCGGCGGTGTCAGAGCCCCTGAACGTGCCCGGAGCGGTGTCGGTCAGGCTCGCCGGCGCTCCCGCGCCCACGCCGCCAGCACCTGCGCCTCCCGCGATGTGAGCCCTTGCTTGGGCTCGGTGCACACCAGAAGCGTCGGTGCCTGGCGTTCGCCGGCCCATTCGTGGCATGCCTCGTTGAAGGCGTCGTCGATCCAGGCCAGCGGGCGCATCCCGGCGTACGCGTCGATGGCCGCGAGCTTCCAGTGTGCGTTGCTGCGCCCGGGCGAGCGCTCGAAGCGCAGGAACGGCAGTCCCCGCGGCAGCCCGAGCAGGCGCGGCAGGTGCTCCTCGGCCCGCTCCTCCCAGCCGCTCGCCCAAACCAGGTCGAAGTCCTCTGCCAGCCCGAGCAGGTGTGCGGCCGCGGTGGACGAAAGGAAGTGCGGTATGCCTTCGATCGAGTGGAAGGTCCCCTCCGCCGGGGCGGCACCTGGGGTAGGATTCGGCCCCCCGGGCTGTGCCCCCGCCGGCCCAGGGAAGCCGAACAGCGAGATGACCCCGTCGATGTCTACCATCAACAGGGGTTTTGCTGCAGCGGTCATCATCTGGACTCGAAGACGGTCTTTAGCTCGCGCACAGGTTGGCAAGGCAATCTGCCTGTATCGGCCGGAGCAAGTAAAGCAGCCGAGGATCCTGCCGATGGACCCTTCAGTGGGAGTAGGGGGGTCACGAGAACCAGACACACACCCCCCAGGACCCATCCGAACTCCCATCCCCCTCACCTCCTGACCATGCCTACCCTTTCGCCCCCTGCCCGTTCCTGTGCCAAATGACACTTGAGCTCGGCATCCTCCTCGCGCTCGCCTGTGCGTTCGTGGCCAACCTCGGCTTCTTCTTCAAGTACCGGGGCGCGAACTCGGTGCCGCGGGTCGACCTGCGCCGGCCGCTGCACTCGGTGCGTCTTCTGTACTCCTCCAAGTGGTTCACGCTGGGCATGATCATCGCGACCGCCAGCTGGGGCCTGCACGTGGCCGCTCTGGCGCTGGCGCCCATGTCGGTGATCCAGGTCGCGCTCGCCGCCGGCGTGGTGTTCATCGCGGTGATGGCCGATCGGCTGTTCGGCTTCAAGGTCGGGCGCCGCCAGTGGCTGGGCCTGATGCTGACCGCCGCGGGCCTCGTGACGCTGGGGCTCACGCTCCCGGCGATGCACGGCGCGCACTCGCAGTTCTCCCAGGCCGCGATGATCTCCTTCGAGGCCGGGCTGTTCGGCATCGGCGGTCTGCTGTTGATGGGACCGCGGATGGGTGGCCCGGTGGAGCACCACGGCGTGATGCTCGCCGCCGCGGCGGGCCTGCTGTTCGGGGTGTCCGACACGGCGATCAAGGCGCTCACGGGCATCACCGGCGCACACGGGGTGCTGGGCCTGGCGCTGAGCCCATGGCTCGCGGTCGCGGTGATCGCTTCGATCGTGGCCTTCTATGCCTCCGCACGCGCCCTGCAGGACGGGGATGCCGTGCCGGTCATCGCCGTGACGGGGACCGCCGCGAACATCGCCGGCATCGCCGGCGGGATCGTGGTGTTCGGCGACCCCATGGCGGCAAGCCCGGCGGGAGTCGTGCTGCAGGCCTGCGCGTTCGTGCTGGTGATCATCGCCTCGGCGCTGATGCCGGCGCCCGTGCGCTCGGCCGGCGTCCCGGCCACGGCGTAGCGCTGCTAGCATCAGCGCCCGATGCCCACAACCTCTCAACTCGTCCGTAAGGGACGCGTGTCCCCGAAGAAGAAGCTGGCCACTCCCGGCCTGAAGTCGGGCAGCGGGCGGAAAAAGAAAGTTGCCGCGCCGCAGCGGCGTGGCGTGTGCACGCGCGTGTACACGACGACCCCGAAGAAGCCTAACTCCGCGCTGCGGAAGGTCGCGCGCGTGCGCATCTCCGGTTCGATCGAGGTGACGGCATACATTCCCGGCGAGGGGCACAACCTGCAGGAGCACTCGGTGGTGCTCGTGCGCGGTGGCCGTGTCAAGGATCTGCCGGGCGTTCGCTACAAGGTCGTGCGCGGCACGCTGGACGCGGCCGGGGTGAGCGATCGCAAGAAGGCGCGCTCGCAGTACGGCGTGAAGAAGAAGTAGACAGGAATGCCCAGACGCGCAGCCGCCCAGATTCGCCCAGTGGAGGCGGATCCGATACACCGCTCAAAGCTTGTTCAGCAGGTGATCAACAAGGTGATGCTCGACGGCAAGAAGTCCACCGCCGAGCGCATCGTGTATGACGCGCTGGCGCTGGTGGCCGAGCGCGGCGACAAAGACCCGGTGGAGTCGCTCGAGGCTTCGATCAGGGCCCTGACCCCGTCACTGGAGGTCCGCTCGCGGCGGGTCGGCGGGGCGACCTACCAGGTGCCGGTGGAGGTGCCGTCCAGGCGCGCCCGCACGCTGGCGGTCCGCTGGCTGGTGGAGTTCGCGAGAGGCCGCCGGGAGAAGACGATGGCCCAGCGCCTCGCCAACGAGCTGACCGACGCGCAGTCCCAGCAGGGTGGGGCCTACAAGCGCAAGGACGACATCTACCGCATGGCCCAGGCCAACAAGGCCTTCGCGCACTACCGCTGGTAGGCCTCAGGCCGAGACGAAGGCGTGCGCCGGATAGAGCTCGGGTGGAGCCTCTATGCCGAGCTCCTGAAGAATCGGGGCCAGGGTCTCTCCGAACTTCATGCACGCCTCCTCGGACTCCCAGAGGTTTGGACGTTTGTGTGATCCTGGGCACAAGGCCCTTGAAGGCCAAAGCTTTGGTACCTAAACTTTCGGTACCGAATGTCTTCTCCGGCCCCGATATCTGAGGCAGGCTTCCACCCGGAGGCCTCCGATCGCATAGAGCCGTACGTGTGGAAGATCGCCGGCGTGGTGATCCTCGGGATGATCATGTCGATCCTCGACACGACGATCGTGAACGTGGCGCTGCACACGCTCGGGCACGACCTGCACAGCTCGCTCGCGCAGATCCAGTGGGTGATCACCGGCTATCTGCTGGCGCTGGCCGCGGTCATCCCGATCACCGGCTGGGCGGCGCGGCGGTTCGGCGCAAAGCGCGTGTACATGACCTCGCTGGTGCTGTTCACGATCGGCTCGGCGCTGTGCGCGATCGCCACCACGACCACGGAGCTCGTGCTGTTCCGCGTTCTTCAGGGAGCGGGCGGCGGCATGATCATGCCGCTCGCCCAGCTCATCATGGCCCAGGTCGCGGGGCCCAGGCGGATGGGCCGGGTGATGGGCGTCGTGGCGATGCCCGCGATGCTCGGCCCGATTCTCGGACCGGTGGTCGGCGGGGCGATCCTCGAGGGCTTTCACTGGTCGTGGATCTTTCTCGTGAACGTTCCCGTCGGCGTGATCGCATTCATCGCCGGCTGGCGCATCATCCCGCACACCGAATCCGGCGAGGCCGGGCGCCTGGACGTGGTGGGCCTGGCGCTGCTGTCGACGGCGTCGAGCGCGGTCGTCTACGGACTAGCCCAGCTCGGCACCCCGGGCACCAGCCTCACTGCTTCGGTCGTCGTGTGGCCGATCCTCACCGGGTTGGCGCTGACGGGTGTGTTCTGCTGGCACGCGCTGCGCGTCGAGCGCCCGCTGCTGGACATCCGCCTGTATGCGAACCGGATCTTCGCGGCCGCGTCGTTCACGACGTTCGCGCTCGGCGCGGCGCTGTTCGGGGCGATGATCCTCGTGCCCCTCTACTACCAGGAAATCCGGCACGAGAGCCTGATCGCGACCGGCCTGCTCGTCGGGCCGCAGGGTCTTGGAATGCTGGTCGCGATGCCGGTGGCCGGACGCCTGACCGATCGCTTCGGCGGCGGCCGCGTGGCCCTGTTCGGGGTCTCGGTGCTGTGCCTGAGCACGATCCCGATGGCGTTCATCGGCCCGAGCACCTCGATCGTGGCCATCTCGGCGGTGCTGCTCATCCGGGGCATCGGCATCGGCTTCTCGTTCATGCCAGCCATGACGGCCGCCTTCGCCTCGCTGCGACCTGAGCAGCTCTCCGACGCGACGCCGCAACTGAACGTGCTGCAGCGCGTCGGCGGCGCGGTCGGCACGGCGGTGCTGGCGGTGGTGCTTCAGCGCGCGAGCGGGCACGCGCCCTCGGTTACCCACCTCGCGCACGCCTTCAACATCGCCTACTGGTGGTCGTTCGGAACGGCCGTGCTCGGGCTGATCCCCTGCATCGTGCTGCTGCGCGCCGAGAATCCGCGGGCACGGCTCAGCCGCGCCGCCGCCAACGCCGAGTCAACCGTCGAGCCGCTCGGCGCCTAGGAGAAGCCGGATGGCCGCCACGACCAGTAGCACCACTGCCGCCACGACCGACACCGTCACGCGCCCGGATGAGCTGACCGAGCTCGGCGACGCGTTCCGCCACGTGTTTCGCAGCCTCAGCCGCCTGCGCGGGCGCGACACGCACCTCGACGGCTCGGAGCTGAGCCACGCGCAGTTCGAGCTGCTGATCGAGCTCGACGAGCGCGGTGAGCTGTCGGCGGGCGAGCTCGCCACCGCGGCCCGGCTCACGCCGGCGACGGTCACCCAGATGCTCGACCACCTCGCCGAGCGCGGACAGGTCGAACGGGTTCGCCTCCAGACCGACCGGCGGGTGGTGGTGTCGCGGTTGACCCCCCAGGGCCGCGGCAAGATCGAGGCCAAGCGGGAGGCCTGGAAGACCCGCTGGGACGAGGCGCTGAAGGACGTCGATGCGAAGGACCTGCGCGCCGCCACGCGCGTGCTCGGGCTGCTCGGCGCACTGTTCGAGGATGCCTCGCCGACAGAGGCCTGCGAGGCCCCGGCGAAGGGCTCGCAGACGGGCTCTGAACGCCTGCAATGAACCGCCCGATGGCCAGAATTCCTCTGCTATAGTCGGACTTGTGTCGCGGGTGGACACAGGCGTGTGAGCAGGTCTGCCCGCGGTCTCAAATGAAGATGGAGACCTCGAGCAGATAACGACGCGTACCGGTCCAGGGCAGACCAAAAGCGCGCGTGGGCCCGGGGGGCCCATTTTTTTGCCCTAAACAGCTTGCACGACTCAAGCCTGCTCGCTCAGGCGCCGTTTCTCAAACGACTCCAACCCTCCCCCTAGGACCCCACCAGATCAATGCCACGCAAGTTCACCCTCCAGAACACCCGGAACATCGGGATCATGGCGCACATCGACGCCGGTAAGACGACGACGACCGAGCGCATCCTTTACTACACCGGGCGCACCTACAAGATCGGCGAGGTCCACGACGGGGCCGCGACGATGGACTGGATGGAGCAGGAGCAGGAGCGCGGCATCACGATCACCTCCGCCGCCACCACCGCGCAGTGGAAGGATCACCGGATCAACATCATCGACACGCCCGGGCACGTCGACTTCACCGTAGAGGTGGAGCGCTCGCTGCGGGTGCTCGACGGCGCCATCGCGCTGTTCGACTCGGTCGCCGGCGTGGAGCCCCAGTCAGAGACGGTCTGGCGCCAGGCCGACAAGTATCACGTCCCGCGCATCGCCTACATCAACAAGATGGACCGCACGGGTGCCGACTTCGACATGGGCGTGAAGACCATGATCGACCGCCTGGGCGCGCACCCCGTGCCGATCCAGCTGCCGATCGGCGCCGAGGGAGGCTTCGAGGGGATCGTCGACCTGGTGACCATGAGGGCGATCGTCTACAAGGACGAGCTGGGTACAGAACAGGAAGAACTCGACATTCCCGAGCGCCTCGCGGAAGCGGCTGCCGCCGCGCGCGAGCACCTGCTCGAGGAGGTCTCCCACTACGACGACGGTCTGCTCGAGCTCATCCTCGAGGAAGGCGAGATCTCAGAGGAGCGCCTGAAGCAGGCGATCCGCAAGGCGACGCTGTCGACCAAGCTGACCCCCGTGCTGTGTGGCTCCTCGTTCAAGAACAAGGGCGTGCAGCCGCTGCTGGACGCGGTCATCGACTACCTCCCCTCGCCGCTGGACGTGCCGCCGGTGATCGGCACCGAATTGATCAAAGGCGAGGAGCACGAGCGCGAGGTCACGCGCCACGCCGATGACTCCGAGCCGTTCGCGGCGCTGGCGTTCAAGATCGCCGCCGACCCCTACGTCGGCAAGCTGACCTACTTCCGCGTGTACTCCGGTCACCTGGACGCGGGCGCGCGCGTGCTGAACGTGGGCTCCGGACGGACCGAGCGGATCGGGCGCATCCTGATGATGCACGCCAACGAGCGCGAGGAGGTCTCCGAGGTCTACGCCGGCGACATCGCCGCGGCTGTGGGGATCAAGCAGGTCATCACCGGAGACACGCTCGCGGCCCCCGACGCGCCGATCCATCTCGAGAACATCGTGTTCCCCGAGCCGGTCATCAAGGTCGCGGTGGAGCCCAAGACGAAGATCGACCAGGAGAAGATGTCGATCGCGCTGGGACGCCTCGCCGAGGAGGACCCGACCTTCCAGGTGCGCACCAACGAAGAGACCGGCCAGACCGAGATCTCCGGAATGGGCGAGCTGCATCTGGAGGTGCTGGTCGACCGTATGAAGCGAGAGTTCGGGGTCGAAGCGAACGTGGGCCGCCCACAGGTCTCCTACCGCGAGACCGTGCGCGGCACGGTCGAGAAGATCGAAGGCAAGTTTGTGCGCCAGACCGGCGGCTCGGGCCAGTTCGGGGTGGTCTACATCAACCTCGAGCCCAACACCGGCGAGGGATTCGAGTTCATCAACAAGATCAAGGGCGGCAACATCCCGTCCGAGTACATTCCGGCCGTCCGCAAAGGCGTCGAAGAGGCACTCGAGAACGGCGTCAAGGCGGGCTACCCCATGGTCGACCTGAAGGTGACGCTCACCGATGGCAAGTATCACGACGTCGACTCCTCGGAGATCGCCTTCAAGGTGGCCGGCTCGATCGCGTTCAAGGAGGCCGCCAGGCGCGCCAAGCCGGTGCTGCTGGAGCCGATCTTCGCGGTCGAGGTCGTCACGCCCGAGGACTTCCTCGGCGAGGTCATCGGCGACCTGAGCCGCCGTCGCGGTCGCGTCGAGGGCCAGGAGCGTCGCGGCAATGCGCTGGCGGTCACGGCACGGGTGCCGCTGTCGGAGATGTTCGGCTACGCCACCGACCTGCGCTCGAACACGCAGGGGCGGGCCACCCACACGATGCAGTTCGAGGGATATGAGGAGGTTCCGCCGAACATCGCCGAGAAGATCGTCGAGCAGCGTACGGGGGAGCCGGTTCCGGCCTAGGCGGCCGAGGTGCAGCACGTGGCCGGCGCCGTCAGGCAGGCCAGGGCGGCAGGCAGCAGTCACGGATGGCCGCATTCAGATAGATTTCCCCGGTTCGCCATCACAGAGGCGGACATACAAGTCGATACAGGAGCTAACGAAAAGTGGCGAAGGAGAAGTTCGAGCGCGACAAGCCGCACGTCAACGTCGGGACCATCGGTCACATCGACCATGGCAAGACGACGCTGACCGCTGCCATCACGACTGTGCTGGCGGAGAAGGGAGGCGCGGAAGCGCGCAGCTTCGAGGAGATCGACAACGCTCCCGAGGAGAAGGAACGCGGGATCACGATCGCCACCTCCCACGTCGAGTACCAGACCGAGAACCGGCACTACGCCCATGTGGACTGTCCAGGCCACGCGGACTACGTGAAGAACATGATCACCGGCGCCGCCCAGATGGATGGCGCGATCCTCGTGGTCTCCGCGGCCGACGGCCCAATGCCGCAGACGCGCGAGCACATCCTGCTGGCCCGTCAGGTGGGAGTCCCCTACATCGTGGTGTTCCTCAACAAGGCCGACATGGTCGACGACGAGGAGCTGTTGGAGCTGGTGGAGGTCGAGGTCCGCGAGCTGCTCAGCGAATACGACTTCCCCGGTGACGACATCCCCTTCATCACCGGCTCGGCGCTGAAGGCGCTCGAAGGCGACGAGCAGTCCAAGGAGAAGATCATCGAGCTGGCCGCGGCGCTCGACACCTACATCCCCGAGCCCGTGCGCGAGCTGGACAAGCCGTTCCTGATGCCGGTCGAGGACGTGTTCTCGATCACGGGCCGCGGGACGGTGGCCACGGGCCGCGTCGAGCAGGGCATCGTCAACACCGGCGACACCGTTGAGATCGTCGGCGTGCACGACACCACCTCGACGGTGGTCACGGGCGTTGAGATGTTCCGCAAGATCCTCGACCAGGGCCAGGCCGGCGACAACGTCGGCTGCCTGTTGCGTGGCACCAAGCGCGAGGAGATCGAGCGCGGCCAGGTGCTGTGCAAGCCCGGCTCGATCACGCCGCACACGAAGTACAAGGCGGAGGTCTACGTGCTCAAGAAGGAGGAGGGTGGGCGCCACACCCCGTTCTTCACGGGCTACCGGCCCCAGTTCTACTTCCGCACGACCGACGTCACCGGAGTCGCCAAGCTGCCCGACGGGGTTGAGATGGTCATGCCCGGCGACAACGTTCAGATGGAGATCGAATTGATCCAGCCGATCGCGATGGACCAGGGCCTGCGCTTCGCCATCAGGGAGGGCGGCCGCACGGTGGGTTCCGGCGTGGTGACAGAGATCATTCAGTAGCACCCGCCCCCGGGGGATCGTCGGGGCGGCATAGGCAGTCCGATACGACTAAACAGCCCCGCCGAAGAGGCGTGGGCGGCGGCGAAGGCGGCCGATCCCCAAAGATTGGGTCCGCTCCTTCAGGCGCCGTCCCGGGAGGGGCTTGCGGCGGGGCCCGCCCCGCCGCCGAGCATCACCGAGCGAGCGCAGATCAAGCAGAGAGACGAGCAGACCAGACCCGAGCAGCGACCAGTCACAACACACCAGGGAAGACGAGAGACACCCAACAGCCATGGCATCCGCCACCCAAAACAAGATCCGCATCCGTCTGAAGGCCTACGACACCTCCGCCATCGAGTCCGCGGCGAAGGAGATCGTGGAGACGGCCACCCGCACCGGCGCGACGGTGTCCGGGCCCGTGCCCCTTCCGACCGAGAAGAACGTGTACTGCGTGATCCGCTCGCCCTTCAAGGACAAGGACTCGCGCGAGCACTTCGAGATTCGCACGCACAAGCGCCTGATCGACATCCACCAGCCGACGCCCAAGACGGTCGACTCGCTGCAGCGCCTGGATCATCTTCCGGCAGGTGTGGACATCGAGATTCGCCTGGCCACCTGAGCATCGATCCCGTAGCTGCCCCGAGACCCCTTTCTGCCCTCGCTTCCTATGTCCGCCATCCTCGCCACAAAGCTCGGCATGACCCAGGTCTTCCAGGACGATGGAAGCGTGGCGCGCGTGACGGTGCTGCAGGCCGGACCGTGTCCGGTGACGGCGATCCGCACGCCTGAGCGCGACGGCTATGACGCTCTGCAGCTCGCCTTCGGGCAGGCCAAGGAGAAGCACATATCAAAGCCCGAGCTCGGTCATCTGAAGAAGGCCGACGCTCCGCCGATGCGCCACCTGGCCGAGTTCCGCGGCGAGGCCGGCGAGCATCAGCTCGGCGGGACGGTGACCGTCGAGTCCTTCGAGGTGGGCGCCCGCGTGAAGGTGTCAGGCACGTCCAAGGGCAAGGGCTTTCAGGGAACGATCAAGCGCCACAACTTCGTCAGCGGCCCCAAGTCGCACGGCTCGCACAACGTGCGGGCGCCCGGCTCGATCGGAGCCTCGGCAACGCCCTCGCGCGTGTTCAAGGGCATCCGCGGACCGGGGCAGATGGGCAACAGGCGCGTGACCCAGAAGGGTCTTGAGATCGTGGGCGTGGATCAGAAGGAGAACCTGCTGCTTGTGCGCGGCTCGGTCCCCGGTCCCAGGGGCGGGGTCGTGGAGGTACGGACCGATGCCTGACGCTCCCATGCTCGGCGCAACCAAGAAGGTCAAGCTCGACGACACCGCCTTCGGCGCGCGCTTCGTGGGTCCCCTGGTGCATCAGAGCGTGCGGGCCGAGCAGGCCGCTCGCCGGCGCGGAACCGCGGCCACCAAGACGCGTGGCATGGTCTCCGGCGGCGGCGCCAAGCCCTGGCGCCAGAAGGGCACCGGACGCGCGCGGGCGGGCTCGAACCGCTCTCCAATCTGGACGGGCGGCGGCACGGTGTTTGGACCGAAACCGCGCTCCTACACGTTCAAGGTCAATCGCAAGGAGCAGCGGGCCGCGCTGCGCAGCGCGCTTTCGCTGCACGCCGAGCGCGGCACGATCGCGATCCTCGATGCGGCCGGATTCCAGGCGCCGAAGACGCGCCAGGCGGTCGACCTGCTCGACGACTGGGGCCAGATCCGCCCCACGCTCGTGGTGCTGAGTGCCGAGGAGTCCTCGGCCGCGCTGTCGTTCCGCAACCTGGCCCGCGTGGCGGTGCTGAGGAGCGAGAGCGTGGGCGTCACCGATCTGCTGGGCGCGGCCTCGCTGCTCGTCTCAGAAGCTGCCCTGCAGGCGCTCACCGTGCGTGCGGGCGAGCAGTCGAAGGTCGTCAAGCCGGCCGGCGCTCACGCGACCGAGGAGGCGAAGGCCTGATGGAGCACACGCAGGTGATCCTCCGCCCGGTGGTGTCCGAGAAGACCTACGTCCTGTCGGCGGCCAACCGGTACACGTTCCGCGTCCACCCGGACGCGCACAAGACCCATATCCGCCAGGCGATCGAGGCGCTGTTCGATGTTCACGTGGTGGAGGTCCGGACGATGAGCGTCAAGCCCAAGCCCAAGCGCCGGGGCACCACGAGCGGGCAGACGCGCGCTTGGAAGAAGGCCATCGTGCAGTTGCGCGATGGCGAGAACATCCCGATCTTCCACGGCCTGGCGGCCCTGGACTAGGAGCCCGGCGCAATGGCCATCCGCAAGCCCAAGCCCACCAGTCCCGGAAGACGGTTCGTCTCCTATCCGGACTTTGCCGAGATCACCAAGTCAGAGCCCGAGAAGACGCTCATCGAAGGGCTGAAGAAGAGCGGTGGCCGCAACGCGCACGGGCGCAAGACCTCGCGCCATCGCGGCGGTGGCGCCAAGCGCTCATACCGGCGGGTCGACTTCAAGCGCCGCAAGGACGGTGTGGACGCGAAGGTGGCCGCGATCGAGTACGACCCCAACCGCTCCTCCTACATCGCACTCCTCCACTACGTCGATGGCGAGAAGAGCTACATCCTGGCGCCCCAGCGGCTGACGGTGGGGATGACCGTGGCCTCGGGCGAGAACGCCGAAATCGCCGTGGGCAACTGCATGGAGCTCGCACGCATGCCGGTCGGCACGGTGGTGCACAACGTCGAGTTGCAGCCGGGCCGGGGCGGGCAGATGGCGCGCTCTGCGGGCGCCTCGGTGCAGCTGATGGCCAAGGACGGGGAGATGGCCACTTTGCGCCTGCCCTCCGGCGAGATGCGCCTGGTGCGCGCCGAATGCCGCGCCACCGTGGGAACGATCGGAAACGCCGATCACCAGAACGTGAAGGTGGGCAAGGCGGGGCGCAAGCGCCACATGGGGGTGCGCCCGCAGACGCGCGGCGTGGCCATGAACCCGGTCGACCATCCGCATGGCGGCGGCGAGGGCTCCACCACCGCCGGTCGTCATCCGGTCACCCCCTGGGGCGTGCCCACGCTCGGATATCGCACGCGCAAGAAGAACAAGCGCTCGGACTCCGCGATCGTGCGCGGCCGCCGTCGCGGGAAGGGCAAGCAGCGATGAGCCGCTCGAGCAAGAAGGGCCCATGGGTGGAAGAGCGGCTGATGGCTCGCATCGAGGCGTTGAATGCCGAGAACAACAAGAAAATGCTGCGCACCTGGTCGCGCGCCTCGACCATCTTTCCCGAGATGGTGGGCCACACGATCGCCGTGCACGACGGGCGCAAGCACGTGCCCGTGTTCATCAGCGAGTCGATGGTCGGTCACAAGCTCGGCGAGTTCGCGCCCACGCGGGTCTTCCGCGGGCACGCGGGCTCGGGGAGGGTCCGATGAGCGCCGAGGAGGAGACGACCGGGTCGGAGCCGCAGGACCTGGCGGGGGAGGGCGAGGCCAAAGCGCCCGCCAAAAAAGCCGCGGCGGCGAAAAAGCCGGCCGCGAAGGACAAAGCGGCCAAAGCACCCGCCGAGAAGAAGCCGGCTAAAAAAACGCTGCGCAGGAAAAAAGCAGCGGCTGCGCAGGAGCCCGTGGCAGCCGAGGCCGTAGCGGACAGCGAGCCGACCGCGGACGAGGAGCCGACGACCGCAAAGAAACCGGCCGCCGCCAAAGAGCCCAAAGCCGCCAAAGAGCCCAAAGCCCCGAAAGCCGCCAAAGCGCCGGCCACGTCCGAGTCCAAACCGGCCGCTCGCCCCGCCCGGAGCTCCAAGAAACAGGCTCCCCGGCGCAGGGTCGTGCGCGCTCACGCCCGTTACGTGCGCACCTCCGCGCGCAAGGCCCGGATGGTGTGCGGGCACCTGCGCGGCAAGTCCGTGCAGGAGGCACGCGCTATCCTCGCCTTCACCCCTCGTGAGGTGGCGCGCGACTGGAGCAAGCTGCTCGAGTCTGCGGTGGCAAACGCCGAGAGCAACCACGAGTTGCTCGAGGACGACCTGATCGTCCGGGAGGCGTACGCCGACGAAGGGCCGACGATCAAGCGCTTCCGCCCCCGCGCGATGGGGCGGGCGGCGCCGATCCGCAAGCGCACGAGCCACCTGACGATAACGCTGACCGCGGGGCCAGAGCCCCGGACTACAAAGAGATAGAGCTGAGCTGAGACATGGGACAGAAGGTTCATCCAGAGGCGATGCGCGTGGGTTACATCCACGACTGGAAGTCGAACTGGTTCAACGAGAAGAACTTCGCCGAGTATCTCGCCGAGGACGTCCGCATCCGCGAGCACATCGTGGGCAAGCTCTCCCATGCCGGCCTGTCGGACATCACGATCCGCAAGGACGCGAACGAACTCGAGGTCAACATCCACACGGCCAGGCCGGGCATCGTGATCGGCAAGTCCGGCACCGAAGTGGACGCCCTGCGCCGCGATCTGCACCGCATGACCAGCAAGCAGATCAAGGTGAACATCCTCGAGATCAAGCGCCCCGAGCTCGACGCCAGGCTGGTGGCCCAGTCGATCGCCGAGCAGCTGCAGAACCGGGTGGCCTTCCGCCGCGCGATGAAGCGCGCGCTCACCAGCGCGATGCGATCGGGCGCCAAGGGCGTGAAGGTGCAGGTGGCCGGGCGGCTGGGGGGTGCTGAGATGGCGCGCACGGAAAGCTACTCCGATGGCCGCGTACCGCTACACACGATGCGCGCGGACATCGACTACGGCTTCTATGAGGCGCGCACGACCTTCGGGCGGATCGGCGTGAAGTGCTGGGTCAACAAGGGCGAGATCATGCCCGAGGGCTACACGGGCGCGGACCTCACCGACATGACCGCGCCCGCGGCTCCGAGCTCTGATCGCGACGGTCGCGGTGGCCGCGACGGCCGCGACGGCCGCGGTCGAGGCCGGGGCGGCGGCGGCGGTCGTGGCCCGGGAGGCGGCGGCGGTGGTGGCGGCGGCGGACGTGGACGCGGACCCGGCGGACAGGGAGGCGGAGGCCGGGGATCGGGCGGATTCGGCGGCCCGGGTGGCGGCGGTCGGGGCCCCCGTTCCGGTGGCGGCGGACCGCCCGGCGGCAGTGGCGGGGGCGGTCGCTGATGCTGTCTCCCAAGCGTGTGAAGCACCGCAAGCAGCACCGCGGACGCCGCCGGGGCACCTCCCGTGGCCAGGTCAAGGTCCAGTTTGGCGAGTACGGGCTGAAGGCGCTCGAGGGCGGCTGGCTAACCAACCGCCAGATCGAGGCGGCTCGAGTCGCGATGACCCGCAAGATCAAGCGTGGCGGCAAGGTGTGGATCAACGTGTTTCCCGACAAGCCCATCACCAAGAAGCCGGCCGAGACCCGCATGGGATCCGGCAAGGGCTCGCCCGAAGGCTGGGTCGCGGTGGTCAAGCCCGGACGGGTGATGTTCGAGCTGGCCGGGGTCACCGAGCCGCTCGCCCGCGACGCGATCCGTCTGGCGGCCCACAAGCTGCCGCTGAAATCCAAGTTCGTGCTGCGCGAGGATTGAGGGCGGGAACGAGATGAAGGCCAGGGAACTACGGGACATGCAGGACGCAGAACTCGCCAAGCATGTGGCGACGCTGCGAAAGGACGTGTTCGGCCTGCGCTTCGCAAACGCGACCGGCGAACTGGACAACACCGCGGGGCTGGGTCACGCCAGGCGTGACCTCGCCCGTGCGCTGACGGTTGCGCGCGAGCGTGCATCTGCCGCGGCGCCCAAGCAGACCAACTGAGCTACGAGAAGAGACGAAACGAACAGACATGGCAGACGAACCAGACAACGACAAAGTCGGCGACCCCGACGCGCAGGCCCCCGAGGCCGAGGCCGCAGGCGATCAGCCCCAGGACGCCGCCGAGGCTCCCGAGGGCGCCTCGGATGCCGCGGCGGAGGAGGCCCCTGCAGCTGAGGAGGCCCCTGCGGCTGAGGAGTCTCCCGCGGGCGAGGAGTCCCCCGCGGCCGATGAGGCCCCCGCGCCCGCGGCCGCGGCCGAGCCCGTCGAGCAGGGTTCCCCCAAGGAGCGTCGCCGCAGGGCGCGCTCACAGCACAAGGGCGGACCCCGGCCGGCGCGTTCGCCCGAGGAGCGCCATGCCGAGCGGTTGGTCGAGCGCCGCGCGAAGGCCGTACGCCGCCGCGCGCGCCGCCTGCAGGAACGTGCCAAGGCCGCCGAGCGCCGGGTGGCGGCGCCCGCGCGTGAGCCGCTCGCGCCGGTGCATGCCCCCGTCGAAGGGACGCGAAGGGTGCGCCAGGGGATCGTGGTCTCCGACAAGGCCGAGAAGACGATCACCGTGCGCATCGACATCGCCCGCCGGCACCGACGCTACGAGAAGATCGTGCGCTCCTCGAGCACGCTGCACGCGCATGACGAGAACAACGACGCGCACGAGGGCGACGTCGTGAGAGTCATCGAGAGCCGGCCGCTGTCGCGGACCAAGCGCTGGAAGCTCGTCGATGTGGTGGAGCGGGCGCGGTGATCCAGAACGAGACACGACTGCGCGTGGCCGACAACACCGGGGCGCGCGAGATCCTGTGCATACGCGTCAAGGGCGGCTCCCGGCGACGGTATGCGTTCGTCGGGGACGTCATCACGGCGACGGTCAAGCAGGCCAACCCCCAGGGGGCGGTCAAAAAGGGCGACGTGGTGACGGCCGTGGTGGTGCGGACCAAAAAGCCGATCGGCCGCGACGACGGCACCTACATCGCGTTCGACGAGAACGCCGCGGTGATCATCGACGACCAGAACAATCCGCGCGGGACGCGCGTGTTCGGCCCGGTGGCCCGGGAACTGCGTGACCGCAACTTCATGAAGATCGTCTCCCTCGCCCCCGAGGTCCTGTGATGGCACGCGCGATCACCAACCCCAAGCGCCGCACGCTGAACATCCGCTCGGGCGACCAGGTGCGCGTGATCGCGGGCAAGGACCGCGGCAAGAGCGGGCGCGTGCTGCGGACCGACCCCAAGCACGAGCGCGTGTTCGTCGAGCACCTCAACATGATCAAGCTGCACACCCGCCCTCAGGCGGTTCGCGATTCGAGCGCGTTTGGCGGGGCGGGCGGAACGGTGGGCGGAGGCGTCATCGAGCGCGAGGGCCCCATCCACATCTCAAACGTGATGCTGCTGGACCCGAAAGGCCAGCCGACGCGCGTGCGGATAGAGCGTGACAACGGCGAGCGCGTGCGCGTGGCCAAGAGCTCCGGCGCAAGACTCGACTGACAGTTCTTCGACGATGACCGCCACTGCCCCCACAGCCCGCCTGAAGACCCGTTATCTGGAGGAGATCCGTCCGGCGCTCGTCGGCCGCTTCGGCTACTCCTCGACGATGCAGGCGCCCAAGCTCGAGAAGATCACGGTGAACATGGGCGTGGGCCAGGCCAAGACGGACTCCAAAGTGCTGAAGGCGGCGATCGAGCAGCTGGCGACGATCGCAGGCCAGCAGCCGAGCGTTCGCCGGGCGCGCAAGTCGGTGGCGGCGTTCAAACTGCGCGAGGGCAACCCGGTGGGCGTGGCGGTCACGCTTCGCTCAGAACGCGGCTATGAGTTCCTCGATCGCCTCGTGTCGATCGCCATTCCGCGGATCCGCGACTTCCGCGGGCTGAATCCGCGCTCGTTCGATGGCCGCGGTAACTACTCGCTCGGCGTGCGTGAGCAGATCATCTTCCCCGAGATCGACTACGACGCGATCGATGAGGTGCGCGGGCTGGACATCACGATCACCACGACCGCCGCTACAGACGTCGAGGCGTTCGCACTTCTGTCGGCTATGGGGATGCCCTTTGCAGCCCAGGGCCGGCCGGCGCGGCTTCGACCTCCCGGGAGAGGAGGCGCCCGAGGACTCCGCAGCGGAGTCGCAGGCCGCCGCACCCGCCGAGGCCGAGGCCGAGGCACCCCCCGAGCCCGAGGCCGAGGCCGTCGCACCGCCGGAGCCCGAGGCCGCCGCCGAGGAGTCCACAGCCGCCGCATCCGCTGAGCCAGAGGCCGCCGTAGAGGAGCCCGAGGCCACGGTGGAGGAGGCGCAGGCCACCGCCGAGGAGCCCGAGGCCGCTGCGGCGGCCGAGGCGGACGGAGCAGCCGAGCCGCAGGCGCCGGAGGCCTCGGCGGACGAGAGCAACGACACCCCCGACGCAGATGGTGGGGACACCGCCGAGAAAGAGAGCACCGACTGATGGCCAAGACATCGCTGCGCGTCAAGCAGACGCGGACGCCGAAATACAAAACCCGTGCCTATACTCGCTGCAACCGTTGCGGACGTCCGCGCGCGGTGTATCGCAAGTTCGGGGTGTGCCGCATCTGCCTGCGCGAGCTCGCCCACAACGGGCAGATCCCCGGGATGACCAAGTCCTCCTGGTAGGACTCCACGACCTTTCAATGAACAGCTAAGCCATGTCCATGACCGACCCCATAGCCGACTTTCTCACGCGCGTGCGCAACGCGATCCACGCGGCGCACGAGACCGTGGAGATCCCCGCGTCCAACGTGAAGAGCGAGCTGGCGCGGATACTCACCGAGCAGGGCTACATCGAGTCGTGGTCGGTGATCTCCCCGCCCGACGGCGCTGCCGGTCAGCTGATCCAGATTCGCCTGAAGTACACCGAGGACCGCCGTTCGGCGATCTCCGGGCTGCGGCGCGTCTCGCGCCCGGGAAGGCGCACGTACGTCGACGCCAAGCACATCCCCAAGGTGCTGGGCGGCATGGGCACGTCGATCGTGTCGACCTCGCATGGCGTGATGACCGGACACGACGCGCGCGCGGCGGGCGTCGGCGGAGAGGTCCTCGCGCAGGTCTGGTGAGGAGCGGATCGCGCGATGTCGAGAATCGGTAGACAGCCCATTCCAGTGCCCGCCGGCGTGACCGTCGCGATCGAGCCCGGATCCGTTCGCGTGAACGGTCCCAAGGGAGAACTGTCCGAGCGCATCCATCGGGACATCGAGGTCACGCATGACGGCGAGCAGCTCCTGGTAACCCGGCCGACCGACCGCGGTGAACACCGCGCGCTGCACGGGCTGACGCGCTCGCTGGTGGCGAACATGGTCCAGGGAGTGACCGCGGGCTATGAGAAGCGTCTTGAGATCCAGGGCGTCGGGTATCGCGCCCAGCTGAAGGGAAAGAACCTCGAGCTTGCGGTCGGGTACTCCCACCCTGTCCCGATCCCCGCGCCCGCAGGCATCGAGTTCGAAGTGCCCCAGCCGACCAGGGTCGTGGTGAAGGGCATCTCCAAGCAGCTCGTGGGGGAGACCGCTGCGATCATCCGCAAGCAGCGCCCACCGGAGCCGTACAAGGGCAAGGGGATCCGCTACGAGGGCGAGTATGTCCAGCGCAAGGTGGGCAAGCGCGCATGAGCACCCTCACGAAGGGCGAGCGGCGCCTCAAACGTCGCCGCCGGGTGCGGGCGAAGATCTCGGGCACCGCCACCCGGCCGCGGATCTCCGTGTTCCGCTCAAACCAGGGGCTGTCCGCCCAGATGATCGACGACTCCGCCGGGCGCACGCTCGCCGCGGTCAACTGGTTCGAGCCCGAGCTGCGCTCGCTGGAGAAGCTCGAGCGCACGAAACGGGCCGGGGAGGCGCTCGCCGAGCGCGCCAAGGTGGCCGGCATCACCGAGGCCGTGTTCGATCGCGGCGGATACCGCTTCCATGGCCACGTCCGCGCGTTCGCCGAAGCGATCCGCGAGACGGGCATAACCGTCTAGTGTCCTAGGCACTCCCTACCGCTACCCTCTCCCTCCTGCCCATGTCCATATCCGTAGATCGCTCAGTCAGCCAGTCCGGCCTGGACCTCCAGGAGCGCGTGGTCGAGATCAACCGCGTCGCCAAGGTCGTCAAGGGCGGGCGGCGCTTCTCGTTCACCGCGCTGGTCGTGGTGGGCGACGAACGCGAAGTCGTGGGCGTCGGCTACGGCAAGGCCAACGAGGTGCCGCTGGCCATCCAGAAGGGCGTCGAGCGGGCCAAGAAGGACCTCTTCCGCGTGCCCAAGCACGGCAGCACCATCACCCACCAGACCACCGGCATCTTCGGCGCCGGGCGAGTGCTGCTCAAGCCGGCGTCCCCGGGTACCGGGGTGATCGCGGGCGGAGGTGTGCGCGCGGTGCTCGAGCTCGCCGGAATCCACGACATCCTCTCCAAGAGCCTCGGCACGCAGAACCCGATCAACCTCGTGAAGGCCACCGTGGCCGGACTGCGCGGCCTGCGCACTCCCGAGGAGGTGGCGACGCTGCGCGGGCTCACGATCAGCCAGGTCCTCGGCCTCGGAGGCGAGCCTGCCACCGCCACCGAGACGATCAGCGCGGCGGGCGCGACTGCGACGAAGGACGGCCCCGTCGAGCAGGCGCCCGGCCCCGAGGCGAGCAGCGGCCAGACGGCGAGCGAGGAGTCGGGAGGGACCCAGCCGAGCGCGTCCGAGCCAGAGCCGACCGCGCCCACCGCGGTGGCCGCCGGCGAGGAGGAGGCGCCCGACCGATGAGCACGTTGACCGTCACCCAGCTCCGTTCCAGGAACGGCACCAACGGGAAACAGCTCGACACGCTGCGCTCGCTTGGCCTGCGCCGCATCGGGCACACCGTGGAGGTCAAGGACTCAGAGCAGGCGCGGGGCATGCTGCATGCCGTGCGCCATCTGGTCGAGGTCAAAGAGGGCAAATGAGCACCCCCGAGGACCCAGAGACGCAGCGCATCGGGCTGCACAACCTGTCGCCGGCTCCCGGGAGCAGGCGCCCGCGCAAGCGGATCGGACGCGGAGAAGGCTCGGGCACCGGCAAGACCTCCGGTCGCGGGCAGAAGGGCGCCGGCTCGCGCTCGGGCTCGAAGCGCAGGGCGCGCTTCGAGGGCGGCCAGATGCCGATTCACATGCGGATGCGAAAGCTGCGCGGGCCGCACATGAAGAAGTCGATGCCGTTCGAGCCCTTCCGCACGCACACCCAGCCGGTGAACATCTCCGCTCTGGAGAGCCGTTTTGACGCCGGCACGGAGGTCACGATCGAGCTGATGCGGGCCAACGGGCTGGGTACCCGCAAGGATGTGCCCGTGAAGATCCTCGCCAAGGGCGAGTTGAGCAAGGCTCTGACCGTGCACGCCCACGGGTTCAGCGCCGGGGCGCGCGAGCGCATCGAGGCGGTCGGCGGCACCTGCCAGATCGTCGACGGCTGACGCACCCGCCCGTCGTGCAGCCGGTCGCGCGCACGCGCGCATCGACTAGAATCGGCCGTTCGGCTCGCACGCGAGCAGCACGTCCAACTGCGCCCGAAACTGAAAGCCCATGCTCTCGACCATCCTGAACGCCTTCCAGGTAGCGGAGATCCGCAAGAAGATCGCCTTCACGGCGGGCATGCTCCTGATCTACCGCTTGGGCTCGCACATCCCGGTGCCCGGCGTCAACCTGACCGCGGTCAACAACATCCAGAAGGAGTTCGGCGGCTCGAACATCCTGGGCGTCCTGAACCTGTTCTCGGGCGGCGGCCTGTCGCGAATCGCCATATTCGCGCTGGGCATCATGCCCTACATCACCTCCTCGATCATCCTGCAGCTCTTGCAGGTGGCGGTGCCCTCGCTTGAGAAGCTCTCCAAGGAAGGCGAGGTCGGGCAGGCGCGCATCACCCAGTACACGCGCTATCTGACCGTCGGTCTCGCGTTCGCCCAGTCGATCGGCTACGTGTTCCTGTTCCACACGCTGCAGGCCAAAGCCGGCGAATCCGTGGTCACGCACTTCGACGGGCCCCACATCTTCCTGATCGTCGTATGCCTGACGACGGGCTGCGTGATGCTGATGTGGATCGGCGAGCTGATCACCCAGCGTGGCATCGGCAACGGCATCTCGCTGCTGATCTTCGCCTCGATCGTCTCGCGCCTGCCGCAGGGCATCCAGACCTGGTGGACGAGCCAGAACCAGGTGTTCAAGGTGATGATGCCGTTCCTCGTGCTCGCGGTGGTGGCGGGCATCGTGTTCGTGCAGGAGGGCCAGCGGCGCATCCCCGTGCAGTACGCCAAGCGCGTGATCGGGCGGCGCATGACCGAGGGCGGCCAGACCTACCTGCCGCTGCGCGTGAACATGGCCGGCGTGATCCCGGTGATCTTCGCGGTCAGCATCATGACCTTCCTGCCGACCGTCGGCCAGCTGGTCAAAACCCACTGGGGTCAGCAGGTGGCGGACTTCTTCTCCTCCAATGGCTGGCACTTCTTGGTCGGGCAGTCGATCTTCATCATCATCTTCACCTACTTCTACACGGCCGTCACGTTCAACCCGGTCGACCAGGCGGACAACCTGAAGAAGTACGGGGGGTTCATCCCGGGCGTGAGACCCGGGCGCCCGACGGCCGAATTCCTGGACCGGGTCCTGGCGCGCCTGACGTTCCCGGGCGCACTGTTCCTCGCCGCCGTGGCGGCGCTGCCGACGATCCTGATCGCGCGCACGCACCAGAACATCCCGCTCGGGGGAACCTCGATCCTGATCGTGATCGGCGTGGCACTCGAATCGATGAAGCAGCTCGAGGCGCAGCTGATGATGCGAAGTTACGAGGGATTCCTGAAGTAGGCCGCTGGGCGTGGGCTCCGACGCCGCCAAGGGCGGCTCGCCGGTGGGCTGTCCCTACGATGCGAGCCCAGGATGTAGGCTGCCTCGGACGTGTCCGAGTTGAACCTGATCCTGCTCGGTCCGCCGGGCGCAGGCAAGGGCACGCAGGCCGAGCGCCTGCGCGAGGACTTCGGGGTGCTGCACATCTCCACCGGCGACATGCTGCGCGCCCAGGTGGCAGACGGCACCGAGCTGGGAAACGAGGCCAAGCGGTACATGGACGCCGGCGAGCTGGTGCCCGACGAGGTGATCGTGGGGATGATCACCGACCGCATCGGCGGGGGGGACGCTCGCGATGGGTTCCTGCTGGACGGCTTTCCCCGCAACGAGAAGCAGGCCGACGCCCTGCAGGAGGCCCTCGACGGGCTGGATCGGCGGCTGACCTCGGCGCTGTTGATCGACGTGCCCGACGATGACCTGGTGCGGCGCCTGGCCGGGCGGCGGGTGTGCGTGAAGAACCCAACCCACATCTACCACGTCGTGTTCGACCCCCCCAAGCACGAGGGGGTGTGCGACCAGGACGGTTCGCGCCTGATCCAGCGCCAGGACGACAGCGAGGACACGATTCGTCGTCGTCTGCAGGTCTACCACGCGGAGACCGAGCCGCTGATCCACCGCTATGACAGCGCCGGCCTTCTGCGGCGGTTCGACGGGCGACGCGACGCCGAGGAGGTGCACGCCCACTTCAGGGCCACCGTCGCCACGCTGCGGCTGGAGGACAAGCTGTAGCGAAAAGCTAAGCTCCCCTGGTGATTATCAGGAAGTCGCCCCAGGAGATCGAGAAGATGGCGCGGGCGGGTGCGATTCTCGTCGCGACGCTGGCCGAGCTCGAGGGCAGGATTCGCGCCGGCGTGAGCACCGCCGAGCTCGACAAGGTCGCAGAGCGGTTCATCCGCTCGCGGGGTGCCGTGCCCACCTTCAAGGGCTACCGCGGCTTTCCCGGTTCGATCTGCGCCTCGCCCAACGCGATGGTGGTGCATGGGATCCCGGGGCCCTACCGCCTGAAGAACGGCGACATCATCTCGATCGACGTGGGCGTGACCCTCGATGGCTGGGTGGCCGATGCCGCGCGCACGTTTGCGGTGGGCGAGGTGGACGCGGAGGCCCAGAACCTGCTGCGCGGCACCCAGGACTCGCTGCTCGCCGGCGTCGCGCAGTGCCGTGTGGGCAATCGCATGGGTGACGTCTCGAGCGCGATCCAGGAGGTGGCGGAGGCTGCAGGGCTGTCGGTCGTGCGCTCGCTCGTCGGGCATGGGGTCGGCCAGAGCATGCACGAGGATCCGCAGGTGCCCAACTACGGCAAGCCCGGCAAGGGCCCGCTGCTCGAGGAGGGCATGGTGATCGCGGTCGAGCCGATGATGACCTCGGGAAGCTCGGCCGTGCGAGTGGGAGGGGACGGCTGGGCGATCTTCTCCCAGGACGGGTCCGCGGCCGCGCATTTCGAGTTCACCGTCGCGATCACGGCCTCCGGGCCGAAGGTCCTCACACCATGGCATCTCCCAGCGGACTCGGGCACGTCGGACGCCGTGCCCGAGGAGGTGGCCAGCGCAGGCTGAAGGGCGGGCGGGCGTGGCGGCGCGGGCGAGCGTCTCCGAGGCGCCATATGTGGGGGGCAGGGCGCGCCGAGAGAACGGTTCGGAGTTGCTAACATTTGCGGGCCTGCCCGAGTGCGAGCCGTCGCGCGCGCATGAGGGCATATCCACGACCCGGTAGCGGCGGCCGCAACGGCAGCCAGAGCCGAGTCGCCGGAACCCAGCCGCCGAAAGGGATCATGAAGGTAAGACCGTCGGTCAAGCCGATGTGCGAGAAGTGCAAGATCATCCGCCGCCACGGAGTGGTGCTCGTGATCTGCCAGAACAAGCGCCACAAGCAGCGCCAGGGGTGATCGGCTAGATGGCACGCATCGCCGGAGTGAACCTGCCCCTGAACAAGCGCTCGGAGATAGGCCTGACCTACATCTACGGGATCGGGCGCTCGAGGTCCAACAAGATCCTCAGCGAGGTCGGGGTGAGCCCCGACACGTATGTCCGCGACCTCACCGAGGACGAGGTGGCCAAACTGCGCGACGCGATCGACGAGGGTCTGGCCGGTCGAGGGAGACCTGCGGCGCGAACGCTCGCAGGACATCAAACGGCTGCAGGAGATCGCCTGCTATCGCGGGTTGCGCCACCGCCGCGGCCTGCCGGTGCGCGGGCAGAAGACGAAGACCAACGCGCGCACGCGCAAGGGCCCCAAGCGGATGCAGGTTGCGGGCAAAAAGAGGGCGGGTAAGAAGTAGTGCCTCCTGCTCCCAAACGCGCCCGCGGGCGGCGCAAGCCAAAAAAGAACATCCCGATCGGACAGGCCCACATCAAGACATCTTTCAACAACACGATCGTCTCCCTCACCGACACCACCGGCAACGTGGTCGCGTGGGAATCCGCGGGAGGAGCCGGCTTCAAGGGATCGCGCAAGTCGACCCCGTTCGCCGCGCAGGTGACCGCCGACGCCGCGGCTCGCAAGGGGCTCGAACAGGGTTTGCAGAAGGTCGAGGTCTACGTCAAGGGGCCGGGCTCCGGGCGCGAGACGGCGATCCGCTCGCTCCAGGCGGCCGGCCTCGAGGTCACGGGCGTCAAGGACGTCACTCCGCAGGCCCACAACGGCTGCCGCCCCCGCAAGCGGCGGCGCGTGTAGCAACTTCCGTCAAGCGACCAGCACGAAGAAGAGCAAGGACGAATGGCAAGAGACACAGGCCCACAGTGCAAGCAGTGCCGCCGCGAGGGACAGAAGCTGTTCCTCAAGGGCGAGCGATGCCTGACGGACAAGTGCGGCGTTGAGCGCCGCTCCTACCCGCCCGGCGAGCACGGACGCGGACGGATGAAACAGAGCGAGTACCGGGTGCAGCTGCGCGAGAAGCAGAAGGCACGCCGCTACTACGGGGTGTTGGAGAGGCAGTTCCACGGCTACTACGAAAAGGCGTCGCGGCAGCCGGGAATCACCGGCGAGAACCTGCTCGCGCTGCTTGAGTGCCGGCTGGACAACGTCCTGGTGCGTCTGGGCTTCGCGGCCTCGCGCCGCCAGGCACGCCAACTGATCCGTCACGGCCATTGGACGGTCAATGGCCGGCGGGTGGACATCCCCTCGTATCAGGTGCGGCCGGGTGAGGTGATCGCCATCAAGGCGGACACTCCGGCCACGCAGGTGGTCAGAGATGCCACCGAGCTCACCGGACAGATTCCCGCGTGGCTACAGGCCGACCACGAGTCGCTCACGGCCAAGGTTCTGCGCAAGCCGGAGCGGCGTGAGGTCGCCGCGCCGGTGCAGGAGCAGCTCATCGTCGAGCTGTACTCGAAGTAGTAGGAGCAATTTCTGCGCCGCGCCCAAGTCAGGGCCGTGGCCCGAGCCGGCGTCCTGGCGGCGCCGGTGCGACACCAAAACGACGTTAGGACTCATGATGCTCGATTTCCAAATCCCCCGGATCACAAGCGAGTCCGCGGAGCAGAACCGTGGCACGTTCACCATCGAGCCGCTGGATCGCGGGTTCGGCTACACGTTCGGCAACTCGCTGCGGCGCGTGCTGCTCTCCTCCCTGGCGGGGGCGGCCGTCACGAGCGTGCGCATCGAGGGCGTGGCGCACGAGTTCTCGACCATCCACGGCGTCAAGGAGGACGTCACGGACATCGTGCTGAACCTGAAGGGGGTCGTCTGCCGGATGCACTCCGACGCCACCGAGGTCGAGGCTCCGCTGGTCGTGAGCGGGCCGGGAGAGATCACCGCAAAGGACATCGACCTGCCCGCGGGCGTCGAGATCCTCAACCCCGACGTGCACATTGCCACGCTTGAGAAAAAAACGAAGCTCGAGCTGTACATGACGATCGGCCGCGGTCGCGGATACCGCCCAGCCGAGGAGAACAAGTCTCCCGACCAGCCGATCGGGGTGATCCCGATCGATTCGATCTTCTCGCCGGTGCGCCGCGTGGCCTACGCGGTCGAGCAGGCGCGTGTCGGGCAGAAGACGGACTTCGACAAGCTCACGCTCGACATCGAGACCGACGGATCGATCGACTCGCAGGCCGCGCTGCGCGAGGCTGCCGAGCTGCTTGATCTCCCAGCTGGCCATCTTCACCGACGCGGATCGCATCCAGGAGCTGCGGGCAGCCCCCGGCGGACAGCTCGACGGGCATGGCCTGGCGGTCCCCGGCGGCGCCCCTGCGGCGCTCCAGGGCGAGGAGTGGGGCATCCTGATCGAGGAGCTGGAGCTCGGGGTGCGCTCCTACAACTGCCTGAAGCGGGCCGGCATACAGACCGTGGGCGATCTCATCTCCAAGTCCGAGGCCGAGCTGAACGCGATCCCGAACTTCGGCAAGAAGTCGATCGACGAGGTCATCGAAACGCTGCACGCGCGCGGCCTGAACCTGCGCCAGGACTAGACTGCAGTCGACCATGCGCCACCAGAAGACACGAAACAAGCTCAGCCGCGACAGCGCGCACAGAAAGGCCCTGCTCATGAACCTGAGCAAGGAGATCATCGAGCACGAGCGGATCAAGACCTCGGCGGCGAAGGCCAAGGCGGTCAAGCCCGAGATCGAGAAGCTGATCACGCTGGCCAAGCGGGGAGATCTGCACGCGCGCCGTCAGGCGCTGTCCACGCTCGCGCAGGACAAGTTCGCCGTGCACAAGCTGTTCGTGGATGTCGCTCCCCGCTACGCCGATCGTCCGGGGGGCTACACGCGCATTCTGAAGCTCGGTCCGCGCCGCTGCGACGCGACCGAGATGGTCTTCATAGAGCTCGTCTGACGTCGCGCTCGCGGCGGACGCGCGCGGGGATGGTCACAAAGCTCACGATCGAGTACGACGGGACCGGGTTCGCCGGCTGGGCGCGCCAGCCCGGGGAGCGCACGGTGCAGGAGGAGCTCGAGCGGGCACTGCGAACGGTTCTCGGCGAGACCGGCCTCGATGGCGAGCCGCTGCGGCTGGCCGTGGCCGGACGCACCGACCGGGGCGTGCACGCCTGGGGGCAGGTGGCGAGCTACGCACACGAGGCGGTCGATCCGCTGCGTTTGAACGGACTGCTGGACGACGATCTCGCCGTGCTCGCGGCCGAGCCGGCGCCGGCGGCGTTCGACGCTCGCCGCGATGCCGCGAGCAGGACCTACTGCTATCGCGTGCTGGCGCGGCGCGCCCGCAGCGCGTTCGAGCGGGGCCGGGCGTTCTGGTGGCCGGGGGAACTCGACCTGGAGGCGCTCTCGGCGTGCGCGAAGGCGCTCGCAGGCAGGCACGACTTCACGGCCTTCACGCCGACGGAGACCGAGCACTCCCACTTCCGCTGCGAGGTGCTCGCCACGGAGTGGCGCGCCGACGGCGACGTGCTCGAGTTCTGGATCGAGGCCGACATGTTCCTGCGCCACATGAATCGCGCCCTGGTCGGCACCATGCTCGAGGTCGGTGCGGGGCGGCGCACACTGGAGGAGTTCGCGGCCCTGCTTGATGGAGGAGAGCGTCCGCAGGCCGGGAGGACCGCTCCGGCGCACGGGCTGGCGCTGGCCCGCGTCTCCTACCCCTAGCGGCGCGCAGAGGGCTTCCGGCCTGAGCCGGGCGGGTAACGGTGCCGTCACCGGCGGAGACCGAAGCGGCCCCTATGCTGAACGGAGAACGCGATGCTCAACGTCCTACTGACCAACGACGACGGGATCGAGGCCGAAGGCCTGCAGGAGCTGAGGCGCGCGCTGGCGGCGCTCGAGGGTGTTCGGCTGGCGGTGATCGCCCCTGACGGCAACCGCTCGGCGATGGCCCGCTCGATCACCACGCGCAGGCCGTTGTGGGTGGCCGAGGTGCCGTTTTCCGACGGAACTGTGGGCTACGCGACGGATGGCACGCCGGTCGACTGCGTGAGGCTGGCGAGCCTCGGGCTGGCCGGCGACTTCGAGGCCGATCTGGTGGTGGCGGGGATCAACCACGGTGCCAATCTGGGCGATGACATCACCTACTCGGGCACGGTTGCCGCGGCGCTCGAGGGGGTGGTGCTGGGGCTGCCGGCGATCGCCGTATCCCAGCAGTCGGGGGCGCGAGCGCTCGACTACCGGTTCGACGGCGGCTTCGGGTTCGAGGTGGCCGCCCGGTTCGTGGCGCGGCTGGTGGAGCGCATCGAGGAGGTACCGCTGCCGGCCAGGACGCTGCTCAACGTGAACGTGCCCGCGGGCACCCCCAACGGCGTCGAGGTCACGAGCCTGGGCAAACGCATCTACCGCGATGAACTGAAGCTCGAGCGCGAGGAGGAGCATCGCCGGCGCTACTGGATCTACGGCGCGGACCCCGGATTTCACGATGAGCCCGGGACCGACCTGGCCGCCATCGCCGCAGGACGGGTTGCCGTCACGCCGATCCACTTCGACCTCACCGACCGCCCGAGCCTCGAGGCGCTCAGGCGCTTTGATCTCGAGCAGTTGCTCGTCGCGCACGACGCGTCGTGAGCGCAACCCGAGCAAAGCCCCCGAAGGAGATCCTCGCGCGCGCGCGGGAGCTTCGCGAGGCCCTCGAACACCACTCCCACCGCTACTACGTACTCGACGATCCGGAGATCGGCGATGACGAGTACGACGCGCTGCTGGATGAGCTGAGGCGGATCGAGGAGAAGCATCCTGGGCTCATCACGGCGGACTCGCCCACCCAGCGGGTTGGAGGCGAGCCGGTGGGCCGGCTGGAGAAGGTCCATCACCTGGAGCCGATGCTGTCCCTGGGCAACGTGCGCTCGCCGCAGGAGCTGCGCGCCTGGGTGGAGCGCATGCGCAACCATCTGGCGCGCGAGGGGATCACGAATCCGAGCTTCCAGTTCGTGGTGGAGCCCAAGATCGATGGGCTGGCGATCAGCCTCGTGTATCGCGACCGCGTGCTCGAGCGGGGGGCCACGCGCGGCAACGGCGAGATCGGCGAGGACGTCACGCACAACCTCCGCACGATTGGTGCGATCCCCCTGCGGATCGAGGACGCTCCGTCGCTGGTGGAGGTGCGCGGCGAGGTGTACATGTCGCTCAAGGACTTCACCGCGCTGAACGAGCGCCGGGCCGAAGCCGGCGAGTCGACGTTCATGAACCCCAGGAACTCCGCCGCGGGCACGATCCGCCAGCTCGATCCCGCGGACGCGGCCGAACGGCCGCTGTCGATCTGGTGCTACCAGGTGGGAGTCGCCGAGGGGCTGTCGTTCAAGCGGCACTCCGAGGCGCTCGAGTGGCTGCGAGAGCACGGCTTCCGGGTCAATCGCGACATCAGGCTGCTGGACGGCGAGGACGAGGTGATCGAGCAGTGCCTCGGCTGGGAGCAGCGCAGGGGAGAGCTCGACTTCGAGATCGACGGCGTTGTCGTGAAGGTGGACGAGCTGGAGCTCCAGCGCAGGCTCGGCTCGGTGGGGCGCGACCCCCGCTGGGCGGTCGCCTGGAAGTTCCCGCCCACGACCGCGGTGACGCATCTTGAGAAGGTGATGTGGAACGTGGGCAAGTTCGGCGATCTGCGCCCCTACGCCGTGCTCGCGCCCGTGGAGGTGGGCGGCGTGCGGATCGGGCTGGCGACGCTGCACAACGAGGAGGACCTCAGGCGCAAGGACATCAGGGCGGGCGAGGACGTGATCGTCCTGCGGGCGGGGGATGTGATCCCGCAGGTCGTCTCGCCGGCACCGCACATGGTCGAGCGCAAGGGCCGCCCGCCACGTCCGCGCCCGCCGGCGAGTTGTCCCTTCTGCAACACCAAGACGGTCAAGCCGCAGGACAGCGTGTTCACGAAGTGCCCGAACCCGCTCTGCCCGGGACGCGCCTGGCAGCTGCTCAAGCACTTCGTCTCGCGGGGTGCCATGGACATCGAGGGTCTCGGCGAGAAGCAGGTCGCGCTGCTGCAGGAGCGCGGGCTGGTCAAGACGGCGGGCGACTTCTACCGCTTGCGACAGGAGCAGCTGATCGCGCTCGAGGGCTTCGGCGAGCTGTCGGTGAAGAACCTGCTCGGGGCCATCGAGGCCTCCAAGCGCCGGCCGTTCGCGCGGGTGCTGTTCGCGCTGGGAATCGAGGAGGTGGGGGAGGTCACGGCCCGCAACCTCGCCCAGCGCTTCCGCGACATCGATTCGCTCCTGGGCGCCTCACCGGAGGAGATCGCCCAGACCTCCGGCGTTGGCGAGAAGATGGCGGCTGTCATCACCGAGCAGCTGCACGAGGAGCGCATGTGCGCTCTGATCGGGGATCTGCGCTCCTCGGGGCTCAACTTCGCCGAGGAGGGGCCGGCACCGTCGGAGGGGCCGCTGGCCGGGAGGACCCTCGTTCTCACCGGCACCCTGCCCAACTGGTCGCGCGAGGATGCCACCGAACGGATCATGGCCGCCGGCGGCCGCGTGACGGGCTCGGTGTCCAAGAACACCGACTACCTCGTCGCCGGGGAGAGCGCCGGATCGAAGCTGCAGAAGGCCGAGCGGCTCGGGGTGGCCGTGCTCGACGAGGACGGTCTGCGCGAGGCGCTCGGTCAGTAGGCGCCGTCGCCTGCCGGGTCTTTCGACGGAGCCTCCATCAGAGCCTCGCGCTGGCGAGACTGATTGCCATGTGGTCCTGCAGGGTGTGCGCGGCCCCGGTTGAGATGCCGCCGTTGAAGAAGGCAAAGGCCAGCAGGTGCCCGTTGGAGGATTCGCAGTAGCCGACCAGGTTGGAGACGCCGGTGAGCGTGCCGGTCTTGCCCTGACAGCGTCCCTCAGCGGCGGTGTTGCGCATGCGTTTGGCAAGCGTTCCGGTTCGCCCGGCCACGGCGAGATCGCGGCGCAGCACGCCGCCGACGGAGCTGGGCGCCGGTCCGAGCGGGATCGGGGCCAGCCCGGCCAGGAGGTCGGCCACCTCATACGGGGACGTGCGATCGGCCGGAGAGAGCCCTGAGCCATCGACCACATGCGGGTGGATCCCGAGCAGTGCCGGCATCGTCTGAGCCACGACAGCAGCCCCCGCAGCGGTGGTGCCCGCACCGCCGAAGCTCGCGCCCAGGTCCTTGACGAGCGTCTCCGCGAAGAAGTTGTCCGACGGCGGAAGCGTGAGGTTCAGCAGCTGAGCGACCGTGGGGGACTGCACCGTGGCGAGCAGCGTTGCCCCGGCGGGGGTGCGCGCCGCGCCGCTTGAGCCGTGGATCGAGACGCCGTCGTTCTTCAGGGCACCCAGCAGCGCACGTGCTGCGTAGGCGGCAGGGGCGTGGGGTCCCCGTTCTCGGCCGACGGTACCGCGGTTGAAGGCGAGCCCGCTGAGAGTGCCTTCGAGGAAGGGGTCGGGCGCGTAGCCGCTGGAGGGCTCCCCGCGGAGCGAGTCAAAGCAGGACTCGTCTCCCTCGATCGAGCCGGTCACGCGGTGGATGCCGTCCACTGCGACGAGCTGATGGACGAGCGTCGAGACGCTTGCGCCCCTGCCGCCGTAGTGCGCGCGGATGAAGGAGCTGCTGCCGAAGGTGGGGTCTCCGCCTCCCCGCAGGTACAGGCTGCCGGCCCACACCCCGCCGGCGGCGGGATGGCCCACGCCGAGCACGGTCGTCGACAGGCGCCCCGCGGGCCCCATCCGCTCGAGCGCCGTCACGGCCGTGTAGAGCTTCTCCACGGATGCCGGTGCGCGGAGCGCCGTGGCCTGCTGGGAGAAGAGCACCTGTTTGGCCGTTAGGTCGTACACGTAGGCGCCGGAGTGCGATCCGGCCAGCGCGAGCTGATGGCCGAGATCGAGCTGCAGCCCTTCCAGATCGCTGGTAGCGCCGGCCGGGGAGGGTGCCACCGCGGCCCATGCGCAACACGCGCACAGGACCCCCAGCAGGGCTCCGAGCGCCGCCCGTCCCCGGCGGGATCGCGGGATCGCCTGCGTGCCGCGGTGCAACGTCGCTACCGGTGGCGGGTAGTTCGGGGGCACGTGCCCTAAAATGTTTCGAGCATGGGCAAGGTTGTCAAGTTGGAACCCACCCAGAAGCGAGACGATGCGGCCAAGAAGCGCGCTCGTCGCCTGGCTGCCCGCGGCGTTGGACGTCCGGGATCGGTCGATCGCCGGCGCCGGCCCAGGCGCCACAAGACGGCGCTCGTGCTGGGCGGCGGCGGTTTCACCGGGGGCGTTTATGAGATCGGCGCCCTGCGGGCGCTCGACCTGCTGGCGGTCAACAGCACGGTCAACCAGTTCGACGTGTACCTGGGAACCTCTGCGGGGTCCTTCATCGCCTCGCTGTGCGCCAACGGCGTGACCCCGGAGGAGATGATGAAAGTGGTCACGCGCCAGGGAAGGACGCCCTTCAAAGACATCGATATCGGCGACCTGCTGCAGCCCAACCTCATCGAGTTCGCGCGCACGGGCGCGATGCTGCCGTTGCGCGCGCTGTCGCTGGCCCGTCAGGTGGTCTCCCAGCGCGGAGCGGTGTCGCTGATGGACGTCGTGCTCGGGCTCGCGGAGGGTTTGCCGTCCGGCCTGTACACCGGCGCCGGGATCGAGGACTACCTGCACAAGGTGCTCAGCGAGCCGGGCCGCACCGACGACTTCAGAGAGCTGGCGTGCGAGCTGTACGTCACGGCTACCGACCTGGACACGTGTGAGCGGGTGGTGTTCGGCGTCGAGGGCTCCGAAGACGTGCCGATCTCCACGGCGGTGCGGGCCTCGGGGGCGCTGCCGATGGTGTATTCGCCGGTGCGGGTCAACGACCGCGAGCTGATCGACGGTGGCATCGTGTCGACCACGAACCTCGACATCGCGGTCGAGGCCGGGGCGCACCTGATCGTGGTGATCAACCCGATCGTGCCGTATGTGAACGACTTCTCGGGAACCATCAAGACAGTGCAGGGGGAGCGCCCCCGGCGGGTCTCGGACATGGGCTTCCCGCAGATCGGCTACCAGGCGTTCAAGCTGGTCGCCCACCAGCGGCTGCACGAGCTGGCCAAGCACTGGGAGGAGCGCTACCCGGGCGTGGACATCGTGCTGATCGAGCCCGAGCCGAACGACGAGCTCATGTTCCAGACCTCGATGATGAACTTCACCTCGCGCGTTGAGATCGCACGCCACGGGTTCGAGTCGGTGACCCAGCACCTGGCGGGTGAGTACGAGCGCTACCAGGAGGTTGCCGAGCGCCACGGGCTCGAGATCTCGGCAAAGCGAGTCCGCAAGGTGGTCGAGCACTTCGACGAACCGGAAGAGGTGAGCGCGTGGCGCAAGATCCTCGAGGGAACCACGGGCGCGCTGCTTCGCCAGGCCGGGACCGCCGGCTAAAGACGCCCCTCGTGCTGCGGCGACGGCGCTAGCCGAGCGCCTTGTCGATCGCCCCCAGCAAGCGCTCTGAGGCCGCGGAGTTGCGCAGGCCGATGCGCACGTGGCGCGGCTCGCCCAGGGCCGCTCCCCCGGCCACGAGCACGCCCGCGCGAGCCAGGCGTGCAGCCAGCTCATCGCCCTCGAGTGAGGGGTGGGCGGCCCACAGGAAGTTGGCCTGGCTCTCGGTGACGTCGAACTGGCGCTCGCGCAGCGCCGCGGTCAGGCGCACGCGCTGCTCGCTGATCTCGCGCACGTGCTGGGCGAGCAGGTCAGAGCAGCTGCGCAGTGCCTCCAGGGCGCCGGCCTGGGAGACCTCCGAGACGCCGAGATCGGGCTCGAGTTCGGCCAGGAGATCCTCCGCGCCCGGTCCGCCGAGCGCATAGCCGACGCGCAGGCCGGCCAGTCCCCACGCCTTGGAGAAGCTGCGGAACACGAGCAGGCGCGGATGGTCCTCCAGCAGCTTGAGCGAGGCGCTTGTTGGCTGCGCGTCGGCGAACTCGACGAGCGACTCGTCGAGGAGGACCGCGACGCCGTCGGGCAGTCCGTCGAGCAGCCTTTCAAGTGCGGCGGTTCCCAGCAGCTCGCCGGTCGGGTCGTTCGGGCTCGCCAGCGCCACCACGCGCGTGTCCGGGTGCTGTGCGGCCTCGAGCAGGGCGTCCACCCCGCCCGAGACGGGCACAGCGCGACCGCGCGCGCGGCGCGCCATGATCGGGTACAGCGGGTAGGAGGGCCAGGACGTGAGCAGCTGCTGACCGGGCTCGATCAGCGCGCGCGTGGCGGAGTTGAGCAGTTCGGCGGCGCCGTTGCCGAGAATCAGCCGGGCTGGGTCGGTCTCGTGGCGCCCCGCCAGCTCGTTGCGCAGGTCCGTGGCGGCGCGCAGATGCGGGTAGCGATTGAGGCCGCGCAGGGCCACGAACGCGATCGTGTTGACGATGCGCGGATGGGGAAGCTCAGGCCAGGTGGTCAGGGACAAATCCAGCGTCTCCACGCGGGCGAGCGCCTTGCGCCTGCGCTCTGCGGACTGTGCGCGCAGGCCCTCGTTCACTTCCTCCTCGGACATTCCTTCGAATTGGCGGTAGTAGTCGAGTAGCCCCACGGTACGGCCTGTTCTAGCAGCGATGCTCGAGCGCGGTGCGGGGAGCTAGCCGGCCCAGCGACGAAGCCGGGCTCACACTTTGTTTTCGCCGGGGGCGTTGAGGCTGGCGCCGGGTCCGTGCAGGACGAGGAACCAGAGCAGGAACAGGAGCGCGCAGACGGCGACGGTCGCCCCGAAGACCCGACCCAGCGCACCCGAACGCTGGTCGTGGCCGGCGGCGCGGCGCACGAGGATCCATGCCTGGTCCATGCGTTTGAGGATCGAAAGTGCGCCGAACAGAAACGTGAACAGCGCAATGAAGGAGACGAGGATGCCGAGGCTCACGCTGCCCGAGAGATAGTCGGCCCGCGAGCCGAGCCACAGGCAGGCGAGCGGAATGGGCCCCCAGAAGAGCAGGCTGATGAAGATCATCCCTGCCAGCAGGGTGCCGGCCAGCGAGCCGTCGATGCGTTGACGCCGCTCGCTGCCGCGCTCGGGCAGGGCACGAAAACGCACAGGGCCTGTGCCGGGGCGGCGGCCGACGAACAGCCCACCGTTGTCACTCGGGTCGGTGCGCATCTCTGTCTATGTTCGCAGCTAAGCGAGCTGCCCCACGCTAGCTCGCGTAAAGCGAGTCGAACAGATCCGCGTATCTCGCGTTGACGACGTTGCGCTTGACCTTCATCGTGGGCGTCAGCTCGCCGGTTGCCTGGGAGAGGTCGTGGTCGAGGATCGCGAACTTCTTCACCTGCTCGACCTGGGCGTACTTGGCGTTGACGCGGTCGACCTCCTCCTGGATGAGCGCATGCACGGTGGGGTCCGACACGAGCGAGGGGATGTCCTTTGGCAGGCCATGTTCGCCGGCGTAGATCGGGATCTCCTCCTCGTCGAGGGTGATCAGCACGACGGGGTAGGGGCGCTGGTCACCGTGCATCACCGCCTGGGAGATCCAGCGGCACTGTTTGAGGTCGTTCTCGATGTTGGCCGGGGTGAGGTTCTTGCCGCCGGCGGTGATGATGATGTCCTTCTTGCGCCCGGTGATCGAGAGATAGCCGTCATCGTCGATAGACCCGAGGTCGCCGGTGTGCAGCCAGCCGTCCCTGACCGCGCCGAATGCGCTGGATGACGCTTCGTTGTGGTAGCCCTTGAAGATGTTGGGACCCTTGACCAGGATCTCGCCGTCCTCGGCGATCTTCAGCTCGACGCCGGGCAGTGCCCGGCCGACGGTGCCGAAACGGTGGTGCTCGACCGTGGAGATGGTCGCGGCGGTCGCGGTCTCGGTCATGCCGTAGCCCTCGAGCACCGGCACGCCACAGGCCCAGAAGAACTCGAGGATCTCGCGGGCGATCGGCGCGGCGCCGCTCGTGCCGTGACGAATCCGGCCTCCGAAGATGGCGCGCACGTTCTTGAAGAGCGCCTCCTCGGCTTCTTCGAAGGGCTTCTCGAGCTCCGGCGGCACGGGCTCCCCGCGGCTCATCATGTCATGCACCTTCTTGCCGAGCTCGATCATCGCGTCGGTCCGCTCGCGCTCCGCGGGCGGCAGTGCCTCGATCGCGCCGTGGGCGATCGTGTAGACCTTCTCGAAGATGCGGGGCACAGACGGCAGGTAGGTCGGTTTGACCTCCATCAGCTCGGCAGCTATCTGCTTGGTGTCGCCCCCGAAGTACACGAGCGTGCTGCCGAGGTCGAACACGGCCAGCTGCACCAGCAGCGCGAAGGAGTGGGCGAGCGGCAGATACAGATAGGTGATCTCGTCCTGCTCGATCTCGCCCGCCTCGCAGATCATGTCGATGATCGCGCGGTAGTTGCCGTGCGTGAGCACGCAGCCCTTCGGTGGCCCGGTGGTGCCCGAGGTGTAGATGTAGGTGAGCGGATCCTCCGGGCCGACGGCTGCGCGGCGCTCCTGAAGCTCATCGGGCGAGCGCTTGCTGCCACGCTTGCGAACCTCATCCATCGAGATCGTGGGCAGCGGTGGGTTGCCGTTCTCCTGCTTGCCGCCGTCCACGGGGTCGATCGTGATGATCGTGCGCAGGTGCGGTACCTGCTCGCGGATCGCCGCGATCTTGGCGAGCTGCTCGTCGTTCTCGCAGACGATCGCGCTGGCCCCTGAGTCAGAGATGACCCACAGGCACTCCTCGGGCGAGTTGGTGGGGTAGATCGGTACGACCACGGCACCCGCCGAGATGGCGGCCAGGTCGAAGTAGGACCACTCCGGGCGGGTGTTGCCGAGGATGCACAGACGTTCGCCGGGCTGAATGCCGAGGTCGATCAGCCCGAGTCCGATCTCCTGCACGATGTCGGCCAGTTCAGCGTAGGTCACGTCATGCCAGGCGTCGTCGCGCTTGTAGCGCACGGCGGTGTCCTGAGCGTGCTCGGCAGCAGCGCACGGGATCAGGTCAGCGATGGTTTTCGACCCCGTCGTCGACGCCGCGGCGGTGACCTCCATCAGTGCTCTCCTCCTCGATAATCAGGCTGGACGGACATCTTGATCTTAGACGCTGGCAGCCGGTTTTTGTCACACCGGGTTCGGAACATCCAGGAAGACGTGGCGCACGTCGAAACGCTCGGCGAGGTGCTCGCCCAGGCGCCTGATGCCGAACGTCTCGGTCGCGTGGTGGCCGGCGGCGATGAAGTGCACACCCGACTCGCGCGCCTGCGCCATCGTCCGCTCCTCGGGCTCCCCGGTGAGCAGCGCATCCGCACCGGCCGTCGCAGCATCGGCGAGGAAATCCGCGCCGGCGCCAGAGACGATCGCCAGGCGGCGCACCCGGGTTGGGCCCGCGTCGAACACGAGCGGCTCACGCTCTGTGATCTCACCGACACGCGCAAATAGCTCAGCGGGCGACAGTCCCTCGCCGGGAAGGCTCGCGATGAAGCCGATCGGCTGGCCCCGGTGCAGGGCGAACGGCTCGAGCCGCTCCGCGCCCAGTGCGCGGCCGATCAGTGCGTTGTTGCCGATCTCGGGGTGAGCGTCGAGCGGCAGGTGGTAGGCGGCAAGGCCGATGTCGGCGTCGAACAGGAGCTTCAGGCGGCGCTTGAGCGCGGCGTCGATCGACCCGGGACCGGGACCCCAGAAGAGCCCGTGGTGGACGATCAGCAGCTCAGCGCGCTCCGCGGCGGCCAGCTCGAACAGCTGTGCGTGTGCGGAGACGCCCGTGGCCACCGTGCGCACGCTGGTCGGTCCCGGCACCTGCAGGCCATTGGGACCGTAGTCCTCAAAGCGAGCCGGTTCCAGGAGTCCCTCGAGCTCGTTGAGGATGTCAGGAAGGTGAGCGGGCATGGCGCGCGGGCCGCGGCGCGGCCGTGTGGAATACTGGCAGGCGCGTCGGGGCGTGGCGCAGCCTGGTAGCGCGCACCGTTCGGGTCGGTGAGGTCCCGAGTTCGAATCTCGGCGCCCCGATTTCTGAAGACCCGTGTTAAAGAGATGGCTGCTGGCCCGGCTGCGCATGCGCTGGCCGGGTGGGCAGCGGCGCTTGAGCCCTCCGGCGAGGATCTCGAGCTCGCTCGCCGCGCTCTCCTCGACACCGTCGCCGTGGCGGTCGCCGCGCGCGAGCACGACCTGCTCGCCGTCGCCGAGCCGCTCACCGCGGCAGGCCGGTTGGCGTTCGCGGCGCACGTGCTCGACTACGACGACCTGCACCTACCCTCAACGAGTCACATAAGCGCCGTTTGCGTGCCCGCGACGCTCGCCGCAGGCGGTGACGCGCGGGCGTACCTTGCCGGTGCCGGGGTCATGGCCCGCCTGGGCACGCAGCTCGGCTGGTCCCACTACGACGCCGGCTGGCACACGACGTGCACAGCCGGCGCTCCGGCGGCTGCCGTAGCGGCTGGCGTGGCCATGGAGCTCGATGCCGAGGAGATCGCCGCGGCGATCGCTTTGGCGGTCCCGGCGGCCGGGGGCGGTCATCGTGCCTTTGGGACCCAGGCCAAGCCGCTGCAGGTGGGCTTCGCCGTCGAAGCGGGGCTCCGGGCTGCCGCCGTGGCAGCGGCAGGGGCAACGGCCGACATCGCGGCACTCGATCAGTGGCTGAGGCTGGTGGGGGCGGCCGATCCGCAGCCTGTCCTCGATGGCCCAGCAGTCCCCGGCGGGCTGGCCGTCAAGCTGTCCCCCTGCTGCTATGCGCTGCAGCGCCCTATCCACGCTGTCGGGGAGGCCCTCGGCGATGAGCTCGCGGAGCCCGAGGAGATCGAAGGAGTGCTCGTGACCGCGCCGCGCGACACCTTGCGCCCGCTGATCCACCATCGCCCGGAGACCGGCCTTGAGGGAAAGTTCAGTCTCGAGTACGCCGTGGCGGCGTCCGTGCTGGACGGGCGCCCCGGCTTCGCCAGCTTCACCGACGCCGCGGTCGCGCGCACCTCCGCCCGCGCCCTGCTCGAGCGCGTCGAGGTTCGCGAGGCGCGCGGCGGGGACGGGCTGCTGTCGGGCACGGTGCGCGTCGAGCTCCGGCTCCGCTCGGGCGCGACCCGCAGCGCGGAGGTCGAGCTCCCTCCGGGCGCACCCGGACGGCCGGCGACCGACAGTGAGCTCACGAGGAAGTTGAATGACTGTGCCGGCGCGAAAGCGGGGGCCGTGGCGGCGCTGACGTGGGAGGCGGCGATCGCCGACGTGCCGGCGCTGATGGCCGAGAAGGCGCGCGCATGAACCGGGTTCAGGGGCTGTCGTTTATCGTGCGGGAAGTGCCACCCTCCTCGCTGTCGCTCATAGAGTTCCCCGCCGATGACCCCGAGCGCGCCCGACACTTCTGGGCGGGGCTCCTCGGCACTGAGCTGGAGGTGCGCCAGGATTCCGAGGGGGAGGGCTGGCAGACCCGCTCGGGGGCGCCGGCTGTTGGCGTCCACCTCCGTGGACGGGGCCCCGGCGATTCCTTTTCGCTGCCCTACTTCGTGGTGGGCAGCGTGACGGAGGCGCTCGAGAGGGTTCAGGCCCTCGGCGGGAGCGTGGTCCATCCAGGCGAGAAATGGGCGATCTGCAAGGACTCGGAGGGAAGTCCGTTCGGGCTGGCCGGAGCACCCCCCCAATCGAGCGTCGACCCGGCCGGCCCGACAGCGCCCGCCTGAGGCACGCCTCGGCCCGGACGGCCCGTCACCGCCGTGGGTCATGGCGTCCGCTGTCTCCCCGCTCGGATCAAGGAGCAGCGCGGCGATGCCGAAACTAGTCCAAATGCCTCGTCTCGATCGCGCGGCCCATCCGACGCCTGCGGGCGCCCGGGTCTTCAGCTTGGGGGTCACCCCATGACTGCCCTCGACTCACGCTCACATCCCCCGTCAGAGGAGGCGTGGACCCCGGAGCCACTCGTCCACGAGATAGCGGCGATCGGGATGGATGAGGCAGGAAGCACCCCGCAGCCGCCTCCCTCCGCCCTGTGCACGAGCTTCTTCTTCGCCCTTTCGGCCGCGATCGTGGGTGCTGCGATCGTGGCGCCATCGAACTGGCACAACCCGCTCCTGATCGCTTTCATCGTCGCGCTGACGGTGTGGACCAGGTCCCACAGCGTAAAGGTGACGAGCTCGGAGTCGATGAAGGACTCGCATGCCTTCTCCCTCAACGGGGTTTGCATCGTCGCGATAGCGGCACTCAACGGCCCGCTCCCTGCGGTGCTCGCCGCCATTGTCAGCGAGGTGGCGCCATTCGTCTCACCGCGGTTCCATCACGCCGGACGGCGCTCGACGGTCAGCGATCTGGCCTGCAATCTCGCCGCCGCTTGCGCGTTCGCGCTCATCGCGGGCGTGGTGTTGAACGCCGCCGCTGAGGCCTTCGGTCACGATGCTGCGTTCCTGCTGACCGTGTTCGCCGTGAGCATCGTCGCGGACTTCATCAGCCTGCTGGTCGTGGCCGCGCACAACTACCTCGGCTACCGGAACTCCAGCGTCCGCGATCTCATGCCATACCTCACCACTTGGAGAACTCTGTTTCCGGCCCTGGCGCTCTCCACCGCGGTTCTGGTGATCACGCTGTGGGTCGACCGCAAGAGCGGTCCGGCGGCGTTCAGCTTCGCCGTGCTCGCCCTCGTGGGCATCCAAGGCCTTCTCGCGCGGGTGACGCGGATCGAATACGAGCTCAGGCAGGAGCGCGACAAGGTGTCCTGGCTGGCGCACCACGACAGGCTGACCGGCGTGTGGAACCGGCTGGCGTTCGATGATCAGCTGACCAAAGCCACAGCTACGCCATCGCAGGATCGTTTCGCCCTGCTGTTCCTCGACCTCGACGACTTCAAGCGGATCAACGACACCCACGGCCACGTCATGGGGGATGAGCTCTTGAGGGCCGTGGCCGATCGTCTGGTGCACAGCCTGCGCGAGAGCGATCGCGTCTTTCGCCAAGGTGGCGATGAGTTTCTCGTCGTGGCGGGCATCGACGGCGATGATGATCTCGAAAGGATCGTTGGACGTGCTGAGGCCATATTCGACCGGCCGTTCCAACTCGGCGGGATCACGCTCGAGGTAACGGGCTCGCTGGGCGTGGCCGAGTGGCCCGGAGAGGCTGCAACCGGGAAAGCCCTCGTGCACCTGGCTGACAGCCGCATGTATCAGTGCAAGGCCGACGACGCCGCCCATACACGGCGGCCGCTCGTCCATTCCGCCGGTTAGAGAGCTTCCGAGTCCGCGACGTCGAGCACCGGACGGGGCGCCACGATCTCGTTTCGGCCGGATTGCAGGCCGGCACACGCAACCAGGCGGTCCTGTCGTCCCAAAGGACTACAAGCGTGTCGGCCTTTCGTCCATACGCGCCTGGACGCTTCAAGCGACGGGCGCTGGGAGCCGAACCTCCTGGCATACCCAACCAACCTGAAAAGGGCAAACCCGTCGTGAGGCGGGGACGCAAAGCTAGAGGTCTCCCTGGAGATAGCTCGGCTGCCACTGAAAGCCTGGAGGCTTCCAATGGCCCCAATTTGGTCACGACTCAAATCACCCGGTAGGCCGGGTGGCTCCTTCGCCGTACTGGGCGGAACCGTCGCAGGACTCGCCCTCGCCGCTTCATCAGCCGTTCTGCCGGTTGCCGCCGCCGCGGCGGCCACCGCAACCAGCTGCCCGGCAACCACGCTCACGCAGCCGTTCGTGAAATGGTCGGACACCAACTACTACTCGCTCGCACCGGGTGGCAGCTTCGAGACCGGCGAAGCCGCATGGACGCTTTCCGGCGGGGCGAAGGTCGCGTCCGGCAGCGAGACCTTCGCGGTCACGGGAAAACTGGGCAGCTCGTCCCTGTCGCTCCCTGCAGGCGCGGTCGCGCAGTCGCCGTTCACCTGCATTGAACCGAACGACCGCACCCTGCGGCTCTTCGCACACAGCGAAGGCTCGGCATCGAGCGTTCGCGTCTCGGTCGTCTACCAGACCCTCATCGGAAACGTTGCGATTCCGGTCGGGACGGCCGCGCTGAGCAGCAGCTGGGCACCAACTTCGACCTACCACACAGGCGTGCTGATCGGTGCCCTGCTCTCCGAAGGCTCGGTTCACGTCGCGCTCCGCGTCACCGCAGTCAGCGGTGCCTCGCGCGTCGACGACGTGTTCATCGACCCGCGCATGCGTCGCTAGGTACGGAAACGCCAACAGAAATCAGAGTCGCTCAGGGCAAACCCGTCGTGAGACGGGGACGCAAAGCCAGGGATCTCGCCGAGATCGCCCAGCTGCCGACCTCAATCCAAGATGTCGCGTCTTTCGCGACATGACACGGAGGTCCTGAGAATGTCCAACGTAATCGGTACCCGGCGCGCACGCAAGATCGTCGCTGCCGGATTCACAACGGCGCTGCTCGCCGGCATCGTGCCCGCGGCGGCCAGCGCTGCCTGTCCGTCAAACCCGACGTCCAATGTATTCGCGCAGTTCAACGACAACGCAGCGTACGTCCTCGTGCAGGGCGGGAACTTCGAATCGGGCGCCGCGGGCTGGTCACTGACCAAAGCCGCGGTGGTGGAAGAAACCGGGAGTCCGAGCGGCGACCGGCATGCGCTTGCGATACAGCCCGGAGGTGTGGCGATTTCGCCTGCTTTCTGCGTCTCAAGCGAATACCCCACGTTCCGCTTCCTCGTGCACCAGATCAGCGGCGGCGGCACATTGAACGTCAGCCTGCGCTGGACGGACGCGTGGGGATGGAGCCACAACACCCTCGTCAGCTCCCTGCAGGCCGGCACGTCCTGGTCGATCAGCCCCGTTCTGAAGCTGGCGAGCGAACTGCCGCTGTGGATGCCGGGAAGCACGCTCAACGTCAAGCTCGTGTTCGAATCTGCTCAGGGCTCGTTCTTCGAACGCAACCGCAGCCCCGGAGCGTGGGCGGTCGACGGCGTCTACGTCGATCCCCACAGCCGCTAGGACGGTCAACCACCGGTGACGGCATGCGAGCCCATGCCGTCACCGCGGGGGCGTGGGGCGTGGGAGGTGGCGCTACCGTACACACCCCGTGCGGATCGCCACCTGGAACGTCAACTCGGTCAAGCAGCGGGCGCCGCGGCTGCTGCCCTGGCTTCAGGAACGCCAACCCGATGTCGTGTGCCTGCAGGAGACCAAGCTCGCCGACGCCGCGTTCGACGAGCTGCTCGGCGACGAGCTCGCGGACCGTGGCTACGCGGTCGCCCGCCACGGTGAAGCGCAGTGGAACGGCGTGGCGATCCTCTCGCGGGTGGGCCTGGACGACGTGGTGGCCGGGGTCGCCGGCGCGCCCGGCTTCCCACATCCAGAGGCGCGAGCGCTCGCCGCGACGTGTGGCGGGATCCGCGTGCACTCGGTGTACGTGCCGAACGGGCGTGAGCCGGATTCCGAGCACTACAGCTACAAGCTCGCCTGGCTGGCTGCCTTGCGAGAGGTGCTCGGCGCCGGTCCGGAGGATGCGATCGTGTGCGGGGACATGAACATCGCGCCGACCGACGCCGACGTGTTCGATCCGGACGCGTACGTCGGCCAGACCCACGTCACAGCTCCCGAGCGGGAGGCGCTGGCCCGGTTGGAGGAGCTCGGGCTGCGCGACGTCGTGCGCGATCGCTGGCCGACCGAGCGGGTGTTCACCTACTGGGACTACCGGGCCGGAATGTTCCACCAGGACCTCGGGATGCGGATCGACCTGGTGCTGGCCACCGCCGCGGTGGCGGGCAGGACCCGGGCGGCGTGGGTGGACCGTCAGGCCCGCAAGGGCACCGGGCCGAGCGATCACGCCCCCGTGATCGTCGACCTGGACGAGGCGCCGGACGGGGACATCGGGCCGGTCGTGCCGCCGCCGTCCGCGCCTGCGGCCAAGCGGCGCTCCGGAGCAAGGCTGCCGCAGTCACCGTGACAGGCGCGCCCGGCGCCTCGAGCTCGGGGATGGCACCCGATCACTCATCTGCCATCTCAAGCAGAGTCGTGACTGTGCTCCAGTTGCGTGCCGTCGCTGTCACTCCCAGCTTGCCGGAACCCAACTTCGCCCACAGCCGCGAGCGGCCGATGCCGTCGGGGTGCCAGACGTACAGCTCGCGGCCGACCGCCACGAACCGCTCGGACGGGGCGACGAGCGCGTCGAGCCGCTCGAGGAGATCGCGATCGGGCGCGGCCGAGCAGAAGCTCACCTGGTAGCGCTTCGGGTCGACCGCCACCTCGGCCAGGGGGTTGCGGCGGACCACCTCGGCGAGCTCGTCGCGTGTGCGCACGAGAACGTCGATGCTGAGTCCGAAGCTCTCGGCGATGTGTCGTTCACACTCGCGCGCGAGCTGATCGGAAGGCGCATCGCTCGAGAGGAGGATGTTGCCGCTCTGAACGTAGGTGCGCACGTCCGCGAACCCGGCTGCCGTGAGCCCCTCGCGGAGCGCCGGCATCTTGATCCGGTTGTGCGCGCCGACGTTGATCCCGCGCAGCAGGAGCAGGACGCGCATCCCCTACGCCGACACCCCGGGCGCAGACGCCGCACGTGCCGCGGGCGATGTGGCGGGCTCGGGCAGCAGGCGATCCAGGAGGGCTGCGGCCGGCCGCGCGGATATCTGCCCGTCCAGGTCGCGGTGATAGGACAGAAGCGCGAGGCTCGGGGCGATCGTGAAATCGGCCACGTTCAGCTCATCCCCGCACAGGACGCCTTCGCCGATCAACGCATCGACCCTGTCGAGCATGGGCGGGATCGAAGCGAGCAGCGCATCCAGGGTGTGAGCGTCGGCATGAAAGAACCGCCCGGTCGTCCCGGCCAGGAGCATGCGCATTCGCCCCGAGCTCGCCAGGAGCGGGCCGAGCCGGCCGTCGGCGCCGCGCATGTGAAGGGCGTCCAGGTCCGCTGCCAGGCCCACCCGGCGGGCGGCCATCTGGAGGGTCTCATCGCCCCAGCGCTCGGCGTCTTCGACGGCCTGCCGACGCTCGGGCTCGCGCGGGAACAGGGCCGGCTCTGGCTGCAGCTGCTCCAGAAACCGCGCGATCGCGCGGTTGGTCTGGACGCGCTCGGAGCCCAGGCGCAGTGCGGGCACCGTGCCGAGGCGGTCGAGCAGCGCGAGCTGGCGATGCGTGGCGCCGTCGACGCTGCGGATCGGCGTGCGGTGTCCCGGGAACCCGCAGGCGCGAACGAGCAGCGGGTGAAGGCCGGTGGGCAGCACGACCCGCTGGTAGGGGATGCCCTTGTGCTCGAGCATCAAGGTCGCGGTCCTGCAGGCGTGCGAGCCGGTGATCACGTACACCTTGGCGGGCATCCACCCATCGTTGCACCGATCCGCGATGGCTGCCCGTGGAGCGTCAGAAGCCCGGATGTTCGGCTCCGAGAGGGTTGGCCGCGGACATGCTCGACCATGCCGAGGAGTGGAGATCTGCGAACGCATCGAGTGCTTCACCCTGCGCGGTGAGCCTTCCTGAAGGAGTCTGCATCGACCAGCCGCCATCGGCGCGGGCGTAGACGATGAGTGCCCTCAGCCAGCCCGCGTCGCGGTAGGACAGCGCAACGTCGAGCGTCTTGGTAAGCAGCGCCGCTGCGCCGGTGCTGTCGGGGGCTTGGGCGTGGCCCAGGCAGTCCGGAGCCCGGCTCACGTCGAGCGCGCAGAAGCCGATCTCCGAGACGATGATGTTGTTCTGCCCGGAGCTCATCAGCCTCTGAACTTCGGGCACGGATCGGATGCCCGCTTCGAACTCATTGCCGTCGGGTGGCCCGTACGGGTGGAAGTACCAGCCCGCGATCTCTGTCTGAAGCTCCGGCTGGGCCTCATACATCGCGGGCACCCAGCCGCCGATCCGCTCGGCGCTCGCGCTCGCGTCCGGTCCGTACCCGGCGACATAGATCTGCTGGAGGGGTATGCCAGCTGCCGCGGCCGCCGGGAGCAGCCTGGCGATGACGTCGGCGTACTGCGCTCCATCGTCTCTGGGGGTCGTGTAGGCCCACGGCTCGTTCATCGGCTCGAATATCGCGCCGGGGTACCTTTCGTGAATCGCGCCTGCAGAGGCGATGAAGCCGTGGACATAGGACGCGATCTGCCCGCTGCTCTTGGGGAAGCTCGGGTCGGGCCTCAACTCCCCGTGGTAGCCGACGTACTCGACCGTGACATCGGGGATCATCCCGGCTTCGATCGACTCGGCCAGCGCCCTGGCGCCCGCGGTGGGCGTGCCGTGCCGTTCCAGCGGCTCCCCGGCCTGCCAGTCGATCCCCGGGTCACCGCCGCGGTCATACAGCACGTTGTGAACGGTGAAATCGCTCACCGTCCCCGACCGCGCGCCGGCGCTGTTGCCGTCGAGGCCGAGCCACGGGCCGCTCGGCGTGGGGTCATATCCGAACTGGTCGGTTGCCGTCAACAATGAGGTCCCGTGGGTGTTGGTCACGGTCACATCGACCGTTCCGCTGCCGGGTGGACTGACGGCCACGATCGTGCCGGTCGATTCGACGCTTACGTGGGTCGCGGCCGCGGCACCGAACATCACGGTCGAGCCCGCAGTGAACCCGGAGCCCTCGACGGTGACCGCCGATGAGCCGACGGCGGGACCGTTGTTGGGGGCGATCGCGCCGACCGCCGGCGCCACGGCGAAAGCCGCGGGCGTGGCGATGAGCAGCCAGAGCGGACAGGACAGCCACACGGCGCGGGTGAGCCGGCGCCGTGTGGCTGCCGGCTTCCCGCCGCGTACGCTTAGGTCATGCCGAGCGCGACCCCGCCCCCCATCAAGGAGATCCTCGACGAGCGGATCGGTGAGGAGATGGCGCTGAACGACCGCTTCCTGAACCCGCAGATGGGGCGGATCCTGCGCACATTGGGCTTCGACAGGGTGTGGAGGCACGGAGAGGGGGCTCATCTGATCGACTCCGAGGGGGAGCGCTACCTTGACATGTTCGGCGGGTATGGAGTGTTCGCCATCGGGCGCAACCATCCCGATGTGATCGCAGCGATCGAGGAGGTGATGGCGGCGCGCACCGGCAACCTGCCGCAGCTCGGCGTGACGCTGCTCAGCGGGGTGCTCGCCGAGCAGCTGCTGTCGCGCGCGCCCGGAAGCGTCGGCGCGATGATCCCGGCCAACACCGGGACGGAGGCCGTCGAGGCGGCGATCAAGGTCGCGCGGGCTGCCACCGGACGCCCGCGTGTGCTGTATGCCGAGCACGCCTTCCACGGGCTGACGCTCGGCTCGCTGTCGCTGAACGGGAACGCCGAGTTCCGCGATGGCTTCGGGCCGCTGCTGCCCGGCTGCGACCCCGTGGGATTCGGCGACCTGGACGCGCTGGAGCACGAGCTCGCGCGAGGAGACGTGGCGGCGTTGGTGCTCGAGCCGGTGCAGGGCAAGGGCGTCAACCTGCCGCCCGAGGGCTATCTGGCGGGCGCCCAGCGTCTGTGCCGCGACGCCGGTGCGCTGTTCGTCTGCGATGAGGTCCAGACCGGCCTCGGGCGCACCGGGCGGTTTCTGGCGCTCGAGCACTGGGAGCTCGAGCCGGACATGGTGTGTCTGGCCAAGGCCCTCTCGGGTGGGCTGGTGCCGATCGGCGCCGTGCTGGTGTCACGCACGGCGTTCGAGAAGGTGTTCGACGGGATGGAGCGGGCGGTGCGCCACGGGTCGACGTTCGGGGGCAACGACCTTGCCGCGGCCGCCGCGCTGGCCACGCTGCGGGTGCTCGACCGCGAGGAGCTCATCGCGCGCTCGCAGCGCATGGGCGCGCTGCTGCTCGAGCTCACCGCGCCGCTCATGGAGCGCTATGAGGTCGTGCGCGACGTGCGCGGTCTCGGCCTGATGTGGGCGATCGAATTCGGCCCTCCGGCCGGCCGCGTGCGGCGGTCGCTGTGGGACGCGGTCGAGCGCCGCCAGGCCGGCCTGTTCTCCCAGCTCGTCACGGTGCCGCTGTTCCACGATCACAGGATCCTCTGCCAGGTCGCGGGTCATCGCATGAACACGATCAAGGTGCTGCCCGCGCTCACGATCGAAGAGGAGGAGGTCAGGCGGTTCGCGGCCGCGCTCGAGGAGACGATCGCCGCCGCCGAGCGCTACCCCTCGGCGCTGGCCCGCTTTGGTGTACGAATGATCCCGCGTGCGGGGGCGGCGAAGGTACGCCGCTAGCCTAGTCGGGCTGTGCTGCAACCCAGAGATGACATACGGAACGTGGCGATCGTCGCGCACGTCGACCATGGCAAGACCACGCTGGTGGACGCGATGCTGTGGCAGTCGGGCGCCTTCCGCGTCGGCCAGGACGTGGCCACGCGGGTGCTCGACTCGATGGATCTGGAGCGGGAGAAGGGAATAACGATCCTCGCCAAGAACACCTCGCTGCGCTACAGGGACGTCAAGCTGAACATCATCGACACCCCCGGGCACGCGGACTTCGGGGGAGAGGTCGAGCGCGGGCTGACGATGGTGGACGGCGTGCTGCTGCTCGTCGATGCCTCCGAGGGGCCGCTGCCGCAGACGCGGTTCGTGCTGCGCAAGGCGCTCGAGGCGCATCTGCCGGTGATCCTCGTGATCAACAAGGTGGACAGGCCCGACGCGCGGGTGCTGGAGGTCGTGGATGAGGTGTACGAGCTGTTCCTCGACCTCGATGCTGACGAGAGGCAGATCGACTTCCCGATCGTCTACTGCAACGCCAAGGCCGGGCGCGCCTCGCTTCACTACGACCCGTCCCACCCGATCGAGGAGGAGGATCTCGCGCCGCTCCTGGACCTGCTGCTCGAGCGTATTCCCGCGCCCACCTACGACCCGGAGTATCCGCTGCAGGCGCTGGTGACGAACCTCGACGCATCCCCCTACGTCGGTCGCCTCGCGATCTGCCGCGTGTTCAACGGCACCATCCGCAAGGGCCAGCAGATCGCGTGGTGCCGCGCCGACGGGTCGATCCAGCGGGCCCAGGTGGCCGAGCTGTACGTCACCGACGCCCTCGACCGCGTCGATGCGCCGGAGGCAGGGCCGGGCGAGATCATCGCGGTGGCCGGCATCGCCGAGGTGACGATCGGCGAGACGCTCGCCGATCCCGGCGATCCGCGCCCGCTGCCGGTGATCACGGTCGATGAGCCCGCGATGTCGATCACGATCGGCGCGAACACCTCGCCGCTTGCGGGCAAAGACGGCGACAAGCTGACCGCCAGGCAGATCGAGGCGCGCCTGCGCCAGGAGCTCGTCGGAAACGTGTCTCTGCGCGTGCGCGAGACCGAGCGCCCGGACACATACGAGGTGCAGGGCCGCGGCGAGCTGCAGCTGGCGGTGCTCGTGGAGATGATGCGCCGGGAGGGCTTCGAGATGACGGTGGGGCAGCCGCACGTCGTCGAGCGCGTGATCGACGGGGTGCGCCACGAGCCCGTGGAGCGGCTGTCGGTGGACGTGCCCGAGGAGCACGTGGGCACGGTCACCCAGTTGCTGGCGGCGCGCAAAGGCCGCATGGAGCACATGACCAACCACGGCACCGGCTGGGTGCGGATGGAGTACCTGGTGCCCGCCCGCGGCCTGATCGGCTTCCGCACCGAGTTCCTCACGGAGACCCGGGGAACCGGGATCATGCACCACGTGTTCGACCGCTGGGAGCCGTGGGCCGGCGAGCTCCTGACCCGCCAGAGCGGCGCGCTCGTGGCCGATCGCAACGGCTCCACGGTCACCTTCTCGCTGTTCACCCTGCAGGAACGGGGCGCGCTGTTCGTCGGCCCCGGCGAGGAGGTGTATGAGGGCATGATCATCGGCGAGAACTCCCGCTCGGAGGATCTCGACGTGAACCCGGTCAAGGAGAAGCATCTGACGAACATGCGCTCCTCGACCTCCGATGTGCTCGTGCGCCTGGACGCCCACCGCAAATTGACGCTCGACGAGGCGCTCGAGTTCGTGCGCGAGGACGAGGCGGTGGAGGCGACGCCGCAGTCCGTGCGCATGCGCAAGGTCGTGCTGGGAAAGGTCGAGCGGCTGAAGACGGCGAGGCAGCAGCGCAAGTGAGTTGTGACTGCGGGCGGGTGTAGTCTGCGGCGGATGAACCCCGGAACGAGAGCATCCCTGATCGGCAGGAGCGCCCTGTCCGCCGCGTGCGTGCTGTGTGTCTGCGCCGCCATCACCGCGACCGCGCCGGCAGCGACCGCGATCCACTTCCAGAGCGAGAACCTGTCTGCGCTGAAGGTCCAGCTGCAACACGGCGAAGTACACGCGTTGTCGTTCCATCCGGCCACCGGCACGGGGCACATTCACGTCTCCCTGAACGACGGCCGGCACATGACGGTGGCCTTCACCGCGACCGAACAGGCGCAGCTGGTCGCGCTGGCACGTGCCCACAACACGCCGGTCACGGTGGCAGTGGCCAAACCCAAGGCGGCCGCGAAACCCGTCCATCACAAACTGCGCTACGTGGCGGGGGGGATCCTGGTGCTCGTGATCGTGGTGGTGGCGGCGGTGCTGCTGATCGACCGCCGTCGCAAGCTCCGAGAAGCCGAAGGAGCCGAAGCCGCCGAGGGCACTGCGGTCCCGTCCCCACCGGGCGAGACGACCTAGCGGCCACGGGCCGCCGCGAAGGCCCGCGATGGATGGCTGCGAGATCGTGGTGCGCCTGCAGCCGCGGGCACGCTCGAACGAGATAGTGGGCGAGCGCGACGGCGTGCTGGTGGTGCGGGTGACGGCGCCGCCGGTGGATGGACGAGCAAACGAGGCGCTCTGCCGCCTGATCGCCAAGCGCGCGCGGGTGGGCGTGCAGCGGGTCTCGATCCTGCGGGGAGCGGGGGCTCGCGAGAAGGTCGTGCACGTCGAGGGGATCGACTCGCAGGAGCTGGCGCGCGCGCTCGCGGGGTAGGTCCACCTAAGAACAAGACTCAGTCTTGATATGGTCCGCCGCGTGATTAGATCGCGCCGGCGCCCGTATCGCTCCCGCTCACCGGGCCGGGTCGCATCGCACGGGCGGCCACGTATCGGCGCCGCCGCCACCCTCGCGGCCGTGGCCGCGTTCACGGCGGGCTGCGGCGCCAGCGGCGCCGGCGCGCGGACGGGCGGGGGCGGGGGTGCTTCCAAGCTCGAGGTGGTGGCCGCGGAGAACTTCTGGGGCAGCATCGCGGCCCAGCTGGGGGGAGCGAAGGTGCACGTGCACAGCATCATCGTCAACCCCGCGACCGACCCGCACAGCTATGAACCGACCCCCCAGGACGCGCGCTCGCTCGCGGACGCGCAGCTCGCGATCGTGAACGGCGTCGGCTACGACGAATGGGCGGGGAAGCTCCTGAAGGCGGATCCGCAGAGCGGGCGGGTGGTGCTGAACGCCGGTGATCTGCTGGGCTCGAAGCAGGGGGAAAACCCCCATCGCTGGTACTTCCCGTCAGATGTGCGCCTCGTGATCGCTCAGATCGCGGCCGACTATGAGCGGCTGGATCCCGCCGACGCCGCCTACTTCGCAAAGCGGAGGGCGGCCTTCGAAGCGACGGGTCTCGCCCGCTACGACGCGCTGCGCGCGCAGATCAGGGCTTCCTATGCGGGCGTGCCGGTCGGCTACAGCGAGAGCATCTTCCAGGGCCTGGGCGAAGACCTTCATCTGAAGCTCGCGACCCCCTACAGCTTCGCCAGGGCGATCGCCGAGGGAACGGAAGTCACCGCCCAGGACAAGCGGACGGTCGATGAGCAGGCCGAGGAGCGGAGGATCAGGGTGTGGGTCCTCAACAGCCAGAACGTCACCCCGGACGTCCAGCGGGTGAGCGAAATCGCGCGCGCCCAGGGCATCCCGATCGCGACGCTCACAGAGACGCTTTCGCCGGCGGGCGACACCTTCCAGCAATGGCAGGTGGCTGAGCTCGAAGGCCTTGCCAGGGCGCTGCACGAAGCGACGGGACGCTAGGCCGGTGGCGTCCGCGGTCGAGATGGTCGGCGGGGCGGTGCGGCTGGGCGGCCGCACGATCTGGAGCGATGTCAGCCTGGAGGTCGAGCAGGGCGAGTTCGTCGCGATCCTGGGTCCCAACGCGGCCGGCAAGTCGACGCTGTTGAGCGTGCTGCTCGGCCTGCGCGAGCTCGCCGCGGGCTCGGCTGCCGTGCTCGGCGCCCCGGCGGGCAGGCGCAACGAGCAGATCGGCTATCTGCCGCAGCGGCGCGTGTTCGACGCGGCCACGCGGGTGCGCGGGGTCGACCTCGTCCGCCTCGGCCTGGACGGGCGCCGCTGGGGCGTGCCGCTGCCGCTCGCGGCGCGTTTCAGCGCGGGCGCGCGGGCCGCGTCGGAGCGGGTGTGGGGGGCGATCGAGCAGGTCGGCGCGAGCGCTTACGCCACGCGGCCGATCGGGGAGTGCTCCGGCGGCGAGCAGCAGCGCCTGCTGATCGCCCAGGCGCTCGTGCGCGAGCCGCGCATGCTGCTGCTGGACGAGCCGCTGGACGGGCTGGACCTCCCCAACCAGGCGGCGGTCGCGGCTCTCGTGCAGCGGATCTGCCGCGCTCAGGGGGTCACGGTGCTGCTGGTCGCGCACGACGCGAACCCGCTGCTGCCGTACCTGGACCGGGTGCTGTATCTGGCGGGCGGGCACGCGGCGATGGGAACTCCTGAAGAGGTCATCACGAGCGGAACGCTCTCTCGTCTGTACGGCGCGCCGGTCGAGGTGCTGCGCACGAGCGATGGTCGCCTGGTGGTGGTCGGCCAGCCCGAAGCGCCCCATCAGCATGGTCCCCGGCACGTACTGCGATGACTCCCCACCTCAGCTTCGACCTGTTCTCGGACGTTCATGAGCTGCTGGCCTACCAGTTCATGGTGAACGCCCTGGAGGCCGCGAGCGCGGTCGCGGTGATGGCGGCGGTGGTCGGCTGGTTCATGGTTCTGCGCCGGGAGACCTTCGCCGGGCATACGCTGTCGATGATGTCGTTTCCCGGCGCCGCTGCTGCGGCGCTTGCGGGGCTGCCGCTGGCGGCGGGCTACTTCGCGTTCTGCGGCGTGGGAGCGGTGATGATCGCGGGAGTGTCCGAGGTGGGCGGACCGGCGCGCGAGGCAGAGCGCTCCGCCGTCATCGGGGTCGTGGGCGCGGGGGCGCTGGCGCTGGGCTTTCTGCTGCTGAGCCTCTACGGCGGCGTGCTCGAGAGCCTCGAGTCGCTGCTGTTCGGCTCCATCCTGGGCGTGACGCGCGGGCAGGTGCTGATGCTCGAGCTCGTGGCCGCCGGGGTGCTCGCGTTCCTGGCCGTGGTCGGGCGTCCGCTGTTCTTCGCGTCGGTGGACGGGCCGCTCGCCCGCGCCAGCCGGGTGCCCGTGCGATCGCTCGCCGTGGCCTTCCTGCTCGTGCTCGGGCTCGCAGTCGCGGCCACGGCACAGCTGACGGGCGTCCTGCTCGTGTTCGCGCTGCTGGTCGCGCCCGCGGGGATCGCGCGCGAACTCACACCGCGAATCGGCATGAGCCTTGCGTTGAGCGTGGTGATCGGGCTGCTGATCGCCTGGCTGGGCCTCGGTCTGTCCTACTTCACAAACTACTCGCCGGGCTTCTTCGCGACGACGGTCGCGATCGTGCTGTTCACGATGGCGCGCGCGGCCCGAAGCCTTCCCCGCCGCTGATGCCGTTCGCGGGATTCCTCGGCAATGCGCTGCTCGCCGGCTCGTGCATCGCTCTCGCGAGCGGCCTGATCGGCTGGTTCGTGGTGTTGCGCAGTCAGGTCTTCGCGGGGGACGCGCTCAGCCACGTGGCGTTCACCGGGGCGCTGGCTGCTGCAGCGGCCGGCCTTGACCTGCGTGCCGGCCTGTTCGCCGCGACCGTCCTCGTGGCGCTCTTGCTCGGCATCCTGGGCGAACGTGCGCGCGCGGACGACGTGACGATCGGGATCGTGTTCGTGTGGACGCTCGGGCTGGGGGTCTTCTTCCTGGATCTCTTCAACACGGGCGCGAGCGCCGCCAACGGCACGATCGCCGCACGCACGCTGTTCGGCTCGATCTTCGGGCTGACGGCCGGCGAAGCCCGGCTGGCGGCGCTGATCGCGGCGGGAACCGTCCTCGCGCTCCTGACGATCTCCCGGCCGCTGCTGTTCGCGTCGATCGACGCGCCGGCGGCCGCGGCCGTGAGGGTGCCCGTACGGGCGCTGGGCTTCGCCTTCCTCGTGCTGCTCGGGCTGGACGCGGCCGCGGCGACGCAGGCGGTCGGGGCGCTGCTGTTGCTCGGCCTGCTCGCGGCGCCGGCGGGCGCGGCGCACCGGCTCACCGCGAACCCCTACCGCGGGATGGCGCTGGCGATGCTGATCGCGCTGCTGTCAACCTGGATCGGGCTGGCGCTGAGCTACTGGATCGCTCCTCTCCCGCCGGGCAGCGCTGTGATCCTTGTGGCGGTGGCCTTCTACGCTCTTACCATCGCCACATCAAAAGCCAACCATCGTTCGCGCGCGTCATGAGCACGGACGCCTCCACCCACAGCTGGACCGAGAGCGCCGAGGCGACGCTCGCCGCCGCCGGGCACAAGCGCGGCGGGGCGCGGCGCGCGGTGTTGGAGCTGCTGGATGACCAGACGTGCGCGCTGACGGCGCTCGAGATCGAGGATGCGCTCGCCGGTCGCGGCAACGGCAGGCGCGTGAGCAGGGCGAGCGTGTACAGGATCCTGGACGAGCTCGAGCGGCTGCGGCTCGTCCAGCGCGTGGAGACCGGCCAGGCGATGGTCCGCTACGAGCGCGTGTGCGAGCGCGAGGAGCACCACCACCACCTCGTGTGCGACGAGTGCGGGCTGGTGATGCCGTTCTCCGACGCCGGCCTCGAGCGCGAGATCGACCGGCTCAGCAAGAGCGTGCCGCTGGCCGTGTCCGAGCACGAGATCGTCCTGCACGGCGCCTGCCGCGATTGCCGCGACGCCTGAGGGGCGCCTCGGACCACGCCCTTGGCTAGGAGCGTGCGGTCACAGTCGCCGGCCGGCCCCACAGGTAGGTGGCCAGGCAGCCGAGGGCGAACACGGCGATGACGAGCAGCACGGGGCCCGAGTCCTCCACGAGCGCTCCGACCACGCCCGCGGTCAGCCCGCCGGCGAAGGCGGCCTGCCAGACGGGATCCTGCGCGACGGGGGCGAGCAGGCGCTCGCGCCGGCGCAGCCCGAGCGCTGAGCAGAGCAGCGCGAGAGCCGTGGCAAGCGGCATCGCGTGGTTGTGCAGCTCGTTCCACGCCGCTCTGTAGCGACGGACGATCACGTCACGCAGGTCGCCCGCGGAGCGTGCATGCAGGATGCTGCCCGCGTAGTGGCCCGACCCGTGTGCGGTGGCGAGGTCCAGCAGCGCGAGCGCCACGAGGCCTGCGATGGGGGCGAGGAGCACGATCAGGGCACGCCTGCGGGTGACGGCACCTTCAAGGAGCATCACGGTCGCGACGGCGAAGGCCGCGCTGACCAGGATCACGCCGCCGACGCCGGCGCCGATTCGGGCGGATCCCTCGACCACCGCGAGCAGCACTCCCACGCCCGCCATCGCGATCGCGGCGCGGCGCCGTCCCCGCGCCCGCGTGGCATCGTCGGGCCCCGTCGGGTAGAGGGCGGCGGCGACCGCCGCGAGCGCGAGCACGGCGAGGCCCGACTTCAGCTCGTTGCCGATTCCGTAGAAGCGGGCGCCGAGAATCGGGTTGGGGCCGAGCAGGGAGCGCACCAACAGCTGCGTGTGCGCGAACGCGTCCACCACGATCGCCACGATCGCCACGATCGCCGGGGCGAGCGGGGCGCGGGGCCACGCGAGCAGCCTGTCGGCGAGCGCGCCGAGCAACAGGCAGGCGAGCACGATCACCGCGTACTCGAGTGCGGCGCTCGGCTCCAGCGCGGCTCCGATCAGCACGGCCACCGGCAGCCACAGCACCCCCAGCGCGCCAACGCGCATCGCCCACGCCCGGGCGGGCGCCGAGCCGGCCGATCCCAGCAGCAGGAGCGCCCATGCGAGCAGCAGGCATGCCAGTGCGGTGAGGCGCCGGCCGCCGATCACATGCAGGCGGCGCTCGAGACCGCGCAGGCTGCTCGAGTGAAGGGAGCCTTCGGCACGGATCGGATCCCCCCGCATGTCGGCCGGGACCGGCGTCAGGGCGAGATGGTCGAGGATCGTGGGGGCGAGGTCGACGGCGGCGATCAGCCCGCGCTGGTTCGTCGTGTCGGAGCTCAGCTCTCTGCCGCCACCGCCGCGCAGTCCGCCGGCGGCCACCCACAGCAGTTCTTTTCCGGATGCGCGCGCGGCGCGCTGCACCACGATCAGGAGCTCTCCCGGAGCTCGCCGGGCGCTCAGCGTGTGCAGATCGCGATAGCCCTGCACCCCCGCGGGCAGGTCGACGACGATCAGGCGCCTGTCGCGGCCGAGCGCCGCTGCCCGCGCCAGCAGCGTCTGCGACGTGCCCAGTGAGACCCTCGCGAGGTGTCCGTCCCGGTCGGCCGCCGCGACGCCGTCGAGGTCATCCACTCCCGCGATGCCGGCGTATGCGCCGCCACCCGGGATCCGGGAGGCCAAGAGGCCCGGGCGCAGCAGCTGGGGGGCATCTTCGGCGCGCCTGCGCGCCGCCTGCCAGCCCGTCACCACCGCGCCTGCGCCGACTGTCCTCAGCGACAGCGCGGGCGGGTGCGCGGTCGCGTACGCGGAGGAGGCGATCCTCGCCCCCTGGGTTATGTCGAGCAGGAGCTGCTCGGTCGAGTGGGAGCCCTGCGTGGCGGACATGATCCCCACGGACAGACCGTTCTCGGCGGCGAGCAGAGACTCGAACGGGGGAGCGTGAGCGCCGGCCGGCAGGAACGCCAGCACGACCGAGCTCGGCGCCGGCGAGCCGGGGGTGGCGTCTCTGTGCGGATGCGTTCGCCGGCCATGCGCCTGAAAGCGCCATCGCCGCGGCGGCGCATAGCGGTAGGGCGCCGGGCGCCCACCGCCGGAGTGGTGAGCTCAGCCCTCCGCTCCCTTGGGTGTCATGCCGGGAAGCGGTACCCCGGGTCCGCCGGGCGGCGCGTGCGGCGATCGCCCATCCTCCCCGGCCGGGGCTGCGGGCAGGACCGTGCCCTCGATGTTCAGCCGCGGCAGCAGCCGGTCGAGCCATCCCGGGATCTGCCAGGTGACGCTTCCGACGATGGCGAGCACGGCGGGCAGCAGCAGGCAGCGGATCACCAGTGCGTCGAGGAACACGGCGCTGGCCAGGCTGAGGCCGAACTCCTTGATCACGCGGTCTTCGCCGAGCATGAACGACAGGAACACGCACACCATGATCGCGGCCGCCGCCGTCACCACGCGTCCGGTGAGCGCGAGGCCCTCGCGCACGGCGCGGGGGTGATCGCCCGTCTGCGTCCAGCGCTCGTGCATGCGCGAGATCAGGAACACCTCGTAGTCCATCGACAGGCCGAACACGATCGCGAAGAGCATCACGGGGATGAACGACTCGATCGGCCCCGCGCCGACGCCGATCAGGCCCCCGAGCCAGCCCCACTGGAAGATGACGACGATCACGCCCAGCGCTGCGCCGATGCTGAGCAGGTTCATCACGGCTGCCTGCAGCGGGATCACGAGCGAGCGGAAGACGAGCATCAGCAGCAGCGCGCTGAGGAGCACGACCACGCCGATGAACAGCGGCAGCTTGTGGCCGAGCGTGGTCGCGAAGTCGACGGCGCCGGCCGTCACGCCGCCGACGTAGACGCTCATGCCGGTCCGCTTGGCGATCGGTGGAATCAGCTCGTGGCGCAGGTGCGTGACGAGCTGCGTGGTCGCATACGCCTGCGGCGAGGAGTGCGGGTAGACGGTGATCGTCGCCACATTCCCGGCCGGATTGACCTTCGCCGGTGCCACCGCGGCGACGCCCGGCGTCGCGGCGACAGCCGCGCGCAGAGTCTCGACGCTCGTGCCGGCCGATTCCTGCCCGGGGACCTTCGCCACGACGAGCAGCGGCCCGTTGAAGCCTGCGCCGAATCCCTGCGCGAGCAGCTCATACGCGCGATGGGTGGTTTGGCTCGCGGGGTCGTTCGCGGCATCGCTCGAGCCGAGCCGCAGAGCTGTCGCCGGAGCTGCGATCACGAGCATGGTCAGTGCCGCTGCGACCGCGATCGGCCACGGACGGCGCTGCACGAACTCGCTCCAGCGCAGCCATCCGCCGCCGCCGGTCGCCACCATGCCCGCGGGGGCTCCGCCCGCCGGGGCCGCGCCCGCCCGCGGGTGCCGTCCCGCCCACCGGTGCGGATGCGCCATTCGCAGCCGGCCCGGTCACGGCCTCCGGCCCGGCTGTTGCCGCGCCGGCGACTGCCCGCTGTGCGCGTCTGCGCGCGCGCCGGCTGGGCCGTGCGACGCGGTGGCCGGCAAGGGTGAGCAGCGCCGGCAGAAGCGTCAGCGAGGCGACCATCACGAGCAGCACGCCGATCGACGCGGAGATCGCCACCCCGTAGAGGAAGTCCACGCCCAGCAGCATCATCCCGAGCAGCGCGATCACGACCGTGCACCCGGCGAACAGGACGGCCCGCCCGGCGGTGTCCATCGACTGCACGACCGACTCGCGCACTTGGCCGAACGTCGGTCCGGGCGTGGCGTAGGCCTCGCGGAAGCGGGTGAGGATGAACAGCGAGTAGTCGATCCCGACGCCCAGCCCGATCATCGCCGCGAGCTCGGAGGAGAAGTTGGGCGTGTCGACGACGTGCGTGAACAGGGCGATCACGCCGAGGCCGGTGCCGAGGCCGAACAGCGCGGTCACGATCGGCAGGCCCATCGCCGTCAGCGAGCCGAACGTCAGCAGAAGCACGACGATCGCCGCGAGCAGGCCGACGGCCGTGGACAGGCCGAAGCCCGCCTGCTCGGTCGCCTCGATCGCGAACCCGCCCAGCTCGACCTGCAGGCCCGGGTGCCCGGCCGCGCGGGCGACATCGACCACGCGTTCGGTGGCGCTCACGGGCAGTTCGTTGGCCTTCTCGTCGAATACCACCGTCGCGAACGCGATCTTGCCGTCGGCGGATATCGCCTTGCCCGCGGAGGCGGCAGCGTAGGGGCTGATCACGGCCGTGACGTGGGGCAGCTTGGCGACTTGGGCGAACGTCGCGCTCATCTTCGCGCGGACGGCCGGGTCCATCACGCTGCCGTTCGCAACCCGGAAGACGATCGTGTCCCGGTCACCGGCCTGCGCCGGGAAGCTCTTCTGCAACAGATCGGCCGCCCGCTGCGTGTCGGATTTGGGGAGGGTGAAGTTGTTGGAGTAGGAGGTCCCGGCCGACTGTGCGAGAACGTTGATGCCGATCAGCACCAGGATCCAGCCGAGGACGACGTACTTGCGGTGGGTGGTCGACCAGTGGGCGAGCTTGAGCATTATCAGAGCATACGAAGCATCGGTTGGTGCTCTGGATGCAGCAGATGATCAGTTGACGCTGGGGTCGATGGGCATGCGCGCGAGCAGGGCATAGCCGCCGCCCTTGCGCGTGAGGACCGAGCTCCACAGCTCTGACGGCACGTCCGTGAACACGTCCTCGGGCAGGGCGGTCTGTGCGATCCAGTCGCCGTGGTCGACCTCGGCGTCGAGCTGTCCCTCGCCCCAGCCGGCGTAGCCGGCGAACACGCGAGCGCGCGCGGTCGCGTCCGTCAGCTCGTCGATGTCCGCATCAGGCGCCGGGAAGCCGATCCGCCCAAGCACCAGGAGCCCCGCCGGCGAGGGGTCCAGGAACTCGGCCAGGAACACGATCGACGTCGGCTGGACGGGGCCTCCCACGTAGACGGGCTCCCGCTCGGCGACCGCCTGCTCCAGCTGGGGTACCGCTTCGCCCACGGTCACCTCCGAGGGACGGTTGAGCACCACGCCCATGGCGCCCTCCTCGCTGTGCACGCCGATCAGCACCACCGTGCGCCGGAAGTTGGGGTCATCCAGCGCCGGGGAGGCGAGCAGCAGCTGGCCGGCGAGCGAGTCATCCATCACACGACCGCTTCAACGTCCGATCAGGATGAGGGTGATCAGCAGCAAGCCGCCGGCGCCCGCCAGCAGTGCGGCGATGGTCAGCAGGCGCTCATCTGCGCGCCGGTAGTTGCCCTCGGAGATCGCCTCGTCGACCTCGCGTCCGCGCTGGCGACCGTAGGCGATCAGCAGCAGGCCGAGCACCGCGAATAGCACCCCGACGAGGCTGTACAGCGCCTGCGGGCCGCCGGCGATGGCGGGCACGAGCCGTCCGGCGCCGAGGCTGACGGCGAAGGCGGCGAGCCCGGTGCGCCACCACGCCAGGTAGGTGCGCTCGTTGGCGAGCCTCGTGCGGCGGGTCGCGTCGCCGTGCTCGTCGAACCTGCCGCCGCCGGGCGGCTCGCTGTCAAGGCCACGGGTGCTCACAGCCATCAATTATCGCCCACGCCGTTATGCTGGGCGCCCAGGCGGGTTCACGCGAACAGGGAGATGCGAGGCATGGCCAGAACCCCAGAGGTGGGCGAAGAGGCCCCGGATTTCGAGCTTCCGGGCACGGACGGCACGTTTCGGCTCTCCGAGCATCGTGGCGAGCGGGTGGTGCTGCTGTTCTACCCGGGCGATAACACGATGGTCTGCACCAAACAGTTCTGCTCCTACCGTGACCGGGCCGATGACTTCGCCGCACTGGACGCCACGGTCGTGGGCATCTCCTCACAGGACCTGGCATCGCACGAGGGGTTCGTCGCAAAGCACGGTCTCAACGTCCCGCTGCTGGCAGATGTCGACAACGAGGTTGCCCGCGCCTACAGCGCCTTCTCCTCACGCCTGGGGACCAAGCGTGCCGTGATCGTGATCGACGAGGAGGGGATCGTCCGCCACCGCCACGACCATCGCCTCGGCCTGGACTACCAGTCGGTCGACGAGCTCAAGTCCGCGCTGGAGGCTCTGCCCACCGCCGCTCCTGGGTGAGCAGCGCCGCTGGCGGCTTCGCGGTCTCCGCTTCCCCGCTCCTCACCGCGCCCGGCATAGAGCTCCGCCAGCTCCAGCTGGAGGCTGCGCGGCCGCTCACCCGGCCGCGGTGAGCGCCGGTGCCAGATCCCGTCGCTGTCGAGCTCCCAGGAGCTCTGGTTGTCGGCGAAGGCGCGTTCCAGCGTGTCGAGCAGCTCGGCGCGCAGCTCCGCCGACTGGATGGGCGCCGCCAGCTCGACCCGGTGGTCGAGGTTTCGCGGCATCAGGTCGGCCGAGGCGATGTAGATCGTGTGCTCGCCGCCCCGTTCGAACGCATAGACGCGGGAGTGCTCGAGCAGCCGTCCCACGATCGAGACCACCCGGATGTTCTCCGAGACTCCCGGAACACCGGGTCTCAAACAGCAGATGCCGCGGACGTTCAGATCCACCCGCACGCCCGCCTGCGAGGCCTCATACAGCGCGCGGATGCAACGCCCGTCCACGAGCGAGTTCATCTTCATCGAGATCGCGGCCGGTGAGCCCTTCGGAGTGGGCGGCGATCGTCTGCTCGATCTGGGCGATGATGCCGTCGCGCAGGTGATTCGGCGCCATCAGGACCTTGCGATAGTGCAGCGGACGGCCGTACCCGGTCAGGTAGTTGAACATGTCGGCCACGTCGGCGCCGATCTGCTCGTCGGTGGTGAACAGGCCGAAGTCCGTGTACAACCGCGCCGTGGCGGAGTGGTAGTTGCCGGTCCCGATGTGCACGTAGTTGCGCACGCCGTCACCCTCACGGCGCACGACCAGCACGCACTTGGCGTGGGTCTTCAGCGCGGGCTGCCCGTAGACGACGTGCACGCCGGCCTCCTCCATCGCCTTGGCCCAGTGGATGTTCATGCGCTCGTCAAAGCGGGCCTTCAGCTCGACCAGGGCCACGGCCTGCTTTCCCCTTTCCGTGGCGTCGATCAGGGCCGGAACGAGCGGCGAGTCGTCGCTCGTGCGGTAGACCGTCTGCTTGATCGCCAGCACGTTCGGATCGGCCACCGCCTGCTCGACGAAGCGCTCGACCGAGGTGGCGAACGAGACGTAGGGGTGATGCACGAGCAGATCGCCTTCGCGCATCGCGCCGAGCACGTCTGCCCGCTTGCCCTCGTGGCGCAGCAGCCGCGGATGGGTGATCCCCACGAGCGGCTCTTCGCGCAGCTCGGCGTGACCCGGGAGTTTCACGAGCTGCCACAGCGCGCCCATGTCGAGCAGGCCCTCGACGGGGAAGACCTCGTCGTCCTGAACGCCCAGGAGACCGGCCAGCTCCTCGCGCAGGCGCTCGGAGCAGTGCGCGCCCACCTCGACGCGCACGATCTCGCCGAAGCGCCGGCGGCGCAGCTCATCCTCGACCGCCTGCAGCAGGTCGGCGGCGTCATCGGATACCTCGAGGTCCGCATCGCGGGTGACCCGGAAGACGTCGTAGTCGGCGATTTCCATTCCCGGGAACAGGGCGTCCAGGTGGTGAGCGATCACGTCCTCGAGCGGCACCACCAGCACCGGCGCCGGCGCGGGCTGCGAGAGCGTCACGAAGCGGGGCAGGATCTCGGTGGGGACCTTCACCCGCGCGAACACCGTCTGGTCGGTGACCGGATCGCGGACCAGCACCGCCAGGCTGAGCGACAGGTTGGAGATGTAGGGGAACGGTCGTCCCGGTGCCACCGCCAGCGGGGTCAGCGCCGGGAAGATGGTCTTCTGGAAGTGCTTGGCCAGCTCCGCGCGCCGGTCCTCATCGAGCTCGCGCACGCCGACCACGTGGATGTCGTGGTCGGCCAGCGCCGGTCGCAGCCGTCCTTCGAAGCAGTCGGTCAGCCGCCGTCCGAGTTCGAGCACGCGCTCGCGGATCAGCGCGGTCGTCTGGGAGGGCGTGCGGCCATCCTGGCTGGGGTTCTCGACGCCGGCGTCGATCTGGTCGCGCAGGCCGGCCACCCGCACCATGTAGAACTCGTCGAGGTTGGTCGTGAAGATGGCGCAGAACTTGACGCGCTCGAGCAGCGGCACGCTCTCGTCCTCGGCCAGCTGCAGTACGCGCTCGTTGAAGTCAAGCCAGGAGAGCTCCCGGTTCAGGTAGAGCGATGGATCGTGAAGCAGCCGATCTTGGCTGAGGTGCGATCCGTCGACGCTGGAGTACTCGCGATCACTGCTCATGCCTTCTCAAGCTAACACCCCGGAGTCCGTTCCAGCAGGGATCCTGCAAGCGCGCCTGCGTCAAAGGGTGGCGGAAGCTCCTGTTCATCGGTAGGCTGCCGCAAGAGGCAATGGCTCGTCAGCTCTGGCTACTACGTCACGCCGAGGCCGAGCCTCACGGCACGCGCTCGGACGCCGAGCGCAGACTGACCGTGCGGGGGGAGGCCCAGGCACGCGCCGCGGGAGTCGCGCTCGCGCGACTCGACGCTGCCTTCGACGCCGTCCTGTTCAGCCCCAAGGCGCGCGCGCGCCAGACGGCGGAGCTGGCCGCCGAGCAGTGGGACGCGGCTCAGCGCGAGCGGTTGCTCGCGCACCCGCCGCTGGCCGGTGGCTACGACGCTTCGGTGGCGCTCGCCGAGCTGGCAGGATTGGGCGCTGATGGGCGCCTGCTGCTCGTGGGCCACGAGCCCGACCTGTCCAACGTGATCGGCGAGATCACGGGCGCCCGCGTGGATCTCAAGAAGGGCGGTCTTGCGATCGTGCGTCTAGAGGGTGTCGGCGGTGAGCTCGTGGTCCTCATGCGCCCCCGCGAGCTTGCCCTGATCGCGGGGATCCCAGGCAGCGGGAACTGAGGAGGGCACGTCAACCTCGATCGGCTCGGCGGCGAAGCGGTAGCCGATGCCGAAGTGGGTGTGGATGTAGCGCCACTTCGGCGAGGCCTTCTCCAGCTTCTGGCGAAGCTTGCGAACGAACACGTCGACCGAGCGGTCGCCCCGCACCATCGCATAGCCCCACAGGCTCGAGTAGATGTCCTCGCGCTCCAGCACGCGCCCGCCGGCGGCGGCGAGGAGCTCGATCAGCTCGAACTCGCGCCTGGTCAGGTCGATGCTGTGACTGCCGACGAACGCCTGGAAGCGATCGGAGCGGATTTCGACCTCACCGGCGGTGAGCGGCTTGGTTGCAGCTCTGTCCATGGTGCGGCGGCGGCGGCGCACGACGCTCTGCACGCGGGCGATGACCTCCTCCGGATGACAGGGCTTGGTGATCCAGTCGTCGGCGCCGAGACGCAGCCCCCGCACGCGCTGTGCCACGGTGGACGGCCCGGTGCAGACGACGATGCCCAGCTCGGGCAGGGCGCCGCACAGTCGCTCGAGCCAGGCCCACGCTTGCGGTCCCAGCACGGCCAGATCGACGACTAGAGCGCTCAGGCGCATCGACACGACGGCGTCGGTTGGAACGGGGCTGGCGAGCACTCGGTGCTCCCAGTCGAGGCGGTCTAAGCGCTTGCTCAGAACCTGGATGAACCCGCTGTCGCGGTCCAGCACGGCGATCCGTAATGCCCCGTTCGCGCCCGCCTGGCTCGACGGTGGCGCATCGTCCCTGGCGCGGATGTCCTCCGTCATCGCCGCGAAGTCTATGACACGGGGAGGAGGTACGTACGATCCGCCGCAAATGGTCACACGATGATTACAGGCCCACAACCCTCTACGTGGACGGCCGAACCGCTCAGGAGGGCGCCGAGTCGGGCCGTGTGCCCAGTGGATGTGAGGAATCCGAGAACTCCCGGAACAGGCCGGTCACCACGAACGCCACCTGCTCGCCGATGTCCACGGCGTTGTCGCCGATCCGCTCCAGCGCGCGGGCGACGAGGATCATGTGCATCGCCCACTCGCGCGTATCCGGATCGTCGCCGAAATCGATCGCCATGTTGAAGATCTCGCGGTTGAGGCGGTTGATCTCGCGGTCCTGGCGGACGAGGTCCTCGGCGAGGCCTACGTCGCGGCCGGCGAAGGCCGCCTTTGACTGCGACGACCTCGGAGCGCGCGTGCGCGCCCATCCTCGCCAGCGCCTCGAGCATCTCCTGGCGGACCGGTGGCTCGTGCCCGGAGAGGGGGATCAGCTTGGCGATGTTCACGCACTGGTCGCCCATCCGCTCGATGTGCTTGATCATGTGCAGCAGAGCCGCGACCAGGCGCAGGTCCCCCGCTACCGGCGCCTGCAGCGCGAGCAGCGAGAGGATCCCCTGGTGGACCTCCAGGTAGCGGCCGTCGACGCGGTCGTCGTCGGCGATCACCATCTGCGCGAGCTCGACGTCCTGGTGCTTGAGCGCCTCCAGCACCCGGTCGAGCTGCTCGATTATCAGATTAAGACCCCCCAGGGCATGGGCTTCCAGATCTTGCAGCTGCCGTTGAAAGTGCGCCCGTCCCTGGCTGACACCATCGGTGGTCGTCCCCTCGCCGGCGGGGGGAACCATCGCCGCGGGCCGCAGTTCCCCGCCCTCGGCACTAGCCGAACTTGCCGGTGACATATTCCTCGGTTCGCGTATCGCCCGGTTTGGTGAACATCTCCTGCGTCGCGCCGACCTCGACGAGCTCCCCGCCGAGCATGAACGCCGTGCGGTCGGCCACGCGCGCGGCCTGCTGCATGTTGTGCGTGACGATCACGATCGTCACCCGCTGCTTCAGCTGATCTATCAGCTCCTCGATCTTGAGCGTGGCGATCGGGTCAAGCGCCGAGCAGGGCTCGTCCATCAGGATCACCTCGGGGTCGACGGCGAGCGAGCGCGCGATGCACAGCCGCTGCTGCTGACCCCCCGACAGGCCGGCCCCGGGCTCTGTCAGGCGATCTGAGACCTCATCCCACAGCCCGGCGCTGCGCAGCGCCGTCTCGACCTTGGGGCGCAGATCGCCACGTCCGCGCGAGCTGAGTCGCAGGCCGGCGGCCACGTTGTCGAAGATGGACATCGTCGGGAAGGGGTTCGGCTTCTGGAAGACCATGCCGATCGCGCGCCGCACCGCGACCACGTCCACGGAGGGGTCGTAGACATCGAGACCGTCGAGCAGCACCCTGCCCTCGGCGCGCGCGCCGGGGATCTCCTCGTGCATGCGGTTGATGCACCGCACCATCGTCGACTTGCCGCAGCCGGATGGCCCGATGATTGCGGTCACCTCGTTGGCGCGGAAGTCCAGGTCGATGCCCTTGACCTGCTCCGCATCTCCGTAGAACGCGCGCAGTTTCTCGAGCCTGACGCTGAACCCGGGCTTGGCGTCGACCGCCGGCGTGACGTCTCTGGTCGAGTCGGTTATCAGCCCGGTCTGCGGGGAGTCCTCGCCCTGCGAGCTCACAGGCGGCGCCGGGGCAGAGCCCGCACCGTCCGGCTCACGCAGCTCGTCGGGCTCCACGTCAACCGTCTCTGAGGTCGGTCCGTCGGATGTCATGCAAGGCGACTCCTTCGGGAGATGACACGCGCGATGAGGTTGAGTAGGAGGATCATGACGACGAGGGTCAGTGCAGCTCCCCACGCACGGTCTACCACGGCCGCGGTCGGGGATGTGACGTCATTGTAGATTTGCACAGGCAGCGAGTTCATGAACTGGCCCAGGTGGAAGTTGGTCTTGTTCGTGGCCGCCGCGGTGAACAGCAGCGGAGCCGTCTCCCCGGCCGCGCGGGCGATCGCGAGCAGCATGCCCGTGACCATGCCCGGCAGCGCGGTGGGCAGGACGATGCTGAAGATCACCCGCCAGCGCGGCGCCCCCAGGGCGAGCGCCGACTCGCGCAACGCGCCTGGGATGAGCAGCAGGATCACCTCCGCCGAGCGGATCACGATGGGAAGCATCAACAGCGACAGCGCGAGCGATCCCTTGTAGGCCGGCGTAGGAGCTGCCGGTGCCGACGATCAGCACGATGAAGATGAACAGGCCGAACATGATCGAGGGGACGCCCGTGAGCACGTCCACGAAGAAGCGCACCATCGCTGCGAACCGGCTGTTCTTGCCGTACTCGACCAACCACACCGCGATTGCGATTCCGGTCGGGATCGAGATCAGCGAGGCCAGCGCGACGATCTCGATCGTGCCGAGGATCGCGCTCTTGATTCCGCCGATGCTCGAGCTCTTGAAGAACGTGTTGCCGGTCGGGTCGGTCGTGAAGAAGTCGAGGCTCCAGGAGCTGAGGCCCTTGCGCAGCAGGTAGTAGATGATCAGTCCCAGCGGGATCAGCGCGAGCACGGTGGCTGCGAGGATCGTCCCGCGCGCGAGCCTGTCCTTGCGCCTGCGCGCCGGGCTTACCGCGAAGCGCCCGAGCTGGTCCGGAGTCGCGGGCGTGCTCATGCGCCCGCCGCCGCCTCGGCCGTCAGCTGCGCCCCGTCGGAGACCTCGCCTTTTCCGTTCGCCTGTGCCTGGGTGGGGCGTGAGGCTCTGAGCACGAGCAGGCGCGCCGCGCCGTTGACCAGCAGCGTGAGCACGAACAGGACGAGTCCCGCGGCGAAGAGCGCCGAGCGGTGCAGCCCCTGGGCCTCCCCGAACTCGTTGGCGATGACCGCGGCGAGGCTGTAGCCCTGTCCGAACAGCTGATGGCCCAGCTGCGGGGCGTCGCCGATCAGGATCGTCACCGCGATCGCCTCACCGATCGCTCGCCCCAGGCCGAGCATGGCGCCGCCGACGATACCCGAGCGGCAGTACGGCAGAACGGCCGTTCGAATCATCTCCCAGCGGGTGGCGCCGAGCGCCAGTGCCGCCTCCTTCTGGTCGCCGGGGACGGTCGCCATCACCTCTCTGCTGATCGCGCTGACGATCGGCAGGATCATGATCGCGAGCACCAGCCCGGCGATGAAGTAGTTGGGGATCGTGACGGTGCCTCCGCCGATGAACGGAACGAACGACAGACGGTCGGCCACCCACTGCTCGGCCGGTTCGAGCTTGGGGGCGAGGAAGAAGATCCCCCACAGCCCGTACACGACCGAGGGCACGGCGGCCAGCAGCTCGACAAGCGCCGTGAGCGGCGCGCGCAGACGCAGCGGGCACAGCTCGGTTGCGTATATGGCGGTGGCGACCGCCACGGGGACTCCGATGAGCAGCGCGATGGTCGACGTGATGAGCGTCCCCACGAGCAGCGGCAGGGCGCCGAACTGTTCGGCGCTGACGTTCCAGTCGTTGCCGAAGATGAACCCGAAGATGCCTTCCTTTTCGAACGCCGGCCGGGCTTCGCCGGCCAGAGCGATGAAGAAGTAGACGATCAGCGCCAAGATCAGCGCCGCCAGCACCGTCAGGCCGTACTTCAGAACCCTGTCGGGCAGGCGCGTCAGCGGTGAGCGCTCGAGTATCGAGCGCTCACCGCCTGGAATCGGCACTGCGTCCACGGCCCCTTGTCTATCCGATCGGAGGCCGGTGCGCTGAAATCAGCCGCTCAGCGGCGATCCGTTGCATTCCAGGCCGGCCGCCGCGGCCTTCGACTTTTCAAGAATCGAGGCGGGCAGCGCCGCGTAGTCGGCCTGGGCCAGCACCGACTGTCCCGGCCCCAGCCCGTATTCGATGAACTTCCCCACGCCCTTGGCCGCGGCTTCGCCGCCGGGCAGGCCCGCCTTGCAGATGTCCTTGTTGACCACGATGAACGTCTGCGACGTCAGCGGGTACGCCTGGGCGCCTGCCGGGTTGACGATCGCAAAGCCGAGACTGGTAGGCACGACGATGCCCGAGGCCGCGGCCGTGGTCGATTCCAGCGTTGGCGCGACGTAGTTCCCCGCTTTGTTCTTGACGGAGGCGTAGGTGAAGTTGTGCTGCAGCGCGTAGGCCTGCTCGACGTAGCCGACGGCCCCGACCGTCTGCTGAATCGCGCCGGCCACTCCGGCGTTGCCCTTCGCGCCCGTGCCGGTGGGCCACTGCACGTCCTTGCCCGAGCCGACCTTGCTCTTCCATTCCGGGTCGACCGCGGCCAGGAATCCGGTGAAGCCGGAGGTCGTGCCCGAAGAGTCCGAGCGGTGGATGACGGTGATTGCCGTGCTCGGCAGCGTGACCCCGGGGTTCAGCGCCTTGATTTCGGCGTCGTTCCAGCGTCTTGATCTTGCCGAGGAAGATGTTGGCGATGGTCGTGCCGTCCATCTTCAGGCCGGTCTTCACGCCGGGCAGGTTGTAGGAGACGGTGATCGCGCCGAGGAACATCGGGATCTGCACCGCGGGGCTCCCGTTCTTGGCGATCGCCGCTTCATCCGCCGGCTTGAGCGGCGGGTCACTGGCGCCGAAGTCGACGGTCTTCGTCTCCAGAGCGGTGATACCGGCACCAGAGCCGACCGCCTGGTAGTTGACGGTCAGCGGGGACAGCGAAGAGGCCCATTGCTCATAGACCGGTGCGGCGAACGTCGAGCCGGCTCCGGAGATCGTCGCGGAGCTGCCGCTCGAGCTGCTGCTGGACGATTTGGAGCTGCTGCCGCACGCGGCGAGGCCGAGCGTGAGCACCGCAACGCCCGCGAGGGCGCCAAACTTGTTCTTGATCACTGCGTCTCCTCTGACTCGATTAGCTGTTGATGACTCGCGGGGCTCGCGAGCGCCGTCCGATGCGCTGGTGCGAGTGCAGTCTGTTAAGCACCAGGCGTGCCGATGTAAAGATCTCGTGAAAGCGGGCTCGCGTCAGCGTCGGCGCTTGATGCCGGGGCCGCCCGCTGGGTGCCGGCGGACAGCCGCCCGGTTGCAGTCGCCGGCTGGGGCTGGAACCGGTAGCCGAATCCGGGGTGGGTGTGGATGAACCTGTGGTCGGGCATCGCCGATTCGAGCTTGCCGCGGAGTTTGCTCACGTACACGTCGACCGAGCGGTCGCCCGCCCGCAGCTCACCGCCCCACACGCTGTCGTAGAGCTCGTCGCGGGTGATGACCGCGCCCGGTCTCCTTGCCATCGCCACGAGCAGCTCGAACTCCCGCACGGACAGCGTCAGCGCGTGGCCGGCTGCGAGCACGAGTCCCTCGCCGACCCGGATCTCCAATTCGCCTGCATACAGGGTGCTCGGGCTGTCGGGGACGCTTGCCACGAACTCAAGCATCGACCCTGCGGAGTCCGCGGACGTTGCAAATCCGTAATCGGGTCGTAAAAAAATCGTGAAGAGGCTGACCTGGGCGGATCGGCGCAATATCCTCGCCCGATGAACTTTGCCCGCCGCGGCCACGACGCCGACCTGATGGCCCTGGTCGAGGAGGCCGGGCGCAACGTGCAGCGGTGTGGCTTGCTGCTGCGCGATCTGCTCGTCGACTATCCCGAGCACGCGACGCTGGCCCGGGATCTGAAGGTGTGTGAGCAGGAAGGCGACCGCATCACCCACGACATCATCCACCGGCTGGCCGCGCGCGGGCGGGTCAGGGCGCCCTTCGACGCCGGCGACGGCTACGCGCTGGCGACCGCACTCGACGACATCGTCGACCACTCCGAGCAGGCCGCCGCCCAGCTCGGGCTCTACGGCGTGGAGGCGCCGATGGAGCAGGCCGTCGACTTCACGGGGGTGCTCGTCGGCGCCGGCGAGCAGATCGCGCAGGCGCTGCGCTGCCTGCGCACGGGCACCGAGCTGGCGCCGCACCTCGTGGAGATACATCGCCTCGAGAACGAGGGGGACCGCCTGCAGCGCGACGGCGTCGCCTCGCTGTTCGCGGGAGGCATCGATCCGATGGTGGTGATCCGCTGGAAGGACATCTTCGAGTCGCTCGAGGCGGCCGTGGACGCGTGCGAGACGGTCGCCCACGTGCTGGAGGGGATCACCCTCAAGCGCCGGCGCTGACGAAACGCTGAGAAAAGAAAGGCCGGTGCAGCGTCGCTTCCGCTGCACCGGCCCCCAAGCGCGTGGCTTGCTGCTTTGCCGTTATTTCTGTTGGAGTTCCTTCACCGACTTGACACCGGCGTTGAGAACGACCTTCGGGATCGGAGCGAAGTCGAGCGACGCTCCGAAACTCTGACCGAGCGTCATCGCATAGTAGACCCAGCTCGCGAGCGCCCCCTTCTGGCTGGACGTCCTGGGAATGATGGCGTATGTGAACGTGGAGAGCGGGTAGGCCTTCTTCGCGCTCTTCGGCGGATTCACGATGTGTAGTTCGTTGTTCGCCGGAACGTGCTTGACGACCTTCGCCGCCGCCTCGATCGGCGCCAGGTTGGGGAACTCGTACTTCCCCGCGGCGTTCTGCAGGGCAGCTGCCGGGAGCTGATGCGCGATGATGTACGAGGCCGAGATGTAGGCGATCGCACCGCTCGTCGAGGAGACGATCGCAGTCACGCCGGCGTTGCCCTTGCCGCCAACTCCCGTCGGGAAGCTGACCGCGGTCGAGGTACCGACCTGGCTTCGCCACGCGGGGCTGATACGCGACAGATAATCTGTAAACGCATACGTGTCACCGGAGCCGTCGCTGCGGAACACCACCGTGATCTTCAGGTTCGGCAGCGTCTCGCCCTTGTTCAGCTTTGCAATCTGCGGCGCGTTCCAGGTCGTGATCTGTCCTTTGTAGATCGCCGCAAGCACCGGTCCCGTCAGGCGCAGGCGGCGTAGGCCGGGGACGTTGTACGCGATACCGGTCGCGGACAGGGCCCAGGGGATCTGCACGCAGCTGTTGCAAGCGCCTGCCTGCGTGCTGGTGAGCGGAGCATCTGACGCCCCGAAGTCAACGGTCCGAGCGGTGATCTGCGCGATTCCGGCGCCGGACCCGACAGCAGAGTAGGTGACTTTGTCGCCGTACCGCTGTTCGAAGTTCTGGGCCCAGTAGGCCTCGAGCGGCGCGATCAGCGTCGAACCCGCACCGGTGAGCGAGTAGGCGCTCGCCTCGGCCGGTCCCGACACGAGCGTCGCCGCCAGGCTGGTAATCACCGCCAGGATGGTGACGATGGATAGTCTCTTGGGCGTCAAAGGTCCTCCTAGATTGTCGAGTTTCGGCGAGAGCATCATCACGCCAGCTCTCCATTTCCGTGTGTAATTGTTGTGAACACCGAGTGTGAAAAGCCGACGTCGGTCGCGGCTCACAATTCGGCAATGCAAGAGTTGCGCCCAGTCCGATTCTCTTGACGTCTGTCGCGCCGCTCGGAGATGTCGTGGCGTGCAAGTCTTGTGAGCGCTGGCGTGACTCATGTGAAAATGTCGTGAAAGGGCGCGAGTCCAGAGAACCGGCTCGTTAGGCTCCCGGCGATGAGCGGGCGCACGAGACTCGCGGGCGCTCTGCCCGCCAACAGGCAATCCCGTGGCCGGTCCGCCGATCGGCTCGGTGACGGCCTGCTCTACGCCGTGTGCGCACTAGCAGCGCTGCTCGCGGTTCTCGCAATTGGCGCGATCGTCTACCAGGTGATTCACCAGGCGAGCGACGCGATCTCGCGCTTCGGCTCGGGCTTCTTGTTTCACTCGACCTGGAAGCCGAACTTCGGGAGCTTCGGCGCCGGCACGTTCCTCTACGGCACCGCCATCACGTCGCTCGCCACGATGCTGCTCGCGGTTCCGATCGGGGTCGCAATCGCCCTCTACCTGAGCATGGTGGCGCCGCGCCGGCTGCGCAACGTGATCGGACCGCTGGTGGAGATGCTGGCCGCGATCCCGAGCGTCATCCTCGGGTTCTGGGGCATTCTCGTGCTCGGTCCGTTCCTGCAGCAGCACCTCGAGCCGTTCCTTCACAGCACGCTCGGCTTTCTACCGATCTTCGGAGCGCCCGCCACGACCGGCACCGGGTTGTTCAACGCCACCCTCATCCTGACGATCATGGTCGTCCCGATCATCGCCTCGATCAGCCGCGACCTCTTCCTGACCGTCCCGCAGGACCTGAAGGACGGCGCAACCGCACTTGGAGCCACGAGCTGGGAGGTGGTCCGCGGCGTCGTCATCCCGTCTGCGGCATCAGGAGTGGCCGCCGCCGCGTTCCTCGGTCTGGGTCGAGCGCTCGGTGAGGCGATCGCAGTCACCCAGGTCATCGGCGCCGGCAACGACATCCACGCATCACTCTTCCAGACCGGCGACACCCTCGCCAGCCGGATCGCGGACCAGATCCAGGGCGCCACGACGCAGCTGCAGATCGGTTCGCTGTTCTATCTCGGCTTGATCCTCCTGGCGATCGAGCTGGTCGCGAACGTGGCCGCCCAAGTGATCGCTCGCCGCTTCGATCGCAAGGTTGTGGCGCTATGACCGACCTGCCCAGCCCTCCACCCGAGATGACGGATCCCCCAATCGTTGCCGGTCAGTCCACAGCCGAGCGGCAGTCCACCTTGAACCCGTTCGCGACGGGGCCGACCGACCCCTCCAACCCGCTGGCACCGTCCGATCATCTGCGCCGGCGGCAGCTGATCAGCCGGATCGCCGAGGGCAGCCAGACCGCGGCGGCGCTGCTCGCGGTGGCCATGCTGGGCACCGTGATCTTTTCGGTCGCCTCCCGCGCTGCGAGCGTGCTAAGCATCGGATTCCTGACGAAGGATCCACCCCTGCTCGCCGGCACACCCGGAGGCGGGATCGCACCGGCGATCGTCGGGACGGCCGTGATAGTTGCGATCGCGACCGCGATCGCGATGCCCATCGGAATCCTGGTCGCCCTCTATCTGACCGAGTTCGCGGGGCCCAGGTCGAGGCCCGCGATCAGGCTGGCCCTCGACCTGTTGAACGGGATGCCGACGATCATCGTGGGCCTGTTCGTGTTCGGGCTGCTCGTCGTCGGGCACCACCAGAGCGGTTTCGCCGGTGCGTTCGCGCTGGCGATCATCATGCTTCCGCTGATCGCCCGTGCGACCCAGGAGGTGCTGCTGCTGGTCCCGCGGGGGCTGCGCGAAGCGGCCGATGCGTTGGGCGTGAGCCACTGGCGTACCGTCCTCGGCGTCGTGCTGCCGACCGCTCGAGGCGGCATCCTGACCGCTACGGTGCTCGCCGTCGCACGCGCTGCAGGGGAGACCGCGCCGCTGATCCTGTTGTGCTCGATCTTCGCCAACACGGTGTCGGTCAACCCCTTCAGTCAGCAGGGGTTGCCGAACATCCCCGTGTACATCTTCACGGCGTCCGAGGGCGCCGAACACTCCGGCTTCGCGCGCGCCTGGGGTGCGGCGTTCGTCCTGCTGGCATTCATCCTCCTCGCGAACATCGCCGGCCGGGCCCTGGGCCGCAGGGGCTCGATTCTGTCCCGATGAGACCTCCTGACCGTAGTGACGACATGACCGATCCCGGAGCCTCGACCGTCCGGCGGCGGGTTCGGATCGAGGCTGCTCCGCCGCTGGACGAGGCGACGCGGGTCGCGGGAAACGGCGCTCCAGCCGCCACGCCTTCAGCGTGGATTTCCCCCGGCGGGCGCGGCAGCGCGCGCACGGCGGGACGGGAGGTCATCTTCGACGTACAGGACCTATCGGTCTCCTACGGAGGCTCGGAGGCGATCGCCGACGTGACGTTCCAGATCCACCGCAACCTGATCACCGCCATCATCGGTCCCTCCGGCTGCGGCAAGACGACCTTCCTGCGCAGCCTCAACCGGATGAACGACTCCGTGCCCGGATTCAAGATCGAGGGGGAGATCCGCTACCACGGTCACGACATCTACGGCGGCGAGGTCGATCGCGTGGAGGTGCGCCGTCGCATCGGCATGGTCTTCCAGCGGCCGAACCCGTTTCCGAAGTCGATCTTCGACAACGTGGCCTGGGCTCCGCGCAACCTCAGGATGAAGGTCGACCTCGATGAGCGGGTCGAGCGCGCCCTGCGCAGCGCCGCCCTGTGGGACGAGGTCAAGGACCGTCTGAAGGAGAGCGCACTCGGTCTGTCGGGTGGTCAGCAGCAGCGTCTGTGCATTGCGCGCGCGATCGCGATCGAGCCCGACGTGCTGCTGCTCGACGAGCCGGCATCGGCGCTTGACCCAGTCGCGACTGCGTCGATCGAGGAGCTGATGGAGACGCTCAAGAATCGCTACACCATCGTCATCGTCACGCACAACATGCAGCAGGCGGCGAGGGTTGCCGACCGCACGGCGTTCTTCAGCCTCGACGTTCGCGGCGGCCGGCGTGCGGGCGTGCTCGTGGAGTACGGCGACACGGAGATGATGTTCACCCGGCCGTCCGATCCTCGCACCAGCGACTACGTGACCGGGCGCTTCGGATGAGGATGCCGGTTGCACGGCGGGGGGCGCTGGTGTGCCCACGTGGTGTGCGGGCCAGGCGGTGATTGCGTGACTGCGGAGATGCTCGCTACGCGGCCAAACGGGTGCTCGAGGGCTCGCAGACGGGCTTGAGCTCGCTGGACCCGGGCCCTCTGGACTCGAGCTCGGGCGCCGTCTCATCCGCGGTATCGATCGCCGCGCCTCCATGCCGGCGGAGCCGTGGGCGGCGGGGCGTGCGCCGAAGGCGGTGCTACGCGCCGATCGTGTCGCTCGAGACGTGCTCGAGCAGCGGCTGACCGCATTGCCAGCAGTAGACGGCGCCGCTACTGTGCGGCGCTCCACACGACGCGCACGAGCCCGCCGTCCCTGTCTCTTCCATGCGCAGGATGCGTTCGACCTCGCCTAGCTCGGCGTCGACGTTCTGCAGAATCGCCGCGCGCCGCACCAGCACGTCAACGCGGATGTGGTCGCGGATCGCCATCTCATACACGAGCCCGCCCAGGTCACACTGCAACTCGGCGAAGCTTGCCGTCAATTCATCCCGGCGCCGTGCGAGATCGACGCAGAGCTCCTCGGGGGAGCCGGGCGCCGCCGCCTCGGTCGAGGACGTCGAGGCAAGCGCGGTGGGTGCTTCCGCTGGGTCGGTCATTCTGATTCTGCTCCGAAGAAGTTGCCCGTGAAGTGCCCGTGCTGATATCCGGGCCCCTTTCCCTTGCTGCCAATCTTGACAACCTTTGGCGGGGCGGAATGCGTCTTTGGGGCCGACTTCGCGGCGGCCGCGGCCGCGCCTGCCTTCGCGGCCTTGCCGGCACCGGCAGATGGTGTTTGAGCTGCCGTGCTCGTCGTCGCCGTCGGGGCCGTTCCGGCGCCGCCAGCCACCGTCACGACCTGGGCGGGAGGGGTCTTGGCGCTCGTGTTGCCCGAGCGCCCGATCAGCACCCCGACCCCCATCGCGAGCAGCAATGTGCCGATGCCGGCGATCAGCGTGCTGTTGATTTGCAGCGGTGCTCGCCGGGGCGAACGAGGCGCGGTCGGTGTCTGCTTGGCGCGCCGCACCGTGCCGTCCAGCAATGGCACCCGCGGTGCTCCCCGGCGCTGCCCGCACTCGACGCAGTAGCGCTGGTCGGACGCCATCGCGGCACCACATGCCGAGCACTGCTCGCGGATCGACGCGATCATCGAAGATTGGACCTCCGGGGTGGCAGCATCCGCCGACGCCCGTTCGCTCGTGGGATGAAAGCCCGCGGGCTCGGGTTGTCCGCTCACGGGTTCGAGTTGTCCGGTGGGAGTGCTCGATTCCATAGCTTCGGACGTACCGGGCAGCCACGAGGCCGACCGCAATGACAACGCCGCACGCGACATAGTCAGCGGACAGCGCCGGGGAGTTGTGAACAGACGGTTACCGGCATCGCGCCCGGAAAGGCCGACGCGCGAGGCACTCGGAGCTGTGCCCTCGAGGGCTGCCCCGCGGTCAGATCAGGCGAACCAAGTTCTTCACCTCGCGTGAACGGCCAGACGCGATATTCCGATCACGATGGCCACGGCTACGATTTCCGGCGACCGCCCCGACATCCCCCGGTTGTCGTGCTGCGAAGAGTGCGGCGCGCGGCTGGCATACGATCAGCGCTATTGCGTGGAGTGCGGCGCTCGGCACGGGCCGCTGCCGCTCGCCATCGCCGAGTTGATCGGTGTCGCGCCACGGGACGGGTTGGGCCGAGCAGACCAGGACGCAGGCGAGGGCTCGGAGTCAGGGCAGGCAGCCGACACCGACTCCACGAAGGTGGATGGCTATGCAGGACTGCCGCTGCCCTCGCCGTCGATCGCCGCGGTCGTGGTGATGGTGCTGCTCGCGTTCGGGGTGCTCGTCGGTTCGGCTGCCAGCCCGGTCCAGGAGGGCCATGCGGTCGCACCGCTCCTGGTCGCGGTTTCACCCACGGCGACGGCTTCCGAGGAGCCATCGGGCTCTTCGGCCTCGACACCGCCGCCATCAACGGCGCCGGAAGCGACGCCTGTGCCGACGGGGTCCACCGAGGAGACGGCGAGCAGCACGCCGGGCACGACGCCGACGAGCAATACGCCGACGGACTCCACCAAGAACTCGCCTCCCGGTGGCGGATCCACCACGCCGGCGCTGCCGCCGATCAAGCACGTCTTCTTGATCGTGCTTTCCGATCAGGGCTACAACACGGCATTCGGTCCGAGCTCGCAGGCGACGTACCTGCCGAGGACCCTGACCGGTCAGGGTGAGCTCTTGGACAGCTACTACGCCGTGGCCGGCGGCGAGCTCGCCAACGAGATCGCGCTGATCAGCGGTCAGGGACCGACGCCGCAAACGGCGGCGAACTGTCCGCTGTACACCGACATCACACCGGGCTCGGTCGCTGCACAGAGCCAGATACTCGGGAGCGGCTGCGTGTACCCGCGCCAGGCCTCCACGCTCGCCGATCAGCTCTCAAACGACGGCCTGACGTGGAAGGCCTACCTGGAGGACGGCGCCGCCAGCGGGTCGAGCCAGCCGACGACGTGCCCCCACCCGGCGCTCGGGGGTGCGGACGCGAATCAGACTCCCACTCCCGACGATCCTGACGTTACCTGGCGCGATCCGTTCGTCTACTTTCACACGGTTATCGACAACACGACCTGCGCCGGCAGCGTCGTCGGGTTCGACCAGCTCGCGCCCGACCTCGCGACGGCGGCGAAGACGCCCGCGCTCGACTACATCGTCCCGGATCGCTGCCACGACGGCTCGGATGAACCGTGTGCGCCCGGACAGTCGCCGGGCCTCGCGGCGGTCCGACGCCTTCCTCGGCCAGGTCGTGCCGGAGATCGAGCGCTCGCCCGCCTACAAGATGGGGGGCCTCATCGCGATCACGTTCGACCAGGCGCCGCAGAGCGGACCCAACGCAGACTCGAGCGGCTGCTGCATCACGCCCGTGTATCCAAATCTGCCGACGGCGGCGACGGGCGCAACCGGCACCGCGGGCGCAACCGGCAACGCGGGCGCGACCGGCGCAACCGGTACGTCGGGCGCAACGGGTGCGACCGGCGTCTCGGGCGCAAGCACTGCCACGCCCAGCGGGGGTGGCCAGGTCGGGTTGCTGCTGATCTCGAAGTACGTCAAGCCTGGCAGCATCAACGTGACCGGCCAGTACAACCACTTCTCGCTGCTGGCCTCCATCGAGGACCTCTTCGGACTGAGTCGCCTGGGCTACGCACATACGCCGGGACTCCTCGCGTTCGACGCGAGCGTCTACAACGCCCATCGGTAGTTGCGCTCTGCATAAGGACGACATAAGTCTGGGCAGCGTTCCGGCGTCTAGGGCCTATACAATGGGCGCATCCTCAAAGGGCAAGCACGCGCGGATCTCCCCGATCTCCACCGACACCGAGCTGAGCGGCCTATCGCGAAGCTCCCCACCCCATCATCTGGCACTGTGGTGAACTCCGATGGAGTAGCTTCCGCGCGTAACGGGACGGCGTCGTCGTCGGTTCCCAACGGAGCTCAGGTCGTTCTAGGCGGCCCGCATGAGCACCCAGCCGACCTCCCGTGCAGTCCCAACGTGGGGTGGCAGCGGTCGAGACTTACGCCGCGAGAGCCGCTGGGAATCGCTCGGACAGGTCGGGGCGACCGTCTGGTTCACCGGTCTGCCCGGAGCCGGCAAGTCGACGATCGCCGCTGCGGTGGAGGAGCGTCTGATCGCCGCGCGGTCAATCGGCCTTCGTGCTCGACGGCGACAACCTGCGCCACGGTCTCAGCGGAGACCTCGGCTTTGACGAGGCGGCGCGTGGCGAGAACGTTCGCCGCATAGCCCACGTCGCAAGGATGTTCGCCGAGTCGGGGACGATCGCCCTGGTCAGCCTTATCAGCCCTTACGCCGCCGATCGCGAGGCGGCGGCATCTCTGCATGCCGTCGACCGGCCTGGACTTCATCGAGATCTTCGTGGATGCTCCGCTTGCAGTGTGCGAGCAGCGGGATCCGAAGGGTTTGTACGCCCGCGCACGCGCCGGTGAGATCCGCGGCCTGACCGGGGTGGGCGCCCCGTACGAGCGTCCCTCTGAACCCGCCCTCGTCCTGGGCACCTGCTCGGAAACCGTTGAGCAGGAGACGGACCGCGTGCTCGGCGTGCTCGCCGCTCGGGGCCTGATCTCAGCTAGCCCCGCGGCGAGACGGCGAGTTCATCGTAGGTGATCGCCTCGCGTCGGTGGCCGGTGCGCCGAAGGACCCACTCGAGCGCCATCATGCGGCGTGGCCGCTGCAGGTCGGCCGGATGCAGATCCACGCGCAGCGTGTCCCCGCTGAGCAGGCTGCCCGTCCGGATCAACCAGGGGGAGAGGGCACGCTGCAGCGTGCCATCGGCTCCCACGCCCCACGCCGGCGCGAGCCGCCGCCGCGGATCGGTGTTTGGGCCGGCGCAGGTCCGGTGCAGGCGCAACAGGCTCGCCCACCAGCGGAACCTCCCCGGCAGCACGCGGCGCAGCGCCGGCGTGTACGCGTAGGCGGGCGCCACGAAGCCGTCGGGCTCGATCCCGGCGAGCTTGAGCACGCGCCAGCCGGCGTGGACAGCCCGGCGGGTCTCATCGCCGCTGAGGCCCACGAACTCCGCTGACCGCCCGCTGCGCGGACGTAGAAGGGTCTGGCGCGAGAGGCTGCCGCGACGCAGTTGCTCATGCTGAAAACCGTGCTGGGCGATCGAATCGCCCGTCCGGCTGCGCTCAGCCAACCAGCAGGCCATCTCCGGTGAGCGCTCGCCCAGCGGGTGCAGATCGCGTGCCGGGATCACCAGCAGCGTGACCCGGTCTACGCCGTGATCATCCAGCCAGTCGCGGATCAACGCGCAGCGCTCGAACGTCGCCGGCTCGATGTCGTGCAGGGCGACGGCGATCCTGCGCTTGGCGCTCGGGACGCCGTCAGGCGGCATGTGCCACTTCCTCTCCTCCGGTGGCCCGCAGCGCCCGCCGGTAGCCCGCCGCCAGGCGCTCGAGCGCCCGCTCCCATGTGCGTTGCCTGACCGAGACCAGGCCCGCTCTGGCGAGGTGCCGGCGCAGCCGCTGCGAGTTCGCGAGCTCGAGCACGGCATCGGCCAGTGCCTCGGCATCGGGCGCGCACAGCAGCCCGCTGACCCGGTTCTCGATCAAAGACCGTGGCCCCCCCTCGGCCACGGCCACGACCGCCAGGCCGCTGGCCTGGGCCTCGAGGATCACTTGCCCGAACGTATCGGTGCGGCTCGGGAACAGGAAGATGTCGGCGCTTGCATAGGCGCGTGCCAGCTCAACGCCCTCCAGCCAGCCGAGGAAGGTGGCGGCGTGGCCGAGCCGCTCACGCAGATGCTCCTGCTCGGGGCCGCCGCCGGCCAGCAGCAGCTGCAGCCGCGGGTTGCGCTCGCGGGCCTTCAGGAAGGCGTCGGCGAGCAGGTCGGCGCCCTTCTCGCGGGTGATCCGCCCGGCGTACAGGACGTTGACGGCATCGGGCAGGGGCATCGACCCGCGCAGCGCCGGATCGAAGCGGGCGGTGTCGACGCCGCGGTCCCAGCGTGCAACCTGCTCGGGGCGAACCCCGATCCGCTCCAGCGCCGCGTCGGAAGCGGGGCTTGGCGAAAGCACGAGATCACACGCGCCATAGAACGCCCTCACGCCCAGCGCCATCGCGTCGGCGAGACGCGTCTCGCCCGAGCGCAGTCCGGCGTAGGCGGTCAGCTCGGTGTGGTAGCTGCCGACCAGCGGCACTCCCAGCCCCCGGCTCACCAGCGCACCAACCACGCCTGCGGGTCCGGGCGAGCACACGTGGATCAGATCGAAGGTCCCCTCCGCGAGTGTCTGCACGGCCGCCGACAGGCTCGGGACCCCGATTCGCAGGCCGGGATAGTGCGGCACCTCAAACTCCGCCACGGCCGACAGGCGCCGGTCGACGCTCGCGTCGGTGCCGACCACCTCGATTTCGAACTCGGGCACCCCACGACTGCGTATCTCCTCGATTGCCCGCGTCACACCGTGGGTGCTGCCGATGCCATCGGCGAGAATCGCAACTCGCGGGGCCTCGCCGTCCTTGAGTCGCGGGTCGAGCTTGGCCTTCTCGTTTGCCACGAACGCCGTGGCCGGGGCATAGGGGATTGCCGCGATGCAGCCGTCGAACAGGCCACGCGCCGCCGGCATCAGATCCGCTGCGCCGTTCGCTGCCTGCACCGCATGCTCGACCGCCACGCGCAGGTTGCGCTCGTGCAGGCGACAGGCGCGCCGGTACAGGTCAGCGTGGCTGAACTGCTCGTGCTGCATGTATGCGATCAGCCCCTCCTCATCGAGGTGGTCGAGCCCCACCGCGCTCAGCCATGCGTGCAGCAGACGGCGGGCGTCCTCGGGCGACAGGCTCATCTCAGCGCCGACGGTTCCTCCCCGTGCGTCGCCCTCGCCGAGCAGGCGCTGCACCATCGTGATCACGGTGCGCGGGTCGGGCCTGGAGGTGCTCGCCCCGCCTGCGCGGCCGAGCGCTCTGGCCGCCAGGGCGATGGCGGCGTGGGCCCACTTGGCCGCGCTGCCCTGGGCCCCGCCCGCGAGCACCCGACCGGTGCGCACGTGCGCCAAGAACTCCACGGGCGTTCGTGTAACGGGAGCCTTGGTCCAGGTGCGCCCGATGTCGACGCCGGCGTGGTCGTCCGAGCCGCCGATTCCCACCCCGCCGAGGCTGGATATGTAGACGGCCGCGGGGCGGTTCAGATCGCGGGGGCGCGCCCCGTTGCGGACCTCCCAGACACCGAACAGCTGCGCGAGGCGCCGACGGTGTCGCGGCGTCAGCGGCGCGCCGACGGTGTAGTAGGGATGGGCCAGCGCACACAGGATGTCGCGCTCGTACATGTATGCGGCACAGATCTCCACGTCGCCGCGATGGCCCTGCAGCCATTCGTGATCCTCGGGGGAGATCCCGTAGCAGAGCACGTGCACCGCCTGGGCCTCTCCGCGGAAGTGCGCGGTCAGCTCCTCGGAGATGAACACGTCTGGACGATCGGCGATCTGGAGCACGCCTGCGATCGTGTCGTGGTCGGTGATCGTCACGTACTCCATGCCCCGGCGCTTGGCCAGCTCGTAGACCTCCTGTGGCGGCGTGGCACACTCAGGAAGTCCCACAGCCCGCTGCACGCCGAGCTTCGACTCCTGCGAGGCGGTCGAGTGGCAGTGCATGTCGACCCGCGTCGACTCCTCGACATCTACAGCCGCTTCCATCGTCCTTGATGGCGTGCCCTCGGCATCCATAGGCAACAGATTTCCCTGCAAAGCGGTTGTTTTTGTGACCAGACGGAGACGATCGTGTGAAACACTCGTGAAGATCGACGCGCTCAATGCGGGATCGGTGCGCCGAGCAGAGCGGCGACGAGGCCGGCGGCGCCGGCGAGCAGCAGTGTCGGCACGATGGCGCGGCGCAGAACGAGCAGTGCGATGGCCGCCGCGACGAGCACAACGTACTGCCAGCTCTCGCCCAGCGCCCTCGCGAGCGGCAGGGCAGCCCCGATGATGGCCCCGGCGGCGGCCGGGGCCGCGCCGGCCAGGAACGCCAGCACACGCTCGTTCACAAGCAGGCGCTCGAAGCGCGCAGCGCCGAACAGGATGAACGAGAACGACGGGACGAAGGCGACGAGGGCCGCGAGCAGCCCGCCGGGGAGTCCCGCGGCCGAGTAGCCGACGGCCGCAACGGTCTGGGTGAGCGGACCGGGCGTGACCTGCCCGAGGGCCACAGCGTTCAGAAACTGAGCGTGGGTCATCCAGTGGTAGGTGCCCACAGCGTCCGATTCCATCAGCGGGACGATCACGAAGCCGCCGCCGAAGGCCAGCGCGCCGACCTTGAACGCCGTCCACACCAGCGCTCCTGTGCCTCCCGGATCAGCCGTTGCGGTGAGCAGGGGCCAGGCTCCGAGCGGCCGGCCGAACGAGCGCCCGCCGCTGCGCGCGAGACCCAACCAGGTGGGCAGAAGCCAACTGTGAAGACCTGCGACGCGACCGCCCAATCGGCGCCGGAGCAGCTCGATCGCACCGCACGCGAGCAGCACGAGCACGAGCCACCGTCCCGCGAAGGCCGCTGTAACCCCGCCGGCGAGCGCGTAGGCGAGCACCTGCTCGCGCCGGCTGCGTGCCGCGCGCTGCCAGATCGGAGTAGCAACGCCCAATCCGGCTCGCACCGCGACCGCCGCGACCGCCGCGCCGGCCCCCATGCCGGCGCCTCGCAACCACCGGGGGGGCGAGCCCGACAGGAACAGCGCCGAGAGCGCGAGCATCACGATCAGGCCGGGCAGGATGAAGCAGAGCCCGCCCAGGAGGGCACCCCTCGGACCCCGCAGCCGCCAGGCGCAGTAGATCGCCAGCTGCGTCGAGGCGGGCCCCGGCAGCAGGTTGGTGGCGGCTATGGCGCGCTCGAACTCCGCATCGGTCAGCCATTCCCGCCGCTGCACGCACAGCTGGCGAAACAGCGCGATGTGCGCCGGCGGGCCGCCGAAGCCGATGCAGCCGATCCGCCCCCACTCGCGGATGATGTCGGCGAACGACGTCTCGACCACGGGATCGCTCGCTCGCATCGTTGCCAGGGTATGCGCCGGTCGCCCGTTGTGTCGTCCGTGCATGAGGGTCCTCTCATCGTCGCTCGATTGCGGTGGTTTGCCTCACCCGCGGTCCGCGCCAGTCCATAAGCTGTCGCGCCCGTGCACAACCCGATCTCCTATTTTCAGGCCGTGATCCTGGGGCTCACCCAGGGCGTCGCCGAGCCCTTCCCGATTTCGAGTCTCGGCCACGGTGTTGTGTTGCCTCGGCTGGCCGGCTGGAACATCCACCAGAACGACAAGTTCTTCCTGACGTTCCTCGTCGCCACGCATCTCGGCACGGCCCTGACGTTGCTGGGGTTCTTCTGGCAGGACTGGGTGAGGATCGTGAAGGGGCTGGGGCGCTCGTTCTCGATTCGTGAGATCCGCGAGGACGATGTCGACGCCCGGCTTGGGTGGCGACTGGTGGCCGCCACGATCCCCGTCGGAGTTGTCGGTCTGCTGCTGCAGGAACCGCTGCGCAAACTGTTCGCCTCGGCTCAGATCGCCGGGGCCTTCCTGATCGTCAACGGGGTCGCGCTGCTCCTGTTCGAGCGCCTGCGCCAGCGCCCTCCGCGTCCCGGCGACGGACTTGGCGACTCCGACGCGCGCATCGCCAAACTCAGCTGGCGCCAGGCGATCGGCGTGGGCATCTCGCAGGTGGCGGCGCTCGTGCCCGGGATCTCGCGATCGGGGTTCTCGATGGGCGGGGGCCTGCTGGTGGGACTCTCGAACGAGGACGCGGCGCGCTTCAGCTTCCTGCTGGCCACCCCCGTTATCCTGGCCGCCGCGGCGCTCAAGCTGCCCGAACTGCTCGGGTCGGAGGGGAACGGCGTACGTGGCCCGGCGCTCGTCGCCGGTCTGTGCGCGGCGGGCACGACATACGTGGCGGTGAGGTTCCTGCTGCGCTACTTCCAGACCAGCCGCCTCACTCCGTTCGGCTACTACTGCATCGGGCTCGGTGTGATCTGCACGCTCCTGTTCGCGTTCGGCGGCTAGCGTCAGAACCTGGGTCAGAACCTAGGACTGCAGGTCTCCTGACCCGGCCCGCGCCTTCGAGCCGGACTGAGGGCCCGTCTGAAACCACGCGAACACGAAGCAGGCGAGCGCGACGATGACGGCGGCGATCCCGTGCTTGGTGTGGTGATGGTTGGCCTCGGCATCCGTTGCCGATACGTGGCCGGGGAAGAACGAGGGCAGCGAGTGCGCGGGCTCGACGAAGTAGATGACCGCGACCACGAGCAGCAGGATGCCGAGGACCACGGCGGGAACGACCAGTTTGCGCAGGTTGCCGCTCATGGCTGCAGAAAGGGTAGAGCAGGACCCATCGGCCCGCCCGCGCGGGCGGCGGGACGGGCCGTCCCGCGCAGGAAAGCGCCCGGCCCCGGCAGGCGCCTGCCACCATCATTGAGAGAGCGATGACGATTCCGAGGCCCCCATCGAAGATGTTCGAGACCCGCAGCCACGCCTGGCGGGAGGCCGGCCTGCTGCGCCAGGTCAGCCCGCAGGTGGTCAAGCGCGCCCGCCTTGAGGTGCTGGTGCTCCTGCCGCTGTTCATCGGCGTGGTGGCTCTGTACGACCACCGCGTGAGCCTGCTGGGCACGTCTGCTCGCCACGGCCGGCCCCCGACATCGCTGGAACCCGCGCTTGAAACCCCCGTGCGCGTGGCGACGGTGATCGCGCTGGTGATCCTCGGATGGGCGATCGCGCGCGACGTCGGTCGCGGGCTGGGACCGCCGCTGTTCCGGCGCCTGGATCCGGCGACAGCGGGAACGGTGGGCTTCCTGATCCGCCTGGTCACGATCGGGATCGCGATCCTGGTCGCCCTGCACGTCGCGGGTATCGAAGCCCGCACGCTGGCGCTTGGCGGCGCATTCACGGCAGTGATCCTCGGTCTCGCCGCCCAGCAGACGCTCGGCAACGTGATCGCGGGCACCGTGCTGTTGAGCGCCCAGCCCTTTCGCGTGGGCGACCGGGTGCGCCTGCAGGGCGGTCCGCTGGCGGGGCAGCTCGAGGGGACCGTCAGCTCGCTGGGCCTGCTCTACACGACGTTCGCCAGGGGAGACGACTCGATCATGGTGCCCAACAGCGTTGTGCTCAATGTGGCCGTGCTGCCGATCCGCGAGCCCGAGGCGGTCAACCTGCGCGCGCGGCTGCGGCCGGGGATGACCCCCAGCGATCTGCAGGAGCTGCTTGAAACGCAGCTCCAGACGCCCCTGCGCGACACGCCGCGGATCACCCTGGAGGAGCTCGACGGGGAGGAGGTCGTGGTGCGTATCGCCGCCACGCCGCGCGTGGCCTCAGAAGGTCGTCACCTGGCAAGCGAGCTGTTGAGCGTCGTCTCGCGCGAGACGAGCTCCGGCGCGGAGGCGCGCACGCCGTAGCGCAGGAACAGCTGCGAGTCGCTCTCGAGCACGTACAGCAGCTCCAGTTCGGCCGGGGGGTCGAGCTCGGGGCCGGCAAGGATCCGCAGCGACGGCTGACCGGCCGCCGCTTCGCCTCCCGCGAGCTTGGGTGAGACGGAGAGAAAGAGCTCATCCACCAGCCCGGCGGCCAGCAGCTGCGAGTTCAGGTGGGGTCCGCCCTCGCACAGCAGCGTGTGCACGGCGAAGCGCTCGCGCAGCTCGCGCCAGCGCCGCCGGCAGGTCGAGCGCCCCGTCGCGCTGCGCTGCGCACGTAGTCGATGTGGGCGGCGCCCTGCCCGAGGCTCGCCGGCAGAGGAGGTCACGATCACCACATGGGCCGCGGGATCCGCGATCAGCGGGATCTGCGCCGGCAGCGACAGGCCTGCGGAGACTATGCACGCGAGCGGCTCCTCGCTCAGGCCCTGCTCACGGCGAGCGCGCCTGCGGGCCTCCTCGGGGATGATCCTGCCGTAGCGCTCGGCGCGCACGGTGCCGGCCCCGACCATGACCGCGTCGACTGCGCCCCGCAGTCCGTGGAACAGCTCGCGGTCCGCGCGGTTGCCGAGATGCCCCGAGCGCCCGCCGAGCGCCACGCGGCCGTCGAGCGTGCTGACCATGTTCAGCATCACATACGGACGGCCCGCGGCGCGGTCGCCCAGGGCGACGAGCCCCAGGCCCGCGACGATCTCCTCGACGGTGGCCGGATCGCCGGCTGGCAGCAGGCGCCTGAGGACGGGCGGTGCCCCCTCCGCGGACCGGGGGTTTGGGTCGGCTTCGACGCCCATCGATCCACCCTAGCCTCCCTGGCGGGGCGGCAGGACGCTGATCGCCGATCGTCCGGGCTGCAACATCTAAACAACACTTGCCACCGGGGACCTGCTACGGTCGTCCTGTCTGGCCGGCACATTAGACCGGCGAAAAGTAGTGCAAGCGCTCGCAGGTCGAAGCTCTAAGCAGCATCCTCCGCGTAGCAGCACGCACATACCGTGGAGGAGTTCCCACATGCCTACTGGCACCGTAAAGTGGTTCAGCGACGACAAGGGGTTTGGTTTCATCACCCCCGATGACGGCGACAAGGACCTGTTTGTCCATCACACCGGCATCAACGGCGAGGGCTATCGCTCGCTTCAGGAGGGCGCCAAGGTGTCCTACGACCCTGAGCAGGGCGACAAGGGCCCCAAGGCCGTCAACGTCCAGGCCATCTAGCCGGGAGGGGACGCAGGCTTAGTTCCTTCACAGGGATACAGCTTTAGTCTCTTGGGGGCCCGCTTCGGCGGGCCCCTTCGCATGTCAAGCGACGCCAGCACACTTCCTCTCCGCGACACACCGGTCGGCGCCGCCAGGGACTCGCAGGAGCGCGGGCTCTCGGGCAGGCCAGCCGATGCGCTCGCCGCCACACGCACCGAGGCGCGCATCGGTGCGCTGGTTCTGCTGCTGATCGTCGCCTGCAGCGTGCTGATCGTGGTGATGGCGGCAGACCGGCCGAGCATCCTGTCGCCGACGACGCACGCGAGCTTCTTTCCGTCCTGGATGGCCGGGCCGCTGGGCGGGCTGTGGCCGGGCCTGACGCGCAACGGCTCCACCCTGAAGTACCTGTTCTCAGGCGCGATCGTGGTCATGTACGCGGCCTATCTGGTCGGTCTCGCCTACCTGCCCCGCCTGCGCGCACGCTGGGCGATCGCCGGGATCGTGGTGGTGCACGCGGTCTTCTTCCTCGCCCCGCCGCTGGCGTTGACGGACGTCTTCAACTACATCAACTACGGGCGCATGGAGGTCGTGCACCACCTCAACCCCTACACGTCGATCCCGATCCTCGAGCCGCACAACGATCCGAGCTACGTCCTCTCGCAACTGGCACCAGCTGCTCAGCCCCTACGGGCCGCTGTTCACGATCCTGACGTTCGCCGTCGTGCCCATCGGCGTGGTCGCATCCTTCTGGGTGATCAAGGGCGTCCTGGCCGTGGCGAGCCTGGCGACGATCTTCCTGGTGTGGAAGTGCGCGGAGCTGCTGGGACGCGACCCGGTCGCGGCGATCGTGCTCGTGGGGCTCAACCCGATCGTGCTCGTGTGGGGGCTCGGCGGCGACCACAACGACTTCCTGATGGTCTTCCTGATCGTGCTCGGCTTCTACCTGATGCTGCGAGCCAGGGGCGACGGCGAGGCGGAGCAGGTCTCGCCGACAGAGCGGACGGGCGTTTCTGCGACGGGCCGGATCCGCGAATGGCTGCTGCCGCTCTCGCCGGCGGAGATCGGCGCCGGGGCCGCGTTCGTGACGGCGGCGGCGATCAAGGCCTCGGGGGCGGTGCTCATCCCGGTGGTGCTGGCCGGTCTGCTCAGAACTCCGCGGCGCCTGATCCAGGTTCTGCTCGGCATGGCGGGCGCGTGCCTCATCGCGGGCGCCCTCAGCCTGATCGCCTTCGGCCTGCACATCCCCGACCTCAGCACCCAGAGCCGGCTCGTGACCAACGTGAGCGTGCCCAACCTGATCGGACTGGCGCTCGGCCAGGGGGGCGAGACCCAAGCGCTGCACGTGCTGTTGAGCGCGGCGCTGGCGGTATCGGTGCTCCTGTGCTGCGTGCAGGCGTGGCGCCGGCGCTCCTCGATCACCGCTTCCGGCTGGGCAAACGTGGCGCTGCTCGTCACGCTCAGCTGGGTCCTGCCGTGGTACGTGCTGTGGGTGCTCCCGCTCGCTGCGCTGTCGAACTCGCGCAGGCTGCGCGCGGCCGCACTCGTGCTGGGGGTGTACTTCATCATCGCCTGGGCGCCGGCCTCCGGGTTCCTGTGGAACGCGATCGGCTTCCACCCGGAGAAAACCTCCCTCGGTCGCCTGCACCAGCGCTACGTCAGGGAGCTCCTGAACTAGGACTGTTCCTCGGGCGGCCGGCGCTCGCGCTTGCGTTCGGTTCCCCGGCGCTTGGCCGCCAGGCGCCGCTCGCGTGAGGCCGCGGTGGGACGGGTTGCGCGCCGGTGCTTGGGAACGGTGAGGGCCTGTGCCAGCCGCTCGCCCAGCCGCGTCAGCGCCAGCTCGCGGTTGCGCGCCTGGGAGCGCTCGTCCTGGGCGATCGCCACGACCCGGGGCCCCGCGCGCTCGAGCACGCGTTGACGCTGCTCCTCGCTGAGCGAGGGCGAGGCGAGCACGTCGAAGCTCGCTTCCACCCGGGAGGCAGTGACGTTGGCGTGCTGCCCCCCGGGTCCCGAGGAGCGGCTCGCGCGCACGGTCAGCTCGGCGAGGGGGATGGTGAGCTCGTCGTTGATCCGCAGCCCTCCCCGAGGGCCCTCGTCAGCCGCTGTCACCGGAGCCGCTGCCATCGCCGGCGGAGCCGGCGATCCGCCCCACCCGCGGCTCGTCGCCGTGCACGTGTGCGTCGCGTCCGATGTAGCCGTCCTTGCCGCCGGCGCACAGGTAGACGGCGTCCGTGTCCCCAACGTTGCGCAGCTTGCGCGGGGTGGCGGCGTCAACACGCGCGAACGCGCCCTCCTCGAGGCGCTCGACGGCGCCGTCGCCGAACTCGATCTCGAGCGTGCCGCGGTGGACGAAGTAGAGCTCCTCCTGGGTGTCGTGGTAGTGGGAGCCGCTTTCATAGCCGGCGGGCATGACGATCGCGTTGACTCCGAACGCGGTCACGTCCAGGCCCCTGCGAACCTTGCGAAAGCCCGGGCCCTCGCCGAGGTCGTCCAGGTGGCCGACCGCGTAGCCCTCGCCCTTCTTCACCTGCGGGTAGTCCGATGCATCCATCTGCGCCTCCTTCTCAGTGGTCAGCCACGTGATCCGCCCTCGGGTGAGAGCGGCCGGCCCTCCTGTGCCCATCGTTGCAGGCCGCCCCGCATCGAGTGGGCCTCGAAGCCCGCGGCCCGGAAGGCCTGTGCGGCCATGTCAGAGCGCGCGCCCACGCGGCAGTAGAAGACCACAGGGCGCTCGCGCTCGAGGGTGTCAGCCTGGGAGGAGAGCTTGAGCAGCTCGATGTGCCGCGTGCCCTCGATGTGCCCGGCCTCGCGCTCGTAGGGCTCGCGCACGTCGATCACCTGCGGGCCCGGATCCTCCGCGAGCCAGTCGGCGACCTGCTGCGGGTCGACGTCTATCTGGGAGGCCTCGTCGGTGTGGCTCATCGTCATGAGCCTAGCGACGCACGTTCGCCGGCCGGCGCCCGATCGCACGCGCTCCGGCCGTAGGCCCGGTTGCGCAGGGCGAGGAGAGATCACTAGGATCAGCGAACATGCCGGCGCTCAGCGACATCTACACGGTCCCCCAGGAGAACCTCGACTTCTGCGAGACCATCGGGCAGATAGCCCGGGAGAAGATCGCCCCGCGCTCGGCTGAGATCGACGAGCGGGCTGAGTATCCGTGGGACGTTCGCAAGCTGCTGGCCGAGCAGGACATCCTCGGCCTGCCCTTCCCGATCGAGTACGGCGGCACGGGGACGGGCACGCTGATGCTGAACATGGCCGTCGAGGAGATCGCCAAGGTGGATGCGTCGTGCGCGCTGATCCTGATGGTGCAGGAGCTGGGCACGCTTCCGATCCAGCTGTTCGGCACCGACGAGCTCAAGGACCGGTTCCTGCCCAGGTGCGCCACGGGCGAGTGGTCGCCCGCGTTCGCACTGTCAGAGCCGGAGGCCGGGTCGGACCCCGCGGGGATGAAGACGACGGCGGTCAAGGACGGCGACGGATGGGTGATCAACGGCGCGAAGAACTGGATCACGAACCTGGGCGTGGCCGACTTCTACATCTGCTTCGCGGTGACCGACCGCGAGGCGGGCCGGATAACCGCCTTCGTGGTGGAGGCCGACCGTCCGGGGTTCAGCGTGGGCAAGCTCGAGCACAAGCTGGGCATACGCTCCTCGCCCACCGGCCAGCCGATCTTCGACGAGGTCCGGGTTCCCGAGGAGAACGTCATCGGCGAGGTGGGCAGAGGACTGTCGGTGGCGCTCGGCACGCTCGAGCGCACCCGCCTCGGGGCCGCCGCCCAGGCCGTGGGGATCGCCCAGGGGGCTACCGACTACGCGGTCGGCTACGCCCGCGAGCGCAGGCAGTTCGGCAAGGCGATCAACGAGTTTCAGGCGATCCAGTTCAAGCTGGCGGACATGGAAACACGCACGGCCGCCGGCCGCGAGCTGCTGTACAAGGCGTGCGCCATGGCCGACCAGGGCCATCCGCAACGGGCCAAGTACTCCTCGATGGCGAAGGTCTTCTGCTCGGACACCGCGATGGCGGTGACGATCGAGGCGGTCCAGGTGCTGGGCGGCTACGGCTACGTCAAGGAGTACCCGGTGGAGCGCATGATGCGGGACGCCAAGATCACCCAGATCTACGAGGGCACCAACGAGATCCAGCGGCTGGTGATCGCCCGCACGCTCAAATAGCGGCGGAGAGCTCGTACGGCGTCTGTATGAGGCGCGAATGGACCTGGTGGGAGTCGAACCCACACCGTTGGGGCTAAAAACCCGCTTGACGCCACCGGGCCAGGTCCCGTGGGCGGGGACGCGCAATCGTACACGCCGCGTTCGGACTCGGTTCGATGCGGGTTGACGCCAGCGGATAGGCTCTGGCTCTACCATGCCGAACATGGCTTCACGAGGCGCCTCCAGCCAGCTTCGACGCGTGGGCGTGGCCGCGCTCATCGCTCTGTCGTTGGGTCTGGTGGTGATCGTGGTCGGCCAGGGCTTCAGCACGATCGGCGTGGTGCGGGCGCTCGAGGACGTGGCGCTGGGCGTGTTGGTGGCGGCCGTCCTGATGGGTGGGGTGGCGTTCGTGGCGGTGCGCATGGCCGGATGGCGCGACCCCGAGTCCGAGAGGGAGTTCGAAGAGATCGTCCGGCACTCGGAGGAGCTCGCGCGCGAAGGGCTGGCGGTGGATCCCGACGAAAACGAGTTCATGGAGCTCGATCCGCTCGACGACCGCGATTTCGAGGAGCTCGTGCGCGACGCGCTCGACGACCTGCCCGACCTGCTGCGCAACGCGCTGTCCCACGTCGCCGTGGTCATCTCCGACGGCGGGCGGCGCCGGGGCGCCTACGGGCTCTACCAGGGGGACACGGCCGCTCACGACAACACCCACGACCGCATCGTGATCTTCCGCGACACGCTCCGCCGCGACTTCGGCCACGACCCCGATCTGCTGCGCGACCAGGTCACGCGCACGGTGCGCCACGAGCTCGCCCACCACGTGGGCTTCGACGAGTTGGGCGTCTCCCGCCTCGATCTATAGTCAACAGGCCAACGACCAAGGAGAAGAGCCGGATGGCAGAAGCAGTGATCGTCGATGCCATACGCACGCCCATCGGGCGAGCGGTCAAGGGATCGCTCCGCTCCGTGCGAGCCGACGATCTCGGCGCCATTCCGCTGCGGGCGCTGATCGAGCGCAACCCGGGTCTCGACGAGCGGTCGATCGGTGACGTGATGATGGGGTGCGGCTACGGGGAGGGGGAGTCGGGCTACAACGTCGGTCGCGTCGCCTCACTGCTCGCGGGCATCGACCACCACGTGCCGGCGTGCACGGTCAATCGCTTCTGCGCATCCTCGCTGCAGACCACGCGGATGGCCTTTCACGCGATCAAGACCGGCGAGGGCGACACGTACATCGCAGCGGGCGTCGAGGCGGTGAGCCGGGTCGGACGGGGCAGCGCAGGCGAGTTCAACCACAAGGTCGACGGCTCGCCGGGGGCGGAGTACGACGTGTACATCCCCATGGGCATGACCGCGGAGAACGTGGCCGAGCGCTGCGGGGTGTCCAGGGAGGCGCAGGACGAATGGGCGCTCATCTCCCAGACCCGCGCGGTCGCGGCGGTCGAGTCGGGGCACTTCGACCCCGAGATCGTCCCGGTGACCGTGCCGGCGCATTCGGAGACCGACAAGGAGGGCAACCAGATCGAGGTTCCAGAGACGGTCGTCAGCAGGGACGACGGACCGCGACCGGGCACGACGATGGAGAAGCTCGCCGCGCTTCCAGCCCGTGTTCAAGGAGGGTGGGACGGTGACCGCGGGCAACGCCTGCCCGCTCAACGACGGCGCCGCGGCGCTGCTGGTGATGAGCGACGAGAAGGCGAGTGCGCTGGGTCTCGAGCCGCGCGCGCGGATCGTCGCCTCGACCGTCGCGGGGATCCGTCCGGAGATCATGGGCCTCGGTCCGATCCCGGCGATCGAGAAACTGCTGAAGAACACGGGCATGACGATGAGCGACATCGACGTGGTCGAGATCAACGAGGCGTTCGCCGCTCAGATCGTGCCGTGCAAGGAAGACCTGAAGATCGACGATGAGAAGCTCAACCCCTTCGGCGGGGCGATCGCGCTCGGTCACCCGTTCGGGATGACCGGCGCGCGGATCATGACGACGCTGCTCAACGACCTGGACGCCCGTGATCAGACCTACGGGATCGAGTCGATGTGCGCGGCCGGTGGCATGGGCATGGCGATGCTCGTCGAAAGACTGCGCTGATCGTTTCCTTTCGATAGCGCCTGCGGCGGTCGTGCCCCGGTGGCTCCCGCCCCCGGGGGATCGGCGGCGGACGCCGGCGGGGCGTCAGCGAGGGGGCATGCGCAGCGCGCCGTCGAGCCGGATCGTCTCGCCGTTGAGCATCCGGTTCTCGATGATCTGGCAGGCCAGCTGCGCGTACTCGCCGGGCTGGCCGAGGCGCTGGGGATAGGGGACCCCCGCGCCCAGCTTCTGGCGGGCCTCCTCCGGCAGGGCGGCGAGCAGGGGAGTGTCGAACAGGCCGGGCGCGATCGTGTTGACCCTGATCCCGTACTGGGAGAGGTCGCGTGCGGCCGGGAGCGTCATCGCCACCACGCCCCCCTTGGAGGCGGAGTAGGCGATCTGGCCGACCTGCCCGTCGTAGGCGGCGATCGACGCGGTGTTGACGCACACGCCGCGTTCGCCCTCGTCGAGGGGCTCGTTGGCGATCATCGCCTGTGAGGCGAAGCGCAGCGCGTTGAAGGTGCCGATCAGGTTGATCGAGATGATCGTCTCGAAGGGCATCAGCGGGTGGGGACCCTTCGAGCTCGCGACCTTCTGCGCCCAGCCGGTGCCGGCGCAGCACACGGCGATGCGCAGCCCGCCGTCACCCTTGGCGGCCTGCTCCACGGCCGCCTGCACCTGTGTCTCCTCGCGCACGTCGCAGCTGGTGAAGTCGACGGCCAGCTCGGACGCCAGCGCGGCGCCGCTCTCCGCGTTGATGTCGGCGATGGTCACGATCGCCCCCTGCTCGTGCAGGAGCCGCGCGGTCGCCTCGCCGAGCCCGGAGGCCCCGCCGAACACGATTGCCGAGGAGCCCTCGATCTGCACGGTGCCTAGCCCGGAGTGCGCTTGGACAGGGTCAGCGCGAACAGCTCGTCGGGGTCGGTGAGCCAGCGCACGAGCTCGAGCCCGGCGGAGGACAGGTCGCTCTCCAGGCGCTCGGGGGTGAACTTCGCGCTGATCTCCGTGCGCATCTCCTCGCCGGCCTTGAAGTGCACGGGCAGATCCAGGGCGCGCACGAGCGTGGTGTGCTCGCGTCGCGCGCGCAGGCGCATCTCGATCCACTCGTGTTCGGGGTCGAACAGGGCGACGTGGTCGAAGTCCTCGGGGTCGAAGTCGGCGTCCAGCTCGCGGTTGAGCACGCGCAGCACGTTGCGGTTGAAGTCCGCCGTGACGCCCTGGGCGTCGTCGTAGGCCGCCTCCAGCACCTCGGGGTCCTTGACCAGGTCGGTGCCCATCAGCAGGTGGTCCTGCGGGCCGAGCAGGCTGCCGATCTGGCGCAGCACGCGACGACGGCTGCCGGGCGGGAAGTTGCCGATCGTGCCACCGAGGAACGCGACGATCCGCGGTCCCTCCGCGGACGGCACGCGGTCGAGATGACGCTCGAAGTCGCCGATCACGCCGTGCACCTGAAGGCCCGGATACTCGTCGGTCAGCTCCTCGGCGCAGTCGCGCACCATGCTCTCGGTGACGTCCACCGGGATGTAGCGCCTGAGCGTGCCCGCCGCGTACATCGCGTCGAGCAGCACCCGCGTCTTGGCAGCCGTGCCCGAGCCGAGCTCGACCAGCTCGGCGGCGTTGGTCAGCGCCGCCAGCTCCCCCGCGGCCTCGCTCGAGGATCGCGCGCTCGGCGCGGGTGGGGTAGTACTCCGGCAGCTCGCAGATCCGGTCGAACAGCTCAGCGCCGCGGGCGTCGTAGAAGTGCTTGGGGGGCAGTTCCTTGAATGGCCGCGTGAGGCCGTCGAGGACGTCCTCGGCGAGCGAACGTTCATTCGCGCCTCCAAGATGCGAGTCGATGCGGATCGCCGCCTCCACGACGGGCTCCGGTGGCATGAGCGGCTTCATCAGGCTCCCCGTGGCGCGAACGCTATCGCGATCCCGTCGTGGTCGTCGGGCGCCCCGCTCTGCCTGGACCATGCCGGCTGCGAGCGTCCCGCTTGCGGTCATTGCGCGTCGCCCGCCAGGCGCACCCCGGCGAAGATCTGCCGGCGCAGGGGCAGGTCCCAGTTGCGGAAGTGCGCGCTCGGCGACGCGGGGGCTCGGTGGCCCAGGAGCCGCCGCGCAGCACGCGGTAGGCGTCGCCGAAGAAGACCTCCGAGTACTCGCGGTAGGGATGCGCGACGAAGCCGGGGTATCCGTGGAATCGGGTCTGGGTCCACTCCCACACCGTCCCACCCCGGCGAGCGCGCCGGCATCCCGTCCCGCCGGGCCCGCCTGCGCGGGCGCTTCAGCAGCCCAGGTCGCCGCCTTCTCCCACTCGGCCTCGGTGGGCAGGCGCGCGCCGTGCGCTCTCGCGAAGGCGTCGGCCTCGAACCAGCTGACATGGCAGGCGGGCGCCTGCTGGTGGCCCGTCGCAAGGGCGGGGTGGGGGGTGATCTCGTTCTCCTCCTTCCACGCCCAGCCCTCGGGCGACCACCACTCGCGCCGCTCATACCCGCCGTCGTCTGCGAAGCGCATCCAGCTCGCGCGGCTGACCGGGTGACGGGCGATGCGGAAGGCGGGCGTCTCGACGGTGTGGCGCGGGCGCTCGTTGTCGTAGGCGAACCCGTCCTCCGGGGCGCCCATCGCGAACGGCCCGGCCGGGATCTCCACCCACCGCCGGTCCTCGGCGGCGCGGCTCGAGCGGCTGCTCGGCCTTCGCCTGCTCCTCGGGCGGGAGCAGTCCCGCGATGGCGAGCGTCTGGCGCATCGTCTCGGAGTGCTGAAGCTCGTGGCGCAGCACCATCTCGCACACGACGCCGTCGCCGAGCCCGCGGTCGGCGATCACCTCGGTGGTGCGGGCGCGCACCTGCCTGCAGGTAGGCGCGCGCGTCGGCCGCGCCGAGCGCCTCGATCTCCCCGCGCACGGCGCGCGGAGTCTCGAACGCGTCGTAGAGGTCGGCCAGATCCGGCTCGCAGCAGCGGCATCCCGCCGTGACGGTGCGCCAGCCACAGATCCTCGTAGGCGGCGATGTGGCCGAGGTCCCACACGAGCGGGCTCATGATCGGCGAGTGAACGCGCTCGAGATCCTCCTCGCTCAGCGCGGCCACGAGCGCGAGCGTGCCCCGCCGAGCCTGCTCGAGGTCCGCGAGGAACTGCTCGGGGCTCGGCGGCTGGAAGGCGTCGGGCGTGGTGGCGGCGGTCGTGGCCATGATTTCAAGCCCTACTGTATGAACTCAGAACTCAGGCGCGCCCCGGCGAGGCGGCATCGTCCACGATCACGGTCAGCCGCTCGCGCCTGAGCAGGCTCGCGGGGACGTGGCGGCTCGGCTCGGCGAGCATCGCGGCCACGGCGTCGGCCTTGCTCGGGCCGGTGGCCAGCAGCATGCACGCTCCGCGCGGCGCGAAGGACCGGGAGGCTCAGCGTGATCCGCTCCGGCGGGGGCTTGGGGGAGTCGTGCACGCCCAGGCACACCGCCTCCTCGCCCGCGTCCAGGGTGCTGGCGCCGGGGAACAGCGAGGCGACGTGGCCGTCGGGGCCGATCCCCAGCACGATGAGGTCGAGCGCCGGCAGCTCGCCCGGCGCCCGGGGGAGCGTGCTGTGAAAGCTCGAGCGCGTAGCTCCGGGAGCCCTCCTCGGGGCCGAGCTCTCCCTCCATGCGGTGGATCTGGGCCGGGGGGATCGCGACCGCGCCCAGGAGGGTGTCCGAGGCGAGCTTGTAGTTGCTCTCCTCGTCGTCCGGGCCCACGCAGCGCTCGTCGGCGAACCACACCTCGACACCGCTCCAGTCGACCGCTTCGGAGGCGAGCAGCTCATAGGCCCGTCGCGGCGTGGTGCCTCCGCTGAGCGCGATGTTCACGACGCCGCGCTCGGCGCGCACGCGCTCGCAATGACGCGCGATGTCCCTGGCGGCTCGCACGGCGACCGCCTCGGCGTCGGCGCAGGTGGTCAGGCGGGTCATGGGCCCTGCGGCGAAGGGGTGGCGGATCCAGGCGGAAACAGCGCCTGCGCAGCCCGCAGCGCCGGCCACGTAGGTCGGGTCGCGCAGCAGCGCCTGACGGATGCCCTCGCCGAGGATCCCCGCCTCGCCACGCGAGGCGCCGAGGATCGTCCACTCGCGCTCCTCTCCCCGCGCGTTTCGATCGCGCGCGTGCAGGCCGCCCGGCCCGCGGTCCAGGCGCAGCTCGTGTCCGCGGGCCGTCTGCAGCGTGAGACCCTCGAGGCCGCGCACCTGAAGCTCGGGGGCCGCCTCCAGGCGAAGCGCCACCTCGGAGTGGCCGCCCGCGCGCGGCGCTGCCCGCGAGCGCGTCCCCCTCGCGCGTGAGCGGGTGCGTCTCCCATCCCAGGCGCGAGGCCAGCCAGCCCACCAACAGCATCGCCGCGACGGTCGAGTCGGGATGGTGGCGGACCGTGAGGCTCTCGATGGCGCGCAGCTCGGGACGCAGGCCGGGCGGGTCGAAGGACGCCGCCACGCGCTCCCGCCACGGGGTCGAGCGCAGCCAGGCCAGGTCCACGACGTAGGCCCGCCCGCTCAGTGCGCATGCGCGGTCGATCCCCTCGTGGGCATCGGGCTCGTCCACGGAGTCGACCAGCACCGCCTGCGCCAGCGCCAAGAGCTCCTCGACGACGAGATGGTGGCCGTGCGGAGACCACAGGAGCGTGGGCAGGTCGCTCACGACCAGGGGGTCCGCGATCGTGAGCAGGTCGTCGAGATGGCGATCGCCGATCTGGACCACGACCGTCTCGCGCAGGAGCGCGAGCTCTCCGTCGGTGGGGTCTCCTTCCGAGACGATGCTCACCTGGGCATCCATGCGCGTGCGGCCGGGCTCGAATGAGAGGACGAGCAGGCGCGAGGCGTGATAGCGCCCGACGCCCCGCAGGCGGTTGGCGATTTCGCCGCTCCACGCGCGGTCCACGAACACGATCATGTTGAGCACGCGAGCGGGGAGGAAGCCCTCGTTTTCGGCGTGGCGCTCGATCAGCAGCTGGCGCAGCGCCGCTTCGATCGCATCCGGCGCCGTGCCCTGCTCGCTCCAGACGGCGTCGCTGCGAGCCATCAGATGGCGCGCCAGGAATCGCCTTCGGAGAGCAGGTGCTCGGCCTCCTTCGGCCCCTGCGAGCCGGCTTCGTACTGCGGCAGGGGCCCTGGCATCCGCGCCCAGGCTTTCACGATCGGGTCGCAGATGAGCCATTGCGCCTCGACCTCGTCGTTGCGCGTGAACAGCGTGGCGTCGCCGCGCATGGCGTCGGTGATCAGGCGCTCGTAGGCCTCCGGCGACTGCGACAGGAACGAGGTCCCGTACAGGAACTCCATGTTCACCGGGCGGATGATCATGCGCGTGCCGGGAATCTTGGCCCCCAGCCGCAGCGAGACGCCCTCGTTGGGCTGAAGCGTGAGCACGAGCTGGTTGGGCTGCACGCCCAGCGAGCCGTCCTGGCTGAAGGCGAGGTGGGGGACAGGCTTCAGGGTGACGGCGATCTCGGAGATCTTGCGCGCGAGGCGCTTGCCGGTACGCAGGTAGAAGGGGACGCCCGCCCAGCGCCAGTTGTCGACTTCCAGGCGCAGCGCGGCGTAGGTCTCGGTGGTGGAGCCCTCGGGCACGCCCTCCTCTTCCAGATACCCGGGCACGTCCTCGCCGCCGGAGTGCCCGCGGGCGTACTGCGCGCGCACCGCCAGCTGTTCGATGTCCGCCGCGGTCGGGTGGGGAATCGACTGCAGGACCTTGACCTTCTCGTTGCGCACCTCTTCGGCGGTGAAGCTCACCGGCGGCTCCATCGCCACGTGGCAGAGCAGCTGGAGCATGTGGTTCTGGATCAGGTCACGCAGCGCACCGGCGTGATCGTAGTAGCCGGCGCGGGTGCCGACGCCGAGGTCCTCGGCCACGGTGATCTGGACGTTGTCGATGTAGTTGCGGTTCCACAGCGGCTCGAACATGCCGTTGGCGAACCGGAACGCCAGCATGTTCTGCACCGTCTCCTTGCCGAGGTAGTGATCGATGCGGAAGACCTGGTGCTCCTCGAAGATCGCGAGCACCCGCCGGTTGAGTTCGCGCGCCTCCTCGAGCGTCGTGCCGAAGGGCTTCTCGATGATCACCCGCACCTCGGCCGGGTCATGGTGGGCGAGATGCGAGCTGCCCAGCGCCTCCACGATCACCGGGAAGAAGCTGGGAGCCGTGGACAGGTAGAAGGCGCGGTTCAGCGGTTCGCCGGCCTGTGCTTCGAAGCCATCCAGAACCTTGCCCAGCTCGACGTACACGGACTCGTCGTCGAACACCCCCGCCACGTATTTGACGTCTTCCAAGCAGCGCCTTCAGCACGTTCTCGTCAGGCGTGCGCCGCGAGAACTGGCGGATCGACTGCTCGCACTCCTCGCGGTAGTCCTCGTGTGCTTTCTCTCTTCGCGAGACACCCACCAGGTGAAAGCGCTCGGGCAGGGCCCCCTCGTGGGCGAGGTTGTACAGCGCGGGCAGCAGTTTGCGCTTGGCGAGGTCGCCGGTCGCGCCGAAGATGACGAGCGTCGTAGGTGCGACCGGCAGTCGCTCGAGGCCCGCGGTGAGCGGGTTCTCCGCTACCGGGAGATCGGTTGGGCGACCGGCCGCGATCGCCACCGTTACCTGCCCCCGCGGCGACCGCCGCCCTTGCCGGCGGCGCCCTTGGCCTTCGCGGAGGCCGTCTTCGCCGCAGGCTTCGCGCCGTTGTGAGCCGGTGCGCTCTTGACCGCGTGGCCGCCGAACTGGTTGCGCAGCGCCGCCAGCGACCCGGTCGGCGTAGTCGCCGTTGCCGCGCGAGCGCAGACGCGCGTACAGCGAGGCCGTGATCACGGGGGTGGGCACGTCGTGGGCGGTCGCGTCGGCGATCGTCCAGCGACCCTCGCCGGAGTCCGCGGTGTAGCCCTCGAGCGTGTCCAGGTCGTTGCCGTCGGCCTCGAACGCGCGGGCGGCCAGTTCGCACAGCCACGAGCGCACGACCGAGCCCTGCCCCCACAGGTGCGCGATGCGCGCGTTGTCGAGCTCGTACTCGCACTTGTCGAACAGGTCGAAGCCCTCCGCGTAGGCCTGCATGAGCCCGTACTCGACGCCGTTGTGGACCATCTTCACGTAGTGGCCTGCACCGGAGGAGCCGAAGCGCAGCCAGCCGCGGGGCCCGATCGCCGCGCGGCTCTGCTCGTTGGTCGCCGGCGCGAGCACGTCGAGTATCGGCGCCAGCTGCTTGACGGCTTTGGGAGGGCCCCCGACCATCATGCAGTAGCCGACTTCCAGTCCCCACACCCCGCCTGAGACGCCGACGTCGACGTAGTCGATTCCCTTGCTCTTCAGGGTCTTGGAGCGGCGCTTGTCGTCGGTCCACTTCGAGTTGCCGCCGTCCACGATCGTGTCGCCGCGATCGAGCAGCTTGGCCAGCTTGTCGACCGTTCCCTCGGTGGGGTCGCCCGCCGGCACCATGATCCACACCATCCGCGGCGCCCGCAGCTGCTTGACGAGATCCTTCAACGAGTCCGCTCCGGCTGCCCCGTGTCTGACCGCCTGCCTGACCGCCTTCTTGTCGAAGTCGAACGCGACCACCTCGTGCTCGGAGTCGCGGCGGATGCGGTGCACCATGTTCCCGCCCATCTTGCCCAGTCCGATGAAACCGATCTGAGTCACAGCATCTCCTTGATCCTCGTGGTCAGGGCGCGCAGCGCGCTCGCAGGGTCAACGCCTCCGAGACGCACTCGCTCCGCCGGCAGACCCAGCTCGCGCAGCGTCTGCAGGTCGCCGATCGCCTGCGCGTTCTTCAGCGTGGTGAACGTGTAGGAGCGGTCAGGGATCGCGACATCCTGCGGTCCGTCGTGCAGCAGCTGAAGGAACCGCCCGGTCCTCGGCCCGCCCTTGTGGAACTGGCCCGTCGAGTGCAAGAAACGGGGCCCGTACCCGAACGTGGTCGTCGTTCCAGTGGCGTCCCGGATCGCCGCGCGCAGCTCGGCCACGGCCGCATCGAAGGCGGCCGTGGGCTGGGTGTAGCCCATGATCGCCAGGTACTGTGGCGGTGAGATCCCGCTCAGCAAGGCGCGCAGCGCGGCGTCGTCGGCATCTGCGATCTCGGGCAGCGCGTTCGTGGTCTCGTATCCGGTGAGCACCCGGTTGGTCGCGTCCTTGGCCTGCTGCACGTTGGGCTGGTCGAACGGGTTGATCTGAAGAGCCCAGCCGGCGACCGCGACGGCCAGCTCGGTGAGGAGGAACAGCCGCCCCAGATCGGACGGCCCGGGGCTGGGAATCCTGATCACCGGATGCCCGGCGCGCGCATAGGCGCGCGCGTGCACCCCGGCGGGCGCATCCGGTGAGACGTCGTCGGCCTGCCCGCCGGCGAGGGTTGCCCCGTCGTTCAGATCGCTGATCCACAGGAACACGCGATCTTCGCCATAGCTGAAGGCCGCGCCGGGCGGCTCTTCGGCCACCGGCAGGATGCCCGTGCCGTGCTTGCCCGTGGACTCCGCCACCAGCTGCTCGAGCCACAGGCCGAGGCCCGGCAGGGAGGGCTCGATCAGCAGCGTCAGCTTGTCCCTGCCCTCTCGTGCAAGCGCGCCGAGCGCGGCGCCCATCCACACGCCGGCTCCGAGCGCGCCCCCGCCGGAGGAGTCCTCGAGGGGTGCGAGCTCGGGACCATTCCCGCCGATGCCCGTCGGCCAGGCGCCGCCGGCGCCCTCCAGCAGCGCCTGCACGTCGATCCCCATGAGCGCCGCCGGCACCATCCCGAACGCGGACAGCGCGGAGTAGCGACCGCCGATGTCCGGGTCGCCCTGGAACACTCCTCTGAAGCCGTGCTCGTGCGCCAGCGCCTCGAGCCCGGAGCCGGGGTCGGTGATCGCCACGAAGTTGGCCCCGGTCCGAACGAGCGAGAAGAAGTGCGCGAACAGCGACAGCGGCTCGATCGTGCCCCCTGACTTGGAGGACACGATGAACAGCGTGCGCGCCGGGTCGATCGCGCCCTGCACCGCGTCGATCGTGGCCGCGTCGGTGGAGTCCAGCACGTGAAGCAACGGTCGGAAGGACAACGAGGCGAAGCACCTCCTGAGCACCTCCGGCGCCAGCGAGGAGCCGCCCATGCCGAGCAGGACCACGTCACGCAGGCCCTCCGCCCGCGCCGTCTCGGCGAGCGCCTTCATATCCGCGATCTCCTCGAGCGTCCGCTCGGCGATGGTCAGCCAGCCCAGGCGATCCGCCACCTCGGGCGTGCCCGCGGGGGCCCACAGCGTCGCGTCTGCGCCGCCCTCCCTCGGGCGCAGCCGCTCGGCCACACGCTCGTTCACCGCCAGCGCGAGCTGCCTCTGAACCGCCGGCTGCAGCGACACCGGGATGTCGGTTTCGACGGCGAGAACTCGGGCGTCGCTCACGCCACGATCGTAGTCGCAGAGCTGCTCCTGTACGTTTCCGGTGTCCCTCGCCGGGGCTCGAGGAGCCCGCGGTGAGGCCGGCGAGGCCGACCGCGATACGGGAGGCCGCCCAAATCGTCTCCCTTCACCACACTTGACAGTGGACCCAACCCCCCAGCCGCCCGACCGCAACCTCGCCCTGGAGCTTGTCCGGGTAACCGAGGCCGCCGCCCTGGCCGCGGCGCCTCTGGTCGGGATGGGCGACAAGGAGGCGGCCGACCAGGCCGCGGTCGACGGCATGCGCTACATGCTCCACTCGGTGCAGATGGACGGCCTGGTGGTGATCGGGGAGGGCGAGAAGGACGAGGCGCCGATGCTCTACAACGGCGAGCAGATCGGCGACGGCTCGCCACCGCAGGTCGACATCGCCGTCGATCCGCTCGAGGGCACGACGCTGGCCGCGCACGGAATGCCGAGCGCGCTCGCGGTGATCGCGCTTTCGAGCCGTGGCACCATGTTCGACCCCGGACCGTGCGTGTACATGGAGAAGATGGCCGGAGCGCCCGAGATCGCCGAGGTGCTCGACCTCGACCGCCCGCTCGGCGACACGGTCAGGCTGGTGGCCGAGCGCAAGTCCTGCGCGGTGGGCGATGTGATGGTGGTGGTCCTCGACCGTCCCCGCCACGAGCAGGGCATCGCCGCGATCCGGGAGGCCGGTGCGCGCGTGCGGCTGATCGCCCACGGCGACGTCTCGGCGACGCTGCTGGCCGTGACCGAGCGCTCCCCGGTTGATCTGCTGTGGGGCATCGGTGGGACGCCCGAGGGGGTCATCTCCGCAGCGGCTGTCAAGTGCCTGGGAGGCCAGCTTCTCGGGCGGCTGTGGCCGCGCGACGAGGCCGAGCGCACGGCTGCGATCCAGGCCGGATACGACCTCGAGCACGTGCTCACCCGCGACGAGCTGGTGTCCGGCGAGGACGTGTTCTTCTCGGCCACCGGCATCACCGACGGGGACGTGCTCCAGGGCGTGCGCTACCCGAGCGCCGGCGGTGCCACGACCGAATCGCTCGTGACCCGCTCGCGCTCGGGGACCATCAGGCGCATCAGAGCCACCCATGACCGCGCCAAGCTCAGGGCCGTCGCCGGCGACCGCTACTGACGCCGGCCGCCCACGCGGGCGGGAATCTGTACAGCTAGGGCGCGAATCTGCCCACGCGCGACTCCGCCAGGTCCAGTCGTGCCAGCGAGCGCAGGAAGCGCCGGGTGACGATCACGTGGATACGCGACTGGGTGGCCTTGTACAGGCGGCGGCTGAGGCGGGTGGCGATCGACGGATAGAAGTTGGCCACCTCGACCTCCACGTGCAGATGTACCTGCGTCGGGTCCTCGCCTGGGCGCCGGCGGACTTCGATCTGCAGGTAGCCGCCGCCGTCGCGGCCGCGCCTGGCCACGAGCAGGCCGCGCGCGATACGCCAGCGCACGAGGCCCCGCGTCCGGTCCATCTCGTATTCGGGCGCGTGAAACGTCAGCAGCCGCAGCGGGCTGAACAGCAGCACCACCGAGCGCTCTCCCTCGGTGTAGTGGACGCGGATCAGCCCGAGCGTGACCCTGGTGAGAAACCGCCAGTACGTGCGCGCCAGCCGCTCCAGGTACGGGGGCGACCAGATGTCCCGGAGCGCCGCCTCCTCGACCAGCACCTCGGCGGTCTGCACCGAGCGCACGGCGCCCGTGTCCCCGTCCAGGGAGGTGGAGTCGCGAACGTCGGCGATCACCGCCTTCCTCGATCGATCCTCGATCGTTCGCACGGGCCTTCAGGTGACCCGCGGCACGCTGAGGAAGGCTCGCGTCCCCGGTTGCTGATATTCAACGTCCATGAGCCGCAATCCTCGCACTCATCCCAGTCCCCGCGCGCGGCCCGTCGCCGAGGCGCCCATCGGCGCCCTGCTCGAGCGAGCCGATGAGCTGGCGCGAGGCTGGGCGATCGCGCTGATCCTCGCGCGCCCGCTGGAGCGGATCGGGGAGATCAACCTGGAGGCGCTGGCGCGCGACGCGCCGGCCCTGTGCGCGCAGGCGGTTCGCGCGCTCGAGTCGGACGCCGAGCTCGAGCGGATGGTGGGCTCGGACGCAGCGCACGGCCGCGGCGAGTCCGCTTCCGCGCACAAGCTGGCGGCGCTGGTTGGTGGGAGGGACGCAGAATCCGCGGTCGACGCGGTCGAGGCGCTGAGGGGGGTCCTGTGGGAGGCGCTGATGGGCGAGCTGCGCGATCCACCTGCGCGGCAGGTGGCCGATCTCGCCGACCGGCTGGCCTACGTGTGCGCGACGGCCCTCGCGGCCACGGTCGCCGCCGGCGCCCAAGACGCGGCCGCCGAGACCGCCGGGCCCGCGGCAGCCGCGGTCGGCGCCGGCGACTCCGGTGCGGACCCCGGCCACTCTCACGGCTCACCCATCGGCCCGCGGGGGGCCGTCCTCATCGACGAACGCGCGGACGCTCCCACTGCTCCCGCCCCGTCCCGAGTTCCCGCCCCGCCCGCTGTTCCCGACGCTCCCGTCGACCCCGCGCCAGCCTCCCCGCCCATCGAGCAGACACATGGGCGCCCGCGCCCGTGGGACCCCGTCTCTTCCGAGTCCCGCGGGAACCCAGACAGCGCCTCGGACCCACCGCCGGAGGAGGTCACGCCCCCGGCGGCAGACGCGCCCGCAGGCGGCAGTCCGGCCCCGGAGGACAAGCATGCCCCGGAGATCGAGGTCAGGGATGAACGTCGCGAAGAGGGTCCGGCCGCCTGGATCCGATCGATCGGAGGAGAGCTCGAGCGCTTCGAACAGGACAAGCTGCCGTTCGCGGTGCTGTTGGTCGAACTGGGCGACGTGGAGCGCCTGCGGCGCGCGGCGCTTCCCGGTGGGGTGTCGAACCTCACGGACCGGATCGAGCACGCCCTGACGCAGGAACTGCAACGCATCGGCGGGCCCCCGGCCGAACGCCGGGGCCGGCCGGGGGGCAGGCTCACGCGCGAGCGCCCGGGCAGGTACTGGTTGCTGGCGCCCGCGACCGATGCGGCCGCCGCAAGGCGCCTGGCCGAGTGGCTGGTGCGGACGATCGAGCCGCTGGCGAGTCGTCGTTGGGCGCCGCTCGAGGTGAAGGTCGGCACGGCGGTGTGCCCGGACGACGGGCGCGAGGCGGCCGCGCTGGCCGCGCACGCGGATCTGGTGCTCGATGCCCGGCGCGCCGCCGGCAGGCCGATCGCTTCGGTGGACGAGCCCTTCTAGACGCGCTGCTGCTCAGCCGGCGATCGCGCCGCCGGTGGCGACACTCACGGGAGCACCCGGCGGCAGTCCGAGCGTGGGGGTGTTGGGGGTGCTGCCGACGATGCGGGTACGGATGCGGACCGTGTCTTCGACCCCGAGAGTGCGTGCGGCTTCGCTCGTCAGGTCCCAGTCGGCGCCCGCATGGCCGTACGGTCCGCGATCGATCACCGGCAGGGTCAGCAGGTGGCCTCGATAGTTGACCTTCACCAGCGTGCCGCACGGGAGCGTGCGGTTGGCCACGCCCACGATGGCCGGGGTCATGATCTGTCCGCAGGCCGTCCTCTTGCCGTAGAAGCCCGGGCCGAACCAGGTGGCGATCGCGCTCTTGTGGACCGTGCGCGGTGCGGCCGGCGAGCCGGGGACGGCGATTCCGCCTGTGCTGGCGGGCGCGCCCATGGCAAACACGCCGGCGCATGTGAGCGCGGCGGGCACGGCAAGCAGGGTCTTCTGCAAAAAGGTCGTTCGCATCATCATCGGCGCCTACGGGGTGAGCTGACGGGCTCGCGCTGGGGAAGCTGCGCTACGGCCTGAAAGGCCGATTCGCCCCGGCGGACCGATCGACTCGATCCGCATTGGGTCCCCCGTCTTTCCTGACCTGAGTCAGGGAAGCTCGGCGTGGACGTCAGTATACAGACCGCTCTCCACGCCGTATGCGCCCCGCCGGCGCCCCCCGGAAAACCCGCTCAGGAGCGGGGCAGACGCGAGAACGCGTCTTTGAGCAGGCGCTCTCCCGCCGACAGTCCGACTTTCGCCAGCTCTCCGACGATCTCCGCCGCCGACACGACCAGCTCGGCGCCGCCGGGTGGCTGCACAGAGCTGTTCATGTTCTCGTTCTCGGACTCGAACCCCTGTCTCGGCGCCGCGTCACGCCGCGGGGCGGAGCCCGCGGGGCGCTTGGCCGCGCTTCTCGCGCGCTTGCCCGACGGCGCCCGCGTGGGCTTGCGCGGACCGCCCTGGGTGGCGGTCCCGCCTCCGATCCGCGAGCGGGCCGCGGGGCGGACGGGTGCCCTTCTCGTCGCGCCCGTTCCCTCCGCCGCCTCGCGCGCGGCGGCACGGCGCGGGCTCGAGCGCTGTGGGCGGGTGTGGGGCAGGTTGACCAGAACCTCCCGGTCACCCGGCGCGGCTGTCGATCGGTGGTTGCCTTTGTCGTCGCTCATTCAGGAGACCGTTGCGCCGGTGCTGGGTGGGAGGGGATCGGCAGACCGACTCAATCTTGCGGGGCGAGGCGTTAACATGGGAGTCTGAGAAGCTGCGTTCGCATTGTAACGTCGGGCAGGGTTCGGCCGTATGTTGGCAGGAGCCGTTGCCCGTGGCGGAATCCGGCAGGGCCCATGTGGTCGCCCCCGGGTTGTCGATCGACCGAAGAAACGGAAATACATGTCAGTAGTCGAGCTTCAGGAGCTGGATGAGGTCAAGGGCCTGCTGGCCAAGGGACAGCAGGTGGGGGTGCTCTCCTACACGGAGATAACCAAGGCGATGTCCGAGCTCGACCTGGACGAGTCGGACGTCGAGGAACTGCACGGTTTCCTCGAGAAATCGGAGATCGAGCTCGTCGAGGACATAGACCCGGCGACCGCCGCGTCCTCGCAGGTCGAGCGCGCACCCGACAAACGCGGGCGGCGGAAAGCCAAAGCGCAGCTCGACCTCAAGCCGGACATGACGACCGATTCGCTGCAGCTCTTCCTGAAGGACATCGGCAAGGTGCGTCTGCTCACCGCGCAGGAGGAGGTCGACCTGGCCAAGCGGATCGAGCGCGGGGACCTCGACGCGAAGCAGAAGATGGTCGAGTCGAACCTGCGCCTGGTGGTGTCGATCGCCAAGAACTACCGCAACCAGGGACTGCCGTTCCTGGACCTGATCCAGGAGGGCACGCTCGGGCTGGTCAGGGCGGCCGAGAAGTTCGACTACCGCAAGGGCTTCAAGTTCTCCACTTACGCGACCTGGTGGATCCGCCAGGCGATCGCGCGCGCGCTGGCCGACAAGGCGCGGACCATCCGCATCCCCGTGCATGTCGTGGAGAAGCTCAACAAGATCGGGCGCGCCGAGCGCAAGCTCGTGACCGAGCTCGGGCGCGAGCCCACGGCGGATGAGATCGCGGACGTGACCGGCATCGATCCCGAGGAGGTCGACTCGATCAAGCGCTCCGCGCAGGCGCCGGTGTCGCTTGAGAAGCCGGTCGGTGACGAGGAGGAGTCGGAGTTCGGCCAGTTCATCGCCGATGAGCGCGCGGAGTCGCCGTACGAGCGCGCCGCGGAGATCCTCACCAAGGAGGCGCTCAGGGAGGCGCTTGAGAACCTCTCCTACCGGGAACGGCGCGTGCTCGAGCTGCGCTACGGGCTGGGCGGCGAGCACCCCCGCACGCTGGACGAGGTGGGACGCACGTTCAACGTGACCCGCGAGCGCATCCGCCAGATCGAGAACCAGTCCCTGAAGAAGCTCCAGAGCCTCGCAGAGGCCCAGAAGCTGCGCGACGTCGCCTAGCAGCGCGCGGGGTTACTTGGTCCAAGCCATCGGCCGGCACTCAAGCCCCGCACGGGGCGTGCCGATCACCAGAGCATGTTCGACGTCAAGGAGGCGCTGCACAAGCTCATCGAGAAGGATGGCTCGGATCTGCACATCAAGGTGCACTCGCGGCCGCTGTACCGCGTCCACGGCACGCTGGCGATCGACGAGAGCGCCGACGTGCTGACCGCCGAGGACACCGACGGCGCCCTGCGGGCGCTGCTGACCGATGAGGTCAAGCTGTCGGAGTTCGCCCAGGAGCACGAGGTCGACTTCTCCTTTGAAATCCCCGAGGTCGCGCGGTACAGGATCAACGCGTTCCAGCAGCGCGGCGTGACCTCGATGGTGTGTCGCGCGATCCCCCACCGGATCAGCTCGATCGAAGAGCTCTCGCTGCCACCCGTCGTGACGGAACTGGCCGAAGAGGAGCGCGGAATCGTGCTGCTCACGGGGACCACCGGATCGGGCAAGTCGACCACGCTGGCGGCGATGATCGACCACATGAACTACACGGCGAGCAAGCACATCGTCACGATCGAGGACCCCATCGAGTTCGTGCACACGGACAAACGCTCCGCGATCAACCAGCGCGAAGTCGGGATGGACACGGCCTCCTTCAAGCGCGCCCTGCGAAGGGTGCTGCGCCAGGACCCGGACGTGATCCTGGTCGGAGAGATGCGTGACGAAGAGACGGTCCAGACGGCGCTGTCGGCAGCCGAGACCGGACACCTCGTGCTCTCGACCATCCACACGGTGGACGCCACCGAGTCGATCAACCGGATGCTCGACTTCTTCCCTCCCCACCAGCACCTGCAGGCACGCAGCATGCTCGCGGGCACGATCAAGGGCGTGATCTCCCAGCGACTGGTGCCGGGCGCCGACGGCGGCCGCGTGGCGGTGTGCGAGATCCTGCGCATGACCGGACGGGTGCGCGACATGATCACCGACCCGTCCCAGACGGGAAAGCTCGTGGAGGTGATCACCTCCGGCGCCTACTACGGCATGCAGACCTTCGACCAGGCGCTGTTCGGCCACGTCAAGGCCGGGCGCGTGACGTTCGAGGACGCGATGCAGGTGGCATCGAGCCCGCACGACTTCAAGCTCCTGATGCAGGCCGACGGACGCCAGGGCACGACCATGGAGGACGTGGCCGCGGTCGAGGATCGCCGCGAGTCCGAGTCCGCGCCGTCGGTTCCCGTCGGCCAGGCCTAGTTCCCAGGCACCGGTCCGCGACCGTCGCAGCGCCTGCTTCTGTCCCCATCCGGCCCGCGGGGACTACTTCAGTTGGTAAAGTAAAGGTTGAAATGGCCGTCGATGAGACATGTCCGGTATGCAGGACCGCTGAGATCGTGTGCGGGAAGTGGACGCTGCTGCTGGTGCGGGACCTGGCCGAGGGCAGATCACGCTTCTGCGAGCTCGAACGCTCGCTGGCGGGCATCAGCCCGCGCACGCTGTCGCTGCGGCTGCGGGCGCTCGAGGAGCAGGAGATCGTCGAGCGCCATACGTTCCCGGAGGTGCCACCGCGGGTCGAGTATGCGCTGACGGAGAAGGGCCGGGCGCTCCTGCCGATCATCGACGACATGCGCTCCTACGGAGAACAGTGGCTCGACGCCGAGTGCGCCGAGCGGGTGCCCGCAGAGGCCCTGCTGATCGCGTAGTCACGCTGCAATAGCCGGTGCGCCGAAGAGGAGCGCGATCGGCGAGCGCGAAGTGAGCGCACCATGCATTCGCGCCGGCTTCAGACAGCGCTCACGAAGTTCATCAGATCGGCGGCCACCCACCTGCAGGCGGAGGTCGACTCCGGTGCGGAGGTCGGCTTCGAGCTGGGCTCGAAGGGCGGGCGCAGGGGCCGGGGCGGCCCGCAGCTGTACACCTACCACGCGCTCACCGGCCAGTTCATCGCCGAGCGCGAGAGCGAGCTCGAACAGCTCGCGGGCCACACCGAGGCCGTGAGGCTGCTGGACGGCTTCGACGGGCTCGATCGCTACCTCACGAGCGTGAGTGCGCCCTCGGCGCCATCGCACCCGACCCGCGCCGGGAAGGGGCAGGCGCGCACCCGCGCCGCGATCCGGGCGCTGCTCGCCGATGTGTTCGACGAGCAGACCGACTTCGAGGTCCACCCCGAGCGTCTGAGCGCAGCCCTCGAGAGGCTCGAACGGTCCGAGCTCGCGAGCACCAGCGAGGTCGCGCTGGTGGCGACGCTTCACGGGCTCACGATCAGCTCGCCGGAGCTGTCGCTGGCGAAGGGCCTCACGATCGCCCATCCTGAAGCGCTCCAGGAAATGCCGGCTGCCGTCGGCTCGGTGGGCGAAGGCGAACGGGGCGGGGATCACCTCGTCGTGGCGCTCACCATCCGCGACGAGGAGGGCGTCCTAGCCGACGGCCCCGCTCGCGATGCGATCGCACAGGGCTGTGAGGTGCTCAAGGACCTGCTGCGGGCGCTGCGGCTGTTCGGCGATGGCCGCGTGGCACTCGGCGCGCTGGCGTGGTCACGGGTCGGTGACGGCGGGTGGAATCCGCTGGCACTCCGGACCGGCGGAAGGCCCCACGGGATGCTGGTGGTGACCGCCGAGCAGGAGGACGAGCTGCGCGCATTCTGCAACCTGGTCTCTCGCCGCGCCCCCCACGCCAACGAGCTCGCCTGGGCGGTGAGGCGCTTCGAGCTCGGATGCGAGCGCGAGAGCTGTTACGAGGCGTTGACCGACCACCTGATCGCGCTGCGGGTCCTGCTCGAGCCCGAGGGTGCATCCAGCGGGCTGCTCGCCGGACGGCTGGCGGCGCTCTGTGCGATCCCCGAGAACCGCCTCGAGCTGACCGAGCGGATCGTCGCCGCCGTGGACCTCGAGCGCGCCGTGATCGCCGGGACCTCGGTCAAGCGCGCCGGTGGTCCCGCCCTCGCACAGGAGGTGGCCGATCACCTGCGCGCGCTGCTCAGGGACGTGATCTGCGGGCACCTGGGTGCCGATCTCCCCGCCCTCGCCGACGAGCTCCTGGCCATGCCAGAGGACGCCGAGGATGAGGCGCTCGCAGAACCCGAGGCGGTTGCCGAGCCGGTTGACGAGGCAGTAGGAAAGCGGGTTGCCGAGGCGGTAGGAGAGCCGCTGGGAGAGCCGGTGCCGAGCTAGCAGGAAGGCCGATCGTCAGGCGAAGAGGTGGTCTGCCACCCGAGCCAGGCCCGCAAGATCCTGGACGTCTTCGTCGAAGTGGGGAACGAGTACGGGGTTGCGCTCCGAGAGCTCTGCGGCCAGGTGGGCGATGCTCTCGCGGTCGCGCTGCACGAGCACGTCGAAGTCCGCCAGGTTGTGAGCGACCCGCAGTGCCAGGCGCTCGCCGAGCTGGGGTGTGAGCAGCACCGCCACCTCCTCCGCGGAGTGGTCGCCGAGGCCGTCGCGGTGGACGCGGTTGACGATCAGCTCGCCTCGCGACATTCCCCGGGCGGCGAGTCCGTCGGCGAGGAACACCGCCTCTCCAGCGGGCTCGTGCTCGGGCGAGGTGACAATCAGGAATCGCGTTGTCTCCTCGCGCAGCAGCTGTGCGACGCTGCGGGTGCGATCGGCAAAGCCGTCGGTCACGCCCGAGACCGAGCGGAAGAACCGCGACAGGTCGCTCAGCATGTCCACGCCCGTCACGCGCGCGAAGATCGCGAACACCAGGGCGGTCGAGCGGCCGAACACCCGCGCGGTGAGCCCGCCTGGGGAGACGAACACTTTCAGGGCCCGTCCTTCCAGGAACCCCAGCAGCCGGGTGGGTGCGTCGAGGAAGTCCAGGGCGTTGCGAGAGGGGGGCGTGTCCAGCACGACCACGTCGAAGTCGCGCTCGTGGTGCAGCTCATACAGCTTCGCGATCGCGCTGAGCTCCTGCGAGCCGGCGACCGCGGTGGAGAGCTCGCGGTAGATGGGGTTGGTGAGGATCTCCTCGCGTGCGCTCATATCGGGCTCCAGGCGGGTGACGATCTCGTCGAACGTGCCCTTGGGGTCCAGCATCATCGCCCACAGCTCGCCCTTCATCTCAACCCCCTGCGCCTCGAACAGCTCAGGGTCGATGCGATGTTGATCGATCTGCGACGCCCCGCCGGAGAGATCCTCGATACCCAGCGCCGCGGCCAGGCGCCTGGCCGGGTCGATCGTGATGACCGCGACCTTCTGCCCGCGGGCGGCCAGCCCCAGGGCCAGCGCGGCGGAGGTCGTCGTCTTGCCCACGCCCCCGGCGCCCAGGCAGATGCAGACGCGCGTGTTGGAGAGACGCGCCCGCAGGCCCGCCGTCTTGCTCGCCGCCATCCCGGGATCGTAGTTCCCATGCAGGAATCGCCCTTCGCTATGCGAATACCCACCGGACGGCTTTCCCGCAATCGAGCATCGGAGTCACCGTGGAAGGAAAGGCCAAGGTCATCGCGTTCGCCAACCAGAAGGGCGGCGTGGCCAAGACGACAACAACACTGAACCTGGCGGCTGCATTCGCTGAGGAGGGTCATCGGGTGCTGTGCGTCGACATGGATCCCCAGGGCAACCTGACGATGTCCCAGGGCATCGACCCGGACACGCTTGAGAAATCGATGTACGACGTGCTCGTGCACAAGATCTCCATCCGCGAGGTGATCCGCAAGCGCGAGATCGACATCGCGTGCGCGTCGATAGACCTGGCCGGAGCGGAGATCGCGATGTCGACGATGATCGGGCGCGAGCGATCGCTGCAGAAGGCCTTCGAACCGATCCTCGAGGACTACGACTTCATCTGCATCGACACGCCCCCGAGCCTCGGATTGCTGACGATCAACGCCCTCACGGCCGCCGACAAGGTGATCGTCCCCGTGCAGTGCGAGTATCTGTCGATGCGTGGTCTCATCCAGCTGCAGAACACCCTCGCGATGATCCGCGAGAACCTGAACCCGGGCGTTGACATCGAGGGTATCCTCCCGACGTTGGTGGATTCGCGCACGATCCATGCCAAGGAGGCGATCGAGATTCTCGAGGAAAACTTCGGGGACCGCGTATTCGCCTCGCGTATCCGCAAGACTGTCCGATTCGCCGAGGCGCCCGTCAAGGGCATGTCGGTGCTCAAGTACGAGCCGGATGGGGTTGCGGCGCAGTCCTACCGGCAACTCGCGCAGGAGGTTCTCACCAATGGCAAACGCTAAACGCGCGAGTATGCGCGAAGGGCCGCTCGCCGCACTGTTCCGCAAGACCGATGAAGATTCCGAGGACGCGTCCGGCGGACCGCCGCCGGCGCGCGCGAGCGAGAGCGCACCGCCCCACCCCGCCCTGGGCGCCTCCACCGACACGGGCGAGGAGCAGGACGCGCACGTCGTTCCCACCCCCCGCGAGCGGTTGCGCCACGCCTTCTCCTCGGAGATTCCCGAGAACGTGATGGATCGTCCTGCGAGGAGCCCGGTGATGGACGAGTACGCCCGCGAGCACCCGCACGCCGCCGGAACAGTCGAACAGCCCGTGATCCGCGTCGTCGGCGTCGGCGGAGCCGGCGTGAACGCGGTCAACCGCATGGTCGAGGCGGAGGTCGAGGGCGTCGAGTTCCTGGCCGTCAACACTGATCTGCAGTCCCTGCAGCAGTCCACGGCCGACCTCACCCTGCACATCGGCGCGGAGCTGACCAAGGGGTTGGGCTCCGGTTCGGACGCCAACGTGGGGCGCCAGGCGGCGATGGAGGACTACGACCGCCTGAAGGCGCTGCTCAAGGGATCGGACATGATCTTCATCACCGCCGGCGCAGGCGGCGGCACCGGTACCGGTGCCGCGCCCATTCTCGCGCGGATATCGCGCGAAGTCGGGGCGCTCACCGTCGCCATCGTGACCAAGCCGTTCGACTTCGAGGGCTCGCGCCGCTCCGAGCAGGCAGAGCATGGGGTCAGCGCGCTCGCCGAGGAGGTGGACACCATGATCGTGGTGCCCAACAACCGGCTGCTGGCGGTGCTGGACAAGCAGACCGCAATGGTCGAGGCCTTCCGCGTTTGCGACGACGTTCTGCGCCAGGGAGTCCAGGGGATCTCCGACCTGGTCACTCTTCCCGGGCTGATCAACCTCGACTTCGCCGACGTGCGCACGATCATGAGCGATGCGGGCAACGCGCTGCTCGGAATCGGCATGGGGATCGGCGAGAACCGCGCGACGGAGGCCGCGACACAGGCTGTGTCCTCGCCGTTGCTCGAGACCTCGATGGACGGCGCCCACTCGATCCTGCTGTCGATCACCGGTGGCAACAATCTGTCCCTGTGGGAGGTCAACGAGGCAGCCAAGTCCGTGTCCGCGGCCGCCCACCCCGATGCGAACATCATCTTCGGGGCGATGGTCGATGAGAAGCTGGACGACCAGGTGTGGGTGACGGTCGTGGCCACCGGTTATGGCGAGGGCAGACGCACCGGCCACCTGAAGGAGCCCGCCGGCGAGCTTCGAGTACAGCGTGCCGGGCCATCCCGCCCGGCGCGCCGGGAGCCCCGGCGCGGTGGACTTGCGGTTGATGAACTGGAAGTCCCCGAGTTCATCCCCAACACCTGAGGGCCGTCAACGCTTCGCATCACTGCGTCCTCGGTCGCTCGCGTGCGAAGCACGCCACGCGAACTGCCTGTGCCCTCCGGGTACGTCCTTGTCCTGCTCGGTTGACGGCCCTCAGACGCTCGGAGCCTTGTCAACGCCTGGCAAATTGCTGCGTGCGTAGCTTGCGTCGCTGGTGTGGTATCGCTCTGCCATGAGCGTGCGTGAGAAGGGGGTCGTGGCGGCAGGGCATCCGCTGACGGCGGAGGCTGGGGCGAGGGTGCTGCGGGAAGGCGGCAACGCGGTTGATGCGGCCGTGGGGGCCATGTTGACGTCGTTTGTCGCCGAGCCGCTTCTCACCGGGCTGGGGGCCGGTGGATACATGCTCGTGGCGGGCGGCGGGGAGGCGTCGGCGCTGGTGGACTTCTTCGTGCAGGCACCGACCGATCGCAGGGCTTCCGGTGACGGCTCCGCGGCCGCTCTTAACGCGATCGACGTCTCGTTCGGGGACGCGGCACAGGTCTTTCACATCGGCCCGGCCTCCTGCGGCGTGTACGGCGTGCCGGCGGGCGTGTGTGCGGCGGTGAGACGCTGGGGGACGATTCCGCTCGAGGATCTCATCGCGCCGGCCGTCCGCCTGGCGCGCGAGGGCGTGGTGCTGAACCACGAGCAGGCCTATGTGGCGGAGATCCTCGCTGACCTGCTGACCTCCACGCCCGAGTGCGCCGCGCTGTGGGCGCCTCAGGGCTCGGTCCTGCGTGAGGGTGAGCTGCTGCGCAACCCCGACCTGGGCGACGCCCTGCTGCGCCTGGGGAAAGACGGCGCCGATCCGTTCTACTCAGGAGATGTTGCGGCGGCGGTGTGTGACTGGCTGTGGGCCCGCGGCGGCTTCTTGAGCGCCGAGGACCTTGCGGACTATCGGGCGCTCGAGCGCGAGCCCGTGAAGATGGCCTACCGCGATCGTGAGGTGCTCACCAATCCGCCGCCATCGGCGGGAGGAACGCTGCTCGCTTATGCGCTCGGACTGCTGAATCTCGGCCCGTCGCCGCCCACGTTGGGCGGGGTGGTGGACGCGATGGCGGCCGCCCAGTCAGAGCGTACGCCCACATTCGTGGACGGGCTGGCCGAAGAGGGCTTCCTCGAGCACTTTCTCGCCTCGCGGCTCGGAGCCACGACCCACATCTCGGTGCTCGACGCGGAGGGGCGCGCGTGCAGCTGCACATGCACGAACGGAGAGGGCTCGGGGGTGGTCGTGCCTGGCACCGGCATCCACGTCAACAACGTGATGGGCGAGGAGGACCTGAATCCGTTCGGGTTCCACCTTCATCCCGCGGGACGGCGCATGCCGAGCATGATGGCCCCCTCGATCGTGATGCGGGGGGAGGAGGTCGAGCTGGTGCTGGGCAGCGCCGGCTCGAACCGCATCCGCTCGGCTCTGCTGCAGACGATCGTGGGCGTCGTCGATCACGGCCTGCGGGCACGCGAGGCCGTCGATGCTCCACGCGTGCACTTCGAGAGCGGCGTTCTCTACGCCGAGCCGGGGATCGACCTGGGTGCGCTGCCGGCCGGGGACATGCAGGTGGTGCGTTTTGGGGCGTTGAACCTGTTCTTCGGCGGAGTGCAGGCGGTGCAGCGCGACCGCGATGAGATCACGGGTGCCGGTGATCCGCGTAGGGGCGGGGTGGCGGTGAGGGCGTGAGCTGCGGTGCAGCTTCGAGCGGTTCCGCCGGCGAGGGCCGCTGCGGCGCCGCCCGCGCTGTCGTTTCGAGGACGCTCGCGCTCGCCGGGGTCCTCGCCGTTGCGCTGAGCGCCGGCTGCGGGGGTATCACGGCCCCAGACCTGTTCATCGTCCAGCGCACAGGCAGCGTTCCCGGCGCGGCCCTGACCCTGCTGGTGAACGAAGAAGGCGTCGTCCAGTGCAACGGGGGCCCACACGTGAGGCTGAGCGACCCGGCGCTCGTGCAGGCCCGGGCGATCCAGGAAGACCTGAAGGGTGCGGCATCGAAGCACACCTCATTGCCCGCGAGGGCCGGATCGGTCTTGAGCTACTACGTGCGCGACGAGGACGGGAGCGTGCACTTCGCCGACAACTCTCAAGCGCAGCCCAAGGTATTGCGAAACCTGGCCCTGTTCGTGCTGCAGACCGCCCAGCAGCTCTGCCATCTACCCATCTGAGCGCAGCGTGGTCGCCCGCGGCGTCTAGCCGAACCGCACCTTCCCGTTCGAGCGGGCGCGGGTCTGGGCGCGCTCGACCAGCTCCAGGCGCTTCATCGCCGCGCGCAGCAGCAGCGCGAGCAGGCGCATGCGGGCGTTCTCCGAGCGCAGCTCGAGCAGCTCCTGCTTGGCGTCCGAGCCGAACTCCACCGTCGCCCCCATCCGGTAGGCGCTCAGCGCTTCGAGCTCGCCCCTCTCGAGCCGCTGGTCGGTGGCCTGCTCGACGAGCTCCCTGTAGAGCTCACGAGCCGTCTGCGCGGCTTCAGCGTCCGCCTCCTCCGCGTCATCAGTGAGGAACTCGACCACCGCGGCCGGGTAGGGAAGATCGTCCTGGCGTTCGACCAACCGGAACGGGCGCGTGCCGCGAACGAGGATGTTCAGCCGGCCATCGTCCATACGCTCGAGCGTCTCCTCGATCCGGCACGAACAGCCCACCGGCTTGAGCTCCCCGTCCGAGGACCACACGATGCCGAACTCCAGCTCGCCGAGCATGCACTCCTCGATCATCCTGAGGTAGCGGTCCTCGAACACGTGCAGCGGCACGCTCTCGCTCGGCAGCGCCACGATCCCCAGCAGGAACAGGGGAAAGCCCTTCAGTTGGTCGGGCATGTGAAGAGTCTAGGTCGGCCCGGGCGGGGTCGATGCCCGCACTTCCGGCGGACCGGTGCATCAATCGCACCGATCCACGCAACGTCCGGCGGATCTACCGCGCAGGGTCCTTGCTCGCCACGATCATGAGGTTGTAGAAGACCGCCGCCGGGAGTCGCGGCTCGAGCAGCCTGCTGTCGAACTGCTGCAGCAGCAGATAGCCACGGTGGGCATACAGGCGCCAGGCCCACGGCACGTCATCGGGCTCCGCCGAGGACTCCAGCGTGCGGTTGGTCCAGCCGAACCAGTTGGCCAGCAGCTCCTCGCCCGTCACGCGAACGTCCGTCAGGTGCGCGTCGTGCGCCAGGCGGGCGAGATCCGCCGGGGCGAAGGCGTGGACGTCGACCACGCGCTCGAGGGCCGCGTCGGGGTCGCCGCTCTCGATTGACGGCGCCCGGCGCGCGCCGATCGCCCTGCGCCACAGCGGCGCGACGGAGCCGGCGATCCGCTTGGGTACCGACGCCAGGCGGTCGCCGTAGCGGGAGGGCTCGCCGGCGAACAGCAGCGTGCCGCCCGGTGCGAGCACGCGCTCGAACTCTGCGAACGCGCGCGCAAGGTCGGGGATGTGGTGGAGCACGGCGTGGCCGAGCACCAGGTCAAAGCTCGCGTCCGGAAAGGGAAGGCTTTCAGCGCCGGCGAGCTTGGTCTCAACCTCGAGCCCCAGGCGCCGTGCATTGCCCTGAAGGGAGGAGAGCATGCCGGGGGAGATATCGGTGCACGTGGCCGCTCCGATCAACCCGGCGCGGAGCATGTTCAGGGTGAAGTAGCCCGTTCCGGCGCCGATCTCCAGCGAGCGGGCGTAGCGGTCCGGCGCGCGACCCAGCGCCTTGCGGGCCTTGGCGAGTACCTGTCCGCGGCCGACCTCGCCGAAGTCGATGCCCCACTTCGAGTCGTAGTGACCCGCCGCCAGGTCGTGATAGCGCTCGTTGACGTCGTGGATCTCCTCGGTGCTGAGGGCAGGTGGCACGAAGCGGCACCATATACTCGCGCGCCCCGCTCGTGCCTACACTCACGCTCCGACCATCTCCACCGGCCACTCGTTTTGACTGAGACCCTCCACCAGCAGCGTGACCAGCCCGAGGGCGTTCCGCCGCTGGCGTTGACGGGGGAGCGGACGCTCCCGGACGTCCCGGAGGAGAACTACTGGTTTCGCCGCCACCTCGCGGTCTACGAATGGATCGCCGCACGCGTGCAGGGATTGCGCGTCATCGACATGGCCTGCGGCGAGGGCTACGGCTCGGACGTGCTCGCCCACACCGCCGCGAGCGTGGTCGGCGTGGATGCCAACCCGGAGGCGTATGAGCACGCGCGCATGCGCTACCTCCGCTCGAACCTGCGCTTCGTGCGCGAGCTGGTCGAGTCGTTCTCCGAGCCGGCCGACGCGGTGGTGTTCCTGCAGACGATCGAGCACCTCGAGGATCCGGGCCGGGCGCTCGAGCACTTTGGCACGCTCGTCGGAGAGCGCGGGACGGTGTTCGTCTCGACCCCCAACGTGCTGACGCTGGCACCGAAGGGAGCGTCGCGATCCGAGAACCCCTGGCACGTTCACGAGTATCGCGCCGCGGAGTTCGCGGCGCTGTGTCGGACACGCTTCGCCGTGGTGGAGATGTTCGGGCTGTTCCACGCACGCAAGCTGCGCGTGCACGAGCTCGCGTTGCGGGCGGGATGGGACACGGTGCACGCTCGCCTCGGGCTCACGCGGCGCTTCTACGACTGGTTCACCCCCGCGATCGCCGCCTCCGACTTCGAGCTGCGCGCGTCGGGGCGGGCCGACCTGGATCGTGCCCTGGACTTCGTCGCGGTGTGCCGTTCGTGAGAGCCGGTCGCGAACGCGGCGCCCTGGCGATCGTCTTGCACACGCACATGCCCTACGTGGAGGGCTTCGGCACCTGGCCGTTCGGGGAGGAGTGGCTGTGGGAGGCGATGGCAGGCTGCTACCTGCCGCTGGCCGAGCTGCTTGGACCGCGGCGCGCCGCTGACCCTGTCGCTCACCCCCGTGCTGTGCGACCAGCTCGAGGCTCCCGGGCTGTCCGAGCGCTTTGGGGCCTTCGTGGGGGAGGTCAGCCGTGACATCCACGCGCGGGACATCACCGGGCTGCGCGCCGGCGGAGAGGAGCTCTTGGCACGCGAGCTCGAGCGCTCGTGGGGCGACTACGAGGCGGCGCTGGCGCGTCTGGGGAGATGCGGAGGGGACCTGCTCTCCGCGCTCGCCCCCCACGCCCAGTGGACCTCCTCGGCGACGCACGCGATCCTGCCGCTGCTGGCCACCGACGCGGGTGTGCGTGCGCAGGTGCAGGTCGGCGTCGACGCCCATCGCGCCCGTTTCTCCTCCGAGAACTGGCGCGGAGGTTTCTGGCTGCCCGAGTGCGCGTATGCCCCGTGGATCGGACGCGCGCTCATGGACGCCTCCGTGAGCGCTGTCTGCGTTGAGCTGACCGACCGCTTCGGGCTGGGGGCCAGTGAGCACCTGCGCCCGCTCGAAAGCGAGTCGGGCGTCCTGCTCGTGCCGATCGACCGCGCCACCATCTCATTGGTGTGGAGCGACGACGGGTACCCCGCGAGCGGCGCCTACCGCGACTACCACCACCACACCGAACTCCACCACAACCCGTGGAGCAACGACGGAGGCGCCTACGATCATGCACGAGCGCTCGCGCTCGCGCGGGAGCACGCCGCCGACTTCGTCGCGCGGACGATCGATCGCCTTGGCAGTGCCGGCGCGGGACTGCCCGGCGGCGGGCTCGCGGTGTTCGCCGTCGACACCGAGCTGTTCGGCCACTGGTGGTATGAGGGGCTGTCCTGGCTTGAAGCGGTCGTCGAGGAGTGCACCCGCCAGGGCCTCGAGCTGGTGCGTCTGGATGACGCGCTGGAGCGCTACGGGCCCGTGCCCGCCGGGGATCCGGGTATCGAGGGAGGCGAGCCGCCCCGCAGCAGCAAGGACTGGCAGGCGAGCAGCTGGGGACGGGACGGCGACCTGTCGACCTGGTCGGGACCGGCGGTGGCCGAGATCGCGTTTGCCATGCGCGCGGCCGAGCTCGAGGTCCTGGCCGCCGGCGCGCGCGCGGACGCGGTGGCGGTGCGCGAGCTGCTGGCGCTGCAGGCGAGCGATTGGGCGTTCATGATCTCCCGCGGCGGGGCGGCCCCCTACGCGCGGGAGCGATTCGGGCGCCACCGTCGCGCGCTCACGCGGGCGCTCGAGGGGCTCCAGCCGGATGAGGACACGCTGCGCAATCTCGCCCTGCACGCCGACCGCGCCGCGCTGCTGGCGTCGTAGGTGATCACTCCCAGCGCATCGACTCAGGGGCGTCGCGCATGCGGATCGTGCGGGCGGGGACGCCGGCGACGACCGCGTTCTCCGGCACCTCCCTTGTGACGACCGCGTTGGTCCCGACGATGCTGTTGTCGCCGATGCTCACCCCCCGCAGCACGCAGGCGCCGTAGCCGATCCACACGTTGTGCCCGACCCGCACATCGCGCTTGTAGATCCCCTGCTTGCGGATCGGGCGCTCGACCTCCACGACGCCATGGTCGAAGTCGATCAGCATCACCCGGTCGGCGATGATGCACTCGCGCCCGATCGAGACGTGCTGGTAGGCCGAGATCGTGCACTCCTGGCCCATCACGGTCTTTGCGCCGACGCTCACCTCCCCCTCGTGCACGCGGATCTTCGAGCCGTGCCCGATCCAGGCCCAGCGGCCGATCCGAAGCGTGGCGTCGCGGCCGATCTCGAGCTGCACCCCCGGGCAGATGAAACAGATGCCGTCGGTCTTCAGGCGCTTTCGGTATCGCAGCTTCAGCAGCACGTAACGCGCGAGCAGGCGCGCGTAGTCGAAGCTCAGCATGTGGTTGGCGCGCAGGAACCGGACCAGAGCGAGCGGTCCGCCATGCAGCGGCTCCGGAGCCCGGCGCACACCGTCGCCGACCACCCCGTCGGGCATCGTGGCGGTGCGGTCGGCGAGCAGCGGCTCCATCGTCTGTGAATCGTATTGCCCGGCCGGCGCCCTGCGATGATTGCGCCCGCGATGAGCGCTCCGACACTTGCACAGCGGCTGCTCGACGGCGATCGTCGTGCGCTCGCGCGCGCGATCACGCTGGTCGAGAACGACCGCCCCGAGGGATGGGAGCTGGTGAAGGAGGTCTACCCGCACACCGGCCGGGCGGCGGTCGTCGGCTTCACCGGCCCGCCCGGCGCGGGCAAGTCGACGCTCATCGGCGCCCTCACGAAGGCCCGGCGCGAGGCCGGGCGCACGGTTGGCGTGCTGTCCATCGACCCCTCCTCGCCCTTCACCCACGGCGCGCTGCTCGGCGACCGGATCCGCCTGTCCGAGCACTTCCTCGACGGCGGCGTGTTCATCCGCTCGATGGCCAATCGTGGTGCGCTGGGCGGCCTCTCGGAGGCCGCCCTGCAGGCCGCGCTGCTGCTCGACGCGGCCGGGCGTGAGGATGTGTTCGTTGAGACCGTCGGCGTCGGCCAGGCGGAGATAGACATCATCGATCACGCGGACACCGATCGTGCTCGTGCTGATGCCGGGCTCGGGCGACTCGATCCAGGCACTCAAGGCAGGTGTGATGGAGATCCCCGACGTGATCGTGATCAACAAGGCCGACCATCCGCTGACGGACACCATGGTCCGCGAGATCCGCGGCGTGATGTCGCTCGTCAATCTCGACCGCTCCCCCGAGGAGGTCCGCGCGAGCTGGCGCGTGCCGATCGTCAAGACCGAGGCCACTCAGGGCAAGGGCGTCGCCGAGCTGGTCGAGCGCCTGGAGGAGCACCGCGCCCACATCCTTGCCCACGACCAGCTGACCGAGCGGCGCAGGCGCAACCTGCGCAGCGAGATGCTCGCGATCGCCACCGCGCGCATCCGTCGGCGCCTGGAGGAGGAGCTGCGCGAGGATCCGGAGTTTCAACGGCTACTGGAGGAGGTCGTCCAGCGACGGCTGGACCCGGCGAGCGCGGCAACGCTGCTGCTGGAGCGGGCGGGCGTATAGGCGAGCGGCCGTATAGGGTCGGCCCCGCAGTGGACTCCTTAGACCTGTCAGACCGTGCCTGGCCGCTGCTGCGGCGTCTGATGGGGGGCCACGCGGCCGTCTACCGCGCGAGCCACGGCCTCATCGGCCATCGCCTCCCCGGGTTCCCCCCGGTGCTGCTGCTCGACCACGTCGGCGCGAAGAGCGGCGCGAAGCGCACCAGCCCGCTCGCCTACCTGCGCGACGGTGAGAACGTGGTGCTCGTCGCCTCCAAGGGCGGCTATCCGAAGAACCCGGCCTGGTTCCACAACCTGCTTGCCAATCCCGACACCACCGTGCAGATCGGCTCGTCGCGCAAAACGGTGCACGCACACGCGGCCAGGCCGGCGGAGCGCAAGCGCCTGTGGCCGAAGGTGGTGGAGCTGTACGGCGGCTATGACGACTACCAGCGGCGCACCGAGCGAGAGATCCCGCTCGTGATTCTCGAGCCGCGCTAGGCGCCGAGCGCGCGGGCGATCACCATCTGCTGGATCTCGTCGGTGCCCTCGCCGATCGTGAGGATCTTGGCGTCGCGATAGAAGCGGCAGACGGGGTACTCCTCGATGTAGCCGTACCCGCCGTGTATCTGCACGGCCTCCTCGGCGCAGCGCACGGCCAGGCGGCCCGTCTTGAGCTTGGCCTGTGCGGCGGTCAGCGTGAAGTTGCGCTGCGCGTCCTTCTCCAGTGCGGCCTTGTACACGAGCAGCCGCGCCGCCTCGATCTCGCTGGACATGTCGGCGAGCTTGCCCTGGATCGCCTGGAACTGCGAGATGGGTCGGCCGAACGCCCTGCGCTGCTTGGCGTACTGCAGCGCCTCTTCCAGCGCGCCCCGCGGCCAGTCCGACACCCATCGCCGCCACGCCGATGCGCCCGATGTCGAGGATGTGCAGGAACTGCTTCAGCCCCGCACCGCGCGGACCGAGCAGGTTCTCCTCGGGCACACGGCAGTCGCTGAACGCCAGCGGGCGCGTGTCCGAGGCGTTCCAGCCCATCTTCCGGTACGGCTCGCCCTGCGTGTACCCGTCGGTGCCGTTGGGAACGATCAGGTTCGAGATCTCCTTGTGGGCGTCTGCGTTCGCCTGCCCGCTCCCGTTCGCGTCCGCCGCGCCGGTGACCGCGGTGATGCAGACCATTCCCGAGATGTTCGGTGCCCGCGTTGGTGATGAACTGCTTTGCTCCGTCGACCACCCACTCGCCGCCGTCGAGGCGCGCCCGCGTGCGCGTGTTGCCCGCATCGGACCCCGCTTCGGGCTCGGTCAGGCCGAACGCGCCGAGCCGCTCGCCCGAGCACAGCCGGGGCATCCACTCGCGCTTCTGCTGCTCTGAGCCGAACAGGTACACCGGCTGCGTGCCCAGCGAGGTGTGCGCGCACAGCGTGATCGCCACCGAGGAGTCGACGCGGGTGAGCTCCTCGACCGCCAGCGCATAGGCCAGCGTGTCGCCGCCGCCGCCGCCGTACTCCTCCGGGAAGGGGATCCCCATCAGGTTCAGCTCGCCGAGCTTCTCCACGATCTCGTAGGGAAACGACTTCGTCCGGTCGAGCTCCTCGGCCACGGGCGCCACCTCGCCCTCGGCGAACTCCCGCACCGTGCGCCGGATCAGCTCGTGGTCGGGGGAGAGGTCGAAGTCCATCGCGGCCCATTATCTAGGATTCACCGCACGTGGCCCGCACGCGCATGCTCCTCGACCTGCTCGCGCGCGGGCGGACTCATCGCTACGGCGCAGAGCGCTCGCAGCGCGCCGATCTGCACCTGCCCCGGCCCCGCCCGGCACCGGCCGCACGGGCTCGCATGCGGTGATGGTCCTGATCCACGGCGGCTCGTGGCGCAAGCGCTACGGCAGGATCGTGATGCGCGGGCTGGCCGGCGACCTGCTGCAGGCGCGGCTGGGCGGTGTGGAACATCGAGTACCGCCGCCTCGGCGACGGCGGCGGCTGGCCGGCCACGTTCGAGGACGTGGCCGCGGCGATCGACCACCTGCGACGAGCTTGACGCGCCGCTCGACCTGGACCGCGTGAGCGTCGCTCGGCCACTCCGCCGGCGGGCACCTGGCGCTGTGGGCGGCCGGTCGGCAGAAGCTGCCCCTCGGGTGCGCCGGGCAGCGATCGACGGCGAGCCGCGCGTGCGCCTGCAGCGGGTGATCTCCCAGGCCGGGGTGTGCGACCTGGAGGGCGCCTACCGCGACTGGCATGGCGGCGCGGTGCGAGCCCTGATGGGTGGCGGCCCCGAGGAGCTGCCCGAGCGCTACGCCGCGGGCGATCCGATCGCGAGCGTCCCGCTTGAGATGCCCGTGCTGCTCGTCCACGGCCTGCTCGATGAAACGGTGTCCGTGCGGCTCAGCCGCACCTACGCGCGCAGCCGCGCTGGCTGCGGGCGGCGAGGTGGAGCTCGTGGAGATCGAGGGCCAGGACGGTCGCCACCGTGCGCACATCGACCCGCGGGGGGCGGCCTGGGCGGTGGTCACGCGGCTGGCTCGAGGAGCCCGCCGGGCGGAGCCGCGTCGGATGCAGCTAGGCGCAGTAGGAGCGCGCCAGCTCGACCAGCAGGCGCACGCCGTAGCCGGACGCGCCCTTGCCGACATACGCGCGGCCCAGGTCCCAGGCCGAGCCCGCGATGTCGAGATGCGCCCAGGGCACGTCGCCGACGAAGTTCGACAGGAAGCTGGCGCCGATGATCGTGCCCGCCTTGCGCGCTTCCGGCGCGTTGTCGAGGTCGCCGTATTTGCCCTTCACCAGCTCGTCGTACTCCTGGTGCAGGGGCAGTCGCCACACGATCTCGCCCGTGCGCTCGCCGGCACCGAAGATCCGCTCGGCGAGCTCCTCGTCGTTGCTCATCAGCCCGGCGTAGGTCGAGCCGAGTGCGACGATCACCGCGCCGGTGAGCGTGGCCAGGTCGACGATCCGCTCGGCGCCCTCGGCGACCGCGTGGCAGAGGCAGTCCGCCAGCACCAGCCGGCCCTCGGCGTCGGTGTTGTTGACCTCGATCGTCTTGCCGTTGGCGGCCGTGACGATGTCCCCGGGCTTGACCGAGTGCCCGCTCGGCAGGTTCTCGGTGGCGCCGACGACCGCCACGAGCCTCACCGGCAGCCCCAGGCGCGCGATCGCCGCGACGGCCTCGATCACGGCTGCGCCGCCGGACATGTCGAACTTCATCTCCGCCATTTTCGCCCCCGGCTTCAGCGAGATGCCGCCGCTGTCGAACGTCACCGCCTTGCCCACGAAGCCGAGCGTCGGAGCGCCGCTCCCGCGCCGGACGTGCCGTCGTAGCGCATGGTGATGAGCGCGGGCTCCTGCTCGGATCCCTGGGCGACGGCGGCGAAGGCGCCCATCCCGCGGGCCGACGATGCCCTCGCGCCCCTCGACCTGCACCGACAGGCCGTCGATCTCCAGCGCCAGCGCCTGCGCGTGCTCGGCGAGCGCGGTCGGCGTGAGGTCGTTGCCGGGGCGGTTCTGCAGGTCGCGCGCCCCGTTGACAGCCGTTGCCAGGAGCGCCGCCTCGGCGACGGCCGTCTCGAGACTCGCTCGGCGCGGACACGATCAGGCGCTCGAGGCTCTTGGGGACGGCGTCGCCGCCGCGTCGCCGCCCTCGGCGGGTGCGGACTTGTGGCGCTCGAAGCGGTAGTCGCGAAGGATCGTGCCCTCCACGAGCGCTGCGGCGACCGCCGGATCGCTGTCGCGGGGCGCTTCCCAGCAGAGCGTGCGCGTCGAGATCTCGCTCGCCCGCTCGCATGTCACCGCCGCTGCGACGCGCGCGCGCTCGGGGGTGAAGTCGCCGCGTGCCCCCAGCCCCACCAGCAGCCAGCGCTTGCCCTGAGCGTGGGTCAGGGCGAGCGTCTTGAACGAGGCGCGGGCCTCGCCCGAGGCGAGCAGCTCCCCGAGCTCGGCGGGCGTCTCGGGCGGGAGGTCCTCGCCCTCGAACACACCCACCGCGACCGTGTCGGAGTCGGTGCTCGCGGGGGGCTGGGTGGTGGCCGAGACCTGCATGGCTCCGGCACGATACCCAGCTTGTCCCCGCGCGCGTCCGCACGGGTGTTCGGCTCTCCTGGAGACATCGGAGAGCTGGACGATCCACCCTCCCGCTCGGCTGATCACGGCGGGATCGCGGACCGGTCCACTACCATGGGCGGTCCCTCGTCCGTTCTCAACCACTCACAGGAGAGTCCCGTCTCGATGCCAAAGACCGTGATCCTCGGCGCAGCCCGCACCCCCGTCGGCAAGATGGGCGGAGGTCTGTCCACGCTCGAAGCACCCGAGCTCGGCGGGCTGGCGATCAGTGCCGCGCTCGAGCGCGCCGGCGTGGAGCCCGAGCAGGTCGAGCACGTCGTCATGGGCCAGGTGCTGCAGGCCGGTCAGGGGCAGATTCCCTCGCGCCAGGCCCAGATCAAGGGCGACATCCCCAAGGAGGTCTCCTCGGAGACCATCAACAAGGTCTGCGCCTCGGGGCTGCGCGCGTCGGTGATCCTCGACCAGGCGATCCGCGCCGGCGACGTGCAGGTCGGCGTCGGTGGCGGCATGGAGTCGATGTCCAAGGCTCCGTATCTGCTTCCCCAGGCCCGCTTCGGCTACCGCATGGGCGACGCGAAGATGCTCGACGCGATGGTCCACGACGGGCTCACCAACCCGTTCTCGGGCAAGCAGATGTTCGTCGAGGCGACCGAGATCGGCGACGAGCTGGAGATGACCCGCGCCGATCTCGACCGCTGGGCGCTGCGCTCGCATGAGCGCGCGCTGAGCGCCATCGACGAGGGGCGTCTGTCCGAGGAGATCGTGCCGGTGACCGTCAAGGGCCGCAAGGGCGACACGCTCGTCGAGATCGACGAGGGCCCCCGCCGGGACACGTCGCTTGAGAAGCTCGCGGCACTCCCGGGCCTGGTGGGCAAGGAAGGCTCGCACACGGCGGGCAACTCTCCGGGCGTGAACGACGGCGGCGGCGCGCTGGTGCTGTCCTCTGACGAGTGGGCGACGGCCAACGGCAAGGAGGCACTCGCCGAGATCCTTGCGCACGCACAGAGCGCCAACGACTTCGCCTACCTCGCCACGACACCGGCGAGCGCGGCGAGGAAGGCCCTGGAGAAGGCGGGCCTGCAGCCGGGAGACATCGATGTGTGGGAGATCAACGAGGCGTTCGCCTCCGTCACGCTCAACTCGATCCGCATGCTCAACATCGACGAGGACCGGGTCAACGTCAACGGCGGCGCGATCGCCCTCGGTCACCCGATCGGCGCCTCCGGAGCGCGCATTCTGGGCAGCCTCGTGCTCGAGCTGCGCCGGCGCGGCGGGGGGCTCGGCTGTGCGGCGATCTGCTCGGGCGGCGGCCAGGGCGACGCGGTGATCCTCAAGGTCTAGTGGCAGCGGCCAGCAACGGCACGGGTCCGCCGCGGCCGGCGGCGTTCTTCGATCTGGACAAGACGCTGATGGCCGGTTCCTCGGGCATCTTCTTCGCTCGCGCGGCCTACGAGACGGGGATGATCTCGCGCGGTCGCCTGGCCCGCGACGCGTATGAGAACCTGCGCTTCCGCCTGCGCGGATCGACCGATGATCGGGCCGATGACGTGCGCAGGCGCGTGGGGGAGATGATCGCCGGCGTGCGCGTGCGCGACCTCGAGCGCCTGTCTCCGCGGGTGCTCGCGGGCGTGCTCCCGCGCCTGTACCCGCAGATGCTGGCGCGCGCCTACGCCCACCAGGACTCGGGCATGCCCGTGTACATCCTCACCGCCGCCTCTCAGGAGATGGCTGATCTGCTCGCCCATGTGCTCGCCTTCGACGGAGGCCTCGGCTCGCGCTCGGAGATCGTCGAAGGCCGCTACACGGGCAGGCCGGCCGGCCCCTTCAACTACCGCGAGGGCAAGGTGCTCTCGATGCGCGACCTGGCCGAGCGCGAGGGCATCGATCTGGGGTCCTCCTACGCCTACTCGGACTCCGAGTCGGACCTGCCGATGCTGCGAGCGGTGCGCCACGCGGTGGTCGTCAATCCCGACCCCGACCTCCGTCGCATCGCGGTGCAGGAGGGCTGGGAGGTGCTGCACCTGGATCGTCTCGGGCGCCGCCTGAAGGTGTTCGCGGCGCTGGGTCTGGCCGCCGTCCTCGGCGCCCTGGGGCGTCTCCTGAGGGGACATCTCGGAGTGCGTGCCGGTCCACGGGCATAATCTGCTGAGCCGATGTCCAACACGCAGACCAACTCGAAGATCCGCGTCGTCGTGGCCAAGCCCGGCCTCGACGGGCACGATCGCGGCGCGAAGATCATCGCCCGGGCCCTGCGCGACGCGGGCATGGAGGTGATCTACACCGGCCTGCATCAGACGCCGGAGCAGATCGTCGAGACGGTCATCCAGGAGGACGCCGACGCCGTCGGCCTGTCGATCCTGTCCGGCGCCCACATGACACTGGTGCCGCGCGTGGTGGAGCTCCTGCGCGCGCAGGGCATCGATGACGTGGTGGTCACCGTCGGCGGCACGATCCCGGCCGAGGACATACCCGAGCTGAAGGGGCTGGGCGTGGCCGAGGTGTTCACGCCGGGCGCCCCCACGCAGGCGATCGTGGATTTCATCCGCGGGGCCGCCGCCGCGCGCGGCTGATTGACGCGTCAGTCAACCGCTGAACCAGATAGGATCGCCCCCAACAGACCCCAAGGAGTTGCCTGAGAATGAAGATATGCGTCTTGGTGAAGGAGGTCCCGGACGCCGCCGTCGAAAAGAAGCTCGACACGTCGACGGGGCGCATGGACCGCAGCGGGGAGAAGAACCTCAATCCCTATGACACGCACGCCATCGAGGCGGCGATGCAGATCAAAGAGGGCGGCGCCGTTCCGGTCGAGGAGATCGTGGCTGTGACGATGGGCCCGGACAGCGCCGTTCGCGCGCTGCACAAGGCCGTCTCGCTCGGTGCCGACCGTTCGGTGCACCTCTCCGATCCGGTCGTCGCGGGCTCTGACGTGGCGGCGACGGGCTATGCGCTGGCCAAGACGCTCGAGCGCGAGAGCCCCGACCTCGTGCTGCTGGGTCAGCAGTCCGACGACGGCGAGTGCTACACGATCGGCGCGGTCGTGGCCGAGCACCTCGGCATGCCGTCCCTGACCCAGGTGATCAAGATGGACGTCGACTCCGAGGCCCTGCGTTGCGAGCGTCAGGCCGAGTACGGCTACGACACCGTCCAGATCAGGCTTCCGGCCGTGATCTCGGTGGGCGACGCGATCAACGAGCCCCGTTACCCGTCGCTGAAGGCGATCATGGGTGCCAAGAAGAAGCCCCTCGACACGGTCACCGCGAGCGAGATGGCGATCGACGCGTCCAAAGTGGGAGGCGATAACTCGGCCGCCCAGTGGGTCGCCGCCAAGGCGCCACCGGCAAAGGCCGCCGGCGAGATCATCGAGGACGAGGACACCGGCGAGACGGTCGAAAAGATCATCGCCTGGCTCGACGAGCGCAAGCTCATCTAGATAGGAGCTGAACTGAAATGGCGAACATCCTGGTCTACGCGCTGCACTACGACGGCGCGATCAACAAGAACTCGCTCGGTGCCGTCTCCGAGGGCGCCAAGCTCGCCGCGGAGCTGGGCGGCGAGGCGCACGCGATCCTGCTCGGCGAAGGCGTGCCCGAGGATCTGGCGGCCTCGCTCGGCAACTACGGCGCCAAGAAGGTGCTCATAGCCGAGGGTCCCGAAGGGCTCGCGCAGCCTTTGGTCGACGCGATGGCGGCGGCCATATCCGCGGGCGGCTACTCCTACGCGCTGTTCGGCGGCGGTCTGCTCGGCTTCGAGATCGGTGCCGGTCTGGCCGCGCGACTCGGCGCCGGCGTGGTGATGGAGGTCACGGCCGTGCGCGCCGAGGGCGGTCAGCTCATCGCCGAGCGCCCGATCCTGGGCGATTCCGCGATCTCCGAGATCAAATACCGCTCTGACGTGGGCATCATCATCGGCCGCCTGAACGCCTTCGAGATCAGGGAGTCCGGCGGCGGTGACGCCCCCGTGGAGAAGCTCAGCTTCGAGCTCAGCCCACATGCCCTGCAGGCGACGATGATCACCCGCGGCGAACAGCGTGGCGCCGATGTGGATATCGAGGGCGCCGACATCCTCATCGCCGGCGGTCGCGGTCTCGGCAAGGCCGAGGGCTTCGAGTTGGCCGAGGACCTGGCCAAGGCCTTCGGCGGCAACAGCGCCGTGGCGGCCACCCGCGCGGTGGTCGACGCCGGCTGGTACCCCTACGCGGCGCAGATCGGCCAGACGGGCAAGACGGTCGCGCCGAAGCTGTACCTGGCGGCGGGCATCTCCGGCGCGATCCAGCACAAGGTGGGGATGCAGGGCTCGGAGAACATCGTCGCCATCAACAAGGACTCCAACGCGCCGATCTTCGAATTCTCCGATCTGGGCGTTGTCGGCGATCTGAACAAGATCCTGCCCAAGCTGACGGAGGCCGTGAAGGCGAAGAAGGGAAGCTGAGCGATGTCTCAGCACAACGGGAAGGTCATCCCCGCGGCCTTCCCACCGCCGGTCGATTCGCCCAGGGAGTTCGTCAAGAACGGCCTGGATCCCGAGGACGAGCTGATCGAGGTGGGCGTCGTGATCGTCGGTGGAGGCACCGCGGGCCTCGCGTGCGCCAACCGCCTGCTGCAGCTCTTGGCCGACGACCCCGAAACGATGGAGCGGCTGGGCGAAGTGCCCGTGGCGGTCGTCGAGAAGGCCAAGACCTGCGGCGGTCACAACCTGTCGGGCGCCGTCATGCGCCCGGCGGCGCTCGAAGAGCTGTTTCCAGACATGACCCGCGAGGACTGGCGCAAGGAGGGCTTCGCCTACGGCGAGGTCACCAAGGAGGCCGTATATCTGACGCCGACGGCCAAGATCAAGCTGCGCATCCCCACTCCGCCGCCGTTCAAGAATCATGGCAATGAGGTCATCTCGGTCTCGGCGCTGGCGCGGTTTCAGCAGCGCCAGGCTGAGGAGGGCGGCGCCTACGTCCTCACGGAGACCTCGGCAACGCACCTGATCGTGCAGGACGGGCGCGTGGTGGGCGTGCGCTCGGGTGACAAGGGCCGGGGCAAGGACGGCGAGCCGCTCGGCAACTTCGAGCCCGGCACGGACATCAAGGCGCAGGCCACCGTGCTGGCCGAGGGTTGCTGGGGCTCACTCAGCGGCGCTGCGATCAGGGAGTTCGACCTGGCCGAGGGGCGCGAGCCTCAGGTTTGGGAGCTCGGCGTCAAGGAGGTCTGGAAGGTCCCCAAGCCGCTCGACCGCCTGATCCACACGATGGGTCCATGGCCGCTGAAGATCTCGACGAAGTACGGCCAGATCGGCGGCACCTGGCTCTATCCGATGAAGGACGAGAAGACCGGTGATGACCTCGTCTCGATCGGTTTCGTCGTCGAGCTGGAGTACGCCGACGCGACGACCTCCGCACACGACCTCCTGCAGACGTTCAAGACGCATCCGCTCGTGCGCAAGATCCTCGAGGGCGGTGAGCGCGTCGCGTGGGGGGCGAAGGCGCTCCCCGGGGGCGGCTACTGGTCGATGCCCAAGCTCTCGATGCCCGGAGCCGTGCTCGTCGGCGACTCCGGCGGCATGGTCGACACGATGGCGCTGAAGGGCGTGCACCACTCGTTGATGTCCGGCAAACTCGCGGCCGAGTCGATCTATGCCGCGCTCGTTCGCGGCGAATCCTCGTTCGAGTCCTACGAGCAGGCGATCGAGGACTCCTCCGTCGGGCGAGAGATGTGGGAGGTCCGCAACGCGCGTCAGCCGCTGCAGAAGGGCCTGCTCCTCGGCGGTCCGCTGAGCGGCATCCAACAGATCACCAAGGGCAAGCTTCCCGGTCGCGCGAATTGGCACCGCAACGACGAGAAGCCCATGTTCGTGGGAAGGACCAAGGACTCCTACGTGAAGCCCGACGGCAAGTACACGTTCGACAAGCTCTCCTCGGTGTTCATCACCGGTAACGCCACCCGCGACGACGCTCCCAACCACATCCGAGTGCAGAAGCACGTCCCGCGTGAGCTCGCCGAGACGTGGCGCTGGATGTGCCCTGCGGGCGTGTATGAGATTCCCGAGGACGCACCCGAGCACGGCGATGTGGACGTGATCGTGAACTACACCAACTGCGTGCAGTGCGGGGCGATCACCGCCAAGGGCGGTCGGCTGACGACTCCCGAGGGCGGCGACGGACCGCTCTATCAGATCACCTGACGCTCGAGCAGATCGCCGGTCACGGACGTGGCGGGGGCGCGCCGGTGCGAAGCTGTGTGGGGAGCCCCGAAGCCACATATGGGCTCCGGCCGAAACATGTGCGCACGCAGGGTGTTAAGGATTTGATTATGAGATCGGAAGCGCCAACTCCCGTCGGCCCGGCCTGCCGGCGCATCTTCGCTGCATCGGCCGCTGCCGTGGCGCTGCTGTGCCAGGGCCTTGGCTTGACGTCCACGGCGATGGGCCTGCAGCCGGGGCAGTCCGCGGCGGCGGCGCAGGGACCGATCGCTCAAGCGACGCTCCTGCAGTGCCGCACGGCGCCGGTTCAGAGCGAACGCTCCGCCATGTTCTCCGGTGAAATGACTGCCGTCCCGGGCAGCGCGCGCATGTCGATGCGGATCGAAATCCAGGAGGTGGGCGCCGGGGAAATGCTGTTTCACACGATCAGCGCACCCGGGCTGGGCGTGTGGCGCGCGTCCGATTCCGGCGTCAAGACCTACAAGTACCTCAAGCAGATCACGAATCTGGATGCGCCCGCGTTCTACCGTGCCGTCGTGCGCTTCCGCTGGCTGAACGCCAGGGGTCACCTGATCAAGAGCGTGGAGCGGCACACGCTCAAGTGCGATCAGCCGCTACCCTCCTAGTTGTCCTGCCGACGTCGGTCCTGAACACGGCTAATCGCACACCGCTCGCTAGAATGGTCCGACGATGAAGCCCAAGATCCACCCGAGCTACACGGAGGCACACGTGCGCTGCACGTGCGGCAACGAGTTCATGACGCGCGCGACTCGGGAGGAGCTGCACGTCGAGGTCTGCTCCAACTGCCATCCGTTCTACACGGGCAGGCAGAAGCTGATGGACACCGGCGGGCGCGTCGAGCGCTTCCAGCGCAGGGTGGCCAAGGGCCGCCTGCACTCAGCGCAAACCCGGTCCCCCCAGTAGCTCGATGTCCTCGGGGCCGGTCGCCGGTGCGCCGACGACGCCAGTAGAGCCGAACGGGGCCGGCGGTGTCGCCGCCCTCGACAGCAACGGCAGCCGGCCGGAGGTCGGACTGACGGCGCAGCGCGACGCGCCGGTGGGTGGGCAGGCGGTACTCGAGGGCGTGATGATGCGCGGCGTCGCCCACTGGGCGGTGGCGGTGCGCAAGCCGACCCCCGAGCAGCTGAGCGAGGGCGAGCTCTCGCCCGCGGAGGCGGCGCTGGGTGACATCGAGGTCAGCGTGTTCCCGCTGACCTCGGCGCTGAAGCGCCACCGCGCTGCTGCGTCTTCCGATCATCCGCGGAGTCGTGGCGCTGGGGGAGTCCCTGATGGTGGGCTTCCGTGCGCTCGAGGTCTCGGCGAACGCGCAGCTGGCGGAAGAGCCGTCCGATGGCGCCGCGGGGGAGCCGGAAGAGATCCCGCGGGGCGTGTGGGTCGGGACCGTGGTCGTCGCGCTCGCGCTGGCGATCGTCCTGTTCTTCCTGATCCCGGTGGGCCTGACGAGTCTGATCAAGGATCAGCTGGGGTCCTCTGTGCTGTTCTGGGTCGTCGAGGGTCTCGTACGTACCGCGATCTTCCTCGGCTACCTGTTCCTGCTTTCGCGCGTGGCCAACCTGCGGCGCGTGTTCGAGTATCACGGCGCCGAGCACAAGACGATCTCCTGTTACGAGGCCGCCCTCCCGCTGACGCCCGTCAACGCCCAGCGCTTCTCGAGGCTCCACCCGCGCTGCGGGACGAGCTTCCTGCTGGTGGTGATGATCGTGGCGATCTTCGTGTTCGCGCCGATCGGCCTGCCGGCGTGGTACTGGCTGCTGATCACGCGCGTGCTCGGGGTCCCGCGTGATCGCAGGCATCTCCTTCGAGCTGATCAAGTTCGCCGGTCGCAACCGGGGCAAGCGGTGGGTGCAGATCGTGATGTGGCCGGGACTGAAGCTGCAGCTGCTCACCACGAAAGAGCCGGACCTCGACCAGCTCGCGGTGGCCATCTCGTCGCTTGAGGCGGTGCTCGCGCTCGAGACGCCCGGGGAGCTCTCCGCGGCGGACCTGCTGGGCGTGGAGGTCGTGGCCTAGCTTTCCAGGGGGCTCCTAGACTGGGTCCTCACGATGATTGAAGACCTGATCAAGCAGATCGAGACGCGGTTCGCCGAGCTCGGCGCGCAGATGACGGACCCCGCGGTGATCTCCGATCGCGAACGCTACGCCGAGGTCGGTCGCGCCTACAGCCAGCTGGAGCCCGCGGCAAAGCTCGCGGCTCAGTGGCGCCACGCTCGCGACGACGCGGCCGGGGCCGAGGAACTGCTCTCCGAGGAGGGTGAGGATTCCGACATGCGCGAGGAGCTGAGCCAGGCGCACGAGCGGATCGAGGCGATCGAGGAGGCCATCCGCCTGGCGATGGTGGACAGCGATCCGAACGACGACAAGAGCGTCATCGTGGAGATCCAGGGGGGCGCGGGCGGCGACGAGGCCGGCCTGTGGGCCGGGGACCTCTACCGGATGCTCGTCAAGTACGCCGAACGTCGCGGCTGGCAGACCGAGCCGATGGACATCAGCGACGGCAAGTTCACGTTCGCCATCAAGGGTGACGGGGCCTACTCGGTGTTCAAGTTCGAGGGGGGCACCCACCGTGTGCAACGGGTGCCCCAGACCGAGTCCCAGGGACGGATCCACACGTCGACCGCGACGGTTGCCGTGTTGCCGGAGGCTGAGGACGTCGACGTTCAGATCGACCCGAGCGACCTGCAGATCGACGTCTACCGCTCATCCGGGCCGGGCGGGCAGTCGGTGAACACGACGGACTCGGCGGTCCGCGTCACGCACGGCCCGTCGGGGATCACGGTGTCGATGCAGGACGAGAAGTCCCAGCTGCAGAACCGTGAGAAGGCGCTGCGCGTGCTGCGCGCGCGGCTGTACGAGCGCGCGCTGGCAGAGCAGCAGGCCGAACTGGCCGCCGACCGTCGCTCACAGGTCGGCACGGGCGATCGCGCGGAGAAGATCCGCACATACAACTTCGGAGAGCGGCGCGTGACCGACCATCGGATCAAGCTCACCGTGCACAACCTCGATCAGGTCCTCCAGGGAGAACTGGACGAGCTCACCGACGCGTTGCAGGCGAACGAGAAGCGCCTGCGCCTGCAGGCGCAGGCGGCGGCGTGAGGGGAACGCCGGCGCGCGACGCGCTCGACGGCGCGATCACGGCGATCGCGGCGGGTGGGTGCGAAACCCCCCGCCTGGATGCCGAAGTGCTGCTCGCGCACGTACTCGGCGTCGGCCGCGAGCGGCTGCTGATCGACGGGGATATCGTCGTCGAGGGGCCCGCAGTGCGCGCGTTTCAGGACGCCGTGCGACGTCGTGCGATCGAGCGCGAGCCGGTCGCCTACATCGTCGGGCATCGCGGCTTTCGCCATCTGGATCTGGCCGTCGATCGCCGCGCCCTGGTGCCGCGGCCGGAGACCGAGCTGCTGGTCGAGCTGGGACTGACACTCCCAAGCGGGGCTCGCGTCCTCGACGTCGGCACGGGCAGCGGCGCGGTGGCGCTTGCGCTGAAGGATGAGCGCCCCGATCTCGAGGTGACCGGCTCAGACCTCAGCGAGGGCTCGCTGGCGCTGGCGGAAGCCAACGGGCGGCGTCTGGGCCTGAACGTCTCCTGGCTGCACGCGGACCTGCTGACAGACCTCCCCGACGAGTTCGACGCCGTCCTCTCGAATCTGCCCTATGTCGCCGAGTCAGAACGCGGCAAGCTCGCTCCGGAGATCGTGCGCCACGAGCCCTCCGAGGCCCTGTTCGCCGGAGCGGATGGGCTCGCCGCGATTCGCGCGCTGCTCGGGCTACTGCGCGAGCGTCCGCGGGTGAGCATCGTGGCGCTCGAGGTGGGCGCGGGCCAGGCGGGAGCGGTGGCGCTCGAGATGGCGGGCGCGGGCTTTCCCTCCGTGCGGTCCGAACGGGATCTGGCGGGGGTCGAGCGGGTGCTCGTGGGCGAGCGGCCCGGATGATCCGGGCCGACTCACAGGATGCCGGCGCCGCCCGGCGCACCACCCCCGGGCGAGGGGATGGCGAGGCGGTGGCGCTCGGCCAGGCCGATGCGGCCCGTCTGAAGGATTGTCTCGGCGGCGGGGGGGTGGCGGTGTTTCCGACCGACACCGTCTACGGGGTGGGCTGCGACCCCGACGACGCGCAGGCCGTGCGGCGGTTGTATGAGCTGAAGGGCCGCCCGGCGGATCGTCCCGCCGCGGTGATGTTCTTCGACCGGGAGCTCGCTTTGAGCGTTCTTTCAGACCTGCGCACCGCCGAGCGCGCCGCGGTCAACGCGCTGCTCCCGGGTCCGGTCACGCTGCTCTTGCCAAATCGCAGTCACCGTTTCCCGCTGGCGTGCGGGCCCACGGCGCGGCGAGGAGGCTCCCTGGGCCTGCGCGTGCCGCTGCTGGGAGAGTCGCTGGCGGCGTTTCAGGACGTGTCCACGCCGATCATGCAGTCCAGCGCCAACCTCTCGGGCGGGCCGGACGCGCGGCGGCTCTCCGATGTGCCGCGGGAGCTGCTGCTCGGAGCTGATCTTGCGCTCGACGGTGGGGAGCTGTCGGGCATGGCATCGACCGTGGTTGACCTGCGCGACTATGAGCGGACCGGTGCGTGGGCGGTGCTCCGCGAGGGCGCGCTCGAGATCGACGCGGTGGAGCGGGCGCTCGCCTGAGCGCACGCGCTTCTCGCGCACCAGGTTCGTGCGCCCCTGCTAGCCTCCCTGAAGCTGCCGCGACTGGCGCAGAAGGTGGAATAGACCACCGGGAAGCGGTCAGCCAATCCGCCGCGCGCCTGGGCATTCAAGTCGTCATCGCCTGCCAAGGAGAGCGCCATGTCCCAGCTGAGTCCTGACTACTTCAACCGTCCCCTCGAGGACGTGGACCCCGAGATCGCCGAGGTCCTGCGCGGGGAGCTCGAGCGCGAGCAGCGTACGCTCGAGATGATCGCCTCGGAGAACTTCGTGCCGCGGGCGGTGCTCGAATGCCAGGGCTCGGTTCTCACCAACAAGTACGCCGAGGGCTATCCGGGTCGTCGCTACTACGGCGGCTGCGAGTGGGTGGACGTCTCCGAGCAGCTGGCCATCGACCGCGCCAAGGCGCTGTTCGGAGCCGAGCATGCGAACGTCCAGCCCCACTCCGGAGCCCAGGCGAACGCGGCCGTCTACCACGCGCTGCTGCAGCCGGGCGAGACGATCATGGGACTGTCGCTGGACCACGGCGGGCATCTCACGCACGGCATGAAGATCAACGTCTCCGGCCGCCTGTATGAGATCGCCGCCTACGAGGTGGACCGGGAGAGCAGCCTGATCGACATGGACGAGGTGGCTCGCATCGCGCGGGAGCGACGCCCGAAGCTCCTGCTGGCCGGCTGGTCGGCCTACCCGCGCCAGCTCGAGCTGGCGCGCTTTCGCGAGATCGCCGACGAGGTGGGTGCGCTGTTGATGGTCGACATGGCCCATTTCGCCGGTCTCGTCGCCGCAGGGCTTCACCCGAACCCGATCGCGCTGGGAGCGGATGTGGTCACCACGACCACCCACAAGACGCTCGGCGGACCCCGCGCCGGGGTGATCCTGTGCAAGGAGCAGTACGCCAAGAAGATCGACTCGGCCGTCTTCCCCGGCCAGCAGGGTGGGCCGCTTCAGCACGTGATCGCGGCCAAGGCGGTGGCCTTCAAGATCGCGGGCTCAGAGCTCTTTGCCGAGCGCCAGCGCCGCACCGTCGACGGAGCCCAGGCCCTGGCGCGGCAGCTGTTGAAGGCGGGCCACGGCGTGAACGTGCTCACTCAGGGCACGGACGTGCACCTGATCCTCGTAGACCTGCGCGACACCGAGCCCGCGCTGACGGGCAGGCAGGCGGAGGACCGACTGGCCGAGGTCGACATCACGGTCAACCGCAACGCGGTGCCGTTCGACCCGCGTCCGCCGATGGAGGCCTCGGGTCTGCGCATCGGCACGCCTGCGCTGGCCACGCGGGGTCTGCAGCGCCGACGACTTCGAAGAGGTGGGTCGGATCCTCGCGAGCGCGCTGACGCCGGAATACGAGTCGCGAGCCGGCGAGCTGTCCGAGCGGGTGGGGGCGATCGTCGAGCGCTATCCGCTGTATGAGGCGCTCTCCGCGGGCACCGCCGTGCGGGCGTAGGGCTGCGGCCAGCCGGAGCCCGGGCCGAGCGCTCGGTGCATGCCGCGGCGCCTGCGACCTCGGCGCCTGCGATGCTGTGCCCCAGTCGATGGCGCATCCGAACGAGCTCGACGCGCTTTACGCCTTCCTTCTCGCCGCGGCCGTGACCGCGCTGCTGACGCCGGTCACGATGCGGCTTGCGAGGGCGGTCGGCGCGATCGACCAACCGCGCGAGCGAGGCCTGTCCGAGACGCCCACGCCGTTGCTCGGCGGGTTGGCGATCTTCGCCGGCGCCCTCGCGGCCGCCCTGGTCTGGCTGCCCGCCGGCTACTACCAGGACCATCAGCTGTGGCACGGCGTGCTGCTCGCGGCCGCCGTGATCACGGTGGTCGGCGCTCTCGACGACCGCTACGAGCTGCCGCCGGCGGTCAAGCTCGCCGGCCAGGTGCTGGCGGCGGTGATCGTCGTGCACTTCGGGGTGGCGGTGAAGGCGATCACGCTGCCGTTCGTGGGTCTCCTGGCGTTTCCCAACGCCGGCGTGACCAACGCCGGGCCCGTGCTCACGGTCATAGGCCTCGTGGCGATGATGAACGTGGTCAACTTCTCCGACGGGGTTGACGGGCTGACGGCGGGCGTGTGCGCGATCATCGCCGGCGCGATGGCGGTGATCGCGTTCGACCTGAACCGCCAGCAGCCGGGGGTGCTGGCGGCGCTGACGGCCGGGGCGGCGCTGGGCTTTCTGATCTACAACTTTCCACCGGCATCGAGCTTCATGGGCGACTGCGGCGCCAACCTGCTCGGCCTGTTGATGGGCGTGATCACGGTCGAGGCCGCCGTCAAGACGGCGGCGGTCGTGTCCTTCGTCCTGCCTCTGATCCTGCTGGCCGTGCCGTTTCTCGATACGACCTTCGTGGTGCTCAAGCGGCTCAAGTACAAGCAGCCGATCTACCGCCCGGACAGTGAGCATTTCCACCATCGGATGGCGCGCATCGGCTTCTCCTCACGGCGCACGATCGCCTACCTGTACGCGTGGACGCTGCTGCTCGCAGGGCTGGCGCTGGCGCTGCGGTTCGTTCCCTACAGCAACCACAAAGGTCAGCTGCACACGGGCTGGACCCTGGTCATGGTCGCGCTGGGACTGCTCGTCGTGGGGGCGAGCGTCTACCTGGTGTACGTGCTCGAGATCCTCAAGTTCAGGCGGCTGGATGCCATGCGCCTGCGGCGTCTGCGCCCGGAGGCCTCACCAGCTGAAATCGACAGCGGTGTAGCCAGGGATCTTGAAACCGGTGAGATCGACGCCGTTGTCGGACACCGGCGCCGACGTGCCCTCCGTGTCGGCTGTCGACGGCGGCATGCCGGTGGGCCCGCTGCGGGCTGAGCACGGGGTCGGCCAGCGGCAGGTGGATGAGGACCGCGTAGGCACAGAAGATGAGCGTGGCGGTCCGCAGGCGCCGATCGCCGCTGACCGCGGCTAGCGGCAGCACCCAGATCACGTACCAGGGCAACAGCCACGCGGTCGAGACCAGGAGCGCCAGCGTCGTCCACCCCGCGGCGATGCGCCAGTCCGCGCCCCGCGCGGTCCGCCACAGCTCCACCGCGAGCACGGCCAGGAACACGCCCACGAAGAGGTGGCGCCACCAGGTGGGCGTCCCGGTCAGGCTCACGAGGCGCGCGGTCTCGGCCGGAATGCTGTGGGTCGCCACCAGCTGCTGCTGCTCGCCCACCGCATCGAGAAAGCCCAGAGCGTGTGTGCCGAAGCCGAGGAGTGCCAGCGCCCCGAGTGCCAGCAGGCTCAATCCGGCACTGGCCGCGACCTCCAGGCGCTGGTGCGCCCGGCGGGGCGCGAGCACGAGGAAGGGCAGCACCAATCCCGCGGTGACCTTGATCCCGATCCCCGCGACCAGCGCGACCGCGGCGGCGCGAAAGCGCGGGCTGGCCCCCGCCGTGAGCGCGAGCGCGGCGGCGAGCAGCAGGAGGATCAGCGTGTCGTTGTGTGCGCCGGCGCCGGCCAGCTCGAGCAGCACGGGGTTCAGGCCCACGAAGGCGGCCGCCCAGCGCGCGCTGTGACCGAGCCGGCCGGCGGCCCGCGCGATCAGGGCGACCGCGCCGAGGCTCGAGGCGACCGCGACCGCCTTGAACGCCCACAGCCCGCCGGCCAGCCCCAGCGGGGCGGTCGCGTAGCTGGCGAGCGTGAACAGCGGGCCGTAGGGCGAGTGCAGGAACGGCCATCCGACGAACGGGTAGACGGAGTCCGTGGGCGCTTCGGCTGCCACGTGCGTGTAGGGGTCCAGGCTGTGCAGTGCTCCCAGGCGGGCGAAGCTGAGGTAACCGAACACGTCCTGGGAGATGAGCGGCGGTCCCAGCAGCAGAATCAGATTTGCCGCCACGATCGCTGCCACGAGGGCGCGGGCGGGCAGGGTTCTGGCCGCGAGCAGGACGAGCAGATAGCTCGCGCACATGATCAGCATCAGCGTCTGGAAGCTCGAGCTGCTGATGCCCACGCCCAGGCCCTGCAGGGGACCGGCCATCCACCCCGGCCAGCCGCCGCTGCGGCCCGGCACATACTGCGAAGGACGCGCGGCCGCTCCGGCGGTCAGCAGAAACACGGTCGTGACCACCCCGAGCAGGCCGAGCACGCCCAGCGCCCGCATGGCTCTCGCGCCCCTGTGGCCGTTCCTCGCGGCCTCTATGCCGGCAGGCGCCCCTGCGGCGCTACGTAGGCGGGCTGTGGGGATCGCGGCCTGTATGCGCCCATTGTTACGTCTAGCCCACCTGACAGTGTTCGGCGCGCTCGGTAAACTGTGATAGCCGTTGCGCCCGCTGGGGGCTTACCGTCCGCGTGCGCACGCTTTCGTGCCGAATCCGCTGTGCGGGCGAGGCTCGATCCCATATGCGACGTCGCCACCGCAAACCTACTGTGCGCCGGGCTTCCGGGCCGCGCCGCGTCCTCATCCTGTCCGCAGACGTGGGCGAGGGACACGCTGCCGCGGCGCGGGCGCTGAGCGAACAGCTTCAGGACTGCCCCGAGCAGGTGGAGGTGACCGTCATCGACGGCCTCGCGGCGATGGGGCGCCTGGTGCGCCCGGTGGTCGAGGATGGCTACCGCGTCCAACTGCGCCTCATCCCTCGCTCGTACACAGCCGTCTACTGGCTGTTGAAGCACGTGGCGCCGATCCGCGCCCTCGCGCGCCGGCTGCTGTGCCTGTTCGGCTCGCGGCCGCTCGCGCGCAACATCGCCGAGCACGACCCGGACGTGATCGTGTCCACCTACCCGGCGGTCACGGTGGTGCTCGCACGGCTGCGCCGCAGGCGCGAGGTGAGCGCTCCCACGGTCGCCACGATCACCGACCTGACCGGCCTGTTCTTCTGGGCACAGCCGGGCATCGACATGCATCTGGTGATGTACGGCGAGTCGATCTCCTCGGTCGAGCGCATCGCGGGACCGGGCAGCGTGCGGCTCGTGCGCCCGCTGATATCCGCCGAGTTCCTGGAGCCACGATCGCCGCTCGTCGCCCGCCGGGCGCTTGGCCTGCCCGAGGAGGGTCGCATGGTGGTCGTATCCGGAGGGGGCTGGGGCGTCGGCGACATCGCCGGAGCGGTGCGCGAGTTCATCAAGGTGCCCGAGGTGAGCAGCATCGCCTGCCTGGCGGGACGCAACGAGCAGCTCTCGAGCAGGCTGCGCAGGACCTTCGGGGACGAGCCGCGCGTGCGCGTGTACGGGTTCACCGACAGGATGCCCGAGCTGTTGGCCGCCGCCGACGTGCTCGTTCACTCCACAGGTGGGGTCACGTGTCTGGAGGCCAGAGCCGCCGGTACGCCGGTGGTCTCCTACGGGTTACCCGTCGGCCACGCGCGTGTGAACACGCGCGCAATGGCCGCGCTGCACCTGCTCCGGCTGGCAAACGACACCGACGAGCTGCGCGAGCATGTGCGAGCGAGCTTCGCCTCCGAGGACGCGCCGCCGTGCAGCCTGATCGACTCGACGGAGACGGCGGCGGACACGGTGCTGCACACCCCGCGCCGCGTGCGCCCGATCCCTCTCTGGCGAATGCGCCTGTCCGCAGCTGCGGTCCAGCTCGCGCTGCTGCTTGCAGTGGGCACGTGGATGATGTCCACCGACGAGGTCACCGCTCTGGCGAGCAAGATTCTGCATGTGAAGCCGCTCGCGCAGGTCAAGACGAGTCAACCGGTCGTGGGGGTGATCGTGCACGCTCCCGTCCGTGACATCCCGTTCGTGGCCGCCGAGCTGGCGAGCCGCGGTATCCATGTTTCGTTCACCGACGACGCAGGCGTGCCATCACGCGTGACGATCAACGCCCTGCGCGCCGTCGGCGACGAGCTCTTGCCCGAAGTGCCGGGCTCAGGACCATTGCGATGGGAGCGCACCCGCGGGATGCTGCGCTCGCAGGCTCGCGCCCTGGGGCTCCACCATCGCTTCTACTACATGCAGCCGCCGGGCGGCCTGTCCGTGGGTCAGCTCGTGCTGGCGCGCACGGCGGGCGCCATTCCGGTCAAGGGCACCATGCGCCTGGACACCGACGCGCAACTGCCTCAGCGCCCGATGCGAGCGGGCGATGTGCTGGTCGTGGAAATCGACGGCTCGTTCTCCTCGGTGCTCGGGCTCGAGCGGATCGTCTCCTGGCTCGCCGCCGAGCGGTTGGGCGCCGAGCCGCTCGGTTCGCTCGTGCGCTCGCCTTCCATCAGCGCCAGCAGCAGCGGGGAGCGCGCGAGCATGGCCGCTCCGCCGATCAGCACCGCCAGCGACAGCGACGAGGGGAATGCCGCCGAGCGGCGTGGCGCTGAAGCTCTCGCCGAAGAGCAGCGGCGCGAGCGCGACCGGGATGACCGTCTGAATCACGAACACGACCGGTGCCACCTGGATCGCCGGGCGGGACTGCAGTGCGCTCATCTCGCTGACCACGGCCACGCCTGAGGCCGCCGCCGTGGACAGGCCCCAGGCGATGGCCAGGCCGAGGTGTCCCTGGGAGAGGTCATCGGAGGCCAGCTTGGTCGCTACCCCGCTCCAGGCGAAGGCCAGACCCGCACCGAGCATGGTCACCGTCGGGGGTGAGCGGCGACCGAACAGGCCGAACAGGTAGGGCAGGAAGCTCGACGCCGCCAGCGCGACCAGCACGAGCGTGATCGTCAGGTCGGAGGCCTCGGTCGTACCGATCGGGGGGGCGGTCAGCGCCGCGCCGATCACGCCGAGCACGATCGCGCACATGGTCAGGTGCTCGTAGCGCCCGGCGTGCTCGTCGAGCATCCGCTGCGCGAAGAACAGCAGCACCAGCAGGCCGGCGGCGAGCGTCGGCTGGACGACCACCAGCGGAGCCAGCAGCAGGGCCACGACCTGCAGCGGCCAGCCCAGGATCGACAGGCCCGTACCGGCCAGCCAGTGTGCGCGCGTGAGCAGGTTGCGGACCAGCGCCAGGCGCAGGTGCTGCTCGCGGGGTGCCTGCTTGGCATCCATCGCCTGTAGCGCGATCCCTAGGCTGTAAAGGGTAGACGCGCCCACCGCCGCCCCTATTCCCAGCACCAGATCGACCATGTCCACCTACGATCATCGCAGCCCCGACAGTCCAATCGCGCGTGCGGTGGCCAAAACGGCGATGATGAGCTACGTCCTGCCGGGGCTCGCGGCGTGGGTCTGGCCCACGTTGAGGGGGCCGCTGGGGGTCGAGGACAGCACTTCGAGCGGTGTCGGCTTCGCGCTCACCTTCGACGACGGGCCCCACCCACAGGGCACGCCGGCGGTGCTCGAGGTCCTCGCACGCGAACGCGTGAGCGCGACCTTCTTCCTGGTGGGAGAGCAGGTGCGACGCGACCCCGCACTCGCGCGAGAGATCGTCGCGGCCGGCCACGCGATCGGCCTTCACTGCGACCGCCATCGCAATCTGCTGCGCCTCACGCCGCGGCAGGTGCGCGCGGACATTGCGCGCGCGCAGGACGCGATCGAGCAGATCTCAGACAGCCCGATCACCTTGTACCGCCCGCCCTACGGGGTGCTCAACGCCTCCGCGCTGCGGATCGCGCGCGAGCACCACTGGCGGACGCTTCTGTGGAGCCACGCCGGCAAGGACTGGGAGGCGCATGCCACACCCGAGTCGATCGCGACGCTCTCCACGCAGGGTGCGGGGGAGGGCTCGGTGCTGCTCCTGCACGACGCCGACGACTATTCGGTTCCCGGCGCCTGGCGGGATACGGCCGCGGCCCTGCCGCGAATTCTCGAGACTCTTTTCGGGCGCGGCCTGGAGGCCGTGGCGCCCTGACCCTCTGAGCCGGCGGATAAGATCCGGGGCTTGTCAAACGCGGTCACGATCGACGTCAGCGCCTCCGCCGCAGCTGAGGGCGCGACAGCGCAAGCGGCGATGGCGGCCGCGGTCGCGCACCCGGTCGCGCGGGCGCGGACGCGCCCGCGCTGGTGGGTTGAGGCGCTGGTGATCGCCTGGCTGTGCTGGGTATACGATGCGATCAACGATCTCGCGCCGCTGCGCGTGCACCTGGCCCTCTCCCACGCACGCGCTGTGCTGCACCTGGAGCAGTCGCTCGGCCTTCACCCCGAGCTGGCGCTGGACCGGTGGCTGGCCGGACATCAAGCGCTCGGCCTCGTCCTGTCGCTCTACTACGACAACGCCCACTTCCTCATCACGCTGGGCCTGCTGGGCTGGCTGTGGTGGAGGCGGCCCGACCTCTACCGGCCCCTGCGCAACGCGCTCGTCGTGGTGAACGTCCTCGGGTTCGCCGTCTTCTGGCTCTATCCCGTGGCCCCGCCGCGAATGCTGAAGGGCTACATCGACGTGGTCGCGGACACCAATGCGTTCGGCTCCTGGCACACCGGGGCGCTCGCCTCTCAGGCCAACCAGCTGGCGGCGATGCCCTCGCTGCACATCGCTTGGGCGGTGTGGTGCACGCTCGCCCTGTGGCGGATCTCAGAGCGCCGATGGGTGCGCGCGCTGGCCGTGCTGTACCCGTGCATGACCGCGCTGGCGGTGCTCGCCACGGGCAACCACTTCCTGCTCGACATCGTGGGCGGCCTGGAGGTGATGGCAGTCGCAGTGGCGATCGTGTGGCTCGTGGCGCGCTCGAGAGAGCTGGCGCTCGGCGGTGCCCGCCGCGGCCCGTCGCTTGCAAAATCGCCCGGCTAGCGACCGCGTAGCGTGTGTCACAAACTTGTTACGAAGTCCAAGGACAGGTAGACTGCAGTACGCCGCCGCAGACAGTTGAGGGATTGACTCGACGGTTCCGAGCGCAAACAGCGCGCGGACTTTCTCGTCTGTAGGGTGGCCCTACACAGATGACCGACTTCGACGCCAGCGAAGAGCAAACACACCTGCCCGCCATCGGGCGCGGACGTTGCCCGGATCCCGCGAACGTGCGGGTGCTGGCGCCCATCCCCAGAAGCGCCGGGTCGTGATCCAGCAACATCACCAGGTCGCGCCCGGAGCCGCCTCCCAGGGGTCTTCCCTGCCTACCGGCGCCGGGGCGGTCATCGTGAGGGGCTCGCTGGCGATCCTGCGCTTCCTCGACGTTCTGCTCGTCGTGGTCGCCGCTCCAGTGGCCCTGTCGCTCGGGGCGCCCGCGTTCGGCTACGCGATCGGGGCGGGCGCGTGGTTGCTGCAGCGCATCATCGCCGTCCTCGACAGGCGCTGGATCAGCAGCACGAGGACTCCCCGCACCCAGCTCGGCCTCAACCTGTTCGAGGCATTCGGGCGTATCTGGCTTCTGGCGGGCGCGATCGTGCTCGCGGGCGTGGCCGGCGGGCGCGCCGACGGCCTGACCGCGGCGCTCGTGATCTTCGGCGCGTACTCGGTGGCGTTCGTCGTCAGGGTGATCACGGGACCGCCCCAGGGGAAGGTGGCGCGATGAGCAGGAACCGGAAGATCGGCATGAGCATCGGCCTCGATCTACCTGCTGGGCCTGATCGCCTTCGCGGTGGGCTTCGGGATCAAAGGTCACAAGAACGAAAGCTTCAAGGTCATCGATTCGTTCCACCTGGAAACGTGGTTCAAGCTCGGACCCATCGACTTCAACAAGGGCGTCCTCTACCTGCTGATCGCAACCGTCCTGACGCTCGTCATCCTCGTGGGGGTCGCCATGAACATGAAGAGGCGGCCCGGTCGCACGCAGGTCGCGGTCGAGTTGGGCTACGACATGATGTCGCGACTGACGAGCGAGAACATGGACGAGAGCAGGACCAAGAAATGGTTCCCGTTCGTGTTCACGCTGTTCGTGTTCATCCTCGTCTCGAATTTGATCGGCTACATCCCGCTGCCGGTCGACTCGCAGAACACGTTCAAGCTGTTCGGCGTGCACATTCCGTCATTCCAGATCTACGCCGCGGTGACGAACGTCGCGGTCCCGCTGGTCCTCGCGCTGAGCGTGTTCGTCGCATACAACGTCGAAGGAATCCGCGCCCACCACGGCTTCTTCAAATATCTGAAAAGCCTGATCCCGGCGGGCGTCGCAGGGCCGATGCTGATCCTGATAGTCCCGCTGGAGCTGATCTCCAACTTCATCCTGCGGCCGCTCTCGCTGACCATCAGGTTGTGGGCCAACCTGCTCGCCGGCCATCTGCTCATCGATTTCATGGCGGGCAACCTGGCGGTGCTCCTCGGGCTGCAGCTTCTGGGGTGGCTGACGCTGCCGATAGGAGTCGTCATCTTCCTGTTCGAGGCCGTCCTGATCGCCGGTCTGCAGGCCTTCATCTTCGCGATTCTGACCGCCATCTACCTCGGCGGCGCAACTTCCGCAAGCCACTAGCACCCGACAAGGAGACCGATGCTGACCCACGTCATACCTTTCATGTCAATCCATATAGGCATCCCGCTGGCCGCGGCTGTCGAAGCGTCCAAGGAAGTCGGCGAGAACGCCGGTAAATCGATCGCGCTCGGCGTGGGCGCCGGCGGCGGGGCCGCGGGCGCAGGCGCGGGCATCGGCATGCTGTTCGGCAAGGTGATCGAGTCGGTGACCCGCCAGCCCGAGATGCGCGATGAGATCACCTCGATCCAGTGGCTCGGCTTCGCGCTGACCGAGGCGACCTTCTTCTACGGCCTGGTGGGCGGGTTCATCGCCTTCTTCCTGTAGGTCACGATGCAGCCCCTCGCCACCCTTCTCGAGCAAGCCGATCCTCGCGAGTTCCTCGTGGCTGATCACGCCCAACGTCGGCCTGATGGTCTGGACGTTCCTCGTCTTCGGGATCTCGCTGTACATCCTCATCAAGGCCGTGTTCCCCCGCATCCGCGACGCCCTGGACGAGCGCCGCCATGCGATCGACGAGTCGATCGACGCCGCCGAGCGCACGCGGATCGAGGCCGACAAGATCCTCGCCGAATACCGCGAGCGCCTGAAGGAGGCGCGGGCACAGTCCGATGAGATCGTCCAGCGCGCGCGCCAGACGGCCGAGTCCCACGAGCACGAGTCCCGCGACCGGGCGCAGGAGATCCTCGCCGAGGCGGCCAAGCGCGCGGAGCGCGACATCGAGGCCGCCAGCAAGCGCGCGCTCGACGACATTCGCCGCGAGGTCGCGGACCTCACGATCATGGCCACCGAGAAGGTCACGCGCAAGACGCTCAACGACGCGGACCAGCGGCGGCTGGTGGAGGAGGCCCTGGGCGAACTGGACTTCTCCGTCAATCTCATCGGGGGCCGAGAGCAACTGATGGAGGCGCTGGCCCAGGTATACGCCCGCTCGCTGTTCCAGGCGGCCCTCGAGAAGGGCCGGCTGGATGAGCTGCGCGAGCAGCTGGCCCAGTTCGCGGACGCCCTGGATCAGCGTCGCGAGCTCGCCGTGTTCTTCTTCTCGCCCTACTTCTCGAGCACCGAGAAGCAGCAGGCGCTCGCCTCGCTGCTCGATGGGGCAGACGAGCTTCTCATCAACTTCCTGAAGCTGCTGATCGAGAACCACCGCATGCCGGTCATCTTCCGCATCCGCCACGAGTACGAGCGGCTGTGGGATGAGGAGAACAAGACTCTCCCGGTGGAGATCACAAGCGCGATAGCGCTCGATGAGGCGACCACCGAGAGCCTCGGCAGGACGATCGGCGAGCGCGCCGGGCGCAAGGTCACCCTGGCGGCACGCGTGGACCCCAACATCCTCGGCGGCATCATCATCAGGGTCGGAAACTCGATCCTCGATGCTTCTATTCGCAACCGACTGGAGCAGCTGCGCAGGCACGTTGCCCAAGGAGCCTCTTAGGAAACGACATGCAGATCAATCCCGACGAGATAACAAGCATTCTGAAGAGCCGCATCGAGGGACTCGACAGCGGTACGGCCGAGCTGACCGAGGTGGGCACCGTGCTGTCGGTTGCCGACGGCATCGCGCGCCTTCACGGCCTTGAGAACTGCATGTCCTTCGAGATGCTCGAGCTTCCCCACGGGGTCACCGGCCTCGCGCTCAACCTCGAGTCCGACAACGTGGGGGCCGTGCTGTTCGGCGACTGGGAGCGTGTTTCCGAGGGGGACACGGTCAAGCGGACCGGCGCGCTGCTCGAGATACCCGTCGGCGAGCAGATGCTCGGGCGCATCGTCGACCCGCTCGGTCGTCCGCTCGACGGCAAGGGCGAAATATCGGTCGAGCAGACACGTCCGGCCGAGTTCAAGGCGCCGGGCGTCGTCCAGCGCCAGCCGGTCAAGCAGCCGATGCAGACCGGCCTGAAGGCCATCGACGCGATGATCCCGATCGGCCGCGGCCAGCGCGAGCTCATCATCGGCGATCGCCAGACCGGAAAGACCGCGATCGCGATCGACACGATCATCAACAACAAGGACACCGGCGTGAAGTCCGTGTACGTCGCCATCGGCCAGCGCATGTCGACGGTCGTGGCCCTCGCGCAGACGCTCGAGGAATACGGGGCGCTGGAAAACACCATTATCGTCGCCGCCCCCGCCGACGAGGCGGCGCCGATCAAGTTCATGGCCCCCTACGCCGGCTGCGCGATGGGCGAGCACTTTCTCTACAACGGCGGGCACGCGCTGTGCGTGTACGACGACCTCACCAAGCACGCGTACGCCTATCGCCAGATGTCGCTGCTCTTGCGCCGCCCGCCCGGTCGCGAGGCCTACCCGGGCGACGTCTTCTATCTGCACTCGCGCCTGCTCGAGCGCGCGGTCAAGCTCAACGACGACCTCGGCGGCGGCTCGCTGACGGCGCTGCCGGTGATCGAGACGCAGGCGGGTGACGTCTCGGCGTACATCCCCACGAACGTCATCTCGATCACCGACGGGCAGATCTTCCTCGAGTCCGCGCTGTTCAACTCGGGCGTGCGACCCGCGATCAACGTCGGCATCTCGGTCTCCCGCGTGGGCGGCAACGCGCAGATCGGCCCGATGAAGAAAGTCGCCGGAAGGATCAAGCTCGAGCTCTCCCAGTACCGCGACCTCGAGGCGTTCGCGCAGTTCGGCTCAGACCTCGACGCGGACACCCAGCGCACGCTCGCCCGCGGTGAACGGCTGGTGGCGACGCTCAACCAGCACGAGCGCGCGCCGCTGGCGGTGGAGGATCAGACGGTGCAGATCTTCGCCGCCACCAACGGCTACCTGGACCGGCTGACCGTCGAGCGCGTCCCGGAGTTCCTGCTCGGCATCACCGAACGCCTGCACTCCCAGCACCCCGAGCTGCGCGAGAAGATCAACGGCGGGGACTGGTCGGATGAGACGCAGAAGGCCGTGGCCGAGACCCTCGACGCCTTCGCCCAGGACTTCGGCTTCGACCTCGACGAGGAGGGTCAGCCCCTCGACGACGACGAACCCCTGAGGCCGAGCGAGACCTCCACGCCGGGCGAGCCGGCACGCGAGGAGGAGCCCCAGCCGGCCTAGCGCCGTCTTCGAGCACAGCCATGGCTTCTCAGCGCGACGTCAAGAACAAGATCGCCTCGGTCAAGAACATCCAGAAGATCACCCGGGCGATGGAGATGGTGGCGGCAGCCCGCCTGCGGCGGGCCGAGCAGCGGATCGCCGCCCTGCGTCCGTATGCCGATGCGATCGGGCGCATGACCCGTCAGGCGGCACAGGCGGCGGGAGCCGAGGCGGCACGGGTGCCGCTGCTGCGCGCGCACGACTCCCAGCAGAACGTGGGCCTGCTGCTGGTCACGGGCGACCGCGGTCTCGCCGGCGGCTTCAACTCCCAGATCATCCGCGCGGGCGTGCGGCTCTCCGCCGAGCTGACCGAGGATGGGTTGCAGAACAGCTGGTATGCGACCGGACGCCGCGGCGTCTCCTCGCTGGCCTTCCGCGGGCACGAGCTGAGCGGCAGCTACACGGGCTTCGCCGATCGACCCGCCTACGCCGACGCGCGCACGATCGCCGACGACCTGATCCAGGCGTACGTCGACGGCGAGCTCGATCGCGTGGACATGGTCTACAACGCCTACATCTCGCCGCTCACGCAGAACGTGACCCATCAACGGCTGCTTCCGCTCTCACACCAGGCGATCTCAGGTGAGGGCGACGGCGCCGAGGAGGCGCCCAGGAAGCCCACGCCCGTCGACTACGAGCCGGACCCGGAGAAGATCCTCAGGCGGCTGGTTCCGGACTACATCGAGATCTCGATCTACCGCGCGCTCGTGGAGTCCGCCGCCGGCTTCTTCGGAGCGCAGATGACGGCGATGCGCAGCGCATCGGAGAACGCCGGCGAACTCATCACCGAGTACACACTGCAGATGAACCGTGCCCGCCAGGCCGAGATCACCCAGGAGATCATGGAGGTCGTCGCCGGCGCCGAGGGCCTCAGCTAGACAGTGCTCTGACCACAACAAACTTGGAATAGATACAGAGGAGAAATCGACACAATGGACGCGATCACCACAGAGCCCACCGGCTCCAGCCAGCACTCCGGCAACGGCGACGCTGCCAAGCGCAACATCGGGCGAATCGAGGAGATCCAGGGCGTCGTGATCGAGGCCGTCTTCCCGGACCGCCTTCCCGAGATCAACCACGCGATCACCGTCGCCCGGCCCGCGGCTGCGGTTGAGGAGGAGGCGCCCGGGATCAGCTCGACCGCCGGCGAGGGCGTGCTGGTGTGCGAGGTCCAGCAGCACCTCGGCGACGACCGCGTGCGGGCCGTCGCGATGGACACGACCGACGGCCTTGCCCGGGGCCTCGAGGTGATCGACACCGGCGGGCCGATCACGGTCCCCGTGGGGGAGATCACGCTCGGGCGGATCTTCAACCTGCTCGGCGAACCGATCGACCTCGGCGCCGAGCTGCCCAAGGACGTGGAGCGCCGTGGCATCCACCAGGACGCCCCACGCGCCGAGGACCTCACGCCGACCACCGAGATGTTCGAGACGGGCATCAAGGTCGTCGACCTCCTCGCGCCGTATGCCAAGGGCGGCAAGGTCGGGCTGTTCGGGGGAGCGGGCGTGGGCAAGACGGTGCTCATCCAGGAGCTCATCCACAACCTCGCCAAGGAGCACGGCGGTCTGTCCGCCTTCTGCGGCGTGGGCGAGCGCTCGCGCGAGGGCAACGACCTGTGGCTCGAGATGAAGGAGTCGGGCGTCCTCGACAAGACGATGCTCGTGTTCGGCCAGATGAACGAGCCCCCCGGAGCCCGTATGAGGGTGGCTCTGTCGGGTCTGACGATGGCCGAATACTTCCGTGACAAGGGCCAGGACGTGCTGCTGTTCATCGACAACATCTTCCGCTTCGTGCAGGCCGGGTCCGAGGTCTCGGCGCTGCTCGGGCGCATGCCCTCCCAGGTCGGCTACCAGCCCACCCTGGAGACGGAGATGGGCCAGCTGCAGGAGCGCATCACCTCGACACGAGAGGGCTCTGTGACCTCGGTGCAGGCGATCTACGTCCCCGCCGACGACCTCACCGACCCGGCTCCGGCTTCGGTGTTCGCGCACCTGAACGCCACCACCGTGCTATCGCGGGCGATCTCCGAGAAAGGGATCTACCCGGCGGTCGACCCGCTGGACTCGACCTCCACGATCCTCAAGGCGGACGTGCTTGGCGACGACCACTTCCGCGTGGCCAACCAGGTCAAGGAGATCCTGCAGCGCTACAAGGAGCTCCAGGACATCATCGCGATCCTCGGCATCGACGAGCTCTCCGACGAGGACAAGCTGACCGTCCAGCGAGCGCGCAGGATCGAGCGCTTCCTCTCCCAGCCGTTCTTCGTGGCTGAAGAGTTCACCGGGACCCCCGGCGCCTATGTGCCCATCGCCGAGACGATCAGGGGCTTTGAGGAGATCATCGAGGGCAAGCACGACGAGGTCCCCGAGAGCGCCTTCTTCCTGAAGGGCACGATCGACGAGGTCGTCGAGGCTGCCAAGAAATGAGCCACACCAAGTTCCCAGCGGAAGTGCTCACGCCCGAGGGCGAGGTGTTCTCCGAGGAGGTGGAAATGCTGTCGACGTTCACGACCGTGGGCTCGATCGGCATCCTGGCCAACCACGAGCCGCTGCTGGCCAGGCTCGAGCCGACCGAGTTGCGGCTGTATCGCTCGGAGACCGACATCGTGCGCTTCGCGCAGGCCGAGGGCTACCTGCAGTTCGCGCAGAACCGGGCGCTCGTGCTCGTCGAGGAGGCGATCGCACCCGAGCAGGTCGATCGCCCCACGCTCGAGAGCAAGCTCTCGGAAGCGCGGGCCGCCGGCGAGCGTGCCGCGGAGGACAGCGAGGAGAAGGCCCGCGCACTGCGCGACATACGCCGCTACGAGGCGTTCCTCGCGGTCGGCCAGTAGACCAATCGCCGCCGTCGTCCACCGACTAGCCTTCCTCGCCTCATGAGCGCACAAGCACGCGATCCAATCGGGGTGATCGGCACCGGCTACGTGGGGCTGGTGACGGCCGCGGGCTTCGCCGAGCTCGGCCACGAGGTGTGGTGCGTGGACATCGACGCGGCCAAGGTTGAGCGCCTCAAGCGCGGCGAGTCGCCGATCTATGAGCCGGGGCTCGAGGAGCTCCTGGCTCGCAACGCCGGGCGGCTGCGCTTTTCGACCGACGTGTCGCAGGCGCTGGAGCACGCGCGGCTGCTGTTCATCGCCGTCGGCACTCCGCCAACCTACTCCGGGGACGCCGACCTTTCCGCCGTGAACGCGGTCGTGGACACCATTCCGGCCTCTGACGATCACGCCCTGGTGATGAAGTCGACGGTGCCGTGCGGGACGGGTGCGTCGCTCAAGCGTGTGTTCGCCGAGCAGGGCAAGGGAGGGCTTGGGTACGTCTCCTGTCCCGAGTTTCTGAAGGAGGGCTCGGCCGTGAAGGACTTCCTGGAGCCGGACCGGGTCGTCGTGGGGGACAGCGGCGACTGGGCCGGAGACGCCGTCGTCGAGGTGTACGCGCCCCTGAAGGCACCGCTCGTGCGCACCGACATCGCCAGCGCGGAGATGGTGAAGCTGGCCTCCAACGCCTTTCTGGCGACCAAGATCTCGTTCATCAACGAGATCGCCAACGTGTGTGAGGAGACCGGCGCCGACGTGGTCGAGGTGGCTCGCGGGATGGGCCTTGACGACCGCATCGGATCGAAGTTCCTGCAGGCCGGCATCGGCTTCGGCGGAAGCTGCTTTCCCAAGGACGTGGACGCGCTCAAGCAGCTCGCGGGCAACTCCGGATACCACTTCCAGCTGCTGACCGCGGTGATCGAGGTGAACGAGCTGCAGAAGCGACGCGTGATCGGCAAGCTGCACAAGCACCTCGGAGGCCTCGTCGGCAAGCGCGTGGCCCTGCTCGGGCTCGCCTTCAAGCCCAACACCGACGATATGCGCGAGGCCTCCTCGCTGGTGCTGTCGGCCCGCCTGAACGCCGACGGCGCGAGCGGTCACAGCCTACGACCCCGTCGCCGAGGAGCAGGCGCGCAAGCTGGTGAGCGGGATCTCCTTCGCCGATTCCCCCCTCGAGGCCGTGAGCGGCGCCGACGCCGTAGTCTTGGTCACCGAGTGGTCCGAGTTCATGCAGCTTGACTGGAAGCTCATCGCCGAGGCCATGGCTGGCGAGCTGGTGATCGATGGGCGCAACGCCCTCGACCCGGAGGCCGTGCGTGCCGCGGGGCTCGTGTACGAGGGCATAGGGAGGCGGTGAGGAGATGCAGGCCGTGATCCTGGTCGGCGGCGAGGGCAAACGCCTGCGCCCGCTCACCTCGACCGTACCCAAGCCGGTCGTGCCGCTCGTGGACAGGCCTTTCATCTCCTACATGCTCGAATGGCTGCGTCAGCACGGGATCGACGATGTGATCATGTCCTGCGGGTTTCTCGCCACGAGCGTGCGCAATGTGCTCGGCGACGGCTCCGGCCTGGGGCTGCGCCTGCGCTTCGTCGAGGAGCCCGACCCGCGCGGCACCGCCGGTGCGCTGAAGTTCGCCGAGCCGATGCTCGACGAGCGCTTCCTGATGCTCAACGGCGACGTGCTCACCGACATCGATCTGACACAGCAGATCGCCCAGCACGAGCAGACCGGGGCGAAGGCCACGCTCGCGCTGGTTGGAGTGCCCGACCCCACGGCCTACGGGCTCGTGCATCTGAACGAGGATCGCTCGGTCAGGGAGTTCCTCGAGAAGCCCAGCTCGGACAGCGTCGACACGAATCTGATCAGCGCGGGCGCATACGTGCTCGAGCGCGAGATCCTCGAGCTGGTGCCGCCGGACCGGAACGTCTCGATCGAGCGCGAGGTCTGGCCGTTGCTCGTCGGCAACGGGCTGTACGGGTCTCCCTCGGAGAGCTACTGGCTGGACATCGGCACCCCCGAGCGCTACCTGCAGGCCACGTTCGACATCATCGAGGGCAACGTCCAGACGGGCGTGACCGAGCGGCTCGGCAGCGACTGGCTGGCAATCGACTCCGGCGCCGAGGTGAGCGGGCGGGTGATTCCCCCGGCGGTGCTGGAGCGCGGAGTGAACGTCGCGGAGGGAGCCCACGTCGGCAGCCTGGCCGTGCTGGCGGAGGACGTATCGATCGGAACCGGCACCACGGTTGAGCGCGCGGTGATCCTCAACGGGGCCCAGATCGGCGAGAACTGCATGCTGCGCGACTGCATCGTCGCCGCCGGCTGCCGCGTCGGAGCGCGCACCCAGATAACGGGTGGCGCGGTGCTCGGCGAGGGCGTGACCATCGGGGCGGACAACGTGATCACGCACGGGGCGCGTATCTTCCCTGGTGTCGAGTTGCCCGACGGAGCGATCAAGTTCTAGGCTTCAGGGCACCAGGCCACCCAATGGTTCATCGATTTCCCCAATTCCCGGCCCCCGTGCCCCCGATCCGACAGGAGGTGAACGGCACGTGAGCAAAGGCGGCGCCACCACCACTTCCACCGACGTACTCTCCCGCGCAGGCGATCGCCCGGGTCGATCCCTCAGACCAGCTGGCAGACGTGCTGGCGCTGCCCGAGCACCTGCGCGACGCGCTGTGGCGCTCGGAGTCGGCGATCATGCAGGACTGGGACACCTCGGCCGGGCTGGTCGTCGCGGGGATGGGCGGCTCTGCCATCGGCGGCGCACTGGCGCGCGCCGCGCTCAGCGATCAGGCCACGCGCCCGATCTTCGTCACGCGCGCCTACGGGCTGCCGCCGTGGACGACGCCGGACACGATGGTGCTGCTCGCCAGCTACTCGGGCGACACGGAGGAGACGCTCGCCTGCTACGAGTCGGCCGGAGCCCTGGGCGCGCGGCGAACGGTCGTCACCACCGGGGGGCGACTGGCCGAGATGGCTCGCGCCGACGGTGTCCCCGTGATCCCGCTGCCGGGGGGCTTCCAGCCGCGCGCGGCGGTCGCCTACATGACCGTCGCGGCACTCGAGGTGGCCGCCCTCTGCGGCGCCGGTCCGAGGCTGAACTCCGAGATCGACGTGGCCGCGTCGCACACCGAGCAGCTCGTCGCCGAGTGGGGCCCGGACGCTCCCGAGGACTCGCTGGCCAAGGACATCGCGCGGGGCCTGCTCGGCACCACCCCGGTGATCGCCGGCGCCGGGCTGACCGTTCCGATCGCCTACCGCTGGAAGACCCAGATCAACGAGAACGCCAAGCAGCCTGCCTTCACGCACGAGCTGCCCGAGCTCGACCACAACGAGCTCGCCGGCTGGGAGGGGGCCCAGGAAGTGGGCCGCTTCTCGGCCGTGTTCCTCGACGACTCCGACGCCCACCCGCGGCTGAAGGAGCGGATGGATCTGACCGAGCGCCTGATCGCGGGCAACGCGGCCGCGAGCTTCCGGCTGGAGACGCGCGGGCAGACGACGATCGAGCGCGTGATCTCGCTCGTGCTGCTCGGCGATCTCGTGTCGATCTACATGGCCGCGCTGCGCGGGGTGGATCCCGGGCCGGTCAAGGTGATCGATGAGCTCAAGGCCGCGCTCGCCAAACGTTGACGGCCCGCGATCTGCGCTAGAACACTGACCATGGAGACGCCACGATGACCCCAACCGCCACGCTGACCGAGACCGACTTCAAGGTCGCCGACCTCTCGCTTGCCGAGTTCGGCCGCAAGGAGATCACGCTCGCCGAGCACGAGATGCCCGGTCTGATGGCGATCCGCCGCGAGTACGCGGACGCCCAGCCGCTGAAGGGCGCGCGGATCACCGGCTCGCTGCACATGACGATCCAGACGGCCGTGCTGATCGAGACGCTGACCGCGCTCGGCGCAGAGGTCCGCTGGTGCAGCTGCAACATCTTCTCGACCCAGGATCACGCGGCGGCCGCCGTCGCGGTCGGGCCGCAGGGCACGCCCGGAGGACCCGCGCGGGGTTCCCGTGTTCGCCTGGAAGGGCGAGACGCTCGAGGAGTACTGGTGGTGCACCGAGCAGGTGCTCAACTGGCCCACGGCCGGGGAGGACGGCTCGATCGGCCCGAACATGATCCTCGACGACGGCGGCGACGCCACGCTGCTCGTGCACAAGGGCACCGAGTACGAGCGCGCCGGCGCGGTGCCCGACCCTCAGAGCGCGCGAGTCCGAGGAGTTCCAGGTCATCCTCGAGCGTGCTCACGCGCTCGCTCGCTGAGGACCCGCAGCGCTGGACGAACATCGCGCGGGGCATCAAAGGCGTGACCGAGGAGACCACGACGGGCGTTCACCGCCTCTACGAGATGGTCGAGTCCGGCGAGCTGCTGTTCCCGGCGATCAACGTCAACGACTCCGTGACCAAGTCCAAGTTCGACAATCTCTACGGCTGCCGGCACTCGCTGATCGACGGGATCAACCGCGCCACCGACGTGATGATCGGCGGCAAGGTCGCCGTCGTGTGCGGCTTCGGCGACGTCGGCAAGGGCTGCGCGGAATCGCTGCGCGGCCAGGGCGCACGCGTGATCATCACCGAGATCGACCCGATCTGCGCGCTGCAGGCCGCGATGCAGGGCTACGAGGTCAAAACGCTCGATGAAGTGCTCGACAGCGGGGACATCTTCATCACGACGACGGGCAACAAGGACATCATCACGGCCGCGGACATGGAGCGCATGAAGCACCAGGCGATCGTCGGCAACATCGGGCACTTCGACAACGAGATCGACATCGCCGGCCTGGCGAAGCTCCCGGGAATCGAGCGGGTGAACATCAAGCCGCAGGTCGACAAGTGGGTGTTCGCCGACGGCCACGCGATCATCATGCTCTCGGAGGGTCGCCTGCTGAACCTGGGCAACGCCACCGGGCACCCGAGCTTCGTGATGAGCAACTCGTTCTCGAACCAGACGATCGCGCAGATCGAGCTGTTCAGCAAGAACGACCAGTACGAGAAGCGGGTGTACGTGCTGCCCAAGCACCTCGACGAGAAGGTCGCCCGCCTGCATCTCGACGCGCTCGGCGTGAAGCTCACGCGGCTGACAGATGAGCAGGCCGCCTACATCGGGGTGCCGGTGGACGGTCCCTACAAGTCCGACCACTACCGCTACTAGCCGACGATGAGAGCAATGGTGCTTGCGGCGGGGCTCGGCACTCGCCTGCGTCCGCTGACCTACGAGATCACCAAGCCGATGGTGCCCGTGCTGGACCGGCCGGTGATGGAGCACATCCTCGACCTGCTCGACCGGCACTCGTTCGGGCCGGTGATCGCCAACCTTCACTACTTCCCGGACACGATCCGCGAGCACTTCGGCGAGCGGCTCGAGTACCGCTACGAGCCCGAGCTGCTGGGCACCGCGGGCGGGGTGCGGGGGTGCGCGGACTTCTTCGGCGACGAGGACTTCGTGGTGATCTCGGGCGACGCCCTCACGGACATCGACCTGGGGGCGCTCGCGGCCAGGCACCTGGAGAGCGGCGGGATCGCCACGCTGTCGGTCAAGCAGGTGCCCGACACGCGCGAGTTCGGCGTCGTGCTGCACGACCGCGAGGGTCGGATCACGGGCTTCCAGGAGAAGCCCAGCCCCGATGAGGCGCTCTCGGATCTCGGAAACTGCGGGATCTACATGTTCAGCCCTCAGATCTTCGACTACTTCCCGGAGCGCCCGTTCGTGGATTGGGCGCAGGACGTGTTTCCCGTGCTGCTCGAGAACGACGTGCCGTTCCACATCCACGAGGTGCGCGAGTACTGGAACGACGTCGGCTCGCTGTCAGAGCTGCGGCAGGGCACGTTCGACGCGCTCAGCGGCGAGCTGCACCTGCAGATGGAGGGCCGGGAGGTGAGTCCGGGCGTGATCGTGGCTGGTGATGAGCCGCTGCCCGCGGACATCGAGATCGACGGCCCGGCGTGGATCGGACGGGACGTGAGCATCGGGGCGGGTGTGCGCCTGATGGGACCGCTGGTGCTGGGTCAGGGCGTGAAGGTAGGAGAGCACGCGCAGCTGCGCGAGAGCATCCTGCTCCCGGGCACCGAGATCGCGGCGGGCTCGATCTTGATCGGCGCGATCGCCGGGCACGGCGGCATCCTCGAGAGCATGCGCCGCGCAGCGTAGGCGACCTCGCCTATCGCGGGGGTTGCCCGGCCTCGCTCACGCAACGCCCTGCCCGTCCAGCTGATAGCGCTCCTTGCGAAGCTGCTCGCGCTCGGACTCGCTGAGGGCTCGTATGAACAGCACGACCAGCGCGACGCCCATCACCACCGACTGCTCGACCGCCATGATCAGACCGGCGATCGCCTGGTCGTCGTGAGCGGAGATGCCCCACACGCGGGCGTGGTGGACGTAGTAGGCATACAGCGCCGCCGGGGCGAACGCCAGGCCCATGCCGAGCGCGCCCACGAACAGCTTGGTCGAGGCCATGTACACGACGGGGCCCATGCCGCCGAGGCGCATGCGCGAGCGGATCGGGGACAGCAGGTGCCACCAGTAGAGCGTGCCGGCGGTGAGGAAGCTGACGTGCTCGAGCACGTGCACGACCGGATGGCGAAGGGCGAGGTCGTAGGCGGCGGGTATGTGCCAGGCCCAGATCACCGCGACGTAGAGCACCACCGCGAAGGCGGGGTGCGCGAGTACCCCGGCATTCCTCTCCAGGCCCCTCACCGAGCGTGTTAGCGGCCGCAGGATCACCTTTGTCAGGCTGACGATCGCGAGGATCGGCACGACGTCCAGGAGCAGCATGTGCTGGATCATGTGCATGGAGAACAGCTGATCGGCAAGCGCATCCAGCGGCGAGATGAGCGCGATCATCGCGATCAGCAGAGCGCCGAGCATGCAGCACAACCGCCAAACCGGCGCCTCGGCCGCGCGCCGCGGCGAGGGCTCTGAGCGCACCTGCCGCCAGCGGGCCACATAGGCGCCGCCGACGATCGCCGCACCGATCAGCACGCCGGGATCAAATGTCCAGGACAGGCGGGGACTCATCCGACAGAAGCGTAGACTCATTGAAAGCCAACACTCCGCCGAAGGGAGCCTGTGATGCAAATCGCCATCAAGGGTCGCAACGTCCCGGTCACCGACGAGATCCGCATGCACGCTGAGCGCCGTCTGACCAAGGTCGATCGGCAGGTCTCCGAGCTCGCGCGCCTGGAGATCGAGATCTTCAAGGAGCCCAACCCGCGGGTCGCGAATTGCCAGGTGGCGGAGGGGACGTTGTATCTGAAGGGCGTGACCCTGCGCGCCCACGATGCATCACCGGAGATGCTGCACTCGCTGAACCTGATGATCGACGAGCTGGCTCGCCAGGTCAAGCGCCACCGCGACAAACTGCGCCACCGCCGCGATCGGTCCGAGATCGGGGGCGCTGCGGCTGTCGCCCAGGAGCCCGCCCGCGCCGTGCCGCGCGCCGCGTCTCAGCCCTCGATCTGAGCGGAACGCCAGGGCCGTGCCGGCGGCCAGCCGGGGACCGCCGGTAGCTATCCTTGGGTCAATGCCCTCCCTGCTCGATCGCGCGCTGAACGTCGGCGAGGCGAAGAAGTTCAAGATCTACCAGAAACGCGTCGCCCTGATCGGTGCGTTCGAGCCCGAGCTCGAACACGACACAGACGCGGAGCTGCGCGAGCGAATGGACACGCTGCGCGAGCGCGCGCGGGATGGCGAGTCCCTCGATGCGCTGCTGCCGGAGTGCTTCGCGATCGTGCGCGAGACCGGAAAGCGGACTATGGGCATGCGCCATTTCGACGTGCAGATGATCGGTGGCATGGCCCTGCACGATGGGCAGATCGCGGAGATGAAGACCGGTGAGGGCAAGACGTTGACCGCGACCCTCGCGGTCGTGCTCAACTCGCTTGCGGTACGCGACGCGGAGTCAGGTGAACGCAAGGGCGTGCATCTGGTGACGGTCAACGACTACCTGGCGCGACGTGACGCGGAATGGATGAGCCCGATCTACGAGCCGCTCGGCGTGTCGGTGGGGGTGCTGCAGAGCATGCAGCCCTACGACGAGAAGCAACGCGCGTATGCGTGCGACGTCGTGTACGGCACCAACTCCGAGTTCGGGTTCGACTACCTGCGTGACAACATGGCAACAGACTTGGCGGAGAAGGTCCAGCGCGGGCACGCGTTCGCGATCGTGGACGAGGTGGACAACATCCTGATCGACGAGGCGCGCACACCGCTGATCATCTCCGGCGCCCCCGAACAGGCGGCGGACCTGTACGTGAGGTTCGCCCGCCTGGCCCCACAGATGACGGCGGGCAAGACGCCAGAAGGCATGGACCCGCGCAGCAAGAAGCAGTTCATGGCCGACTTCGACTTCGAGCCCGATGAGAAGCACAAGACGGTGTCGATCACCGAGCAGGGCGTCGCCAAGGCCGAGCGCTTCCTCGGCATCGACCACCTGTACCGGGCCGAGAACGGACATCTCGTCAACCACCTGATCCAGGCACTGCGCGCAGAGGCGCTGTACAAGGCCGACGTCGACTACGCGGTGATCGACGGTGAGGTGAGGATCATCGACGAGTTCACCGGACGCATCCTCGAGGGCCGGCGCTGGTCGGAGGGGCTGCACCAGGCGATCGAGGCCAAGGAGGGCGTCTCGGTGCAGGAGGAGAACCAGACGCTGGCCACGATCACCTACCAGAACTACTTCCGCCTGTACGACAAGCTCGCGGGCATGACGGGAACCGCTCTCACAGAGGCCACGGAGTTCATGAAGATCTACGAGCTGCCCGTCGTGCAGGTGCCGACGAACATGCAGATGGTCCGCGATGACCGCAACGACCAGATCTACAAGACCAAGGAGGGCAAGTGGAGCGCGGTCGTGAACGAGATCGCCGCGCGCCACGAGAACGGCCAGCCGGTGCTGGTGGGGACGATCTCCGTGGAGGTCTCAGAGCTGCTGTCCGAGCGGTTGACCAAGCGCGGGATCGCCCACACGGTGCTCAACGCCAAGCCCGAGCACGCCGCGCGCGAGGCGGAGACGGTCGCCGAGGCCGGCCAGCCGGGTGCCGTCACGATCGCGACGAACATGGCCGGTCGCGGTGTGGACATCAAGCTGGGGGGAAACCCCGAGCATCTCGTGCGCCTGCAGCTCGCCAAGGAGGGCGTGGATCCGGAGGACGCCGAGCAGTATGAGCGGCGCGGGCGCGAGCTCCTGGAGGGCGTCGAACGGGACGTGCAGGAGAACCGCGAACACGTGATGGCGGCGGGCGGACTGTTCATCTGCGGCACCGAGCGCCACGAGTCGCGGCGCATCGACAACCAGCTGCGCGGGCGTTCCGGGCGCCAGGGCGACCCCGGCGAGAGTCGCTTCTTCCTGTCGGCCGAGGACGATCTGGTGCGACTGTTCGCGGGCGACCGCATCTACAAGATCCTCGACCGGCTGGGCGGCGTGGACGATGAAGGCAACGAGGAACCGATCGAGGCCGGGATGCTGTCCAAGCAGATCGAGAAAGCGCAGAGGAAGGTCGAGGAGCAGAACTTCCTGATCCGCAAGCGCGTGCTCGAGTACGACGACGTGATGAACGAGCAGCGTCGCGTGATCTACGCCTACCGCGACGAGGTGCTGGAGGGCAAGAGCATCAGCGAGGAGGCCCGTCAGCAGGTCATCGAGGTGGTCGAGCGCACGATCGATCAGTACACGCCGGGGGATTTCATGGAGGACTGGGATCTCGACGGCCTGTTCACGGCGCTGGGCCAGTTCTTCCCACTCGACATCGGCGAGGAGGACCTCGACCCCGAGACGATCGAGCGGGTTGCGCTGACCGATCGGATCACGGCCATGGCGATCGAGCGCTACAACGCGCGCGAGGAGTCGCTCGGCGAGGAGCTGATGGGCGCGCTCGAGCGCTTTCTGCTGCTGCAGATCATCGACGAACGCTGGCGGGAGCACCTGTTCGACATGGACTACCTGCGCGAGGGGATCCACCTGCGCGGATTCGCCCAGATCGACCCGCTGGTGGCCTACAAGAACGAGGCGTTCACCCTGTTCGGGGACCTGATGAACAGCGTGTGGGCCGACTACGCGCGGATGATCTTCAACGTGGAGGTCAACGTCGAAGGGGAGAACGGCGGCGGAGCACCGGTCCCGGCGTTCGCGGCCGGCGGCAGCTCCACCAGCGCGGGCCGCGTGTCCTACTCGGGCGGGCGCAGCGCGATGGGTGCCGGTGCGCTCGCGGCGGCCGCCGCAGCCGCGGGCACCGGCCAGGAAGGCGCGCAGGAGTACGGCGGCGAGGCGAACGGGAGAGGAAGCCGTTGCGGTCGTCGAGCAGCGCGTGGTCGACGACGAGCACCAGGTCGGGCGCAACGAGCCCTGCTGGTGCGGGAGCGGCAAGAAGTTCAAGAAGTGCCACGGCGCGTAGCTGACGATGCCCTCTGACGCCGCCACAGAAGCCACACCGCAGCGGCTCGCTGCGATTCGCGAGCAGCTGATTCTGCTCGCGGACTATCTTTGACCCGTCCGGGCTCAGTGAGCGGGTGGCGGCGCTGGAGGGTCAGATGGGGGCCGGGGGCTTCTGGGATGACTCCGAGAAGGCCGCCGCGGTGTCGGCCGAGCACGCGCGCGCTTCCAGGCGCCTTCAGATGTTCGGCACCCTGCAGAGCGATGTGGAGGACCTCGACGGCGCTGGCCGAGATGGCCGCCGAGGAGGAGTCGCTGCAGGCGGAACTCGACGAGCAGATAGCCTCGGTCGAAGCCCGGCTGGCCGAGCTCGAGGAGCAGCGGCTGTTCTCCGGGCGCTATGACTCCGGCGACGCGCTCGTGACGGTGAACGCGGGGGCGGGGGGGACCGACGCGCAGGACTGGGCCGAGATGGTGCTGCGGATGGAGATGCGCTGGGCCGAGCGGCGGGGCTTTCAGGCCGAGCTGCTCGAGGCGAGCGCCGGAGAGGAAGCCGGGATCAAGTCCGCCACCTTCCGCGCCTCCGGCGAGAACGCCTACGGGCTGTTCGGCGCCGAGCGGGGCGTTCACCGGCTGGTGCGCCTGTCACCGTTCGACTCTGCCCACCGCCGCCAGACGAGCTTCGCGGGGGTGGAGGTGGCGCCGGTGGTGAAGGACACCGGCGAGATCGAGATCAACGAGGACGACCTGCAGGTCGACACCTACCGGGCCTCGGGCGCGGGCGGACAGCACGTCAACAAGACCGACTCGGCCGTGCGCGTCACCCACCGGCCGACGGGGATCGTGGTGCAGTGCCAGAACGAGCGCTCGCAGTCCTCGAACCGCGCGACCGCGATGGCGATGCTGCGGGCGAAGCTGCTCGAGCGGCACGAGCGCGAACGCCAGGAGGAGATCGCACGCGAGAAGGGCGAGGCCCAGGACGTCAACTTCGGCTCGCAGATCCGCTCCTACGTGCTGCACCCATACACGATGGTCAAGGACCACCGCACGGGGTATGAGATGGGCGACGTGCAGCGCGTTCTCGAGGGAGACCTGGATGGATTCGTGCGTGCGTTTCTGCTCTCCAGCGCGGCGTCCGAGGAATAGCGCATACGGCTCAGCGCCCGGCCTGGATCTGCTCGCGCTCGGCCAGCCGATTGCGGCGGCGAAGCTGGGCCTCGCTCTCACGGCGAAGCTCCTCCTCGCCGGCGGTGAGCAGCGGCGGTATGGGCACCGGGTTGCCCTGCTCGTCGACGGCCACCATGGTCAGGTAGGCGCTGTTGCTGTGCCGGCGTTCGCCCGTCCTCGGGTCCTCGGTGTCGACGCGCACTCCGACCTCCATGGATGTGTGCCACACGGCGTTGACGCTGGCCTGGAAGGTGACCAGCGCGCGGACGTGGATGGGGACCCTGAAGGTCATGCGATCCATGCTGGCCGTCACCACCCGGCAGCGCGAGTGTTTGATGGCCGCGAGCCCTGCGGCCTCGTCAACCAGCTTCATGACCGTGCCCCCGTGCACGAAGCCGGCGCTGTTCGCGTCCAGTGGCCCCATCCAGTGGGCGAGCGTGGCGCGCGAATCGGCGGCGGAGCGTGCATCCATCCCGATGGATCCTATGCTGAAGCGAGTGAGCTCCACTTTGGACGCCGAGCAGGCCGAGCTGGTGCGCGGGGCGCTCGAGGAGGACATCGGCACGGGCGACGTGACGACGGCCGCGACCGTGTCCGAGACGGCGAGCGCCCGCGCGCTGATCACCCAGAAGGCGCCGGGTGTGATCTACGGCCTGCAGACCGCCGAGATCGCGTTCGCGCTGCTCGATCCAGATGCGCGCTGTCAGAGGCTGGTAGGAGAGGGGGACTGGCGCGAGGAGGGCGGGCCGGTGATGTCGGTGCAAGCCCGCGCGCGCGCGCTGCTGAGCGCAGAGCGCACGGCCCTGAACTTCCTAGCCCATCTGTCCGGTGTGGCCACGATGGCGGCGCGGGCGGCGCGCGAGGTGGAGGGGACGCGGGCACGTGTGCTGGACACGCGCAAGACGACACCGGGGCTGCGCGCGCTGGAGAAGGCGGCGGTGGTCGCCGGCGGCGCCCGCAACCACCGCGCGGGGCTGTATGACGCGATCCTGATCAAGGAGAACCACATCGCCGCCGCCGGTGGCATCGCGGCGGCGGTCGCCCGCGCGCGCGCGGCGGCCCCCGAGCTGGCCGACACGCTCGAGGTGGAGGTGCGCGACAGCGGGGAGATCGAACAGGCACTCGCAGCCGGCGCGCCACGCCTGTTGCTCGACAACATGGACGACGAGGAGCTGCGCGCCGCGGTAGCCCAGGTCGCCGGGCGCGCGAGCCTCGAGGCCAGCGGCGGCATCACCCTCGAGACGCTCAGGGCGCGTGCGCAGACCGGGGTAGAATGGATCTCCATGGGTGCCCTGACCCACTCGGCGCCCGCGCTGGACCTGTCCCTGACCCTGGAGGTCTCGCCATGACGCTGACGCTGCCGATGGCTCCCACCGAGGCACCCCGAGGAGCGCTCTCGGCGGCGGAGATCGCAGAGCTGAAGGACGAGGTGCGCGCGCTCGCCGCGAAGCGCAACGCCGTGATCCTCGCCCACAACTACCAGGTGCCCGAGGTGCAGGACGTCGCCGACTACGTCGGTGACTCGCTCGGCCTCTCCCGCCGGGCTGGCACCGCAGAGGGCGAGATGATCGTGTTCTGCGGCGTGCACTTCATGGCCGAGACGGCCTCGATCCTGTGCCCCGAGAAGACCGTCCTCATCCCTGACCTCGATGCCGGCTGCTCGCTGGCCGCGTCCATCGATGCCGAGCAGCTGGCCGCCTGGCGGGCGGAATACCCGAAGGGGGTGGTCGTGATGTACGTGAACACGACCGCCGAGGTGAAGGCTCTGACCGACTACGTCTGCACGTCCGCCAACGCCGTGGATGTGGTCCGCCACATCTATGAGACCCACGGCGAGGACACGGAGATCCTGTTCGGCCCGGACATGTGGCTGGGCGCCTACGTCGAGAAGGAGCTTCAGCGGCGCATGCACGTGTGGGACGGCGAGTGCCACGTCCATGCGGGCATCCGCCCGTCCGACATCGAAGCCACGCGCGCCGCCCACCCCGGCGCCGATTTTCTGATCCACCCCGAGTGCGGCTGCTCCACGAGCGTCATGGAGTACGTGGCCGCCGGCGACGTCTCGGCCGAGGGTGTGCACATGCTCTCCACGGGCGGGATGCTCAAATACGCCGAGTCCGCCGAGCGCGAGCCCGCCGTGCGCGAGGCCGTGGTCGCCACGGAGATCGGCATGCTCTACCCGCTGCAGATGGCCGCCCCGGACGTGCAGTTCATCCCGGCCAACGCCGAGGCCTCCTGCCAGTACATGAAGATGATCACCCTGCCCAAGCTGCGCGACGCGCTGCGCGATGAGAAGTACGAGGTGCGGGTGCCGCCGGAGATCGCGGCGCGGGCACGCGTGCCGATCGACCGCATGGTCGCAATCGGCTGAGCCCCGGCTCGCGCCAGCCGGCCGGACCGGGAATCCCTCGCGGGGCTGGGGCCCTGCCCGCGCAGATGCTCAGAACTCGTCGGCGGCGTGGGGTCCCACGCAGGCCACCGCGAGCTTTTCGGCGACGCCCGCGGCCACCTCGCGGACCTCCTTGAAGGTGACCGCGTCCAGGGCGGCTATCGCCGCGTCCGGGTCGATGTCCTCGCCGTACACGATCGCCTGGTTCGCGGCGTAGCGTGCGACTGCGTTCGTGTTCTCGAATGCGAGCACCGTGCGGCCGGCTGCGTAGGCGCGGGCGCGCTGCACCTCCTCCTCGGTGGGACCCTCCTCGCGCAGCTCCTCGCACGATCTCGCGCATTCGCGTGTAGGCCTCCACGCACTTGCTCGACTCGAGTCCCGAGCCCAGCTGCAGGATCGGCACGTCGGCGAACGAGTGGTCGATGGCATACACCGAGTAGCACAGGCCGCGCTTCTCGCGGATCTCCTCGAACAGCCGCGATCCCATCGACCCACCGAGCAGCGTGGAGTAGATCGAGAGCGCCGCGCGTTCGCGAACGTCGGAGACCCTGATCTCCGGGCGGTAGATCATGCGCAGGTGAGACTGGTTGGTGTCGCGTTCCTCGACCAGCGTCTTCGGCGCGAAGTCCGGGGCGGGCGTGTAGGGCTCCGGCGCCGCCAGGGCGGGAAAGCGTGCGAAGCGCTCCTTCAGCTCCTCCTCACCCGGAAGATGGTCGAGGTTGCCGGCCAGGAACGCGCCGCCGCCCGTCCCCGCCCAGCGGCGCTCGCGGAAGGCGACGATGCCCTCGCGAGTGAAGCTCCTCAGGTTCTCCTCGGGACCCAGCACCGTCCGCCCCAACGGGTGCTCGCCGAACGCGGCCTTGTCGATCAGGTACTCGGCGACCGTCGCGGGCTGATCGTAGGCGCGGTTGATCTCCTGGATGACCACGCCCCGCTCGCGGTCGAGCTCCTCGGCGTCCAGGCGCGGGCGCCCCACGAAGTCGGACAGCAGGTCGATCGCCGCTCCGGCGCTCTCCGCGCGAACCGTCAGGTGGAAGGCCACCAGGTCGTGGCTGGTGTAGGCGTTCAGCACGCCCCCCAGCCGCTCCGCGGTCTCGTTGACGTCCTTGTAGGTCGGGTACTTCTCACCGCCCTTGAACACGAGATGCTCAAGGAAGTGGGCCATCCCGTTCTCCTCAGGACGCTCGTTCCTCGCGCCCGCATCGAAGGCCACGAGCACCGTCAGCGCGCGCGTGCCGGGCAGGGCGATGCTGTGGACCGGCAGGTCGTTCGCTCCCACCGTGGTGGTCGAGATCGCGCTCACTGCCGCCCAGCCTAGAGCAGCTTGCGCCGCGGGCGCGGGGCCGGCACGGACATCTGCCAGCGGCGCTTCCCGAAGGTGCGACCCGTAGTCTGCGCAAAGTCATGACCCCCAGGCGAAAACAACGGCCGCTGCTGATCGCGCTCGCGATCGCGCTGCCGGTGCTGCTCGTGCTGGGCGTGTGGCTGGGCGGGCATCCCGAACACCTGCCCGCGTTCGCGCGGCGCGCGTTCGTCTCTGATCACGCGACCCGGGTCGTGGACGAAGCGATCGACAGGATCTCGAGCGACTACTACCGCCCGGTCTCCAAGAGCAAGCTCGCGGACGCCTCGATCGCCGGCGTGGTGACGAGCCTGGGCGACCGCTTCTCCCACTATCTGTCGCCCAAGGAATTCCACGAATTCACCTCGCCGCCGAGCTTCACCGGTATCGGAGTGGCCGTCGGCCCCGGGCACCGCGGCCTGCTCATCGCGCGCGTGTTCGACTCCTCTCCGGCGGCCCGCGCGGGGCTGAAGACCGGGGATGTGATCGTGGCGGTGAACGGGCACAAGCTCGAAGGCCTCCCTGCGGACTCGGCGGTGGCGCTGATCAAGGGGCTGCCCGGGCACCGACGTTCAGCTCGTCGTCGAAGCGCCGCGCCGGGCGGGCGCCGGGCACGGCGCGAGGCGCACTCTGAAGATCACGCGCGCGACGATCTCCGAGCCGGTGGTCGCCTCCACCACCAAGACCGTGCACGGCGTCAAGATCGGCGTCGTAGCGCTCGCCACGTTCAGTCCCGGCGCACACGGCGAAGTGCGCGAAGCCGTCGAGCACGAGCTGCGCATGGGCGCGAAGGGGATCGTGTTCGACCTGCGCGACAACGGCGGCGGCCTGGTGCAGGAGGCACAGCTGATCTCGAGCATCTTCATTCCCGGTGGCACCATCGTCACCACCCGCGGTCGCACCCAGCCAACGGACACGCTCCTGGCCACCGGCGGCGCGATCTCCACCTCGATCCCTGTCGTGGTGCTGGTCGACGGCAACACCGCATCGGCCTCCGAGATCGTCACGGCTGCGCTCCAGGACCATCGCCGGGCGACGGTCGTGGGCGTGCACACGTTCGGCAAGGGTGTCTTCCAGGAGGACGAGCCGCTCTCCAACGGCGGCGCCCTGGACATCACGGTGGGCGAGTACTTCACGCCCAACGGACGCAACCTCGGGGGCGGCGGGGTGAAACAGGGCGCGGGGGTCATCCCCGAAGTGCTCGTGCCCCATGGCGTCGACACCCGCCACGGGCTGGCCGTGGCGCTGGCCACGCTCGCCGCGAAGGTAGCCGCCGCGAAGCCGAAGTGACGATCGTCGCCGTGCTCGCAAGGCGGGGGCGCTTCTGGACCGCCGAGCCGCTGTTTCCGCCGCGCCGGGACGATCGCGAAGCGCCCGCGACTGGGGCAGGGACGGATCGCGCTTCCCGCGAACCTGGGAGGAGGTGCGGGCGCGAAGGCCCGCGCCGGCGACATCGTGCTCATCCAGATCGCCAAGCAGGGCCGCCGTGGCGCCTCGCCGCGGATCGTGCGGGTGATCGGGCGCCCCGATGTGGCTCGCGACGTGATCGAGGGTCTGATGCTCGATCGCGGGCTCGAGCGCGGCTTCCACGCAGAGGTGGAGCGCGAGGCCGGGCAGGCCCGCGATCGCGGCCGCGAGCTGGCCGAATCCGGGCACGGCCGGCGCGATCTGCGGGGGCTGGCGACGTTCACGATCGACCCGGTCAGCGCACGCGACTTCGACGATGCCGTCTCGGCCGAGCGCATGGACGGGGGCGGCGTGCGCGTGTGGGTGCACATCGCCGACGTGAGCGCCCACGTGCGCGTGGGTTCCCTCGTCGACCGCGAGGCGCGGCGGCGTGCGACGAGCGTGTATGTGCCCGGGGCCGTGGAGCCGATGCTGCCGCAGGAGCTCTCCAACGACGCCTGCTCGCTGTTGCCCGGCCGCGATCGCCTCGCGGTCACCGTGGAGCTCGAGCTGCACGGGGCGGAGGTGGGCCGCACGGCATTCCACCGCTCGCTGATCCGCTCCGATGAGCGGCTGGACTACGACCGCGTCGATCGGATCTTCGCCGGGCGCGAGCAGGCAGCCGAGCCCTGGGGTGCGCCGTTGATGGCAGCCCGTGACGCCGCCGCGGCGCTGCAGCGGGCGCGCGAGCAGAGCGGCGGGCTGGTGCTCGACTCCGAGGAGCCCGAGTTCTCCTTCGACGAGCAGGGGAACGTAGACGAGATCAGCGCCCGCGTCCAGACCGAGTCCCATCGCCTGATCGAGCATCTGATGATCGCCGCCAACGAGGCGGTCGCCCGCCTGCTGGAGCAGCGCAGCGTGCCCTGCCTGTATCGCGTGCACGAGCGCCCGCAGCCCGAGCGCGTCGAACGGCTCGCCGATCAGCTCGCCTCGCTGGGAGTGCCCACGCCGCCGCTTCCGGATCCCATGTCCTCCTCGCAGGCCGGCGAGCTGATGGGCGCGATCTCGCGCCGGGTGGACGAGCACGTGCGGCGCCTCGGGCGGGGCCGGATCGCGCTGAGCTCGCTGTTGCTGCGCTCGCTCAAGCAGGCCTACTACTCGCCCACCAACCTCGGCCACGCCGGCCTTCACTCCGCGAGCTACTGCCATTTCACCTCGCCCATCCGCCGCTACCCCGATCTCGTCTGCCATCGCGCGCTGCTCTCCACGGTGGCCGGCTCGGAGAGCGCCCCCCGCGCCGGCGAGCTCTCAGAGCTCGGGGTGTGGACCTCCGAGCGCGAGCGCGAGGCGATGACCCTCGAGCGCGACGCTGATGACATCGCCCGCTGCTTCGCGCTGGAGCGGGTCCTGTATGAGGACGGCCCCCAGCAGACCTACGCGGGAGAGGTGGTCGGGCTGATCTCCGCCGGCGCGTTCATCGTGTTCGCCGGCGCCACGGGGTCCTACGAAGGCATGCTGCCCGTGCGCCGCCTGCGCCTGCCCTCGGCCGAGGGTCACCCGGCGAACGAGTGGTGGGAGATCAACGAGCTGGGCACGATCCTCCAGGGCGAGCGCACCGGCGCCACCCTGCGCCTGGGCGATCCGATCGAGGTGCGTGTGGACCGCGTGGACCCGGTGCGGGGCCGTGTCGACCTGATCTCCGCCGCTTGATCGGAGACGCGCACGCCACGGCTGACCATCTAGGCTCGGACGGTGGCAAAGGGCAAGGGCAAGCGCAAGATCGGCGCGGGAGACGTGGCGTCCAACCGGTACGCCTCCCACCGCTACGAGCTGATCGAGCGGCTGGAGTGCGGGATCGTGCTGGAGGGCACCGAGGTCAAGGCGCTGCGCGAATCCGGCGCACAGCTGAAGGACGGGTATGCGGCGATACGCGACGACGAGATGTGGCTGCACTCCATCCACATCCCTCCCTATGCGCCGGCCGCACGCGAAAACCATGATCCCGAGCGCGTGCGCAAGCTGCTGCTCCACCGCCGCGAGCTCGACCGCATCGCCGCTCGCACGAAGGAGCGCGGGCTGACGCTCGTGCCCACGCGCATCTACTTCTCCGGAGCCCGCGCCAAGGTCGAGATCGCGCTCGCCCGCGGCAAGGACCTGTACGACAAGCGCCAGTCCATCCGCGAGAAGGAGACCAAGCGCGATATGGAACGGGCCGTCCGCGAAGCCAGACGATAGGTCGTGCGCCCGCGCGGGGCCGCGGGTGCTAGATCGAGCCGAAGCTGTGCCCGCCGGTGGACAGGATGTGCGTCTCGTGCATCCCGAACGCCAGCGCCACGATCAGGCCGATGTACACGGCCCCGACGATCACCCGGTGCCGCGGCGACACGCGGTAGTAGGCGGCCTGCTCGAGCGAGCGGGTCTTGCGCTGCTGCCAGCGGCGCCAGGTCTCCATGCCGCCGAACAGAACGATGATGAGAAGGATGGGGTTGGGGAAGATGAACACCATCGCGACCATCGCGCCGAGGCCGATGAACCACATCCACGGTGCCATCGCCGCCATCGCCCGCCCGCCGTCGAGCGGCACCACGGGCAGCAGGTTGAACAGGTTCAGGAGGAACCCGACGTAGGCGAGCGCGAGCAGGAACGTGCTAGCCGTGACCGCGCCGGCCACCGCCACCGCGGCCGCGCCGAGGGTGCCGAGGATCGGTCCGGCCAGCCCGACGCGCGCCTCCGCGAGCGCGTTGTCGCCCAGCGACTTCGCGAATATGGCGGCGCCCATGAAGGGGATGAACATCGGCGCGCTCGCCTTGATCCCCTCGCGGCGCAGCTGCGATCACGTGGCCCATCTCGTGCACGAACAGCAGCACCACGAACCCGGCCGCGAACTCCCAGCCCCAGAACAGACTGTACGCGGCGACCGACACGAGCGCCGTGCCCGAGGTGGTGAGCAGCTTGAGCTTGGGCAGCAGCAGCAGGAAGCCCTTGATCGCCGCGAAGAACTTGGCGATGAGCGCGACCACCGCGGCCAGCGCGCTGCTGATCCGCTTGCGCAGGTTGCGCACCGGAGCGGGCGCGTGCGGGCGCTCGCCGAACGGATTCTCGCCCGGCTGCGGGATCGGCGCCGCGGGCGGCCCGCCCTGGAGCGCCGGCGCCGGAGAATGCAGGGAAACCTCATGGCTGTCCATCAGTCCATTGTGGCAGCACCCATAAGCGTTCCCTAACGGCCATCGGACAGGGACTGCGTCGGGTGCCCGGCGGCCTTGGCGGCACCCGCTTCGGGGCTGCCAATCGGTGCGCCGATCGAGTCGCCAGCGGAGGGCCGCGGATCAGCTCGTCCTTTTTCTTCGGAACGTGCGGGGAGTTGCTCGCGGGAGGCTTGCATTCGCCCGGGGCCAGAGCTACTTTGAATCCAGACGCGGAACCGAGCCGCAAAGAGCGAGGCCACCGAGGTGTGAGGCCGCGCCACCCAAAGGAGGGGCCTTCGGGTCCCACCGGACGGGTTCCTCAAGCGGCCCGGAACCGCGTCGTTCTTTGTTCTCTCCGCCGGGTCCCTCCGCCGGCCTCATGCGTCCCGTCCCTGGGCCTCCGCTCGGCTCGGGTCTGCGGGGCCTGCGCTCGGCTCGGCACCGGCCTCGGCCAGCCCCGATGACGGGCGCCGTTACAATGGAGGAGCAACGCATCCCCGGGGACGACAGGCTTCGACGCGGTCGGCTAGTGGGGGTGGTGGCGAGTCGAGGTGCCCGGGCGGCCTCGTAAAACACCCGGGAAAACCATAAGTGCGGACTCTCACGAGTACGCCCTCGCCGCTTAGTCAATAGCTAAGCCGTGAGGTCTCGGGCCCCGCTCGCCTGCGGCGGGGAAGGCCGGGATCAGAAAGCAGGCTCACCCGGCGCGGTCCGTCTCCGCCAAGCCGGGGAAAGCTCAGGAGACTGGTCCCCAGCAACCCCGCCGGCGAGGCGAGCAGGGGATGAGATCAGAGCGCCGGATACGCTCGTAGAAGCCATCCTCACGCTATCGCGGACGTGGGTTCGATTCCCACCGTCTCCATTCTTTCGGCCACCGTCTCCATTTTTTACCTGCAGATCAACGTTCAGGCATCGGCGGGCAGCCGCGGCATCGGCGCTATCCCCAGCGAGGTTTCGGGCGAACGCGGCGAGGATCGCGACCAGGGCGTTACGACGGTCCTCACGCCCGACGAGCGTGATGGCCGAAGGCTTGGCGTCGCGCAGGGGGATCGCCGTCACCCCGGTCACGACGTTGACGATCACCCCCGCGACGGAGGCCGGTACGGTCGTGATAGCTCGGCGCACGGCGAGCGAGGCGAGGACCTCTTGCGGGTTGGCCGCGCGGTCGACCGTGACGTGCCGGGGCGGCTCGCCACGATGATCATCGAGACTCCAGAAGCCCGCCCAAGCTGGCTCGATCGACGGATGAAGGCCGATGAAGGTCTCATCCATCACTTCGGCAACGGTCAGCTCGCAACGCCCTGCGAGCGGATGACGCTTCGGCGCCAGTACGACGCGCGGCTCGAGGCGCAGCAATTGGGACCAAACGTTTGGATCGGCGGTGGCAGGTGACAAACGGCGATGTCTACCTCCGAAAGCCACGACGTCGTCGGGACGGACGGAAACCGGAGCTCTCGGTAGCGGATATCAATATCGGGATGCGTCTCTGCAAAGGCTTCTAGATGGGCAGGACTGTCAAGCCCCGGCGGGGCCCCTAGGAACCCGAACTCGATAGTGCCTTTGTCGGCCCGCGCGAGCGACCGAGCCGTTTGGACGGCGTCAGTGCAAGCGTCGAGCGCTAGCCGCGCCTTCGGGTAGAACTTCTCGCCGTCGGCCGTGAGGGTGACTCCGCGTGCATGGCGCTCAAGGAGCTGGACGTCGAGTTCGGATTCAAGACGCGCGATCGCCTGCGAGAGCGCCGGCTGCGCAATCTGGAGCTTCGCCGCAGCGCGAGTCATCTGGCCCTCCTCAGCGACCGTGACGAAGTAGCGCAGTTGGCCCCGCTTGAACGGCATCGATGCCTCCTCCAGCAGATTAGTCGATCAGCGCAGAGGAGTGGCGGACACCTGGTGCCGGAGGGCCTCGTCTTCCTGCTGACCGACCGAGTCATGGCGCGCGCGACCACGCCAGTTCTGGGGGCCGGCTGGCTGGGCTGAAAGGCATCGGGACCTGCGCCCGGCCTCCATAGGCAACTCGCATGCCAAAGACCGATATGGTTATGGAAGGGGTTATTGCTATCCCCCCATAGCGAGGACTCCTAGGGAGGGGACGGGACCGCTTCGGGTTGCTCCGACGACACAGCCTTCAGCAGAGCGCCGGGGCTGGGAGTGCCCGAGCGGTCCCGATCAGCCTCAGTCAGCCGATATCGCCTAATCGCGTTGCGCATGGCTTATCCGGCGCCCGAGCCGCCGTCCGGCGCCTCGCATCCGCGATACCGAAGTTCCGGGGCGCGTATTCATCGCGGCGTAGTCGCGCGCCTTTGGGCTCAAGGCTAGGGGAGATCGCGGCGCCGGCGACGATGGCCAGTTCACCAACGATCTGCGATGCGTGGTGACTATGTCACCGAGGTGAAAGCGTATTGGACTTTTCCCCTCAGAGAGGAGAAGCTTACGATCTCCTCCTCCTGACGGGGGACCAGCGCGCGAGGAAGGCCCGGGGGGCGGCCTTACTCGTGTCGCTGGGTCGCCGTTCCGTTACGTAGCCGTCACGCGCTGCGCCCGGATGGTCGTGGCGGGCGGCCCGACCTTCCCGGATGGCCAGGCGAGCGCGCCACTGGCGCAGCGATCGCCCACCCTACGCTGGACTGCGTGACCGAGATGCGACCACGGCGCGAGTGCGCCGAACTCGAACGCCAGGTTCGAGATTTCGAGATTGCTTCCCGGCGTCAGGTCGCGGCGTGCGAGGGCTCGGAGCGGCTGGCCCGAAATCCTGAAATCGGTCCGCCTCCTGTGAGAGTTCTACCGGCCCTGCACAATGGGCCAGAGGAGAACCGACATGAAGCGAAGACGACACACGCCAGAGCAGGTCGTGCGCAAGCTCCGCGAGGCCGATCGGATGCTCGCCGAGGGCAAGAGCATCCCCGAGGTCACAAAGGCCTTGGAAGTCTCGGAGAACACCTTCCATCGCTGGCGTGCGCAATACGGCGGGATGAAGGCCGACGACGTCAAGCGCCTGAAGGAGCTCGAGCGCGAGAACTCCTCGCTGAAGCGGATCGTTGCCAACAAGGAGCTCGAGATCGAGGGCCTGAAGGAGATCTCGAAGGGAAACTGGTGAGCCCGTCGCGCCGCCGGGAGGCGGTCCTGATGCTCAGGGATCGTCTCGGCGTCTCTGAGCGGCGGGCATGCCAGATCGCCGGCCAGCATCGCTCGACCCAGCGCCGTGAGTCCTGCGTGGCCGACGATGACGCGGCCTTGCGCGCCGCCCTGCGCAGGATCTCTGAAGAGCGCCCGAGGTGGGGCTAACGCCGTGCGCACGCGCAGCTGCTCGAGGACGGCTGGAACTTGAACCGCAAGCGCACGCAGCGGCTGTGGCGCGAGGAGGGCCTGCGGGTGCCGCAAAGGCAGTCCTGGCTCTCCGCAAAGACATCCCAGCGCTCAGCGTCGCTACCCTCCGCTCGCTCGACGCGGCACCTATGCCTCGCCCTGAGGCCGTTACCATCTGATACCACATGACACCACGTGTTATGTTTGCACTCATGACCGACCGCATCGTGCAGACCAACCTGCGACTACCTGAGCACCTGTTGGTAGCACTTGATTCCGAGCGCGGCGATGTACCGAGGAACCGTTGGCTCGTGCGAGCGATTCAAGCACGGCTTGAGCCGGCGGTCCCCTTTGACCCATCGTGGGCCGAGCGTCGCCCGCTCTGCCATGAGTGCGGACAGCCGATCGATCCGAACGAGGCCACCATCCTGCCCGTTGGACGTAACGGCCTAGAAGATGACAATGAGCTAGTCGGCGTACTGGCCCACGCGAGAGGTTGCATCCAGGAGCCACAAAAGGTCCGCCAGATGTCGGGGAAGAAGGCCAAGGGCAAGAAGGTCAAGAAGCGATGAGCGATCCCTTTCGAGACGGACGATCGGAGGGAGTTCCCGTCGCGAATTAGCTGGCACCTGCAGTCTCTAGCCGTTGCGGTAGCCCGCGCATGCCCGGTCGGCGCCGTCGTGAATCGCCTCTATGGAGGAGGGTGGGTTGTCAGCTAGCTTGGCGGTGTTGGGTCAAGGTCCTTGTGCAGGCTGGTGGTGGGGAAGCGGCGCTCACGCGCTTGTCGACGTCGAGCACACTCCTCCTTGGTCTAGTTCGAGCTAGCACCTATTTCCAGTCGCGTTGTGCCGTGAAGCAACCTCCACGTACGTCTAGGTCGAACTAGAGCTTCGTCCCGTTGACCGACACGGGGCACGCACTTACGGTCGTCTGGGGGATGCCCTCGCCAAACGGCGGAGGGAGCCTCGCCGTTCTGTGGCGAATATGTGGACCAACCTCAACCAACTCGTCGTCTCCTCGGCGGGAGGATTAGGCGACATTGGGCGCCGGCTGTGGGGGCGCAATTCCGGAAAGCGCCGTCAGGCGGCCAGACGAAAAGCGGCGCCTCCCGCAGATGGGGTGGGTGCGAGCGGCTCGTTGCGGGTGAGCATGTGCCAGATCGCCTTGGTTAGCGCTACGCGAGGAGCTTGCAGCGCTCCCGTCGTGTTGGACGGCCGCTCGCGGGAGAGTTGCGACCGAAGTGCCAGGTTGCGGTCTTCCACTATGAACTTTGCGGACTATTACGGTCGAGTTCAGGGGAGAACGGCCGATGGCGCGTCCCTGCAGCGGCGTAATTGTCACGCTTGCGAAGGGTCGGCAACAAGTTAAGGATTATGCGTTGCGAAAGCGAGTGAACGGAATCTTGGGCGGGCTAGGAGCACGAAGTGGTCGGTGGAACCGGCCACTTCTGCCCGTCTTCTTAGGCCTTTTGCTCTCGGTCGTCTTCGGCCTCCACGCCGCGAGCGCGGCGGCGGCCCCGTGCGACCAGCCGATTCAGAACCCGATCGTCTGTGAGAACTCCAAGGCGGGCAACCCCCCAGAGCGAGTGGGACGTCAGCGGCGCCGGCGACCCCAGCATCCAGGGGTTCGCGACCGACATCAGCGTCAACCATGGACAAGACTGTCGACTTCAAGATCGACACCCCCTCGACGGCCTATCACCTCGACATCTACCGGATGGGCTACTACGGCGGCGACGGCGCCCGCAAGGTCGCCACGGTCCAACCCTCGGCGAGCGCTGCCGCAGACCCAGCCCGCCTGCCTGAACGAATCCAGCCACGGGACTGGTCGACTGCGGCAACTGGAGCGTGTCCGCGTCCTGGGCGGTGCCGGCCGACGCCGTCTCGGGCATCTACTTCGCCAAGCTCGTGCGCGACGACGGACATCGGGCGGCAGCCACATCTTCTTCATCGTGCGCGACGACGGCGGCCACTCGGATCTGCTCTTCCAGACCTCCGACACGACGTGGCAGGCCTACAACCGCTACGGCGGCAACAGCCTCTACGCGAGCGACGGCGGCAGCGAGAACGAAACCTCGGCGGCCGGGCCTACAAGGTCAGCTACAACCGCCCGATCACCACGCGCGGCACGCTCCGCCGAAGACTCGCCCTTCAACGCCGAGTACCCGATGGTCCGCTTGCTCGAGCGCAACGGCTACGACGTCACCTACTTCACCGGCGTCGACACCGATCGCCGCGGCTCCGAAATCCTCAACCACAAGGTCTTCCTGTCGGTCGGCCACGACGAGTACTGGTCCGGCGCCCAGCGCGCCAACGTCGAAGCCGCGCGCGCCGCCGGCGTCAACCTCGCGTTCTTCAGCGGCAACGAGGTCTTCTGGAAGACCCGCTGGGAAAACAGCATCGACGGCTCGGGCACAGACCACCGCACGCTGGTCTCCTACAAGGAGACCCACGCCAACGCCAAGATCGATCCCTCGCCCGAATGGACCGGCACCTGGCGCGACCCGCGCCTGTTCAGCCCCGACGGCGGCCGACCCGGAGAACGCGCTGACCGGCACGATCTTCATGGTCAACTCCGGCACCTCCGCGATCAAAGTGCCGGCGGCCGACGGCAAGATGCGCTTCTGGCGCAACACGAGCATCGCCAACCTGGCGCCCGGCGGAAACGGCGACGCTGACCGACGGCACCCTCGGCTACGAGTGGGACGAGGACCTCGACAACGGCTTCCGCCCGCCCGGCCTGATCGACCTGTCCTCGACCACCCTCACGGTCGAAAAGCTGCTCGACAACGGCTCCACCTACGGGCCAGGGCACGGCGACCCACCACCTGACCCTCTACCGCGCGCCCAGCGGCGCGCTCGTCTTCGGCGCCGGCACCGTCCAGTGGTCCTGGGGCCTCGACGGCGAACACGACCGCGGCGACGCCGCTGCCGACCGGCGCATGCAGCAGGCGACCGTCAACCTGCTCGCCGACATGGGCGCCCAGCCGGCCACGCTGCAGGGCGGCCTGGTGGCGGCGACCGCCTCGACCGACACGCAGCCGCCGAGCTCCACGATCTCGCCGCCCACGGCCGTCCAGCGTCCAGAGCGGCCAGCCGATCACGATCAGCGGCACCGCCACCGACGCCACGGGGGAGACCGGCGGCGGCCAGGTCGGCGGCGTCGAGGTCTCGACCGACGGCGGCACCACCTGGCACCCCGCGCAGGGGCGCGACACCTGGACCTACTCCTGGACCCCGGGCGCCACCGGGACCGCCACGATCAAGGCGCGCGCGACCGACGACAGCGCCAACCTCGAGAGCCCGGGCGCCCCGGTCACCGTCAACGTCACCGCGCGGACCTGCCCCTGCTCGATCTGGGACGACTCGTTCACCGCACGCCGGCGAGAACGACCCCGAACGCGGTCGAGGTCGGCGTCAAGTTCCGCTCCGACCAGAGCGGCTTCATCACCGGCCTGCGCTTCTACAAGAACGCCGGCCAACACCGGCACCCACGTCGGCCACCTGTGGACGGCGGACGGCACCCAGCTCGCCGAGGCGACCTTCACCGGCGAGAGCGGCTCCGGCTGGCAGGAAGCGCCCTCGCCCGCCCCGGTGGCGATCGACGCCAACACGACCTACATCGCCTCCTACCACGCGCCCGACGGCCACTACGCCGCGAGCCACGAACTACTTCGCCACGCGGCTTCGACAGCGCGCCGCTGCACGCGCTCGCCGACGGGGTCGACGGCGGAACGGCGTCTACAAGTACGGGCCCTCCGGGGGGCTTCCCGGCCGACACCTTCAACGCCAGCAACTACTGGGTCGACGTCGTCTTCCGAACAGGTCGGCCCGGACAACGCCCCCCGACGATCAACTCGCGCTCGCCCGCCAGCGGCGCCACCGGCGTCGCCACCGGCGCCGACGTGACCGCGACCTTCAACGAGCCGATGAACCCCACCACCATCAACCGGCACGGTCGTAGCTGCGCGATCCGTCGAACGCCCTGGTCCCGGCGACGGTCAGCTACAGCGCCGCGCAACGGCGGGCGACGCTGCACCCGAGCAGCGCGCTTGCTGAACTCGACCACCTACACGGCGACCGTCAAGGGCGGCGCAGGCGGCGTCAACGACGTCGCCGGCAACCCGCTGGCCGCGGACTCGACCTGGTCGTTCACGACGCCGGCCCGCCGCCGCCGCCGCCGGACGAGGGCCCGGGCGGCCCGATCCTGGTGATCTCGAACGCCGCCAACCCGTTCAGCCGCTACTACGCCGAGATCCTGCGCGCGGAGGGCCTGAACGAGTTCACCGCCACCGACATCTCCAACGTCACCCCGGCGGTCCTGGACGCCCACGACGTCGCGATCCTCGGCGAAGGAGCGCTGAACGCCGCCCAGGTGACGATGCTCGACGACTGGGTCCAGGCGGGCGGCAACCTGATCGCGATGCGCCCCGACCCCCAGCTGGCGGGGCTGCTCGGCCTGAGCAGCCCAACCGGCACGCTCGCCAACGGGTACCTCAAGGTCGACACCGGCGCGCCGCCCCGGGCGGGCATCGTCGGCCAGACGATCCAGTACCACGGCACGGCCGACCGCTACACGACCGCCGGCGCGCAGACGATCGCCACGCTCTACTCGGACGCCGACCACCGCGACCGTCGAACCCGGCGGTGACGCTGCGCAGCGTCGGCTCCAACGGCGGCCACGCGGCGGCCTTCACCTACGACCTGGCCCGCTCGGTCGTCTACACGCGCCAGGGCAACCCCGCCTGGGCCGGGCAGGAGCGCGACAGCGGCGTGGGCGGCGGCAGCTGATCCGCTCCGACGACCTCTTCTTCGGCGCCAAGGACGGGACGTCCAGCCCGACTGGGTCGACCTCGAACAAGGTCGCGATCCCGCAGGCCGACGAGCAGCAGCACCTGCTCGCCAACCTGATCGAGCAGATGAACGCGCGCCGCGAAGCCGCTGCCGCGGTTCTGGTTCCTGCCGCGCGACGAGAAGGCGGCCGTGGTGATGACCGGCGACGACCACGGCAACGGCGGCACCGTCGGGCGCTTCCAGCAGTTCGAAGCCGACAGCCCCGCGGGCTGCTCGGTCGCCGACTGGCAGTGCGTGCGCGGGACCTCCTACATCTACCCGGGCACCCCGATCTCCGACGCCCAGGCCGCCGCCTTCCAGAGCAAGGGCTTCGAGATCGGCGCGCACGTCAGCACCAACTGCGACAACTGCACCAGTCCCGCCCAGCTCGAAGGGTTCTACTCGAGCCAGCTCGCGGACTGGGCCACGAACTTCCCGAGCCTCGCCGCGCCCAGCACCAACCGCACCCACTGCATCGCCTGGAGCGACTGGGCGACGCCAGCCGAAGGTCGAGCTGCAGAACGGCATCCGCCTCGACACCAACTACTACTACTGGCCGGCAGGATGGATCCAGGACCGCCCCGGCATGTTCACCGGCTCGGGGATGCCGATGCGCTTCGCCGACCTCAACGGCTCGATGATCGACGTCTACCAGGCGACCACCCAGATGACCGACGAGTCGGGCCAGACCTACCCGTTCACGATCGACACGCTGCTTGAACAACGCGCTCGGCCCGAACGGCTACTACGGCGTCTTCACCGCGAACATGCACACCGACAACGCGGTGAGCGACGGCGCGAACGCGATCGTCGCCTCCGCCCAGGCGCGAGGCGTGCCGGTCGTCTCGGCCAAGCAGATGCTGCAGTGGCTCGACGGCCGCAACCAGTCCTCGTTCGGCGCGATCTCCTTCAGCGCGAACAAGCTCAGCTTCAGCGTCAGCCAGGCGGCCGGCGCGAACGGCCTGCGCGCGATGCTGCCGATGAGCTCGGCGACGGGAAGCCTGACGAGCGTCAAGCGCGACGGCGTGCAGGTGCCCACCACGACCCAGACGATCAAGGGCGTCGAATACGCGTTCTTCGACGCGAGCACGGGCGGCTACGAAGCCAGCTACGCCGTCGATGAAACGCCGCCCGCGATCTCCAACGTCGCCCACTCGCCGACGGTCAATGGCACCGCGAGCATCACGTGGAACACCGACGAGCCCGCCGACTCGCGCGTGGACTACGGAACGAGCGCCGAAGCGCTGAGCCTGAACCAGTCTGCTGCGGGCCTTATCAGCTCCCACAGCGTCCAGCTCACCGGGCTCGCCCCGAACACCACCTACTACTACCGCGTGACATCGGCGGACGCCGCGGCGAACTCGAGCACCGAGCCGCAGCCGCCGGCGCAGCCGGCCAGCTTCGCAACGCCCTCGGCGACCTTCATCGACACCACCGTCGCGGACTTCAGCGCGGGTAGCCCCGACGCCAACACCTACATCTCCCAGACCGAAAACGGCGAGGTGATCCTGAAGCCCACCGAAGGCCAGGAGTTCTCCGGCGGTCCCGGTCTGCCGGCCGGCTGGTCGAGCGCCCCTTGGGGGGCCGGCGGCAGCGCCACGGTCTCTGGCGGCAGCCTGCAAGTCGACGGCGCCCTGGCCAACACCGTCTCGACCTTCGGGCCCGGCCACGCGCTCGAATTCGTCGCCACCTTCGGCTTGGCGAAATTCCAGCACGTCGCGTTCACCGACAACTTCAACAGCGTACTGGGCGATGTTCAGCACGCGCGGCTCCGAAAACGGCCAGCTCTACACCAGCACCAACTTCAGCGGCTCCATCCAGGACACCCCGATCGGCGCGCCCGGCCAGTACGTCGGCTCGGCGCATCGCTACCGCATCCAAAGGGAAGCCGGCCAGGTCGAATACTTCATCGACGGGGCCCTGGTGCACACCGAACTCGGGAGTTTCGCAACGAACCTGAACGTCGCCGCCAGCGACTTCAACTCGGGCGGCCCCGCGATCTCGATCGACTGGCTGCACATGAGCCCCTATCCCGGCCTCGGGCACGTTCACCTCGCGCGTCTTCGACGCCGGTCAGGCGGTCAACTGGGGCGCGATCACCTGGGATCAAAACGCGCCGACCGGCACCAGCATCGCGATCAGCGTGCGCACCGGGCCCACCCCGTCCCCGGACGCCAGCTGGAGCTCGTTCACACCTATCGCCGCCAGCGGAGCGGGCATTCCCGGCAACTCGCGCTACGTGCAGTACCGGGCGCAGCTTGCGAGCAGCGACACCGGCAATACGCCCACCCTGAATGACGTCTCGGTCGCCTACACGGCGGGTGCGGACACGACGCCGCCCACGATCACCAACCGCACCCCGGCGCCGAACGCCACCGGCGTGCCCCGTGACAGCAACGTCCAGGTCCAGTTCAGCGAGCCGATGGACCCGGCGAGCATCAGCAGCTCGACCCTGCATCTGCGCAAGCAGGGGGCCGGCGCCGACGTGCCCTCAAGCGTCAGCTACTCGGGCACCACCGCCACGCTCACACCTACCGCTGCCCTTGATCCGCTCTCCCTCTACACGGTCACCGTCGACGGCTCGGTCACGGACCTGGCCGGCAACCCGCTCGGGGCCAATGACAGCTGGAGCTTCACCACCGCAGCCCTGACCTTCAGCTTCACCGACACCACCGTCGAAGACTTCAGCGCGGGCACCCCCGACGCCAACACCTACGTCTCCCAGACCGAAAACGGCGAGGTGATCCTGAAGCCCACCGAAGGCCAGGAGTTCTCGGGCAGCTCGCTCCCCGCCGGGTGGACGAGCTGTCCTTGGAGCGCCCCTGAAAGCTGTGCGCCGGAAAGCGGCGCCAAAGTCTTCGGCGGCAGCTTGCACGTAGACGACGCGTACGCTAGGACCACCGCTACCTACACGTCCGGCCACGTGCTCGAATTCAAGGCTGACTTCACCGGGCAGATCCGCCAGCACGTCGGCTTCGGCGTGGACCTGAATAGCAACTCCAACTGGGCGATCTTCAGCGTCAAGGAAGACGGCAACTTCTACGCGCGCACCAACAACGGTGCGGAAACACAGACGCTGCTTTCGAGCAGCCTGCTCGGCTCGTCGCACGTGTTCCGCATCGAGTGGGACGCACTGCAGGTCCGCTACTTCGTTGACGGGACAGTGGTCGCGACCCACGTCGTTGACTTCGGCTTGACGCAGATGCGCCCGATCGCAAGCGACCTGAACACCATCGGTCCCGAGCTGACCGTGGACTGGCTGCGCATGAGCCCCAACCCCGGCAGCGGCACCTTCACCTCACGCGTCTTCGACGCCGGGCAGGCAGCTAACTGGGGCGCGATCACCTGGGATCAGAACGCGCCGACGGGCACCAGCATCGCGATCAGCGTCCGCACCGGCAACACCCCGTCCCCGGACGCCAGCTGGAGCTCGTTCACGCCGATCGCCGCCAGCGGGGCGAACATTCCCGGCAGCTCGCGCTACGTGCAGTACCGGGCGGAACTCGCGAGCAGCGACACGACGGCGACCCCGACCCTGAGTCGGGTGACCATCAACGGCGTCCCGAGCCCCCCGAGCCCCCCGACCGTGGTGACCGGATCAGCGTCGGCGCTCACGCAGACCTTCGCGACCCTGAACGCGACGGTCAACCCCAACCTCGAGAACGTCCCCGAGTGCACGTTTGAATACGGCACCACGATCCTCTACGGATCAACCGCGCCGTGCTCCTCGCTGCCGGGATCCGGGAGCAGCCCGGTGCCGGTTTCCGCATCGGTCACGGGCCTGGAAGCGAATACCCCCTACCACTTCAGGATCTCAGCGACGAACCAGGTCGGGACCAGCGAAGGAAGCGACCAGACGTTCACGACGCTTCCGGGCGGCACGACTGGAGGCACGGGCCCGACCGGAGCGACCGGCCCGACTGGAGCGACAGGTGCAACCGGTCCGACCGGAGCGACTGGCGTGACGGGAGCCACCGGCCCGACAGGCGCGACCGGAGCCGAAGGCAAGGCAGGAGCCACCGGAGCCGAAGGCGCGAGCGGCAAAGAAGGAGCCGCCGGAGCGACCGGAGCACGGCCCGAGCGGAGCCACCGGAGCCGAAGGCAAGACTGGTGCGACCGGAGCCGAAGGCGCGAGCGGCAAAGAAGGAGCCGCCGGAGCGACCGGAGCGACAGGCCCGAGCGGAGCCACCGGAGCCGAAGGCGCGAGCGGCAAAGAAGGAGCCGCCGGAGCGACCGGAGCGACAGGCCCGAGCGGAGCCACCGGAGCCGAAGGCAAGACAGGCGCGACCGGAGCCGAAGGTAAGACTGGAGCCACCGGAGCCGAAGGCACGAGCGGCAAAGAAGGAGCGAGCGGAGCCACCGGAGCCGAAGGCAAGGCAGGAGCCACCGGAGCCGAAGGCGCGAGCGGCAAAGAAGGAGCCGCCGGAGCGACCGGAGCTACAGGCCCGAGCGGAGCCACCGGAGCCGAAGGCAAGACCGGAGCCACCGGAGCCGAAGGCAAGGCAGGAGCCACCGGAGCCGAAGGCGCGAGCGGCAAAGAAGGAGCCGCCGGAGTGACCGGAGCTACAGGCCCGAGCGGAGCCACCGGAGCCGAAGGCAAGACTGGCGCGACCGGAGCCGAAGGCGC
>CAWGER010000014.1:0-316482 GCA_963821655.1 uncultured Solirubrobacteraceae bacterium
CGCATCTTTTTTTCTGTCCCTCCCCCCCTTCATCTTCTGATTCGTCCTCTTCTCAACTCCCAATCTCTCTCCCCCGTACCCCGTCCCATCCCTGTTTTGATTTCTGACCTCACACACCCGACGTTGGGGGCGGGAGGTCAGCGGGAGACAGCGGCGGGGCAGGTGGGGACGGGGTCTCAGCCAGGATTCGGAATCCCGACACGAATCCCGGTACGAATCCGGGCACGAATCCGGCCTGGATTCCGCGGCCGGATTCCCCCGAAGCGCTACCGGGGTTGCCCGGGCCGATCCGCTTCCGGCGCAAACGTCACCGGCGGACGAGCTCTGATCGGGCACCGAGGGCGGCAGCGCTCGTGACACCGCCAGCGTCCCCACCCCTCAGTGCTGCTGTCAGCGCGAAGCGCCCAGCAAGCTTGCACGGGCGGCAATCAACGTTGGTACCCCATCGCTCAAGTTTGGTACCCCATTGGTACCCTGGCCCGAACCAGCCACCAAGCCCGCCAACCAAAACGACCAGATCTACAGGCCTTTCACAAAGGGTGAGCGACGGGACTCGAACCCGCGACCGCCTGGACCACAACCAGGAGCTCTACCAACTGAGCTACGCCCACCATGAGCAAGAGACCGGAGTTTAGCGTCCGTCGCGCGGGCTCAGACCCGGCGCAGGAGTACCCCTGCTGATTGACTCGGCTCAGCCCAGCTGTCGAGCGCCCGGAGCAGCGGATCGACCTCCGTCTCCCCCACCTGCGCTCCGCCGGGATGTGGGTCGCTGTGCCCGTGTCCGTCCTCGGCGCTCAGATGCAGCATCACGATCAGATTTCCACGCAGCAACGACTCGACCGCGCGTTCGGCCAGGGCGAGGCACTCGCTGGCCGGGCGCTCGGGGAAGCGCGCGCCGGCCAGCCGCCATGCCCGTGAGAGCGGCACCGGGCCGTCGGCGAGCAGCGCCAGAAGCTCCAGGCCGAGCGAGTCGGCCACGAGCGCGGCATCGGGCGAGGGGGGCTGGGGCGACTCCCGCGCGGGGGCACCGGGCGGCGTGCTGGCCACCTTGGCAGCCGCGAGGACCCGCTCGGTCACGTCCTGGCTCTTGCGCTCGGCGGCACCCCAGCCGCGACCCATGGACAGCTGCTCGAGCGGCATCTGGGGCCCTTCGAGAACGGTGAGTTTGGCCTCGCCGGTGCGCCACTTGCGTTCCCCGAGTTCCACCAGGGGCTCGCGCGTCCACGGCTCGACGATCGCACGCAGCTCCTGCTCGTTCAGGTTGAATCGGAACAGGCTGTGCGGGAACTGGCGCAGCTCTAGGTGGTACACCCGTCAAAGGCTCGCATGTCGCCCGCGGCCATGTCGGCGAGGCGGGCACGCATGACCTCCACGGCCTCCGGGTTGGAGTCGATCAGCACGTAGCGGCGTTCGAGCTTGGCGGCCACGGCTCCGAGGGTGCCGCTGCCGGCGAAGAAGTCAAGACACCAGTCCCCCGGCCGGGTGGAGGCCTGGACCATTCGGCGGATGATGCCTTCCGGCTTCTGGCTGGGGTAGCCGGTCTTCTCGTGTCCGTTGGTGGGCACGATCGTGTGCCACCAGACGTCCGTGGGAAGCTTTCCCCTGGCGGCCTTCTCGGCGCTGACGAGCCCCGGCGCCATGTAGGGCTCGCGGTCGACGTGCTCGGAGTCGAAGTAGTAGGCGGACGGGTCCTTGACGTAGACGAGGATCGTGTCGTGCTTGGAGGGCCAGCGTCGCTTGGTGCGCGCGCCGTAGTCGTATGCCCACACGATCTCGTTGAGGAAGCAGTCCCGCCCGAAGATCTCGTCGAGCAGGAGCTTGCAGTGGTGGGACTCGCGGTAGTCGATGTGGAAGTAGAGCGTGCCCTCCGTGCTCAGGAGCCTGCGGGCCTCTTCCAGGCGCGGGGCGAGAAACGCCAGATAGTCCTCGAAGGAGTCGCGATAGGAGGACTCGGCGAGCAGCCTGCTCTTGTAGCGGCGACCCTGAAAGCCCGTCCGCTCGCCTCCCTCGTCCGCCACCGTCTCGAGCGTCCTGCGTGTCTGCACCCTGCCGGTGTTGAAAGGGGGATCGATGTAGACGAGCTGGAAGGACTCCCCGGCAAGGCCCGCCAACAGCTCGAGGTTCTCCCCGAGGAGGATGCGGTTGCGGGCAGGAGATTCACTCGGTCGCGGCATGTTGAGGGAGGTTACGTTGACCCCCCGATGGAGAGGAGTCGGGATGCAATCCCGCGAGGCCCCCGCACGCTGGTTCTCCTCACCGGCCACGGCGGCCGTGGAGACGAGCCCGGGGAGCGGGCGCCTGCAGACCTACCCTCCTACCGCCTCGACCCAGTCGAGCGGCTGCCCGCACAGCGAGCGCCAGCGGGCGGGGGCCGTCACGAGGAGCGTGTGCCCCTGCCGGCCCGGCGGGTGTGAGGAAGATCGCGTCGAGGACGGCCGCGCCGCCGTTGCCCGGTGCGAGGGTGAAGCCTCCGCGAGCGACGGACACGCGATGAGCCCCGGCCGAGAGACGGAGGCGAAGCGGGGTGATGGTGTCGGGGACGAGCGAGTTGCCGTCGAGCTGACCGTCGATCGAGGCGAGCGGATGCCCGTCCACGCTTACGCTCACCGCGGGCATCATCTGCCCCTGAAGCCACAGATCCCACACGCCGGCGGCGGGTACGTGAAACGTGGCCGACAGCCGGCCGGGGCGAGACATCACGAGGCCCTGGTGCTGGTGGGCCCAGCCGGCGGGATGGGGAGCGCGCGCCACGCGGATCCTCACGAGCTCGGGCGAGGCTGCGGCCACGAGCTGCGCGCCATGCGCGCGGGCGAGCGCAGCCAGGTTGCGCACGGCGGAGCAGTCGGCGCCCGGCGCGCCCGGCAGGGCGACGTGTGCGAGCGCGGCGGCAGCGCCGGGCCGGCGACCCCACACCTGGTAGTAGGTGCCCTGCCAGAGCAGCGCGTAGGCGGAGGGCGGGCGGGCGGCGGACGGGTCGCGGCGGGTGACGATCAGCGGATAGGAGAGCAGTGCCAGCGGTGGGGCGCGATCGAGGTCGACGGGATCACCGTAGCCCCGTGCGACACCGGCGAGCGCGGGGGGCGGATAGACGAAATCCGGTCCTCCCACGTCCAGGTCGCGCAGCTCATACAGCGCGTATTCGTCGAAGTCGGTGAACAGGGTGGGACCCCTTCCGGCGAAGCGGCCGTTCAGGGAGGCCAGCTCCTGATAGCGCGCTGTGGGGGCCAGGTTGGAGCTGTGGTACTGCATGGCATCGGAGGCGATCGCACCCGCGGCCAGCGCCACCGCCAGGAACGCAGCCGTGAGCGGGAGCGGAGAGGCTCGCAGCGCGGCCACGCCTGCCCAGGCCAGCAGCACGACCAGCGGCGATGTGAGCATCAGGGTCTTGGCGTCGACCCATGTGGTGCTGTACTCGCTCACCAGGAGCCACGCGACGAGCATCAGCGCGATCCACCCCGCCAGCGGGTACTCGCGCTTGCGGATGACCCACACGGCGCCCAGCAGGGCGGCCAGCAGGGTGATCACGATGAGCGCATGGGTCAGCTCCAGGGCCCCCCCGGCGGGCATGACCTTGTAGCTCCCCCGCAGCCACACGCCGAACACCTGGGCGACATGCAGCGGCTTGGGAAGGTTGCCCGGATTGCCCGTCGAGGCGATGTCCTGGGCGACGCGCAGGGATCCGGACACCCCGATCCAGGTCGGCCAGGCGCCGACGAGCGCAACCAGCAGGCCGGCACCGGTCAGACGGAGGAAGCCCGGGGCGCGCCGGCGCTCGGCGGCGATGTCGATGAGCATGATCACGGCGAGGACCACCGCCGCCGCCAGCACCCAGGCGCCGAACGCCCACACCGAGCGCCGAGACCCCGGCGGCGGCCACGAGCGCGAACGGGATTGCGCCGGCGGGCCGGCCGCTCAGCCAGCGGGGGTGCAGGACGACCAGCGCGCCCATCGTGAGGATCATCGCCAGCGCGGTGATCTCCTTCAGGGACCCGACCAGCTCGTAGCCGTAGACGAGCGCCGGCACGGTGATGCTCAGCGCCGCCAGCGCGGCCCACCCTCGATCCAGGCCCGTTCGCCGCACGAGCAGCCAGGCCGGGCCGGCGGCGGCGGCGAGCATGAACGCGTTGAACGGCTGGAAGGCCCAGATCAGGGGAAGCCCCAGCAGGAAGGCGCTGCCTCCGAACAGCGTGTCCGAGCCGGAGGGGTAGCTCGTGTTGTAGTAGTTGTTGATGAACTGCCCGTAGGAGTTGCGCAGATCCAGATGGGTGTAGTGCTGGCCGTGATGCAGCAGGAAATCGGCGCCCATCATGTGGACCGCGGAGTCGGCGAGGGCCATGTAGGAGGAGAAGGTGGGCCGGCCCGCAAAGAGGACCGGGGCCAGCGCCAGCACGTACACGAGCACGGGCGCGACGGGCTGCCAGCGCCATGCCCGCCAGTGGTGCGCCAGCACGCGGATCCTCGGCATCCCGAGCGTGAGCCCGGCGAGGGCGACCGCGGCCATCACCCAGGGTGTGGCCGGGGCGAGGGACGGAACGTAGGTGGTCAGCTGGGAGACTGCGATCAGGGCGCCGGCGCCGGTTGCCGGCAGGAGCGGGCCGGGAAGCCAGCCGCCGCTGCATCGGTCGACGAGTAGACCGGCGCCGACGCAGAGCATCGCGAGCACGACCGGATAGAGGAACGTGGTGAGGAAGAACATCTAGTGCGGGCGCGAGCTCACCGGGCGGGTCGCCTGGCATCTCCTGCAAAAGCACGCGGCCGGCCGTCGATGTCGCTCGAGCATCGACGGCATCATCCCAGCTGCCACTGACTCCTCGTCACAGCTTCCGTGCGAGCGCCCTGACGTGATCGGGGCGCGAAAGGTTCAGCACCGGTATGTGGTGGTGATGGGCGATGCGCAGCGCCTGTCCGCTCCCGCCGACCCGCGCGTCCGTGCCGTCCACACTGCCGTCCTGGGTCCAGCAGACGACCAGCATCGCAGGCGAGGCGAGATCGGAGCCGAGCACCTGATGCGCATCGCGCGCCCGCAGGCGGCGCTCATCAGCGCAGAGCGCGCTCCAGCCCGGATGAAAGCGCGCCGCCAGCGAGTACGCGGCGTGGGTCGGCCGGCACAGCGCGAACACGGCCGGATCCTCCCCTGGGGCCCGCGCATGCGCCTCGAACGTGGGCCACGGCAGATACAGCTCCACCCGCCCATGCCCGGCCAGGGCGCCCCGGTAGAACGCCTGGTCTGCGCCGGGCGACATGCCCGTGCGCAGCGTCCAGCCGTTCTGCGCGAGCCGCCGTGCGGCCGCGATGATCGATTCGAGCGCGTCGGGCGGCGTCTCGCGCGAGCCGATGCCGGCATAGATTTGATCGTCGGTCGAGGAGATAACCCGCACCGCCACCCTGCCCTTCCGCACACCCGGACTGTCTTGAGTATCGCCTTTAGTTTCACGCGCGCGCGTGGGTGACGTCCGGCCCGCGGTGGGCGCCGAGCGTGAGGAAGGGTCAGCGAGGGTCGGCGGACACCCAGCGACACGGGCAACGCCCGGCCGGTACATTTGCACTCACCTCGAGGGATCGGAGTTGCATGCCATTCGCCGAAGTAAACGGTCAGCGCATCCGGTTTGACGACAGCGGTGGAGACGGTCGCCCCGTGGTCCTCTCCCACGGCTTCCTGATGGACCGCGAGATGTTCGCGTCTCAGGTCGACGCGCTGGCCCCCGAGTTTCGCGTCATCACCTGGGACGAGCGCGGATTCGGGGAGACCGAGTTCGACGGGGAGCCGTTCACCTACTGGGACTCGGCATCGGACTGCCTGGGCCTCTTGGACCATCTGGGTATCGAGAACGCGGTCCTGGGTGGCATGTCCCAGGGTGGCTTTCTGTCGCTGCGGGCAGCGCTCCTGGCGCCCGAGCGAGTCGACGCGCTCCTGCTGATCGACACTCAGGCCGGCGTCGAGGACTCCGCGCGCCTGCCTGGCTACCGCCAGATGCAGGAGACCTGGCTGCAGGCCGGACCGGTCGATGAGCTGGCGCAGGCGATCGCCAACCTGATCATCGGCGATCCGGACCTGAACGAGGTGTGGATCGCGAAGTGGAGGAAGCTTCCGCGCGAGACCATGCGCGAGCCGGGCAATTGCCTGTTTGGCCGGGACGACATCTCCGAGCGCCTGGCCGAGATCTCGTGCCCGGCCATCGTCTTTCACGGCACCGCCGACCAGTCGATCGAGATGGCGCTGGCCGAGGCACTGTGCCGGGGACTGTCCGGATGCACCGGCGTCGTGCGCATCGAGGGTGCCCCCCATGCGGCCAACCTCACGCATCCCGACGCGGTCAACGGGCCGCTGCTTCACTTCCTGCGGTCCCTCTGACGATCGCCAGGGCCGCGGGTAGTGTGTGCCGCGGTGGACGCTCCGGAGACTCGTTACGCCCGCAGCGGTGAGCTGCAGATCGCCTACCAGGTGCTGGGCGACGGGCCGCTCGACCTCGTGCTCGTTCCGGCGTACCTGTCGAACATCGAGATGGTCTGGGAGCTCGAGCCGTTCGCGAGCTTCTACGAGAGGCTCTCGACGTTCGCCCGCCTGATCCTGTTCGAGCGGCGCGGGAGCGGGATGTCCGACGGGACCGCCGGGGTGACGCCGCTTGAGGAGCAGATCGATGATGTCCGGGCGGTGATCGACGCGGCCGGGTGCGAGCAGCCGGTGCTGTCCTCGCTGCTCGAGGGAGCCGGCCTGACCGCCCTGTTCGCGGCTTCCCATCCGGACCTCGTGCGGGCGCTCGTCCTGATCTCGCCGCAGTCGCGCCTGGTGGCGGGGCCGGGGTATGAGTGGGCGCCGACCGTGCAGGAGCGTGCGGTGATCGTTCAGAGCATCGTCGAGTCATGGGGCACCGACTCGCCGGCCAACCCGTTGGCTTCGCTCGTCGGCGGCCAGGACCCCGGACAGCGACGCGCGATGGCCCGCCTGCAGCGTCTGGCGATGAGTCCCGCGGCCGCTGCCGCCGCGCTGGCCTGGATCGGTAGGACGGACGTGCGTGACGTGCTTCCCAGCGTGCAGTGCCCGACGTTGGTGCTGCGCCAGCAGGACGACACCTACCTCGACGAGCGCCACTCGCGCTACGTCGCCGAGCACATCCCGGACGCCCGCTACGTCCAGGTCCCCGGGCAGGGCGCGGCCTGGTTCGGCGCGGAGGACGCGGTCGCCGATGAGATCCAGCATTTCCTGACCGGCGTGCGGCGGCCGGCGGTCAGCGATCGGGTGCTCGCAACCGTGCTGTTCACCGATATCGTCGGCTCAACCGAGCGGGCGGCGGAGTTGGGGGATGGTGCCTGGCGCTCGCTGCTCGGGCGCCACGACAGCCTCGTGCGCGAGGAGGTGCAGCGCCATCGCGGGCGGTTCGTGAAGTCGCTTGGCGACGGAGCGCTCGCGGTCTTCGACGGTCCCAGCCGCGCGATCAGCAGTGCCACAGCCATCCGCGATGGCGTCCGTGATCTCGACCTTGAGATTCGCGCGGGTCTGCATACCGGCGAGTGCGAGCTGCTCGCGGATGACGACATCGGCGGGCTGGCCGTGCACATCGGCGCGCGGGTCGCGAGCCTCGCCGGCCCCGGTGAGGTGCTCGTCTCGAGCACCGTGCGCGACCTGATCGTCGGCTCGGGCCAGACGCTGCTCGACCGCGGCGAGCACGACCTCAAGGGCGTCCCCGGACCGTGGCGGATCTTCGCGGTCGAGACCGAGCCCGGCCGGCTCGCCGCCGGAGCGAGCCACTGACGCAATCGCCCCGGGCGAACGCCTAGGCCGATCGGCGCTCTGCCCTTCGCGCTCGGATCATCCGCCTTCCGACCGTGTCGCCGATGGCCGTGGCGAGCCAGATGATCGCCGTCGCGAGCACATAGGTCTGCAGGCCGCTGATGCTCAGGCCGCTGACGATGAGGTTGACGACGATGAGCGAGACGATCGTCGACGCGAGGGCCAGCAGCCCGGCCAGAGCGACCGAGGGCTCGCGCACGAGCACGCGCAGAGCGAGGAACTGGGTGCCGAGGTGGACGAGCCAGAAGACCAGGGTCGCCTCCACCACGGCCGTCGCGTTGAGCGAGAATTTGTCGAGCACGGCGGTCGAGAGCAGGAGTCCGGCGGCGATCCCGGCGAGCGAGGTACCGAAGCGGATTCCCATGCGGACGAGCATCGGCTGCGGGCGCTACCTGCGCACCGGTGGCATGAGCGCTCCGATGAGCCAGAACAGGGGAATGAAGATCCCGACGATGAACATGATCCAGTGTCCCTTTTTGATCGACGTCAGACCCAGAACGATGAACAGGATCACGTACAGGACGCTGAACCCGACGTACGCGGGCGTTGAGACTGCGAGGGGCATCGACACTCCCGGAGCTTTGTGGACGGGGCTCGCCGAACCCTAGCTAGCCGGGCGCACGCGGCGCTCCCGCGGCCAGCAGTCGGCTGACGCCTCGCGCGGCCGACAGGCCGCTTTCGATCGCGCCGTCGATGTTCCCGTTCCAACCGCTGGCGATATCGGAGCCCGCGAGGAACACGCGTCCCTCCGGCTGCTGCAGGGCTGTCAGGTAGCGGGTGATCTGGTTGGGGCGGTAGGACGACCAGGTTCCCTGTGAGAACTCATCCGCGGTCCAATCGTGGGCGAGCGTGTCGAGCACCTCATGCTCGGGCAACAGGCGGTTCACAGCGGCGGCCACGGCCGCCGTGTCGTTCGGGTCCAAACGGCTGGCATCCGATCCGAACGCGAGGCAGAGCGTGTCGCCGGCGGCTGTGCGTGCCTGGGGCGCAACGTCGGTCACGGCCCAAGTGCTCGGAGCCATGGCGAGCTCGCTCATGTCGCCGCGCACGAGGACGCAGACCTTGAATCCATGGGAGGCCTGTCGCTCGCCGACCATGGCCTGCTTGGCGTGTGACAGACCGGGCGAGAAGCCGATCTGATGAAGGGTGTTGATCGGAACGGCCACCACGACGGCATGCGCGTGAAGCCGCTGAGCATCCCGCGTCACGACCTCGACCCCTGTCGGGGACTGCTCGATCGCGTCGACGGGCGCCTCGCGTCGGGTCTCGAACCCGCCGTTCTCGACGATGGCGTCGATCAGGCTCGTGGCCCCCGAGCTGATCGCATAGCGGTCTGTGCACTCCCATGCGAGCGATGTGTCAAAGCCCGACAGCGCCTGCCAGTGCAGGAGAGGCGCGAGACCCGTCTCGCGGCAGTACGCGCTCGAGACTCCCGAGTACGCGGAGTCGGCGGCGCTCGAGCGCTCGGCGTCGAAGCCGAGAGCGTCGATCCGATCGGCGATCGAGAGGACGTCGAGCGAGGACAGGTCCCATGAGCTCGGGTCGTAGGGGCGCTCGAACGCCACGCGCGCGTCGCCGATGATCTGATCGCCTACGTCGTTGATCAGCGTCTCGAGAGCCTCGACGTCCATCCGCCGGGGTTGATCGTCCACGAACAGCGTGGACGTCTCGGGTGCTGCGCCCTCGCTTATGCCGAGGCCGTACCTCGACAGCTCGCCCCAGATGTGCGGCTGATGCCAGTGCACCCAGGCGCCGCCCAGCTCAACCGGAACGCCGCAGAACTCCGAGGTCCACACCCGTCCGCCCAGACGATCCCGGGCCTCGAGCACCAGCACGCGGTGATTCCAGCGCTGAAGCTCGCGCGCCGCGGTCACTCCGGCGAACCCGCCGCCTACCACGATCACGTCATAGCTCTGCAGCCATCGCCAGCTCCGATCCGACCCCGCTTCGATTGCTCCGGCGAGCGGCACACCGCTCCGGGGTACCGGCCAGATCGTACTGAGCGCCTCGACCCGGCAGTCGCGGGCTCGAGCGACGATCGCACGGCCGCGCGCCGACAGCTCGCGTGCGCGGCGTCCACGGCGGGCAGACCCGGCTCCAGGCCGCGCCGTCGTGGTCAAGATTGTGCCCGTTTGAGTCGATACGGCCACGATGTCCTCGTGGAAGGAAGTCGGCCCGGCGACGCCCCGGCGGCCCATGGTCGCGACGGCAGGCACTCCCCGGATCGGGCTGAGCGCCCGCCACCGGGGCGTGGTCGCGCTGTACGCCGGCTCGATCTTCCTCAGCGCCTTCCTGCTGTTCGGAGTCGAGCTGATCATGGGGAGGCTCATCCTCCCGTGGTTTGGCGGCTCCGCCGCGGTGTGGACCGTCGCCGTGCTGTTCTTCCAGATCGTGCTCGTGCTCGGCTACCTGTACGCGCACCTGCTGGTCCGCTTCGTGCCGCCGCGACGGCAGATGTTCGTCCACGTCCCGGTTCTGCTCGCAAGCCTGCTCGTACTGCCGATCCTGCCCGCAGCGGGCTGGAAGCCCGTCGGCAACGAGGATCCCACGCTGAGGATCCTCGGACTGCTCGCGCTCACCGTGGGGCTGCCGTTCCTCGTGCTGTCGAGCAGCGGGCCGCTGCTGCAGGCATGGTATGCGCGTCGCGCCAGCCGTCCGTATCGCCTGTTCGCCGTCTCGAACGGCGCATCGCTGCTGGGCCTGCTCAGCTATCCCCTGCTGATCGAACCGCGGCTGCGGACCCACGTCCAGGCCGACGCGTGGTCGGTGGCATACGCGCTGTTCGTCCTGCTGGCGATCGCCATCACCGTCCACGCGAGCCGTTCGGCGGCTCAGGCCGCGACGCCTCGGAGAGCGCTTGAGGCAACGAGCAACGCGCCCTCGTGGGGAGATCACCTGCGCTGGCTCGTGCTCGCGGCGATCCCCTCGCTTCTGTTTCTCGCTGTCACGAACCAGCTGACTCAGAACGTCGCCCCCATCCCGCTTCTGTGGGTGCTGCCGCTCGGCGTCTACCTGCTCAGCCTGATCATCTGCTTCGAGGGCGGCCGGGGCTACCGGCGCGGGATCTTCCTGCCATTGCTTCCGGTCACGCTGGCCCTGATGGCCTACAACCTCTTCCCGGGAGAACTCTCGGTAGGGATCCCGGGCCAGATCGCCTTCTTCACCGCGGCCCTGCTCGTCTGCTGCATGGTCTGTCACGGTGAGCTGGCCCGCCTGAAGCCGCCTGCCGAGCCAGTTGACGTCCTTCTATCTGATGGTCGCCCTGGGCGGTGCTGTCGGCGGGTTGTTCGTGGCCGTGGTCTCGCCTCAGCTGTTCACGGGCTACTTCGAACTGCCGATCGGGCTCGTTGCCTGTGCGGTGACGGTCCTGTTCGTGTTGACCCCAGGGCTACTGAAGCGATCGTCTCAGTGCTGCGCTGCCCAGCACGGGCACTCGTCGTAGCCGGGGCCGCGTTCACGGTTCTTCTGGGCGTGTATGTGCTGGGAAAGGTGCGCGAGCACTACGGGGGCGATCGCGTGATGGTCCGCAACTTCTACGGGACGTTGAGCGTCCGCGACTACGGGGTCTCCAGCCGGCAGGCCGTGCGCGTGCTGGACTCGGGAACGATAGTTCACGGCGAGCAGCTTCTGAGCGCTGAACGGCGCAGGCCGACCGGTTACTACGGCCCGGCGTCGGGCATCGGCGTGCTCTTGCGCGAGGAGGATCGGGCGCGCCACCCACTGCGCGTGGGCGTGATCGGACTGGGCGTCGGCACGCTCGCAACGTACGGTCGAGCAGGCGACTCCTACCGGTTCTACGAGATCAACCCCCTGGATGTGGACATCGCGAGCACGCAATTCAGCTTCCTTCGGGAATCGCCCGCGCATGTCGATGTGGCCCCCGGGGACGCGCGACTGTCGCTCGAACAGGACCCCGACCGGCACTTCAACGTGCTTGCCGTCGACGCCTTCACCGGCGACTCCATTCCGATCCACCTGCTGACCTTGCAGGCGTTCCAGCTCTATTTCTCACACCTCGAAGGGGACGGCGTGGTGGCGGTTCACGTCTCGAACCGGCACCTGAACCTGGTACCGGTAGTCGCTCGCGCCGCGGCCGCGCTCGGAAGAGCGGCCGTGCTCATCGAAAATCCCGGCGAACCCGGGGAATTGATCAACAAGAGGTCGCAGTGGGTGCTGATCACGGGCGATCACAGGCTGGCGGCGAGGCTCGCGCGAGCTGGGCGAGGAGCACTCCTCAGCGGTCCTAACAGCACGAGACTTTGGACCGACGACTACAGTGATGTGATCGACGCGCTCAAGTAGGGGCTACGCGCCGGCCTCTCGGATCGCGCAAGTGTCCGCCCCGATCTTCGAGCATCCGGCCGTCTGTCAAGATCGCCCGGCAATGGGAGGTCGGTGACGCGTTGACACGCATCCTTGAGATTGGAGGCAGGCGACTTCCGTTCCTGCGGTGGTCGGTACTGCGCATGCTGCTCGGCATGCGCAGGCTAACCCGAGATTGGCAGGTTGGGGACGGACGCGAGGAGGCCCTGGCAGCACACGTTCTCACCCACGCCCGCGCGGGCGACCTCGACGACGCTATTCGGGTGATCGACGACTTCTGCGCGACGCGCAGCGTGATGATGAACGTCGGCGACGAGAAGGGCGAGATTCTCGACCGGGCGGTCCAGCGGGCCTCGCCGTCCCTGCTGCTCGAGCTTGGGACATACTGCGGCTACAGCGGACTGCGGATGGCGAGGGTGATGCCGGCGGATGCCCGGCTCTGCTCGGTCGAGTTCAGCCCGGCGAACGCTGAAATCGCCCGTCGCATCTGGGATCACGCGGGCGTGGGCGACCGGCTGACCGTCGTCGTGGGCACGCTCGGCGACGGCGGAGCGACCATCGATCGACTGCGGAGCGAGTTCGGCTTCACCGACGGAGCGGTCGGCTTCGTGTTTGTCGACCACGACAAGAGCGCCTATCTGCCCGACCTCGAGCGCATCCTCGAGGAGCGCTGGCTGCATACCGGATCGGTCGTCGTCGCCGACAACGTCAAGGTCCCGGGCGCGCCGAAGTACCGGGCTTACCTCGAGGCGGCGGAGGGGAAGACCTGGCGCACCATCCAGCACGACACTCACGTCGAGTACCAGACGCTCGTCAAGGACCTCGTGCTGGAGTCGGAGTATCTGGGCGAGCCCGCCTGACGGAGTACCTGGGCGAGCCCGCCTGAAATAGGCCCTGCCATTACGATCCCTACGTGAAGGCGGCGGACCCCGAAGCTGGCGCAGGGCAGCCCGATCGAGCTGAGCGGCCGATCCGCGCGGCCGAGGTGGTCGGCGCGCTCTCGCTCGCGACCGATCTCGGCACCGGACAGCCTCTCGAGCATGCGTTGCGCACTGCCGTGCTCGCCGTCAGCCTCGGCGAGCTCGCGGGAGCATCCCGGCAGGAGCTCACCGACACCTATTACGTCGCGCTCCTGCATGCCTCCGGTTGCACGTCGAATGGGCATGAGGCGGCGCAGCTGTTCGGCGACGACATCGGGCACAGAGCCGCGTTCTACCTGGTCGACCCGACCAACCCTGCCGAGGTCCTTGACTTCTACAGGGCGAACGTCGGGCTCGGTCGCCCCCCCGCGGTTCGCGCGAAGATGATCGAGGACGCGATCGCCAACGCGGCGCCGAGAGCCCGCGAAGGGTTCGCGATGATGTGTGAGGTGGCGCAGCGGTTCGCCGGATGGCTCGGCCTCAGTTCAGGCGTCCGGGCAGCGCTCGAGGACGTGTTCGCGCGCTGGGACGGGCTCGCGTTCCCGGGCACCGCCGGTGAAGCGATCCCGCTGCCTGCGCGTCTGCTGCACGTGGCAAGAGACTTCTCCATCTTCCTCTCGGCGGCGGGTGCAGATGAGGCCCGAGCTGTCATCGAGCGTCGAGCGGGCGCAGCCTACGACCCCGAGCTCGCGGCGCTCGCCGCGCTCAACTTCGGCGACATCCTCGCGGAGCTCGACGAGGCGCGGATGTGGGAGCACGCGCTCGACAGCGAGCCGTCTCCACCGATGTGGATCGCGGGTGAACAGATTGACGCCGCGTTCGCGGCCATCGCCGTGATCACAGGCCTCAAGTCGCCGTGGCTTCGCGAGCACTCGACCGGCGTGGCCGAGCTCACCGAGGCCGCCGCCTGGCGCATCGGCCTACCGGCTGCTTCGGTCACGCTCCTGCGGCGTGCCGCGCTCGCGCACGACCTCGGACGTGTAGGCGTGTCCAATGCGATCTGGGAGAAGCCGGGACCCCTTGGGTTCGGGGAATGGGAGCGCGTGCGACTGCACCCGCACTTCAGCGAGCGGGCGTTCGCCCAGTCCCCGGCGATGGCCTCGATCGGGCTTCTGGCAGGCTCCCACCACGAGCGGCTCGACGGGTCCGGCTACCACCGCGGCACCCGCGGGCCGGCGCTCGACCAACCCGCCCGCATCCTCGCCGCCGCCGACTGCTACACCGCCATGCGCGAGGCGCGGCCGTACCGGCCGGCGCTCGACGCCCCGGCCGCCGAAGCTGAGCTCCTGCGCGAGGCCGAGGAGGAACGGCTTGACCCGGTGGCCGTCGACGCGGTGCTCGGCGCTGCGGGGCACCGTGTCCCGAAGCGACCGCGCGAGCTGCCGGCGGGCCTGACGCCACGGGAGCTCGAAGTGCTCCTGGCCCTCGCGCGCGGACAGACCAACCAGATGATCGCCGACGGCCTCGGCATCTCCGCAAAGACCGTCGGGCACCACGTGCAGCACGTCTACCAGAAGGCCGACGTCGGCAGCCGAGCCGCCGCGACCGTCTGGGCCTTCGAGCACGACCTCGTTCAAAGCGCCGCATAGGGCCTTCTTGCAGCTCATCCGAGAATCGCTGGGCGAGCTGATAGCCGTGACAGCGGGCGAGCAGCCCGGACCGCTGAGGTGCCGCACGCGGTGGCGGTTTGTGGCTACGCTTGCGTTGGGATGCGCGCTCTCTCCACGCTCTTTGCCGCGCTGGTGCTTGGGATGGCGCCTGCATCGGCGATCGCCACGCCTCAGGACGTGGCCGCCACGCACGCCTACATCAAGGCGAATTACGCGCTCGCCCAGGCCAGTGTGGCGCGGATCGGTGTAGGGCAGGCGAAGATCGAGCGCCTCAACAGCAAACTCGCGCATGAATGCCCCCGTATCGGAGCCGACTCCCCCGAGAACGAAGCATCGCAGCCGATAAGCCACGACGTGGTCGTCGCGCTGTGGTCACTTTCATACGGGGCCGACGCCGGACCGATCCGCACCTTCACGAACCTTGCGGGCCGCCTGCATTGGAGCAACCGTGCGCTCACGCGCGCCGCCCAGACGTATGCCAGAAACCTGCACGAATTGGCGACCGTGCCTCTTCCCGACCTCTGTGCGGACGTGCGCTCGTGGAAGGAAAGCGGCTTTCAGGTCGTCCCCGCCGCGACCATCAGCCTCGTTGAGCGGGTGGAAGCAATCGAACCGAAGGCAATACCGTCGCACCTACTGGCTCCATACGAGCGCGGAGCCGACGCCGGCATCGTCGCACGCACGATCCGCCTGGAAACGAGGATCGAGGAAAATGAATTCCTCGTCGGACAGGGCGACTGGATCCAGGTGCTCGACACGCTCGGCTTGCAAGAGTAGGGCTCGGGAGCGGCGGCGCAGTGCCGCTCACTCCCAGCCGTCGGCGGCACGAGCTGCGTGCCGCCGACCTTTGAATTTGCTACCGGCTGTGCGGATCGACGTAGACGTCGTCGATCGCCCATGCTCCCCCGTACTGTTCGGGTTTGAACACGAGTTTGGCGCTGATCGCGCTCGCGGACGTCGTCAGCGGCAGCGTGGTGGCGAGCTGGAGCACCGGGCTCGCCTGCCAGGAGGTGCCGGTCTGCAGCGATCCCACCGTCGTGTCGTGGCTTGTTCCGCTGGAGTCCGTCCAGCGGAGCACCACGTTCAGCACTGCCCAGCTTCCGCTCGTCTGACGGAGAAAGAAGCGGAACGACGGCTCTGCGGTGTTCACGCAGAACGTCGGGGAAACGGCCACCCCTGTGGGCTGTATCGCGAGCGAATGCGAACCGCCCGCGACGCCGTAGCTCTCGTTGCCGCTGACCACTGTCGAGCCGGACAGCGACCAGCCCGGGGCGCCGGACTCGAACGAGCCCCCCGCCAGCGATGCGTATGCGGCGGTGTCGCCGAACTTCGCGAATGGGTTGGATGTGGCACCGATCTGGCACGCCGCGCCGGCCACTGCGGGAACGGCGCCAAGGAGCAGCCCGGTACTGATGAGGGCAGCTGCGATCTTTCCTGCTTTACGGGTAGTGATTGCGTTGGACATTCTCAGGACCTCCGTGTCATGTCGCGAAATACGCGCCATCTTGGATTGAGGTCGGCAGCTGGGCGATCTCGGCGAGATCCCTGGCTTTGCGTCCCCGCCTCACGGCGGGTTTGCCCTGAGCGACTCTGATTTCTGTTGGTGTTTCGGTACCTAGCGACGCATGCGCGGGTCGAGGTAGACGTCGTCGATACGCACCGTTCCCTTGGTGGCCGTGAAGCTGACGGACACGTGGGCGACGCCGCCGGAGACCATCGATGACGCGGGTACTCCGGTTTCCAGGATCGGCGATGGCGCCCAACTGCTGCTCACAGTCCCCGACTTCGTGAGCGTCACGCTGGTCTTCTTGGTGGAGTTTTCGTAGACCACCTTCACGGCGACCGTCGCCGAGGCGCCTTCGCTCCGTGCGAGGAACCGGAAGGTGCGATCGTTCGGTTCAACACAGATGTCCGGCGACTGCGCGCTCGCACCTTCAGGGAGACCCAGGGACGATTTTCCCAGTTTTCCCGTGACCGCGAAGGTCTCGCTGCCGGAGGCGACCTTCGCCCCGCCGGAAAGCGTCCATCCGGCTTCGCCGGTCTCGAAGCTGCCACCGGCCATAAGCGAGTAGTAGCCAGAGTCTGACCATTTGAGGAAGGGCTGCACCAGCGTGGTTTCCGGGCAGCTGGTTGCGGTGGCCGCCGCGGCGGCGGCAACCGGCAGAACGGCTGATGAAGCGGCGAGGGCGAGTCCTGCGACGGTTCCGCCCAGTACGGCGAAGGAGCCACCCGGCCTACCGGGTGATTTGAGTCGTGACCAAATTGGGGCCATTGGAAGCCTCCAGGCTTTCAGTGGCAGCCGAGCTATCTCCAGGGAGACCTCTAGCTTTGCGTCCCCGCCTCACGACGGGTTTGCCCTTTTCAGGTTGGTTGGGTATGCCAGGAGGTTCGGCTCCCAGCGCCCGTCGCTTGAAGCGTCCAGGCGCGTATGGACGAAAGGCCGACACGCTTGTAGTCCTTTGGGACGACAATGCGCTCGGACGCTCACCCGTCCCGCGAAGGCAGCGGTCAGGGGGTGCGGATGCTTATCCTCGACCCTCAATGCCAAATGAGCCACGCGCAATGACAGTGGCCGGGATACCGCAGGCGATGTCCAAGGAGCGCTTGCTCAAGGTGGACTCTGTGCCGCTGCTGGCGTCATCGGGAAACGTGGCGATCTCCTTCTTCGCGAGACGGGACCTCCTGGATCAGGAGACGGATCCGGTTTCCACGCTGTGGCGGCTCCCCGAGGCCCAGGGGATCGTTCGGGTGCAGCGGCCCGACGGCTCCTGGCGATATCCGGGCGGCAAGCCCCACGTGCGCTCCCAGAGGAATTACGACCAGCTCGAGACGTTCCGACAGGCCGGGACGCTCGTGGAGAAGTTCGGCTTCACAAGGGAGCACCCGGCAATCGAACGGGCGGCGGACTTCCTCTTCTCCTTCCAGACTGCGGAGGGAGACTTTCGGGGCACCTATGGCAACCAGTACGCGACGACCTACGTAGGCGCCCTCATGGAGGTGCTCGTGAAGGCCGGCTACCCTCGGGACCCACGGATCGCGAGCGGCTTCCGGTGGCTGCTGGCAATGCGTCAGAGCGACGGCGGCTGGGCGATCCCGGTGAGGACGGTGGGCATCCCCTTCTCGGAGTTCACGAACGTCCGGCGCTACCCCGAGCCGATCTCGCCCGACACGTCGAAACCGTCCTCCCATCTGGTGACTGGCATGGTGCTGCGGGCCTTCGCCGCCCACTCGGCCCGGCGCAAGTCCGCCCAGGCCCGCAGAGCGGGAGAGTTCCTTGCGGCGCGGCTCTACCGGAAGGACTCCTACGGCGACAGAGGCGATGCCAGCTACTGGGAGCGGGTGTCGTTCCCGTTCTGGTTCACGGACGTCGTATCGGCCCTCGACTCCCTGTCGCGTCTTGGATTTGGGCTCGAGACCCCCACAATCAACACGGCTCTGATTCGACTACGCGAAGTCCAGCGTCCTGACGGAACCTTTCGGCTCAAGCTCGTGCGAGGCAGGGACACAGACCTTCCCTGGTGGATCTGCCTCGCCGTTTGCCGCAGTCTCAAGCGATGGCGGGACTCGGCCGAGCGCTCTGCGTAGACGGAGGGCGTGCGTCGAAGGCGCGGGGCCGGTGGATCCCAAGTCTCGGCTCGCGCGACTGCTCCCGTGGTCGAGCGAGCGTCCGGGCCAGCCAGTTGGAGTGCACAGCTCAGGGCAGCAGCACGATCTTGCCGTGGCTGTGCCGCCTTTCCAGCTCGCGGTAGGCGTCGCGAACCTGCTCCAGTCGGAAGGTACGGGCAATCGGTATCTCAAGGCTTCCGTCGGCCACCATGCCCACGATCTCGGCGAGCAGGGCGGCAGTGGCGATCGCGTGGGTGCCCTGCCCGTGGACCCCGAGTCGCTGCATCGCCTCGAAGTCGGCGATCGTGTTGATCCGCTGCGGAGCGACACCCAGCCCGACCGCCAAGTCGACGTAGCCACGGCCGAAGGTGTCGATGAACGCGTCGATTTTGCCGCCGGCCGCCTCGTGGATCCGCGCAGCCTGCCCGTCGCCGTAGGCCACCGGCACGATGTCGTGGCGGCGCAGCCAGTCGTGATTCTGCTCGCTCGCCAGCCCGATCACCCTCGCTTCGGTACGCCGCGCCAGCTGGACGGCGACCGAGCCTACGCCGCCTGCCGCGGCCGAGACCACGACCGTCTCGCCGACCCGAGGAGCGACCGCCTGAACGGACGCATAGGCGGCGAGCCCCACGACGAACAAAGACCCCGCCACCTCCCACGAGACGGACGCCGGCTTGGCCGTCATCTGATCGGCTGGAGCCACGACGAGCTCGGCGTGGCTCGCGCGCTCCTCGGTCCAGCCAACGACCTCGTCTCCGACAGCGAACGCGCTCGCGCCGGCGCCGATCGCCTGCACCACGCCAGCAAGATCAGTGCCCTCTCCTGAGGGGAACGTCGCCGGCCAGCGCTCATGAAGACGGCCCTCGCGGATCGCGATCTCACCGGGGTTGATCCCGGCTGCCTTGACGGCCACCAGCACCTGATCCGGCCCGGCAACGGGATCCTCGACCTCCCGCACCTGAAGCACATCGACCCCGCCGTACTCGTCGAACCGCACTGCCTTCATGTCATCTCCTTGGTCATCGTCGGCACGGCCACACCTTTCCCGCGGCGGGTCAGCCCAACCTAGCGAACACGACGGCCCCGACCGACCCAGCGCGAAAGCAGGCGTGCGCCTCGACCCCAGCGAGGTCGATGAGGGCATTCTCACCACACGCTAATGGCGCGCTTATGGCGTGGGGGATAATTCTGGTCGTGCACCGACCGCACAACCCCGGCGGCCGAGATGTGCTTGAGGACATGCCTGACGGTGCCGGTGACAGCCCTCTTCCCGGCGTGAGCGATTCGCCGGATGCGGCTGACTCAGCGGGGGGATCGGATCCGCTCGTCCGCCTTGAGGCGCGCCGCGAGCGTCGCCGCGAGGCTGCCGCCAAGCGCAGACGACGACGACGCCTATTGTTCGCCACGCCCTTCCTCGGCCTGCTGTGCTGGGCCGTCGTCTCCTACGCGATCTGGATGCTCGAGCCGACGAGCATGCGCTTCGAGGCGCGCAGCGTCGAGTGGGTCAGGGCGAAGGTGCCGTTCGGCAACTCGCTGGTCGACGAAATCGAGCACGTCTACTACAACGCGAACGCACCGAAGAAGGGCGGACCGGCGCCGAAGAGCCTGCCGGCGGTCGGGCTGAACCTGCCGCGGCCGCGGCTAACGAAGGCCGCCGCCTGGCCACCGCCGATCAGGCCGGTCTTCGCCCACCCGCTGCCTGGCGAAGGGGTATTCAAACCGACCGGGCCGTCGATCGAGGGCGGTCCACCGGTGCTGGTGGCGACCTTCCGTCCCGAAGCCGGGTATCCAGAGCTTCTCGCCTACGTGGCCTGGTTCGACCACACGCGCACCGCGATCGGGTACTACCCGGGCCGCTACGAGCCGCCGAACGCGGCCGTCCGGGGGCCGATGATGGTGCCCTACAGCGGGCGCTGGCGCCTGCTCGCCACGTTTAACGGCGGCTTCACCTACGAAGACGGCCAAAACGGCTCGAACGTCAACGGCCACGTCAACGAGCCGCTCAAGGACGGCAAAGCCACGCTGCTCGGGTACCGCGACGGTCGGGTCGAGATCGTCAAGTGGAGGGGCGGCCCGAACGCCGGACCGGAAGTCGCATGGGCGCGCCAGAGCCTCGCTCCGATCGTCTGGAACGGGCGCCTCAACCCCGAGTTGAACGAAGATCCGAACAGCCCGGCATGGGGGTTCACGCTCGGCGGCGTCACCCGGGTGTGGCGCACTGGCGTCGGCATCGATCGTCGCGGCAACCTCATGTTCGTCGCGGCCGAAGGCCAGACGGTGATCAGCATCGCGAAGATCCTCCAGCACATCGGCGCCGTGCGGGCGATGGAGTTGGACATCAACCCCGACTGGCACACGCTGATCACCTACACCCGCCACCACGGGCTCGTCCCGAGGATGGTCGAGCCCCAGCCGAACCAGTCGCCCCATCGCTACCTGGTTTCCGACGACCGTGACTTCTTTGCCGTCTACAAGCGTCTGCCCGGGCCGATCACGGATCCCCTCAAGTAGGTGCCGTACAGGTATCGGCATAGGCGTCGACCCGGGAAGCGGGAAGCACTCCTCTGTCTCAGCCGACCACGGACCGGTCGTAGCATGTCCGTAAATGGTCTCCGGTAGTCCTTATTTCCGCGGGCACCTCGCGACGGCCCTTTTCACACCTGGCTGTGGCGGTGCTGGCTGGGAGTCGGCGTCGGCAATCGCGGGGACGGTCCTCCAACCCGGCCTGGTGCGAGAGAGGAACGGTTTGCTGCTCGACTATGGCTTCCGCAGCGAATCGCCGACGGCAGCTCTGCTGAAGGACTTCGAGCTGAACGGCTCCGCGCCGCCCGCTAATTCGTGGGCGAGCGTGCAGGCCGACGGACTCCACATCGGCGTTGGTCGTCACCAGCCGGGGACATGGGAGGGCTTCTTCGCGGTCACACGGGCCGCCTACCCAGCCAGCAGCGTGTTCCATGTGCGCATGTCGCGTGAGCGCCGTAACGTGATGTCGAGGTCGCAGACTGGGGAGGCGGTGTTCGCGGTCCAGACCGGCACTACCAAGCGAACTGGGGACATCAACTACGTGTTGGTCGCCAGCGCGACCAACGCCGGGAGCACCCATTGGAAGGTGGGCTACGCGGAGGGCCACATCGCCGACGCCACGACGACCATCCTGTGGACGGCGCCGCCATCTCCCACCGCGCTTGTCAGTCAGGACATTACGTTGTGCACCGATGGCCGCTCGAGCTACATCGTCTATTTCGGCAACCGCGTCGTATACGCATCGAACCGGCTGAAGATGCGGATCGTCCCGCCGTTCCAGCCCTATCTTGAGGTCCAAGCACTTGAGATCAACTACCTGGCTCGGTTCCAGGATTTCTGGATCACCAGCGACGACTCGATCCTTGTCACTGGTCTTGGTCACGGTGACCGGGTTACGCTAGCTCCCGCGTACGGAACTCCGGTTCGAGCGTTCGCGGACGCCTCGGGCCAAGCGCGGTTGTCGCTGGCGCCGCCTCAGGCGAAGGGAAATGGCACCCTCACGATCCTGAGCGGAGGGTCGCTGCGGCGCTTCCCGGAGCTTTTCTACGCCGGCGGCGACGTGTACCGCATACGCGGATGACTGCCGCGGGCCGGCGGACGCGTGCCCCCAATTCCGGCGCAAAACGAGCGCCTGGGCGGTGGAACTGAGATGCGTGGCGATAATTCGCACAGTCGACGCGGCGGGACAGCGGTCACCGCTCGTGCGGCTTCGCCCACCCCGCACTTCGCCGCCGCGGCCCTCCTGCTCGCCCTCGCCTGTGCGCTGCTCCCCGCGAGCGCCCAAGCGCACGGCACAGCTCCGCGCGTAGCACCAATCACCCTCCAGTGGGTCGGCGACATCGCGCTGAGCTCGCAGCTTGGCCTCCCGCCCGGCGGCCTCGCCCGTGCGCTCGCGCCGCTGCGAAGGACGTTCGGCAGTGCCGACCTGACGCTCGGCAACCTCGAGGGCACCCTCTCCCGAGGCGGCGCCTCCAAGTGTGGCGGCGCCAACACCAGCGTCTGCTTCGCTTTCCAGGCGCCGCCCTCGGTCGCCGGGCAGCTGAAGAGCTTCGGCTTCGACCTCGTCAACCAGGCGAACAACCACTCGATGGACTATGGGCCGTCGGGCAGGCGCCAGACGATCGGCGCGCTGCGTCGGGCCGGGGTGGCGTTCACCGGCCTGCCCGGGCAGATCACAATCCTGCGCGTCCGGGGCCGGCGTATCGCCTTCGTCGGTTTCGCGCCCTACGACTACGACGCCAACCTGCTCGACATCCCGGCCGCCAGGCGGCTGGTCCAGCGGGCCGCGCGGATGGCCTCCCTCGTCGTCGTGATTATTCATGCCGGCGCCGAGGGCGCCGACCGCGCGCACACCCCCCGGGGCAGCGAGTACTACCTCGGCGAGGACCGGGGCGACGCGCGCGCCTTCGCCCACGCCGTAATACGAGCCGGAGCCTCGATCGTCCTCGGCTCGGGGCCGCACGTCATCCGAGGGATCGAGCGCGACGACGGCCATCTGATCGCCTATTCGCTGGGCAACTTCGTCGGCTACCACACCCTCGCCGGCGGCGGGATGCTCGACGACAGCGGCATCCTGCGCGTGAGGCTCGGAGCGCGCGGGCGCCCGCTGGCAGCCCGCTGGATATCGGTGAAGCTCGTCGACGGCCTGCCCAGGCGCGACTTCTCCAATGCCAGCGCCAACGTCGCCGGCGCGCTCTCCCGGGAGGACTTCCCCGCCGACCACTTCGCGATCGGCCCCAGCGGCCTGTTCCACCTGCACGGGGCAGCTTCGGCGGCGTGCAGATCCGCGAAGCGCGGCCGGGCGACGAGCGCCAGGTCGCCGAGGTACGCGTGTGCCGATCGGCCCGGTGTCGGCATGGAACGGCCCTCGATCGTTCTGACCCAGACTCCGTAGACGCTCGCTTACGCCGGGCCGAAGCAGGCGTCTCGCCGGCGGCAGCTCGGGCTGCTCAACGTCGTCCTAAGCGAAACAGTTGGAGCCGGTCATCGGGGCGCTCGTTTCAACCGAAAGGACGAGGACTCGGTCGGCGTTCCACAGGCGACAGCCGCGCCGGGACAGATGTGGAACCTCTCACCCGGCCGTGAGTTCGCGCTTAGTTTGATGGCCCAACCTTAAGGTCGTGCGCTTCTCATCGAGACGCCCGAAGGTACGGCGCGCGATACTCACCACAGTGATCACAGGGGCTGCGGGCCTGGTCGCTAGCCTCACGATTGACGCCGACCGCGACGGCGCCTCCCGGGCCTCGGCCGCAGTCAGACCCGCCCGCCGCTCTGGTGCAGAAGCCTGCGGCGCCGCCAGCGCCGCCGCCATCTCCGCCGTCGACCTGGCAGCCGCGCGCCACATCTACGTCGGCGAGCTCCACGGCCGTGAGGTGAGGGCCGACATCGGCCACGTCACCGGCTCCCAGGCACTGCTCAGCGCGATGGCCGGCCCCAACCCGGCGGCTGTCCAGGCGGCCGTCCACGGGCTCGTCTACGCCCCGCACTGGCACATCGTCCGGCTGCGCGTACTGAAGCCGGGGAAGGTCGTCGCCGACGTCGGCGGGCCGTACATCATCGCACCGGTCACCGGGACGCTCAAATGGCATGGCCGCGTGGTCGGCAGCTACGTGATGGCGATCCAGGACGACGTCGGCTACGTCAAGCTCGTGAGCCGCTTCATCGGCGCCCCGGTCGATATCTACCGCGACGGCTCCTTCCTGATGGGAACGCTCAAGCCGGCGCCGCGCCGGGTGAGCACAGGGGCGACGGTAACCATCGCCGGGAGCACATATCGTGAGAACGTGATGCAGGCTGGGGCCTTCCCCAGTGGCTCTCTCCAGGTAGCCCTGTTCACGAAGGAACCGGCCGATGCAAGCGGAAGCTGCACGATGGTGCGCAGCGCGGCCTGGGGAAGCGTCGCGGCCCACATCGCGGCCCGCTTCAAGCCGCTCTCACCCCACTACAAGGACCTCGTTGACCTAGTCCGCTTGACAACCAACGGCGTGGCCTTCGTTCGTGCCGGCTCAAGGCAGCTCGCGGGCAGTCACGGTCCGGCGAGGCTCCCGCTCGGCGGCACCGTCACCTACCGTGGGCGGTCCTGGTCGGTGTTCTCCTTCGAGCCGGTTCCGCCCGCCCGGATCTACGTGCTGACGCCCAAGGAATGACATCGCCTCTATCAACCAGCGCCCGTCTCGTGAGCACCGCGAGGGTGCCTGCCTGTGCAGGTGCTGGGGCTACTGGTGATCGGTGTGTTCTTGGAGGTGCGCCTCGCAGACGTCCTCAATTCGGTCCTTGCCGGCTTTCTCCTGGCCATCATCTTCGTCGCGGCCAGTAGCCTGCTGGTTGGGTGAGGGGTGCACTCCAGCTACACGAGACCTCGCCTGCTTGCGCCCTTTCTGCTGCTCTGCGCCTGCTTGCTGATGTGGGTGCTCTGGTATCCCCCGAGTCCCGATCTTGCGGCACTGAGGTTTCGGGTCCACCTGTTCTCCACGGACGGCTTCTCGCTATGGGACAACAATTGGTATGGCGGCCACTATCTTCCGAGCTATAGCCTGATCTTCCCGCCGGTGGCCACGCTACTTGGCGTGCGCATCACCGGTGTACTGGCTGTCACTTCCTCTACGGCGCTCTTCTGGCAGATCGTCCGTGAGCATCGGTCGTTAAGAGTGCCCTTGGCGACGATGTTGTTCGTTCTCGGTGCCACGGGGGACCTCTTCATTGGACGAGTCGCCTTCGCGGTGGGGATCACCTTCGCGTTGGCAAGTGTCTTCAGCGTGATGCGCGGACAGCGCTTGTGGTGCGCGGTGTTCTCGCTTGCCTGTGCCGCGACGAGCCCGGTGGCTGCCGCGTTCCTGGCGCTCGCCGCGTTTGCCGATCTGCTCGCCAACCGGGCGCCCGCTCGGGCCGCTGTTCTCGCGCTCCCATCCATCGGTCTTACGGCGATGATTCTACTGCTCTTCCCGGAAGCGGGCTACGAGCCATTTGCCATGACGTCGCTGCTCGCGGCGGCAGGAGCGAGTATCACCGTCCTCCTTCTGGTTCCACCCGGAGAGCGGGTGGTGCGATACACCGCGGCGCTCTATCTATTGGCATTACTAATCGCATATTTCCTGCGCACCCCGATGGGCAGCAACGCCGTACGATTCGGCATCTTGTTCGCACCGGCGGCGATCGTCGGGCACGTAAGTCTGGATGATGTTCGCCGCGTCCTCGCAAATGCCAGATTGACTCATGGGCAGGTGCGTCAATCTTCCCGACTCCATCCTGTAAGTGGTAGCCGTCGAATCCCAGCCGGCATCCTCGCGCTCGCTAGCGCCGCGCTCGTGATCTGGCAACTCAATGGTCCTGTAGCCCAGTCCGTGCAGGCATCGCTGAGCCCCTCGAGCAGCTACCGTTTCTACCTACCGGCGATCCGCTATCTGGAGAGTCGCACGCGCGGGAAGCCAACGCGTATCGAGGAGGCGTTCACGAGCTCGCACTGGGACGCGACGATACTCGGAGAGCACTTCTTGCTCGCCCGCGGATGGGATCGTCAGCTCGACACGAGATACAACCCGTTGTTCTACGAAGCGCCCCTCACGCCGTTTGCGTATCACAGTTGGCTGCTCGAAAACGGGGTGCAGTTTGTGCTGCTGCCAAACGCGCCGCTGGACTTCTCGAGCATTCAGGAGGCTTCTCTCCTACGCAACGGACTGAAGTTCCTGCGCCTAGTGATGCATACCACCAGCTGGCATATATACGAAGTACGCGGCGCGAGGCCACTCGCGACTGGTCCGGGATACCTGACCAGTGTGGACGGAGATGGCTTCAGGATCCGAGTCATCCGTGCGGGCAAGCTCGTCGTCCGTATCCATTACACACCCTATTGGAAGGTAATCTCCGGTAGCGCGACGATTACCTCGACAACGAGCGGCTGGACGCAAATCGTCGCTCCGCGGCGAGGCGAACAAGCGGTGGACGCAGAATTCTCACTTGGTGCCGTAGCGTGAGACGCACAACGAAGCCTCTATTGCCGGGGACCAACTTTGATGTGCACCTGGCGGAGATGACGAGCAGGATGAGGACTACCACCAGCATCGCCTACGATGCCACAACCCCTGTCTGATCGATGAGCGCCAGAGTGGCGCCTGCGAGGGGCACCGAGGACGACCGTGATGAGAAAGCTGATCTACTCGATGACAGTGTCACTGGACGGCTTCATCGCTGGGCGCGATGGAGAGATTGACTGGTCGACGCCAGACGAGGAACTGCATCGGTTCCACAACCGGCAGACCGGGGAGTTGGGTGCGCATCTCTGCGGACGGCGGCTTTACGAGACGATGCTCTACTGAGAGGCCGCGGAGGAGAACCCGTCGGCCGCTGAGCACTTGCTCGAGTTCGCGCGCATCTGGAAGGCGCTGCCGAAGATCGTCTTCTCGAGGACCCTCGAGAGAGTGGAGGGCAATGCCCGGCTGCTCGGGGACAGCGTCGGCGACGAGGTCGCCAAGCTCAAGGAGCAACCGGGTAAGGACCTGGCCGTCGGCGGCGCTGGCCTGGCTTCCACCTGCATAAAGCTGGGCCTCATCGACGAGTACCGGCTTTTCATCTGCCCGGTCGTCCTGGGCGGCGGCACCCCTTACTTCCCGGAGCTGGACGACCGCATCAGTCTGGAGGTGGTCGCGACAGGGACCTTTGCCTGTCGTGTTGTTTACGTTCGCTACCGGGTCTCTCTCGCACGCTAGGTTCCGCAAGCGAGCGTGTGCCTCGCGCCTGGTGGTGTGATGAGAAGATCATGGCCATGGACAGCCGCATCGGCGAACTCGGGGCGCACCTGCTGCTGGCGACGTTGCTGGCGTGCTTGGCAGTGGCCCCGACAGCACGCGCGAGCCGGGCGGCACTGCCCTTCAATGTCGGCCTGCGTGTGAGCGCAGACGCGAAAGCGGGTCCGGTCGACGTGCTCACGGTGGCGGCGTCCGCTCCGGCGACGACCAGATGCGCGCTGCAGATCAGCGCCGCGCGCTTCGAGAAGACGCTGCCGAGCCGTCGTCTGGGAAGCGCGGTGTGGCGCTGGAGAGCCCCCCTGCACCCGCCGAACGGAGTGTGGAAGTTCACGGCCATCTGCCGCGAAGGCGCGCGATGGGCGGGCGCCTGGTACGAAGGCGAAATGGGCTTCGCGCGGCGCTCAGGAGCCCTCCTTGGGGACTCTGCTGTGGCCAAGCCGGCCCCGCCTGGCGAGTCCTGTGACAGCCAGGGCGTCTGCTTCGCCAACGACCCGTTCCCCGCCGGAGAGTGCACCTGGTATGCCGGCGGGCGCCGACCCGACCTCGTGGGCGTCGTCCACGGCGCCGCCCGGGAATGGCTGGCTGCGGCTAGCGGTCGAGTCCCCGAGGGCTCGCGGCCCACGCTCGGGGCGATCGCCGTCTATGTGCCCAACACTCCCGGATCGCCGGGTCACGTCGCCTATGTAGCCGCGATCTCAGGCTCTCGAGTCCTGCTCGATGATTCCAACTGGCGCTCCACGCCTTGGAGTCCACGGCTGCAGGTTCACGAACACTGGGAAGACGCGCGCGCAGCGAGCGGCTACATCTACGGGGGGCCAGCGGGCGCCGGGCCGCACCCTGCCGCGCCGCTACGATGACTGGCTCTCGCGAACACTAGAGCTGCTGGTCACACATTGCACCCGCTTTGTGCGCCACGCGAGCGTCTGCTGACCGTCGGGTCGGGCGACCGGTTTGGACGACAAACACTCGTCCGAGCCCCGGCTCTCGAGACTACTGCTTCGCCATGAGCTGAGCGAGCGTCTCGCGCATCGCGGAGGGGACGCCTGAGTTTCGTCCGGCGAGGTTTTGCGACGGGTGCACCCCGATCCGGTTTGAGTGAGCCACGATCAGAGGCCGCGAGAGCCCCGGCCGGAGCGGCGAGGCACGGCTCGTGGTCTCAACGCGGCGTGGCGTTCAACGTTTCTTTTGAGGGGTCGGGCTGGCGGGCGACTTGATCGCTACGCACGGGGTGCCCTTCTTGCCGGCGGGAGCGCTCGTGCAGGGGAGCGCCCCGCCGCCCTTGCCCTCTACCTCTTTGAGCAGGAACGTGCTCGGAGCGTGCGGGAAGCTGCTGTCGGGGCCGTAGCCGATCACGATGTTGTCGTTGTTCTGAAGGACATGTGCGGCCGGGTTGCTCAGCGGTCGCCCGTTCAGGTAGAAGTGCAGCTTGTCGCCGCCGTATCCGGTCAGGCCGCCGAGTTGCCCGGGGCCGAACTTCACGCCCCAGACCGCGAAGAAGTCGCCCAAGGTGTAGTTGTACGGGTGCGGAGCCTCCATGTGGATGACGCCGGTGTGGTCGTGCGTATGCAGGCTCGACTCGAGGCCTTTGGCGGGGTCGAGCCCGATGTTCGCCGCGAGCGGAACCAGCAGGCCGTCCACGTAGATGTGCAGCAGCGCGTGGTGGTGGAACTTCTCACTGCCACCTGGCGGAAGGCCGAGCTTGCGCAGCCGCTGAGCGAGGTGTTTGTATTCGGCTGGCCAGGGTGGCTGGCCGGTCTGCAGACCGGGGTAGGAGATCGTCAGACCCGCGGGCACTACGGCGCTCGATCCACAGCCAGCCGCCACTAGCACGAGCAGCCCGGTCAGCACAGCGATCGAAATGCGACGCGCCACAGTAACCTCGGAGGGTAGCGGACCGCTTGGGAGCGATCCGCCCGCTGTCCCTATTGCCATTTGCCCGATCGGCGAGTGCCAGTTTGCCTACCGGGGGTCAAGGCCTACCCTCTCCAGCGTTCATTCGTGCTCGACGCTCGCTTGAAGGGCCTGGAGCGCGTCTGCCCGAACGCTGATCTAACGATCCTCGCCAAGCTCTCCTCTGCGCTGCCCGGGCGCTAGTCGTTCCGCTTGCGGCTTAGCTGCGCGCTTTTGTCCACCAACCAGGTGCGCGGTGTCGTTCTGGGCTGCGAGCGTCAGCGCGTAGAGCTCGACGGGCTCGCTGACGTTCCTGAAGGTTCGCGGGCCGCGCCGCTCGAGCTGATAGCCGTCGACCCCGCCGCGCGTGCCTGCCCGGATCGCAGCGGTCATGAGCACCTCTCCTGGCACAGCGGCGCTCGCGACCCGTGCGGAGACGTTCACGGCGGCACCGAACCAGTCGCCATTACGTTCGACGGCCGTTCCAATGTGAAGGCCGACACGGACCGCAAGCGCGCCATGGCGCCGGCCTACCTCCTCGATGATACGCACGGCCAGGCGCACCCCGTCGGTGGGATCCGGCACCCGGATCATCATCGCGTCGCCGATCGTCTTGACCTCTTCAGCCGCGTACTCGGGCAGCAGGCCGCGGACGCCGGCGACAAACTCGGCTACGGCATCGGCCGCGAACGCATCGCCGTGCGCCTCGGTCAACGCCGTGTAGCCGGCGAGGTCCGCGAACAGGAACGTGTGCTGCCGGGCGCTCATCGCGTGAAGCCTCCCACGCGCGGCTGCGCCCGCGGGTCAGGCGCCGCTCGAATCACTCCAGAGGGCCTGAATGCTCAGGGTGTGCCTCCGAGCGCCCGCAGCGTGCGGTCGTACTCCTCCGGGGTGATCTCGCCCTTCGCGAGCCGGCTGCGAAGGATGTCCGGCGGATCGGGACTGCGCCGGCGGCGCGCGCGGGCCAGCAGGGCGACGCCGGCGCCCGCCAGTGCGAGCCCTATGAGCGCGACGATCACCGTGTCAGCGGTAGACCAGCCGCCGCCGCTGGCGGACGAGTTGGATCGGTAGGAGCCGCCCATCATCCCCGGGCCCACCGCGCCGCCGCTACCTCCGCCGCTGTGGGGGCCTGCATAGGAGCCCCACATCCCCATCATGTAGCCATAGGCTCTGGGCGCAGCGCCGGTCGTGCAACCGGCGAAGCGCCGGCCGAGGTATTCGTGTGCGCTTGACTCGCCTGCCGCGCCCATGGCCTTGGTCATGTGGGCGTTCATGGCTCCGTGTGCGGCGGTGGATCCGAGCATCGTGCCCATCATGTACTCGCCGATCAGCTCGAACTGCGACGAGGACAGGCTCGAGCACGTGTGCTTGCCTGACCGCAGCGAATCAAGCAGCTGGGCGCCCTGTTGTTCCTCTGAAGCGGATGCGGCAGCCCGAGAGGCAAGCGGTGCCGCTGAGGCGAGCATCACGATGCTGAGAACCAGCATCGGGATCGACGCGTGCTTGACCACAGTCGGCGCGCGGCGGCAGGTGAGGGATCGGCTTTCGGAGCGCATGTGGTGATGCTAGGCGCGGTGCGAGGCGGCCCACAACCGGGGAAACTGCCGGTCACGGGCCCGTAGTTCCTACCTCTACCACCCACGGGTATTCGAATGGAGAAGACACGCGGCGGACGTTGGCCGTCAGTGCTGATGCGCGGCGGGCGGGCGCATAGGGGCGTGGTCACGCACCGCCCCTCCGAGCTCTGGTTGCGTTTTGAAGGACGCGGCGCAGTGCTCCGAGCAGAAGAAGTGCGTGCGGCCGTCGCGGACCCTGCGCACCGCTTTGTCCTTGTCGACCTTCATCCCGCAAACGGGGTCGGTCGCCCCACGGCGCATCGTGAGCGAGAACAGGGCCGCGAAGATCCCCAGTGCGAGGATGTTGGTCGCGAGCTTGTAGTCGATCTTGACTGAGCTGAAGATGTCCGCCCGTGTCGGGCGGACCTGGGGGATCAGGCCGGCCGCGCTGAACAGCCCATCCACGATGAGCGCGGCGGCCACCATCGTCACGAACATCAGCGCGACGATCCGTAGCGTGAACTTCCCGCCGTAGTACTTGCGATAGATCAGGACGATCGGCACGACGATCAGGTCGGCGAAGATGAACGCGATCACACCGGCGAAGCTGATCCCGCCCGACCACAGCACGGCGGCCAAGGGAACGTTGCCGACCGAGCACACGAAGCTGAGGACCGCGATTATCGGCCCAACGATGGCGTTCTCGATGAGCTTCACGCCGACCGGAGCTTCGGTGATGAAAAGGCGGTTGAAGAAGCTGTTGGGAAGCAGCCCGATGAAGCCGGCGAGCAGGAAGCCGAGCGCGACCTCTTTGTAGAGCATCGACCAGTCGTTTCGGAAGTTGTGCGCGACGTCCGACCACGCCGAGACGGAGGTCAGCCGCTCGCGCATGCTCAGGTGCTCGCCGGCCGTGTGGTGCTGGTGACCGCTCTCGGCCTCCTGCGCGTGCTCGCGGGCCTGCTCCTCGAGTTGCTTTGAGACGAACAGGCGCAGCAACACCGTCATGACCACGATCAGCACCAGGCCTCCGACGAACTCGGCGAGCGTGAACTGCCAGCCGACCAGGACCCACATCACGATCCCCAACTCGAAGACGAGGTTCGTCGAGGCAAACTGGAAAGCAAGCGCGGAGGCTGCCGAAGAGCCCTTCTGAAAAAGGCTCTTGGCGATAGCGATCGCAGCGTAGGAGCACGACGAGGAGGCCGCGCCGAACGCGGTGGCTAGCGCAACCGGACGTGCCCCAGAGCCTCCGAGGGCGCTCTCGATGCGCGCACGAGGGACCCACGCCTGAACGATCGCCGAGATGGCGAAACCGAGTACGAGCGCCCACCAGACCGTCCAGGCCATCAGGAACGCATTGGACAGGCCCTGCCAGATCGTGTCGAACACACTCGCTCCTCGACGTCTTGCCCGGGTCAGACTTACTAGAGTATACCCCTAGGGGGTTTCAGGTTGGTGCCCCGGCCGGACGTCCGGTGCCGGGCGGCTGCTCACCCGCCGGCTCTCCGAGAGCGGCTATCAGCCGTTGATACTCATCGACGTTGATCTCGCCACTGGCAAGGCGTCGATCGAGGATCTCGCGGGCCGACGCACCAGAGGCGACGTGGTGGCGGTACGGGCGGGTACGCAGATCCTGCACCAGCCAGATGATGAAGGCGATAATCAGCCCCCAGATCACGATATTGGCGAGGACCATGAAGACCCAGGCGCCCGTGTCCATGTTGTGCTGGTAGAACATCCAGGCTCTCCCTTCTGCCGCCGCGGCGGCGTCGTGGCAGTACAGGGTTCGATCCCCGGACGCGCGGAACCGTACTCGGGGAGCACGGTCGCCAGGCCGTGGGGTGTCCCGTCGCCATCGCCGGCGAGCTACTTCTGGTTGCTGCCCCCCATGCCGCCCATCATCATCCACATCATCCCCGCCATCATCGCGAAGCACGCGAGCGGCAGGAGCAGATAGGCAGCGCTGGCTCCGGTTGCCAGGATCGCGGCCAAGACGACGACCAACAGCGCTGCGCAGGCCATGTAGTGCTTGGCGCTGAGCTTCTTGGACATCGTGGCGCTCCTCTCGGTTTGTTCGCCGCTCAGTCTAGGCCCAGGCAAGGGCTCAAGACATCGGTGCTTTACCCTACCCGTGGAGGGTAAACTACGGTTTCCCGAACGCCCTTCTTGCTCGTATCCTCAGACGATGTCAACCGAACGCGGCTACACCGCATCCAAGGATCAGCTGCAGAAACGCCTTGCGCGCATCGAGGGTCAGGTGCGCGGCATCTCCAGGATGGTCGAGGAGGATCGCTACTGCATCGACATCCTCACCCAGATATCAGCGATCCAGGCAGGTCTTGACAAGGTCGCGCTCGGGCTTCTCGACGACCACACCCGCCACTGCCTGCTCGGGGAAGGAAGCGGCCCCAAGGACCCGGATGCGCAGGTCGCCGAGCTGATGGGCGCGGTCGGGCGCCTGGTCCATCGTTGAGCCAGCCGATGGCAGCAAGCCAAGCGTCAGCAACCCATTCTTCGCGCGAATCTATCCGCACATAGGCGCCGCCGCCGCCAAGCGCGGCGCCGCCGCAGATGCTCGAGCAGGCTGAGGACACCGCCGAGCGCCTGTGGGGAGCTTCGTAACCCGTGAAGTCGCGGAGCCCCGCCGCCCTCGCGGCGATCAGCGGGTAGCCGGCTTGCAGGCGGAGGGCTGCTGGTTTCGTGACGAAGCGGTCGCCGCTACCGAGGCGCCCACCAGTGTTCGCTCTGGACTGTGATGAAGGAGGCCCCCTTCGGTGGCACGACCAGTTGTTACCGAAGGCCGAGCCAAGAAGGAGGCCTCGTACATCACATTGCTTTGCGGGCGTCCCGTCGTCCCCGCGCTCGACGACTGCTTCTCCACAAGAGCAGCGATCATGATGCACCCGCTAGCGCCGCCCTTGGCGGGGAAGCTCTAGCTAGCGGTGATGTATCCGCTCATGTAACCCGGGTGCTCCATCGCCCATTCGTCGCATGGGAGGGTGCAAAGCCAAAGAAACCTTCCCTGCTGCTTTACGAGCAACGTGTACGTGTGAGTGCCGGGCTTCACGACGATGTTGACGCCCACTTCCGGCGCGGTGATGCTGTGAGGCACGTCATCGGTGTTGTCGATCCTCAGCTGCTGGGGCTGGCCCGCTCGGACGAAGAGTTCGGTCGTGGTGAAGGCGTCGTGCTTTTCGCCTTCTGGACCCCGCTTGTACTCCGGGATGACCGACAGATCGACCACCTTTGCCACCGGCGGCAGCGCCATCGCAGCGGCGGCCTGGGATGCCGTGCGTGCTTCATGTCTTTCGCCGCTTCGGATGAACGCAGCCATCGACATCAGCACTGCAGCCACTATCCCCACACCCGCGAGCGTCTTCAGTCCAAACCTCCTGGCAGCTTCTTCGCCGAATTCGCGCCGATATCTCGCCTCGGTGTCCTTATCTGGCTCCTGCGCAGCGGAGCCGGGCTCGAAGACGAGATGACGGACGGGCACGGCGAACCGCTCACGCACGACACCCGCGAGCCGCGGGTCGAGCCCGCTCGCGTCCCGCTCCCAGCGAGTGGAGACGATGACTTCGTCCGGCGCGAAGGTGGCGAACGCGTCCTCGATGGCTTCGACGGGGTCCGCCTCTGAGATCTCGCCCGCGACGACGAGGTCGTGGCCGACGCGGTCAAGGGCCGTCTTCAGGCGGACGCGCGCCTGGTCCAAGGGACTATCGACCGCGCCGGTCAAGCGAGCTCCAGAAGAGATCAGTGCGGGCACGAGCAGAAGCACGTGCGCACCGGGCACGGAGGCCAGCCTCTCGACCTCGCTCAGGAGCGTCTCCTCGCTGAGCGTGTCGTTGGCGACGACGAGGACGCGACGCTCTGCCGCTGAGCCCACGTGCGGGGGGGCCATCTTCACCGGCAGCTCGAGGCCGCGGAGCTTGCGCATGTGCAGCTGCGCCGCGCGCACAGCGAGGGCGGCGAGTATGACCGCAAGCGCAACGACAGCGAGCCACGTCGGGCCGAGCACCGCGGCGAGCACGACTGGGATCAGGGCGAGTATCAGCAGCAGGACAAAGCGGAAGGCCTCCTGCTCGCTGTGAAAGGGGCTACGCACCGGCGGGGCCCTCTTCGGCGGCATGGCCGGACAGGTTCTGCACGGCGGCCACGATCTGCTCGGGGGTCGCCGGTGCTGGCAACCGGTGGCAGCCGTTCAAGAGCTCTCGCAGGTCCGTGTCTATGTCCGACGGCACCTCGACCAGTAGAGGCGTGTCGGGATAACGCGCGCGCAGTTCGCGCAAGACCTCTCGGGCTACCTCGTGCTCGTAGCCCAGGGAGCAAACGACGAGGTCGGCGTCATGAGCGGGAGCGCACCCCGCAGGCCCGGTCAGCGGGCACTGCCCGTGTCCCCTTGGGCCGGGACAGACGGCGACCGCGTAGCCCGCGAAACGCAAGGCGGACGCGATCGCAAGGCCAGTCGCCTCGTCCGGGTGCTCGACAAGCACCCGCGGATGGCTCCAGCGCCAAGGCTGCGGCTTGATGCTCGCTGCTCGCGCGGGTGCCGTGGAGTCTCCGGAGAACACGCCCTCAAACTAGATTGAGCCTGGCGCGGGGTCATCCGGGTCAAGCCGCATCTTGCTCCGTAGAAGACCGCTGGTGATGCCACCGAGACGGGGGTCGCCCATTGGGCGCATCGCGCAGGCAACCGCCGCCTCGCGGACTTCTGCTTTCGCGCTCATGGCGAGCGCGTCGACGGACGCTGTCCACGCTCCCGGATTGGACGACCAACAGCAGTCTGCGCGTCCGCGCTGGACTTGCCCCAGTTTGGATGACACCAGGTTGTTGTCCCTTGATTGTCGTTGTTCGAGTGATCGTTCTCAACTGCTGAGCGTCGAGAGTCGTAGTTGTTCGTAGTCGGTTGGGGAGAGCATCCCGAGGGTGGAGTGCCGGCGCCGGCGGTTATAGAACGCCTCGATGTACTCAAATACCGCCGATTGCAGCTCCAAGCGCGATGTCCAGCTGCGGCGGTTGACGAGCTCCTTCTTGATCGTGGCGAAGAACGTCTCGGCGACGGCGTTGTCATACGCATCTCCGCGGGATCCCATCGAGACGGCGATCCCGGCCTCGCGCGCGGCACGACCGAACGCCAGGGAGACGTACTGGCTGCCTTGATCGGAGTGGTGGATCAACCCAGGCCCCGGCCGGCGACGAGCGAGCGCCATCTTCAGCGCGTCGACCACGAGTGAGGCGCGCATGTGGGTGGCCATCGACCAGCCGACGATCGCCCGTGAGTAGGTGTCCTGGACGGCGGCGAGGTACAGCCACCCCTCGCCGGTTCGCAGGTAGGTGATGTCTGAAACCCACAGCACGTTCGGCCGCTCAGGTTGAAACTGGCGCTCGACGAGGTCTGTGGCCGGCGTGATGCCCGGGATCCGGATCGTGGTCCGCCACTGCTTTCTAGGCCTGACACCTGAGATAGCGCCAGCTTTCATGAGGCGGGCGACGCGCTTACGCCCGACCCGGATGTCGTGCTCCATCCGCAGCTCGGCATGGATCCGCGGCGCTCCGTAGACGCCGCGGCTTGAGTCGTGGATCTGCTTGATCCTCTCGCTCAGCCATGCATCAGCCAACGCGCGATCAGATGGCGCTCGGCGCTCCCAGTTATGAAAGCCGGTGCGGTTCACGCAGAACACGCGGCACATCACGGCGACGGGATAGTTCCTCTTCTCCGCGGCGATGAACGAGAACACCTCGCCTATCGCCCGTCGCTCTCCTTCGCGAAGAAGATGGCGGCCTTTGAGAGGATCTCCCGTTCCATCCGCAGCTTCGCGTTCTCATTGCGCAACTGCTGCAGCTCCTCCCGCTCGTCGTGGCTCATGCCACCGGGGCGCTCGCCCTGATCGGCCTTCTCCTGCTTCAGCCAGTTGCGCAACGTGACTTCAGAGATCCCCAGGTCCTTTGCCAGCCTGCGCTGCGGCTTGTCGCCCAACTGGGCCAGGCGGATCGCCTCGCGGCGGAACTCCTCCGGATACGGCGGCCTCGTTCTCGGCACCTGAACCTCACTTTCCCCGGCTTACGACCGGAAGCGTTCAAGTGTCGTCGAAACCGGGGCAACTCCACGCCACCGGCTACTGCTTTCGCCATGGCGAAGCAGGCGTCTCGCGAATGCCCGGCGAGACGCTTGCGGCTCGTCCAACTCAGGCGTCTCGTTGCCTACGCGGGGGTGCCTGCTTTCCGCGCAAAGCAAGACAGCCAGCCGCGGCATCGGTCGACGCGTCCAAGCGCGAGCGGGTCCAGCCGGGAGCTGGTGCGGGGGTGTCTGGCAGCGGGCACCGGCCGCGGAGCTGGCAGTCACGTTAGGCTTCGACGTCGGCGATGAGCGTGCGAACCAGCGGAATCCGGCAGCCGAGCGTTTGGGCGAGCGTCGTCAGCGACCATGCGTTGGTGTTGCGCGACTGGTTGCTTGGTCTCGGTTTCTCCGAGGATCTCATGATCCCCGGAGAGGAGGACGGGCTAGTCCATCACTGCCAATTGGATTGGCCTGAGGGCGGTCGCGTGTTGCTGTCGAGTACCGGGGAGCGCAGCACCCCCTGTCGGGCGGGCACCAGCTCGCTGCATGTCGTCACCTCTGATCCCGACATCGCGATGGAGCGAGCGTTCAAGATCGGCGCCACCATCGTGCACCCACTCGTGGATCAAACCGACTATCCATCGCGCGATTTCACTGTGGCGGACCCCGACGGAAACCACTGGACCTTCGCGACGTTCGCCGGGTAGCGAAACCCGCGCAAGACAGGTTCCTCGTCGACGGCGTCGAGATGCCCGTCGCACCGCGGAAGCGAGCGACTTGAGCTGCGTCCTAGGCGACGAGTTCCGTGGCGTGCGAAGGTCTGAGGCGTCGTGTTGCGAGAGTTCCACACCCAACTTCAGAAGGGCGACAACCCAGGTGCATGGACCTGCGTGTTGATCGACGATGTGCCCGAGCGCTTCGGTACCCGTGGGCTTGTCAAGATCCGCGGTGCGATCGATGGCGAGCCCTTCACGAGCGCGCTGATGGCGCAGGGGGACGGCACACACAGGCTCCCGGTCAAGGCGGCGCTCCGGCGGACCATCGGCAAGGAGGCGGGCGACACCGTACACGTCCGGATCGACGAGCGAATTGGCTAGTTCCGCTGACAGCCTCGCTTCTCGCTCGTGGCTGTTGCACAAAGCCGTCCGCGAAAACCTGGGCTGCGCTCGCTGTGACGGTCGTTGAGGGGCCTCGTAGCGCCGAGGCTGGGCAGGGCGGGCCTCGGGCGAGCGACGACTTGCCGCTTTTTCGAACCCGCCCTTAGAAAGGCTCCAGTGAGCCCGCCGGAGGTTTGTGAAACAGCCTCCGCCAAAAGCAGGCACGTCGTCCGCCCAAGACGAGACGCATGCTTGGGACTGCCATGAAGCAGGCGCGCGAGCGGTGTCACGCGGAGTAAGCGCCTACAAAGGGCGGGTCCGGTTTCCGTGTGGGGGCTTGCTCACTTTTCTAGCTCATTGTGGATACGCGGCGGTGGGTTCCCCCTCGCCGTGCTAGCGCCATTCCAGCTCGAACGTCATGACTGGATCGGTGAATCCCTTCAGCTGTATTGCACCCAGTGAAATGAACCGATGTTCACCCCAGTTGCCCACCAGCGACCGCACCACGTCGGACAGGAGGATCTGTGCGGCATCTGCCCGATCGCACAAGCGCTTGGCCACCACCACTGGCGCACCGAAGTAGTCGTCCTCGACGCTGATCACCTCGCCCGCGTTCAAGCCTATCCGCAGTCCCATCGCTTGGTCGGCGTGCTCGCCTTTATGGGCGGCGACTCGCTGCTGCATTCTCACGGCGCAGGCAACAGCGCCGAGCGCGCTCGGGAACGCCAGCATCAACCCATCGCCCAGGCTCTTTACCTCCCTGCCGCCGTGCCCGATTGCCGCTTCGCGCAGAATCGCAAAGTGCTTGCGCCGCAGGCGCTCACTCGCGTCGTCGCCCAACCGGTTGATCAGCTCAGTCGAACCCACCAGGTCCGTGAACAGCAACGTCACGGTTCCGGTCGCCACCGAAGCATCAGTGATCGTGGTGGCGCCCCGGCGCCCAGCAAGCGCATCGCTGAATGCCAGAGTCGTGCCTCCCACGCCGAGCACGTCACCATGGCGCAGGCGCCGGCGCCCGCGGAGCCGCTCGCCGTTGACGAACGTCCCGTTGCGTGAGACTCCGTCGTCGCCGATTAGCCAGTGCGCCCCTAAACGGACGACCTCCGCGTGCACAAGGGAGACGCTCGGGTCCCACCACAAGCGCAGATCGGCATCCTCGCCGCGGCCGATCGTCACGGGGCGGCTGCCCTCGAGCAAGTAGGCGCATCGGGAGCCCGAGTCATCGTTGTAGAGCAGGGATGGCACTCCCTGCTCGCGCCCACTGGTCGGGCGCGACAACGATGAGTCAACCTGCCCGTTGCGCGGTTCTGCCACGACTGGTCTGCCGCAAGTGTGGCGCATCCGCCCCGACGTCGACGGCCGAGTCGAGACCGGGTGCTGCAGGACTGCCCCCGGGCCCGGCCTTGTACTCCCGCGGACGGGGTATAGACTTGGGTCGTTGAAGGCCGGATGGGAGCGCCCCGAGGGCCAGCTCCCAGACACTCGAGGTCAGCTTGGCCCGGACTGCGGCTCGTCCAGAGCAGGCACGTCGTGTCCGGTCATCGAGACGCTCGCTCTCCGTGGAAGGGAGCACTCTGCTCTTACTTGGCTGTCAGGGTTCAGTCTGCGCGGCCGGGCTCCCCGGCGCGAGGAGGGTTGGCCTTGGCCCAGGCGATGATGCTCGCGCTGCCGTTCACGGTGCTGCCATCGGGCAGCATGAGCACGGGCAACTGCTCCTGGCCGCTTAGCGCCTTGAGCTCGGGACGTCTGCCCTTCGTGAACAGCCCGAAGAGTCTTCCCCTCGCGAACACGATCTTCTCGAAATCGTGCCCCGAGCCGCGCAGCGCTCGCTGGGCGCGCTTGCATGCATGTGGCTTGGGGCCACCTTCATCGATGTGACAGACGTACAACGTCAGCTTGTCCGGCATCACATCGCCTACCCCCTCTCCTGGGCCAAGCGTTCGGCGGCAGCACGGCCCTCGTCGATGTCGTCGTAGACCGCGTAGTGCACGACCTTGCTTCCAACCCAGACCGTGACCCAGCCCCTCTGCTGCTCTACCCGACCGTCGCTCCCCGCCAAGCGACCGGTTTCTCGGACCTGCGAGAACAACACGCCGTGGCCGAGATCGACAATCTCCTCTCGCTCGACGGTGTGGTCTTCGAACGTCGCCCACCAGCTTTCGACGAACTCACGGATCGCCGCCCTTCCCTCGTAGGTCCCAAGGCCGCCCGTGGACATGTCCAACACCGCGTCTGCCGCGTAGAAACACATAACGGCGTCAAGGTCGTGGCGACTCCCGGCCTCAAACGCCTGCGCTGCCAGCTCCACCAAGTCGGGGGTCGTGGACTCGTCAGGCATAGCGCATTGAGTATCCCGGACCGCTGCATTCAGAGCGAGGCTGTTTCATAAACCCCCGGTCCGTCCGGCGGGTTTAAGAAGCTTCTGGGCATGGCTCAGAACTTCATCGAATGTGATCGTGAACAGTTGCTGTTGATGTCGCCCTCTCTGCGCGAGTGGCTGCCGGAGGACCATCTGGCGTGGTTCGTGATCGATGCGGTCAAGGACATCGACCTCGCGCCGTTCTACGCGCGCTATCGCCAGGACGGCTGGGGTCGCGCGGCCTATGACCCGGCGATGATGGTCGCGATCGTTCTCTACGCCTATTGCAAGGGGCAGCGCTCATCGCGAGGCATCGAGCGCGCGTGCGTGGAGGACGTCGCCTACCGGGTGATCGCTTCAAACCTCGCCCCCGATCACGTGACGATCAACCGCTTTCGCTCGGAGCACGCCGATGCGCTGGCTGGGCTGTTTGGCAGCGTGCTCAGCCTGTGCGCGCGAGCGGGGATGGTCAAGGTCGGCACGATCGCAGTCGACGGCACGAAGGTCCACGCGAACGCGAGCCGCGAGGCGAACGCCGACTTCGATCAGATCGCGCGGGAGATCCTCAAAGAGGCCGCCGAAGTCGACGCAGCCGAGGATGAGCTCTATGGGGATAAGCGCGGCGATGAGCTACCGGAGCATCTGTCGACCAGCCAGGGCCGTCGTGGCTGGCTGCGCGAGGCCAAACGCCAGCTTGACGAGGAACGCGCCAAGGAAGCCAAGCCGATCCCGCGGTCTCGCCCGGCACGGGTGAAAGAGGCCAAGCGCCGTCTGCAGGAGGAGCTGTGGGCGGAGTCCCGCGCGAACACCGCCTATGAGCACTATCGCGTGCATGCACGGGACAGCAGAGGTCGTCGCCTCGGGGCCTCACCCACCCCCTACTCACCGCCCGAGACTCCCGCGGGGAAGATCAACCTGACCGACCCCGACTCGCGGATGTTGAAGGCCTCGCGCGGCTACGTGCAGGGCTATAACGCCCAAGCCGCCGTCAACGAGAACCAGGTCGTGATCGCGGCCGAGGTCACGGTCGACTCACCGGACTTCGGGCATCTGGAGCCGATGCTCGACGCTGCCCGGAGCGAACTGGAGACGGCCGGCGTCACAGAGACGCCGGGAGTGCTGCTCGCCGACGCCGGCTACTGGCACAAGGAGCAGATGGAGAACGTCATCAACCACGGGATTCAGGTTCTGATCCCGCCCGATGCCGGCAAGCGCAAGGGCACCCGTCCGGGATGGGATGGCGGCGCCTACGCGCACATGCGACGAGTGCTCTCCACCGACCTGGGTCGAGCGCTCTACCGAAAACGCCAGGCGATGATCGAGCCCGTGTTCGGACACACGAAGTTCAACCGCCGGATGGATCGTTTCCAACGCCGTGGCAGAGCGGCCGCTAGGTCGGAATGGCGACTAATCACCGCCACCCACAACCTGCTGAAGCTCCACGGTCACCAGATAGCGACCGCAGGGGCCTGAAAGGGCCCCGCGAACGCACGGTCGGCCCCATCCGTCTCACCGCTGCCAAGACCACCGCGCCCCTCAGAGCGCGAAACCCACCGCGAACGCCCGCGCTGATGGACGCGCGAACGTTTGCGAAACAGCCTCAGAGCCTAAGCGAGCGTCTGGCGGGCCCCGGCGGTCGCTAGCGCAAAGGACGACGACCACTCGTCAGTCCTCCCACGCGCGAGACGCTCGCTTCGCTCCGGGGAGAGCAGCAGTCTGAGGTAGGTCGGGCTGGGCTGTCGAGCCTCGACGAGGAGCAGTCGTGTCGACTCAACGGCCTCCGGCGACCCCGGCCAAGCTGTGGGTCTGCGATCGGCTCCTCAGCGGGCGATGCAGCCACACGCAACGGGGGGATACTTGAGCCATGTCCTCCGCCAACCTGAACCTCGTGCGCTCGATCTGACACTTCTTGTGTTGGTTCTTCGTAGCCGTGGGCAAGTCTGCCCGCGAAGCATGATCACGAATCGCCTCGGGGCTAGTCGCCTGATACAGCGGACCAGATCAACCCCGTGGCAACGCGGAGACTTCAGGTCGGCGGCGTGGGTGACGGTCATCCCGTAGGGCTCCCAGCGGGTTATTACGGACGTCGGACGCGCAACCACTAGTTGAAATGGATGGCGATGAACTGGTGTCGCACCGCAGTCGTCTTAGCCTCGGTCGCAGCGTCCGCCGGCCTCTCGTCCTGCGGAGGCGAGCCGCGGCGTGCGGTGGTTCGCGAGTTGAGTGTCCCGTCCGTCTCAGAGCCGGCGGACAGCGCGCGAGTGACCGATCCGGCTCGGGCGCGCTACGTCAAGCAGGTCGACATTGTGTGCGCCCGCTACAACCCGCAGCGCGCGCAGGCACTCACTGATGCGGAACGTGCGCCCGACGCGAGCGCTGCGGCCCAGGCCTATACAGCAAACAACTCGCTCGCCGAAACGCAGCTGCGCGCCATCGAAGCGGTCGCGGCCCCGCCCGCCGACCGCGCGCTGCTCGAGCAGAACGTCATCGCTCGGCTGAGAGAGCGGCTCCTCCTCCGACGCGGGCTGCGCAGAGCGCTCCTCGCCTCCGACGCCGCCGGCGCGCAGAACGAGCGTGCGCAGCTAGACGCCCTGACAATCGCGCTACAGGCGTTCGCTCGCGGCTACGGCTTCCAGGTCTGCGGGGCACATTGAGCAACCGACCCGCAAATCCGCGCACCCCGCCAGCACGCAATCCGATGGCCAGCGCCGTGAACGTCGTCGCGGCCGCGCTGGGCCTGTTCATCGTGGTGCTGACCCTGCTCGTCCTGCAGGTGCGGGCGGGCAAAGATCCATCCTTGGGTTCCGGCGGGACGAGCTCGGCGGGCGGCACGAGCGCGGCAGGCTCGTCGGCAGCGGCCGCAGCAACCCGTACGGTCGTAACAAAAAGTTCATGAGCGCCGACGACAAGAGTCGCTTGGGCCCGCCAACCTACAACGCTCGCCAGCTCGCCCTCGTCGTCGTGATGCTGCTGGCACTCGCCGCGCTGGCAGCATTCTCGATCTGGGGGAACTGGCCGTCCCCGCGCACCACTTCCGCCGCGCCAGCGACCAGCGCTCCGGCGTCCACGCCGCAGCAGCCGAGGAGCGAGCGTGACTGAACTCGATCCCTCGAAATACATCTTCTGGCTCGCCTCGCGATCGGCCGGCATAGCCGCGTTTCTACTTGTGGCGACTTCGGTCGTGCTGGGGCTCTACATGGCGGCGAACCTGGGGCGCCGTCCCGGATACAAGCGTGTCCTGGTCAAGGTCCACGAGCAGGTCGCGCTCGCCGCGCTGGTGGCGATTACGGCCCACGGCCTGTTCCTCCTCGGCGATCGCTGGCTGAGCCCCGGCCTGACGGGTATCGCGATCCCATTTACGATGCCCTATCGCCCGGCATGGACTGGCGTCGGGATCCTCAGCGCCTACCTCGCGTTCGCCCTGGGCCTGACCTTCTACGCCCGGCGCCGGATCGGTGCCGCCCGCTGGCGCAAGACTCATCGGCTCATCGTGCTCGTCTACGTGCTGGGGGCCGTGCATGCTCTGGGCGCCGGCACCGACGGCGGTGGGATCTGGCTGCGTGAGACCGTCGCCGTGACCGCCGTGCCCATCTTCGGCCTGCTTCTCGTTCGCTACCGGCCGCGACGCCGCCCGGTTGCCCTGCCACTCGCCCAAGAACCCGATGTCGGACCGGCGCCGCGATGACCGAGCTGGACGTCAGCTTCAGCTGCATGGGGACCACGGTGCGCACCGTCGGCCGTGACCCGGAACGGCTCGGGGCTGCACGTGAGTACCTGCTCGCCTTCGACCGTCGCCTCTCCCGCTTCCGAGCCGGCAGCGAGCTCTCGAGGCTCAACGCCGATCCGCGCGAGACCGTACCGGCCTCCGCCCTGCTAAGGACAGCCGTACGCGCCGGGCTGTGGGCCGCCGAGGCAACCGGCGGGCTCGTGGACCCCACGCTGATCGACGCGCTCGAGGCGACCGGCTACGCGCATTCGATGGCCGGTGCGCAACCGCAGGCACTCGGCGCCGCGCTCAGCGCCGCGCCCACCCGCCACCCCGCCGCTCCCGACCCGCGAGCCCGCTGGCGTCAGGTGCAGGTCGATGACGACGCCGGCGTCATCCGCAGGCCGGTTGGGCTGCGATTCGACGTCGGCGGGACGGGAAAGGGACTCGCCGCCGACGCCGCCGCGCTGCTGCTGGAAGGCGAACGGCGTTTCGTGGTCGACTGCGGCGGCGACCTGCGCGTGGGCGGGCCGGACGCGCTGCGAGATCCATTCGAGGTTGAGGTCTCCCATCCACTGACGGGGCTGATTGTCCACACCTTTGCTCTCACCGAGGGCGGGGTGGCCACGTCCGGGATCGATCGCCGGGCCTGGAGCCGAGCCGACGGCGGCCACGGGCATCACCTGATCGATCCCTCCACCGGGTGCCCGGTCTGGAGCGGCCTTGTCGGCGCAACGGCCGTCGCACCGACGGCCCTGGAAGCTGACGTTCTGGCCAAGGCGGCGGTGCTCGCCGGGCCGCAGGGTGCCGGCGCGTTGCTTCGCGCCCACGGCGGGGTTCTGTTCCACGAGGGCGGCCGGGTCGAGCAGGTCGGACTGGAGCGGACAATCTCCCTGAATTTGCTCGAGCCCCACCGGGCGGCGGCGTGAGCGCGGGCATCCTGATCGCCGGCGGCGGACTCGCGGCGCAACGCTGCTGCGAGACCCTGCTCAAGGGCGGCCACGACCGGCCGATCCGCATCGTGTGCGCGGAGCCCCGCGCTCCATACGACCGCCCCCCGCTCTCCAAGGCGGTGCTGGCCGGGCGGATAACCATCGCCGACGTTGCGTTCCGGCCTGCCGATTGGTATGAGGAGCAGGGCGTCGAGCTGGTCCTGGATCGCCGCGCCACCTCTCTGGATGTCGCGGCTCACGAGGTCACTATCGACGACGGGACCACGACAGCGTACGAGCAGCTGCTCGTCGCGACCGGCGCGGAACCACGACGCCTAGAATTGTTCGAGGGTCGGCCCAACGTCCACTACATGCGTACGGCAGACGACGCTATGCGGCTGCACGCGACACTCCGCCCAGGCGCCAGGCTGCTCGTCATCGGGGCCGGCTTCATCGGCCAGGAGGTCGCGGCCACTGCCCGCGCAATGGGCGCTACCGTCACGATGCTGGAGGCGCTCCCGTCACCCCTCAGCAGGCTGTTCGGCGACGAGATCGGGGGCTGGTTCGCGGCCATGCACCGGGAGGAGGGCGTCGACGTCCGTTGCTCGACGACGGCTGCTGGCATCGTCGCCGGCGGCGACGGTCGTGTGAGCGCTGTGGCCACCGGCGATGGGCACGAGGTCGGCTGTGACGAGATCGTGGTCGGCGTCGGTGTGGTTCCCGCCGACGGGTGGCTCTACGGCACGGGGCTGGGAGGTGCGCACGTCGGCGTGGAGGTCGATCAGGTCGGGCGCACGTCGGCGCCCGACCTCTACGCCGCCGGCGACGTCGCTCGCGCATACGACCCACGAGTGGGCGCACACGTCCGCACCGAGCATTGGGAGGCCGCCGCGCGGCTGGGTGCCGCCGCCGCTCGCGCCATGCTCGGGCTCGACGTACCGGTCGCGCCGCTGGCGGGCTTCTGGAGCGACCAGTACGGCGTCCGCATCCAATATCTCGGCTACGCCGACGAGGCCGACGCGATGTCGCTCGACGGCGACCCGGCGCGCCGGGACTTCACCGCGTTGTGGACTCGCGACGGCCTCCCCGTCGCAGCGTTGCTTGTGGGCAGACCGCGAGAGGTGCCTGCGGTCCGCCGCGCGATCAATCAGACCTTCGACCCCATCCTCGAGAGGAGCCCCTCCCCATGACCTACGTTCCCCACATCGACGATGGCGCATGCGCCGCGCACGGTGACTGTGCCGTCATTGCACCGGCGGTCTTCCGGGTCGATGACGTCGCCAGCGTCATCGGCACCGGTCCGGATGCGCTGATCCTCGAGGCCGCCGAAGCATGTCCCTCGGTGGCCATCACGGTGATCGACGACGCGACAGGCACGACGGTCTACCCCTGACGGCTTGCGCCGCACACTCTGATTCCCCACGTTCGTGAGCGTAGGCGCAGGCGTGGCGGCGAGCCCCTGAGCGTCGGCGTATCCGCACGCCTCGCCCTGGGCGCGACACGTTCCATCTACACCCAGCGCTAGCCGAGTCGCGCAGGTGTGTCAAGGCCAGTCATAGTAACTACTGATAGGCGGTCGGCCAGACCACAAACATGCCGTACGGCATCAGTGATGTGATCCGACGCGGGCATTGCAGATCCAGGTGGGAAACGTTGCCAGGCGACATTCAGGAACCGTTAGGGCCATCTGGAGGAAGATGTCGCTTCGTGCCGCGCATCCCAGTCCCTTTCGTACTACCGATGGCCGTAGCTCTGTTGGCCGCCTCTGGTTGTGGGGGCGCCCACGCCCCGGCGCGTACCTCCGCGGCCGATTCGCGACCGACCTTGAACCATGTCGCAAGCCAAGCGCCCATCGCCCTGCGCCTCGCCAAGGTCACGAGGCTCCCCGCCGCCGTGCAGCTGCCGGCCGTCGCTGCCGAGGACGGCGGCGGGCTTGCCCTGGGCGGCCTGGACGCAGCCGATGCGTCGGTCGCAAGCATCGTCCTCGTCAACGGCACCGGCGCGCGAGAAGTCGGGCAACTTCCTCTGGCGTTGCATGACGGGGCGGCGGCTAACGTCGACGGACAGGTGTACTTCTTCGGGGGCGGGAACGCGAGCCGCGCAAGCGCAGCGATCCTGCGCGTGACGGGTGGCACGACCAGTGTCGCTGGACGGCTGCCCGTCGGAGTCTCGGACGTCCAGGCGGCCGCAATTGGGCACGCCGCCTATGTCGTCGGGGGCTACACCGAGACGATCCCACTACGCACGATCGTGGCGTTCACCCCGGGGCGCGCGGCGCACATCGCTGGGATGCTGCCCCGTCCGCTGCGCTACGCCGCGGTCGCCGCGGTCGGCGGCCGTCTGCTGATCGCCGGGGGTACCTCGGGCACAACGGCTCAGCGAGCGATCCTCTCCTACGATCCCGCCACGGGGAGCGTCCAGGAGCTTGGGCTTCTGCCCTACCCCCTAACCCATGCGGGCGGTGCGTCGCTAAACGGGCATTTCTATGTACTCGGTGGCCGGGGCGAGAACCTCACCGGACAACGTGCAGCAATCCTCGAGGTCGACCCACAGAGTGGAGCCGTACGCTCCGCCGGTCGTCTGCCCCAAGCGCTGTCCGACTTCGGCGTCGCCTCGCTGGCCGGGCACATTCTCCTCGTCGGCGGGCGCAACTCAAACGGGACCGTCCAGGACCAGGCCCTGACCCTCGTGCCCACCATATGAGCTTGCGCGCGTTGAGGCGCCTGGCGAGCGTGTTGGCAATCGCTCTCGTGCTCGGCGGGTGCGGCGGCGCGGGCCGAGGCAAAGGTAGCAACCCCGCCACGCCAAACTCCGTCGGCGCTCACGACCGTATCGGGCTGGGCGTGCCTATCGCGGGAAGGACTCCGGCGCCCCTCGACCCGAGCAATGTCTACGCCGCCGAGCGCCCGGGGCGCCTCAGCCCCGTCGTGCGTGGTGATCCGGCGCTCGTCTACGTCCCCAACAGCAAGTCAAACACGGTCGACGTCATCTCGCAGAGAACGTTCAAGGTCATCAAGCAGTTCCCAGTCGGAGCGCTTCCTCAGCACGTCACTCCCTCGTGGGATCTGCACACGCTCTATGTGACAAACGATGCGGGCAACAGCGTTACCCCAATCGATCCTCGCACCGCTCGTCCAGGCAGGCCGATACCGGTGCTCGATCCTTACAACATGTACTTCACCGCCGACGGGCGGTGGGCGATCATCGTTGCCGAGGCCCACCGCGAGCTGGACTTCCGAGATGCGCATTCGATGGCTCTTCACCACTCACTCGCGACGCCCCAGTGCGCGGGTGTGGATCACATGGACTTCACCGCCGACGGACGCTACGCGCTGGTCTCCTGCGAGTTCGCCGGGCGTACGATCGTCCTCAACCTGCATAAGGAGGCGATCGTAAAGAAGATTGATTTGGCTCCTGGGGCGATGCCTCAGGACATCAAGCTCTCCCCCGACGGCCGCACGTTCTACGTAGCCGACATGGCCGGGAATGGCGTGTGGCTGATCAACGCGCACAGCATGAGAAAGATCGGGTTCGTCCACACGGGCCTTGGCGCCCACGGCCTGTACCCCAGCCGCGACGCAAAGGTCCTCTACGTAACAAACCGAATGGAAGGCTCGATTACCGTGCTGTCGTTCGCCACGCGCCGTCCGATCGCCAAGTGGCGGCTACCCGGCGGCGGCTCTCCGGACATGGGAGGCGTATCGGCCGACGGCAAGGAGCTTTGGCTCAGCGGACGCTACAACGCCGAGGTCTACGCTATCTCCACCGTGACCGGACGCCTGCTGCACCGCATCAACGTCGGCGATGGGCCGCACGGACTATGCGTCTGGCCCCAGCCCGGCCGCTACTCGATCGGCCATACAGGCATCCTGCGGTAGGCCCCCTCGATAGGCAGCGCGTGCCCGCTTTGGCTGCAGCGTTTCGCGGTCATCGCAACGGCATCGTTATGTTTCGGTAGCGGAAGCTCGGCGTCGCGTAGCGCGACCGCCGTTCGTCATCCAAGCGGCAGAGAGTCGCGGCGTGGACCGCTCGGGAGACCGCTTGGTGCTCTACAGTCGTTCATTCGCGGCGACCTCTGCAGTGCGCATCGACACGACGACGTGGCACGCCAGATCCCGCACTATCGGTCTCGCGGGCGAGCGCGCGTTTGAACAATGGCCGCACTCACGCTCGCCTTGGAATGCGATGAAGGAGGGCCTCCCCGGTGGCAAGCTCCGTTTGTCACCAAAGAGCGAGCTCGAGGAGGCCCGTTTACATGTTGCACGCTGGATTAGATCTCAGTCGCAAACGCCTTGACGTCTGCCTGCTCTCTGAGCACGGCGAGCTGGTCGAGGAGTTCGCCGCGCGCCTGACGCCGACGGCCTGCGCGGTCTTGTGCGCCACGTCGGGCATCATGGCGCGCCCGTGCGCGCGGTTATCGAGTCGATGACCGGCGCCCGCTTCGTTGCACGACACGCTGGAGCAGCTGGGCTGGGAGGTTCTGATCGCCGACGCGCAGAAGGTCAAGGGGTTGGCGCCGCTGGCGTGCAAGACCGACAAGATCGACGCGCGCGTCCTGGCGGTGCTCTCCGAGCGTGATCTCCTGACGGCGATCTGGCTGCCCGACCCGCGTATTCGCTCAGAGCGCGAGCAGGCCCGGTTTCGCCTTCACCTGGTCAAGCACAAGTCGATGCTCAAGCACCGCATCCACTCAACGATGCTCTCCTTCGGGCATCCGTGTCCGGTCACCGACCTGTTCGGCGTGGAGGGCCGCACGCTGCTCGACCGACTTGAGGTTCCCGACCCGTGGCGCGGAAGCGTCAACGCGAGCCTTGACCTGATCGACTACCTCGAACGCCAGATCGCCGAGATCAACCGTGACCTGAAGGCCTCGGGGGCCCAGCATCCATACGTGCCGCTGCTGTTGACCGTGCCAGGGATCGGGTGGGTGCTGGCGTTCACGATCGTCTCAGAGATCGGCGACATCACCCGCTTCCCTTCGGCCAAGAAGCTGTGCGGCTACACCGGGCTGTGCCCGCGGGTGCACCAGTCCGGCGAGTCAGACCGCCGCGGGCCACTGACCAAGCAGGTGAGGATCGAGTGGAGCAGTAGCCGGTAGTAAAGGACCTCGAGAATGACGGTAGATCCCCAGGCGACGAACCGCCGCGTCATGAGCCCAGTCTGCCATGCGTCGCGCTTGGGCAGCAGGCGCTGCTCGGCAACTCGGGACAACTGACAAAGGCTCTGCTCGGTTCAAACCCTCAGCAGGCGCAGCGCGGCTAGCATCGCCCCGACTCCGAGGGCGGTCCCCAGCGCCCAGGCGACGGCGGCGTCGCCGGTGGGAGTCGAGAGCTCGTAGAAGTTGCGCAGGAACGGGACGATGAGCGCGAGCGCGAAGAGCAGCGCCATCAGCACGCACAGCGCTCCCACCGCGACCCGTCGCCGTCCGGGCTCGGTCTCGAGTCGCATCACGACCGCGAGCCCACAGACAACGACGATCCCGGTCGCAACCGTGCGCGAGCGTCTCAGGCCAAGGTCAAATCCGTAGCGTGCGAGCAGGTAGCCGGCGATGATCCCGATCCCGATCGCCACCCCGGCCGGGATCGCGAAGCGGACGACGGACTGTAGGAAGCGCTCCGGTCGCCACGGCCCGGAGCTCGGCGCAAGCGCGAGCACGAACGCCGGGATGCCGATCGTGACGGTGGAGGCGATCGTGAACTGGCGCGGCAGGAGCGGGAAGGTCGCCGTCGGGATCGCCACAGCCAGGCCCACGACGGCCGTGAACACGGTCTTGGTGATGAACAGCCGGGCTACCCGCTGGATGTTGCGCAGGATCTGACGCCCCTCGGCGACCATCCCGGGCACCACGCCGAAGTCGTCACGTACGAGCACGAGGTCGGCGACTGAGCGCGACATCTGCGCCCCGGAGCCCTGGGCGATACGCCAGGCGCGCCTCCTTCAGCGCGGGCACGTCGTTGACACCGTCGCCGACCATGGCGACGTAGCGTCCGGCGGCGGCGAGCGCGGCGACGATCGCCCGCTTGCCCTCGGGCGAGATTCGCCCGACGGCCGGCGCCGAGGAGACGGCGTCGCGCAGGGCGCCCGACTCGGTGGGCAGCGCCTCGCCGTCGAGTGCCGCTGCCGAGCCGGGCACGCCGGCGTCGTGCGCGATCGCGCCGGCGGTCGCTGGCGCGTCCCCGGAGAGCACCTTCAGCTCAACGCCCTGGTCGATGAAGAAGGCGACAGTTTCGGCCGCGTTGGGGCGGAGGCGCTCGGCGAGTACCACGAGACCAAGCGCCTGTACGTCGTTGGGGAAGGCCGGCTCTGAGCCGGCAGCGGGCAGAGGCCGCCCGCTGCGGCCGAGCGCCAGCACTCGGCGCCCGGCGCTCGCCTCCTCGCGCGCACGCGCGAGGAGGGCTGGGTCCGCATTGGGGAACCGCTCCGGCGCCCCCAACACGAGCCGCTCGTCGCCCAGGTCGAGCGCACTCCAACGGCGTCGCGAGGAGAACGGCACTTGAGCGAGGACACGGCGCCCCTCGACGTTCGCGAGCTTCGCATTCGCGATTGCCTCGAGCGTCGAGTTGCGGGATGGGGCGCTGGCGGCGTAGCTCGTCAGCTCACGGGCGAGGGACGTCTCGTCCTCGCCCCTTGAAGGCACAACCCCGACGACCCGCAGCGTCGGCTCGGTGAGCGTGCCCGTCTTGTCGGTGCAGACGATGTCAACCGACGCGAGCGACTCGATCGCGTTGAGCTGCTGCGCGAGCACGCCGCGCTGAGCCATCTTGAAGGCCGACACCGCCGCCGTGATGCTGATCAACAGGATCAGTCCCTCGGGGACGAGGTTGACGATCCCGGCGGTGACGGTCTGGACGCGGGTATTGGCCGACTCGTTGGCGGCAAAGACCGAGACCGTCAGCCCGATCGCGAGCGGCACCGCGAGCACGATCAGCCACAAGAGCAGGCGATCGTTGGCTCGCTCAAGCGGCGAGCGCGGATGACGAAAGGCACGCGCGGTCGCGGTCAGTCGCTCCGCGCGGCTGTCAGGGCCCACGGCCGTGGCCTCGAACAGCGCGGCCCCTTCGATAGCGAACGAGCCGGACCACACCGGGTCCCCGGGGCCCCGCACGACGGACTCGGACTCGCCGGTCAGGTTGGCCTCATCCAGCGCGAGCCCGTCCGCCGAGGTGACGGTCCCGTCAGCGACCACCTGGTCACCGGCCGCCAGGCGGACGAGGTCCCCCACCACCACCTGGTCGACGGGCACCCGGCGGTCGACGCCCGTCTCGCACGACAACGGCCTCCGGTGCGACCAGCGCGGCGAGCCGGTCGAGCGCTCGCTTCGAGCGGATCTCCTGGAATGACCCGATCGCGATGTTCGCGACCAGGATCCCAAGGAACAACGCGTCCCGCCACGAGCCGAGCGTGATCGTCAGCACGCCGAAGAACAGCAGGATCCCGTTGGGGATCGTGACCGTGTTGGCGCGAACGATGCTGGCGTAGGAGCGGCTCGAGCGCCGCCGCGCCAGCTCCCCGCGCGCCTCGAGGCGCCGCGCGGCCTCGACCTCAGTCAACCCGGTGGGTGTGCTGTCGGTGCGCGAGGCGATCGACCGACACTACCGCCCGGAGGGGGCGAGGGCCGCCCTCTCAGCGGCTCTGCGTCCGGGATGACGAGCACTGGGCGATCCGCGTGCGCGAGGACGGCAGAAGACACGCTGCCGAGGAGCACCGACTGGACCCGCGACAGGCCGCGGGCGCCGACCACGATTGGCTCGGCGTCAAGCTCCTCAGCCATATCGCAGATCGTGCGCCAGCTCTTGCCCTTAGCGACGCGGCCCTGTACCTCAAACCCGGCCTTGCGCGCCAGCGCCGCCCCGCGGTCTGACTTCTCGCGTGCCAGCTCGCTGGCGATCTCATCGAGGCCGAGCTCCGTTGAGGCGAGCTCCGACACGGGGGAGGTGAGGATCGTGGCCGGGTCATACGGCTCCCAAACCGAAAAGGGCTCCCACACCGTGAGCACCACCGCCGTGCGTGGACCCAGCAGCTCGCCCGCCCGCGCGATCGCAGCGGCAGCATCATCTGACCCGTCAAAGCACAGAAGCACCGGACTTGCGTCCTTCGCCCGCTTGTTCATGGCATCATCATCGCGGCTTATGCGAGCCCGCCGGCGCTTGCGCTTTGTGCGACACGCGACCGCACGCCGCCGGTGAAGCAGCGTGCACGCCTTCTTCATAGAGACGAGGCGCGGTCGTACCAGCGCACGCTTGCGACACGCTCGCTTACGCCGTGCAGAGCCGGAGTGATGGAGTCGTCGGGGTCGGCACCCCCCAGTCGTCCGGAGCGAGCGTGAGCCGGGCCTTTGCTCGGACGCTCGCTCGTCCACGAAACTGGCAGTGAGGAGTCTGTTGCGCAGGGTTGGTCGTGTCGATGAGCACCGCCGTCTTTGGTGGTGCCTTGATCTGACGGCTGAGACGCCGGGCAGGTCGGCAAGGGGTGCCTGGGTGATCCCGTCTCGGTCGAGATCGAGCTCGGCCGCTTCGTCGGGGTCGAGCGCTCGCGCAACTCCTTGGATGCAAGGGCGCGCCCGCCCGAGGTGCACCCCTCGACGCGCGGCCCTCGTTGACCTCATCCCCGAGCGCGGTCACCTCGGCGCGCCCGCGGTGACCGTCGGCCGGACAGCGGGCCGGCGTCGACCCTCCGCCTGCGATCCTTGTCTCGTGCCGGCAATAGAGACTGAGCGGCTGACCAAGTTCTACGGCAGCGATCGGGGAATCGAGGAGATCACGATTGAGGTCGAGCAGGGTGAGGTCTTCGGCTTCCTCGGTCCCAACGGTGCGGGCAAGACGACGATGATCCGCACCCTTCTCGACCTCCTTCACCCGACCCGAGGCAGCGCTCGCATCTTTGGCCTCGATAGCCGCAGCGACAGCGTCGCGATCCGCGAGCGCCTCGGCAACCTGCCCGGCGACTTCGGCTACGGAAAGCTCGCTACCGGGCATGAGGCAATCTCGCTGCTGGCGCGGCTGCGCGGTGTCCCAGGAATCGGCCGTGCGGCGGCTCTCGCCGAGCGCTTCCGCGCCGACCTCGAGCGGCCCATGGGACAGCTCTCGCGGGGCAACCGGCAGAAGATCGGCCTGATCTTGGCGGTCTTTCACCAACCCGACCTGCTCATCCTCGACGAGCCGACGAGCGGACTCGATCCGCTCATGCAGGAGGAGTTCCTGGCTCTGGTACGCGAGGAAAGCGAGCGCGGGTGCGCGGTCTTCCTTTCCTCACACGAGCTTGATGAGGTAGAGCGGGTGTGTGGACGGGTGGGGATCATCCGCGGGGGGAGGCTGGTCGCCGTGGAGCGCGTGTCAGACCTGCGCGACAAGACACCGCGCCGGGTCTCGGTCGCGTTCGCCGAGCCGGTCGACCCAGCGGGGCTGCGCGACCTCCCGGGCGTGAGCGACCTGGACGTTGACGGAGGGCGTGTCAGCTTCCGGCTCACCGGGGAGATCGACCCGGTGCTCAGGGCGATCGCCCGCCATAACGTCGTCGATCTCGAGTTCGCGCGACCGACGCTGGAGGAAATCTTCCTCACCTACTACGAGGGCGATACGGGTTGACGGCGCTTATGACCGCGCAGCTGCACGAACGACGGCGATCCCTTCTCTCCTGGGGTCTGCCGCTCGGCTTGTGGTCGGCCTTCATAGTCTCCATCTTCCCCTCGATCGAAGCCGCGCTCGCCAAGGCGGTCCGCAACTACCCGTCAGCGCTGAAGGAGGCCTTCGGGGTTGGCGAACTGTCGACGGTCGAGCAGTATCTGCACGCGGAGATGCTGAGTCTGATTGTGCCTCTGGCAGTTGGCTACCTGGCGGTGCGCTCTGTCGCCAGCGGACTCTCCGGCGCATCAGAAAGCGGACGGCTCGACGTGCTGCTCTCCGCACCGGTTTCTCGCCATCGCCTCGTGATGGCCGCCTTCTCCGCGACCGCAATCGAGCTGGCGGCCGTACTCGCCGTCGCCCTGGTCCTCACGTCAGTCGGCAGCCTCGTGTCGGGCGCGGGCCTGTCGTTCGGGTCTGCGCTCGCCGGCTTTGCCAACGTCTGGCCGTTGGCCCTCCTATTCGGGGCAATGGGGATCGTTGTCACCGGCTTCTCGTTGCGCACGGCAATCGTCACGGGGTCGGTGGCGGGCGTGCTGGTGGGGATGTATGTGATTGACCTGGTTGGCCGGCTCGATCCGAGCCTCGACGCGATCCGCGACGTCTCGGTATTCCGCTACTACGGCAAGGCGATCGAGAATGGCATCGATCCGCTCTCCTTCCTCGGCGTCACCGTCGCGGCCGTTGGGCTCGCAGCGGTCGGGGCGATTCTCTTCGCGCGGCGCGATCTTCTCGCGTAGCAGACCCGGACGCCGCGGTCGCGGCATGACACGGGTAGGGTGCGGCTCCCCGGCTCATGCGCTGGAGGTAGGCCTCCGGCGAGGCAGCGAAGCTCGCGGCGCACTTGAGCGAGCAGAAGTGGCACTCGACGCCTGCGGGCTCCAGGGAGCCGGATCACGCTTTGCGCGAATTGCATCCCGTGGATTGTCCCGGGACGGTCGGTAGCTCACCCGCTTCGCAGCGGCCGCTGGTGCGGCCGGCCAGGCCGCCCATCACCGCGATTACCTATTGGCGGCCCAAAGCGTCATCCGAAGGTAGCCAGAGCAGCTGATCCGTCGCGGTCCTCCTCATCTTGGTGGCCTGTCGTCGAGGTGCTGCTCACGGGGTAGCGCCCCCTGTATGTGAAGCTGACGAGCGGCACTGCCCCCGTGTTGGGACTGGCGTTGCCGTCCTTGACGTCCACTGTGCAGTCGTAGCCATGGTGGTCGAGCTCATACCAGCTCCCTAGCCTCAAGTCTGTGCCGCGAGAGAGGACGTATCCCGCGTCGCACCATGGCGAAGCGAGCCGCCATTTTGAAGCGGAAGGTCGCGTTGCCGAGTGATCCGAGCAGCAGCACCGTTCTTCCTTTGGGAACACTGCGGTCCAGGCTCGCGAACATCATGCCGAGCGGGCGGTACTCCTGCCGGTGTTCATCAGGTCGCTCGGCCGCGGCGACTCCGATCCCAGCGACGGTCACTGCACCGATGCCGGCGGCGGAGACCAAGGCCGGTCGGATGCGGTGTAGCAGCGGTCGTCCTGCAAGTATCGCCGCGGGCGCCCAGGCGAGAATCACCCACACGAACATCCCGGCCGGCGAGCCCCACCACAAGGTGTAGCCCAATGTGGACGAGAGTAGGCGCGTCGTCGGCGTCGCCGCGGCGACCATGGCCAACCCGGCAGAAAGGACGATGGCGATGACGGCGCCCGTCCATGACTCGACCCGGCGGCGGTACACACCGATCGCGGCAACGAGCAAGAGCGCGCACAGCACGAGGAGGGTGGACACGGTTGCGAGGGCGCCCGGCGCGATGCGGACTTCGTTCTTCCTCTCCCACGGGGAGGCCGGATCCGTCGTCCACCAGGCGGATGGGTTACGCTCGCGATCAGCAAGCCACTGATGAAGCTATCCGATCAATTCCGGCTGGACGTTCCGCTAGAGGATGCGTCCTGGCCGTGCAGGGAAGCTATCGCGAGCATGGATTGGGACTTGGAATCCATCGAGCCGCATCGACTGGTTCTGAGAAAGGACATGGGCTTTCTGCGCGATACCTTGAGGATCGAAGTCCTTCTGTCGGAGGCCGATCCGGATGCCACGACCATCAGGTTGAACGGGAAGGATCCATGGGGGCTTGGCCCGTGGGACAAGCGGCACTTGAGCGGTCAGATGAATAGCCTCCGGAACGCGGTTGAGGTTGCGGCGCGCAGGTCGGCCGACTAGGAGCGCGGCACCCGCTCCCGCCATCTGCGCGCCGGCTCGGCCGAGACGACCGCATTCACGCGAAAGCACTCGCGCTGAACCGCTCCATCGCGACGACTGCTAATCGTCTCTAGCAGGCACGCGGCGGACGGGGACCCGGGCGATTGCATTTGGGCGAAACCAGCAGTGTGGGATCTGCACCGCGTCAGCGGACCGGAACTCGAAGGTGGGACCTCGACAGGTGCGTGAGCCGGCCGTCGGCGAGCCTGTTCGCGAGGATCACGGTGACGGCGGGCGTCTGGTCAGGGTGGCAGTTCAGCCAGTTCATCGGGCTCTACACTCGTTCTCCGACCGGCTCGCTCAGGGGTTCGGGCGCCAGTGTGGCCGCAACGGAGTCCTCCGGCCACCACCGACGGCGCAGCCACAGCGCTACGTAGACGAGAGTGACGAGGACGGGCACCTCGACTAGTGGCCCGACCACTCCGGCGAGCGCCTGGCCGGAGGTGGCGCCCCAGACGCCGACGGAGACGGCGATCGCCAGCTCGAAGTCGTTGGAGCCGACGGTAAATGCCATCGTCGCGGTCTTGGGGTAGCCGAGCTTCATCGCCCGGCCGGTAAGGAATCCGAGGGTCCACATGCCGGCGAAGTAGGCCAGCAGCGGAAGCGCAATCCGGGCGACGGTGAGCGGCTGGGCGGTGATGTGTTTGCCCTGGATGGCGAACAGCAGGATGATGGTGAACAGCAGCCCGTAGAGCGTGATCGGCGCGATGCGCGGGATAAACGTCGACTCGAACCACTCACGGCCGTGCGTGCGCAGCCCCCAGCGGCGGGTGAGATAGCCGGCCGTCAGCGGGATGCCAAGGAAGATCAGGGTGGTCCGGGCGACCTCCCAGATGCCGACGTGGAAGCCCTGGTTGTTCAGGCCGAGCAGGTCAGGCAGGGCGTTGAGATAGAACCAGCCGAGCAGCGCGTAGGCGACGACCTGGAAGATCGCGTTGAAGATGACAAGGACGGCAGCGCGGTCGGTGTCGCCGCCGGCAAGGTCGTTCCAGATGAGGACCATGGCGATGCAGCGCGCCAGTCCGACGACGATGACGCCTGTGCGATAGGCAGGCTGGTCCGCTAGGAACAGCCACGCCAGCGCGAACATCAACGCCGGGCCGACGACCCACGACAGGAACAGCGAGACCCCGAACATGCGCCCGTCGCCGCGCATTTTGCCCATGTCCTCGTAGCGGACCTTCGTCAGGACCGGGTACATCATCAGCAGCAGCCCGAGGGCGATCGGCAGGCTGACCGTCCCGACCTTCAGCTTGTCCAGGAAGTCGTTCAGGCCCGGCACCACCGACCCCAGCGCCAAGCCGCCCGCCATCGCCAGCGCGATCCATAGCGGGAGGAAACGGTCGAGCGTCGACAGCCGACGGATGACGGGAAGCTCAACTGGATGAGCGGCGAGGACGGTCACGATGCCGGGCTACGCCGCCTCGAGGGACACGCCGATGATGCTCAGTCGGCGAGTCAAGCCGTCAAGGGCGAAGGTGCGCAGCTCGTCGGCCGATGCACCGAGGGCCGACGCGTCGGCTCCCTCGGGCGGCGTCAAGGACTCCGCGACCGCGGGGAGCAGGTCCCGCAGGGTCCCCCGCATGACATCGGCCATCCCACCGTCATCGGCGACCGCCTGGCGCAGGAACCAGATGCCGTAGCCGATGTGCCGGTGCTCGTCGTGGTGGATCTTGGTGTACCCGGCAACGAATCCCGGCAGCAGGCCCTCACGGTCAAGGAAGCGTGTCGAGAACTCAAACGTCGTCAGCCCCAGCGTGGCCTCGAGGACGAGGTGGTAGATCGTCACGAAGGCGACCTTCGCGGCGCGATCTCCGGGATTGGCGAGGAGGCGTTCATGGGCGGCGACGAGCTTGTCGTCAAAGATCGTTTGAAAGGCCGGCGACACCTGCTCACGGGCGCGCCGAACGTGCATGGCGATGAGCGACGGCTCCGGCTCCGATACCACCTCGTCCTGAAAACGCGCGTAGAACTGCATATGTCTGGCCTCGTCGACCTGCTGAGTGGCGAGAAACGTGACTTCCTCCTCGCTCCCGTCCGCGCCCACCAGCCCGGAGAACTTGGTTGTGATTCGCTCCTCGGCCACCATCAGCGAGCCCAGTACGAAAGACACGAGCGAGCGGTCATCCATCGCCTGCCACTGCTCTCGGTCAGTGGACAGATCAACGTCCCACGGACTCCACTGACTCTCCTCCCAGTGGCGGTAGAGCGTCTGGGGGTCGTGCAGGTGAAGCTCACGCGCAGCGGCGCTCATGCGGAGCGTCCGCTCGGCTTGCGCGCCCGGACGATCGCCGAGGCGGCCTGGTCGTGTACGCGGTGGGTCTCGCGGATCTCGATATCGACGAGACCGGCGTTCGTGAGCGCCTCTTCGAACTCCCCGCGGGTCAGCGCTCCGGCGATGCAGCCCGTGTACTGCCTGCATGTCGGCGCGGGTGGTCGTCGTCCATGTCCTCGTCGGCGATCACGTCGGAGATCGCGAAGCGACCGCCAGGGCGCAGCACACGCGCGACCTCGCGTAGAACTCGCGGCTTGTCGCCGGAGAGGTTCAGCACGCAGTTGGAGATCACGACGTCGACGCTGGCGTCCGCGAGCGGGATCGCCTCGATGTAGCCCTTGTGGAACTCGACGTTCTCGACGCCGGCCTTCTGCGCGTTGCTCGCGGGCGAGCTGCGAGCATCTCGTCGGTCATGTCCAGGCCAATGGCCTTCCCGCTGGGTCCGACGCGGCGGGCGGAGATCAGCACGTCGGCGCCCGCGCCCGAGCCGAGGTCGAGGACGGTCTCGCCCTCCTTCAGGTCGGCGACGGCTGTTGGAACACCGCAGCCGAGCGAAGCCGCGACGGCTGTCTCAGGCGCCTCGGCCGCCTCGGCGGACTCGTAGAGCGCACCGCCGAACACCTGCTGGCCGGATGTGTCGGTCGTGGATACAACTGGACCGCAGCACGAAGACGTAGCGCCGCCAGCGCTCTGGTGCTCGGCTACTGCGCGGGCGGCGGCGGCGTAGCGCTCTCTGACCTCCTCTCGCACGTCGGTGTCCCCTACCAACGAGGCGCCGGCATCACAGCCGCAGCCGTCGCCGTGCCCGCAGCAGTCGGCCTTGGCGTCCGGCTCGCAGCATGTGGCCTGTTGCTCTGGGGCGCAGCAGGGATCGTGGTGCGGGTCAGCTCAGCCATGCGGATAGCTCCTTTAGTGCGTCGGGGATGACGTAGTAGTAGGCCCAGAGCCCCTGGCGCTCGGAGTCGACGATCCCGGCGTCGCGGAGCTTCTTCAGGTGGTGGGAGAGCGTGGGCTGGGAGATGTCGAACAGCGGCACCAGCTCGCAGACGCAGACCTTGCCGGCGTGCTTGCGCAGAACGTCGACGAGCTGCAGGCGGATCGGGTCGCCGAGGGCCTTTGCGACCTCGGCCATCCGCAGTGCGTGGTCGCGCTGCTACGTCGGGGTAGACGACGGGCTCGCAACAGCGCTCGCCGGCCGCTCGCTTCTGCTTCGGGGCCAGCTCCAGATCGATGGACATCTATCTACTTATATCACTAACACTCACGTCTGTCGATGTAATACGATCCGCGTGATGTAGCACCGGTGACACGTCCTCCACCGAGCTGCAGCCGGGCGAGCGACCGATTCGCTACGTGCTGTTCGTCTGCAACCACAACGCTGGACGCTCGCAGATCGCGCAGGCGTTCTTCGAGCGCTACGGCCCCGAGGACGTACGCGCCGAGTCCGCCGGCACCGAACCCGCAGCCGAGATTTGGCCGCCCGTAGTCGAGGCGATGCGCGAGATCGGCATCGACCTCGCTGGCCGCAAGCCAAAGAAGCTGACGCTTGAGATGCAGCTTCACGCCGATTGGGCGGTCACGATGGGCTGCGGCGACGCTTGCCCGTACGTGCCGACGGCCGTGGAGGCGTGGGACATACCCGATCCGGCCGGCAAGCCAATCGAGGAGGTGCGAGCGATCCGCGACGCAATCGAGGCACAGATCCGCGAGCTGATCGCCGTCCGCCTCGACGCCATCCGCAGCGACCGTACCGCCCACCAGCTACGCCTCGCGCGGCTGCTGCCGTTGCTCGCCGACGAGTTCGCCGACACCAAGCCGGCTGAGGAAATCCGCTGCGTGCGCCGATGCGGTCCTTGAGCACTTCGACGGGGCGCGCGTGCGCTCACACATCCTGACCCTCGCGCACCGCCAGACACGCGAATGTCTGCGCAAGGACACCTGTGACCTATTGTCCAGCCGGAACGCATCGTGACCCGCGCCCATGCCCGATGAGCGCACGGGTCGGCATCAACGGCTTCGGGCGCATGGGGCGCTTGGCGCTGCGTGCCGCGTGGGGCTGGCCGGAGCTCGCGTTCACGCACGTCAACGAGCTGCACGGCGATGCGAGCACTGCCGCGCACCTGTTGACGTTCGACTCGATCCATGGGCGCTGGTCCGAGGACGTCCACGGTGACGGCGAGGTGCTCACGGTCAACGGGACCGACGCTCGGCTACAGCCAACGCCGCCGAGCCCGGCGACGTGCCGTGGGGCGAGCTCGGCGTCGAGGTCGTTCTCGAGTGCTCGGGCCGGTTCCGCACGCCGGAGCTCGCTCGACGCATACTTCCGAGCAGGGCGTGCGCAAGGTCATCGTCGCGGCTCCCGTCAAGGAGGACGCGCTGAACGTCGTGGTCGGCGTCAACGACCATCTCTACGAACCGCAGCGCCACCATCTGTTGACGGCGGCCTCCTGCACGACCAACTGCCTTGCGCCCGTGGTGAAGGTGATCCATGAGGGGATCGGGATCCGGCACGGGCTGATCACGACCCTGCACGACATGACCAACACGCAGACGCTGATCGATGCGCCCGCACAAGGACCTGCGCAGGGCGCGCGCGGCGAGCGTTTCGCTGATCCCCACCACGACCGGGTCGGCGACTGCGATCGGGCTGATCTTCCCGGAGCTCGAGGGCAAGCTGAACGGCCTCGCCGTCCGCGTGCCGCTGCTCAACGCGTCGCTGACGGACTGCGTGTTCGAGGTGGCGCGGCCCACGACCGTCGAGGAGGTCAACGGCCTGCTCGAGGCCGCCGCGGACGGGCCGCTGGCGGGGATCCTCGGCTATGAGCGACGGCCGCTCGTGTCGGTCGACTTCAAGGACGACCCGCGCTCGGGGATCGTCGACGCGCCCTCCACGATGGTCACTGACGGGACCCAGGTGAAGATCCTCGCGTGGTATGACAACGAGTGGGGCTACGCAAACCGCCTCGTCGAGCTCGCGCGCACCGTCGCGAACAGTCTCCCGGGCACGCGAGCGCACTGCGGGCTCCGCCACGGCGGCCGATGGCTAGCAGCACAGCAGCGCCCGCCGGAAGTTCTGGCTCGAGCGCGGCAGGGAGATCTGCGGAACTACGTGCTCGTGACCGGCGCGTACTGGACGGACACGCTCGTCGACGGGGCGATCCGGACACTCGTCCTGTTCTACTTCGACCAGCTCGGCTACACGCCGCTGCAGGTCGCCTCGCTGTTCGTGTTCTACGAGATCGCGGGGATCGTCACGAACCTCGTCGGCGGCTGGCTCGCGGCCCGACTCGGCCTGAAGATCACGCTCTTCATGGGCCTGGCGATCCAGGTCACGGCGCTGTGCATGCTCGGCTTCGCGCCACCGTCGCTGCTCGTCGTTCCCTACGTCATGGTCTCCCAGGCTCTCTCGGGCGTCGCGAAGGACCTGAACAAGATGAGCTCCAAGAGCGCCGTCAAGCTCGTCGTCGCCGCGAGACGACCAGTCCGCGCTCTATCGCTGGGTCGCGATCCTCACGGGATCAAAGAACGCGCTGAAGGGAGTCGGCTTCTTCCTCGGCGGCCTGCTGCTCACGGTCGTTCGGCTTTCAGGCCGCGGTGCTGGCGCTGGCGGGACTCGTGCTCATCGCGCTGATCGTGACCTTGACGATGATGCGCGGACACCTCGGCAAGCCAGACAAGACGGCCAAGTTCAAGCACATGTTCTCCAACAACCGCGCGGTCAACATCCTCGCAGCCGCGCGCATCTTCCTGTTCGCGGCCCGCGACGTGTGGTTCGTCGTCGGCCTGCCGTTCTTCCTCTACTCCGAACTGGACTGGAGCTTCTGGAAGATCGGAACCCTGCTCGCGGCATGGGTGATCGGCTACGGCGCCGTACAGGCGGCCGCACCACGCTTCGTACGCAAGCGCGGCAACGGGCCCAACGGCGAGCCCGACGGCAGGATGGCCGTCTGGCTGGCTTTTGGCGTTGCACTCTGTCCGGCCGCGATGGCCCTAGCGCTAGACGCCAACCTCGACCCGACGGTCACGATCGTCGTCGGCCTGATCCCGTTCGCGATCGCGTTCGCGATGAACTCCGCGGTCCACTCCTACCTGATCCTGGCCTACGCCGACAACGACAAGGTCGCGATGAACGTCGGCTTCTACTACATGGCCAACGCCTTCGGACGACTCGCCGGCACCATCCTGTCCGGACTGCTCTATCAGTGGCACGGACTCACGGCCTGCCTGTGGGTCTCGACGGTGTTCCTCATCGTGGCCGGACTGCTCTCGCTCCTGCTGCCCACCGAGGCACCCACGACGGCGCGACGAGCCGAGCTCTCGCAGGCCGCATAAGACTCGCCGCCACGACTGCCGCGTCGAGAGGAGCGCGCTAACCAGCGGTGCGTGTCACGCCAACCACGCGGCGAGGTCGCGCAGGCGATCGGGGAAGATGAAGTAGTAAGCCCACAGGCCGCGCCGCTCGCTCCCTATAACTCCTGCAGAGACGAGGATCTTCAGGTGTTTTGCCAGTGCCGGTTGACTCATCTCGAACAACGGCATCAACTCGACCTGACAAATCGCCTCCGGACTGGCCTTACGCAGCGCATCCACAATCCTCAGACGGGTCGGATCAGCCAGCGCCTTGATCACAGCGACCAACTCCACCGCTTCTCGAGCGTCGAGGTCGGGCTCGACTAATGCCTCGGAGAGGCCGCCGACCCGACGTGCGCGCGGTGTAAAGACTGCCCGCGTCTCGGACGACATGCCAGCAGGATACGCATACCAACCGCCGCGCACCTGGCTTCACGCCCCCGATCAGGCCACCGGTTGAGAATCGCTCAAAGGGTTGCGCGCTCCGGCGAGTTCTTCCAGGGCGGTTGCTGCGACTGTTGGAGTGTCGATCTCGGCGAATGCGCGCGCGATTCTTTCAGCTCCCGGCCTGAGTTCAATCGCGCGGTGCACCGACTGTATGAGCCGGTCAGGGCTTAGCTTTCGGGCCGGGAGCCGGACGCCGGCGTGCGCGATCTCGACGCGGCGGGCGACCTCGGGCTGATCGCGTCCGAAGGGGATCGCCACCACCGGGACGGCGTGGGCGAGCGCCTTCTGGGTGATCCCCATGCCGGCGTGACAGACGACGCAGCCGGCGCGGTCGAGCACCGGCGAGTGTGGGATGAAGCGCTCGATGCGGACGCGCGCCGGCGCCCGGAAGCCCGACGGGTCGATGTCGGCCGTGGTGATGACGACATCGAAGGGCTGGTGGGCAAACGCTTCGCAGCTGACCTCCACAATCCGGCGATCGTTCTGAAACAGCGTGGAGCAGTTGACGAGCACCAACGGTCCCTGGATCTCGTCCAACCAGGCCGGAGCCTCTTCTGGAGGCTCCCATGATCCTGGCCCAACGAGGCGGACCTTGGCGGGCCAGTCCGAGCGCGGGTACTCGAATGGCTCGGCGGTGTACGCGAGTATGAGAGTGGCGGCGAGGTAGAAGTCCGAAAGCGTTCGCATCGGCGCTAGGCCGAGCTCCAGGCGTAGCGGGTTCACGTGCGAGGCGATGAGGCGTGCGAGGCTGCCGAGCGCGACTCGCTCGGCGATCCGGTCACGCACTCGGCCGAGCGCGTCGTGACGGGGCGCGAGCCCAAGTCCGAACGGTGGCGCGTCTCGCGATGGCAACGGCACCGGCGAGGGGACGCAGAATGCCCACGGAAGGCCCGACCGCTCGGCCGCGGCGGCCGCTCCCCACGAGGTCTCATCGATCAGCAGCGCATCGGGATGCTCTTGCGCGATCGCGCGCTGAAGGTCGGGAACCTGCAACGGGGCTCGCTCACCGAACTGCGCAAGCCCACGGAACAGAGCGCCGAAGCGCGTGCGCGCACGCCAGTCCTCGGGTTCGAAGTTCAGGAGCTCGGTGTTCAGGGGCTCAGCTTCGATGCCCAGCGAACGCAGCAGCTCGACCTCTTTGGTGCCGGTGCGGACGGTGACGCGGTGTCCGCGGCGCACGAGCTCCAGGAACGTCGACACCAGCGGATACACACGGCCCGGCACGGGCTCGACGTAGGCCAGGAAGACCGCCATCGCAGTCCTAAGACGGGGCGGCTTCGGTGATCGTCGGTGCTGCTGGCGTGACGGCGGGGGAGAAGTCGCGCCCCAGTTCATAGGCGCGCTTCAGGTAGCTGTCGATCGTCTGCTGGTCTGCGATCGCGGCACGGTAGAAGTAGACGTGCTCGACCCGCTTGACACCGGGGTAGCGCAGGAGCCAGTCGCAGATGACGCGCCGCATGGGCTCCTGCCAGTCGGCCTCGTAGTCCTCTTGGCTGAACAGCGTCGGCGTCATCACCAGTGCCTTCTCGTGGTGCAGCAGGCCGATGCGCCCCCGCACTTCCCCGTCCCAGCCGTTGCGGTCAAGCGCGAAGGCGTTGCCGTAGCTGAACACGCGCTCGAACCAGCCTTTGAGGATCGCCGGGAACCCGAGCCAGTAGACCGGGGCGATGAATGCCATGGCGTCGGCATCTGCCACGTGCTGCCAGTGCCGGGCGGCGTCCTTGGGGCCGTGCTCGCGGATCATCCGTGCGATGGCGCGATTGTCCTTGCCGTGCATCGCGCGGCGCGCTAGGAACCGCTTGAGCGGGTTGGTCATGCCGTCGAGCACCGCCTGGCGAGGGTTCCAACGCTCGAGGATGTCGGCGGGCATGTCCGGGTGAAGCCACGTGGCCCCGTCGGCCATCGTGAAGACCGGGTCGAACTTCATCGCGTAGAGGTCAAGCACGTCCGGGGTATGCCCGGCGTCCCGCAAGCCCCTGGTGAACTCGTCCAGTGCCGCGTGGCAGAAGGAGTTGGGATTCGGGTGCGCGTAGACGGTGAGAACGCGCATCGTTCAGCTCCCGTGCCCGAGTCGATCCATCTCTCGACTGATGTCCTGCTCGGTGATCGGCCGGCGGAAGTAGACATCCCACGCGTTGAACGTGAGGCCGAGCCCCCAGAGGAGCGTCACCCACAGCGGCCACGGATCCCAGCTATGCGAGGTGATCCCGTTGATCGACCACGCACCCCACAGCACGATGTTCACGATGAGATAGGCGAACACCTGGCCGCGGAAGTCTCGGCGCTTCTTGACCTGGCGCAGCGCCTGCTCGCGAAGCACCTCCGGACTGGAGTCCACGACCTCGTCGAGCGGCTTTGTCTCAGGCATCGGCGCAGCCTCCCAAGTCCCATCGCACATGGCATCCGGGAAAGCGCGCCATCGGACGGTGGGTAACTACGGGGTTCGGCCGGCGGAAGGTCGTCTCGAGTTCTCGGCAAGCGGCATGCGAGCGAGCCGACGAGCGCCGAATGAAGCACGCTTGCGCTTTCGCACCGGGAGCGAGCGCCTCGGTCGTCCGATCCGAGACTGTCGAGTTGGACGATTCTCGATAGCCCGGGGCGGACCACGCTGAGACTACTGCTCCGCCATGGCGAAGGAGGCGTCTCCGATGAGCCGGGCGACACGCCCGGTCGTCGTCCATCTCAGCAGTCTCGGCGGTCTTCACTGACGCTCGCATCCATGACGAAGCACTCGTGCCGTGTGTTCTCCGACCTCGGCCTCACGCCGAACACCGGCAGGTGACCGCTACTCCTCCAGACCCTATGAATGGAGCCCCACGGCTTTGAGGGCCTCATTCGGGTCGACCGCTACCTGCACGCGTGTCACCCGACCGTCGCGCAGGGTCCAGATCGTCGCGTGGGTCTGAGTCTCGACCTCCACGCCACTGCTGCGACCGCGCCCGCGGACTTTTTCCATCACCACGACCCGGCCGCCGGCGTCGATGAACTGCTCGGGCACGACGCGAAACTCCTCCCAGACGTCGCGAATCTCGTCGTTCAGTCGCGCCAGCCCGTCGATGCCGCGGTAAACGGCTGGGTTGAAGACTTGGCGCGACATGTCTATTTCGAAGTCGGGCGCAAGCAGGTCCGTATGCGTTATAGGCTCGCCGCTTTCGAGTGCCCGCTCGCGCAGCGCCACAAGTTCGCGCACGATCTCCACGTTCTCCGCCGACATCGCCTACCCCCGCTCCTGCGCAAGGCGTTCGGCGGCAGCACGGGCCTCGTCGATGTCGGTGTAGGTCGTGTTGCGCACGATCAAACCGTCTACCCATTCCGTGACCGCTCCGTAACGAAGCTGAACCGAACCGCTGCTCCCGGCGACCCGCCCCTTCTGCACTATCACCGCGAATGCGACTCCGTTGCCGAGATCACGAATCTCCTCGGCTTTCCACTCAATGTCGGAGTATGAGCTGCGCCAGTCCTCAAAGAAGCCTCGCACGGCTGCCTGACCCTCGAAGATGCCCATCCCCCAGGGCGATGCGTCCCAGACAGCGTTGTGAGCGTAGAAGCCCACCGCTGCCTCCATGTCCTCGGCCTCGATGCTCCTGCGTATCAGCTCCACCAGGTCGGTGGTCGTGGACTCCTCGGGCATCGGTTGAGTATCGCGGACCGCTGCTTTCGGCAGGCAAGCGAGCGCGCGCAGGGTGTGGCTCAGTGCTATCGCTTCGGACGAGCTGGGGCTGTCGAAGCTGAGCGGGCCCAGGCTTCTGCTTTCCCTGGGCGGAAGCGATCGTCTCGTCATCCTCGACCGTCGCACTCGGAGCTCGTCCAGAGCAACAGCGCGATCGAATCTGCCGCGGTGTTCTGCCTAACTAGCGAAGCGGGCACGTCCGCTTCGAGCGCGGCCTTCGAGCGTCAGCTTCCCGCGCTCCGTTGAGTACGCGGCAGACTTGCGGTCAGCGACAGACGAGGGTCGAGAGCGGCGAGACCTCGCCGTGACGCCCGCTTCGCGGCCGTGCTGCGTGTTAGACGCGGCGGGATCGGCTGCTTCACGGTCGTCCTGAGTCGCGTGAGTCGCCGCGACTCCCACAGGATGGCGCGTCCAAGCAGCATTCAACGCGGCTCTTGGGGAAGTGGGACACCGCGTGGCGCGGTTGCCAGCGGGAGCTCATAACCGCCGAGCGCCCAGTCTTCGTGTGTAGGCGTTTGGCTACGCTTCGGCGCGTGGAGCTGCAGCGGCGCATTGCCGAGGGGAAAGGTGAGTTCTTGCTCTTCGCGCTGACGCCACCGCGCCTGACGACCGAACCGGAGCAAGCCGGTCAGATCGCCGCGAAGACGCTTGAGCGACTCCGCCCCGTGGGCATCGATGGCCTCGTGCTCTACGACATTGATGACGAGAGCGACCGCAATCCCGACGAACGCCCGTTTCCGTTCCTTCCCACGATGGACCCGGCCGACTACCTCGCTCGCGATCTCGTCGGCTTGGAGGTGCCTGCCATCGTGTACCGCGCTGTCAGCAAGTACCCTGAGCAACGTCTTCGCTCGTGGCTCACAGAACAAGCACCGACCCGAGCGCTGTCGGTGTTCGTCGGTGCGTCCTCTCGTGAGAAGGCGGTCGCAACCTCTCTGTCGCGGGCCTACGAACTCAGGACCGAGGTGCGCCCTGATCTCCTCCTCGGAGGTGTCGCGATCCCAGAGCGGCACGCGCGCGGGCACGGGGAGCACCTCCGTCTTCTGGCGAAGCAGGCCGCAGGTTGCTCGTTCTTTGTCACGCAGATCGTCTATGACGTCAATGCCGCGAAGAACTTAGTCTCCGACTATCACTACGAGTGCGCCGCTCGTGACCTCAGACCGGCACCGATCGTCTTCACGTTCTCGGTCTGCGGCTCGATGAAGACGCTGGAGTTCGTTCAGTGGCTCGGTGTCGATGTGCCGCGTTGGATCGAGAACGAGCTGCGCCACGCGGATGACACGCTCGACGCGTCCTACGATCAAGCCGTCGCCACGGCCGTCGAGCTGATCGCATTCTGCCGGCGCGTCGGTGTTCCATTCGGGCTCAGCGTCGAGAGCGTCTCGATCCGCCAAGTCGAGATCGATGCCTCCGTCCGCCTCGCAACCCGGCTACAAGCAGAGCTACGTCGCTAGTCCGCACGACCTGCATCGTCGGCAGACCAAACCAGCCGGCCCCACCGTGCTGCTTTCGTGGCAAACGACGCACGACGGCAGTTCGCCAACCAGCGCCCGCTTCGGACGAGCAAGAGCAGCCGGCGCGGCTGTGCTTGACACGCCTGCTTTCGCCGGGCGAAGCGGAAGTCTGCCGCGCGGACGCGGGGACGACCGCGGCTCGTCCGGACCAGGCGTCTGGAGCGCAGCTCGGCGGACACTCGCGTAGCGGGCGATGCGGAATGTCAGGGCCCGGCTGGGACGCCGGAGGTGCAGCGACAGCGGGGACGGGCTATGCCTTGCCCAGCGCGGCGGCGAAACGCTCCACGATCGCAGCCGCCGGCTCCACCGCGGCAATGGCCCCCACGCCTTGGCCAGCGTACATCGCCATCGCCTCGACGTCGCCCTCGATGTCCGCGAGCGGCGGGTTGGACGCGTAGCGCAGCATGCCGTCGGCAACCTCCTCGCCCTCGCCTGGACGTTCACCCGACGGCGGTCTGCCAGCCGCCTCCCAGCGCTCGTAGGTGCCGTTGCGAAGCACGCGATGCGGCGACTCCGCCCAGCCCACGTCGAAGAGCTCGGTCAGCACGGTGTCGCGAGCTTCGGCTTCCAGCAGACGCGCCTGGTAGCGCGGATGTGCGTCGGACTCGTCGCTGGCCAGGAATCGGGTGCCCATGACGACAGCCTGAGCGCCGGCAGCGACTGCGGCACGCGCCGACGCCGGATCGCCGATCCCGCCCGCGGCAAGCAATGGCAGCGACACGGCTCGTCGCACCTCGGCCAACAGCGGCAACAGACCCACGACGCCCTGCACATGGCCGCCGGCCTCGACACCCTGCACGATCAGCGCGTCGGCGCCCGCATCTGCCGCCGCTCGAGCTGCGTCTGCCGAGCCGACCTGTACCAACACTCGCGCGCCGCCGGCGCGCGCGCGGGCAACCAGCTGCGGACGAAGTCCGAAGGAGAACGACACGATCGGTGCGCGCTCCTCAACAGCCACCTCGAGCCGCTCGTCCTGCTCGAAGTCGAGCACGAGGTTCACGCAAAACGGGCGGTCCGTTACCCGCGTGATCGAGTCGATCTGCTCGCGCAGGACCTCGGGCTCGGTCCACGACGCGCCCAACGTCCCGAGGCCTCCGGCCTGCGACACCTCGCCAGCGAGTCGCACCGCACCCGCCCGGCCCAGGGGCGCCTGCATGACGGGAACCTTCAAGCCAAAAGCGCCCACGAAGCGAGCCTACAAGCCCTGAAAGGCAGGCGTCCCGCCGAGGGTAGAGCCGACGCCCGATTTGGACGAGCCTCGACAGCGCAGACCGGCCAAACCTCAGACGGCTGCTTTCGCCGTGGGCGAAGCGAGCGTCGGGCGCGTCGGAGTGCGGACGAGTGGTCGTCGTCCTGAGCGAGTGTGAGCGCAGCCCTGGCTCCGATGCTCGCTCGGCCCGGAAAGCGGTGGCGCGCCCGAGTGGTGACCATGCTGTCAGGCACAGGGCCACCCGACCCGTCATCCGCTTAGTGGTTTCTTCTCGGGCCGCACCTCACGTAGGGGTGGGTCCGGTGGGCCAGGTTGCTCTGCTCAATAGCTGAAGACGGTGGCGTCATCCTCGCCGATCCACTGCCACAGAGGAGTGGCCCCCCCGATGCGTGCGCCTGAGACGATCGCCTGCTCGTCCAGGGCGCGCGCATTGAAACAGACCGGGCACAGCAGAAGCTCGCCGCCGCCCTCCACAAACTGGTCAAACAGCTTGGCCACAGGTGGAGACCCAGCCGCCTCGATCGCCTGCGCATACCCCGGCAGGCCGAGGCGCACGGCCTCCTTAGTAGTGAACATCGTCACTGGGCGCCCCTGTTCCAAAGCCGCCACGGCGACCAGGAACGCCACCGTCACGCGCTCAGCGTCCTCGTGGCCGGTTGCGAGGTTGACCACGACCTTCCCCTTGCCCTCCGCCATTACTAAGACCTCCTAGTAGACAACATCGGCGCCTGTCCGGCCGGCGTACTCTACGGCGCCAGGAGCGGTTAGCCAAGTCCAATCGTGGTAGTGCTAAAACGCCAGCTCGTCGGTGAGGCCCGTGGCTCACGCGGCGTTGAAGCCGGAGCCGGTGATTTCCTCCCTCCCCGGACGGCTCGCCGCGCAGCTGTGAAGGCCATTGGGGCTGCATAGGCGCGCGGCGCTACCGTGAGTTGCCTCGTGAGCGGCGACCGCTCCCACTGGGAGAACACCTACTCGAAGAAAACACCGGAGAAGGTCAGCTGGTATGAGCCGCGCCCGCGACGCTCGCTCGAACTCATCCAGGCGACCGGCCTGGGCCGCGATGCGGGCATCCTCGATGTTGGTGGCGGCGCATCGAGCCTCGCGGCGCAGCTGCTCGCCATGGGCTACATGGACCTCACGGTCGCGGACATCTCGGCGACCGCGCTCGCGCACGCCAAGGCGGAGCTTGCGGGGGATGCGGCGAAGGTCTGCTGGGTCAAGGCCGACGTTCGCACCCACAACTTTGGCCGTCTCTACGACCTCTGGCACGATCGCGCCGTGTTCCACTTCATGGTCAGCCCCGCGGACCGCACTGGCTATCTAAACGTGCTCTGCAGAACGTTGCGACCCGGCGGCCACCTCATCATTGCGACCTTCGGTCCGCAAGGACCAACCCAATGCAGCGGCCTGCCCGTCGAGCGCTACAGCGCCGATGAGCTCCAGCGCGCCCTCGGCGAGGACTTTGAACTCGCATCGTCGAGTCTCGCGGTCCACCGGACGCCGTCGGGCGCCAGCCAACAGTTTCTCTACGCGCGCCTTCTCCGGCGCCCACGCGACTAGCTAAGCCGTGGCCACTGGCGGCGGGGTCGCGTGAGGATGGGGCTTATGCTCGCGGCGTGAGGGAGCGTGCGTTGCGTCGGAGGGTGGAGCGGCTGCCGGATCCGCTGCAGCGGTTCGTTGAGATCGGTGCGCTTCCCTCCGACTCTGATGAGCTTCGCGCTCGCAAGGCGGGGCTGGTGTTGTCCTCGGCGCTCATGGCCGCCCTGTCGTGCGTATGGGTCGTGACGTATGCCGTGCTCGGGCTCTGGGTGTCGGCCTTGATCCCGTTTGCCTACCAGATCGCCACGGCGGTCAGCATCTACACGTTTGCGCGAACGCGCCGCTACATCCTGTTTCGCCAGAGCCAGCTCGTTCTGCCGCTGCTGTTGCCGTTCGCGCTGCAATGGAGCCTGGGAGGCTTCGAGAACTCTTCCGCTGTGTGCCTCTGGGCGATCACCTCACCGATGGGGGCGCTCGTGTTCGTGGGAGCACGGCAGGCAGTCCCCTGGCTTCTGGCGTTCGTCGGCCTCGTCGTCTTTTCGGCCGCGATCGATCCCGCCCTAGCTTCCGGAGCGCCCGACATCCCGCAGCGCCTCATCATCGTGTTCTTCGCTCTCAACGTCCTTGGCGTGGCGACGACCGTGTTCGCGGTACTGCAGTACTTCGTGCGCGCCCGCGAACGAGCGCTGACCGACCTGGCCCGACAGCACGAGGCGCTTGAGCTGGAGCAGGCCAAGTCCGAGCGTCTGCTCCTGAACGTGCTGCCTGAGCCGATCGCCGCCCGGCTCAAGGAGCACGAGGGGGTCATCGCTGATGACCTTCCTGCGGTCACCGTCCTCTTCGCGGACATCGTGAGCTTCACGCCGCTGTCCGAGCGTCTCGCGGCGTCGGAGGTGGTGTCGCTGCTGGATGGGGTCTTCGCGCGCTGGGACGAGCTGGTCGCCGAGTACGGCGTGGAGAAGATCAAGACGATCGGTGACGCCTACATGGTCGCTGGGGGTATCCCGCTCCCGCGCGCCGATCACGCCGAGGCGATCGCGGAACTGGCGCTCGCGATGGGACCTCAGCTGGCGGACTGCGCAGCTGAGACGGGGCTGCCGCTGCAGGTCCGCATCGGCATCGACAGCGGCCCCGTCGTTGCGGGCGTGATCGGGCGAGCGAAGTTCAGCTACGACCTGTGGGGCGACACCGTCAACACCGCCAGCCGCATGGAGTCGAACGCGCTGCCCGGCACGATCCAGGTGACCGAGCGGGCCTACGAACGCCTCCTACATCGGTTTGAGTTGCGCCAGCGCGGCACAACTGAGGTGAAGGGCAAGGGGCAGATGGTTATCTACTTGCTGGTCGGCCCGAACACGGTTTCGGCGCCACCGGACTGCTCACGTTCCCCGCGAGCCCTAGAACGGCCGTCACGGGTCGTGTGACATTGGGCATACAGGCCGATCGGAGCAGCGTTGAGGGGTAGTATCGGCCGATGACCCAACAGCAGGGCGCGGGTGCGGTGGCGGTCGCCAACGAGGAAGCGGTGCGTGCATGGGACACGGTCCTGTATGAACGGTGGAAGTCGAACCGCAAGGTGTTCGTGGGCGCGCTGGCAGACGTCACCGAGGGTGCGTTCGAGCTCTTTCCGCCGCCCGAGCGCGGGTCCTGCATCGACATCGGGTGCGGTTTCGGCGAGACGACTCAGCAGCTGGCTGAGCTCGTCGGGCCGGGAGGCTTCGCGCTCGGCACCGATTCCTCGCCGCGGTTTATCGAGGACGCCCGTCGCGAGGCCGTCGAGGCGGGTGTCGAGAACGTTGCGTTCGAGACCGCCGATGCGCAGACGGCTGAGTGGGCCCCGATCTACGACTACGCGTTCTCGCGCATGGGGACGCAGTTCTTCGCCGCGCCGGTTCCGGCTATGCGCGTGATCCGGGGCGCGCTCAAGCCCGGCGGCAGGCTCGCCAAGCTCTGCTGGCGCCGCAAGGCCGACAGCCCGTTGTGGGCAGAGACCGAGCAGGTCGTTGAGCGGTTCCTCTCGCGCCCTGACGAGTACGAGGCCGACACCTGTGGGCCCGGACCGTTCTCGCTCGGCAACCCCGAGACCACCCGCGGCATTCTCGAGGCCGCCGGGTTCGACGAGATCGAGTTGCATCAGCGCGACTTCGACTACTTCATGGGCGCGGACATGGACGAAGCGATCGACTCCCTGCTCGCGATCGGACCCGGCGCCGAGCTGATCCGTTTGAACGGCGAGTACGGGGAGAGCCGTCGGGGCGAGATCGCCGAGGCCCTGAGGGACCACTACGCCGCATGGCAGAAGCCCGACGGCTCCATAGTCGGCCGCGGGTCCGTCTGGATCGTCGCGGCAACGAACCCCGGTTAGCAGAGGCACCCGCATCAAGGGACCGGGCTAGTCGTCCCGGTGCGCGTGGCGAGGAGACCGGTGCGCCTGATGCACGCTGGCTCGGTCGAGAAGATCTGATAGCCGGAATGGTGGCCTGTACCTACGGGCACGGCCCACCACCCGAGCTTGCGCTTCCCCGGGAGGCTGTTTCACAAACCTCCGGCGGGCTCACTGGAGCGTTTCTAAGGGCGGGTTCGAAAAAGCGGCAAGTCGTCGCTCGCACCGAGGCGCGCCCTGCTCAGCCTCGGCGCTGCGAGGCCCCTCAGCGACCGTCACGAGCGAGCGCAGCCCAGGTTTTCGCGATGGCTTATCGTGAACCATGGCCTCCGGTCAAGGACATCGACCTCGCGGGGTTCTGTGCGGGGTGAGTGGTTGTGGTTGGTGGGGTCGTGCGGCGTATCGCTCCGGCGATGATGGATGCGACCGGGCTCTACGCTATGCTGGGTCCGCGACTCCTGGCGGTGACGTGATCGTTGCATCGGTCGTGTCGGCGGAGCGCCTCCGGCCGCTCGGTCTTTGTTGGGCTCGCGCACGTTGACGTGGGACGATCCACCGTCTTTCGAGCGGAGCGGTCGGAAGCTTGGCGTGCCATCTTGTTCGTGGGCGTGCGGATGCGGTGCGAGCGGATGCGCTCAAGTGGTCGTGATCGGCTCGAGCGATCGCCGGGGCCAAGCTCGCGCAGGATGTGGAAGCGAGCGTCGCGCGAGCTTGCGAACGCGATCGTCGACGGATCGCGCGGGTGATCCTGTGAGAGCCCGCGATGCCTTCAGTGCGAGGATGAGTCCTCATGGTCGGGACTAGCGGGTCGACGAGCTGCCGAGCAGGGCGGCCATCAGCCAGGGCGCGCCAGCGGCAGGCTGCGGTGAGCCCTGGCGGTTCAGCTTGACGCGGAACGCGCCAAGGAAGTCGGAGCGATGCACGCCGATGTCGATCCCGCGCGGCATGCCGCACGGCCTTGCGTCGATGCTGACAGGCGCTGTGGTTGACGTCTCGCGCAAATGCTGCCTGTGAGCGTCTACCGAGCGCATGGTGCAACTCGACCCATGCCGAACGTGCCATCAGGGCACGGCTCAGCCGGCCTGCCGAAGCGCTGCGAGCGCTCGCAGCTCTGCCTCCGCGGGCGCAAGCTGAGCTCTCGAGTGAGTCGATCATCGCCAGCGAGATTGCGATTCGCTCGCGCGCGCTACGGCAGGGCTATGACTCGCAGCTCACGCAGTGAACTGAGCGTCCGGTCGCCGCTCGCCGCCGGGCGCGACCGGCGACTCGCCGTGGCTGAAACAGCGTCGCCGAGGCGATGCGCGACTGCGTGCCAGAGCGAGCTCAGTCGATCGAGCGTCTTGCGCAGCCGCGCGCGGAGCGCCAACCGCGCACGATGCTCCGGCACTGGAATCCAGGCGCATTCCGGCAGAACATCGCCAACCTCGCGAGTCAGCGTGCGCAGCCAGCGCGACGTCGACTCGCGATCGGTCTTCGCGCGCCGGCTTGCGCCCGCGCAGCGCGTATGCGCTCATGCGCCGAGCTCGGCTGTGCGACCGAGCTCGCGCCGGCGCGCTCAAGGGAAAACGCGGGAGACGAACGAACCAGCCCGTGCGGACGCCTCGAAGCGCGACCGCTGCACCGATCGCGACCCTCGAAGCGCCGAGGCCGATCTGCCGCCAGGGCGACTGGCGACGTCGCGTCATCGCGACCCGCAACTGCGTGAAGCTCACAGCCACCCGCTGTCGGTGTCGCAAAGCGTCGAATGTGGCATCTGCCTGCGCGTGCACGGGTCAAAGCCAGTCTACGATCGTCAAGACTCTCGGGGCCTCCTTCGAGTTCGCGGCATTGCCATTTCGCGCGAGTGTTTCGCGCTGAGCGAGGACGCCCTGTTCACCATCTTTGTGCAACAGCCACGCGGCTGAGCGGGCGTCTGAGCATCGACCACGCTCACTAGCACAAGGGACGAGGCTCGATCGCCCGGCCTGAGGGTCCGCAGACGCTCGCTTTTGCCGGGGCGAAGCAGGCGTGTGGATGTCGTCGGCGCCGGCAGCTCCGACTCGTCCGAGGCGTCGCCGACCTCGCCCTCGCGCCGGACACCAGCACCTGACCGCCGCCGAGTTGGAGCTGAGCGCAACTCGCTCACCTATTGAGATAATGCCTGGTTCCCAAGGAGGTGGCGCATCATGCCGAAGTATCTGATCGAGGCGTCCTACAGCACCGAGGGCGTCAGAGGAGTCGCAGACAAGGGCGGAACCGCTCGCCGCGAGGCGGTCGAGCAGCTCGTCGCTGGCAGTGGCGGGAAGCTGGAGAGCTTCTACTTCGCGTTTGGCGACGCGGACGTTTATGCGATCGTCGAGCTACCGAGCAATGAGGTCGCAACTGCCGTAGCGCTCAGCATCAACGGGTCAGACAGCACGAAGATCAGGACGGTCGTGCTGCTCGCGCCGGAGCAGGTCGACGCAGCGGCGAATATGACCCCCGAGTACAGGCCTCCGGGAGCCTGAAGGCTCGGACACTTCTCGGCTTCACGCTGGCGCACTCGTCCGGTCTGCCCACTCAGCCGAGCTGAAGTCCCCGCGTTCCCACGCCGCAACGATCGAACGCACAAGCTCCAGGTCTCTCCGACATCGCCCGCCCAGTATCCCGCGAGTGCGCAGGTGCGATCATGCCGGGGTCATGGCTAAGGTCGAGCCGATTGCCCTGGAGCCCGTTGACGCGTTGACGATCACGACGCTCGTCGACAATCTCACCGACATCCTGCTGGTGGACGAGGGGCCTGCCGTGCGGCCGAAGATGGGTTCGGGTCCGCGAGTGCCGGCGCCTGCGCTCGCAGGCGGTGAGGCGTTCGACGCGTTGCGGGCGGAGCACGGCTTCGCCGCGCTCGTCACCTTCACCCGGCGAGGCCGCGAGCATCGCGTCCTGTTCGACACGGGGATCTCGCCGGACGGCCTGATCGAGAACATGCGACGGCTGGAGCTGTCGCCGCGCGATGTTGAGGCGATCGTCCTCAGCCACGGCCACTTCGACCATGTAGGCGGGATGGAGGGGCTGATCCGGGAGTTGGGGAGGAGCGAGTTGCCCGTCTTCCTGCACCCCGAGGCCTGGAATCGGAGAAGGATCGCGCTCCCGGGCCGAGAGCCGGTGCTGATCGCGTCCCCCAGCCGGCACGCGCTCGAAGGCGCCGGCTTCGAGATCGCCGAGCGGCGTGAGGCCTCGTTCCTCCTCGAAGGCGCGCTGCTAGTGACCGGCGAGGTCGATCGCACCACCCCGTTCGAGCAGGGTCTCGCACCGAGCCACCAAGCGTGCCGACACGGCGAGTGGCAGCCCGACCAGCTCGTCCTCGACGATCAGGCGCTCGTTGCGAACATTCGCGGCAAGGGCCTGGTCGTGCTCACCGGCTGCGGCCACGCCGGGGTCGTCAATACGCTGCGCTACGTAACGAAGGTCACGGGCAACGAGCGCCTGCACGCGGTCGTCGGGGGTTTCCATCTCGGCGGGCCGCGGTTCGAGCCGCTAATCGACCCGACGTGCGACGCGTTCGCCGAGCTCGCACCCGACTATCTCGTGCCTACCCACTGCACCGGGTGGAGGGCGACGCATGCGCTGGCGGCGCGCTTCCCCGACGCGTTCGTCCAGAACAGCGTCGGGACCCGCTTTGAGTTCGAGGCCACAAACGATGACCCGGCCGGCGCAGCGTAACAGCGAGAATGGTCTACGACGCCGCGTCGGACCAGCCGTGGCGCAGCCACGGCTCGGGGCAGCCGAGCACGGCGGCGGTGATCACCGGGCGTCGGTGTCGAGCAGCGGCTCGCGCGCCCCGTGCGGCTAACCCTCGCGCAACGCGATGGTCGCGCGACGAAGCCTGAACTCCTGGGCGAAGTATGCAGGGGGCAGCGAAGACAGATCGCGCACGCTCAGCGATCTCGAAGACTTCATCGCTGACGTCTCCCCGCGACCCCAAGGTTGACGGCGAGTGCGTCAAGGTCACGTTCGCCGCGCCAACGAGGTCGCGACGCAAAAGCTGACCTGACCTTGCCCCACCGATAGCGGCGCTGGCGTGACTCAGCGCCTTCCTATCGCTCCGGTTATTGCGAGCTAAGACGCGAGTCCCCTGTTGCGCACTCCGGCCACACTGATGCTTCGACGGCAATGCGAGCACGGGGCAGGTCCACCTCCACTGTGAGACGCTCGCTCACAGTGGGTAAGCGGTAGCGAGGGGCTGCTGCAACCCGGGAGGCGACGTGACTCGGTGAGGGCCTCACGTTTCGGTGCCTGGCCGCGATCTTCGCCTCGCATACGCCGAAGAAGTGTCCGAGAAGTGCTAAGGGCGTGGCTTCAGCGAGTCGAGCGCTTGCGCGCACCATTGCTTCATCGACTCGCGGTAGCCGATGCTCGAGCGGCACTCGAGCAGCCATGTTCTCCCCGCGGTGGAGAACCCGTACATCGTGGCCCTGAGGTCCGGGCGCTTGGCCACGCGCATCGTCACCGCGACCATCGGGATTCCGGCATGGCTCTCGCGTGCGGTGCTGATCACGTTCGCGCCCAATGCTTGGTGCGCTTGAGCCTCCAGCAAGCTGAGAGGCATAGGCGTGGTGCCATTGAGGTGAACAGCGATGTAGGAGTCCTCGCCGGGGATGCCGACGACCGCGACCGAGTGCGTCGCTTCCACGCTGGCATCGGTCGCTTCCTGGAACGAGACCGGATAGCGGAACGTAAACGGCAGCGACGCGACGGCGAGGGTCTTCGCACCCACAGCGACCTGCCCTTTGTCGTTGACTGACACCGATCCTCCACACCCGGCAATGAGCACAACCGTCGCCAACAGCGCCATGCGTTGCAGATCTCGCATGACAACGATTGTGAGCCGATCGGATCCCTGCGAGGACCGCACGAACCACGGGCCTCCACTTCGGACTAATACGCACTTTGAGCCGGACCGGAATTGACGGCGCGTCGTGCGACAACGGTCAGACGCCTGTTTGCGCGGAGCAATGCGGAGGCGTTCGGCCCGATCCGTCAGTGCTCGTCTTCGTTCCTTTCGCAACTGTCGAGAGCGGCGTCGGGGACTGCTGCTACAGCGTCGAACGCAGGCGCGCAAGCGGGCGTCGCGCGATACTCGCTCAATGGGCTCTCGCGCACTCGGGGCAGCTTGTGATCGGGTGGCCGAGGTCGACATTCGCGAGCTCGTCGGCCGATCGCTCGACCGCTGGTAGCGTCGGTCGTCATGGAGAGTGTGGCCAGCCCGGCTGATCGCCGCCGGCAGGCGGTGCTTTTCAAGGTCGGAGGTTTCACGAGCTTGGTACTCGGGCTGCTGGGGAGCGTTGCATGCATAGCCCTGGCCGTAGTGGCAACTGTTGATGCCCTAGGCGCGTTTCAGACGGTGGATGTGCCGGGGAGAGGCGTCCTCAGCCTTGAACAGCGCCATTACGTGATCTACTACGAAGACACCATCGCCGTGCCGGAAGCTGTCGAGGTGCGGGGACTGAGCGTTTCGATTCGGCCCGGTGCCGGGCCGCAGAACGTGCTGCCGATCTCAGGCTATGAAGGGTCGCTGACATACAGCCTGGGGTCCTACCACGGCCGAGCTGTCGGCACGTTCGACACTCCCCATCCGGGCCCATATGTGATCACCACGTCGAACCCCCATGCCACCGGGGGCAGTGCACGGATCGCCGTCGGACCGCCCGTCCTCGGCCTGGTGGGCCGCTATCTGCTCCGGGGCGCACTCGGCGCGATCGTGTTGTTCTTCGGCGTGGGGGGCGCGGGAGCCCTGCTCCTGACGCTGTCAGACCGCAGGGAGGACGCTGAGTCGCGGCGCGCGGCCGGGTCTGCCCCAAGCTGACCGTCAGGCCGGGCGATCCCCTGAGGGCTGCACTCGCGGGGCGTAGCTAGCGGTCGCCGACGCTGACCGCCGCATTCCGAAGAGAAGCAGGCGCCCTGATGTCTGGCGAGGCTCGACCGATAGTCCTCCTTACGTCTGCAGACGAGTGGTGGGCAGGTCAAGTCTCGATCACGCGGTGGAGTAGCCCAACGCTTGGCTCACGTCTGCGCGAATAGGATCGCCTGGCCATGTCGGCGCCGATTCTGTGGCAGTACAACTTCTCGAACTTCAACGAAAAGGCCCGCTGGGCGCTCGACTTCAAGCACGTCCCCCATGTCCGGCGCTCACTGTTGCCGGGTGGGCCGCGGGCGATGGCGTTCTCGCTGCGTGGAACGCTGCCGGTGCTTGATCTCGACGGTGAGCGGATCACCGACTCGACCCGCATCATCGCGGTGCTCGAGCGTCGCTTCCCCCACCCGCCACTGTATCCCGACGACCCGGGCGAGCGAGCCGTGGCGCTGGAGCTCGAGGACTTCTTCGACGAGCAAGCCGGCCATGAGCTTCGCCGTGCGGGCTTCTACGAGTGGCTCGCGAACCCCGGATTCGTGAGCGACCTGCTCACCACCGGCCGGGGCCGAGGGACACGCGTCCTGATGCGGATGATGCTTCCCGGGGCGATGCTCTACGCGCGGCGCCGCTACCGGATCTACCCCGCCGACGTCGAGCAGGCGCGCATCAAGGTCGCGGCGGCGCTGGATCGCATCGTTGCCGAGCTCAAGCCGAGCGGCTACCTCGTCGGGGCGGGGTTCAGCGTCGCCGACCTCGCCGCAGCGGCGCTGCTGTTCCCGCTGGCGTGGCCGGCAGAGCTGCAGTACCCCTATCCGCAGCCGCCCGACTGGGGCGCCCTGGAGTCGCTCACAGAGCATCCGGCGGTCGAATGGATCCGCGAGATGTACCGCCGCCACCGTGGACCCTCGGCTGAAATTTGCACCTGAGTTGCGAAAGGCCCGGCTCTGCGCGCGGGGACGCTGCGCGAGCAGCACAAACTCGCCGTCGGCGAAGTCGCGCACCGGACGACCGCGATGTGCAGCCAACGACTACTCTGGCGTGATCCGACGAGCCCGGGCTTGGACAACTCTATCCGCACGAACGCGGCGTGAGTTCTGTTCATTCGTCTCAGGTAGATCTCGGGGTCGCCTGACCGGGGCTGCACCCGCGCGTCGCGTTCTTCCTTTCCGAACGCTGCGCCCATCCTCAAGCCCGCGAGCTTGACTGGCCTTCGAACAAAAGGACGACTCCGAGCGCCTGGGCTGAGGGTGGGCACACGCTCGCTTACGCCGCACAAAGCGGTAGAGCGGCGTTGCAGAGGCGAGACGCCTGAACGTCGTGCCGCAGACCGAGCTGGCCCCTTACAACCCCAGCGTCTTGGCGATGATGTTGCGCTGGATCTCCGAGGTGCCGCCGTACAGCGTGGCGCCCAGGGCGGCTTGCAGGTGGCGCACCATGCCGTACTGCGTGTCGTAGCCGTTGGCTCCCATCGCCTGTAGCCCCTCGAGGGCGCACCTCTTCGCCAGCTCGGTGGCGGACAGCTTGGCCATCGACGCCTCGCGCGGCAGCAGGCGCTCCGGGTCCTCGTCGATCAACCCCGCGACCCAGCGCACGAGCAGTCGCGTCTTCAGCAGTTCGGTGGCCAGGTCGGCGAAGCGGTGCTGCTGGGACTGAAACGAGCCCACCGGCCGGCCGAACTGGGTCCGCTGCTGCACGTAGGCGAGTGCGTCGTCGAACGCCCGCTGAGCGAGCCCGAGTGAGCTGGCCGCGAGGATCACGCGCTCGGCGTTCAACCCGGCAACCGTCTGGGCCCATCCGTTCCCCTCCCTTCCCAGCAGCGCGTCGCCCGGAACGCGCACATCCGTGAGCACCAACTCGTTGCTAACGCGCCCGATCGGTGTCTCGATCGCGGTGATCTCCAATCCGTCGCTGTCGCACGGAACGAAGATCATCGACAGTCCGTGGTGGCGGTCGGACTCTTCGCTGGTGCGGCAGATCACCAGGATGTGGCTGGCTACGTGAGCTGAGCTGCACCAGCGCTTCTCACCGTTGATGACCCACACTGGGCCTTTGGAGGAGTCCTCCCGGCGCGCGCTCGTGGTGACCGAGGCGGCGTCAGAGCCCACCAGCGGCTCGGTGATCGAGATCGCTAGCACGCCGCCCGCGGCCACGGCTCCCAGTAGCTCGTGGCGCTGGGCCTCCGTGCCAAACGCGTTCAGCGCCGCGACGACGATGAAGGTCGGCACGTAGCCCGCGATCGGCGCCTGCGCCCGGAACGTCTCCTCCATGAAGAGGGCCACCTCGCTGAACCCGCCCCCTGCGCCACCGTAGCGCGGATCGATCATCAGGCCCCACCAGCCGCGCCCGGCCAGCTCGCGGGCCATTGTCTCGGAGTGCGGCTCGGCGTAGTTGCGCGTCAGCTCTGCCACAGCCCCATCGCTGAGCCGCTCAGTGCAGTAGGCGCGCAGATCGCCGAGCATCTTGCGCTGCTCGTCGGAGAGGGTGCGGTTCGCGTGATCTGCGAGGGTCGTGTCCGGCACCGTCGCGAACACTACGCCTACCATGGGGTGGTTTCGCCGCGGCGTCCGAGTGGGGCAGTCGCGTCTCAAGCAGCAGCCATTGAGCCCTCGTGCGCAAAAGGGGGAGGTCCACTAGATGCGCCACGCCGAAACCCACCGGCTTGCGTCGAGAGCAACTTAGTCGCGGCTAGGACCGCCGGGACGACGCCCTCGCCCAGACCGGCGTGACCCCGAGGCGCCTGCTTTGTCGGCCGTAAGCGAGCGTGCGCCGGGCGTCCGCCGGTACGACTGGTGCTCGTCCGGAGCAGGAACGCGCCGAGCCTGGACGTGGGAGCTCGCATGTGGGCGCCAGCAGGCGTCTCGACAGCCACCCCACAGGCATCCGTCGTGCCGCAGACGACCGCTTTCGCAGTTCGGGCAGCGCGCCGCGGACGAGCGCTTCGGCGACGAGCCTGCCGCACTGGACGCCCGCGGGCGCGTCGCAACCAGAGGCGCCGTAGCGCTCCGGCGACGAGACCACCACCCCTAGCCAGGAGGCAGCGTGTGCATGTCGTCGTCAATCACCTGCATTTTCGTGTTGGCCGAGACTACCCGACTTCGGCGGCCGCGCGGCGCTGTGCGGCAACGAGCGAGCGCCCCGCGAACAGCAGCATCGCTTCGAGGTGCGCCCTGGTTTTCCCGAGGCTGTGCCCACCGGGATAGATCGCACCCTCCGCGTGCGCGCCGGCCGCGCGCAGCTTGGCGGCGAACGCCGGGTCCTCCGCCGGTTCGGCAACGGGGTCCGCCGCAGCGCCATAGAGAAATGCGTGCAGGCCGAGTCGCGCCAGGATCGGCCGGTCGGCGCGCAGTTCGCCGTCCAGGTTGTTGAAGAAGCCGAGCCAGCTCTCGACCACCGAGAACGTGTATGGGTTGGCCAGGGCGACGTGCATGGCGCCGAAGCCGCCCATCGAGCTGCCGGCGATCGCGCGTCCGGCGCGGTTGGCGAGGGTGGGCAGCATGCGATCGACCAATTCCTGGACTTCGATCACATATCTCGCGCTGTGCCTGCGCCCCACGTCCTTCCAGTTTTCGAGGGTGATCCGGTCCTGCATCATCACCGCGATCATCGGGGGGATCGCCTTGCGCGCGATCAGGCGGTCGAGCGCCCGCTGAGTCCCGATTTCCAGGAACGCCTGCGCGTGGCCCTGCCGGCCGTGCAGCAGGTAGAGGACCGGGTAGCGACGCGTCGTGCTCGCGTACCCGGGCGGCAGATAGACGAAGAACGACCCGGCGCCGGCGAGCGCAGGCGACGCGAAAGCCGCCCGGTCGATCGAGCTGCCGCCGCTGTCGCTGCTCACCGGGACGAGCGCCGGCAGCGGCGGCCCTGCCGTGGCCGGGGCGGAGGCCACGGTCGCCGGGGCCGGCGCGCCGGGACGGCCCACGCCGATGACCCCTCCGGGCCTGCCGGCCGCCTGCAGTGCGAGCGCACAGGAGACGGCGGCCAGGGCACTGAGCAACGTGACAAGCGGTAGCCGCCGGCGCTGCGCGACGCCATCCCGCACGGGGACGGGGAGCGAGCCCGGCGGGGAACAGGCAGCCGGCTGGAGCCGGGGCGGGAACGCCGATACCCAGGACGGGGGCAGCAGCAGCCCCTCTGCCACCGCCGTCCGCCCGGGCCACGCCCAGTCGCCGAGGCTCTCCAGCCAGGGCTGCGTTCGAGATGCCTTCGTCGCAGCAGACATTCACCACGATTCAACGTGAGGAGCCGAGCGAGAGCCAACCTCTGCACGAACCTGCCCATGGCTGGCCCGCCCGAGCTGGGCCACGGAGATCCGGCGGCGCGAGCGCTTCGGCAGCGCGCCGCGACCACGGTCCGCCGGCCTCTCAGCTGGACCGGTGTCGCCTGTACAGGAACAGCCCGAGTGCAAGCGCGGCCAGAAGCGCGATCGCTCCCCCGGCTATGTACCGCAGGCGATGGTGCACGGCCGCGGGCCTCGACGCCGTCGCGCGATGACGCGGGACGTACAGCAGCCGGATGTGGCGCGCACGCAACAGTCTCTGGAGCTCGGGCTGCGCGCCCGCCGGATAGGAGGCATGCCACTCGTCGAGATTGCGGAACTTGATCTCCACGTCCCCACGCGACGGGTTGATGATCGCGCGTGTCAGCGGGCCGGATCTCACCTGCGCGAGAAGCACCGGGTAGCTGACCCAGGTCGTGGGGTAACCCTGTGTCGAGACATCGTTGAACGTGCCGGGGCCCTGCGTGGGCCGTGTCAGGGGAGAGGCCGCTAGCACCTCGCCGCCCCTCGGGCACCCGGCCGGCGAGACCCATACGCTCACGGGATGGCCGGCGTCGGTCACGCCGGCGATCATCGCGGCGCGGGCGTCGGGCCTGGCATGTCCGTCCTCGACGTACACCGTGCAGTCGAATCGGTGGTGATCGAGCTGGTACCAGCTCCCGAGCCTCGTGTCGGTGCCGGGAGAGAGGGGCCGGATCCCTCGGCGCACGAGCGCGAAGCGCGCCGCCATTTTGAAGCGGAAGGTGGAGTTGCCGAGCGACCCGAGCAGCAGCACGGTGCGACCGCCGGGGACGCCCCGGTCCAGGGCCGCCGACATCGCGCCGAGCGGGCGATACTCGTGCAGGTGTTCGTCGGGGCGCTGGGCCGCGGCGACAGCGGCCGCGGCGAGCGCCACGACGCCGACCCCGGTGGCCGACACCAGGACCGGCGAGAGCGAGCGCGGCAGGACCCGCCGGCCCATGATCGCAATGGGCGACCACGCCAGGATCAGCCACGCGAACATGCCGACGGGCGAGCCCAGCCACATCGTGTAGCCGAGCGTCGCCGAGAGCAAGCGTGGCGTCGGCGTCGCGGCGGCCACCGCCGCCATGCCGAGGCACAGCGCCAGAGCGATCAGGGCGCCGGCCCACAGCTGCGGGCGGCGACCGAGCAGCCCGACGGCGGCGACACCGATCAGCGCGAGGAGTGCGAGCAGCGTGGACGCCGTGGCCAGGGCGCTGGGCGCTTCGCGGACTTCGATCTTCCGTTGCCAGGGAGATGGGGGATCCGTCAGCCACGACGGCGGGATGCCGACAGCGAGCGTGACCGCGTGCCACCCCACGGCGGCGCCGAGCGTGGTCGTGTTCGCCCTGGCGGCGCGCGCCACCGCCGTGAAGTTGCCCGGGTTGCCCTGGATCTGGTCGATGGCCGGCGGCGTCCAGCAGGCCACGCCGATGAGCAGCGCGGCGAGCACCCACCGCCGCACGCTCGCGTGCCCTGCGGAGCGCTTCCCCTGCCGCCGGGCGCCGGGGAACCTGAGCGATACGACCAGCCCGGCCACGCCGACCGCCAGCGCGCCGAGCGAGGGCGCCAGGAACGCGAGCTGGCACTGCACCACGAAGCTCGCGACGAGGGCGGTCAGCGGAAGCAGGCGGTATTCGCCGCACGCCACTGACCAGCACAGGAAGATCAGCAGCGTGAACGGGAAGAGGCCTACTGCGGGGTTCCACACGTCGTGGAGCACCTCGGTGGCCAGCGAACGGGACATGATCGCGACGGCCAGCGCCGTCACGAACATCAGCACGCGCCCGCCGCGGCGTCGCGCGAGCACGACGATGCCGATGATCGCCGCCACGTTCAGCAGCCCCACCGTCAGCGTCAGCGTCCCGGGGCCGGAAAGGCGCGCCGGGAGCGCGAGCAGCCAGTACAGCATGGGACCGAGGCTGTATACGGCGTGATGCGTCAGCGCGCCCGCATCGGAGTGCTGGCCCACGAGCGGCGTGCGCGACGTGAGCACGTCGTAGGCGCGCGTGGCGATGATCGCCTGGTCGCCGGCGGGAAGCCAGCCGTGATGCAGGGCGCGAAGCGTCGATGCGATCACGGGCCCGGCCGCGCAGAGGCCCGCGGCGACCGCGAGCCAGCGGTCCCACAGGCGAGGCGATGCGGTGGCAGGCTCGGGGTTCATACCTACAGCGAGCGGCAGCCCATCCCGTGCAAGGTACTCGGTAGCTGCGTGTCTGCGGCGAAAGCGATTCGGGCGCCGGTGCGGACTGTGGGAACTCGTCCATTCCGGTCGTCTCTTACCCGTGCGGTGACACGCTCGCTAGCAGCGCGGATGCGGAAGTCATGAGCGCGTGCGCAATTGCCGAGTTGCGGCGGTGGTCGTAGGCTTGGACGGTGATGGCAGCGGATTCGGCACATACTGGCAAGCCTCTTGGTCGAGCTTTGCTTTGTCGCCTTGGCATCACGACGCTTGCAGTTGCGGCGTTGTGTGCGGCGCATCCTGCGACTCCGGCGGTCGCGCACACGCCGGTCCCCCCCGCATATCAGCCTATGTACAAGACGCTGCGTTCAGAGCTCCGGACCTCGTTCTCGGTGCGACCGGCCGCTCGCAAATCGAGACCGATCTGGGGAACACACCTACTCGCTGCAGATTCAAACGACGGGCCAGCGCTGCTTGCGCCTGGGAGGCTGGCCGGTATCGAACTCACGCTCGACCGGTTCAAGCAGATGGGAATTCAAGGGGTATCAGTCGCGATCGGCTATCCCCTGTTCACGCCCTCGTTCAATCCGCAAAGCAGTCAGTACATCGATTTCTACAAGGCGGTAGCCGCCATGGTCCGGGCGCGGGGCATGAAGTTCTCCGTCGAGCAGATTGTCCTGTGGAACAACACCAATTTCAGTCCGTGGACCTTCGATCTGAGCGGAGTGACCATGCAGCAGATGATCGACGACAACCGTCAGATGGCTCAAACCATCATCGATCAGCTGCACCCCGACTACCTGACGATCATGCACGAGCCGGACACGTTCGCCGTATTGACTGGGAAAAGTCCATTCTTTGACTCGAACGTCGCCGTTGCTTATGTGCGAGGGGTGCTTCAAGGCTTGAGTCGCGGCTCGACGAAGGTCGGGGCGGGGAGCGGGACGTGGAGCGGCCCGTCCTACGCCAACGGGATCGTCCAGACGAGCGTCGACTACCTCGACCTGCACATCTACTGGGTCAACCCCTTCTCGGTCCAGTCCGGCAAGGAGATGGTTGCTCTGGCGCGTGCCCACGGCAAGCCGATCGTGATCGACGAGGCGTGGCTCTACAAGTCTGTTGGTGAAGGGATCGAGGGAGTCCCCGGCGTGGCTGGCAACGAAGCAGGATTCAGGCGCGATGTGTTCAGCTTCTTCGAACCGCTCGACCGCAAGTTCCTCGACCGCGCGGCCGAGTTCGCAAGGACAGCCGGTGCTGTGTACTTTGCTCCGTACTGGTCGAACTACTTCTTCGCCTACCTCGACTACGACCCCTTCACGCAGGCTCTCCCGTACAAGGAGCTGGTCACCGTCCTGGCTCCTCAGGCGGTCGAACAGGCGATCATCGCCGATCAGTTCACGAATACGGGCAGGCAGTACGCGGGCATAATCCGGGACAAAGGGTGAGCCACGCGCAGCAGCCAGGTGCGCCTGCTTGGCGCCAAGAGACGCCTCCTTTCACCCTGGATGCGAGCGTCTGAGCAGGTCACTCGCTGACGCTCGCCTGGGACGAGCTGCGGGCGTCAGCGGTGCCCGCGGTCGCGCTTCCGCAATTGTCGAAGGAAGCGAGCATGATCCAGCCGGCCGCACCGAGTGCTGCGTGTCGTCTCGCGCGAGCATGAACTCAACGCTCGCTGGGACCGGCCGCGAACGCCACTCCACGCGAGCTCGCTCGACTCAAGGCGCGTTCACGCATCGGGCGCTACGGCACTGGTCGGCCGTAATATGGCCGTCGATGAGCCCGTCACCCTTGTCAATCGCTGTGGACGAAGGCGTCGCGACCATTCGGCTGTCTCGCCCTGAGCGACGCAACGCCTTGAACGAGGACGTCGTCGAGCATATCGGGAGGTTCTTCGCTGACCCGCCTGCGGGAGTGCTCGTGGCCGTGCTGTTGGGACACGGTGAGCACTTCTGTGCCGGACTGGACCTCGCCGAGCACCGCGAGCGCACACCGTTTGAGGTGATGGAGGTCTCGAGTCTTTGGCATCGGGCGTTCGACCAACTCGAGCATGGACGCATCCCGGTCGTCGCGGCGCTTCACGGAGCTGTAATGGGTGGGGGGCTCGAGCTCGCGCTCGCCGCGCACGTTCGCGTCGCCGACTCGAGCGCCTTCTACTCCCTGCCGGAGGGACGACTCGGCATCTTCCTGGGCGGTGGTGGGTCGGTGCGGATTGGTCGGGTGCTGGGGCCGGACCGCATGCGGGAGATGATGCTCACGGGTCGCCGCCTTACCGCCGAGGATGGACAGCGGCTCGGGTTGTCACACGAACTAATCACCGAAGGCGAGGTCGAAGGGCGCGCCCACGAGATCGCGGTGCAGATCGCGGGCAACGCGCCCCTGACGAATCAGCTCATCCTGACGGCGCTTCCACACATCGGCGACATGTCGCGCAGCGACGGCCTCTGGGCGGAGACGCTCGCCGCCGCGCTTACCCAGAGCACCTCAGACGCCCAGGAGGGCTTGCGCGCCTTCCTCGAGAAGCGCCCGCCCGACTTTCACGGCACTTGAGCAAGCCGCACTCCGACCGCAGTCGTCGGCCATCTGGCTGCTGGTTCTAGATCGAAGCGCAAGCCTCCCTTGCCAAACCGCCGACTCCCGCAAAGGACGAGGTTCAGGCGCCTCGGCTGAGGGCAGCCAGACGGCTGCTTTCGCCGGGGCTAAGCGAGCGTCGCGTGAGCGGGCGCCGAGCTGCCTGGTGCTCGTCCGGTGCGATCGTCTCGTCGCCAACGTCGAGGCGTCCGCTTCTCCCGCATTGGAGGCACTCGCTCGACCGGCCCCGCTGACCCGCTGAGCCACAGCGTGTGGCTCGCTGACGGGTCCGCGCGTGCATGTCGTCTACGACCTAGCGGAGGCGCCCCGTCTGACCGGCTCGCCGTGGTCGGCCTCCCGAGTCATGCGAGGCGGGCGCTAGGCGGTTGCCGAGGCGAGCAGCACCACGTTCGAGAAGCTCAGCGGCTTCGAGCCACCCCCTGCATCCGCTGCGGCCTGCGTGATCGCGTCCCAGGCCTCATCCTGGGCCTCGCCTGCATGCTGCTCGATCATCGCCCGGATCGGGGCGGAGATCGCCCTGATGTAGGCGGTGAAGTGCTCCGGGGACTCGAACTCGAAGGTGACCTCGTCCCGCTCCACGGCGACCTTCGAGAACCCACCTCCTTCGAGCAACGCGCGGATGGCAGCGGGGGTGGGCCGGGAGAGGGGCCCGGGCGTTTCGGCAGGGGGCGGGGGCACGTCCAGCCGCTCCATCGTCGTCCTCATCGGAATCGAGAGGAAGGGGACCTGATCGGGCTCGCCCCACGAGCTGATCGCCATCCGCGCGCCCGGCTTGAGGAAGCCTCGGATGCGGCCCGCGGCGGCCTCCGCGTCAGGCTCGAAGATGATTCCCCAGCGCGAGACGGCGGCGTCGAAGCTCGCAGACGGAAAATCGAGGCTGGAGGCGTCCGACTCCATGAACTCGACATTGTCCAAACCGGCCGCCGCCGCGCGTTCACGCCCGAACGCGAGCATCTCGGCGGAGATGTCAGTGGCCACAACGCGGCCTTCCGGGCCGGCCCTACGCGCGGCGGTGAGCGCCGGCTCGCCATAGCCGGCGGCGACGTCCAGGACCCGGCTTCCCGGCCACACATCAGCGAGCTCCACCAGCCGCTCGCTGATGTGTCCGTCTGCGCTGTCATTGAACTCGCTCCACTCCTTCCACCCCACCGCAGCAGAGTCCCAGTGCTTATGCTGCGCCTCGCGGAAGTCGACCGGGTCGATCGCCTTGGATTCCATGCGCGCTCCTCCCTACCACCCTGTTGCAGTGCACGGCGACGCTAACCGATTCGGGTCACCGGCGGACTCGCAGCCCGTCGAAAGGAGGCGTATGACGAGCCTCAGCCGGCGCAGTCGCGATTCGTCCGAAGCGCCAGCGTCGTCCGCGTCCGGCGACACGCTCGCTTGGCGGGCATGCGGCATCGCGGGTGGGGCGCCGGATTCGACGCCTGAGCGCGCCGGCGCCCATCCGCGGCCGTTGCCTTGGGTTGGCGCCGTTGGGCGCCTGAGATCAGGCGGCGCTCAGTGGTGGCCCCAGCAGCGACATGTCGTGTCTCTCGAAGATCGCCGCGATCTCGGTGCGGTCGGAAGTTCCGTTCCGCGTCGCCGGCCCGAGCTCTTCGAAGAAGCGGTGGCCGCCCCCGGGGGCGAAGACCATGATCAGTTCGCCCGGCTCATCGGTCAGGTTGAGAAACGCGTGGGGGGTGTCCGATGGCAGGTGGGCGAAGCCGCCCTCATCGAGCTCAAAGAGCTCGTCACCGATCCTGACCTTGAAGCGCCCCTTCAGGACGTGGATCGTCTCCTCCTGCCTGTGATGCACGTGCAGAGGGGGCCCGCCTTCCGGCGCGACTTCGACGGTGAAGTAGTCGAAGGCGCCACCGGTGTCCTCCCCGGTGACCTTGAAGACGAGGTCTCGCCCCGGACCGGACTGCAGCCGCGTGCCCTCGTCCGCGCCCAGGACCGTGTGCTCAGTGGTGGTGCTCGTCATTGCGCGTCTCCTATGTGAATGCTCGCGTGCAGATGTTAGGGTGTTTGCAGTGCGCAAACAGTACACCAGAGTATTTGCGGATGTCAAGTAGTTCTGGGAGCCAGCCGCGGCCCGCGCTCGACCTCGACGGTACCCCCGAGCCAAACCCGTTCACGCCCGGCGAGTTCGACGCTTGGCGCGGCATGCTGCGAGTGCATACCACCCTCTTTCGGGAGCTCGAGCGCAGGCTGCAAGCCGACCACGGCTTCGGCGTCGACGCCTACGGGGTGCTGATCACACTCGTCAGTGCGCCCGGCGGCACGCTGCCGATCGGAGAGCTGGGGGAGCGGCGCAACCTGAGCCCCAGCGGGGTCTCGAGGTCGGTCGACCGGCTTGCGAAGGTCGGCCTGGTGGAGCGGAGCGCCAACCCGGCCGACGGGCGCAGCCTCCTCGTCGGACTTACGCCGCAGGGCCTCGCCCGCCTGCGCACCGCGCAGGTCAGCCACCACTCTGTCGTCCGCGAGCTGCTGCTCGACCGCCTGGGTGAGCGAGATCTGGAGCGCATGCGCGATCTGTGGGAGAAGGCGATGCCCGGTTCGGTCTCGAGCCCGGTCTGGCCGGTGTAGAGCGCGCAGACAGGCCGTGTTGCTCCCGATCGATGCGAGCGCGTCGGCGGACGCCGCTCATCCTCCTGCGTTGGACGAGCATCGAGCGCGGCGGCTGCGGGTCAGCAGACGCCCTTCTGTGGTGCAACGCGGCAGTGTCGTTAAACAGGTCCGGCCCGCGGGGGGAGCGGACCGGACGGTGTGCACATTCTTAGGAGGAGGTTGTGCGTGGCGACTTCGATGTCGCGTACATGCAGTATCGCCATTTCGATGAGCGCCATCTAAGGGTTCCTCTCACCCGAGATAAAAGTCGGCCTCACCTGGGATAAGTATTTCCACGCGGCCCAGCGGCAGGAGCGCGTCGCGCACCGTGGAATGCCCGATCGGGTCCTCGCCCTGCGTGGAGGAAAGCACAGTGCGGGTTTGCCCGAGGCGCGAGCACCCAGATCGGCGCTTCTTTCCACGCAAAGGACGTCAGATAAGGCTCTTGCCCAGTCCCACCGCCTGCGATTATGGCTGTCGTGACGGCCTCCGCGACCACGCCGATGCCCCCCGGCCCGGCCCTGCCGCGCCTCCTTCAGACGCTCGGCTTCATTCTCGTCCCGGCTCGATTCATCGACGCGTGCCGACGGCGCTACGGCGACGTCGTGACGTTCAGCAGCCTCTTCGATTCCGGCTTCGTGATGGTCTTCGAGCCCGAGCTGGTCAAGCAGGTCTTCCGCGGCTCCCCGGAGGTCCTGCGCGCCGGGGAGGCCAACGCGGTGCTCGGCCCGGTGGTGGGGGACCGCTCCGTGCTCCTGCTCGATGGCGCCGAGCACCTGCGCGAGCGCAAGCTCATGCTGCCGGCCTTCCACGGCGAGCGGATGCGGGCCTACGCGGAGGTGATCCGCGAGGCCGCCGACAAGTCGATCGAGTCCTGGCCGGTGGGCGAGCCTTTCACCCTGCTGCCGCAGATGCAGTCGCTGACGCTCGACGTGATCATGCGCGCGGTCTTCGGAGTCGATGCGGGGCCGCGACAGGAGGAGCTCAAGGCGCGCATCCGCGCACTGCTGGACCCGGTGGCCTCGCGCGTCAACGTGCTCATGCTCGCGCTCTCCCGCGGGCGCGTCGGCGCCGGGGCCGGGAGGCGCTTCGAGGAGAGCCGGCGCGTGCTCGACGAGCTGATCTACGAAGAGATCGCCCAGCGCCGCGCCGGTGGTGACCTCGAGGAGCGCGAGGACGTCCTCTCCATGCTGCTCCTCGCGCGCGAGGAGGGTGGCCGGTCGATGACCGACCGCGAGCTTCGCGACGAGCTCGTCACCCTCCTGGTCGCCGGCCACGAGACGACCGCGACGGGGCTTGCCTGGGCCTTCGAGCTGCTGCTCCGCACTCCGCGGGTCCTCGAGCGACTCAGGGCGGAGCTCGCCGAGGAAGGCGACGACTACCTCGAGGCGGTGGTCAAGGAGACCCTGCGACTGCGCCCCGTGATCATGGGCGTCGGGCGCGTGGTCCGCGGAGAGCCCTTCGAGCTGGGCGGCTATGAGATCCCGCCGGGCGTTGAGATCAACCCGTCGATCGCGACGATCCACCGTCGCGAGGACCGCTACCCGGACGCGCGTGCATTTCGCCCCGAGCGCTTCCTCGGCCCCGACGCGCCCGACACCTACACATGGCTGCCCTTCGGCGGGGGCACGCGTCGCTGCCTAGGCGCGAGCTTCGCCACGTTCGAGATGCAGGTAGTCATCCGCCGGGTCCTGGAGCGGACCAGCCTGGCGACGGTGGGCCGCCGCCCCGAAAAGGGCGTGCGTCGAGGGATCACGTTCGTACCAGCCGGGGGCGTTCGGGTCCGGCTGGCGGCGTCTTCGGCGGGCGCGTCCGCACGCACGGCGATCGGCGCCGACACGCTTGCTTTGTCGACCCGTAAGCGAGCGTGTGCCGACGGTTCGCTGACAGGACTGGACCTCGTCCAACGCGACAGCGTCAGATCAAGAGATAAGGACGCTTGCTCCTGCGCAAGAGCGGCACGACTGCTAGCGCCGGCTAGCCATCAGAGCGGTGCGAGTGCTTCCGATACTCTGAGTGGAGGCAGATGGTGCGGAGGGCTCTCCTGATCGCGGGCGTGCTAGTGGCCGGCGCCCCAGCGGCGGTCGGCACCGACGCCCTTGCGGAGACGCTGATCTGGCCCGAATCCAGGCAGCCAGTCCCGAACGGGAGCGAAGTGCAGCTATGGGAGGACTTTCACCTCGACCCGGGGCCGATGGCGATCCCGTGCAATTCGACGCCGCCGTCAACGGTCGTGGTGAACGGGCAGAGCGTCGATGAAGTGCGCGAGCGCGTAGCGCCGACGTGGTCGGAATGCGGTGCGGTAGCCGTCACCGGCGGTTGGGTGGCAATCGGCTTCGACGAGCGCATGATGAAGGCCGTCGCCGTGCCGGCGGTCGCGCTGACCGAGCCAGACGGGTGCACGTACGAGCTCGCTGAAATCCAAGGTCACGAAAACGAGCTGGCCGGCTACGCAAGCTGGAGCGTGAGCGGCTCCGCGACGCTGACCGGCAGCCCGCCTTCCTCCGCCGAATCCGCGTGCGCGCCCGAACTGCCGCTGAACGGTACGGTTGAGCTGTTCGGCCCGCAGTCCGGCGGCTTCGGCGTGATCCCGTGGGGGGCGTCGCCATCGCCGGGGGGCGAAGGCGCGCGGGAAGACGGGGAAGCGGCCGAAGAGCTGAGCCGGCGGATGGTCACCGCGGCGCGGCTTGCGAAGCTGGGTCGGCTGTTCCCGTCGGCGGCGAACGCGTCGTTCAACGCGACCGGCGCGGGGACGCTCGTCGTCGCCTGGTACGCGGCTGCACGCGGCGCTCGCTCGGCGCGCGAGCGTAGCGCGTCCCGTGTGCTGGTAGCGCACGGCACGACTGTGTTCTCCTCGAGTGGCAAGAAGCGCGTGATCGTGAAGCCCACGCGACGCGGCAGGCTCCTACTCCGGCATGCCCGCCACGTGACACTCGCAGTGCGCGCGAGCTTCACGCCTCATGGCAGCGCCGCGATCGTCGTTACGGGCACTTCGTCGGTTCATCGCTGAGCGTGTCTGTGTCGGCGAACCTGGCCGCGTTCCCGTTTCTCAAAGATCGAGCCCGTCACGAAAGCAGCACTTAGATCGAGGAGATGCCGGTCCGCCTTCGCCGGGAGCGGTCTGCATCTCGAGCTCCACCGCTTGGAGGGCCTCGGCGCGGTCGGCGATGGCGTCAAGTCACCGGGGGACGGGAGCCCCGAGGCCCCCGTCGCCGCTCTGGGCAACGGCGCGTCCTTATCAGGCGCCGTTGCCCCGAGCGCTCCCCGAGCTCCTATTGGAGTTTCGAGGGTCCTGTGACCGTGTTCGGTTTGTCAACTACGGGTGCGCTGTTGCCGGTGACGGTGAGTGATCCCACTATGTGGTTGTTGATCACGGTCGTCCCGCCGGCGTTGCCTGTCACCGTGACCGACCCGGTTACGGTGACCGAGTTGACCAGGACACCGGCCGTGTTGCCCTTGACGGTGACCGGTCCGACGATGGAGCCGGCAGGGCACGCGGCGTTGCCTTCACCGATCACGACCGAACCGGTGCCGTTGATCGCTTCGACGGCTCCCGTGATCCTCGACCCGCAGATGCGCAGCTGCGCCGCGCCGTTGGCGTTGAGCGGTCCCGTGATCAGGCCGCCCTCGACATCGAGCGCACCGCCGGGTTGAACGGTCACCGGGCCGGTGATCTTCCCAGTCGAGGTGAGTTCGACCCATTCGCCGTTCTTCACGACGAGCGGGCCGGTGACGTTGCCCGAGATGACTTTGGGCCCGAACGTCGCCACGACGCCCGCGTGATCAGAGGGCCAGATGAACGGTTTTGCTTCCGGGTTCGGCGTGTTGCCGACCAGATGCTCACTGAGGATCGGGAAGTTCCCGCGCGTGAACACGTGATCGAGTTCATTGCCAACCTGGTATTCCGCGTTCGGGTCGTTCACCAGGTCTTCAAAGGCCAGGTGGCAGCAGCTCAGCGGCGGGGCGCCCAGTCCCGCTGCGGTCCAGCTGTCCGTGAAGCCTGCCCCGGGAAACGCCCCATAGGCGGCAGGGCCGTACGGTGGCGGGGAGGTGTTCGGCCCCGAGTTGAAGTCGCCGGTGACGACCACGGGAAGCGTGGTGTGGGCCGGCCCTTCGATCAGTTCTTTGGCCTGCAGAAGGCGCACGATCCCCGAGGGCTCCAGCGCGTCGAGATGCGTGGTGATGAACCGGAACGCCCTGCCCCGGAAGTTCGCGTCGATCGACTCCCAGCTGTCGGTGAATGGAATGACTTCTTTGGTGATCGGGTTTTCCAGCGTGACTTTGCAGAATTCGCAGCTGTAGGTGCCCGACTGCGGGTTGGACAGGTGGAGCTGCCCGGCCGGGAGGTCGTTCCGGGCGAGAATTACGCCGCGTTCGACCATGCCGACGGCGGTGAGCCCAAAGGGCGCCGGGCCCGGGGCCACCGGGAAGGCGAGCGTGAAGTTGCCTTCCGGGCGGGTCGTCGCGGAGACGGCCTGGTAGTGCATCCCGTCGGCTTCGAGCGCTTTGACCAGCACTTCGGTGAAGTCTTCGCTGACCGGGCTCGGCAGGCCAAACGGGTTGCCGGGGTTGAATTCTCCCTTGTGCCAGGTGGCGACCTCCTGCATACCCACTAGCACAGGCTTGTTCTGCGTGATCGACGCCGCGATCTGCTTGGCGCGGTCTTTGAAGCGGGTTGCGGTGTAGGTCCCGTAGTCCGCGGTCGTGGCCGCGATCGCCTGTTCGAAGCTGGGTTCTTTGCTCGTCGCGAGCACCCGGATGTGGGCGAACTCGGTGCCCTGGTAGAGGTTCTGTGTCATCACCGTCACCGGGCCTCCCGCATGGGCGCTCGCGGTGCCGATCGCCCCCCAGGCGACGGCAAACAGAACGAACGCGCGCAAGAGCGCAGCTGGATGGGAAGACGTTGAAACGCGATGACGCAGCATGGAAAGTCCTCCTTGGTGCCTGAGGCCTCCGGGCACTGGCCCGAGGCAATGTGCCTTGCATTAGGGCGAAAGGGCGGAAGCCGAGCTTTCGGCTGGGTCGCTCATGGCGGCGAAGTCGACCGTTCAGGGACCGTCCCGAAGAGACCGTAACAAGTATCCACGCTCGCTGTCCCTGCGACCGGCGCACACCTGCGGCGCGCCGATCACTTCTCGATCACTTCTGCTCGGCAATCCAGGAGCGGATGGCGCGGGAGTGAGTGATCACCGTCCCATCGGGCAGCTTTAGCGTCGGCAGCTTCGTTGCTCCGGTCGCGTCGCCGATTCCAGCACTTTCGCTTGCCCGGTGACAAGGGCCGGACAAGTGCTCGTACTCGTACATCTGGTTGGCTCAACCCGCCTGGCCACATCGGTAGAGCTGCAGCGCGGACCGTGCCATGACCGATGAGATCGGTGCGGCGGTCCGGTCGTACCGAACGACGACCAAACCAACGAGAAGGGACTGCGACCATGAAACTGACGACCACGACGCAAGTCTCCGTCGATGGAGTGATGCAGGGACCCGGCGGGTCGGACGAGGACCGCAGGGGCGGATTCGAGCGCGGCGGATGGGCCATGCCGCTCGTCGACAACGAGATCATGACGTTCGTTCAGCAGGTCTACCAGCGCGCCGACGCCTTCCTGTTCGGCCGGCGGACCTTCGAGATCTTTGCCGGCTACTGGGGAGTAATGGAAGCGGGCAGCCACCCCATCGCAGATGCCTTGAACAGGCGACCCAAGTACGTGGCATCTGACCACGCTCACCGACCCGCAATGGGCGGACACCACCGTTCTCTCCGGTGACGTCGCGGCCGCCGTCGCCGAGCTGAAAGCCAAGCCGGGAGGCGAGCTTCAAGTGCACGGCAGCGGCAAGCTGGTCCGCTGGCTCCTCGATAACCAGCTAGTCGACGAGATAACCCTGCTCACCTGTCCCGTGGTCGTCGGCCAGGGCACGCGGCTATTCCCCGCCACCGGCCCGGACACAGCACTTGAAGTGGTCGACTCGCAATCCACTCCGAAGGGGGTATCGATCCAGGTCTACCGGCCCACCGGGCGCCCGCAGTACGCAACGAACACGGCCGAGGTGAAGCAATGACATAGGCGCCGCGTTCAGCGAGAGTCGCTCATTGGTGGCTGCGACGTCGAGGAGCGCGCGACGGTCGAGGCTCCTCGTGAGGGTGGGCAACGGTGCGTCCCGACCCAGTCACAGTCGCCCTGCGGCGGTAGTCTAATCGCATGAGCACCCGCCCCCGCCCCGAGGACTATCCGACCGCCTGGAGCTACTTCCATGCGAGTCGGCTGTGGCGCAAGCGGACGGGTGGCTCGCTGATCGTGAACGTGGCGGTTGCCGCGATCGCAGGGGGAATCACTGGGTCTCAGCTCGCGGTCGTTGTGTTCATCGCGCTGGCCGTGGTCGTAACGCTGGCGCGGCGGGGGCAGCCGTGAGCTCGCCGGCCGATGACGAGCGCATCCTCGAGGCAGCGGAACGCATCGACGGGCTGTCCGAGAGCGAGCAGGAGGCCGCGCTGGCCGCGCTCGCGCCGAGCGACCGAGAGCAGGTGGTGCTCACGATGTTTACCAATGCCACGATGGTCGAGGAGCTGACAAGCGTGCTCGCGGAGACGCTCGCGCCGGAGGCGGCCGAACGCTACGCCGAGGCGCTGCGGACGCTCAGCTGGCGGGTGCTGCGCGTCGCGCGAGCTGGAGCCCAGAGCGAAATGCAGGCTGCGATTGATGAGCTGGTCGCCGAGCATCCCGAGCTCCAGGAGCAGGCCGAGACGGTCGCGGTGTTCCTGTTCACGCGCGGGGGCTGAGCGTTCGCGCTCGCCCAGGTAGTCGGCGGGCTGAGCGACAGCGCCGTGCTCGCGATCCTGACGCTTGCCGGCGCGATCGGTGTGATCTCAACGAGTCCCGGGGCGGGCGACTACATCCGCACGAAGGCGGCGTGAGTGTTGCTCATTCGGCGCAGGTAGGCCTCTGGGTCGCCTGACCGAGCCTCCAACCGTCCGGTTGCTCTGCTGAACGATGCTCGGGGGAACGACCGCCGCTACATACTTCCGCACGGTACGGCGAGCCGTCTGGCGCTCGGCGTCGCCGATGGTCCAGCCGACCCGTTCAAGCAGCTGGCCCGCTGACTCGGATCCTAGGTGGATGGGTCGCACGTTCTTCTCGTCCACAAGGATCACGTGATTCTTGTCGGTCTGCACCATGACCAGGGCCATTGCTGCTCCATCCTGCCTCGTATGCGCGAGCCAGCCCTCAGGCCGCCCACGGCGCCGCCTTGGTACGGCGTGCTCGTCTATTGTACGTAATGGCACACACAACGCAAGCAGATCCGCCGAAACGTCGCATCGACTCGACAAGTGTTCCAAGGCTGGTTGGAATAGCCCGCAGAAGAGGGGGCACCAGCAGGAGCGCCGACCACGCCACGTAGCCCTCCGGCCAGAGCTGACGCGCACGCGACCGCCGGGGGAGCAGATCGTCGAGTTCACCGAATTCGACCGGCCCAGACGTCTCCCCACGCATATGGTCGAAGCGCCGTATCCCATCGACGGGACCTGGACCTTTGAGCCGGACGGTACGGGGACTCGGGTGAGCTTTACCCCCGAGGGCGAGCTTCGCGGCGTAATGCGCCTCCTTGAAGCCGATCTTCAAGCTTCTGATGGCTCGGCAAGTCGCGGCTATCACCGGAGCCTGCGCCGCAACGTGGAGTTGGGCTAGGCTGATGGGCGCTCAGCGCACGTGCTCGTCGAAGAAGGCAAGCATCCGCCGCCAGCCGTCCTCGGCCGCGTCCTCGTCGTAGCCGACCGCCATCGGCGTCGGCACACGTGCCAGCCAGCCCTGCCAGCCGTCGACGCGCGAGAAGAAGGAGTGTCCGGCGCCCTCGTAGGTCTTGACGTCATGCGGCACGCCGAGCGTGCTCAGGTGGCGCTCGAGGCGCTCCCCCATGTTGCGCCCGACGACCCGGTCTTTGGCGCCGTAGCTCGCCACGACCGGGCAGACGCCGTCGAGCATCGATCGTTCGGCCGGCACCGTCCCATAGTTGACCGCCGCGGCGGAGAAGCCGGGCCGCGTGCCGGCAATCAGCGCGAAGCCCCCGCCCTGGCAGAAGCCGGCGACGGCGATGCGCTGATCGTCGACCCTAACGGCGAGCGCCTCGCGCGCCGCGTGGATGTCGGCGATCTCGCGGGCGACGCCGCCGCTCAGCATGTCGACTATCACACGGCTGAGGCACACGATCCGCGTGCCGTGCGAGTAGAGGTCGGGGGCGAGTGCCGCGTATCCCGCCTCGGCGAAGCGGGCGGCGATGCGGCGGATGTCGCCGTTCAGGCCGAAGGACTCGTGCAGCACGACGACGCCGGGGTGCGGACCCTCGCCCGGCGGCATGAACAACTCGGCGCGGAGGCCCGAGCCGTCGGGCGTTGCCACCTGCAATTGCTCAGCGCTCGCCGGCATTCGCCGCCGACAATAGCCAACCGTTTGAGCCTAAGGCCGCTCCGGCGCCCAGCCATTCAACCGAGCCGCCAAGCCTCTAAGCCGCGCAGAGCAGGCGTGATGGCCGGGTCCGCGCCGGCGCCTCCGCCTCGTTCGTTGCAGAACTGCGGCTCTCGTGCGTCGGTGTGCCCGCTCCCGCGGCCGTAGCGACCGGCGCAAGCGCCGTCCGCTTGAGTTAGGCGACGTCGCCGTCCAGCACGTTGACCTGCCGGACCACCCGACCACCCTCCAACTCGGTGGTTTGCAGGACCACGTAGTCGAGTGATTCGCCGGTCGTACCCGAGCGATGGCGCAATCGCGCTCGACGCACGATGTGGCCGGGCGCGGCTTCCTCAACGGAGAGGTTCTCGATCGTACTTTCGTCGTAGCGGGCGAGCACGCCACGCCAGAAGTCCAGTACGGCTGCGCGGCCCTGGATCGGCTCGTCCTCGTGAAGCGGAGGAGGAGGACCGTACTGCACGTCGGGTGCGAATAGCGCGAACACGACCTCAAGGTCCCCACGATTGAACGCATCGCGGGCACGGTCGAAAGCGGACTGAAGGATGCGTTGCCGCAGAAATCCAGGCAAGTGCCCCACAGCCTGCGCTCCAAGCGCGGCCAAGCGCGGCACCCCCAACTCGACGCGATCGGCGAGTGGGCGTCGGCGATCCGCCATCGGTAGCAGCTTACGCCAGCGAGCTCGAACGGATGGTCACCCGAGCGCCATTTCGGGCAGAGACCGATCCGCCCGTTACGGCTTCGGCGTTCCGTCGGTCGAGTAGTAGACGGCGAGAGTCGCGTGGACCCCGGCCTTGACCATGTTGGTGATAATCCCAAACCTGCTGACGAGAAGCCGCTCGGCCTCTCTTGCGTGATATTCGGCGCGCTTCTGATCTTGCACGATGCCTCCCCATGATTGGTGTGTTGGACCCGAACATCACATGCCGAACGTTGCGCAGCATCGGGGCGCCACCGCCCGCTCGCGGGGGCGAACTACGGGTTAGGCCAGCGATGCCCCACAAGCCTCATACGCGACCATTCAGCCTGACGAGGTGGCCGCCGCGCCAAGCGGGAGCCAGTGGTGTGACCAGTACGCTTGGTCCAATGGCCGCTGCGATCAGGCGTTCGCCGCTTGCCTCGTTCCTGGCCTTGGCGTACGCGTTCTCCTGGGCGTGGATGTTGCCGCTCGTGGGTGCCGGCGATGTAGTGGAGAAGGGTGTGGCCTGGCCGACCCATTTCCCGGCGCTTCTCGGCCCGGCCGTCGCCGCACTCGTGGTGACGACGGTGCTCTGGGGTCGCGCGGGCGTTCGTGACCTTCTCGCCCGGATGGCCCACTGGCGCATCCCCTTGCGCTGGTGGGCCGCGACGTTGAGCCCGCTCGCTTTCCGCCGCCAGCGGGACGATTCAGGGGGTCACGAGCGCCTTCGTCTACGTCCAAGCGTTGCTGCTCGTCGGGCTGGAGTTGCGCGCGCGCAGGCGTGGAGGAGCATCGATCCTCGGCCCTCGCCGCAGCGGCGCGCCGGCGTCGGGGCGTCCTGTCTTGTCGACACGGTGAGTTCCCGCCGCGTCTCTCTCTTGGAGGGCGCGCCATCAAGCAGGGCAGCGAAGTGCCCAGGCTCACGTGCTCGTGGAGGACGCCGATAACCTCACGTCGCTCCTCACGCATCCCCCGTAGTCCCCGGCGCGACACCCGGCGCTTGATGCCGATGACGAATCGATCATTTCTGCTGTGCCTCGGCGTCCTCGCGCACGACGTCGAGTAGCCCATCGACGAGCACGTGTGCGCCCGAGCCCACGCCGAAGGTCCAGTAGCGCCGAAACCAGGAGCGGGCATGCTCATCGGTGGTCGCTGTTCGCATCAGGCCCGACAGGAGCGTTCGGCGCTCGCCGAGCGCTCGTACCGAGAGCGAATAGATCGTCTTGGCGTAGCCCGGCTCTGCGAACTCGGCGTAGTCGGCAACGCCCACGGCAGCGAACTCGATGACCGGGCGCCAGAACTTGCCGACCAAGCCGAGCGCGATCTCCTCGTTTGGGCGCTCGCCGAGCAACGTCCAGCCACCCTCGCCGAGCGGGATCGTTGCGATGTCGTGCAGAGTCATCCGCTGCGGTGTGGACGGTCGCTCGCCGTGAAGAATCTGGGCAGCGAGGTCCGGCAGCATGCGTATCGCTCCGAGCACGCCGACCAGCGGCTTGCGCCGGCCGACCTCGATCAGATCTGTTCGCAGTAGCGCCTGCCAGGTAACGTTTAGATCGGCGTCAACAACCACGGCGACGGCATCGGACACGTCATAGACGGGCAGGAACTCGTCGGCTAGCGTGACGAGGTGCGGCTCGGCCTCGGCGATCGGCATGTCCGCAGTCTCTCGTCGCCGGCGCTTGATGGAATCCGCGATCGTCCACAGACGCAGGCGGCAAAGTACGGAAGCCTGTGCGTACCGAGCCCGTCAGGTTGTTTGGCGGAGTGGAGCCAAATAACGTCGAGCTCACTCCGCTTCTTTGAAGTCAGATCTGCCTGGTCGGGCTTTCAGAATCGTTCGGCCGGCGACCTGCGGCCACCGGTGGGACGCGCTCGCGGATCTCCTCGAGCAGACGGGTTGAGAGAGCCGCTAGATCGTCTCCGGGTTCGCGGGTGGCGTCGGTTGGGCGGAACAGCTCGACGTGCACACGCGGGCGGCGCGGAAAGCGCGCCAGGTCAGTGCCGCCAATGACCGCCGCGAGGACCACCTGCGCGTTGGGTGAGGCCCGGATGAGCCGCGCAACTCCGCGGTGCGCGCGCACGCGCCGCCCGCGCGATAGGGCGCCCTCGGGGAAGATGCAGACCGCCTCGCCGTTCCAGAGGGCATCCATTGCGGCCTGCAAGGCCGCCGTGTCGCTCGCGCCGCGGCGGATCGGGATCTGCCGAACGCCGTCGAGCACCCTTGCCACGAGGCTCCATCGCCAAAGCGTGTCCATGGCAAGGAAGCGCAACGGCCGGCCGGCGCGCATCAACGTGTCCGCGATCACGAGCGGGTCGAGCATGCTGTCGTGATTGGCGACGACCAGCACGGCTGTGTCCGCTGGCGGCAGCACCTCCCGTCCGTGCACCTCCAACCGGCACCATCGGCGAAGCGGCACGCCGAGCAGCACGAGGAGACGGTAGAGGCGCTCTCCGGCGACCGGCACGTGCATCAGCGCAAGTATCGCGGCCCGCACGGCAGGCGTACCCTGCCCTGGTGCGATAACCGCACCGAGTAGCAGCGTAAGACCGACGGTGGCAAGGCCCCAATGCGCCCGACGTCGAGGTATATCGCAAGGCAGGCAGCCACGGAGGCTCGTCGCGGACGGCCGCCTTCACGCGAATCCAGCACTCTCGACTGTGGCTGCGAGAGCGCTCGGCGAGCTCGCCGCTCGACCCTAGGCTCCCGTCGGGATTTCCTGCGGGTCGCGTCGCTATTCGGCTAGCGTCTCGCCGGAGCCGCCCAGCTCCGCGGGGAAGTCCTTGAGCTTGGGCAGGCCATCTTTCATGGGCAGAACGGTCGACTCATAGTTGACGTGCACTCCGGGTGCAAACGGAAACGAGGAAATCGTCGCCGCGTAGACATCGACCAAACCCCACTGGGGGTGCCGGGTGAGCAAATGGCCGCCGCAGACCTTGCACCACTGGCGGTAGCTCCGCTCGTTCTTGTGGTACTCGCCGATTTGGTCTTCTCCCTGCGTCACCGAGACCGCCTCGGGCTTCCAGAGCGTGAATGCGTTGACCGGGCCGGCGGACCAGCTCCTGCAGGACGCGCAGTGGCAGTAGCCGGCGCCCTCCGGATCGCCCGTGACGACAATCCTGACGGCACCGCAGTAGCACTGTCCTTCGAAGGTCTTCTCATCCTGGCTCATAGTCTGTCTCTCGCTCTCTCTCTCGAATGGGGCGACGCCCGATGCTTTGGTTTGCCGCCGTGAAAGTGCAGATCATCTCTCCACCCTGAACGTCATTACACTCGCCGAGCTGATCGGCTGATGGCGCCACACCGGGCTTCCCCAAATCCAGCTCGAGATGGGACAGCCGGATCGCGACCACACCAGGCGACATTATGTGGCGGGCAATATGTTCTGGTTCACGCGGAAGAGGTTCTCAGGATCGTAACGGGCCTTAACCTGCGCCAGCCGCGGGTAGTTGTCTGCGTAGGTGGCCTGCACTCGATCCTGGCCCTCTCCCTCGCCGAGGAAGTTGACGTACGCGCCGCCCGCCGAGAATGGATGGAGTGCCTCCCAGTAGGCGATTGTCCAGCCCTTGACCGTCTCGGCGTTGGCGGGATCGGGATCGACGCCGACGATCACCTGCGCCCAGTTCGCGTCGCGGTACGTCCAGGGCGTGTCGCCATCGCCCATGCGACTGGCGGCCCCGTTGATGGGATACAGATGCATCGTGGAGTGCATTGTGGGCATCGCCGAACCGTGGTCCACGTGCTGCTCGATCGCCTCGTCGCTGAGCTCCTTGACGAAGTCCGCGCGCCAGTACCACTGGTACCCCGGCTCATAGAGCCCGTCGAAGGCCGACTGAAGCGCCGGGTAAGGTAGCGGTCCGACACCGTCAAGCGCGGGTTCCATTGCGCGTGCGGGCCGCAGCAGCTCCTCCGCCCTCTGCTCGGATCCGGTGTGACACCAGATCACGCCGCACATCTTCTCCATGTGAAGCGCCTCCGGAAAGGGATCTGCCGGCGGGACCACGAGGAACGCGAAGAACCCGTTCAGCTCCTCTGGCGCACTCGGCAGGAACTCTCGGTACCAGCGCATGACCTCCGCGGCTCGCTCGAGCGGCCAGAGCATTGGACCGCCCACGATCGTCTTGATCGGGTGCAAAGCGAACAGGAACGAGGTAACGACGCCGAAATTGCCGCCGCCGCCGCGGATCGCCCAGAACAGGTCGGGATTCTCCTCCCCGCTCGCATGAACGAGCCGCCCGTCGGCGAGCACCACGTCGGCCTCGAGCAGGTTGTCGATCGAGAGGCCGCACGCACGCGAGAGATGGCCGATCCCGCCGCCGAGGGTCAGCCCTCCAACCCCGGTCGTCGAGATGATGCCGCTGGGCGTGGCGAGGCCAAAGGCATGGGTGCAATGATCGACATCACCCCACGTGCACCCGCCCTGCACAGCCACCGTCCGTGCCTCGGGGTCAACGCGCGTCCCGTTCATGTTCCTGAGATCGATGACCAGGCCGTCATCGCAGCTGCCAAGCCCCGCACCGTTGTGCCCACCCCCGCGTACGGCGAGCTCAAGGCCATTCGCACGGGCGTGGTCGACTGCGCTGATGACGTCCGCGACGTCGGCGCAACGTGCGATCACGGCGGGGTGCTTGTCGATCATCCCATTGAACAGCTGTCGGGCGTCGTCGTACCCTGGGTCGCCAGGGGACACGAGGTCGCCCCGGAACCCGTCCGCGAACGCTGACGTCACTGCTCCCTCCCCAGACACAGCGGCTCCTTTCGTTGACTGCTGCCCACGCTACTCCCCTTCGCGCGGCGGATAGTTCGAGCCGCTGCTCAAACCGCGATCCCGGCGTGAGCCGGCCCATCTCGCGAGGCGCGGAAACCGCACGAGCTAGGTGCGCACGCGCCTGCTTGGCCCCGGCGAAGCAGGAGTCCACCGACGGCTGCTCGAAACGCGCGCGCCTCGTCCGATACAAGCGTCTCGCGAGCCTCAACGGGCACGGCTGCTTTCACTCGCGAGGGAGAGCGAAAGCTGTTCTAACCCTGCTACGGCACAGAGGTGGCAGGGTCCGCGCTGCGCCCGTGCTCTCGCACAGCACGACGCCACCGTCGTCGCTTTTCGCGCGAGCTTTGGGTCAGGCAGGCTGAGTCTCCGCGGGTGTTGGCGATGGCACATACCCGCCCAGCAGATGGCGCTTGAGGAAGTCCGTCTGATCGGCCACCGCGCGCTCGAACCACTCGCCGACGTAGATGTCGAAGTGGCCGATCGGGTAGCGCTTGACCTCCGCGCGCGGCGCCTTGCTGGCGGCCTTGAGTACGAGTCCGGGCGCCGTCAGGGCGTCGTCATCGGCAACGCAGAACAGGATTGGGCAGCGGATCCTCCCAGCCTGGCGACCGGGGCGGTAGCTACCGACATGCAGCGCGATGCGCGCCGCGACTTCGTTGCGCATCGTGGAGCTCGGCGGCGTAATCGCCTGGATGCCAGGCTCTGAGTCCGGCGTGGTCATGACGCTGTTTGACCCGGGCGGGCCGGCGGCAGCAATCATGTGCGGCGAGCGCCCGCGGAGCGCGGCGACCTGGTCGCGAAGTCCCTCGCGCGTTAGCCGCAGCGCCTCACCTATGCCCTGCGACGGGAGGCTCATCAGGCCGTCGGCGAAGGCCACCTGCGAGACCGAGGCAGCGATCGACGGGTCGTGGGCCGCGAGGGTCATGACGTGACCGCCGCTAAACGAGGTTCCCCAGATGGCGATCCGCGAGGGATCTACACCTTCGAGCGTGCGGGCATAGGCAATCGCCGCTCGCCAGTCCTCAAGCTGACGACGGATGTCCAGTAGCTGGCGCGGCTCGCCGTCGCTGTCGCCGAAATAGCGGTAATCGAAAACGAGGGCCGTGAGCCCAGCCTGGGCGAAGCGCTCAGCAAATGCGTCCAGGCGCTGGTCGCGCACTCCCGAGAAGCCGTGCGCCAGGATTACGCACGGGGTTGGACCGCCGCCGTTTTCCGCCGGTCGATAGAGCCATGCCGCGCACCGCGTGCCGGCCGACTGGAAGGTGACATCGCTGCGCTGCATCGCTCGCCTCCTGGGTCGTTGCTCGTCGGCGTCAGACTACTCCCCGCGAGCCCGCGGACATCCCTGCCGTCAGCTCAGGCCTTGGTCGTCACGGGCCGGTATCCAGCGCGAGCCGGGCGCTTCGCGTGTGCCTTGACAAGCGATCGTCTCGATCAGTGACTCCTCTGACACTCGCAGCGGACGACCCTCGGCTTTCCCCGGGGCTAAGCGAGCGTGTCGCGCGTCGGGGCGCGGACGAGTGGACCTCGTCCGGAGCGCAAGCGCTGTGCGGAGATAGCGAGACGCTCGCATCGCTCCGTGAGCAGGCGTGTCGGTGGCGTTGAGCCTATGCTCACCGACCTGGGTTCATTTGCGTGGAGGCCACTTCGCTTGGAGGACGCCGATGCCGGACACCACCTGCCACATGTCGATCTCGCTCGACGGCTTCGTCGCCGGGCCGGACCAGAGCCGGGAGAATCCGCTGGGGAAGCGCGGCAGGGAGGTCCATAGCTGGCACCTCGGCGACGAGCGCGCGAACGACGCCGACGCGACGGCAGAGGGCTGGCTAATGCGACCGCGTGGGGCCTACGTCATGGGCCGCAACATGTTCGGGCCGATCCGCGGCGAGTGGGATGAGGACTGGGATGGATGGTGGGGCTCCGAGCCGCCCTACCACGCGCCGGTCTTCGTGCTCACCCACCACGCCCGCGAGCCGATCGAGATGGAGGGCGGCACGAGCTTCCACTTCGTCACTCAGGGCTTCGAGGCCGCCTACGCGCAGGCGCGTGAGACGGCCGGCGAGGATGGCATCGACATCGCGGGCGGCGCCTCGACCGTCCGTCAGGCGCTCGCCGCCGGAGTGATCGACGAACTCACGCTCGACGTGGTCCCCGTCCTGTTCGGGTCCGGCGAGCGGCTGTTCGACGGAGTCGAGTCCCTCGGGTTCGAGCCGGTCGAGGTGCTCCACTCTCCGCTCGCCACGCACATCCGCTACCGGCGGGCGGGGTGAGGAGCCGATCTTCGGTCTGGGGCGGCGTCAGCTTTCTGGCGGTCGCGGCTGCGATACGCTCCGCGCGTGACCCGCGTCGCCCGTATGTCCCGGCGTCCACAAATCCTCTGTGCCGTGTGCGCGTGCGTCGTCGCCTGTTCCGCGCTCGTCGCGGGCCTGAGGGCCGAAGTCGGCGCCGCAGAAGCGAACGGCGGCCCATGGTGCGTTCCTTACGAAGGGAACGGGATACCGCCGGGCAGCGGCATCCCACCGTGGGGATTTCACGCTACGCAGTCGTTCAAGCACGGGGTCAGCGGCTCCTCGCACGGTTGGGGGAACATCAACCTGAACACCAACCGGATCTCCGGCAAAATCTGTCAAACGCTCTACGGTGGCGGTCAGTCTGGCCGCATGATCTCGGTGAGGCTCGGGCCGCGCATCCTCTACCACTCGCACGTTGCGGTCATGTGGGGGTATCCGGGCAACGTCGTCAAGGCTCCCATCAAGGTCATCTCGAGCACGGACTCCAAATGCAAGGTCGGGACGCTCGGTCACGTGACCATGTACGCGAGCTACAACAACGTCAAATCCGACAGCATCCAGTTCTTCCTCGGCAGCGGGTGCCTGGACGGGAGTCGTCTGTACCACGGTGGGGCTCAGAAAGTGAACGCGCAGGTCCCACCGCTGTAGGGGCGTCGGTGCGCCCGCGGATCGCTGTCGCGAGCAGCGTCGGGGCCCGACGAGTAGCGAATCTCCCGGGATATGAAACGGGTTTGTGTGTCCCGAACGGCACACCGCCCGGAAAGGGTCTTAGCCTTGATCCACCGTTTTGTGGCGGGGGGTCCGTCCGGTTGGGCAAGTGAAATGACCTCCTGAGCAGGCAAGACGGGCCGTGCCAGCGGCTGCGGGTCCTGCACAGGAGGTCACCCGTATGGTGCACGACTCGCCGGACCGACTCGCGGTCGCCTTCGATGACGAGCGTGTCGTCGCGAACGCCGGGATCTTGCTGCCCGTGACGCTTGGACAGCAGCTGGGTATTGAGGCGCTGGTCGATGAGATCGTCGATCTGGGTGAGCGCCCGGGAGCCGCGCGTCCGGGGCGCAAGGTGCTCTCGCTGGCGCACGCGATGCTGCTCGGTGCCGACAGCATTGATGACTGCGCGGTGCTGCGGGCGGGGCGCACAGGTGCGGTCCTCGGCCACCAGGCGATGGCCCCTTCGACGCTTGGGACGTTTCTGCGCTCGTTTACCTTCGGGCATGTCCGCCAGCTCGACCGGGTCCTCGCGACCTTGCTCGGGCGAGCGTGGTCGGCGGGCGCCGGTAGCTGCTGATCAATACCCCCGAGCCGCTGGCCGTGGGATAGACGGCGACGGTCACTTCCTGCCCGTTCTGGTGGACCGTGAAGCCCGCGCCAACAAGGGCGACGCTCTTTGACACGAGCACCCAGCCTTCGCCGGTGAACGTTGAGGCGTAGTACGCGCTCACCTGCGGTACCGATTCCGGCGAGATGATTCTGAGCGACGTCGGCCCTTCGCTGACGACAGTGGATGGCTGGTAGGCGGGAACGCCATCCTGGCCAGAGAAGGCGCTGCTGCGTGTGCTCGGCGTGGCGGCCGTTGTGGCGGTGGACCGCGTGGCTGTGGTCACGGCTGCCGCCGAAGCGGTGAGCGTTTTGGTGGTGCTGCTGCCGCAGCTCGTCAGGACGGCCGCGACAGCCAGACAAGAGAGAGTAATCCCGGTCCGCATGTTCGCTTCCCCTCGCTCGTAGAGGTAGATCATGGCATACAGTCCACGTCGCCAGCCCCTCGAAGGTGCCCAGCCCTCAGGCGCCACTTCCAAGACGGGATCGGGGCCGACGAAGCGCATCATCGCGTCGAAGGCCCCGTGATCACCGGCCTCAAAGCCCCGCCGAGTTAGCTCGCCCAGGTCATGGATCGTGGACTCCTCGGGCATGACGGGGAGTACTCCGCGTGCCCGTGACAGCCGCTTTGCGAAGCTGAGCGAACGCCCGCGCCGCAGCCGAGCAGACGCCTGTTGCGGACGACAGGGAGGCGCGCTGCGCGGCGACCGTTCATATGGAGGAGATGGTTGACGCGGCCCTCGCGAAGGACGAGGACCGGATGGCTCACGCCGTGGACGCGGCAAACGAGGTGCTGATTCGTTGGGCCAAGTCGAAAGAAGACCGGCCATGAGAGGCCATGTCCGTATAAGAGGCTCCAAGTGGGCAGTCGTCATCGACGCCGGCCGTGACCCGGTGACGCAGAAGCGCCGGCAGAAGTGGCACTCGGGATACCGGACGAAGCGCGAGGCCGAGGACGGCCTGACCGAGCTCCGGGACACATCGAGCACGGCACCAACGTAGATGCAAATCGGATCACGCTCGAGGAGTTCCTGAACGGGCGCTGGCTTCCGGTCATACAGTCGGGCCTCGCGGCATCCACATACGACTCCTACGCGCGGAACGTTCGCCTGCACATCATCCCCGAGCTGGGTTCGGTGCCGGTCCAGGCGTTGACCGCCGCCGATCTGACGGCCTTCTACGGCGAGAGACCGCGGAAGGGGCGTCTGACCATGGGCCACGAGGGCGGAAGGCTCTCAGCACGGACTGTGCGCTACCTCCACGCCATCCTGCACCGCGCCCTCGGCGATGCAATGCGCTGGGGCATCGTCATTCGCAATGTCGCCGACGCGGCCGAACCGCCATCCCCTAAGAGCGCCAAGGCGCCCACGCCGAAGACGTGGACCGCCGACGAGCTGCGAGCGTTCCTGGTGTCGGTTCGTGACGACCGCCTGTATGCCCTCTGGCTCGTATACGCGACCACTGGACTACGCCGCGGCGAGACACTCGCGCTGCACTGGCGAGACGTCGACCTCGAGCACGGACGCCTGGCGATCCGTGCCGCCAGCATCAGCATCGCCCACGCCGTAACGGAGTCCACGCCGAAGAGTGCCCGCGGCAAGCGCAGCGTCGCCATCGACCGCGCCACGATCGAGGTTCTACGCGCCCATCGCAAGCGCCAGCTCGAGGAGCGCATGGCGATAGGACCAGACGCATACTCCGACGAGGGCCTCGTGTTCGCGAAAGAGGACGGGACGAGGATGCACCCCGAGAGGGCCACCCGCAGCTTCGCCTCCCGCGTCCGCGCAAGTGGACAGCCGACGATCCGGCTTCACGATCTGCGCCACAGGCATCGCTGGCGCTACAGGCCGGCGTGAACCCGAAGGTGGTCTCAGAACGCCTCGGCCATGCGACCGTTGGCTTCACGCTCGACGTCTACTCGCACGTCCTACCGGGACTCCAAGAGGACGCCGCCGAGGCCGTTGCTCGGCTCGTCGTCTAGACGCGCGTTTGCAATCCGTTTGCAATTCCGGCCTCGCCGAGCCCTCCTAACAGCCCATTTCTCCAATGCCCCCGGCTGGATTCGAACCAGCGACCCTCGGATTAGAAGTCCGATGCTCTATCCGGCTGAGCTACGGGGGCAAGGCCGCACCTCGACCGGCGCGGTCATGGCGGCCGAGCTGGGCCCGACCGGTTTCATCGTGGCACGTACTTAGGCGCCATTGAGCAGAAACCTGTAAAAGTTGCGTCTGTGAGCGCACCGGTGGATGATGAGTTGGAGCAGGACGAGGGCGAGCTGACGCGCAAGCAGCGGCGCGAGCAGGCGCGCCTGCAGCGTAAGGAGCTGGAGGAAGCCGAGGCAGCCGGCGTTGCTCGACGGACGCGGTTGACGCGGCTGGGGATCGTCGTGGCGGTCGTCGTCGTCGCCATCGTGGTGATCCTCATCGTCACCGGCGGGGGCTCGAAAAAAGGCATACCCAAGTCCACGCAGGCGAAGAACCAGACGGTCACCGAAGTCACTTCGATGGTGGGCGGCCTCCCGCAGAACGGACAACGTGATCGGCAGCCCCAAGGCTCCGGTGACGATGGTGTACTACGGCGACCTCGAGTGCCCGATCTGCAAGGAGTTCACGCTCGGGGCACTGCCGTCGATCGTCCAGCAGTGGGTGCGCAGCGGCAAGCTGAAGATCGAATACCGGGCGCTGGAGACGGCGACGCACGAACCGGAAGTCTTCAAGACGCAGCAGGTCGCAGCGCTGGCGGCGGGCAAGCAGAAGAAGATGTGGGACTTCCTCGAGCTCTTCTACCGCGAGCAGGGAGAAGAGGACACCGGCTACGTCACGGAAAGCTACCTCCAGGCCCTCGCGCAAGCAGGTTCCCGGGCTCAACCTCACACAGTGGACGAGCGACCGCAACAACCCGGCGCTGGCAAGCCAGGTGAACGAACGACACGGAAGCGGCCAACAGCGCCGGCCTCACGAGCACGCCGGCGTTCCAGCTCGGAAAGAGCGGAGGCACGTTGCACACCTTCGACCCCGGCACGTTCACCGACCCCGCACCCTACAACGCCGAAATCGAAAAGCTGCTGAAGAGCTAGCCCGGCCATGAGCGCCCGAACCCTGAGGCTCACGATGATCGCGCTCACGGCGCTGGGCCTATGTGTGGCCAGCTATCTCACGTACGTCCACTACTCCGGTGCCGCACCGATCTGCTCCAGCAAGGGCAACCCCTGCAGCCAGGTGCAGAAATCGCAGTACTCCGAGCTCGCCGGCGTTCCCGTAGCCCTGATCGGCCTGATCGGCTACATCCTCATCCTCGGCTCGCTGCTCGCTCCAGAAGGCGAGGGGTCCAGGTTCGTGACCGCGGCGCTGACGGTCGGCGGCTTCGGCTTCAGCGCGTACCTCACCTATCGCGAGCTGTTCACGCTGCACAAAATCTGCGAGTGGTGCGTGTCCAGTGCGGTGATCGTGACGATACTCATGTGTCTGGCGATCTGGCGATTCCTGCGCGGTGATCCCGGCTTGCGGGGCGTCTCCGCGCCCACGGAGACCGAGGGGCTCGAGCCCGCCCCACCGCTGGGCGCTGCGCACTCCTGAGGGACCGAGCTCGTCCGCATCTCCTGAGGGCGGCGACGAGGCCGAGTGCATCGCCGGTGGGGCACCCCCCCCATGCGGCCTAGTCAATTCGTCCATTGAGCGGGCGGTCCACCGGAGTTGACGGGCCTTGCCGCCGACGTGGTGATCGAGCCATGAGTGCCCCAACTCCGAGTACCAACGTCGAGGCGACCATCTCCCCCGATCCTGTGACCGGTCAACCGCCGGGCGGTGATCCCACGCTCGAGGGCGAAGGCCGGATCGCGCGGCTGTTCGAGATGACGAGCGACCTGCTTGCGACGATCTCGCTCGACGGCCGCTTCACGCTCGTAAACCCCGCGTGGGAGCAGCTGCTCGGCTGGACGCGCGAGGAGCTTCAGACCCAGACCATGCGAGAGCTCCTCCACCCCGACGATGTCGAGGAGACGCTCGCGCTGATGCTCGCCGGCGACAGCGACCCGGCACGTCTCGAGAACTTCACCAACCGCCTTCGCCACCGCGACGGCTCGTGGCATTCGCTGTTGTGGAGCGCACGCTGCGACGGCGAAGTCTGGTATGCGGCCGCCAAGGACGTGACCGATCACCAGTCGCTCGAGCACAAGGCGCTACACGATCCCCTGACAAAACTTCCCAACCGCAGCCTGCTGATGGACCGCACCCGCCAGGCGCTCACGCGCCTGCATCGCAGCCCTGGGGTGGTTGCGCTGCTGTTCATCGACCTGGACCGGTTCAAGGCGGTCAACGACAACCTCGGGCACGAGGTCGGCGACAAGCTGTTGATCTCCGTCTCCGACCGCCTGCAGGAGCTGATGCGCGACAGCGACACCGTCGCCCGCCTGGGCGGCGATGAGTTCGTGATCCTGGCTGAGGAGATCGTCAGTGACGGCGAAGCCCTTGCCCTTGCCGAGCGCGTGCTGCACGCGATGGAGAAAGCGTTCCAGTTGGGTTCAGCCGAGGTCTCGCTGCTCGCCAGCGTGGGCGTATCCGTCTCACACGATCCCGAAAGCGACCCCGAGAGCATGCTGCGCGAGGCCGATGTCGCGATGTACCGAGCCAAGGGCGCCGGCGGCAGTCGCCTGGAACTGTTCGACGAGAAGCTGCGCCGGGAAGTCAGCGCGCACCTGGAGATCGAGGGCCGGCTGCGCCACGCGCTGCCTCGGGATGAGCTCCTGCTCGCCTACCAGCCGATACTTCCGCTCGCGGGAGGGCACGCCGTCGGCTGTGAGGCGCTCGTGCGCTGGAATCCCCGCGGCGCTGATCGGGCCAAGAAGGGACACCTGCTCCCCTCGACGTTCCTCCCGCGGGCCGAGGAGAGCGAGCTGATCGTGAAAATCGGCGACTGGGTGCTTCACAACGCCTGCGCACAGGCGGCCGCGTGGCATCGCGAGGGGATCCAGATACCGATCTTCGTCAACGTCTCCGCACGTGAGCTGACCGAGCTGGATCTCGCCCAGCGCGTGCAACAGGAGCTCAGGAGCTCGCGGCTGCCGGCACGCTCGCTGTGCCTTGAGGTGAGTGAGGAAGCCGTTCAGCGCGACCCCGAGCGCGCCCGCGCGGCATTGAACGACGTCAAGCGCCTCGGCGTGGTGATCGCTCTGGACAACTTCGGCGCCGGCCAGTCCTCCCTCAGCCTGCCCAGGAACCTGCCGCTGGACATACTCAAGCTCGACCGCGCTCTGATCCAGGGCTTCGAGCACGATCGGAACAGGCGGGCGATGGTCGCGGGGATGATCGCGCTCGCCCACGAGGCCGGCCTGAAGGCGATAGCCGTGGGAATCGAGACAAACCGGCAGCTGGCGGTGGCCCGGGAACTGAACTGCTCGGTGGGGCAGGGCAATCTGCTGCACGCGCCCGAGTCGCCGGAGCGTCTGCGTCTCAGGGAATCGTCCGGGACGGTAACGTCCTCCCCATGGCGTCCGCGCGTGCGAGTACGGGGCAGCAGCCCTCCGGCCTGAGCCACGACGCCGTCGTCGCGCGCCAAAAGCGCGCCGCCGCGATCGCGGCCGCGGAGATGGTCAGGGACGGGATGCGCGTGGGGCTGGGAACCGGCTCGACGGTCGCATACCTGCTTCAGGCGCTGGCTGAGCGCGAGCTGCGGGACGTGAGCTGCGTTGCCACCTCGCCGGCGACCGAGCGGGCTGCGCGCGCGCTGGGCTTGACCGTCGGAGAGTCCGAGGAGGTGGACGAACTGGATATCGCGATCGACGGCGCCGACCAGATCGACCCGCGGGGATGGCTGGTGAAGGGAGGGGGCGGCGCCCACACGCGCGAGAAGATCGTCATCGCGGCGGCGAGACGCTTCGTCGTGATCGCCTCGGCGGAGAAGGCGGTGCAAGAGCTTGTCCCCCCCGTGCCGCTCGAGCTGATGCGCTTCGGCGTGCACAGCACGCTCAGGGCGCTCGCTGACGCATGCCTGCGCCCGGCGCGCCCCGACGCGGCGTCCGGACACTCCGCGGGCCCACAGCAGACGCCCGACGGAGGCCTGATCGCCGACTACCTCGGCCCGATCGGAGATCCCCGCCAGCTGGCGGCCCGGCTTGACGCCACGCCGGGCGTGGTCGAGCATGGGTTGTTCGCGCCGGAGATGGTGAGCGACATCCTGATCGCCACCGAGAACGGAGTGGCGCACCGCAGCGGCGGCAGAGAGGACGCCTAGCTCCTCGGCTTCTATGCCCGTCCGGCACGCTCGCGCGGGCGAAGCTCCTCACCGGAGGACATGGGGTGGCGGGCGAGCACGCTGTCGTCGTCGATGACATAGGCGCCCATCCGCTCGAGCGGCGGCGAGTAGACGTGAAGCGTGACCGCTGGATCGGCGCCGGCGTGGCGCACGCGATGGATGTCGGCGGGCGAAAAGTGGAAAGTGCCCCCCGCTGCGAATGAGCGATTGCGCGGCGGACCATCGATCGTCAGGCGCTCCTCGCGCACCGCTCCGCTCACAACCGCCACCGCACCGGCGGAGACATCGTGGTCGTGGAAGCCCGTGTCGTGGTCATCCATCCAGCAGATCAGCCACGCGGTCAGATGATCGTCGCTCAGAAGCTCCTCATACAGGCGCTGGGTGGCATCGTGCTTGACGAGGTGAATCCACAGCTCGGGCCGGTCGGCGAGCTCCCCGACGAACGCCTCGAGCTCCGGACCCGACAGGTCGCGGCCACGCGGACGGGACATCCAGGCCAGAGGCGGGGAGCTCGCGTCGGCGGCATGCGGAGAAAGGTGTGTGGGGCTCATCACGCGCGCACCGCTCCAGAAGTGCCCAGCGCGCGGCGGGTGCCCTCCGCGACCGGATCCCAGTCAAGCGCCTCGGGCATCCCGAGCTCGCGGGGCTCGACGACGGGACGGTCCGAGCCGTACAGCAGCTGCCGGGACCCCACGACCTCTTCGAGCATCCGCACCGCTGAGGCTCCGTATGAGGAGGTGTCGTAGAACACCAGCGGGTCGGCCAGGTTCAGCGCGGGGCCGCCGCGCGAGGACAGGCGCTCGGCGTGCAGCGGAGCGAGACCGGCGAGCATCGAGAAGACAACGCGCAGCTCGGGATGCTCCGGGCGCCCGCCGGTGAGGAATGCCAGCCACGCGGCGTGCATCTCCTCGACATAGCGGGTCAGCGCCGGCCACCACAGGGGATCGCCGAGCGACGCCTGCGCCACGACCGCAGAGGCGCCCCCGCGGGAACCCGGGCCGGGATGGACGAGCAGCGGCGCTCCGTGCTGCTCCAGGCGTCCCAGCAGCGGACGCAGACGGGCAACGGCCTCCACGCCACGGAGCGCGCCGGCGGGAAGCGACAACCCGACACAGCCGCGCCCCAGGGCACGGTCCACGTCGTCGGGATCGAGGCGGTCGAGCGCGACGGCACCCCACACGCCGAACGGTCCACCGAGCGCAAGCGCCCCCTCGTGGTAGGCATCGATCAGAGGGAGTGCCTGCTCGCGTGGAAGAGCCTCGATGCCCAGGGGGCTGGACAGGCACAACAGGGCGCGGTCGAGGCCGTCCTGCTCGACAAGCGCGGCCCGGCGGGCCGGCGCCTCGGCGTGCAGATCGATCACATACGGACGCTCGCCGGCAAGGAACAGCACGGTCAGCCCCTGCTCGCGGCGGACGAACGGAAGCTCATGGCGATCCGCGAGCGCATGCACAAGCGGCTCGGTCCAGACGTGCTGATGTACGTCGATTCTGGTCATTTGCACTCACGCACCGAGAGGTTGCGGTACTGGGAATCTCCCATTCTACAGATTGTCGATCTAGTTTATGAAGATTAGCACACCACCCGGCCTCCGTGCACAGGGCGAGCCCTGGACGACGGAAGCACACCTGAGTATCTCCACCATCCTCGGGGTTCCGGGTGCCGAGGACGGACCGTCGGCAAGGCTGACGCCGGCTCAGCTTGCAGCCGGCACCCCCACACCGTCGATGGCGCAGGTTCCGGCCGTGCCGTCGAGCACAAGAGCGACCGTGAGGTCAGCGGTGGTCTTCGGTGCGGCGTAGATCAGGTGGGCGAAGACGCGCGAATATTCCCCGGCCGGGGCGGACGGACCGCCGAGGAATGTCGTCCCGGCGGGAAGGTTGATCTGGAGGTTCGCGGAGTGTGCTTCAGCGATGCTCGGTTCCCCGGCGCCGCTGTCGGCGTTGATGTTCTCTATCACCGTGGCCGCTTCCGCAGTGGTCACCGAGAGGTTGAGCTGCGTGGCCGAACCACTGTCTTCGCACTCGGCCTTCATCTGCAGGCCCGCGATCACGGTGACCGCCTGCGCCTTCGGGGAGGCCGAAGCCTGGGCCGTGTAGCGCACACGCTGGGCACCCGGACCGCTCGGGCCCTGGGGTCCCGCGGGGCCTTGAGGTCCGCTCGCCGCCTGCTGGGAGGCCGACGCCTGGGCGAGTCGCGCACGGAGGTGGCGGTTCAGGGCGTGCATGCCGACGCTTTCGAATGCGAGCGAACCGGTGGTCACCGAGTTCCGCTGGAGCTCCTCGGCTCCGACACTGTTAGATGCCAGCTTGCCCGATGTGACGGCGTTGGCTTGAAGCTGGGACCGTCCGACGCTGTTCGGCGGCAGAGCACCTGCTGCATAGGCGCCTCCGCCGAGCGCCACAAAGAGAGCGATCAGGGAGACGACATTCGAGAATGTGAGCCTCGATCGAAGCCGACGTGTAGTTTGCATGACGGCGTCATCGGCCGCGCCGCGGACGGTCTTGAGCGCCATGGATCTGCCAGCGCTGATTTGACAGGCCAGTGACAGCCCGATGCGTGTGGAGCGGCATCCAGCCCCCATCCAGCGGTGCGGCGCGCGGCCACCCCACGAGCTGAATCCCGCTTTCTAGTGCGAGATTTGGCTCTGTAGAGGCGAGATTTGGCTCTGTAGGACGTACGGGGAACCGAGGAGTCGAACCTCGCGTTGCGGTTTTGGAGACCGCCGTGTTACCGATACACCAGTCCCCCGGGAAGCGGCAATTCTAGGCCCCTGGGGTGCCCATGCGGCGCTCACGGCCGGCGGGCGCCGTTCTCGCGTCCCCGGCCGCGCTCTCGGATGCCGTCCGCGGGCGCTCAACGTGGCCTCAACGTGGCACCCGTTCCAGTGTTTATCAACGCTCGTCCAGCTAAAGCCGCAGTTGTCGCCTGCCGAAAGCGTATGTAGCCCCGTACGTTCTCGTGACAATGCGCACTTTCTTCGCCACAATCCGGTCCGATCTGCGTCCGCGGCTCCACTGCCCGCGCCCGCTCGCCGCGGGCACACTCCGGGCAACCGCCTTCCTGCGCGACAGGCGGTCCTCGATGCGTCTGAAGGCCGGAGGGCAGGACGGCTTCCTGCTCGTCGAGGTGATCGTCAGCGCGCTGCTCGTCGCGCTGATCGTGGTCGCCACCTTCAACGGCTTTGACGTCGTCAACCGCGCCCAGGCCGACAGCCGGGCCCACGACCAGGCGGTGATCCTCGCCGCCCAGTCCCAGGAGCAGCTGCGCACCGACCCCGTGAGCACGCTCAACGCGCTCTTCAACAACCCCCACAAATACAGCCAGACGATCAACGGCACCACCTACGAAGTCACGCAGGAAGCGGCGCCCAGCAACGGCTCGGCAAACACCACCGGCTGCGCCGCGACGGAAGCGAACCAACAGTCTGGCGCCAACGTCCTCATCACCTCAGCCGTGACCTGGTCGCGCCTCAGCATCGCCAAACGACCCGAAGTCAAGCTCTCGAGCATCATCACGCCGCCCACGGGCTCCGGGCTCGAGGTGGACGTCGGCAATGCTCCGGCGCCCACCGAAGGCGTCCCCGGCGTCGGCGTGACCGTCACCTTCACGCCGACCGGCTCCACCACGCCGGCCAAACTCGAAGGAACCACCAACTCGGCCGGATGCGTCGTCTTCGGCGGCATCGAATCCACCGCCGCGACGGTCGAAATCGCCGAAAAATCCGGGTTCGTCACGACGAGCGGCACGCTCAAAGTGCCCCCCAAGGAAGTCAAGCTCGCGCCGAACATCACGGTCCACGATGCCGTGACCTACACCCAGGGCGCCGCCATCAAGGCCAACTTCACCTGGGAAGGCAACCCTGTCACGGGCGACACCTTCGTGGTCTCCGACACCTCGATTCCCGTGCCCCCGAAATTCCAGGTCGGCAGCAGCCTCTTCTCATACGAAGGCGGCGGAGAAGAACACTACTCGGCGGAAACCGGCAAATACGCATCCTCGGCCACCACGGCAAAGGGTTCCCGCTACTCCACCGGCGACCTCTTCCCGTTCCTCAAACCCAACGAATGGATCGTCTACGCGGGCGACTGCGTCGAAAACAACGCCCACACAATCGATGCCGCCATAGAAAACGGCCATGTGACCGCCAAAAGCGGCGGCACGGTCGAAGTCAACGTGCCGATGACCAAAACGAACCTCATCGTCCGCGAAGGCACCCAGAAAAGCCCCGGGAGCACGGCCAGCCTGCCCGTGAAGATCAAGAACACCGCATGCAGCGCGTCGGCAACGCCGAACAACGCGTCCAAACTCAACATCGAACACAAACAGAACACAACCAGCGCGGGCCTGCTCGAATTCCCCTACCAGCCGTTCGGCGCCTACGAACTGTGCGTGGCCAACAAAACCGCCAAAAAGCGCTACAAATTCTCGAGCACCAACACCACGCCGGCGGGCACCTCCCCGGCCATATTCCTCGGGGCAAAATCGGCTAGCGAAAAAGCAGCAGTCAAGGCCACGAAGGAAGCCGAAGAAAAAGTCACGAAAGAAAACCGCGAAAAAGCGGAAAAAACGGCCAAAGAAAAACGCGAAAAAGAAGAAAAAGAAACCAAAGAAAAACGCGAAACGGAAGAAAAACCCGCCAAAGAAAAATGGGAAAAAGAAGAAAAAACCGAGAAAACGACCAAAGAAAGCTGAAGAAGCGACCAAGAAAGCGCGCGAAAAAAAAGAAAAAGAAGAAAAAGAACAGTGGAAAAAAGAAGAAGAATGTCAGATCAGCAAAAACAAATTCTCGGCGGCGTGTATCGCCAGCGGAAAAAAAGAAATCACCAAAAAACAGAAAGAAGAAAAAGAAGCTGCGCAGAAAGAAGCGCGGGAAAAAGCTGAAAAAGAAGAAAAAACCGCAGACGAAAAACGCAAAGCTGAAGAAAAAGCGACGAAAGAAGCGCGCGAAAAACAGGAAGCGACGCAGAAAGCCAAGGAAAAAGAAGAAAAAGAAGCTAAAGAAAAAAGGGAAAAAGAAGAAGAACGAACTGAAAGAAAAAAAGCTGAAAGAAGAAAAAGAAACCAAAGAAAAACGCGAAAAAGAAGAAACCGAAGAAACTGAAGAAGCCACCGCCACCAAAGTCACCGTCGAATCCGGGTTCGAAACGTGCTGAGCCCCTCCCCCACCCTGCGCCTTCCGACGGCGCACCGGCGATTCCGCGCCAACGGCGGCTTCACCCTGGTCGAGACGCTCGTCGCGATGCTGACCGGCATCATCGTCACGGGAGCGCTGTTTGCGATCCTCGAAGTCTCGCTCCATCAGTCCGCGCGCGCCGGCGACGTCGTCCAGGCCTCCCAGCTGGGACGGGCCACGATGAGCCGCGTCGTCAATGAGCTCCGCTCGGCGTGCCTGTCCCCCGAATTCACGCCCGTTCAGGCGGAAAGCACCACAAGCGAACTGCGCTTCATCAACGCCTACAGCGAACAGGCCGTCATCGCCAACTCCAGCGCCGCCGAACACAGGCTCGTCTTCAACGAAAAAGCCGGCACGCTCACCGACTACAAATACGCCGTGACCGGCGGCTCGTGGCCGGCTTTCACGTTCTCCTCCACGGCCAGCCCGAGCGGCGGCACCCGCATCGGGGAAAACGTCGCCCTTCAGGAAAACGCGAAAAAAGAACTGGTTCCGATGTTCCAGTACTTCAAGTACGCGAAAGAAGCCGGGACCGCCGAAACGGGAGCCCCGGTCGAGACGCTGACGCCCATGCCGCTCGCGTCCGGGGAAAAACTCACTGCCACGGCGTCCGACGAAGTCGCCGCCGTCCAGGTCAGCTTGAGGGCCGGGCCCACAAGCAACGCCAAGACGCTCGGCCGCGTCGCCGACTTCTCAAACCAGGTCACGTTCGCCTTCAGCGCCCCCAATCCTGAAGCCACGATCGTCGACGGGCCGTGTCAATGAGCGCTCGCGGACGTCTCCTGCACCTGCGCGGCCGTGCGCAGGACGGCTTCACGATGATCATCGCGCTCGGCGTGATGCTCGTGACGAGCCTGCTGCTCGTCGCGGTCTTCACCGCCGCCAACGGCGACATCTTCGTCTCCCACGAGAACGTCACGCATCAGCAGGCCTACTATGCGGCGCTCGCGGGCGTGCAGGAGTACGAGTACAAGCTGGAGGCGAACTCCAGCTACTGGACGAACTGCGAACCGCTCAACAGCACCCTCGAAAGCGGCGAGCGCTTCGAAGTCAAGCTGCTTCCCGCCGAAGGCCAGGCAAAATGCAATCCGGCCAACCCGTTCGAAACAGAGATCGAGTCGAGCGGCGCAGCAGCTCAGACATTCCGGATCCTGTCGGTCGGCTGCGCCGGCCAGGCCAACCTGTCGAGCTGCCAGGGGCAGTCCAAATCGAACGTATCGACGCGCTCGGTCGTGGCGACGTTCAAAGTGACCGGCTTTCTCGACTACGTCTACTTCACCCAGTACGAAGTGATCGACCCCACCCTGAACGGCACGAAAAACTGTGAACACTACTACGAAGAAAAAGGCGTGAAACGCGCGGCCGAATGTCAAACCCTGATCTTCACGACTTCCGACAGCGTTTCTGGCCCGATGCACACTGATGACGCGGCCAACGTCACCTGCAACAAAGAAGTGACCTTCGGCCGGGAAGGGCAAAAACCGCCCGATCCGGTCGAAATCAACGGTGGCACCTGGCCTGCGTGCGGCGCCTCGGAACCCACCTATTTCACTGAATCCAAAACGTACAGCAAAGGCGTCGAACTGATCCCGCCTGAAAGCGACGAAAGCCTCGGCCTCTACGTGGAAGCCGCCAACAGATTCAACGGCGTGACCCACCTCGTCCTGAACGGCACCACCAACACGATCGCCGTCACGACCGTCGAAGGCGGCAAAAACGTCGAAAAAACGATCTCGTGGCCCGCGAACGGACTCCTCTATGTGGAACAAGCCGAAGGTGGGTGCGAATTCACATACGACGTAAACGAAGCCGACACGGCCAGCGAGCCTGGACAAGAGGTAAATTGTGGCAACGTCTACGTCCAGGGCACCTACAGCAAACCGCTCACGATCGCGGGGACGAACGACGTTATCATCAACGGCAGTACCTACCCCACTAGCGTGGCGGGCAAACTCGGCAGCGCACCCACAGGGACCGCGACGCTCGGGCTGATCGCGACCGACTTCGTGCGCGTCTACCACCCCTGCTCCGGAGGGACGAACGGGTCGGGCACGATGACGAACCCCTGGATCTACGCGGCGATCCTGTCGACCAGCCACTCGTTTCTCGTCGACAACTACAAGTGCGGTGCGACCATGGGCAATCTCGGCGTCTACGGCGCGATCGCACAGAAGTTCCGCGGTCCCGTCGGGCAGGTCGGCAGCCACGGCTACCTGAAGGAATACATCTACGACCAGCGTGTCGCGACCGTTGAGCCGCCCTATTTCCTCTCGCCGCTGAAGACCGGCTGGAAAGTCGCGCGCGAGACCTCACCCACGGGCGGATAGGGCTGATTCCCGTCCGGCCCGGGTGCGGCTAGCACGCTACGGCCATTCCTGCACCCGCTGGTTGGCGATGTCGGCGACGTAGAGCTGACCCAGGGGACCCAGTCCCACGGCCTTCGGTCAAATGATGCGGGCGGAGGGACTCGAACCCCCAAGGGCTGAACGCCCACCGGCTCCTAAGGCCGGCGTGTCTACCAGTTCCACCACGCCCGCACGCCGCTCCAGAGCCTAGCTCGACGCCCCTGCGCACTGCGCCCGGCGTGAGCGCGTGCGCAAGGCCGATCGCGCCCACGAGGCCTCCCGAGATTGTATGGTCACTGTTGCGATGTCCTCCGCGATGTCCTCACCCGCCGAACGCCCGGCCCAGTCGGGCGTGGTCGTCACCCACCCCAACCGCGACAAGCCGGTTGTGCAGGCCACGCGCGCGACGGTCATCCTGCTGCTGCTGATCAGCGCGGGGCTGATCTTCATCGTCACCGTCGCCGGCTGGAACGTGCTGCAGAGCGCCGTCGTGGTTCAGATCGCCTACATCGTCGTGTATCTGACGTTCGCGTTCTACGCCGCCCGCTGGAACCGCGGCGTGCTGCCGGTCGCCGCCGTGCTCGCCGTGATTCTGGGCATCTTCTCGATGCTGGCCGGCCCGGGCTGGTTCGACCGCGACAAGTCCGGGTTCGCCTCGCCGGACCTCCTGAATGCGAGCCTGATCGGGATACTCACGCTGCTGATCCTGCCCGTGCAGATACTGCTCGTCACGTTTGCCATGCGCGGCTTCTCCCAGGGCTGGAACGTCGAGCTCGAGCGCCGCGACCCCGCCGCGAGCGCCGACGCCTACGCCGACGCACCCCCGCAACCCGCCTGACGCCTGCCATACACTGGGGCCCCGGCGTGCGGCGGTGGCGGAACGGTAGACGCGGGGCCCTCAAAAGGCCCTGTCCGAAAGGGTGTGTGGGTTCGAATCCCACCCGCCGCACCATTCGCTCAGCGGTCCTCCGGCCGGGAGCCGGATCGCGTCTACGGCCCCCCGACCAGCTCGAGCAGCGGCCCCGCAAGGGCCGACGGGGCAACCAGGATCCCCCATGGCAGGTGCTCGAACACCGAGAGCTCCCGCACCGCGAGGCCCGCGCGTTCGCAGATCAGCGCGCCCGCCGCGATATCCCACTGCTTGACCGACCGCTCGAAATACGCGTCGTAGCGCCCGGCCGCGGTCCAGCACAGGTCCAGGGCGGCGCTTCCGAAGCGGCGGATGTCGCGCACGCGCGGAGCCAGCCGCGCCAGCACCTTCGCCTGCGCCTCGCGCACGTTCGCGTCATACGCCAGCCCCGTGGCGATCAGCGCGTTCGGCAGATCCCAGACCGCGCCCTCCGCTGCACTGCCGCCGGGAGGACCGGCGAGCCCGACTCCCGGTCCCCGCTCCCCGGGTCCTCGCCCCCGCGGCCCCGCCAGCTCGACCGTGCCCGCCGGGCCGCTCAGCATGGGGCGGCTCTCCCGCGTCGCCGTGAAGAGCTCGTCGCGGTTCGGGTCATACACCGCGCCCGCAACGGTCCCCTCGCCGTCGCGCACGGCGATGCTCACGCACCACTGCGGGATCCCGAACAGGAAGTTCACCGTCCCGTCGAGCGGATCCACGACCCAGCTGAAGCCGCTGGCGCTCTCCGCCGATCCTCCCTCCTCCCCCAGGAACCCGTCCCCGGGCCGCCGCCCGCGAAGCAGCTCGCGGATGGCACGCTCGGCGGCGAGGTCGGCCTCGCTCACCAGGTCGGTCGGCGTGCTCTTGCTTCTCACGTCCCGCTCGAGGCCCCGGCCGGCACGCTCGGCGAGCAGCGCTCCCGCCGTCCTGGCGGCATCGACGGCCACCTCGAGCAGCTCCTCGCTCCCGGCGGGCGCGGCGCTCACGAGAAGCGGGGCGGGCGGCGCTCCGCCCAGGGCCGCTCGGCCTCGAGCTGGGCGGCGAGCGAATACAGGGTGGCCTCGTCGTTCGGCCTGCCCACGAGCTGCACGGCTCGGGGCAGCCCGTCCAGCGCGAACCCGGCCGGCACCGAGCAGGCGGGCTGGCCGGTGACGTTCCAGCTCATCAGGTAGGAGACGGTGGCGCCCGCCACGAACATCGTCGACAGCCAGCCGCGACCCTCGCACGCGCCTATGCTCGGCGGGGGCGCCGGGGTCACGGGCGTCAGCAGCACGTCGTGGTCGACGAGCGCCTCGTTCAGCCGCGCGGCGTAGGCGGCCTCCCTGCCGCGCGCCCAGGCGACGATGCCGGGGGTGAGCAGCCCGCCGAGACGCGAGATCGCGCGCATCCGCCGTTCCAACCGCTCGGGGTGCGCGAGCGCGACCGCGTCTTCGTGGCGGCTGCGCACCATGCGCACCGTGAACTCGGGCGGGGGCATCAGCGGGCCGTAGTCCAGCTCGCGCTCGTTCACCTCGTGGCCGAGACGCCGCAGCAGCACCACCGTCTCCTCGAGGGCGGCGCGGTTGTCCGGCTGCAGCCGCGCACAGCGGCGAGGGCGGCAGCCGGCTCGCCACGGCGATGCGCAGCGGCCGCGGCGCATGAGCGCCGGCCGGGGAGCCCGCCTGTGAGCCGATGGCCTCGAGGAAGGAGCTGCGCGGCACCGACGGGGCACCCGGGTCCGCCGGCCCGTCGGCGATCGCGTCGTGGAACAGCGCGCTGTCCGCGACCGAGCGCGTCAGCACGCCGTCCACCGACAGGCCGAGCCAGGCATCCACGCTCGGCGCAAGCGGCACGCGCCCGCGCTGGGTCTTCAGCCCGAACAGCCCGCAGTAGGCCGCCGGACAGCGGATCGACCCGCCCGCGTCGGAGCCCAGGCCGGCGCCCACCAGGCCCGCGGCCACGGCCGCGGCGGTGCCGCCGCTCGAGCCGCCGGGCGTGCGCTCGAGCGCCCACGGGTTGCACGTCGCGCCCCGCGTGGGCGACTCGGTCCAGGGGACCGCGCACAGCTCGGGCACGTTCGTCTTGCCGATCACCACCGCCCCGGCCGCGCGCGCCCGGCGCACGATCTCGGCGTCGTTGACGGCGGGCTCGCCGTAGGCGCTCGTGCCGAACCCCGTCACCTCGCCGGCGAGGTCGATGTCGTCCTTCACCGCGATCGGCACGCCCAGCAGCGGGCGCTCCCCGCCGGCTCCCCGGCGCGCGTCGGCCTGGTCGGCCTCCAGGAGCGCGCGCTCGGCGAGCACGACGCGGAACGCGTTCAGCAGCGGATCGAGCCGCGCGATCCGCTCCAGATAGAGCTCGACCAGCTCACGCGAGGAGATCTCGCCGGCGGCGATCAGCTCGGCCTGGCGCGCGATTCCGGCAAATGCGAGGTCGGTGGCGTCCATGTCGGACAGGCAATCTATTGGACGCGCGCGACTCCTCCGCCGCGTGCCGCTCTACGGTGTCTCGAAGCCTTCAGACCAGTCGGCCGGCGATCCGCTCCAGGTAGAGCTCGACCAGCTCACGCGAGGAGAGCTCGCCGGCGGCGATCAGCTCGGCCTGGCGGGTGATTCCGGAAAATGCGAGGTCGGTGGCGTCCATTGGGCAGGCAATCTATTGAACCGTGCCACACCTCCGCCGTGAGCCGCTCTACAGTCTCAGCCGTGTCCTATCCCGTCACCTTCGCGGCCGACTACGTGGAGCGCCGCAACCGGCTCACCGCGTTCTTCCGCCTGATCCTCGCGATCCCCGTCGCGATCGTGCTGTACGTGTACGCGATCGTGGCCTTCTTCGCGGTCCTGATCGCGTGGTTCGCGATCGTGTTCACCGCCCGCTACCCGAAGGGCCTGTACGACTTCCTCGCGGGCTACCTGCGCTTCCTCACGCGCGTGACCGCCTATGCCGCCCTGCTGTGCGATCCCTACCCCGCGTTCAGCGGCGCGCCCGATGACTCCTACCCGGTTCGCATGGAGTTCGCCGGGCCGCTCGAGCACTACAGCCGCGCGAAGACCTTCTTCCGCTTCATCCTCGCGATTCCCCTGCTGATCCTGCGCTACGTGATGGGGCTCCTGCTCGAGGTCGGCGCGGTCGGCGCCTGGATCGTGATCCTGTTCACCGGGAAGATGCCGCGCGGCCTGTTCGACCTGATGGTGCTGGCCAACTCCTACTCCGCCCGCAGCGACGCCTACCTGCTCCTCTTGACCGAGACCTACCCGCCCTTCCAGGACGAGCAGACCCGGGCCGCCGGGACACCGGACCCACCGGCGTCCCCGCAGTACCCGCCGGCCTGAACACGCCTCCGCGACACCTGCAAGGAACGGAGACCGGCGCCGCACACGCTGTCGCGCCCGCGCGCGAACGTGTCTCCCGAGAACGCTAGACGGGTGTGACGGGGTTGCGCTTCGCGGGCCAATCCCTGCGCTTGTGAGCGGCATGGTCGAAGCGGCGGATGAGCTCGGCGCGCAGGTCGGCCGGCTCGACCACGGCGTCGACCACCAGCTCCGAGGCGAGATGCAGCACGTCGATGTCCGTCGAGTACTCGCTCCGCAGCTCCTCGGTGCGGCGGGCGCGCTCGGACTCGTCCTCGATCGCCTGCAGCTGGTTGTAGTAGACGGCGTTGATCGCGGCCTGCGGGCCCATCACGGCGATCTGGGCGCCCGGCAGCGCCAGGCAGCAGTCCGGCTCGAACGCGGGGCCCGCCATCGCATACAGACCCGCCCCGTAGGCCTTGCGCACGACCACCGAGATCTTCGGCACCGTCGCCTCGCTCACCGCGCTGATCATCTTCGCGCCGTGCCTGATGATCCCCTCCCGCTCCACCTGCGTGCCGATCATGAAGCCGGGCACGTCCGCCAGGAACAGCAGCGGGACGTTGAACGCGTTGCACGTCCAGATGAAGCGCGCCGCCTTGTCGGCGGAATCGGAGAACAGCACGCCGCCCTTGTGCTTGGGCTGGCTGGCCACGATCCCGATCGCCCGGCCGTCGAGGCGCGCGAAGCCGACGATCAGCTCCTTGGCCCAGCGCGGGTGGATCTCGAGCAGCGATCCCTCGTCGATGAGGGCGTCGATCAGCGTGCCCATGTCGAACGGCTTGTTCTCATCCGCCGGGATCAGATCCGCGATCGCCTGCCCGTCCGCGATCGCCCGCGGCGCGAGCGGGGCCGAGCGCGGGCGGGTCCTCTTCCCAGTTCCTCGGCAGGTAGGACAGGTAGCGCCGCGCGGTGCTCATGCCCTCCTCGTCGCTCTTCACCAGCTGGTGTCCGCAGCCCGAGACCCCCGTGTGCATCCGCGCGCCGCCCATCTCCTCGAGGCTCACCTTCTCGCCGATCACCATCTCGGCCATCCGCGGCGAGCCCAGGTACATCGAGGCGTTCCCCTCGCGCATGATCACCAGGTCGCAGAACGCCGGTATGTACGCGCCCCCGGCGGCGCTCGGGCCGAACAGCACGCACACCTGCGGCACCACTCCCGAGAGCTTGACCTGGTTGTGGAAGATCCTCCCCGCCCCCCGCCTGCCGGGGAACATCTGCACCTGTTCGGTGATCCGGGCGCCGGCCGAGTCGACCAGGTAGACCATCGGGATGACGAGCTCCATGCGCGTGCTCCTGGATGCGCAGGATCTTCTCCACCGTCTTCGCGCCCCACGAGCCGGCCTTGACCGTCGGATCGTTCGCCATCAGCGCCACCGGCCGCCCGTCGCACGTCCCCACTCCGGTCACCACGCCGTCCGCGCCCAGCCCGTCCTCTCCCCAGTTGGCCAGCAGCGCCTCCTCGGCGAAGCTCCCCTCGTCCAGGAGCAGCGCCACGCGCTCGCGCACGTCGAGCTTGCCCTGCTCGCGCGACTTCTCCCGGTGGCGCTCCGGGCCGCCCGCGAGCGCACGGCCGTGCGCCTCCTCCAGGCGGCTCATCGGCGAGGGCGCGGGGGCAAGCTCATGCCTGCAATGTAGTTCCAATCGGATTTGCGGGCGCGCCTGTCGCGTGCGGGAAGGATCTGGCGAGCCGTGGAGTCTGTTCGCGTGAAGGCCCTCGGCAGATGGCCATCCACAACGGAGGAGGCAGCCATGTTCAGGTCGATTCTCAGGACGCCGCTGCTGGGAGGGCTGTTGGCCCTGCTCGCCGGTGCGGTGATCTCGCCCGCCGGCGCACTGGCGTTCGACCATCCGTTCATCGGGAAATTCACGACGGTCACGACGGTCGCGAGCACCGTTCCGTCGAACGGCGACCTCAACCCCTACGGGATCGTCACCGTTCCGAGCAGCGTGGGCTCGCTCGTGCGCGGAGACCTGCTCATCAGCAACTTCAACGACTCCGAAAACCTGCAGGGAACCGGCACCACGATCGTGCAGATCAGCCCGGGGGGCGCCGTCTCGCTGTTCGCCCAGATCAATCCCGCCACCCTTCCCGGTGCCTGCCCCGGCGGCGTCGGGCTGACGACCGCGCTCGCGGTCCTGCCGCGCGGCTACGTGGTCGTCGGGAGCCTGCCCACGAGCAACGGCATGGCCGCCACCGCACAGGCGGGCTGCCTGCTCGTGCTCGACAGCAAGGGCCAGGTGGTCAAGACGATCTCCGGGGCCTCCGATCAACGGCCCCTGGGACATGACCGCGGTTACAGAGCAGCAGGACACGACGCTGTTCGTCACCAACGTCCTCAACGGCACCGTGGCCTCGGAAGAAACGCCGGTCGATGAAGGCACCGTCGTGCGCATAGGACTGCACACCGACAAGAAGCATCCGCCGGCGGTCACATCGATGCAGGTCATCGCCAACGGCTTCCCCGAGCGCACCGACCCGGACGCGCTCGTGGTGGGCCCGACGGGAGCCACCCTCGGCTACAGCGGCATCCTGTACGTCGCCGACACGCAGGGCAACCGCATCGCCGCCGTTCCCAACGCCCAGTTCAGGCATTCGCCGATCGGCGGCGGCGGGATCACGGTCGCCAAGGGCGGCTACCTGAACAACCCGCTGGGCCTCGAACTCGCCCCCAACGGCGACATCCTCGCGGCCAACGCCAACGACGGCAACATCGTCGAGACGACCCCGTTCGGCGCCGAGTTCCAGCCGTTCGACACGGGCGCCGGCGGCGGTGGGCTGTTCGGGTTGACGCTCGCGCAGTGGCACCCGGGCGTGTACTTCGTCAACGACGCCGAAAACACGTTGGAGCAGCTGCACTGACGGCGAACGGACGGGCGGGCACGGCCGTCCGCCCGTCCGCTCGCCCGTCACCCGTGTACGGTTGTCGGCATCCGCCGCTCGCCGTCAACCCACCGTCAGGAGGCCCCGATGAGCATCGTCGTCACCCAGGACCACGGCCCGGTCCGCCACATCGTGATGAACCGCCCGGAGAAGCGCAACGCGATGAACGACGAGCTGATCGGCGGATTGGCCGGCGCGCTGCACGCGGCCGCGCACGATCCCTCGGTGCTGTGCGTGGTCATTCGCGGCGAGGGCGCGATGTTCTCCTCGGGGATGGACTTCAGCTCGCTGGGCGGGCTCGCCGGTGAACCGCGGCGGCTGCGCGAGTTCCGCACGGGGGTGCTGGCCGCGTGGAACCTGTGCGAGGAGATGACCAAGCCGACGATCGCCCAGATCCACGGCGCCTGCATCGGCGGCGCGATGGAGCTCGCGCTCGCGTGTGACCTGCGCACGATGGCCGACGACGCGGTGATCGGCCTGGTGGAGACCCGCGTGGGGCTGATCCCGGACGTGGGCGGCTCCTCGCGCCTGCCCAGCGTGATCGGGCTGGGCCGCGCGAAGGAGATGATCATGGCCTCGAAGATGATCGACGGCACCGAGGCCGAGCGCATCGGCCTGGTCAACCGCGTGGCCCCCGCCTCCGAGCTGGACGCGGCCACCGAGGCCCTGGTCGGAGAGCTCCTCGCCTGCGCCCCCGTCGCCGTCGGCCTGGCCAAGCGCGTGCTCGACGCCTCCGCCAAGCCGGCCCTCGCGGCGACCCTCGAGCAGGAGGTCACGATCCAGCAGATCTGCGCCGAAAGCGCCGACTTCGCCGAGGGAGCCCGCGCCTTCGCCGAGAAGCGCCAGCCGGAGTTCAGCGGAAGCTGAGCTTCAGCCCGACGTGAGCTCAGCCGGCTGCCAGTTGACGGGTCCGGCGAGCAGCGTGTGGCTGCCCAGAGGGCGGCCCAGGGTCTCCCTCACGGCGTCCGCGCAGGCGATCAGCGCCGGCAGGTCGATGCCGGTGGAGATCCCCATCTCGTGCAGCATCGAGACGAGGTCCTCGGTGGCGATGTTGCCGGTTGCCCCCTTCGGCACCGGGCAGCCCCCCAGCTCGCCGAAGCTCGACTCGAAGCTGTCCACGCCCGCCTCGAGCGCGGCCAGAACGTTGGCGAGCCCCTGGCCGCGGGTGTTGTGGAAGTGCGCGGTCAGCTCCACCCGATCGCCCAGCGAGCGGCGGGCCTCTTCGAAGAACTCCCGCACCTGAACCGGGTTGGCCATCCCGGTCGTGTCGCCGAAGCCGACCTCCTCGGCGCCGGCCCGGTGCAGGCGCGCGGCGATGTCGAGCACGGTCTCGGGCGCCACGCGGCCCTCGTAGGGGCATCCGAACGACGTCGAGATCACGCCCTCGCAGCGCAGCCCGGCCGCCCGCGCGCGCTCGAGCACGACCTCGACCCCCGCGAGCGACTCCTCGATCGAGCGGTTGACGTTCTTGCGGTTGTGGGTCTGTGAGGCCGACAGGAACACGTTGACCTCGTCGAACGCCGGCCGCTCGCCGCGCTTGAGTCGCGCAGGGCGAGCGCGCGCTCGAGTCCCCGCTCGTTGGGAATGAGCACCGACACGCTGACCTCATCCGGCACGTCGATCAGCTCCAGCACCTCCGCGGCGTCGGCGAGCTGGGGGATCACATCGGGGCGGACGAAGCTCGTGACCTCGAGCCGCTTGAGCCCCGTGCGCGCGAGCGCGTCGATGAGCTCCACCTTGCGCGCCGTCGGAATCGTCTCGGGCTCGTTCTGGAAGCCGTCACGCGGGCCCACCTCCCTGATGTTCACGGCGCCCGGCAGTCCGGCGGGCGCCCGGCCGATCCCCTCCTCCCCGGCCGCCCGAGGCCCAGGATCGCCGCCGAGCGCGCTCACTAGCCTCCGAGGAGCGCCTGCGCGCGCGACCAGAGCTTGGTCATGCCTCGGATCCAGCGCTGCGGGTCCTGCGCCTTGCCGACGACGAACTCGTGCATCTCCGGATGCGTGAGGATCAGGAAGAGGTCCTGCTGGAGACCGTCCAGGATGCGCTCGGCGGCCAGCTCGGGGGCGAGGACGTCGCCGCCGCCGATCACGGCGCTCGCCTTGGCGGCGTCGCCTTCGGCGCCGGCCCTCAGCATCGCCGTGTCGACCGCGCCGGGGCAGATGCACGACACGCGCACCCCCTGTCCCGCGTAGGTGAACGCCAGCCACTCGGCGAAACCCACCGCCGCGTGCTTGGTCGCCGAGTACGCCGCGTCGCCGGCGGCGGTGAGGATGCCGGCCATCGACGCCGTCGTCACGAGGTGCCCCTCGCCGCGCTCGATCCACAGCGGCAGCAGCACACGGGCGGCGTACACATGGGACATCACGTTGATGCGCCACTGGCTGTCCCACTCCTCGTCGGGCGCCTCCGGGCCGCTGCCGGTGGCCAGCCCGGCGTTCGCGAACCACACGTCGATCGGGCCGGCGGTGCCCTCGATCTCATCGACGAGCGCCCGCGTCGCATCCTCGTCGGACACGTCGAGCACCCGCGGCAGGACGCGCGTGGCGCCCAGCTCCTCGCTCAGCCGCTCGACGCCGCTGCGGTCGAGGTCGGCGGCGACGACGCTCCGCGCACCCCGCTCCAGCAGAGCGCGCACCAGCGCCCCGCCGATACCGCCCGCGGCACCCGTGACGACGATGACCTTCCCCTCCGGATCCATGCGCGCACCATAATCGAGCATCGCCCATCGGGGCGGCGCGACGGGACGGGGAGCGCCTCGGTTGACCCTATACTCGGCCGCCATGCCGGCCTCCGCCACCGATCCCGTAGCGATCATCGGCGCCTCGGGCGCACTCGGGTTCGGCCTCGCCCTGAGGCTCGGGCGGGCGGGGGTGCCGGTGGTGATCGGCTCGCGCGACGCCGCCAGGGCGGACGAGGCGGCGGCGCGCGCGCAGCGAGGCGATCCCCGCGGGCTCGTTCTCCGGCGCTGAGAACGCGGACGCCGCGCGCGCGGCCGGCACGGTCATCCTGAGCGTGCCCTTCCGCAACCACTCCGAGACCCTCACCAACCTGAAGGACGCGCTCGCGCCGGGCCAGCTGTTGATCGACGCGACCGTGCCGCTGGCGGCGGCGGTGAGCGGGAAGGCGACGCGCATGCTCGGCGTGTGGCAGGGGTCGGCCGCAGAGCAGGCGGCCGAGATGGTCCCCGCGGGCGTGCGCGTGGTCTCGGCCCTGCACACCATCAGCGCCGCCACGCTGAAGGACCTCGAGCACCCGCTCGAGCAGGACGTGCTCGTGTGCGGCGACTCGCGCGAGGACAAGCGCGAGGCCGCGATCCTGATCGAGCGGATCGACGGCCTGCGCTGCGTGGACTGCGGACGCCTGGAGATGTCGCGCATAACCGAGTCGCTGACCGCTCTGCTGATCGGGGTGAACACCCGCTACAAGGTCCACGCGGGCATCCACCTCACCGGGCTTTCCGAGCGACTGTGGCAGTGAACGGCACGGATATCGTCGTGCTTGCCGGAGGTACGGGTGGAGCCAAGCTCGTGAGGGGGATGGCGGACGTGGTCGAACCCGAGCGTCTCGCCGCGATCGTCAACACGGGCGATGACATCGAGATCTACGGGGCACATGTCTCGCCGGACCCCGACCTCGTGTCCTTCTGGCTGGCCGATCAGATCGACGAGCGCGGCTGGGGCCTTGCAGGGCGACACCTTCGAGGTGATGGACGCGCTCAGGAAGCTCGGCGTCGGACGTGTGGTTCAACCTCGGTGACCGCGACCTCGCCTGGTGCATACAGCGCGCGCAGGATGCTCGCCGAGGGGGCCTCCCCCACGGCCGCGCTCGAGCGTCTGAACGCGGCGATCGGCGTGCGCGCGCGGGTGCTGCCCATGAGCGATCAGCCCGTGCGCACGTGGATTCGCACGCCCACCGGGTGGCACCCGTTCCAGGAGTTCATGATCCGCGAGCGCGCGGCGGGCCTGATCGAGGGCCTCGAGTTCCGCGGCGCCGAGCAGGCGGCGCCGAGCGAGCAGGTGCTCGCCGCGATAGCGCAGGCCCGCGCGATCGTGATAGGCCCCTCCAACCCGCTCGCCTCGATCGCCCCGATCCTCGCCGTCCCCGGGATGCGCGAGGCGCTCGATCGCGGCCGACGCTCCCGTGGTCGCGGTCAGCCCGCTGGTCGGGGGCGAGGTGCTGAAGGGCCCGACGGCCTCCTTCATGGCGTTCGCCGCGCTCGAGCTGAGCGCCGACGGGGTGGCCGACTTCTACGGCGAGCTGCTCGACGGGATCGTGGCCGACGAAATCGTCAACGGGCTGGCGACCCTGCAGACGGACACCCGCATGGACGACCCGGCCGCCCGCGCCAGGGTCGCCGAGCAGACGCTCGGCTTCGCCGAGGCCCTGAGCGCGTAGCTCAAGCGGGGCTGCCGGGCCGCTCGCGGGAAGCGTGTGGAGCCGGCGGGGGCGCGGATGACCACTATCGTCTGCGAGCACATGCGCACCGCCGCGATCCTGCCAGTCAAGAGCTTCGCCCTGGCCAAGCGCCGGCTCGGCGAGAGCACTCCCGAGGAGCTGCGAGCACAGCTCGCGCGGGCGATGGTCGCCGACGTGCTGCTGGCCCTCGCCCAAACCGAGTCGATTACGCAGACGATCGTCATCACCCGCGAGGACTCGGTCGCCGCTGGCCGCGAGCCGCCAGGGAGCGCTCGTCGTCAAGGACGCGGCCGAGGAGGGCCAGTCGGCCGCGGTGACCCTGGGCATCGAGCGCGCGCTCGCCGAGGGCATCGAGCGGGTTCTGTGCATCCCCGGCGACTGCCCGGCACTCGACCCGTCGGAGCTCGACGCACTCCTGAGCGATCGCGAGGATACGCCCGGCGCTCGTGGCGAGCCCGAGGTCGTGATCGTGCCCGACCGCCACGGGACCGGCACCAACGGCCTGCTGCTCACGCCCCCGGACGCGATCTCCCCCAGCTTCGGGCCCGACAGCTGCGAGCGCCATCGCACGCTCGCGCTGGCCGCCGGCGTGGCGTGCCGGCTGGAGCGGCCATCGTCGCTGCTGCTCGACATCGACACGGGCGCGGATCTGGCGGCGCTGCGAGCCGAGCTTCTCGGAGACGGCACGCGGGCCGCCCGCACGCGGGCGGTGCTCGGCGGGCGCGAGCGCACAGACGTCCCATCCATCGTGAACACGGGCTGACGGGCCGCCCGTCGTGGCAACCCTCTGCGCGCGCGCCGTCAGCGGCCTGCCCGAGGTGCGCCCCGGCGACGACCTGGCGGGGCTCATCGCCGCAGCCCTCGCCGGCGAGCGCGCTGCGCGACGGCCAGGTGGTCGTGATCGCGCACAAGGCTGTCTCCAAGGCCGAGGGGGCGGTGGTCTCGCTCGCGGAGGTCCGGCCGAGCGCGCGCGCGCTCGAGCTGGTCGCGGATGCCGCCGCGCGACGGCGATGCTCCCGAGCGCGACCCGCGGGCGGTGCAGGTCGTGCTCGATCAGACCGTGGAGGTCCTCCGCGCCGAGCGCGGCGTGCTCATCTGCCGCACCCGCCACGGTTTCGTGTGCGCGAACGCCGGGGTCGACACCTCCAACGCCTCGGAGCCCGACACGGTCGTCCTGCTCCCGGACGACCCCGACGCCTCGGCGCGGCGCGTGCGAGCGCGGCTGCGCGAGCTGACGGGCGCGACGGTCGCCGTGCTCATCACCGACAGCTTCGGCCGTGCCTGGCGCCACGGCCAGCTCGACGTGGCGATCGGCCTTGCCGGCATGCGGGCGCTCGAGGACTGGCGCGGACGGACCGACGCCGCCGGCCTCGAGCTGAGAGCCACCTGGCTGGCCGTCGCCGACGCCGCCGCGGCGACCGCCGACCTCGCCCGCGCGAAGGACTCGCGCGAGCCGGTCGTGATCATCGACGGCCTCGAGCGGTTCGTCACCGCGGACGACGGCCCCGGCGCGGCGGCGCTGCTGCGGCCGCTGCAGGAGGACCTGTTCCGCTGAGGAGCGAGGGCCCTACGCCGCGACCGGCAGCTCGTAGCGGCGACGGATCTCATACAGCGTCGTGCGCTCGGCAGCCGGGCGACCGGCCTCATGCGCCGCGGCCACCAGCTCGCTCTGGGTCGAGCCTCGTGCCGTGATAGCTGCCCGCCAGGCGGCTGATCGACTCCTCCATGAGCGTGCCCCCGAGGTCGTTCACGCCCCAGCGCAGCGCCTCGCTGGCGGCCTCGATCCCCATCTTCACCCAGCTGGCCTGCAGGCTCGGGATCGTGCGTCCGAGCGCCAGCCGGAAGACGGCGGTGTGCTTGAGGTTGTCCTCGCGGGAGATCTCCTCCACGCCGTGGGTGCGGCCGAGCAGCGTCTGAAAGGGGATGAACGAGAGCGGCACGAACTCGGTGATCCCGCCCGTGCGCTCCTGCAGCTCGCGCACCACCCGCATGTGCTCGGCCAGCTCCCACGGCTCCTCGATGTGCCCGAACATCACCGTCGCGGTCGAGCGCAGCCCGGCGTGGTGCGAGGCCTCGATGATCTGCACCCACCGCGCCACCGGCAGCTTGTTGGGCGAGATGCGTTCGCGCACGCCGTCGTGGAGCACCTCGGCGGCGGTGCCGGGGGTCGATCCGAGGCCCGCGTCCGAGAGCCGCGCGAACACCTCCGCCGGCTCGAGGCCCGAGATGTCGCACATGTGCGCGATCTCCATCGGGCTGTAGGCGTGCAGGTGCAGCTGCGGCGCCGGTCTCCTTCGCCAGCGCCAGCCAGCCGAGGTAGTCCTCGAGCGTCCAGTCCGGGTGGATGCCCGACTGGATGCACAGCTCGCTCGCGCCGTAGGAGACGGCCTCGTGCACGCGCCGGACGAACTCCTCGCGGTCGTGCTCGTAGGCATCGGGCGAGCGCTTGCCCTGCCCGAACCCGCAGAACGCGCACCCCACGACGCACACGTTGGAGACGTTGATGTTGCGGTTCACCACGAACGTGACCGTCTCCCCGGCGAGCTCCTCGCGCAGCTCGTCGGCCGCCTGGCGGATCTCCTCGACGGCCTCCGGCCGCGTCTCCGCGAACAGCGCGGTCAGCTCATCCGCGCTCAGCGCCAGCCCGTCGCGGCCCCGCTCGATCGCGCCCGCCACGAGCTCGGGGCGGATCGGCGCCGGGGGTTCGGTGCGCCCGGACCCGCGCCGGGGGATGAAGCTCCAGTACTTCACCTTGATCGTGTCCATCACCGCCGGCGCCACCCACTCGGGGTCGATGTACCGCGGGTACACGCACAGCCGCTCGGTCAGCGCGTATCCCTCGCCCTGCAGCTGCTTGCGCACCTGGTGCGGCGAGGGGAATGGATGCTCGGGGGAGATGTGGTCGCCGTTGGCGCTCAGACCGCCGAGATCGGTCGCCCCGGCGCCGACGAGCTCGCCCCACCAGTCCGCCAGGTTGGGCGGGATCTGGATCCCCACGTCCGGCATCAGCCGCCGGGTCTCGGCGATCAGCCGCTTCATGTCCTCGATGCTCACCGGGCACGCCCACGCTGGCAGTGGCAGCTGCGGACGGCCGTCGGCCACCCCCGTGCGCCAGTACTCGCGCGCGGCCGCGTCCGCGATCTGCGCGGGCTCTTCTCCGTAGTAGCGCTGGTGGGGCACGAAGTTCTGCAGGATCACCTCCTGGAGGTGGCCGTGCTCGGCGTGCGCCGCCGCGAGCGCCTCGAGCGATTCGACGCGCTCCTCTTCTGACTCGCCGATGCCGACCAGGATCCCGCTGGTGAACGGGATCTTCAGCTCCCCCGCCGCGCGGATCGTCTCGAGGCGCCGCGCCGGGTGCTTGGTCGGCGAGCCCGCGTGCACGGTCTCCATCAGCCGCTCGGACACCGACTCGAGCATCAGCCCCTGCGAGGCCGTCACCTCGCGCAGCCGCGCAAGATCTGAGCGATCGAGGACGCCGAGGTTCGTGTGCGGCAACAGGCCCCGCTCGAGCGCGCGCTCGCACACCCAGGCGACGTAGCCGGTGAAGTCCTCGTGCCCGTAGGAGCGCAGGCGCGCGCGCACCTCGGGGTTGACCTCCGGGCGCTCGCCCGTCAGCACCAGCAGCTCCTTGACCTGCCGGCGGGCCGCCCCGTCGAGGATCTCGAGCACCTCCTGCGGCGCGTACAGATGGGCGGCGTGGGTGGCGAACGCGCAGTACTTGCAGTAGCACCGGCACGTCCGCGAGAGCGACAGCGTCAGGTTGCGCGAGAAGGTGACCCTGCGACGCATGCAGGGGAGTGTATGACCTCGCAAATCTCCCTCCGGCGAGGAGCCGGGCGCCCGAGCGCCCGCCGGCGGGCCGAGCCCGGCGCGCGCCCTCTATCCTGGCTCGCTTGCCCAACGATCGTCCAACGTCTGAGTGCCGGTAGACGTCTACCTGGCCCGGCACGGCCAGACCGCCTACAACCTGGAGGGCCGCTTCCAGGGCCAGCTGCCCGTCCCGCTCGACGACACCGGCCGCACGCAGGCGGGCGAACTGGCCGAGCATGCAGCCGCGCACGGCTTCTCGGCGCTGTGGAGCAGCCCGCTGCTGCGGGCGCGCGAAACGGCGGACATCGTGGCACGGCGCATCGGCCTCACCCCGCGCGAGGACCCGCGGCTGATGGAGACCGACGCGGGCGACTGGACCGACCGCAGCTTCGCCGATGTTCAGGGCCAGACGCCGGAGCTGTTCGCGGCGTTCCTCGAGGGAAACCCGAGCTTCGCCTTCCCCGGCGGGGAGTCGTTCGCACAGCAGGAGGTCCGCGTGGGCGCCGCGCTCGACGAGGTCGAACGGGGCGATCTCCCCGCCCTGGTCGTCTGCCACGGCATGGTGATTCGCGCCGCCCTGTCGGTGCGCGTCGGGCATTGGCTGCCCAGAGGCCAGCGGGTGGCCAACGGCGCGCTCGTCCCGCTCGACCCGGCCGCGGGAGCGCAGGCGCTGAGCGGCTCCGATGCGACGACGGCGAGCTGATCGTTTCCACCGCGACCTAGGAGACCCTGTGACCGCCACCGACGAGCTGCTGAAGAACGCCGCGTCCTACGCCGCCTGCTTCGACAAGGGCGAGCTGCCCATTCCCCCGCGCCGCAAGCTGGCAATCGTCGCGTGCATGGACGCACGTCTGAACCCCTACAGCCTGCTCGGTCTGAAAGAGGGCGACGCCCACATAATCCGCAACGCCGGCGGCGTCATCACGGCCGACGCGATTCGCTCGCTGGCCATCTCACAGCGCCTGCTCGGGACCGAGGAGATCATCCTCATCCACCACACCGACTGCGGCATGCTGACGCTCACCGATGACGACTTCAAGCGCTCGCTGGTCGAGGACACCGGCATCAAGCCCGAGTGGGCCGTGGAGGCGTTCGGCGACCTCGACGAGGACGTGCGCCAGTCGATCGCGCGGATCAAGGCCAGCCCGTTCATCCCCCACAAGAACGTCCGCGGCTTCGTCTACCAGGTCGAGGACGGACGGCTGCGCGAGGTGCGTTAGCGAGGTGCGCTAGCGAGATGCGCCGGCCGGTGCACCGGCGAGAGGCGCGCCTCAGGAGCGGCCGAGCGCGCGCGCCTGCTTGAGGCCGCGTCGCGCGAAGAAGCCGTTGGCCAGCAGCAGCAGCGTCTTGTTGGCGGGCGCGCGGAAGCCGTTCTCGGTCTGCGGCGCATACACGGAGTCCTCGAGCCAGCCGGTGTACTGGTAGGTCTCGAGGCCCACGAGCTGCGGCTCGTAACGATGGGCGAGCAGGCCGGCGCGCCGGCCGCCACCGGGGAGCGGACCGCTCAGGGCGATCCCCGACGGGCTGGTGGCGCCCACGTCCACCGGCACCACCAGCGGGATGCCGTCCGCGCCCGTGTAGCCGACCAGCACATGCGGAAGCTTGCCGGCGCGCTTCGCCGCGCGGGCAACGTCCACGCGCGGTCCGGCACCCTTGCCGGGGGGGGTCTGCGAGGCGGGGGCCTCGTCTGAGAGCGGCGTGCCGACCACGGTCCGCTCCCCCTCGCATTTGAGGTCGGGCCAGGCGACGACCCGCTGCACCTGCACGGTCACGAGGACGCGATCGGTGTAGTAGGCGCTCAGCCACCGGTCCCAGAAGGGGCCCGTCCGCGGAGGGCCCATGAACTTCGTCGAGGCCGGCCGCACCACGTCTTCGAGGACCTTGCGGTCGGGCCGGCTGTCATAGCTCGCGGTGCCCTGCACGAGCACGAAGCGCTGAGCCGTGGCGAAGCCGTGCTCGCGCGCGTGATACGCGAGGGCCACGCGCGGGTTCTCCTTGATGCGGTCGAGCTTGCGCCCGAATCCGAGCGAGGTCGTGAAGCCGACGGTCCCCGCCTCCCGGTCGCGCAGGCCGATCGGCGCTACGGGCGTCACCACCGCGCCGCCCGCCGGGGTCACGTAGGCGAACGCCGCCGTCAGGTCACCGCCGATGATGCTGTCGTCGAGATCCGACCACACGCGGTGACCATATCCAAAGCTCCGATCCCGGCGCGACGGAGAACCATCCCCTCGTGCGCCGCGCCCGGCGCGAGGCGACCGCCTCAGCCCAGGCGCTCCAGCAGCTCGGCTCCTTCGCGGGCCATGCGCGAGCGCGGCACCACGAGATCGAAGCCCGCCTGCTCGGCGCGCTCGCGCACGTGCACGTCGACGTGGGAGTAGAAGCCGAGGGTGCGCAGGTGCCCCAGCCCTCCCCCGCCGCGCAGCGATTCGACGATGCCCGCGCCGTCGAGATCCTCATTCGTCAGGTCCACGACCAGCACCGACGCGGGCGCGGGCGCGTCGTCTGCGAGGCGCTCGCGCAGCCCATCCTCGTCTCCGATCAGCTCGACCTCATGGCCGGCGGCCACCAGCGAGCCCTGCACGCGCGAGCCGAACAGCAGGTCCGGGACGAGCGCGAGCACACGGGCCATCGCTATTGCGCACGCAGCCGGCGGAACTCCTCGCGCGCGGACTCCGGGCGGCCCCACATCTGCACGACCTCGGCCCGCCCGCTGCGGGTCTCCCGCACCGCCAGCTCACCCTCGATCCCCGCTTCATCGAGCAGGCGCAGCGTACCGTGCACCGTCGGCGCCGAAGCGGCGTGGCCGAAGCGGTGGGCGACCAGCAGGCGCCAGTGCCAATCGTTGTGGGAGTAGGGCTGCGCGTTGCACGTGACCAGGTACACGGCGGCTTCCACGTAGCGCGACTCGTCGGCGAGCCGCAGGTCGAGCTCGAGATCCGTCCAGTCGTCGGGGAGCGAGTCCACGATGCCCTGGAAGGTGTCGGCCATGCCCATTGGCTGCAAGCCTAGCGGGCCCGTCACGCGCGCGAATGCGGTCTATCCTCGGATTCGTGTCCACCGCAGACACCACCGGCACCACGCCGGAGACAGTCGAGTATGGGGCGCTCACCCGGGGCTGCGGCCTGATCGACCGCTCCGAGCGGGGCAAGCTGGCCCTGCTCGGCGCGGGAGCGGTTGAGTTCCTCAACGGTCAGGTCACGAACGAGCTTGCGTCCCTGCGCGTCGGCGAGGGCTGCTACGCCGCCTTCCTCACGCACAAGGGCAAGATGCTCGGCGACCTGCGCGTCCTGGCCGCGGGCTCCCAGCCCGCGGGCGTGCCAACGGAGCTGCTGCTGGACACCGAGCGGGTGGCTCTGCAGGCGCTGTTCGACATGATCCGCCGCTTCAAGGTGGGCTATGAGTTCGAGCTCGACAAGCGCACGCTTCAGAGCAGCCTGCTCTCGCTGATCGGGCCCGACGCCGAGACGGTCGCCGTGCGCGCGGCGGCGGATGAGCCGGCCGCCGCCGGTGCGCCGACGGGGCAGCCTGCCGGGGCGGCGGCGCTCGGCGACCCAGAGCACTCCCACCTACCCGCCCGCGTCGCCGGACGCGCCGTGAGGCTGATACGCACCGCCGAGCCGCCGGGCGTGGACGTGCTGTGCGACGCCGCCGATCTCAAGGTCGTGCGGGAAGCCCTCGTCGAAGCGGGGGCGCAGGCGGTGAGCGAGGCGACCGGCGAGATCGTGCGGGTCGAGCACGGGCGGCCCCGCTACGGCGTGGACCTCGACGACACCGTGATCCCCCAGGAGGCCGGGCTGAACGAGCGCGCCGTGAGCTTCACCAAGGGCTGCTATGTCGGGCAGGAGACGGTCGCGCGCCTCTACTACAAGGGCAGGCCCAACCGCCGCCTGCGCGGCCTGCGCCTCTCCGTCCCGGTCGACTCCGGCGAGGAGCTGCGTCTGTCCGAGCGGACCGTCGGGCGCGTGGGCAGCTCGGTGCTCTCACCCGAGCTCGGCCCCATCGCCCTCGCCCTCGTCCGCCGGGAGGCCGAGCCGGGCGCGACGGTGAGCGTGGGCGAGCAGGGCGCCACCGCGGAGATCACCGAGCTGCCATTCATGCGGTAGACGCGCCCTGGAGTGTGATGTAGGTCACACAGGTAATGATTGCGCGCTGAATATACTTGCGCGCATGCAAGCATCTACGTCTGCGACACAGGTCGACCGCGTGGCCCTCTCCCGCGACCTGTACGCGCTGGCGAGCCACCTCATGCGCAGCTCGAACGTCGGGGCGTTCAACATGATCGCCGAGCTCGAGCTGTCGTTCACGCAGATCAAGGTCCTGTGCGCGATGGACATGGACGGCGAGGACCGCTCGGTGAAGGCGCTGGCGGAGTCCATGGAGGTCTCGCTGCCGGCGATGAGCCGCGCCATCGACGGCCTGTACGAGCGCGGCTTCGTCGATCGCCAGGAGGACCAGCTCGACCGCCGCATGAAGCGCGTCAGCCTGACCGAGTCCGGGCGGGCGATCACGAGCTCGATCAACGAGGCGCGGCTGAGCACCATGCAGGAGTTCCTGACCTCCCTCTCCGACGAGGAGGCCCAGGCCCTCACCGACGCGCTGGCCCTGATCCTCGAGGGTCGCGGTGAGATCGCAGATCTCAGGCCGCAGCGGAAGGGAGTCGCGTCGTGAGCAGGAGGATCACCGCGCTGAGGATGACCGAGGAGAACCGCCGCTGGTGGGCGCTGGCGGCGATGTGCTTCGCCCTGTTCATGATCATGCTCGACAACACGGTCGTCAACGTCGCGCTTCCGTCGATCCAGCGCAGCCTGAACGCCTCCACCTCGACGCTCGAGTGGACGGTCAACGCCTACACGCTCACATTCGCCGTGCTGCTGGTCACCGGCGGGCGCCTCGGCGACCTGTTCGGGCGCCGCAAAATCTTCCTCACCGGCGTGACCATCTTCGCGGTGTCGAGCGCCGCGATCGGCTTCTCGCCCAGCGACACCTGGCTCGTCGTCTGGCGGGCGCTGCAGGGCGCGGGCTCGGCGCTCATGATGCCGGCCACCCTGTCGATCATCACGAACGCGTTTCCGCCGCACGAGCGCGGGAAGGCGATCGGCACCTGGGCCGGGGTGTCGGGCATGGCCCTCGCGATCGGTCCGGTCGTGGGCGGCTTTCTGGTCGAGAGCGTCAGCTGGCAGTCGATCTTCTTCCTCAACGTGCCCGTGGCGATCGGCGCGGTCATCATCACGTTGTTCGCCGTGCGCGAGTCGCGCGATGAAACCGTCGAGCGCACGATCGACGTGCCCGGGGTCCTGACCCTCACGATCGGCCTTGCCGCGCTCGTGCTGGCGCTGGTGGAGGGCAACGAATGGCACTGGGGCTCAGAACGCGAGCTGGTCCTGTTCGCGATCGCCGCGATCGGCCTGGGGAGCTTCATCCTGGTCGAGCTGCACCGGCGGGTGCCGATGGTCGACTTCAGCTTCTTCCGCTCACGCACCTTCGCCGGTGCCAACATCGTCGCGTTCATCGTGAGCTTCGCGATGCTCGCCATGTTCTTCTTCATGGCGCTGTACATGCAGAACGTCCTGCACTACTCGCCCCTGCAGGCGGGCATCCGCTTCCTGCCGGCCACGGGGATGATCATCCTCATCGCCCCGCTGGCGGGACGGCTCGCCGATCGCGTGGGCCCCCGTCCACTGATGACGATCGGGCTCATGGCCGTCTCCGGAGCGCTGTTCTTGCAGTCCCACATCACGGTCTCGAGCGGCTACGCGACGCTCTTGCCCGGGTTCGTGCTGATGGGCATCGGCATGGGCCTCGTGATGTCGCCGATGAGCCTTGCGGCGATGAACTCCGTCGACCGCGCGAAGTCCGGCGTCGCCTCGGGCATCCTGTCGATGAATCGCATGGTGGGCGGAACGTTCGGCGTGGCCATTCTCGGCGCGATGGTCGCAACGCTCGGCCGCTCGGAGATCAACCGCCTGCTCCCCGCCCTGCCCGCTTCGGCCCATGCCCGCCTGGCCAGCACCCTGGGCTCGGGCGCCAGCCTGCACGGGGTTTCCGTGCACATCGTCGAAGCCACGCAGAGGGCCTACGTGTACGCGCTCCGCTACGGACTGCGCGTCGGCGCCGCCGTCGCCCTGCTCGGAGCCCTGCTCGCGTGGGTGCTCGTCGCCCGGCAGGAGAGCACCGCAGAGGCCGGGGAGATCGAGCAGCCGGCCGCGGTGCCCGGCCCCCGCGCCGCACAGCCCGCCGCAAAGACCGTCAACGCCTGAGCAGCTGCGCGCGGGTGCCGCCGCGGGTAGGATTGCGGGGGCATCCGTCCCCGACCTGCGAGGTTCAAGAGCACGTGGCGATCGATCTCCAACAAGTCTCCGAGGTAGACGTCGAGCCGGGAGAGCTGCCCGGAACGATGGCCGCCTGGGTCATCCGGCAAGAGCGCGAGGGCCAGCCCCGCGATGCCTTCCAGGTCGAGGAGATCGAGGTTCCCGAGCCCGGGGCATTCGAGGTTGTCGTGCGGGTGATGGCCGCGGGCGTCAACTACAACAACGTGTGGGCGGCCCTGGGCAAGCCCGTCTCGGTGTTCCGCTACCACCCCGAGGAGGAGCACCACATCGGGGGCTCGGACGCGTCGGGAATCGTGTGGAAGGTCGGCGCCGGCGTCACCCGCTGGAAGCCCGGCGACGAGGTGGTCGTCCACTGCAACCAGGCCTCCTACGAGGATCCCGAGGTGCACGGCCTGGACCCTCTCGCCGCGCCCTCCCAGAAGATCTGGGGCTATGAGACGAGCTGGGGCTCGTTCGCGCAGTTCACCAAGGTCCAGGCCCAGCAGCTCTTGCCCAAGCCCGAGGCGCTGACCTGGGAGGAGGCGGCCTCCTACGGCCTCGTCTACTTCACCGCCTATCGCATGCTGATCACGCGCTGCAAACTGCAGGCCGGCCAGCGCGTGCTGATCTGGGGGGCCGCCGGTGGCCTCGGCGTGTTCGCCACGCAGATATGCGCCACCGCCGGTGCCCACTCGGTCGGCGTCGTCTCCTCGGCCGAGAAGGGCGAGCTCGTCAAGCGCCTGGGCGCCGTCGACTTCATCGACCGCGGCGAGTTCGCCGGCATGATGCGCAGGGGCGGCGAGAGCGAGGCCGAGGAGAACGAGCGCTTCAAGGTCTCGCGGGCATTCGCAAAGCGCGTCAAGGAGGTGCTCGGCGACGCCCCCGACATCGTCTTCGAGCACGTCGGCAAAGCGACGTTCCCGACGTCCGTCTTTACCGTCAAGACCTTCGGCAAAGTGGTCATCTGTGCCGGCACCACCGGCATCGACGTCGACTTCAACGTTGCCTACCTGTGGATGCGCCAAAAGGAGATACTCGGCTCGCACTTCGCCAACGCATACGAGTGCACGAAGGCCAACGAGCTGATCGAGAGCGGTCAGATCCGCCCCGTGCTGTGGCGCACGCTCGGTTTCGAGGCCGTCGCCGAAGCGCACCAGCTGATGCTGGAAAACAAGCACCTCGGCAAGATCGCGATCCTCGTCGGCGCCCAGTCCGAGGGCGAGGGCAGGACCGCCGCGGGTGAGGGCGCCATCCATGCAGAGGTGGGTGCCTGATGGCCGGCACGGTGATCGTCCCGTGGTATGCGACCGGCTTTCGCAAGGACGACTTCGAGCCTGTCCTGAACGCGGTCGCGGCGGTCGCGCTGCGCTACGGGGCGGACTCCTACGCGGTCTACCGGGCGCGCGATGACCGCTACCGCTACCAACAGCTCGCCGCCTTCGCCGAGCACCTGGACTGGGAACGCTACTGGGACGGCCCGGAGATGACCGATTTCAGGGTGCGCCACTCGAGCTGGTACCAGGTGCCGGTGCTGTACTCCTGGTGGGACCACACCGCCGGCGGCGCGCTCCTCCCGATCGGCAACGGCCAGGGCAACGGCCACGGCGCCCGAGCGGTCGAGGGCGAGAGCGCCTGAAAGGCCCTCCCGGGCCGCTGCAGGGCTCGTCTCAGGCCTGCTCGAGGGGGGCCATCGTCAGGCCCGCGCCCTTGAGCTGCTCCCAGTAGTGCTCGGCCAGCTCCTGGTGGCCGCTGTACACGATCGCCCGGCCGGCGGTGTGCACGATGTTGGCGATCTGGTGGCCGCGCTCGAGCGTGACGCCCGGAATGAAGCGCGCCAGCGTGCGCGCCACATGCTCGAACGTGTTGTGATCGTCGTTGCGCACGATCACCCTCCAGGAGCCCCCCAGGCCGCTCCCCGGCTCACGAACGCGCGGCACCTCAACGGTCTGGCTCACGCAGCCAAGGATAAAGCCCCTGATCCGACCGTACAATTGTGGCATGAGCGACGATCCGCCTCCCCGGCTGTCCGAGCCTGACCGGCCCTGGATGATCCGCACCTACGCCGGGCACTCCACGGCGAAGGCCTCCAACGAGCTGTACCGGCGCAATCTCCAGAAGGGGCAGACGGGCCTGTCGGTCGCCTTCGACCTGCCCACCCAGACCGGGTACGACCCCGACGACGAGCTCGCGCGGGGCGAGGTCGGCAAGGTCGGCGTCTCGATCTCCCACCGCGGCGACATGGCGGCGCTGATGGACGGCATCCCACTGGGCGAGATGAACACCTCGATGACAATCAACGCCACGGCCGCCTGGCTGCTGGCCCTGTACATCGTGGCCGCCGAGGAGCAGGGAGTGGGCCAGGAGCAGCTGCAGGGCACCACCCAGAACGACATCCTCAAGGAGTTCCTCGCACGGGGCACCTACGCATTCCCGCCCGCTCCCTCGATGCGCCTGATTGCGGACATGATCGCCTACACGGTCGAGCATGTGCCCAAGTGGAATCCGATCAACATCTGCTCATACCACCTGCAGGAGGCCGGCGCGACGCCCGTGCAGGAGATCGCCTTCGCGATGAGCGACGCGATCGCGGTGCTGGACGCCGTACGCGAGCGGGTGCCGGCCGAGCGCGTTGAACAGGTGTTCGGGCGGATCTCGTTCTTCGTCAACGCCGGCGTTCGCTTCATCGAGGAGCACGCGAAGCTGCGCGCGATGTCGATCCTCTGGGAAGAGCTCGGGCGGGAGCGCTACGGCGTCGAGGACCCGCGCCATCTGCGGTTCCGCTACGGCGTGCAGGTCAACTCGCTCGGGCTGACCGAGGCGCAGCCCGAGAACAACGTCCAGCGCATCGTGCTCGAGGCCCTGGCCGTCACGCTGGGACGCGATGCCCGGGCCCGCGCCATCCAGCTCCCCGCCTGGAACGAGGCGCTCGGGCTGCCGCGGCCGTGGGACCAGCAGTGGTCGCTGCGCATCCAGCAGGTGCTGGCCTACGAGACCGATCTGCTCGAGTACCCCGACATCTTCGCCGGCTCGAAGGTGATGGACGGCCTGGTCGCGGAGATGCTCGAGGGATCGCGCGCCGAGATGGCCGTCGTGGCCGAGCACGGCGGCGCGGTCGAGGCCGTGCCCTACATGAAGAGCGCGCTCGTCGACTCCCACCGCCGGCGCATCCGCCGGATCGAGTCCGGAACGCAGGTCGTGGTCGGCCAGAACCGCTTCACGGAGTCCGAGGTCTCACCGCTCACCGCCGACGCCGAGGGCGGCATCCTGGTCGTGGATCCCGCCCTGGAAGCAGAGCAGATCGAGGAGGTGCGCCGCTGGCGCTCAGAGCGAAACCAGGCCGGCGTGGACACCGCCCTCGCCGCTCTCGCCGAGGTCGCGAGCGATCACGACAGCCCGGAGAACCTGATGGTCGCGACGATCGCCGCCGCCCGCGCCGGGGCCACCACCGGGGAGTGGGCGCGCACCCTGCGCGAGGTGTTCGGCAGCTACCGCGCGCCCACCGGCGTCGGCGATGCCGCGGCGGCGCCTGCCGACGGGGAGCTGAGCGAGCTGCGGAGCGAGGTCACCCGCCTGCAGGAGAAGCTCGGCCGGCGGCCGAAGATCCTCGTCGGCAAGCCCGGCCTGGACGGCCACTCGAACGGCGCCGAGCAGATCGCCGTGCGTGCGCGCGACTCGGGCATGGACGTCGTGTATGAGGGCATCCGCATGACCCCCACGCAGATCGCGGCATCGGCGCTGCAGGAGGGCGTGCACGTGATCGGCCTGTCGATCCTCTCCGGCTCGCACCGCGAGCTGATCCCGGCGGTGATCGACGCGCTGCGCAAGGAGGGCGTCACGGCGCCCGTGGTCGTGGGCGGAATCATCCCCGAGCAGGACGTCGCCGAGCTTCGGCGCGCGGGCGTCGCCGCCGTGTATACGCCCAAGGACTTCGACATCACGCGCATCATGCGAGACATCGTCGAGCTGGTGGGCGCCGGCGCCGGCCTATCGCCCAACGGCGGCGACGGCACGACCGCCAACGGCTCGGTCTCTGCCAACGGCTCGGCGTGAGCGCCGACGGAGCCGCCCTCGGCGCGCGTCTGCGCGAACGCGATCTGAGCGCGGCGCCTGCGACCCTGAACCTGCTGGAGAGCAGGACCGCCGAGGACCGCGAGCAGTCCGCGAGGCTCCTGAAGGAGCTCTCGCCGGCGCTGCTCGGCGGCGAGGCGCCGGGGCACGTCATCGGCGTCACGGGGCCACCGGGAGCGGGCAAGTCGACCCTGCTCTCAGCGCTCTTGAGAGCATGGCGCGGTCAGGAGCGCACCGTGGCGATGCTCGCGGTCGACCCCAGCTCGCGCCGCTCGGGCGGCTCGCTGCTCGGCGATCGCGCCCGCATCGACTTCGACCCGGCTGACCGCGGAGTGCTGATCCGCTCGACGGCGGCCGGACGGCGGTTGGGAGGGTTGGCCTGGGCCACCCGCACCGCGGCCCACGCGCTCGCGGCGGCGTTCGACGTCGTCGTGATCGAGACCGTCGGGGTCGGCCAAGGCGAGACTGAGATCGCCGACGTGGCCGACACCGTCGCCGTGGTGGTCCAGCCCGGGAGCGGGGACGTGCTCCAGTTCCTGAAGTCGGGGATCACGGAGATACCCGATGTGCTCGTGGTCACCAAGGCCGACCTCGGCCAGATCGCGATGCGAACGAGACGTGATCTGAGCGCCGCCCTGAGCTCGCTCGGCGCGAGCTCCACGCCCGTGCTCGCCGTCTCCTCGCTCGCTCCCCCCCGCGGGGTCGAGGAGCTGGTGCAGGCGCTGGCCGAGCACCGCGCCGGCCTGGACATTCCGGCCCGGCGCCTGCAGGCGCGCCGAGCCGGCGCCCTGACCGACTTCACCGTCGAGCACGGCGAGCGCGGGCTGCGGGCGCTGGGCGGCCGCCACGCGGCCGAGACGCTCCTTGACTCGCAGCCTGCGGAGCTCGAGGTTCCGGCGCTCGTGCGGGTCCTCGAGCAGGCGATGAACGGCTCCTCCGTCAAGGCCGGGCGCCAAACGGGTGAGGGCTGAGGATGGCGCGCGACCTCGCGACCATGTTCGGCGCGTTCATCCTCGCGAGCGCTCTTGCCGGTGCGCTCGGCGCGGCCGACCTCGGCACCGCGCTCGCGTTCGGGCAGATCGCGTTCGCCGCGAGCGTCGTCTACGTGATGCTCAAGCGCTGATGGAGCGATGACGGTCGGCCGGCGCCGAGCTCTCGAGTCCGGGTCGGCGCGTGGAGCGCGCGGGCGCCCCTAGCCTCTCCAGCAGATGGCCGTCCTCCTAGCCTTCGCCTTCCTGGCGGGCGCCGGCACCGCGCTGTCGCCCTGCGTGCTCCCCGTGCTGCCGGCGCTCCTGTCGGCGGGCGGTGTCGGGGGCCGGCGCCGGCCGCTCGGCGTCGTGCTCGGCCTGTCGATCACGTTCACCGTCACGATCGTGGGCGTCGCCAAGGTCGTCGACGGAGTCGGGCTCGGCAGCGATCCGCTGCGAGCCGTGGCGGTCATCGTCCTGTTGGTGTTCGGGGTCGTGCTGCTCCTGCCCGACGTGGCCGCGCGCATCGAGGCGCCGCTGTCGCGCCTCGCCCGCTTCGGGCCCCGCTCGAGCGGCGACGGCTTCCTCTCGGGCCTCCTTGTCGGCGGCGCGCTCGGCTTCGTGTACACGCCCTGCGCCAGCCCGATCCTGGCGGCGGTCATCTCCGTGAGCGCCGCCTCAGGGAGAACGGTCCTGATCGCGCTCACCTATGCGCTCGGCTCGGCGGTCGTGCTGCTCGCGCTCACGCTGGGAGGCCGCGTGCTGTTCGAGCGCGCGCGAGCGGCCGGGCGCGGCCCGCTGCTGCAGCGCGTGCTCGGCACGATCATGATCCTCACGGCGCTTGCGATCCTGACCAACGAGGATGTGCGCTTCGATCAGTTCGTCGCCCAGCACATCCCCGACGTCAACCTCACCGCGTCGCTCGAGTGCTCGAGCACGGTGACGGGCCGGCTGCACGAGGTCAGCGGGCACAAGCCGAAGTTCGCCCCGGCCAACGGGTCCTCGGCATGCGGAGGCTCGGCGACCGCCGTCCACCCTGCCGCGGCCAACGCAAGCCAGGCGACCCTGCTCGCGGTCGCGCATAAGCTCCCCTCGCTGGGAGCCGCGCCCGAGTTCATGGAAACCGAGGACTGGTTCAACACGCCCGGGGACCGGCCCCTCTCGCTCGCGTCGCTAAAGGGTCGGGTGGTGCTCATCGACTTCTGGACGTACACCTGCATCAACTGCATTCGCACCCTGCCCTATCTGAACGCATGGAACGCCGATTACGCTGGCAAGGGCCTCACGGTCGTCGGCGTGGAGACCCCGGAGTTCGCATTCGAGCACGACGCCTCCAACGTGGCCAACGCGATCCACCAGTTCGGGCTGCACTACCCGGTCGTGCAGGACAACAACATGGGCACCTGGAACGCCTACGCCAACGAGAGCTGGCCGGCCGACTTCCTGATCGACGCCCAGGGCCAGGTTCGCTACACGACGGTGGGCGAGGGCGACTACTCCCAGACGGAAACCGCCATCCGCGCGCTGCTCGCCGAAGCCGGCTACGACGTCGGCGGCAAGAGCCATCCCACCGGCGTGATCGTGCCCTCGGCGGTCGCGACGCCGGAGACCTACCTGGGCGCCGCCCGCGCGGAAGGGTGGATCCACCCCCCGACGTCGGGATTGCATGACTACGGGCCGAGCCCGAGCTCGAGCCTCGCGCTCAACGAGTTCGCCTACAGCGGCAGCTGGAACATCTCTTCTCAGCCCGCCGAAGCGGTGTCGGGAGCGGGCGTGGACGTCGAGTTCGAGGCCAAGCACGTCTACCTCGTGCTGAGCTCAGCCGGGGAGCGCCCGCGCGGAGTGCAGGTGCTGCTCGACGGACGCCCCATCCCCGCCAGGGATGCCGGCGCCGATGCGCACGGCGGCGTGGTGACCGTCCGCGGCCAGCGCCTGTACACGCTGGTCTCGCTCCCCGGCGACGAACGCCACCGCCTGTCCCTGCGGTTCGCGCCGGGCGTGACGGGCTACGCCTTCACGTTCGGGTAGCGGCGGAACCCCACGTTTCCTCGCAATACGCGAACAAAGACGTCACCGGACGCTCGTCCAAAGCGCTTGACGGACGGGCGCGAGGCTATAGCGTGTCAGGCTCCTGGACCGCAAGCTGGAGGTGTTGACCATGAAGCGCGGGAGGTATGTGCTGTCGGCCGTCGGGGTGGCGGCAATAGTCGTCGCGGGTGTCGCCGCGCCAAGCGGAGCGAGTGGGCCGCCCGCTCACGCGAGTGCGTGCGTGGCAGCGACAAACATCGAGGCGATCATCGACGACTCGGGTTCGATGGCCGTCACCGACTCCGGCACGCTGCGCGTCAAGGGCCTGAAGCTGCTGATCAACACGCTGAGCCCCAGCACTACCCTCGGCGCGATCGAGTTCGGCGGCAACTTCTTCGCCACTTCCACTCCCTCCGCCGACACCGTCTTCCCACCCGGGCCGGTCGGGGCGAACGCGGCCTCGATGGCGGCGGCGCTCGAAAGCAAGATCAAAGCCGACAACGGCGGCACGGACTACAACGCGGCATTCGCGCTTTCCGATTCGGACAACCCGACCGCCCAGGCCCGGATCTTCCTGACCGACGGCGGCCACGACATCGGCACCTACAACAACGGGCATCTGACCCACAAGGTGCCCACGTACGTGATCGGCTTCAGCACCGGGGTCGCCGCGCCGGAAGCACAGCAGCGCCTGAAAACGATCGCCAGTGACACAGGTGGGCAGTTCTACCCGCTCACCGACTCGAGCGAACTTCAGGCGGTGATGAACAGCATCGGTGCGGCGCTCACCTGCCAGACACCCCCGCAGAGCTTCACCGACAAGCTGAAGCTGGGTGCCGCCAAGACGCACAGCGTCTCGATCGGTGCGAGCACCAAATCCCTTCAGATCGCGCTCACGTGGGCGAGCCCGCTCGACAAATTCACGATCTCGAACCTGAAGATCGTGCGCCACGGCAAGACGATCGCACAGGCCGCTCGTCAAAGGGTAAAACGGCTCACCGTCAAAACGACTACGAGCCAGACGTTCACGCTCTTGAGGGTCTCCGGGCTCACGAAGGGCAAGCTGACGTTCAAGGTCAAAGCCACGACAATCGGGTCCGGTCAACCGCAAGTGACGCTGACCACGCAGGTCGGCCGGGGCGGCGCGAAATAGCCGCCCACAGAGCGGCACGAGGGCATCCGCCCGGCTCAATCCCGGGCGGATGCCCTAGGCTTGCCACTCAGGGCGCACTGGCCGCAGGCCAGCAACCAGGGGGTTCACCGATGCGAGCGGGGGGAGATGGGGTCGGGCCGAGCGTTCCGGGACGGATGCTCGGCCGTCTTCGCGCGGCCACGGGGCTCGCGCTGCTCGGGCTCGCTCTGGCTGCCACCCCGGCGGGTGCAGAAGAAGCGGCCATCACCCTCCCCGGCAGTCCGCTCACGGTGTCGATCGGTCCGCTGGGGCAATGCCAGTCGAGCTACTCCGGCCACGGCAACAACTACGGAGGTTCCGCCACCATCGGCGAATGCGGGTTCTTCCTCGCGTTCCCGAGCGTTGCGCGGGACAGCCCGACAACCTCCAAGGGGACGACGTTCGGAGGTGTGGCCGGGCACCCCGGGCTGAGCCTCTACCAAGAAGACGTACGGTCCTTGATCGTCGGCTCGGGAACCGCGGCAGACCCCTATCTAACAGATCACGAGCTTCGATCGTCGTGGACTCCCTCAAAAATCGAGGACGCGGTCGTCATCGAGACGACCACGTACGTCAACGGAGCGTCGCAGTTCACCTCGACCTACAGCGTCAAAAACGTCAGTGGTGGCAACCTGTACTTCCGTGCGATCTACGCCGGCCACCTGCTCGCCGCCGGCACTGACAAGGAGGTCGGCGCCTTCCTGAGCGGTCCGCCGCGCTTCGTCGGTGCTCAGAACGCCGCGGCCGGCGTCCTCGGTGGTTTTCAGGAGGCTCCGTCCGCTCCGTGGAGCCACTTCGGAGAGCTGTCGCTTACGAAACTCTGGACGACGCTCGAATCGAGCGCGAACCCGGGACAGACGTTCAACGACACTGTCGAAACCGCGGAAACCGAAAGCGGTGCCGGCGTCGAGTGGGATCAACGTCTCACCACGCCTCTCCCCGGCGTTGCAGTTGTCAAAGGCGAAGACGAACAGGAATTCACGATCGTCAACCGCACGCAGATCCAGTCCGGCCTGCAGGTCACTCCGGGCCACGCGCTCAAACTGGGTCAGACCGAGACCCCGGACAGCAGCTACAGGGTCCAGAGCATCCACGCCAACTCGAACGGCACGGTCACGATCAGCTTCGTGCCGACCCAGGCGGGCCGGGCGGTCCTTGCGGTGACGGTGCCGACGGCCACGATCGCGCGCAGGCAGGCGGTCGCGGCCAAGCAGGCCAAGAAGTGCAGGAAGGGCCAGATCAAGATCGGGGGCAAGTGCCGGCCGAGGACCACGGTCACCGGACAGGTCTCGGGGAGGGGCACAGCCGGCGTGGCGCTGAAGCTGGCGGTCAATCCCTCCACCAAGATCAAGGCCCTGCTGAAGAAGGGCAATACGGTCCACCTCACCGCAACGCTCACCTACTCCTCATCGCTCGGTGGCAGGCCCACCGTGAAGGTGTTCCACGTGACGGTCAAGGGCAAGAAGCCCACGCCCCACAAGCACTAGCCGGGCGGCGGCACGATCGCCGCACGGCGACAGGGCATCCAGGAGCGTCTCCCCGCCTGCCCCGCACTGACGCCGACCCACCCGGCGCCTACAATGCTCCGCATGGAGGGCTCGATGTCCGAGACGAGCGCACGCAGCTGGCTGCGCTGCTATCGCTGCTGGTCCCAGGAGCTGGAGGTGCAGGTCCACTACGAGGGGATCCACAAGATCGATCCGGAGACCGGTGAGCGCGCCGAAGTCGTGGACGAGCTGCAGGAGGCCGTCGTCCAGTGCCTGGACTGCATGCACGATCAGCCGCACCTCGGCTTCTCGAACGGCCGCGTGGAGCCGATCGAGGATCGCTGGGAGCGCATGATCGCCGGCACACCCTGGGTTGCCTCGTGCACGGTGGCGGTGGACGCCGACGACGTCGAGAGCTGCTCAGGGCCGGAGGCCGGAGACGCGCTCTCCTACGCCGCCTTCGGAGACCACGGCGTGCGTGAGTTCTTCACGCATGTGCGCTTTCACAAGCACGAGGACGATTCCCGAATAATCGTGCACCTGCTGGTCGAGCTGTATGCCCGCTCGCTGGAGGAGGCGACCGAGGTGCTCGAGACCGCGGCGCGCGGCGCGCTGACGATCACCTCGCTCGCCGAGGAGTCCCGCCCGCCGGCCGCAGCGGGCGAGACCCACGGCCACGACTAGGCGGCCTGGCGTTCAGCGGCGCGGGCAGGGCGCCTTGTAGGTGACGGGCACCGTCTGCGGTGCGAGACCGCCGAGGCCCGCAAACAGCAGTTCCGACTTCAGCGGAAAGCCGCCCTTGGGGCACTTCTTGGGCACGGTGCCGTAGTAGGTGACCTTCTTGCCCTTCTTGAAGGCGGCGCCGACCTTGACGTTGATCGACAGCGTGGAGGCGTCGGGCGCTCCGGGCACCGTTTCGATCAGCGGCACCGTCGTCTTGAACTCCTGGCCATATGGGCGGCGGGCCCCCACCACGCGGCTCGCCGAGATGAATTCAAGCGACACCGGCGAGCTGCCCTGCGTGAAGAACTGCAACGCGCCCCCGGGCGCGAAGAACGCCTGTATCGACGCCTTCTCCTGGACGCGTTCGCTGCCGAAGCTGACGACGCCGAGCGCTTCGCCCGCGATCGTGACCCTTGACTTCTTCGGGCAGGCCCTGGGCCCCGTGTTCTTCAGCGCGTTCGGCGAGCAGCTCACGAACCCCTGCGGATGAAGCTTCGTGCCGGCGGGGGTGAAGAAGTTGATCCCGATAAGCGGCGGCGGGAAGCCTCCGTATTCGGTTCCCTTGATCGTGTATTCGACCTGCAGGGCAGCGCCGGCTCCGAGGATGTTGCCCGTGCCCTTGAATCCCGGGATCGGAACGGCGCGGGCCTTGAACGTGACCGTGGGGGCCGCCGAGGCGGCGGCCGGCAGGGCGAGAACGACGAGGCCCAGCAGGGCCAGACAGATGGATGTTCTGCGCCGCATGTGAGTGCTCCTTCGCTGGATTTTCAGAGGAGTGATCGTCGGGTCCAGCGATCCATCTGCTGCTGCGCGGGGTCGCCCGGCGCGAGCGTCACTGCCATGTACCCGTTGGAACACATCGCGAGCGCAAGAGGCGCGGTCACATCGCCGAGGAGACCCCGGCGACGGAGACCCCGGCGACGGTCACAGCGTCGAGCACCGGACGGGACGCCACGATCTCGTTCGAGCGGATCACTTGAACAGCTCGTGTGCGACCTTGCGGATCTGCACCTCCTCGCTGCCCTCGGTGATCCGATAACGGCGATGGTGGCGGTAGATGTGCTCGAAGGGCATGTGACGCGTGTAGCCCATCCCGCCGCAGGTCTGCATCGCTCGGTCGGCAGCCTCGCACGCGAGCCGGTTGGCCCGATAGTTGGCCATCGCCACCAGGTGAGTGACCTCCATGTGATGGTGGCTGTCGAGCTCGGCGGCCGTGCGGCGCACGAGCCCGCGCACCAGCTCGGTTTCAGTCCATAGCTCGGCGAGCGGGAACTGGATACCCTGATTGCGCCATAGCGGGCGTCCCCAGACGACACGCTCGCGTGCCCACCTGACGGCCTCGTCGATGCAGAACGCGGCCGCACCCAAGCTCGAGGCGGCCTGACGGATGCGGTTCTCGTGGACGAAGCGCTGGGCCAGGGCGAGGCCGCCGTCGAGATCGCCGAGGATCGCGTCGTCGCCGACACGCACATCCTTGAGGGTGACCTCGGCGTGGTCGGTTGGCATGTTGAACGTCCACCAGTAGAACTCGATGTGCAGTCCGGGCGTGTCGCGGGGGACGATGAACGCGGTGATGCCGCGCGGCTCCCCGGGCGATCCGGAGGTCCGCGCGAAGACGAGGTCGTGTGTTGCGCGATGCATCCCCGAGTTGAAGCGCTTCGCTCCATCGATCACCCATTCCTCGCCGTCCCGGCGCGCGACCGTCTCCAGGTAGGTCGCATCAGAGCCGTGATTGGGCTCGGTGAGCCCGAAGGCGAGCCCCACCTCCCGGCGCAGGGCGGGCGCCAGCAGCGCCTCCTTCTGCGCCGGGTTGCCGAACTCGTGGACGAGGATCGCGGTCGGAAAGTTGCCGATCATCGAGGTCTCGCTCTGCGGGTCGTTGTGCAGCCCGACGCCGAGGCGGTTGAGGTGCTCGCGCACGACCGCGAGGGCGTGGTTGGAACCGCCCCTCCCTCCGAGCTCCACGGGAAGCGCATATCGCCACAGGCCCGCTCGATCGGCGCGCTCCACCATGCGCTCGAGCAGATCCTCCCACTCCCTGTTGGGGATGCCGCCGGCTGCGAAATCGGTCCGGGCGTACTCGCGTCGGTGGTCGAAGAACCGCGCGTTGTCCGCTTCGGCTTCCAGCGGCCGGATCTCGCTCGCGATGAACGCATCGACCTCCTCGATCAGCGCGACGGTCTGGAGTGGCAGATCCTCGTTCATTGCTGCTCCTTTGCAGGCGACTTGATGTTCGTTACGCAGGCGATTTGATGTCCGTTATGCAGGCGATTTGATCTTCGTCAGGTACGCGGGGTTGGCGACCTCGAGCTTCGCGCGAACCGTGGCGCGGACCGCCGCGAGGACGTCCTCCTCCCGTGCGCCGAGCGTGCCCTCGCGGATGGCGCTCGCGAGCTCACGCTCGTCCGTGCATCCGACCGCGGCCAACGCGGCGGCGTGAAGGGCGACGTGCTCCTCCTGGTGGGCGAGCTCACGCCGCACAATCCCGAGCGCGCGCAGGACGACACGCAGCTGGAACTCGGCCCGCCCGTCCAGCTGCGGCAGCACGTCCTCGCCGAGTGATGTCCGCGCTGCTTCGAGCAGCTCGAGCATCGTCGGCCGATCGTGCAGCGGGGGCGTCCTCTCGGGGAGCTGGTCCGACGGCTGTCGAATCTCCGAGCCCGCGTCCGCGGGAGCGGAGCCGAGCAATTCGAGCAGATCCCACTCGACCTCACATGCCCGGCGACCAATCACCGCGTGCTCGACCGAGCGCGTGGCGCCGGACAGATGCGCAAACGCCTGCATCACGCAGATCACCCCCCAGCGCAGCGTCCCCGCGAGTTCCCACCATCGCAGGGCCGCTGGGTCGACCGCGATTCCCGCGTGCCGCTCGTAGGCATCGAGCAGCTCCTCGCGCGTGGCGAGACCCGCCGCGGGACGGTCCGGACGCCCGAAGCGCCACGCCGGCACGCACAGCCATCCCAGGTCCTCCACGGGATCCCCGACGTGGGCGAGCTCCCAATCGAGTACCCCGGCCAGGCCGCTGGGCCCCACCATCAGATTGCCGATCCGGAAGTCCCCGTGTACGAGAGTGCGCCGCGCAGCAGGCGGCCGGTCCGATTCGAGGGCGCGGAAGGCGAGCTCGAAGGCCGGGTGTGGCTCGCCGAGGCGATCGTGCCATTCACGCAGGACCGCGAGCGGATCCTCGATCGCCGGCACCGCTGTGGGGTCGGCGGGGATGCGATGGATCGACGCGAGCGCGCCGGCCAGGTCATCGATCAGCCGCTGAGGGTCGGGTACCCCGTCTCCAGCGAGGATCGCATCGGGATCGGTCGTGCCGGACAGCGCCTCAAGCACTGTCCAGCTCGGGCCGAGCACCTCGTCATGCTCGCCATGGATGACGACAGCCGGGACCGGCACCCCCGCCTCCGCGGCCCTCGCGAGCAGCGCAGCCTGCGGAGGGGGTTCGACGATTTTGCCTCCCTCACGCGCGATCTGCACCACAAGCGCGCCCCGCGAGGGGGTGCGGAACGCGAACGTCTCCCGCGACGCGCCACTGCTCAGCCGCCGTAGCTCGCCGCCGAGCGGCTCGCCCAGGACTTCGCCGAGGCGCTCCGCGATCGCCCGTGTGCGTGCCTGCGCGTCAGCCCCACCACTCTCCACGAACAGCACTCTGCCATGTGCCCCAGCTCTGTGTCCTGAGCCAACCGGTGGTCGTCCGTCCGGCTACCTCACGAGACGAACCTCAGCCGCCGTCGCTCGCCGCAAGCCCGCGGCGAGGCGACTACCGCCGAGCGTGAGCCGGTAGGAGGGAAGCAGCACCACGCCAATGGCGTGCTCTGCCACCCACGCCGCGAGCGGAGGATCAGGACAGCCGCTGAGGACCCTGAACGTGGCTCGCCCGGCCGCAGGTCCAAGGATGTCGCGCGCCTCGCGCAGCTCCGTCTCGGCCGCTTGTCGAACCGCGTGGTTGTAGGGACCCGCTCCGCCCCCTCTGCAGCATTGCAGGGGACGAGCCTGCGGTGCGAGCGTCACAACCGACAACCAGCTGCCCGCTTCGGCCAGTTCAGCTGCCTCACGCAATGCCGCCCTGCCGCTACGAACGGGTTCAAAGACGACCAGCACGCGCGGGGCTGAACCTCCATCCCGCCCACTGTCGATCGTGCCTCTCGCCGGCGTGTCCACGAGCTGTCGAGCCGTCGGCGCGCGTGCGGAGCTAGGTGCCGGGTTTCTCGTCGAGCACTACCTCGTACATCTCCACCGAGGTTCGGACGCCCCGCCCGCCGGCCGGCGTCACTTCGTTCAGCGCGGCATCGACCCGCCGCAGGTCGTCCTCTGTCTCACAGAGGACCAGGTTCGCTCCGCGATTGCCCTCGCGATCGACCAGCAGCATCATCCGCGCGACGGCGTCACTGACCTTCTCAAACGGAGTGCCCTGCCCGCCGCTGCGAACGGTGTCGCGAACGCCCGCTGCGAACTCGTCCCAGTTGCGGTCGCCGCCCTCGAACCGCGCGATCCGTACATACATGCTGCGCTCTCCTCTCCCAGCCGGTCGGCTCAGTCGGCCACCCTATCGGGAGACGGTCCTCGGTGGATGTTACGCCCGTGTACGCTACCTCGCGTACGGAAGCGAGCGCGATCCGACCGGGTGCGCCAGCAGTCCCTCCTCGTCCTGAGCAGTCGTGAGCTGGGCGCTTGCTGAGACGCTCGCATCGCACGCGAAACGCAAGCCGGCGGTCGCGGCGAGAGGGTGCTTGGGGACGCTGGGCTACTCCAGACACGCCCAGCACCGGACGGCGCTTCAGAAACCGTCAGGAGGCGGTCTCGGCGTCGAGGCGATCCTCCATATTGGTTTGGAATTCCGCGCTGCTGTTCTCGTGCGGGAACGGATCCGAAGGGACGTCTACGCCCAGAGCCGCGCAAATCGGCTCCCAGCCATCGCCCGGCTGCCAGTCCACAAGCCGCTCGGTGGGGGTCTCGCTGCGAACGCGTTCGTTGTGACGCGTGTAGGCCGCCATTGCTGCCTCCGGATCGCGCCAGTCGGGGGTGAAGCGCCGGGCGAACAGATCCAGGACCATTGCGCGGTGCGCGGCCATCAACTGATCCCCGGGCGGGAGGTCTACGGTGAGAACGTTGATAATCGTCTTCTCCATGCTCGTCCACCATTCTTCGGGCGTAGCGCGCGAGGAGAGCAGGACGATCGCGTCGGGGTTGGCAGCGGACAGCTCGGGCCAGTAAGCCGACGCGGGCCAGTCAACACTGGCGGTGTAGCCGCCCATCAGGGCGTCCACGTCGTCCGACTCGCCGCGCACCACGGAGTGCCAGGAAGCGACCGACTCCGGGTGCTCAAACACCTCGAACATGTGGTAGCAGGGTCCGCCGGTCAGCTGCTCAAGCGCCTTCTTCAACGACGTGGTGCCCGTGCGTCCAAGCCCTGCTCCGACCACCTTCAGTTGCATTGCGCACTCCCCGTTCGATTTCGATGCGGACCCGGCAGCGTAACGGGCGCCTGCCGCCGCGATCGCGCACTAACACTGATCAATCATCTCGGGGATCCTCGGCGGCAGCGATCAGCGGCCCGAACTCCTCGCTGCCGCGGAAGGTCCGCAGCGAGTAGAACGTCGACCACGCGAGCAGCGCGATCAGGAACGGGGCGTCGCTGACGGCCACCACGAGCGCATAGCTATCGACGCTGAGCGTGAGCAGAGCTGCCAGCCGCACGAGCCCCCGCAGCACGAAGTAGCCGCCCCATGCGTACGTGATCACGCGCATCGCGTGGCGGTACGTGCGCGACTCGAGCACATCCCGCGGGAACGGGTACACGTCCATCGCGAACCATGAGGCGAAGGGCCGCCCGCTCGCCAGCGAGGCAAGCACCGTGGTCGCCAGCACTGCGTCGATGGCGATCTCGGTCGCCAGGTACGCGCGGCCGCTGCCCGAGACGATCCCCACCGTCGCCCGGATCGCGACGAGGACGAGCGCAAGGCGTATGACGGTCGCGGGCCGTCCGCTGCGGCGCTCGTGGGCGAAAAGCGCCAGGCCGAACGCGACTGCCGCCGTGATGCCCGCGCCGAGCGAGACGAGCTTCCAGCCGACGTAGAAGACGGCGAGCGGCCCGAACGCGTCGCGCACGAGCCGCGGGCCAGAGCGGCGGACGGCGCTGCCCACGCCCACCGGCTCGGGCAACGCGACCTGGACTGGGGAGCCTGCCACCGGGCCACTCTACGCCACCGCGAGCGCCTGCCGCAGGTGGTCCCGTCCAGCTACTACCACAGCCAACCACCACCAATCGCCCCACTAGGAATCCCGTTGGATGCTGGGACGGCCTCAAAGACTCCAGGCCATATGAATCGCCTCTGCCTCTGCTTCTGCCTCCGACCGGGTTGCGAGCGTCTTGGCGTCCAGGGGCCAGACTTGCGCAATGGACGACCGATGAAAATCAAGGGCTGGGGCTCGGTATCGGTTGGATTTTGCGAGGATTTCGGACAGGGACTCGGTCGCGGTTCACCTCGCGAGGGCCGCAGAGGGCCTCCTGTGGTGCCGTTTTCGACGGCGTGCTGGCAGCCGAGGTGAATTCGACGGCTTTTGGGACAGGCGGGGTCCTCGCCGGAGTCAATCGGCGTCTTGTAGAGGAGCCGCGAGGGCGTTAGGCTTCTGGTGGGCGCGAGTAGAGGACGAGTCGAAGTGCAGACGTCAGGGGCTCGTGGTCTGCCGCGCGACTTTGCCCCTTGAGGGCTTTTGTGATGCGCGCCCCGGTGTCACGCTCGCGCCCGCTTTCTTTTTCGGTGCGGCGGCCTGCCAGTCTGAGACCATCCGCTTGTAGGAGGCCTCGGCTTGCTCGGCGAGCTTGCGCTCGCCTGCGCGCATTGCCTGCCTGGTGGCCCACACGCCGGTCGGGGTGCCCTTCACTGTTGGGGCGCCGGCACGGATCTCCAGCAGCCGTAGCTTCTTGGCGGTCAGGGAGGGCTGCTGGTGGGCGTAGTCCTCTTCGCGGGTGAGTAGGAACCAGAACAGGCAGCAGAGCTTGCGTGCGCTGGCGACGATGGCGATCCCGTGTCCACGGCGGGCGCGCACGCGCTGATAGAACGCGTGCTGCGGGCCGGGTTGGCGGACGGCTGACCAGGCCGCCTCGACGAGCGCCCAGCGCGCCGATGCGGAGCCCTGCTTTGAGATGTGTCCGCCCGTCGCCGGCGCTGAGCCTGACTGGTAGACGCGCGGGTCAAGACCGAGATAGCCGACCAGCGCCCTGGGGTTTTGAAAGCGGCGGATCTCGCCGACCGCGGCCATGAAGCTCGCCGCGCAGATCACGTTGACTCCGGGTACCGTCATCAGCCGCGTGATCTCCGCCGATCGGAGCGCCTCGGAGGCGATCTGGCGCTCGACCGCGGCGATCTCTGAGTCCAGGAACTCGATGTGTCGCAGGCACGCCCCGATCGTCTCTGTCTCCTCGAGCGGCAGCTCGAGCTCTGAGAGCCAGCGGCGCCCCTTGGCCCCGAACAGGTCAGTCACGGGCGGGCGCCCCACGAGCCGGCGCACGAGCACCGCGTGGATCTCGTTCTTCGCGCGCGAGCGTGAGCGCACCAGCTGCTCACGCCGCGACAGGCGACGGCGCATCACCCGGCAGCGCTCATCCGGTGACCAGACGCCGTCCAGCTCGCCCGCCGCCAACAGCCTCGCGAGCGTGCGCGCGTCCAAACGGTCGGTCTTCGCGCGCGCCTGGCGGATCCCCGTGTCGGCGGGACTCACGACAATCACCCGCGCGACGTGCCGCTCGAGGATCCGCGCGACCTCCCACGCGCTGCCGCTCACCTCAAGCGCCACGCGATCCCGCGGGTCAAGGCTTGAGCCGAACAACTCCAGCTGCTCGGGAGTCGTATCGACCCGACCCGCCGAGCGCACCTCACCATCCTGTGCGATCGCTACCTCACAGAAATCACGGTGCACGTCCAACCCGATCGCTCTACCAGCTGATCTCACCTCGTCCTCCTCTGATTGCGTGAACCACTGGAGAAGCAGCGGGCTAACGACAACGACCGATACGTGCTCACGGCACACCCGGGCAAGTCGCAGGGGCGGCCACCGAAAACTCCCGGGCTCGAAGCCCATCGTCCAAAACGGCCTGCCCCACTGCGTTCTCCCTGAAAGCCCCTATCCCGGTCAGCCGACCCTAATACGATCGGCCGCCAACAGCGGCCTTCAAGCCCGCATTTTCATGCCCCGAATCTGGAGCGCGTCGACGGAGGGTGTGCACGCGCCCGCTTACGCCCCGCAAAGCAGTCGGGATCGTGTCGTCAGCGCCGGCTCCTACACGTCGTCCATGCGAGAGTAAGCCGCGAAGCGCCGGTCAGACGGTGCGCGCGGGATCCGCAACAGGCTCCGGGCCACCGAGCTCGGTGAACGCGGGTGGCGAGTAGGCCTCGCCCGGCACGCCGCCGAGCGCCAGGATCCTCACGCCCTCGGGTCCCGGCAGGATCTTGCGATGCGTTCTCGCCCCGACCCGGATCGCGGTCTCCGGCCCGACGTGCACGCGCTCGCCCTCGATCTCGAAGTCGGCCTCGCCGCCGAGCACGACGTAGACCTCCTCGGTGCCGGTGTCGGCATGATCGTGGTTGGGGTAGAAGTCGCCGCCATTCGGGGGCATCTGCAGGATCTGCATCCCGAACGAGCTGGCCCCGAGCGCCGCGCGGGCACGTAGAAAGGAGCCTCCCAGAATCGGCTCCATCTCATCAAAGCGCTTGACGGTGTAGTCAGCCATGCCTTCCCCCGGTGTTCGCGTGTGGACTTGTCGGTTCCAAGGCTACCGCCGGCACGCGCCGGCGCGCTTGCGCTCTGCGCGAGATGCGAGCATACGCTGAGACTCGCTCCAGGGGCCTGGTCCGGACGGGGCGACGAGTCGTCCATTGCGACAGCGCTGAGCGTGTCGAGTGAGATGCCCGCTTTACCGAGGATGCGGTTGATGGCGGACGCCGACACCTGAGTGCTACCCAGCCAGGCCCGGCGGCGGGGGTGGCCTGTGCCTGTAGACACAGCCCACCCGAACGCGGCTCGCAGCAGCCTAGAGCGCAGCCATTATGTGAGGCACGGCCTGCTCGATCTTCAGCATCGGCGTCGTGTTGTACTCGATCCACTGGGTGTAGTGCTGCAGGTTCGCGTAACCCGGCTCCAAGTCGTCGGCTTCTGAGATAACGACGCCGTGGCTGCCGTCCGTGGCCGCGTAGTGCGCGATCGTACCGGGTCCTTCACCCTCCTTTGCGAAGACCTCCAGCAGCTTCCTCGTCTCGTCCTTGCTGATATACGGCTTGACCTTGTACGTCGTGATGAAGATCATGCTTGCCCTCTCCGTTGTGTGTCTGTGCCTCGGACCGTATTCTGATTCGCAATTTCGTGCCCCGACCGGCGACGATGGTCACGACCGCTTCGCGCGGCGGAAGCAGGTGTCCGCCGGTCCTCGATCGCTGTTTTCCAGAATCGCCCAGACCAGCGGCCTGAGAGGCATCTGTCGAGACGCTCGCTCTTGTCTGAAAGCACCACTCTCAGCTCGCGTTCGCCCGCCCTCGGGTTCCTCGGCGCGTCTACCGGCGAACCTATGGGGCATAGAGCTCGACAGCGTCGGGCTCTATCTCGGCTGTGGGTAGCGTAGGCAGCCTCAGAGTCGCGAGGGCGCCGCCCCCTGTGGCGTTCGCGGCATCGATGCTGCCGCCGTGTTCGTCGGCGATCTTGCGGACGATCGAGAGCCCGAGGCCGGCGCCGGGAACGGCGCGCGCAGTGGGCGACCGATAGAAGCGGTCGAAGACGCGGGGAAGGTCCTCCGCGGCGAAACCGGGGCCGTGATCCCGCACGCGCAGTTCGCCAGCGGAGAGGGTCACCTCGATCAGCTCGCCCCGAGGACTCCACTTGGCCGCGTTGTCGAGGATGTTCCGGATCGCCCTGCCCAAGCTGGGCTCGACACCCTCTACCTCGCACGGTTCGAGGCGCAACTTGAACCGCGCGTCAGGGTGACGCGCGGTGCAACGGGAAATCTCGTGCCGAACCACGTCGGCGAGCTGCAGTCTCTCAGGCTCGTATAGCGCGTCTTCCTCCCGAGCGGACTCGAGTAGATCGTCCACGAGCGCGCTCAGCTCGGTCATCTGAGTGACGAGATCCTCGAGCAGCGGGGTGCGCTCCGACGGATCGAGGTTCGGATTGCGTATCAAGACCTCGATGTTCGTCCGCAAGCTTGCAACCGGGGTTCGAAGCTCATGTGAGGCGTCGCCGATTAGCTGCTGCTGGATGCGGCGGGAGTGCTCAAGCGCCGCGAGCATGGCGTTGAATGATTCAACGAGCCGGCCGATGTCATCCTTGCCGACGATCTCGATCCGCTTGCTCAGGTCGCCTGTGGAGCCGACATGTTCGGCCGCCTGGCGAAGATCGTGCACCGGCCTCGCCGCCGCCCGCGCGACGAGCAGCCCAAAGACACCTGCGAGCGCGATCCCGGCGAGGGCGATCACACCGAGGATCAAGGCGAGCTGGTGCAGGGTGGACTGCGTGTCGGCCAGCGACTGCTCGGCGATCACCGCCCGCCCCTGCCCGACCCGCGCCACATAGGCTCGTACCGGAAGCGAGCCGACGTGCGTGTCCCTGAAGTAGGCGGACGCCGTCCCGCGGGCGACGGACAGATCATGCGCCGTGAGCCGAAAGTCGGTGCTGTCGCCAGGCGAGCGGTAGATCCTGCCCGTGGCGTCGAAGACCGCTGCCTCGCCGGTCGAGCGCAGTCCCGGACGGGGAATCCGTCGCACATCGAAGTTGGGGGGCGGGCCGTTCCCCAGGAGCGGCCGGTTCGAGAACGCAGCGATGTTTCCCGCCATCGATCTGAGCTGATGATCGACGCGGCTCTCAAGATTGCCCTTGACCGCGAGGAACGCAGCTATGGCGCTGAGCAGCACCGCGAGGGCGACCGCGAGGGCCGTCAACACGACCATGCGCCGGCGCAGGTTCATCGCAGCTCGCGCAGCACGTATCCGACGCTGCGCACCGTGTGGATCAGCCGCGGCTCTCCTTCCGCCTCCGTTTTCCGTCGCAGATAGGAGACGTACACGTCGAGCACCTTTGAGCTGTCGGCGAGGTTGCAGTCCCAAACGCGCTCGAAGATGACCTCACGCGTCAGCACCCTGCGAGGGTTGCGCAGCAGCAGATCGAGCAGCACGAACTCTGTGTGCGTCAGATCCATCCGGCGGTCCCCGCGATAGGCCTCGTGCAACTCCAGATCGATCCGCAGGTCCAGGAAGCAGAGCTCACTCGCGTCGTCGGGATCGCTCGCGCGCTCAGTACGGCGGCGCAGGCCAGCACGAACGCGCGCCATCAGCTCGTCGAGCGCGAAAGGCTTGACCAGGTAGTCGTCCGCTCCGGCGTCCAACCCCTTGATCCGGTCCGGCACCGCATCGCGGGCCGTGAGCATCAGGATCGAGGTGCTGTCGTCCTTGGCACGGAGACGGTGGCAGACTTCGATCCCGCCCATCATCGGCATCGAGACGTCCAGGATGATCAGGTCCACCGCGGCGCTGCTGAGGAGCTTCAGCGCTTCTCGGCCATCGGCCGCCAGCGCGACTCGATACCCCTCCAGGCGCAGCGCCCTGCCGACCGCATCCCGGAATGCGCGGTCATCGTCGACCAGCAGGATGCTTCCAGGCTCAGCCACAACAACCAGTGTGCGCGCCGAGGGTAAGAGCACATAAAGAAGCGTCGTGCGCTCATCCGGTGGCTCCGCGGACGCTGCCGTGGCATGTCTGGCCCGCCTCTTGCGAGGTTCGAACTTCGCTTTAACTGCAGTGTCTGGCCCTAGGCTGGTGTACAGGGCTCACCGCCCACACCGATCGCCTCCTCGGCGCAGGCTCGCGGCGGCGGTAGCCGCAGCGGGCGCGATCGCAGCCTGGCTGCTTCCCGCCAACGCCGAGGCCACGACCGCGCTCAGCAGGTGGACCGTTGCACCGCGCTGGCGATCGACCAGCTGTCGTTCACGCTCGAGGAGCAGCGAGCTCCCTCCTGCGCCTTCTGCAGCTATCTGAAGACAGTCGAGCAGCTCGGCCCGTTTGACTGAACGTGGGACGCCCCGGCGCGAAAGGGCGGCCGCTTACGGCGACCGCTCGTTAGGGACCTTTTAGTGGTCTCTAACTAGATCGTAACCCGGGCACGCGAGGGTCGTTGCCGTGAAGCTCAGCCAACACGAGCCCACCCAAAGCTCCCTCGACACCGAGCCGGTGCGTGGCGAGCGACGGGCCTCGCTCTCCACGAACGGCGCCAGGCCGGCGGCGAAGGGCCTGGCGGGCAGATTCAAGGAACAGCCGCTGCTCAACAGCTTGCTCGCTGTTGCCTTGCTCGTCATGGCAGTGCTCGCGTACACCGCGATCGGTCCCGCATCCCAGTCGACCGGCCAAGGCACGCGGACGACGACCGTGAAGCAAGGGGTGGTCCAATCGACCGTCTCGGGTAGTGGCAAGGTCGGGTCCGCCACCGAACTGAACCTCGGGTTCAAGACGAGCGGGACGGTTACCAACATCTACGTCAAACCGGGGCAGCACGTCACGAGTGGCCAGCTGCTCGCGACGCTCGACCCGAAGGGCGCGGAAGTGACGCTCCAGCAGGCCAAGGCGACCCTGCAGTCCGCCCAGGCGAGCCTCAGCCAGCTGGAAGAAAGCGAAGGGGAATCCAGCTCCGGGCAGAGCTCGTTGGGCGGCTCGGGGGCGAATGCAACGAGCGCCAGCGCGACGAGCAGCGTCGCCTACCCGGCCAACCGGGCGGCTGACCGGACGGCGCAGGCGACCGGCAGCGCAGCGGCGGCGACGGGCCCCGCGACCACGCCCGCGAGCAGCGCTCCGACGACCACGACGACAACCACCACGACCCCAGCGGCCACCAGCCCGACGACGACCACGCCGAGGAAGACGACGCCCGCGAAGAAATCGGGCGGCTCGACACAGCAGCCCGCGGGCACGCAGTCCACCGCTACGCAGCCGGCCGGCGGCGGGAGCACACAGGGCGCGAGTTCCTCGGGCGCCAAGCAGAGCACGGCGACACGGGAAGCGAACCTCGCCTCCGCGCGCGCGGCGGTGAAGGGCGACCAGCTGACCGTCGAAAAGGACGAACAGGCCGTCCAGGCGACGAAGCTGGACGCGCCCACCGACGGCACGATCGTCAAGCTCTCCGGCGAAGTCGGTGAAACCGTCTCCGGCACCGGCACCTCGAAGGCATCGTCGGCGAGCAGCTCCTCGACGAGCGGCGGCTCCTCGGCCGGCGGCGCCGGCGGATCCAGCCCCGCCGGCGGCGGCTCCTCGACCGGCGGCTCCTCGACCGGCGGCTCCTCGAGCGGCGCGTCGAGCTCGTCCGGTACGAGCGCGTTCGCAGTGCTCAGCAACCTCGAATCGCTGCAGCTCGTCGTCGCGCTGAGCGAGTCCGAAATCGGCAACGTGAAGGTCGGCCAGGTCGCGACCGTGACGATCGAAGCGTTGAACGGGAGCAAGGTCTCGGCCCACGTCGTGGATGTCGCCCAGGCGCCCACGAGCTCCAGCGGCGCCGTGAGCTACGACGTCACCTTCCAGCTCGACCAGACCGTGTCGGGCCTGAAAGACGGCATGAGCGCGACAGCCGAAGTCGTCGTCAAGCAGGCCGAAGGGCTCAACGTTCCCAGCAGCGCGATAAAGGCCGGCTCCGTGACCGTCGTGCGCAACGGCAAGCAGGTGAGCCAGCCGGTCACGACCGGCCTCGCCGGCGACAGCGCGACGATCATCCTCGGTGGCCTGAAGGCCGGCGAAGAGGTGGTGCTGGCGACTACCACGAGCACGACGACATCGTCGGGCTCGCCGTTTGGCGGCGGCAGCAGCTCGCGCGGCGGCGGCATCGCCGGCGGCATCGGCGGCGGCGGCTTCCCCGGCGGCGGACCTCCGGGCTGATGCCGGCGCGCGACCAGCAGACGCCGGCGCGCGGGGGCGGGCGCGTGGTGCGCGAGCGCCCGCTGATCGAGCGCCGCTTAACCGAGCCGACGCCCAGCCGCCGGCGGCCGCCGGCGATCGTGGTGATCGACATCACGAAGACCTACGAGCTGGGCACGATCAAGGTGCGCGCGCTGCGCGAGGTCTCGCTCAGGATCGAGCGCGGCGACTTCGTCGCGATCATGGGCAGCTCGGGCAGCGGCAAGAGCACTCTGATGAACATCCTCGGGGGCCTGGACCTGCCGACAAGCGGGCGCTACCTGATCGACGGTGTCGACGTGCGCGACATGGACGAGGACGACCTCGCCGACCTGCGCAACCGCAAGATCGGCTTCGTCTTCCAGAGCTTCAACCTCGTCGCGCGCACCAGCGCGCTCGCGAACGTCGAGTTGCCGCTCGCCTATGCCGGCATGGACAGGCAGGCCCGCCGCCAGCGGGCTGAGCAGGCGCTCGCGGCGGTCGGCATGGACAAGCGCCTGCACCACCAGCCGTCGGAGCTCTCGGGTGGGCAGCAGCAGCGCGTCGCAGTAGCGCGCGCGCTGGTGACTAACCCGACGATGATCCTCGCCGACGAGCCGACTGGCAACCTCGACTCGCACTCGACCGAGGACGTGCTGGGGATCTTCGCCCGGCTGAACCGGGAAGGCCGCACCGTCGTGCTGATCACGCACGAGCCGGATGTCGCCTCGCAGGCCAAGCGCGTCATCCGCCTGAGCGACGGCCGGGTGGTCTCCGACGAGCGCAACGCGGGCGTCGGCGATCCGCCGCCGACCCTCCACCACCAGAAGTCCGCCCACGTGGAGGAGAGCTGATGATCGGCCGCGAGACACTGCGGATCGCGTGGGGCGGGATCAGCGCCAACAAGCTCCGCTCGGGGCTGACGATCCTCGGCATGACGATCGGCGTGGCGTCGGTGATCGTGCTGATCGCGGTCGGCAACGGCTCCTCGAAGGCCGTGCAGTCGCGCATCCAGAGCCTGGGCACGAACGTCCTGCTCGTACAGGGCGGCGGTGGCTTCCGACGCACCAGCTCCAGCAGCTCGGCGAGCGTCTCGCTCACAAAAGCGGACGCCCAGGCGCTCCAGGACGCCAGCCTCGCCCCCGACGTCAAGAGCGCCTCCCCCGTCGTGAACGCCAGCAGCGTGACGCTGGTCTACGGCGGCTCGAGCCTGGAACCGTCGTCGTTCATCGGCACCACCCCTTCCTACCTCGAAGCCCACAGCTACAAGGTCGCCGAAGGCTCGGCCTTCACCTCCGAAGACGTGGCCAAGCACCGCCGTGTCGCAGTGATCGGGCAGGAAGTCGCCCAAGAACTGTTCCGCGGCGGCAGCGCCGTCGGGCAGAACGTGAAGGTCAACGGAAGCAACTACGAAGTGGTGGGCGTGCTCGCGAAGAAGGGCTCAAACGGCATAACCAACCAGGACGACCTCGTCGTGGCGCCGATCACGACCGTGCAGGACTCCCTCACGGGCGTCGGCGCGATCAACTCGATCACCGTCCAGGCGAAGTCCGAATCGGCGCTGAACGCCGCCGAAGCAGAGATCAAGCAGATCATCGACGAACGTCACAAGGTCAAGAACACCTCCGAACCCGGCTTCAGCGTCCTGAACCAGGGCTCGCTGCTGGAAACCTCGAGCTCGACGAGCAGCGTCTTCACGACGCTCCTCGGCGAGGTCGCCGCCATCTCACTGCTCGTCGGCGGCATCGGCGTGATGAACATCATGCTCGTCAGCGTCACCGAGCGCACCCGTGAGATCGGCATCCGCAAGGCCATCGGCGCGAGGCGCAGCGACATCCTCACCCAGTTCCTCACCGAGGCCGTGCTCGTGTCGCTGATCGGTGGCCTGGCGGGCGTGGCAGTAGGCGTCGTCGCCAGCCAGTTCCAGATCGCCGGCGTGCATCCGGTGATCGCGACGTACTCGATCTTCCTCTCGTTCGCCGCCGCCGCCTTCTCCGGACTCTTCTTCGGCACCTATCCCGCCGCGCGCGCCGCACGGCTGCGACCGATCGAGGCGCTGCGCTTTGAGTGAACCACTCCCCCCAGACCAGGAGCATCAGATGACAAGCCAAGACAGCTCGCTGCACGAGAGCAGTGCACTCGACTACGAGGTCGACGACCAAGAGGACTGGGTCGAGGAGCCCGATGAGCTACCACGCCGACCGCGGCGCAAGCTGCTCTCGCCGCTACCGATCGCGCTGGTCGTGCTGCTGCTGCTCGCAGCGGCTTTCTTCGGCGGCGTCGAGATCGAGAAGGGACAGAACTCCTCCTCGGCAACGTCCGGAGGGCTACCTGCGGGACTGGCAGCGCTGAGAGCGGCCGGCGGTGGTGGGAGCGGCCCCTCCACGAGCCCCGGCGGCGGCGGATTTCCCGGGGGCGGCGGCAGCATCCCTGGGCTGTCGGGCGGCCTCACGAGCGGCCAGGTCTCCTACGTGAGCGGTAACACGCTGTATGTCACCACCGGACAGGGCAACACCATCAAGGTTCAGGCCGGAGCGGGCGTGAAAGTGACCAAGACCGTCACGACACAGGTGCACAGCATCCACCCCGGCGACACCGTAATCGTCACCGGGGCGCAGGGCAAGAAGGGCAACGTCACCGCAAGCTCGATCAGCATCGGCTCGAGCGGGTCGGGGACAAGCACCCGCGGCAGCGCTGGCGGCGGCAGCGCGACCCCGCAGCTCTTCGGATCTGGCTAACAGAACAACTCGAAAAGGACTAACAGAAACCATGCCAATCAGCAGAAACACTCACCCGCGAAGCCGTCGAAAGTGGGTGTTGCGGATGACCGTCGCAATGCTCGTGATCGCCGGCGCGATCACGCTCGCCGCCTGCGGCGGATCGAGTTCGAGCTCGACGGCGGGCAGCGCGAAAGCCACGGCGCAGAATGCAGGCGGCCAGAGCAGGATCGCCTCCTTGCGAGCGTGCCTGCAGAAACAGGGCATCACCCTCCCCACGGCGCCGAGCGGCGCGGGGGGCCAGCCGGGCGGCACGCCAGGCAACGGCCTTCCTCCCGCGGGCGCCGGCGCGCCGCCTGCGGGAGGCTCGCGGTCGAGGGTCCAGGAAGCGATCAAGAAGTGCGGCGGAGGCAGCTTCCCCGGCGGCGGGCGTCCCGGCTTCAACGGCGCCGCAGCTCAAACAGCGCTCGCCAAGTACAGCGCGTGCATGCGTGAAAACGGCGTGAACCTGCCGGCTCCGAACACCAGCGGCAACGGCCCCGTGTTCAACACCAAAGGGATCGACATGTCCAGTGCCGCCTTCAAGAGCGCGCAGAAGAAGTGCCAGAGCGACCTCAAAGGAGCCTTCGGCACGGGTCGGCCGCCAGCGGGCGGCGGCGAAGGAGGCTCGCCGCCGGGCGGCCCGGGCGGGCCGCCGAGCGGCGAAGAAGCCGGCTGAGCCTTGGATCTCGTGTGCGGTGATGTTCGCCGCGTCGGGACCCAGGACTCCCCGTCGATCTCAGAGAGGTGTACGAGGCGACGAAGCGAAGCGGGGCGACCGAGTTGTCGCCCCGCTTCGAGTCCGCTCGATGTCAGCGATGTGCGGCGGCGCGCGCGAGTGAGCTGGCGAGCCGCCCATCATCCTCACGCCCCCTCGAGCCGCCGCCGAGCCTCGAGCGCGGCATGAACGGGAACGACCTGGAAGCGGAGGGAGCCGCATCGCGCCCGCTTTCGCGGCTGAGCGAGCGTCTAAATTGAGTCCTCGCTGACGCTCGCTGCGGACGACGACCAGTTGTCCGTCCCCCGGTACCCAGGACGTTGACACTGACGCTCGCTTAGCCCCGGCGAAAGCAGCCGTCTGAGCTCGGGCGGTATGAGCTGTCTAGCGTCGTCCTTGGCAGCAACGCGGCCGGCGCCGACCCTAACTCCTGCTTTTCCGTGATCGAAGAACTCTCGCTTGGCGGTCCTCGTGGAACGGGGGTATTCGCGGCCGCCGATCACCTCGCAGGTAGAGTCGCGTCCAGATGGAGGATCAGGAGACATACCCGCTGCCCGAGGACCCAGCGCTCGCCTCCGTGGCCGCGGCGCTACGCGACGCCGGTCAGTGGGGCGAGATAGTCGACCGCGACTGGCGTTGGGTGTACATGACCGACGACCTGCGTCTCAGCCACGGCGGGCTGCTTCAGCTCGTTCCGGTCCCGCTGGGCGCACACTACTTCGGGACGGAGGCTGTGAGCGCTCGGCTGAAGTGGCCGACGGGCTCGAATCGGGTCGAGTTTGTCCGCGAGAGCTTCGAACAGATCGGTGGATGGGCTCTCGCGGATACCGCCGAGGGTCGAGAGCAGCTGAGCGGGCTCGTGGACGGCGCGCTCGTGGACATCGTCGAGGGACTTTCCCCCGTCGATACCGAGTCGGCGCGCACCGTCGTGTGGCATGGGATGCACAGCGGCGGGACGATCTTGGCCTACATGACCGCCGTACGCGTTCACGACGGTGACGGCCGGCTCGCGGGTACGGCCCTCATCTACAAGCCGGGGGCTAGCATGGCGGTGCTCGGTACGGTCGCTGGCGCGGGCGATCTGCGCCACTTCAAGCGCATGGAGCAGGTGGCGAAAGCGGGTCGGCGGCCGGCAGCCATCCTGTTCGCCGATTTGGAGTCCTCCTCGCTTCTCTCTCGGACGCTGTCGACGGCCAGCTACTTCGCACTCGGCAGGCGCATGGCCCGTGCGGCAGACCAGTGCGTGATTGACGCGGGCGGGCTCGTTGGCCGCCACGTCGGAGATGGGGTTGTCGCATTCTTCCTGGCAGCGAGCACCGGCTCCGAGTCCGCCGCCTCCCGCGCCTGTATTCAGGCAGCCCGCGCGCTCAGGGAGGCTATGGTCGCGATCGCGGCTCGCAGCGAACTCGCCCCCGACGACCTGGTCATGCGTTTCGGACTGCATTGGGGCTCGACCCTGTATGTCGGGCAGATCACGACCGGCGGACGCACGGAGGTGACCGCCCTCGGCGACGAGGTCAACGAGGGGGCACGCATCGAGGCTTGCGCCACCGGAGGGCGAGCGCTCGCCTCAAAGGCTCTCGTTGAGCGCCTTGACCCCGACGATGCCGCCGCGCTCGACCTCAACCCCGACCGCGTTACCTACACCGCGTTGGCGGACCTGCCCACGGCGACGGAGAAGGCGCGCCGCGACGCCCCAGCGATCGCCGTCTGCGAGGTCTAGGCCGAGCCGGCACGCGGCTTCACTTGCGCTCGCGTGTGGATGCGAGCGCCACGGCGGACAACCCTCAGACTCCCGTGCGATCGTGAGCAGCCGTTCTTGATGCAGAGGGATCATTTCGACCCCTCCCCTTCCCATCCCGTCATCATGAGCCGGTGGGCGTACTCGCAGTCAAGATACTGCTGGCGCCGAGCTTCGTCGTCGGGGCTTCGCTCGTGGCGCGGCGCTTCGGCGTGCGGATCGGCGGCCTGGTGGCCGGCCTGCCCGTGGTCGCCGGTCCGATCCTGCTCGTGTTCGCCCTCAGCCACGGTCGCACCTTCGCGGCGGAAGCGGCGACGGGCACGCTGCTGGGGCTGGTCTCGCTGATGACGTTCATCGTCGTGTACGCGCGTCTGGCAAGGCGAACACACTCGGCCGTCAGCCTCGTCGCAGGCTGGGGCGCGTTCTTCGCGATGACGGCTCTGTTGAGCCTCGTCACCGTCGGTGCCGGGGTGGCGCTGGCGGTGGTGCTGGTGGCGATCGTGGTGAGCCTGGCGGCGACTCCCCGGGGCGAGGACGAGCGCTTGACCCCCGTGACCCCCCCGGCCTGGGATCTGCCCCTGCGTGCGCTCAGCGCGTTGGCGCTCGTGCTCGCACTGACCGCCCTGGCCGGTCAGCTCGGTGCGAACCTGAGCGGCCTGCTGGCGCCCTTCCCCGTGATAGCGAGCGTGCTCGCCGTGTTCACCCACATGCAGCACGGCGAGGATGACCTGCTCCGGATCATGCGTGGCTTCCTCCTGGGGCTCGTGGCGTATGCCCTGTTCTGCTTCACGCTCGCTGTGTCGCTCGACGGCCTCGGTATCGCGGCGAGCTTCGGGCTCGCCGTCGTCGTCGCGCTCGTCACGCAGTCGATCGCGCTGGCGCTCACCCAACGCGGACGGGGACCGCTGCGGGGACCGGATCCAGCGGCCCAGGCCGAGGCGCTCGGCGGGGGCTACTGAGAGAGCCGCTGCTCGAGCGCTGCGAGCTGGGCATTCAGCTCATCCGGCAGACGGTCGAATTTCGCGAGATGTTCACGGAACTGCGGCAGCTGAGCCTTCCACTCCTCGATGTCGACCCGCAGCAGCTCGGCCATGTCCTCATCGGAGACGTCGAGTCCGCGCGTGTCGATGCCCTCGCCGCCGACCGGGGGGATGAAGCCGATCGGAGTCTCCCTCGCCGCCCCGTGCCCCGCACAGCGGGCGAACACCCAGGAAAGGATGCGAGAGTTCTCGCCGAAGCCCGGCCACAGGAAGTGCCCGCCCTCGTCCTTGCGGAACCAGTTGACGTAGAAGATCTTCGGGAGCTTCGCGCCGTCGCGCTGCCCGATCACCAGCCAGTGGGCGAAGTAGTCGGCCATGTTGTAGCCGCAGAACGGAAGCATCGCGAACGGGTCGAAGCGCAGTTCCCCCACGGTCCCGGCGGCGGCTGCGGTCTTCTCCGAGCTCATCACCGAGCCGAGGAACACGCCGTGCTCCCAGTCGAACGCCTCTGTCACGAGCGGCACGACGGTCGAGCGCCGCCCGCCGAACAGCATCGCGTCGATCGGCACGCCCGTCGGGTCCTCCCACTCCGGCGCGATCGCCGGGTCCTGTGCGGCGGGGGTGGTGAAGCGGGCGTTCGGATGCGCGGCCGGCGTCTCCGACGCGGGCGTCCAGTCGTTGCCGTGCCAGTCGATCAGGTGCTCCGGCGCCTTCTTGGTGAGCCCCTCCCACCACACGTCGCCGTCGTCGGTCTTCGCGCAGTTGGTGAAGATCGAGTTGCGCTCGATCGTGCGGATGGCGTTCGGGTTCGTATCCTCGCCCGTCCCCGGGGCGACGCCGAAGAAGCCAGCCTCGGGATTGATCGCGTACAGCCGTCCGTCCTCGCCGAACTTCATCCACGCGATGTCGTCGCCGATCGTCTCCACCGTCCAGCCCTCGAGGGTGGGAATCAGCATCGCCAGGTTCGTCTTGCCGCAGGCGCTCGGGAAGGCGCCGGCGATGTACTTGACCTCGCCCTCGGGCGAGGTCAGCTTGAGAATCAGCATGTGCTCGGCCATCCAGCCCTCGTCGCGGGCCATCACGGAGGCGATCCGCAGCGCGAAGCACTTCTTGCCGAGCAGGGCGTTGCCGCCGTAGCCCGAGCCGAACGACCAGATCTCGCGCGTCTCGGGGAAGTGCACGATGTACTTGTTCTCGGCATTGCAAGGCCACGGAACGTCGTCCAGGCCGGGACCGAGTGGCATTCCGACAGAGTGCAGGCAAGGAACGAAGTCACCTTCGCTGCCGAGCGCGTCGAGCGCGCCCTGGCCCATGCGCGTCATGATCCGCATGCTCACGGCCACATAGGTGGAGTCGGTCAGCTGCACGCCCACGTAGCTCTTGTCGGACCCGAGCGGCCCCATCGAGAACGGCACCACGTACATCGTGCGGCCCTTCATCGAGCCCTCGAACAGCCCGGTCAGCATCTCGCGCATCTCCTGCGGATCGCGCCAGTTGTTCGTCGGCCCCGCCCCCTCCTCGGTGGCCGAGCAGATGAACGTGCGGTCCTCCACGCGCGCCACGTCGTCCGGATCCGACAGAGCCAGGTAGGAGTTGGGCCGCTTGGCTTCGGACAGCTGCGTCGAACGTGCCGGCCTCGACAAGCTCGGCGCACATCCGCTCGTACTCCTCGGCCGAGCCGTCGCACCAGTGGATGTTCTCGGGTTCGGTAAGCGTCGCCGTCTCCTCGACCCAGGCCAGGAGGCGCTTGTTCGTGGTGGGGGCGGATGCGGTGGCGCTCATTGGCTGAAGGCGGCTCCCTCGTGTAGCGGTCGTGCCCACGCGCCCCTACCGTGGGCGCGGAGGGCGCCGGCCCCGATGGCCGGCGAACGGAAAAACGCCCTTGGCGGGCGTCCGCAGAGCCTATCGCACGACCGGGGCCGGAGACCAGTCCGCCGGCGGGCAAAATGGCGCCGTCGCGAGAAAAGTGCTGCACTTGGCAGGAAAGCACAGCGCTGCTCCGGCCCGCCCCGGTCTAGTCGACGTTTCCCTCCGCCTCATCGCCTGCGCCCGGGTTCTTGCGGGGCACCAGCACCAGACGCTTGAACTCGGCCACGAGCACGCCGTCCTGGTTGAGCACGCGCGTGTGCACCTTCACGGTGCCGCGGTCGGACTTCGACTTCGACTCCTTCTTCTCGAGCACCTCGGACTCGCAGTACAGCGTGTCCCCGTGGAACACGGGCGCGGGGTGCTTGAGCTCTTCGGTGGCCAGGTTGGCGATCGCCTTGCCGCTGACGTCGCTCACCGACATGCCCAGCGCCAGGGAGTACACCAGCGGGCCCACCACCACGTTGCGTCCCTGCTGGGATTTGCGCGCGTACACGTCGTTCAGGTGCAGCGGGTGGTGGTTCATGGTGATCAGGCAGAACAGGTGGTCGTCCGACTCGGTCACGGTCTTGGCGGGCCAGTGCTTGTACACGGCGCCCACCTCGAACTCCTCCAGATAACGGCCATACGGATGGGAGCCGCTCGCCTCGCGTTCGGCCTGCTCGGTCTCGACGGTCTGGGTCTCACTCATGGGTGTCTCAAAGGCTCCTTTGGCCGCTTTTCAACGAGAACTGTAGATGGTCGCCGCCGCACCCGCGCAAAGTCGCCTTCCCCAAAATCACTACGATCTTGGCCATGCGCAACCCTCGCGACTTCTTCAAGCCCCTCGCCATCGACGCGCCCGAGCCGGCGCGCGAGATCCCGTTCAAGCCCTCCCGGATGATCCATTTCATGGACTTCTCCAACCCGAAAATGGTGGAGAAGACGCCCGATCTGGCACCCAAGGTCGACATCCTGCTCGGCAACCTCGAGGACGCCGTGCCGCTTGAAAAGAAGGAGGCCGCGCGCGCCGGGCTGATCAAGGTCGGACGCGAGATGGACCTCGGCGACACGGCCCTGTGGACGCGCGTCAACGAGCTCGCCTCGCCCTACGTGCTCGACGACCTGACGCAGCTCGTCACCGAGATCGGGCACAAGCTCGAGGTCATCATGGTCCCCAAGATCGAGGGCCCGTGGGACATCCACTACGTCGACCGCCTGCTCGCCCAGCTCGAGGCCAAGGCGGGACTCGAGCGGCCCATCCTCGTGCACGCGGTGCTCGAGACCGCGCAGGGAGTGGCCAACCTCGAGGAGATCGCCAGCGCGAGCCCGCGCATCCAGGGCATGAGCTTCGGCCCGGCCGACCTGGCCGCATCGCGGCGCATGAAGACCACCCGCGTGGGGGGCGGGCACCCCGGCTACCGCACGATCGCCGACCCCGACCCCGACGATCCCGACGCGCCGCGTCCCAGCTATCAGCAGGATCCCTGGCACTACTCGATCGCGCGCATGGTCGACGCCTGCACCTCCGTCGGCGCGCTGCCCTTCTACGGCCCCTACGGCGACATCTCCGACGAGGAGGGCTGCGAGACACAGTTCCGCGCCTCCTTCCTGCTCGGCTGCGTGGGCGCCTGGTCGTTGCACCCCGGCCAGATCGCGATCGCCAAGCGGGTCTTCTCGCCCGACCCCGAGGAGGTCGCGTTCGCCAAAAAGGTGATCGAGGCCATCCCCGACGGCCGCGGCGTGCACATGATCGACGGCAAGATGCAGGACGACGCCACCTGGAAGCAGTGCAAGGTGATGGTCAACCTGGCCGAGATGCTGGCCCGCAAGGATCCCGAGCTGGCCGAGGCCTACGGCCTGCAGCCGGCCGGCGTCTGAAGTCGCGGCTCGGTCAGCCGACCAGCGGGTTGCGCACGGTCAGCTGCGGATACCAGCTGAAGTCGCGGTCGCTGCTCCACAGCTCGCTGACGCCGGCCGCCAGGCAGACTGCCGCGATCCGGGCGTCGTGGACCCTGCGCCCGAGGGGTCGCGCGTCACCCTGTTCGCGCCTGCATATAGGGTTCCGGCGCCCATCCGGAAACTGGACAACCGATCATGAGATTCTTCGAGTACGAGGCACGCGAGATCGTCAAGCGCGCCGGCATCCCCGTCACCGACTACGGCTTCACGACCGATCCGGCGGAGGCTGCCACGATCGCGCGGCGGATCGGCGGGCCGACGGTCATCAAGTCACAGGTCCTCTCCGGTGGGCGGATGAAGGCGGGCGGAGTGAAGTTCGCCGACACCCCGGAGCAGGCCGAGGCATACGCGAGGGACATTCTCGCCCTCGAGATCGGCGGGCACAAGCCCCGGGGGGTGCTCGTCGACCCGAAGGCCGAGGTCGAGCAGGAGTACTACGCGGGCGTTGTCTGGGACGGCATCCGCAAGCAGCCGGTGATGATCTTCTCGCCCGTCGGGGGCATCGACATCGAGCAGGTGGCCGAGGAGCAGCCCGAGCAGGTGGGCAGGCGCCACTTCTCGAACATCCTGCCCCTCTCGGACTTCCAGGCCAAGGAGGTGATCGCCTCCACCGGCGTCACCGGCTCGGCACTCAACAAACTCGTTCCGATCGTGACCCGCCTGGCCCGGCTGTTCGTCGAGAACGACATGACCCTCGCCGAGATCAACCCCCTGGGAAGGCTCGCGGACGGCTCGTTCGTGGCCCTGGACGCCCACATGGAGATCGAGAACGAGGCACGCGGGCGCCACAAGCGCCTGCTCTCAGAGCTCGGCGTGGGCGAGGACGAGACGCGGCAGGCCCGCGAGGCGACGCCGTTCGAGCTGGCCGGCGAGCAGGTCGATGCCACCGACCACCGCGGCGTCGCCGGCAACGTGACCGAGTTCGACGGCAATCTCGGGCTCGTGATCGGCGCGGGCGGCGGCTCGCTGACGTTGTTCGACGCGGTTCGCGCGCACGGCGGCAGGCCCGCCAACTACTGCGAGATCGGCGGCAACCCCTCGGTGGCGAAGGCCTGCGGGCTGGCGAAGCTGGTGCTGGGCAAGCCCGGCGTGGACAAGATCGCGGTGATGATGTCGATCGTGTCCAACACGCGCGTGGACATCGTCGCGCGCGGCGTGATCAAAGCCTGCCTGGAGCTCGATCACGACCCGGCCGAGAAGATCGCCATCTTCCGCATCCCCGGCGCCTGGGAGGAGGAGGGCTTCAAGATCCTCGAGCGCTACGGGGTCGACTACGCCGACCGCAGCGTGTCGCTGAACGAGGCGGCGCGACGCGCGGTCGAGAAGATCCAGGGGGTCGCGAGCTGATGTCGATCCTCGTCGACGCCGAGACGACGTTCATCGTCCAGGGCATCACCGGCCGCGAGGCCGTCAACCTCACGCGCGAGTGCCTGGACTACGGCGCGGGCGCAAAGGTCGTGGGCGGTGTCACGCCCGGGCGCCTCGGCCGCGAGGTCCACGGCGTGCCGGTGTTCGACACGGTCGCCCAGGCGGTTGCGCACCATGGCTCACCGATTTACGGCTCGGTCGTCACGGTCCCCCCCGCCTTCACCAAGGATGCGGTGTTCGAGGCGATCGAGAATCAGATCAAGCTCGTCGTGATCGTGACCGAGCGCATCCCGCGACGCGACGTCGCCCAGATGGTCGAGCTGGCGAGCCTGCGCGGCGCGCGCATCATCGGGCCCAACTGCCTGGGGATCATCGTGCCGGACGTGATCAAGATGGGCGGGATCGGCGGACCGGCGAAGAACGCCGCGCAGGCGTACACGCCCGGGCCGATCGGCGTGATCTCGCGCTCGGGCGGGATGACCACGGAGATGTCCTCGACGCTGAGCGCCGCCGGGCTCGGGCAGTCGACCGCGGTGTCGATCGGCGGCGACGCGATCATCGGCCAGAGCTACGCCGAGCTGATGCCGTTGTTCGAGGCGGACGAGCAGACCCGGGGCATCGTCATCTACACCGAGCCGGGTGGCCGCATGGAGGCCGAGCTCGCGGCGTGGGTCGTCCAGAACAACTCGAGGCTTCCGATCGTCGCGTTCATGGCGGGGCGGTTCATGGACGAGATGCCCGGCATGAGCTTCGGCCATGCCGGGACGATCGTCGAAGGCAAGGAGGACACGGCCTCGGAGAAGATCACCCGCCTTGCGCAGGCCGGGATCACCGTGGCCGAGCGGATCGAGGACATCCCCGAGATGATCCGTGCCAAGATCGCCGAGAGGAGTCCGGCGTGAGGAAGGACGGCATCTTCATCGCCGTGGAGGTCGACGATCTCACCGCCGCCGACGCCGCCCTGGCGCACGCCCTCGCCGAGGCCTGCCCGGTCGACATCTTCGCCCAAACAGACGATGGCGCGCTCGAGATCGTCGAGGAGAACCTGGACGAGTGCGTGCTCTGCCGTCTGTGCCTGGACGCCTCGCCCGCGGGCGCCGTGAAGATCATCAAGCTCTACGACGGCGACGCCGTCCTCGCCTGAGAACCGAGCATCCGCCAGCTTCGCCTCCCCCGGCACCACCGGGCCGTTGGAACCCCTATCCTGTGAACAGGAGCTTCCGCAGCAAGAATCACCATGAACGAAAACTTCTCACTGATCGTGATGTGCCTGTGCTTGCTGGGTTCGCTGGCGTTCCTGGCCCAGCAGCTGACGGCCTACCACTGAACTGATTAGGGAAGCTTGCGCGCTTTGCGCGTGTGCTGGCGTTCCTGCTGAGCCTCGACCACTTTGGTGATCAGCTTCAGAAACTGCTCGGGCCCCGACGCCTTCGCCTGCCCGTAGGTGAATGCCTCGATCCAGTCCGGCACCTTGCCTTCGCGTGCCATCACGTTGAAGAACTCGCGGCGCATGTCCACTTTCACGTGCGCCTCGGTCGCCGGGCCCTTGGTGACGGCCACCTCGGGCATCTGCAGGCGGAAGTGCTGAACGTCACCGCGCCCACGCAGCTCGACCGCGACCACCAGCTTCATCGGGGCGAGCGCCGGCACTTCCTCGAGGAACCTGCGCGTGGCCAGCTCGATCAGCGCCTTGGCGTCTTCGGCCATGTGACTAGTACACCCCTCCGGGACCCATGCGGTTGGTGACGGTCGTCAGATCTTATGGCGCTGCAGGAGCTTTCGCCCGATCACCATGCGCTGGATCTCAGAGGTGCCCTCGCCGATCAACAGCAGCGGGGCGTCCCGGTACAGGCGCTCGATCTCATACTCCTTGGAATAGCCGTAGCCACCGTGGATGCGCAGGCACTCCTCCACGCAGAAGCGGCCCGCCTCGGAGGCAAACAGCTTCGCCATGCCCGCCTCGAGGTCCGAGCGCTCGCCGGCGTCCTTCAGGCGCGCTGCGCGCAGGGTGAGCAGACGCGCGGCCTCGACCTGGGTCGCCATGTCGGCGAGCTTGAACTGGATCGCCTGGTGCTCAGCGATCGGCTTGCCGAAGGTCTTGCGCTCCTGGGAGTAGCGCAGCCCGAGCTCGAGCGCCCGCTGGGCGATGCCGACGCCGCGGGCTGCCACGTTGACGCGACCGACCTCCAGAGCGTCCATCATCTGCGCGAAGCCCTTGTTCAGGCCGGCCTCCTCGCCGCCCAGGATGTTCTCCGCGGGACACAGGTAGCCATCGAACACGAGCTCGGTGGACTCGACGCCCTTGTAGCCGAGCTTCTTGATCTTGGGTGGCACGATCAGGCCGGCGAACTCGCCGGTGTTCTCCCCCACCCCGGGCTCTTTTTCGGCAATGAAGCACGTGAAGCCACGGTGGCGCGGGTCGGCCTCGGGGTCGGTCTTGACGAGCACGAACACGAGCGTGGACAGCAGGCCGTTGGTGACCCACATCTTCTGCCCGTTGATCTCATACTTCCCGCCGTCGAGCTTGCGCGCCGAGGTCTTGATCGCCTGCACGTCCGAGCCGAGCTCGGGCTCTGACAGGGAGAAGGCAGCCCTGATCTCGCCGGTGGCCATCCGCGGCAGGTACTTCTGCTTCTGCTCATCGTTACCGAACTTCATCAGCAGGTAGGAGCCGATGAAGTGGGTGTTGATCACGCCCGAGATCGAGATCCAGCCCCGCGAGAGCTCCTCCACGATCATCGCGTAGGTCGTGAGATCCAAGCCCATGCCGCCGTACTCCTCGGGGATCGTCACCCCGAACAGGCCGAGCTCCTTCATCTGCGCGACGATCGGCTCGGGGAACGAGTCCTCGTGGTCGTAGTGCTCGGCGTTCGGCAGGATCTGCTCGTCGGCGAACTGATGCACCATCTCGGTGATCGCCTTCTGCTCGTCGGTCATCTCGTTGTACGGCTCGGCGGCCACGGCCATTCGTTCAGCGCTCCAGGGTCGTTGTCCAGTTCGTTTCGGCTTATGCAGGGAGAATACCGGCGTGAACTTCGCGCGCGATGTCCTCGATCGCCTGCCCGCCTGCGACCTCGCCCTGATCGAGCTGGCGCGCGACGGCGCGCGACGCGAGTGGACCTTCGGCGAGATCGGCGAGCGGAGCGCCCGCCTGGCCGGCACGCTGAAGGCCCGCGGGGTGGGCAGAGGCGACGTCGTGATGACGCTCATCGGCAACCGCCCGGAGTGGGTGGCGGCGATGTGCGCGTGCTTTCGCCTGGGCGCCGTCGCACTGCCCTGCACCGAGCAGCTGCGCGCGAAGGACCTGCGCCTGCGCCTGGACGTGGCAAGGCCTTCGCTGCTGATCGCCGATGAGCGCAACCGCACCGAGCTCGAGGCGGCAGAGCCGCAGTGCGAGGTCGCGCTCGTGCCCGACGAGGCGCTGTTCGCGGCCGAGCCCGCACCCGCGAGCGAGCTGGGTGACGACGACCCCTGCCTGATCACCTTCACGAGCGGCACCTCGGGCGAGCCGCAGGCCGTCGTGCATGGCCAGCGCTACCTGTACGGCCAGCGCCTGCAGGCCACCCACTGGCTGGGCGCCCGGGAGGGCGAGCTCGTCTGGTGCACGGCCGCCTCGGGCTGGTCGAAGTCGGCGCGCAACGTGTTCATCGCGCCATGGCTGTCCGGGGCGGCGGCACTCCTGCACGACGCGCGCTTTGATCCGCACGAGCGCCTGGAGCTGCTGCGCTCGGAGCGGGTCGCCGTGCTGTGCATGGCGCCCACGGAGTACCGCGTGATCGCCAAGCGCGCGACGCTCGCCCCGCTTCCGGACCTGCGCGGCATGGTGGCCGCCGGCGAGGCCCTGAACCCCGAGGTGCTGCGCGCCTTCAAGGAGGCCACGGCGCTCGAGATCCGCGACGGCTACGGTCAGACCGAGACCGGACAGCTGACCGGCGCTCCACCGGGCGAGACGGCTAGGCCCGGCTCGATGGGCAGAGCCCTCCCCGGCGTCGGCCTGTCGGTGGAGGGCCACGAGCTGATCGCCGACGCCCGAGACGGTGCCCACGTTCTTCCTCGGATACCTCGGCGAGGGCGTCCACCGCGGCGAGGACGGCGCGTGGAGCGTCGATGATCGCCGGGCCGGCGGACCTTGGCATACGGGAGATCTGGTGAGCGAAGACCGGGACGGGTGGCTGCACTTTCAGGGGCGAAACGACGACGTGATCGTCTCGGCCGGCTACCGGATCGGGCCATTCGAGGTCGAGTCCGCGCTCGTCGCCCACCCCGCCGTGGCCGAGGCCGCGGCGGTGGCGGCGCCGGACGAGGAGCGCGGATCGGTCGTGCGCGCTGTCGTCGTTCTGCGCGACGGCGCCCGCGCCCCCTCGCCGGAGCTCGTGCGCGAGCTGCAGGAGCACGTCAAGCGGGAGACCGCGCCCTACAAGTACCCGCGCATAATCGACTTCGCCGCAGAGCTGCCCAAGACCGCCAGCGGCAAGGTCAGGCGAGCTGCTCTGCGAGCTGAGCGCTAGCGCCCGCCCGCTCGAAGTCACGCTCGAGCTCGTCGACCTCCTCCTGCACACCGCGGGCCGGCGGGCGCAGGATCACGACGGAGGCCAGGACCCCGAACGCGACGCACACCGCCGCGACCACGTAGGCGAGGTGGTAGCCGCCGGTGAGCGCGCTCTGCAGCGAGTGCCCGCTCGCGACCAGGGCCTTCGTGTGATTGGTCGCGATCGTCCCCAGCGTTGCGAGGCCGATCGCCCCGAACAGCTGCACCGAGACGTTGATGATCCCGGAGGCAAGCCCCGCGTCGCGCTTGGGCGCGTCCGACATCCCGATCGTCAACAGCGGCAGGAAGGAGGCGCCGGCGCCCAGGCCCATCAACAGGAACGCGAAGAACAACTCGGGGAAGTAGCTCGCGTGGACACCCGCGCCGGCGAGCATGAGCAGCCCGCCGATGATCCCCACGAGGCCGGCCATCAGCGTCTGCACCGAGCCGAACCGCTCCATCGCTTTGGCCGCGACGCCCAGCGAGAGGACGGCGATCGAAGCGGTCAGCGGCAGGAACGCGAGGCCCGTGTCTATCGCGTCATAGCCGAGCACGTGCTCGAGGTAGAGGGCGCCGAGGAAGAACGCCGAGAACATGCCCGTGACCAGGAGGCCCCGCACGAGGCTCGAGCCCATCAGCATGCGCAGCCGCAGCACCCTCAGCGGCATGATCGGGTTCTCGATGCGCGCCTCGAGCGCGAGGAACGCTCCGAGCAGCACCAGCGAGACCGCCCCGACGCCGAGTGTGCGCGCGGACAGCAGGCCGTATTCGGAGGACTTGACGATCGCGAACGCGCCGGCCATCGTCGCGAGCGTGATCAGGATCGAGCCGAGCACGTCGACGCCGCCGGACAGGCCGATCCCCTCGTTCTCCTCGATCAATGCCGATCCCATCACGAATGCGAACAGGCCGATGGGCACGTTCACGAAGAAGATCCAGTGCCAGTCCAGCGACTGCGTGAGCACTCCCCCGGCCAGCAGCCCGATCGAGCCGCCGCCGGCCGAGACGAACGCGTACAGGCCCATCGCCTTGGCCTGCTCGGCCGCCTCGGGGAACTCGGTCACGATGATCGCCAGGATCACGCTCGAGGCGACCGCCCCGCCGATTCCCTGCAGCAGGCGAGCGCCGATCAGGAGTCCCTGGCTGTCGGCCACCCCGCACAGCACGGAGGCGGCGGTGAACATCACGAGACCCGTCAGGAAGACGCGCTTGCGCCCGATCAGATCGCCGACCCGGCCGGCCAGCAGCAGGAAGCCGCCGAACGTGATCAGGTAGCCGTCGATCACCCACGTGAGGTTGCCCTGGGAGAAGCTCAGGTCATGCTGGATCGAGGGCAGTGCGACGTTCACGATGGTGGCGTCCAGGACCATCATCAGCTGGCCGAGGCACAGCACGGCGAGCGCGATCCAGCGCCGGCGCTCGCGCTTGCTCGCCGCCTGGGCGGCGGACTCGATGGTGGTTGTCGGCTGCTCGACGTCTGCGCGGCTGGTGATGACGGTGCTCATGTTGCTCCTTCTCAAGTGGGCTGAGGGAACATCGTAGCAAGGATCATCCCTAGAACAAGTATTATCTTTCCTCACATGAGGATCGTTACGATGTGGTACAATCCGCAGCGCTATGAACGAACAGAACCGGCGGCGCGATCTTGGATCGATGATCCTGCTGACGCGGCTGGCGAAGCAGGTCTACCGGCGCAGCCACGAGGAGCTCCTGGGCATGCACCTGCGCCTGCTGATGGCGCTCAGCTACCTGCGCGACCACGATGGCTGTCCGCAGCAGGAGCTGGCCGAGGTGCTGTGCATGGACGCCAACAACGTCGTGCTGCTGCTCAACGAGCTCGAGGACCTGGGCTACATCGCCCGCCTGCGCGACCCCCTCGATCGCAGACGCCACCGGGTCGAGCTGACCAAGCAGGGCGTCCGCGCGCTCACGCGGGCCGAGAGCGCCCAGGAAACGATCGAGGACGAGGTGCTGCAGGCGCTCGACGCGAGCGAACGGGAGACCCTGTGGCGGCTGCTCACGCGCGCCCTGCACGGCGCCGAGCCGCACGCCGACGAGGACTACAGCGCGACGACCGCGTCGATCTCGACGTAGGCCCCCTTCGGCAGCGCCGCCACGCCGATCGCCGCCCGCGCCGGCGGCTGATCGGCGAAGAACGACCCATACACCTCGTTGACCGCGCCGAAGGCGTCCAGGTCGGTCATGTAGATGGTCAGGCGCACAGCGCGCTCGAGTCCGGTCCCGGCGGCCGCGCACACCTCCTGCAGGTTCTCCAGGCAGCGCCGCGCCTGCTCGGCCGGGGTATCGCCGACCAGCTCGCCGCTCTGAGGGTCAAGCGGGATCTGGCCCGAGCAGAAGAGCAGCCCGCCCGCGCGAACCGCGTGGCTGTACGGACCGATCGCGGGCGGCGCCCCCGGGGCCTGCACGATTTCGCGCTCGGTGCTCATTTCGGCACGAGCCTATACGGACGAACCACCGCTCGGTGCGCCCTCTCCGGGGCACCCTCGAGGAGGCCTGGCGTTTTACGGGACGCTTGGCGCTAACGTCTCGGGCATGCGCAGGCTCACCTCGAGCGTCATCCTGGCGGCGGCGCTCATTAGCGGCGGGCTTGCCGTCGTGGGCGCGCCCGCAGCCGGAGCGGTCGCCTTCGCGCCCTGCACCAACAGCGCCGGCTTCACCTGCGCGACCGTGCCCGTCCCGCTCGAGCGAGGCGGCGGCGTGGCGGGCACGATCTCCCTCAGCGTCGAGCGCAGGACGGCCGGTGCAGGCCACAGCCAGGACGCGATCCTGGCGCTCGCGGGCGGGCCGGGGCAGGCGACGCTGCCACTGGCCGAATTCATCGCTCAAGCCGTCGCTCCGGCGCTGGGGAGCCGCGATCTGCTGATCTTCGACCAGCGCGGCACCGGTGCCTCGGGGCCGCTTGGCTGCCCGGCGCTCGACAGCTTCAGCGCCGGCTCGGTGAGCCAGGTCTTCGAACAGTGCGCGCTGCAGATCGGACCCGCGCGCGGCGCGTACACCACCGAGGAATCGGTGGAAGACATCGAAGCGCTCCGCCGGGCGAGCGGCTATGAAAAGCTGGTCCTCTACGGGACCTCCTACGGCACGAAGGTCGCCCTGGAGTACGCCGAACGCCACCCACAGCACGTCGAGGGCCTGCTGCTCGACTCGGTCGTGCCCACCGACGGCCCCGAACCGTTCGCGATCCCCTCCTTCGAAGCGATCTCCTCGGTGCTCTCCGAGCTCTGCTCGAGGCACGCCTGCGCCGGCATCACCTCCAATCCGGTCGGCGATCTTGCTCGCCTGAACGCGAAACTGCGCAGACACGCTCTGAGCGGGTCGGCCTACGACGGCTCGGGCCGGCGGCACGCGGTCACCCTGAACGAGGTCGGTCTGCTCAACATCCTGCAGGCCGGCGACGTGAACCCGGCGCTGCGCGCCCTGCTGCCCGGCGCCGTGCGATCGGCGCTCCGCCACGACCCCGATCCGCTGTTGCGCCTGCACCTGCTCTCGGAGGGGTTGATCCCAAGCGTCCCCAACCGCCCCGCCACGGAAGGCTCCGAGGGAATCGACGAAGCGCTGTTCGTGGCCACCACCTGCGAGGAGACTCCCTTTCCGTGGCAGCGGGCCAGCTCGCCGCCGACGCGGCTCGCCGAAGCTGACGCCTTCCTGCGCGCCCAGCGCAGCGCGGCGTTCTATCCGTTCGACCGCACCACCGCGCTCGGCAACAGCCTCGTGCCCGACTGCGCCGGATGGCCGGACGCATCCGCGGCGCCCCCGTCCGCTGGAGCGCTGCCCAATGTCCCCACCCTGCTCCTCTCCGGCGCCCAAGATCTGAGAACCCCGACGTCGAGCGCCCGCCGAGTCGCCGCCCTGATTCCGGACGCACAGGTCGAGGTCGTCCCGTTCACGGGCCACTCGGTCCTCGGCAGCGACTTCAGCGGCTGCGCCGAACAGGCCGTGGCGGCGTTCTTCAAGAACGCGCCCGTCCAGCCGTGCGCGTCCGCCACCGACATGTTCGCTCCCACGCCGATCGCCCCCGCGAAGCTCGCCTACGTGCGCGCGCCCTCCGGACTCGGCGGCAGGGCGGGCAGCACGCTCACAGCCGTGCTCGACGCGATCATCGACCTCAACAGGCTCGTCACCGCCGCCACGCTTCAGGCCGATCAGCAGCTCCCCAGCGGGTCGAGCTTCGGCGGCCTGCACGGCGGCTACGCAAGGCTCACCTCCTCAGCGGCGACCCTCAGGAACTTCTCGTTCGTGCCGGGCGTCGAACTGAGCGGAAGGTTCCCGGTCAAGAACGGCCGGCTGCAGTCGGCCGTGATACGCATCTCGGGCGCAGACGCCGCGCGGGGAACCGTCAGGATCGGCCCGGGCACCCACGTCACCGGCGTCCTGGGCGGGAGGCGTTTCAACGTGAACATCGCGAAGGTCAGGCTCTCGCGCGCGCAGGGCTCAGGCGTTTGGCCGGCTCAGCCCGTCACCTTCCCGCTTCCGGGCCTGATCGAGGATCGCCCGGCGTCCGCGCGCTGAGGCGCGCCGGTAGCGGCCGGCGCCCCCCCTGCGGCCTTTCCGGGCCGGCACTACGCTTGAGCTGACCGTGCCCAACGCCCTCTCCGCCGAGACCTCGCCCTACCTGCGCCAGCACGCGGAGAACCCCGTCGACTGGCTGCCCTGGGGCGCGACGGCGCTCCAGCGCGCGCGCGAACAGGACAAGCCGCTGCTCGTGTCGATCGGCTACTCCTCATGCCACTGGTGCCACGTGATGGAGCGGGAGTCCTTCGAGGACCCACGCACCGCCGAGGTCATGAACGAGAGCTTCGTGTGCGTGAAGGTCGACCGCGAGGAGCGCCCCGACGTGGACGCCCTCTACATGGAGGCCGTGCAGGGGATGACCGGCCACGGCGGCTGGCCCCTGAACGTGTTCCTCACCCCCGAGCAGCTGCCGTTCTACGGCGGGACCTACTTCCCGCCCGAGCCCCGCCACGGCCTGCCCGCCTGGACACAGGTGCTGCACGCGATCGCCGAGTCCTGGAAGCGAGAACCGCGAGGAGATCCGCGCGGGCGGGGAGCCCCTGCGCGAGCGCCTGTCCGGCGGAGCGCTTCTGAGGCCGTCGTCCGAGCCGATCGAGGCGGGCGCCCTCGACGCCGCGGTGGCTCAGCTGGCGCAGAGCTACGACGCGCGCAACGGCGGGTTCGGCCGGGCGCCGAAGTTCCCGCAGGCCTCGACGATCGAGTTCCTGCTGCTGCGGGGAGAGCACGACATGGCGCTCGGCACCCTGCGCGCGATGGCCGCCGGTGGCATACACGACCAGATCGGCGGCGGGTTCGCCCGCTACAGCGTCGATGCCACCTGGACGGTCCCCCACTTCGAGAAGATGCTCTACGACAACGCGCTGCTGGCGCGGGCCTACCTGCACGGCTACGGGGCCTCGGGCGAGCCCCGGCTGCTCGAGGTCTGTCGCGACACGCTGGACTGGGCGCTGCGCGAGATGCGCGGTCCCGAGGGCGGTTTCCACTCGCGCCCTGGACGCGGACTCCGAGGGCATGGAGGGACGCTTCTACGTGTGGAGCCTGGCCGAGCTGAGGGAGGCACTGGGCGAGGACGCCGATGCGGCGATCGCCTGGCTCGGCGCGAGCGAGGAGGGGAACTTCGTTGACCCGCACCACCCGCAACCGGGGCTGAACGTGCTCTCAGACCGCGGTCCCCGTCCCGAGGAGGCCAGCGGAGCGGAATCGACGCGCGAGCGCATCCGCGCGCGCCTTCTGGAGGAGCGCGAACGCCGGGAGCGCCCCGCGCTCGACGACAAGCGGCTGACGAGCTGGAACGCGCTCATGATCACGGCCCTGGCCGACGCGGGAGCGGCGTTGGAGGAGCCCGCGTATCTCGAGGCCGCGGTCGCCTGCGCCGAGTTCGTCCTGCGCGATCTGCGCGACGAGCGGGGACGGCTGCTGCGCACCTACAACCACGGCCAGGCCAAGATCGACGCCTACCTCGAGGACCACGCCTTCCTGCTCGAGGCGCTGATCGCGCTCTTTGAAGCGAGCTGCGAGGAGCGCTGGTTCCAGCAGGCCATCGCCCTGGCCGCGGAGATGATCGCGCGCTTCTCAGATTCAGAGCACGGCGGCTTCTTCTCGACCGCCTGCGACGGCGAACCACTGATCGCCCGCCGCAAGGACCTCGAGGACACTCCCATCCCCTCCGGCGGCTCGAGCGCCGCGCTCGGGCTGCTGCGGCTGGCCGAGCTCACGGGCGAGGACGAGTACGAGCGCCATGCCGTCTCGGTGCTCGCGCTCCTGCGGGACATCGCCCCGCGCCATCCGGCGGCGTTCGGACACGCGCTGCAGGCGATGCACTGGCGGCTCGCCCCGATGCGCCCCATCGCCTGTCCGATCCCCGAGACCAGACGGCCCAGCCCGGCGCCCGGGGTGTGATCAGAGGATCGACAGGTAGCGATCAAGCTCCCACTGGGTCACCTGGACGCGGTAGTCCTCCCACTCCTGGCGCTTGATCTCGATGTAGCGGTTGAACATGTGCTCACCGAGCGTGCGCAGCACGAGCTCCGACTCGGCCGTGATCTCGATCGCCTCGCCCAGGCTCGCCGGAAGCTGCTCGACGCCCAGGCGCCGGTGCTCCTCCCCTGACAGGTGGTACAGGTTCTTCTCCATCGGCTCGGGCAGCTCGTAGCCCTTCTCGATGCCCTCGAGCCCCGCCTGCAACAGGGCCGCGAACGTCAGGTAGGGGTTGCAGGCCGGGTCCGGGCAGCGCAGCTCCATGCGCGTCGCCTTCTCGGTGCCCGGGTGGTAAAGCGGCACGCGCACGAGCGCCGAGCGGTTGCGCCGCGACCAGGCGACGTACACCGGCGCCTCGAAGCCCGGAACCAGGCGCTTGTAGGAGTTCACCCACTGCGCGAAGATCGAGCAGATCTCCCTGGCGTGCTTGAGCTGGCCCGCGATGAACGCCTTGCCGACGTCCGAGAGGAAGTATTGGTCCTCAGGGTCGAAGAACGCGTTCTTGCCATCCCTGAACAGCGACTGGTGGGTGTGCATGCCCGAGCCGTTCTCGCCGAACAGGGGCTTGGGCATGAACGTGGCATGCCAGCCGTACTTCATCGCGTACTCCTTGACCGTGATCCGGTAGGTCATGCAGTCGTCGGCCATCTTCAGCGCGTCGGAGTAGCGCATGTCTATCTCGTGCTGGGAGGGCCCGACCTCGTGGTGGGTGTACTCGACGTGGATTCCCAGCTGCTCCAGCGCAAGCACCGTCTCACGGCGGACATCCGAGCCGGCGTCGAGAGTGGTCAGGTCGAAGTAACCGCCCTGGTCGAGCACCTCTGTGGAGCGGGAGTCGCGGAAGAGGAAGTACTCGAGCTCGGGCCCCACGTTGAACGTCTGAAAGCCCATCGCCTGCGCCCGCTCGAGCGCCCGGCGCAGCACATGGCGCGGGTCGCCCTCATAGGGCGTGCGCTCGGGAGTGATCACATCGCAGAACATGCGCCCCACGCCCTGCTCCTCCGGTCGCCACGGCAGCACGGCGAAGGTCGAGGGATCGGGCATGGCGATCATGTCCGACTCCTCGATCGCGTTGAATCCCGTGATCGAGGATCCGTCGAAGCCCATCCCCGCTTCGAACGCGTCGTCCAGCTCGGCCACGTTGATCGAGAACGACTTCAGCTGGCCGAGGATGTCGGTGAACCAGAAGCGGATGAAGCGGATCTCGCGCTCGGCCACAAGCGCCTTGACGTCCTCGGCTGTGCGGGGAGTGTCGGCCATCCCGGCGGACCTTAGACGATGGCCGGTGCTCCGGCTATCGACGGATGGCTAAAACCCGCGCCCACCGCCGGCGGCGGGAACTGCGGGGCTCAGTGGCCGGCGACGGCCGCGACGAAACTGGCGACCTCTTCGGCTTCCCTGCCCTGGTAGAGGCCCGCGGGCATCTGCCCGAGGCCGCGCGCGCGGCCTTCGGCGATCGCGTTCAACACGAGCGCCTTGCGCCCGGCTGCTGTTGAGATGTCATCGCCCACCCGAACATCGAGGTTGGGGCCGATGCGCGCGACCGACTTGGTGGCGGCGAGCGTGTGGCAGACCGCGCACGAATGCGCGAACAGCGCCCGGCCCTTCTGCTGCTGGGCGGTGAGGTGGACCCCGCCGACCCCCACGCTCGCCTTGTGATTGTGGTTGAACGCCAGCACCAGGGCCGGGACGGCCAGCCCGAAGGCGAACAGCAGGACGACGCCCAGGATGACGGCGCGCCGACCCAGCTTCGATTCGGTGTGCAGCGACTCGCGCGCACCCCGCGGCCCGCCGCGCATCGCGACGAAGAAGACCCCGATTCCGAGGAGCAGCCAGAACAGCACGAAGGCGATGATCATGGAGGCGGGAACATACCGGGTGGGGCCGTCGAGCGGTCCATCGGGGGCTCCGATCGAGCCTCCAGCGGGCGCAGGCCAGGCGCCGGGGCGGAGTTCCCGGGCCCACATCGGAGTTCCCGGGCCCACATGAGAGCCCTCTCACCTTTAGAAGCCCCGAAGCTAGAGCGCTAACGTGTGAACTGGCCAGGCAACCCCAAGGAACTGGACGCAAGCCGTGAACATCCTCCGCCGTCTTCCCCTGTATCGCCTGCTCCTGCTCTGCGGTCTCGTGATCGCGGTCGGCGTATCGGCCACGGCGCTCGCATCCGCCCTGGGCTCGGGCCCCAAGCCGGCGCCCAAGCCGCTCGCCGAGGCGGTTCACGATGCGCTCGGCGCCGCCCCGGTCGAAGGCGTCAGCGCGAGCATCCAGCTCACCAACCACCTCCTCGAAGGCGCCGATCTCGCCAGCGGCGGCGGCGCGGCCGGCGAACTGTCAAAGAGCCCGTTGCTCTCCGGCGCATCGGGCCGGCTGTGGATCGCCAAGGACGGCCGCGTGCGCCTCGAGCTGCAGGCCGAAAAGGGCGACACCGAGATCTTCTACGACGGGCACACCGCCTCGGTGTACGACGCCGCCTCCAACACCCTCTACCGCTATACGCCACCCGCCTCTGAACAGACGCAACAGGACCACCACGAAACGCCCACTGTCGCCAAGATCGAAGAAGGGATCTCCCACCTCTCCCAGCACGCGGACGTCTCGGCCGCGACGCCCTCGAACGTGGCGGGCCAGGCGGCCTACACAGTGAGGATCTCCCCCAAGGAAGCCGGCAGCCTCCTCGGCGGCGCCGAGCTCTCGTGGGACGCCGTCCACGGCGTGCCCTTGCGCGCGGCGATCTACTCCTCCAAGAGCAGCTCGCCGGCGATCGAACTGGCGGCCAACGACATCAGCTACGGCCCCGTGGCCGACTCCGTGTTCGCCTTTTCCCCGCCTCCGGGGGTCAAGATCAAGGAAGTCACCTTCTCGCACGACCATGCCGCCAACGGCTCGCGCGAAGCGAGCGGCACGGACAAGCCCACGGTCACCACCCACGGCCACGGCGTCACGGCGATCGCGGTGGTCGAAAACAAGAGCGGCTCAGGCACCGCCCACAGCGCGAGCGAACCGCTCGAAGGACTGCCCAAGGTCACCATCAACGGCACCAGCGCCACCGAGTTGCGCACCGAGCTCGGCACACTGCTCAGCTTCGAGCGCTCCGGCGTGCACTACGTGCTCGCCGGCTCGGTCACGCCTGCCGCGATCGAGGCACTCGCTCGAGGCCTCTAGCGTGAACGACTCGGCGCAGCCGGTGCGGGCGCGCGGGCTGGTCAAGCGCTACAAGGACGTACTGGCGGTCGACCACATCGACCTGAACGTCCGCGCAGGCGACGTGTACGGGTTCCTCGGGCCGAACGGCGCCGGCAAGACGACCACGCTGCGCATGGCCCTGGGGCTGATCACGCCCACCGAGGGCAGCGTCGAGCTGTTCGGGCGCGACCCGCTGCTGCAGGGGGCACGCGCCCTGGAGGGAGTGGCCGGCTTCGTGGAGGCGCCTCGCTTCTACCCCTACCTGAGCGGGCGCAAGAACCTCGAACTGCTCGCCGCGCTGGACGGGGACGGCGCGGCGGGACGCATCGACGCGGTGCTCGAGATCGTCGATCTGAGCCCGCGCGCGCGGCACAGGGTGGGCGGCTACTCCCACGGCATGCGCCAGCGCCTGGGGATCGCAGCCGCGCTGCTGCGTGACCCCCGCCTGCTGATCCTCGACGAGCCGGCCACGGGCCTCGATCCGGCGGGCATGCGCGATATGCGACAGCTGATCCGCCGACTCGCCGGGGAGGGCATCACCGTGCTGCTGTCAAGCCACCAGCTCCCCGAGGTGCAGGAACTGTGCGACCGGGTCGCGATCGTCGACTCCGGGCGCGTGGTCTACGAGGGAGCGCTCGCCGACCTGCGCCGCCAGGGCGGAGCCGGCTACCGGCTGCGCACGACGGACGACAGGAGAGCGCTGGAGGTGGCGAGTGCTGAGGCCGGCGTCGAGCACGCCGGCGCCGGGGTGCACGGCATCCACTTCCAGGCCCAGGAGCAGGACGTGGCCGAGCTGTCGCTCACACTCGCGCGAGCGGGCGTCGGCATCCTCGCGCTCACGCCCGAGCTGGCGACGCTCGAGGACCTGTTCTTCCGGCTGACCGAGGGCGACGGCGCGCAGCCGCCCAATGGCGCCACGTCCGCACCGGCACCCGCCCAGAGGGCGGTCGGCACCGGATGAGCACGGCAGCCGTCGGCACCCCTGCCGCCGCCCCGCCGGGGGTGGCAGCCCATGCGCGGCGCCCGCTCACGCTGACCGTGTACCGCTGGGAGCTGCGAAAGCTCCTCTCCCAGAAGCGCACGTACCTGGGTCTGGCGCTGGTCGTCATCCTGCCGCTGTTCTTCGTCGTGTTCCAGAACGTCCACCACCGCCACGATCGCGGTGCGGACAACATCTTCGCCTCGCAGATCACCCAGTCCGGGCTGGCCACGCCGGTGCTGATGCTCCTGTTCCTGTCGGTCTTCATGCTGCCCCTCGCGGCCGCACTGGTCGCCGGGGACATCGTCGCCACCGAGGACGGCAACGGCACGCTGAAGACGATCCTCACACGCTCGGTCAACCGCGGCCAGGTGTTCGCCGCCAAGGCCCTCGCGGCCATGACCTATGCCGCGACCGCCGTCTTCCTGTCGGCCGCCGTGGCGACCGTGGCCGGCATCGCCTCATGGGGCTTTCACTCGGTGAGGACCTTCTCGGGAACCGTCGTCTCCGCCAACGAAGCGCTGCTGCTCGTGTTCGCGGCCAACGCGATCTACCTGATCCCGCTGCTGACCGTGGCCAGCATCGGCGTGCTGCTGTCCACCGCCACGCGCAACAGCGCGGCGGCCGTGGTCGGCACGATCGGCCTCGTGATCCTGCTGTTCATCGTCGCGCAGATCCCGGGTCTCGAAGGCATCCGTCCCTACCTGCTGACCGAACAGTTCGAGAACTGGCACGGGTTGTTGCGCACCCCGACCGACTGGGCCCCGATCGCGCACTCGGCCTGGGTCTGCGCGCTGTACGCGGTGCCGGTGCTCTTCGCCGCCTACCTCATCTTCCTGCGCCGCGACGTCGCCGGGGGGTAGCGCCCCTCAGGCGGTCTCGGTGATCTCCGCGCGGAGCTCCACGACCGAGAGCTCGACGTCGCCCATCAGCCGCCTCGCCTCGCGCGGGTCGATCAGTCCGGCACCCAGGCGTCCGGTGGACTCGGCCCCGCACGCAACACCGAAGCGCAGGCACTGGTCGGGCGCACGGCCTTCGTAGCGCGCCGCCAGGTAGCCGGCCAGGAAGGCGTCGCCGGAGCCGCTCTTCGCGATCGGCTCGCGCGGCTCGATGCGCGCGCGCTTCACCAGCGGCCGGTCGTCCACGAGCACCTGGGCAAAGCAGCCGTCCGGGAGGGTCATGATCGCCTCGCGCGGGCCCAGCGCCGCGATCTCGCGCACGACCAGCGAGCGCTCCGCCTCGCCGGCGAACTCGTGGCCGACCAGCTCCTCGGCCTCGAGCACGTTGGGCGAGACCACATCGGGTTCGGCACGGACGGCCCGGCGCAGGGGCTCGCCGTCGGTGTCGATCACCGTCGTCACCTCCATCCTCTCCAGGTCGGCGATCAGTTCGGCGTAGATGCCGGGCTCGACCCCCGGCGGGAGCGACCCGGCAAACACCACGATCGCGGCTCCACGGGCGAGGTACAGGAGCTTGTCATGGAACAGCTCCACCTCCCGCTCGGACACCGAGGGACCGCGTTCGTTGATCTCCGTCTGCTGCCCGTTGGTGGGGTCGAGCACCGAGGTGTTCGTGCGCGACTCCTCACGGATGCGGACGAAGTCGTTGAGGATCGACTCCTCCGTCAACTGCTCGACGATGCGCGTTCCGGTGGGGCCGCCGGCGAAGCCCGTCGCGATCACCGGCTGGCCGAGCGCCTTCAGCGTGCGCGCGATGTTCACGCCCTTGCCGCCCGCGATCGTTCGCTGCTCGACCGTGCGGTGACGCCGGCCGGGCCGGAAGTTCGGCACCGAAAGCGACTTGTCGATCGCCGCGTTCAGCGTGACCGTGATGATCATCCTGGCTCTGTACCCATGTTCCGGTGCTCTGAACGGCAGCCGGTGCCGCAGCGCGCCTCCAAGGCTAGCGGAATGGCCCAGGAGCACCGGACATTCGCTCGGTTCCCGCCACGGCGGCCGTTCTGAGCGGCGGCGCCCGGCCGCTTAGCTGCGCCCGAGCGGCGTTCCCGCCCGCTCCGACAGGGTCCAGGCGGCCTCGCGCAGGCGCTCGGCCTCGGCGCGCGCGGCGGCCGCAGGCTCGGCGTCCGTCGTCAGGTGGGCGTTCGCGATGCTGCGCGACGCCGTGATCAGGCCGCCGGCCCGTCCCGGCGCGAACGCGGGGGCAAGGTCCTCCACGCGGCCCCCCTGGGCACCGACGCCGGGGAGCAGAAACGTCGCGCTCTGCATCAGCTCGCGGGCCCGTGCGAGATGGCCGGGCACCGTGGCTCCCATCACTGCCCCGACGTCGCTCAGGCCCGCCTGGCCGACTCCCGCCGCGCCCAGCCCCTCCACGATCGCGGCCACCCGCTCCCACAGCGCGCCTCCGCCCTCGAGCGTCTCATCCTCGATGTCCGCCGCGCCCGGATTGGACGTCCGCACGAGCACCAGCACGCCCGCCCCGGCCTCCCGCGCGGCCGCGACGAACGGCTCGATCGTGTCGCCGCCCATCAGCGGGTTGACCGTCACCAGATCCGCTCCGAGCCCCTGCACCTTGCCGAACGGGGTCTCGACACCGCCCAACAGGGCCTGCGCGTACGCGGTCGCACTCACCGAGATGTCGCCCCGCTTGCCGTCCGCGATCACCAGCAGGCCGCGTTCCCTCGCGTGCGCCGCCACCTCCTCCAGGGCTCTGCGCCCGGGCGCCCGGAGCCGCTCGAAGCAGGCCAGCTGCAGCTTGACGGCCACGCACGCCTGCGCCGTCGCGTCGATCAACGCCCGGCAGTGGGCGAGCACCGCCCCACCGGCCCGCTCCGCCGGCGAGCCCTGGACGGCCCCATCATCGCTCCCCGGCCACAGCGCGGCCGGATCGGGGTCGAGCCCCAGCACGATCTGGGACTCGCGTTCGGCCACGCGCGTGGCCAGCGTGTCGCCGAACAGCGGCCGCGTGCTCAGCGTCCCTTCACCGCGCTCTTCAGGCCGCTGCCCGCGGTGAAGCGGGGCACGCGCGAGGCCGCGATCTGGATGCGCTCACCGGTGCGCGGGTTGACCCCCATGCGGGCGCCGCGCTCGCTCACGTGGAACTTGCCGAACCCCGACACCGTGACCTCGCTGCCGCGGCGAAGCGCGTCCTCCACCGTCGCCAGCACCGCGTCCACAGCGCGCGCGGCATCCTGTTTGGTCAGCTCGGTGCGATCGGCGACCTGGTCGACCAGCTCGGACTTCGTCACTCTGCCCTCCTCGTTCGTGAAACAGTTGCTCGACGCTAACACCGTTTGCGGACGGGCGCATCCGCAAGAATGCCCCCATGACCATCAACCGCGTTGCCTGGATAACGACCGTGCTGATCGCGCTGCTCACCGCGGTGTTGCTGCTGTTCGAGGGCTACACCGGCTACGCCGGCCTCAGCGTCGCCGTGGCGGGATCGGCCGCGATCAACCTGCTGTAGCTCGGGGCCCGGAGAGCCACGCGAGCAAGGCCCGGGTCGCATGGCCGCGGTGGCTGATCGCGTCCTTCTGCTCGTCCGACAGCTCCGCCATCGTCGGTCCGTGCGGGCGCTCGTCGGGCAGGAACGCCGGGTCATAGCCGAAGCCGCGCTCCCCCCGCGGCTCAGCGGCCAGGCGTCCCTCGCAGCGGCCCTCGAACACCCGCTCGGTGGAGCTCTGAGGATCGACGTACGCGATCACGCACACATACGCAAGCGCGCTGCCCGCGGGCGCCTCGCGCAGCAGCTTCGCGAGGTTCTCCTCATCCGTCGCACTCTCGCCCGCGTACCGGGCCGAGCGCACGCCCGGCGCACCGCCGAGTGCGGCCGCCTCGATCCCCGAATCGTCGGCGATGCTCGGCCTACCCGTGGCCTGCGCCGCGGCGCGAGCCTTCCCGAGCGCGTTCGCCGCGAACGTCTCCCCGTCCTCCGGCGGCAGGATCACGTCCGCCGGCAGCGTCTCGAGCTCCCAGCGCTCACCCTCGCCTGCGCCGGCGAACAGGCGCCCGAACTCCCGCAGCTTGTGCTGGTTGTGCGTCGCGAGCAGGAGCTTCAACGGCTCGCTCAGGCCGCCCCCGCCACCGCCAGCTCCTGGGCGGCGCGCAGGCTCTCGATGCCCTCGCCGGCAAGCGCCAGCAGCTCGTCCAGATGCGCGCGTGACAGCGGCGTGCGCTCGGCCGTCGCCTGCACCTCGACCAGGCCGCCCTCGCCGGTCATCACGACGTTCGCGTCCACCTCGGCCGTCGAATCCTCGGAGTAGTCGAGATCCAGCAGCGCCACCCCGTCGACCATCCCGCAGGACACCGCGGCCACAGAGCCCGTCAGGGGGGAGCTCTCCAGCCGGCCCTCGTCCTTCAGGCGCGCGCACGCCAGCGACAGGGCGACGTACGCGCCGGTGATCGACGCGCAGCGGGTGCCCCCGTCGGCTTCGAGCACGTCGCAGTCGAGGTAGATCGTTCGCTCGCCCAGCACCTTGAAGTCGATCACGCCGCGCAGCGACCGTCCGATCAGGCGCTGGATCTCGACCGTGCGCCCGTCCTGGCGGCCCCTGGTCGCGTCGCGCTGCTTGCGTTCGCCCGTCGACGCCGGCAGCATGCCGTACTCGGCGGTCACCCAGCCGGTGCCCCGGCCCGCCATCCAGCGGGGCACGCTGTCCTGCGCTGAGGCGGTGCAGATGACGCGGGTCTCCCCCACCGAGATCAGCGCGGAACCGGTCGCCGTGCGCATGAACCCCGGCTCGATCGTCGTCGGACGCAGCTCACCGGGCCCGCGCCCGCCGCTGCGCTCGCTCACGCGAGCACCTCCACCGCGGCCAGCTGCACGTGCTCGACCGTGCCCAGGGGCATCTGCAAAAAGCGCGTCCCCACCTCGCGGAACGCCTCGACGTCGCCCGTGCACAGGAACATGTACTCCCCCTCCCCGTCCGCACGCGGGTTCTGCAAATCGCGCGTGCTCAGCGCGTGCTCGACCTGGCGGGCCAGCGCGGCGCCCGAGCTGATCAGCGTCACCTCCGGCCCCAGCATCCGCTGCAGCACCGGGCTGATCAGGGGATAGTGGGTGCAGCCGAGTATCACCGTGTCAACGCCCGCGGCCTTCAGCGGCCGGCACACCTCCCGCACAGTCGCCACCGCCTGCTCGTCGAACTGGTTGCCGGCCTGGATGATCGACGCGAGCGTCGGGCATGGCACCGCGTGCAGGGTCACGTGCGGATCGACCAACGCCACGGCCCCCTCGTACGCGCCGCTGGCCACGGTCGTGGGCGTCGCCAGCAACCCGATGCGCCCGCTGCGCGTCGCGGCCACCGCCCGCATCGCCTCGGGCCGCACGACGCCCAGCACGTCCAGCCCCAGCGTCGTCTGCTGCATCCGCGCGCGCAGGCTGGGGAGCGCGGAGGAGGCGACCGAGTTGCACGCGACGACCAGCAGCTTTGCGCGCCGGCGCAGGAGCTCCTCGGCGATCTCGGCCGCGAAGCGCTCGATCTCCTCGGGAGAGCGTTCGCCGTAGGGGAACCGGGCGGTGTCCCCGAGGTACACGAAGTCCTCGCGCGGCAGCCGCACCAGCAGCTCGTGCAGCACGGTCAGGCCGCCCACGCCCGAGTCGAACACTGCGATCGGCCGCGCGCGCGGGTCCGATCCGGCGGATGCGCTGTGCATGCCCGCCATCATTCCAGAGCGCTACGGTCGGGGGATCGTGCGCGCGCTCGTGGTCTCCAACATGCGGCCAGACGCCGCCCACCCCGAGCGCGGGAGCTTCGTGCGCGACCAGGTCGCCGCGCTGCGCAGCCTGGACGGGATGGACGTGGAGCTCTACGAGTTCCCCCCGGCGGGCGGGCGCTGGCACGCGCCGCTCTCGACCTGCGCAGGGGATTTGCCCCGCGGCGAGCCGGCATCCAGCGCTTCGACGTCGTCCACGCCCACTTCGGCCTCACCGCCTGGCCGGCCCTCGCCGTTCCCGCCCGCGTGCGCGCGCTGACCGTGCACGGCACCGACCTGCGCCACCCCCGCACCCGCCTGGCGACCCGGGCCGCGCTGCCGCTGATCGATCTTCTCGCCGCCGTCTCCGCCCCGCTCGTGCGCGAGCTGCCCGGGCGTGCGGCGCGGGAACGTGCGCAGGTGCTGCCCTGCGGCGTGGATCTCGAGCGCTTCCGCCCACTCGCCCGCGCGCAGGCGCGCGCCGAGCTGGGCCTCGACCCCCAGCAGCCCTACCTGCTGTTCGCTGCCGATCCCTCCCGCCCCGAGAAGCGCCACGACCGCGCGCTCGCATTGGCGCGGTCGGTGGAGGTCGAGCTGCTCGCGCTCGGAGCGGTCGACCCCGCCCGGGTTCCGCTGTGGATCAACGCCGCCAACGCCGTCCTCGTGCCCTCCGATCACGAGGGCTTCGGGCTGGCCGTGCTCGAGGCGCTCGCCTGCGACGTGCCCGTGCTCGCGACCCCCACCGGCATTCATCCCGAGGCCTTGAAGGACGTGGACGGCACCCTGTGCGCTCCGTTCGACCTCGGCCGATGGCGAGCGGTCCTGGAACCACATCTGCATGTACCCGACCCGCGCGTCGCCGGCCGCGCGAGCGCCGCGCGCTTCTCGGCACCGCAAGATGGCCGAGCGCGTGGCCGCCGCATGGTGCACGGCCCTGGAGCCGTCCGGCTAACATGGATCGGCCGTGGACCAGCCACCTGCCACGACTCCTGAGGCCGCTCCCGCTCCCGCCCCCGCATCGGCGCCGGCGCCGGCGCCGGACGAGAGCAGGCCCGCCAACACCGCCGGCGACGCCGCACCACCGGGCTTCCGCACCCGCGGGCGAGCCCGCCGCCGGGCGCGCTTCCTGCGCAAGGCGCGCGAGCTGGCCTACCGCGACCTGGGCGGGCTGGTCTTCAATCTGCACCGCTTCGGACAGCGCAACGACCCGCTGGTGATCGCCAAGCTGAGCACGCTCGGCCACATCGACGCCGAGCTGCGCTCGCTCGAAACCGCCCTCCGAGAGCGCCGTACCGTGACCGTCCTGCGCGAGGCCGGCATCAGCGCCTGCCCGCGCTGTGCGGCTCTCCATGGCGGCGATGACCACTTCTGCCCCAACTGCGGGCTGTCCGTCAGCCGTCGCGCCGACCTGCCCATCGCCGGCGCTCAGAGCGCCGCTCCCGAGGCACCCGCCCCCGCCGCCAACGCCGCGCCCCCCGGCTCCGCCGGCGCCGCCGGCGCGGCCGCGGCCGCGGCTGCGGCCACCCATCCGCCCACGACCGCCATGCCGGTGGCCAGGCCCACGCCCGCGCCGCCCACGACCGCGCATGCCGGTGGCCAGGCCCACGCCCGCGTCGCCCGCGCCGCCGCCGCCCGCCAGCCCCGCCGCACCGCCCGCGGCAGCCCCGCCCCGGCCGCCCGCGCCGGCCGCTCCCGCCACTCCGGCCTCGGCCCGCCCCCGGCCGCACCAACGGCGAGGCCCGCTCCCGCCACCCCGGTTGCTCGCCCAGCGCCCGCCGCGCCCGCGCCCGCCGCGGCCCCTACCGCCACCCACGTCGTCACCCCAAGCCCCCCGTCCGGCGGGCGCGCACCCACGCCCCCGCCCGTCAAGGCGCCGTCCGACGACGACGAACCCACCGAGATCCTCCGTCCGCCCAAGGCCGGCGCGTGAGCGCCACTGGCACCTCCCCGCCGCCTCCGACAGCCGTCCCCCCTGGTGGCGCTCCCGTCTCCCCCGGCGCTCCGGCGGTCTCCGGGCCCACCGCACCGGCGCCCGCCGGCGGCCTGAGCGCCGCCGCGCCGGTGGCCGAAGCCTGCCCGCTGTGCGGCGCTCCCCTCGCTGCCGACCAGGAGTGGTGCCTTCACTGTGGAGCCGCCGCGCGGACGCGCCTTGCGACCACCTCGAACTGGAAGGCCCCGGTCATCGCCGTCGCGGTCGTGGCCCTCGCGTCGCTCGCGGTGCTCGCCGTCTCCCTGGTGGCGCTGGCCGGGAACGGGCCCACCGCCACGACTGTCGCCGTGACGACGCTGACCACCACACCGGCCGCGCCGACAACACCGGCGACCACGCCGCCGCCGGCGGCGAGCACGCCGACCACCGCCACACCCGGCGCCACCGGGCCGGGCGCCAGCACCGGCGCCCACGGGCACGACCACCGGCTCGAGCGCCACCGGGCCAACCGGTACCACGAAACCCGCGCCCACCACCTCCGTCGGCAAGCCCACCGCCCCCTCGGCGGTAACAGGAGAGCTTGAGAAACTCGAAGCAGCGGCGAAGAGCAACCCCAGCCCCGCCGTGAAAAAACAGCTCCAGAAAGACATCGAACAACTTCGCACCGGCAAATGATGAGAGCCCCGGGCCGGTACCGTTCCCCGCGATGCCCACCTCCTCCCTGGCATCCCCTCGTGAGGCCGATGTCGCAGTGGTGGGCGCGGGTGCGGCGGGACTGTATGCCGCGCTCTGCGCCGCGCGCGAGCACGCCAGGGTCGTGCTCGTGTCGGCCACCCCGCTGGCACAGACCGCCAGCTACTGGGCCCAGGGCGGGCTGGCGGCCGCCCTCGCGGCCGACGACAGCTTCGAGCTGCACCTGAGCGATACCGAGCTGGCCGGGCGCGCCCTGGTCAGGCATTCGGCCGCCGAGGTCCTCGTGCGCGAGGCGCCCGACCGCGTGCGCGACCTGCAGGCGCTGGGCGTGCACTTCGACGCCGACCGCTTCGGACGCCTCGCGCTCGGCCTGGAGGGCGGCCACTCGGTCAGGCGCGTCGTCCACGCCGGCGGCAGCGCCACCGGGCGGCGGGTCGTGCGCCAGCTCTCGGCGCTGGCGGTCGAGGAGCCGCTGATCACCGTGCTCGAGGGCGCCCGCGCCCGCGCGCTGTGGCGCTCGGACGGCCGCTGCCGCGGCCTCATCTGCGACGACGGTCTGATCGTCGCCGCGCGCGCGGTCGTGCTCGGCACCGGGGGCGCCGCCGCCCTGTGGGCACGCACCACCAACCCGCCCGGCTCCCAGGGCGTGGGCCTGCTGCTCGCCCATGCGGCCGGTGCCGACCTGGCCGACCTCGAGCTGCTCCAGTTCCACCCCACCGCCGTCACCGGCCTCGCCGGGCGCGAGGGCTTCCTCGTGACCGAGGCCATCCGCGGCGAGGGTGCCACCCTGCACGACGCCGCCGGCGAGCGGTTCGTCGACGAGCTGGCCCCCCGCGACGAGGTCTCGCGCGCCATCCAGGCTCGCCTGGAGGAGACCGGGGCGCAGTCGGTCGGACTCGACATGCGCGCGATCGACCCCGCCCACTTCCCCAACGTGGTCGCCTCGCTCAGGGAGGCGGGCCTTGACCCCGTGCGCGAGCTGATCCCGGTCGCGCCGGCGGCCCACTACATGATGGGAGGGATCGTCGCCGACCTGCAGGCCCGCTCCACCCTGCCGGGGCTGTATGCGGTCGGCGAGGCCTCCTGCACCGGCCTGCACGGGGCCAACCGCCTCGCCTCCAACTCCCTCAGCGAGTGCTTCGTGTTCGCCCGCCGCGCCATCGACGGCGCCCTGTCCGAGCCGGCGCTCGAGCCCGCGGTCGCGGGGGAGCGGGAGATGCAGGCACTGCGCGCGCTCGAGCCGCCCCCGCTCGCCGATGCCTCCACCCGCGCGGCGCTGTGGCGTGACGCGGGCATCGTGCGCTCGGGAGAGGGTCTCGACAGGCTGCTCGAGGACCCCCACCCGCTGGCCAGGCTGATCGCACGCTGCGCGATCGAGCGCACCGAGAGCCGCGGGGCGCACCGGCGCCTCGACCACCCCGAGCGCGACCCGAGCCTCGACCATCGCCACGTCGTCGTCTCCCACGAGGACGCCGTCGGCTGGCAGACCTGGGCCTGACGCCGCGCTCGCCGACGACCGCTCGCGCGGGACGCTTCGCCCGCGCACCGCTCGACACGGCGCGAGACGTCGTGGACCCCGTAGGGGTCCATTCATAAAAAGAACGTCTCACCCTCTTTATCTCGGTCCTTTCGCATCTATGACGTGTTCTGCCTGGTGGAAAGGTTTTGGGAGGTTCGGAGTCTGATGAGGACTGAGGAACGGCAGGCGTGCCCCCAACCACCAGATGTAAGTGAGAAAGGTGAGCGGCAATCGCCATGTACCAGTTCAGTAGGGCCATTTACCGGGAGCTAGCACCCCACATCGCGGCTCCCCCGCCGGGCGCAGGTGCCTGTAGCAACCACGAAGCCGTCCTGCGCGCCTGCGAGGCGGTCGTCAAGCGCATGGCCACCGAGCACCACTACTTCGCCCGGCCCGAGCGCACGCTGTTCTACGACATCCGCAACTACTTCCCCATGAGCCAGCAGAGGCACGTCCACCAGGTCGTCTGCCGCTACGTGGGCTACGCCGAGCAGTTCCTCATCGAACACCCCCACGAGGGCTACACGGCGATCAGCGGGGCCGCCCCGCAGTGCAGGGCCACCACGCGCAAGGGCACCCCCTGCCAGCGCGTGCCCCTCCCCCGCAACGGCTACTGCCCCTCCCACCAGCACCTGGCGGACACCGAGGACCACGAGCGCGCGGCAGCCTGAGCCTCCCGTAGGCTCTCCGGGGAATGCTCCTGGGGGTCGACGTGGGCGGGACCTTCACCGACGCGGTGCTCGTCGGCGAGGACTCCGCCGTGCACACCGCCAAGGTCCCCTCCACGCCCTCCGAGCAGGCCGCCGGGGTGTTCGAGGCGGTGCGCCTCGTGCTCGAGCGCTCAGGGGCGCGGGCCGAGCAGGTGGAGCAGTTCGCCCACGGCATGACCGTCGCCACCAACGCCCTGCTCGAGGACCGCACCGCACGCACCGCCCTGATCGCCACCGCCGGCTTCACCGACGTGATCGAGCTCGGCCGCCAGGGACGGGCCGACCTGTATGAGCTCTGCCGCGCCGGGCCGGCTCCCCTGGTGCCCGCCGAGCTGCGCTTCGCCGCGCCCGAGCGTACCGGCCCCGACGGCCCGCTACGCGAGCTCGATCCCGCGGGCGCCCGCGCGCTGATCGAGCACATCGCCCGCGAGCGTCCGCAGGCGATCGCCGTGGCGCTCCTTCACTCCTACGCCCATCCCGCGCACGAGCGACTCCTCGGCGAGCTCATCTCCGAGCTGCTTGCGAGATGTCCACGTCTCCCTGTCCTGCGATCTGGTCGGCACCTTCCGCGAGTACGAGCGCACGGCCACCACCGTTCTCGATGCGGCGCTCTCTCCGCTCCTTGAGAGCTACCTGCGCCGCCTCTGCACCGACGCCTGCGCGCGCGGACTGCCCGAGCCGCTCATCATGCAGTCCTCCGGCGGTCTGACCGACGCGGACCGCGCCGCCTCCCACGCCGCGCTCACAGTCCTCTCCGGCCCCGCCGGCGGGGTGGGCGGGGCCCTGCTGCTCACCCAGCTGGCCGGAGAGCCGAACGTGCTCTGCTTCGACATGGGCGGCACATCCTGCGACGTGTGCCTGATCGCCGACTCCGAGGTCGCCGAGACCTCCGAGCGCGCGATCGCCGGCCGACCGCTGTCGCTGCCCGCGCTCGACATCCACACCGTCGGCGCCGGCGGCGGCTCGATCGCCTGGCGCGATCCCGGCGGGGCCCTGCGCGTGGGGCCGGCCTCGGCGGGCGCCGTACCCGGACCGGCCTGCTACGGCCGCGGCGGCCTCCAGCCGACGGTGACCGACGCCAACCTCCTGCTCGGCCGCCTGCTCGAGGACTCGCCGCTCGCGGGCGGGCTCGCGCTCGACCGCGCGGCCGCCCTGCAGGCCGTCGCCCGCCTCGCGCAGGAGCTCGGCATGGACGTCCTGTCCTGTGCGCAGGGCATCGTCCGCGTGGCCGAGGCCGAGATGCTCGGGCGCGCTGCGCGTGATGACCGTCGAGCGGGGGATCGATCCCCGCGGCTTCGTGCTCATGCCGTTCGGCGGGGCAGGGCCCCTCCACGCCGCCGCCCTCGCCCGCGAGCTCGGCATCGAGCGCATCCTCTGCCCGCGCACCTCCGGCGTGCTCTGCGCCCTCGGTCTCGCCGCCGCCGCTCCCCGCCGCGACGTCTCGCGCACGGTCATGCTCCGGGGGCGGTCGCTCACCTCCGCCCGGCTGTCGAAGGAGCGCGACGCCCTCATCGCCGAGGCCCGCGGCAAACTCGGCGCCCCTCCCGCGCGCCTGCGCGTCGGCCACGAGCTGCGCTACCGCGGCCAGTCGTTCGAGCTCGCGATCGAGCAGTCCGAGTCGGTGGATCCGGACGTCCTGCGGGAGGCGTTCGCGCGCGCGCACGAGCACCGCTACGGCTACCGCGACGACTCGGCGGACGTCGAGCTGGTCAACATCCGCGTGTCCGTCTGGGGCCAGGCGCCCGCGCTGGCGCCGCTGGCCGCCGCCGGCGCCCCACCCTCGCCCGAGACCCGCCCGATCGTCTTCGACGGCGACGCCCTCGAGGCCCTGATCCACCGCGGAGAGCTGCCGCCCGGAACCCCTCTCGCGGGACCGGCTCTCTGCGCTCTCTCAGAGGCCACGCTGCTCATCCCGCCCGGCTGGAGCGGCGAGGTCGACGCGCACGGGACCATTCACCTGCTGGCGGCGAACGATGCTTGACCCGATCGAGCTGCAGGTACTCACCGGCGCCCTGCGTGCCGCCTGCGCGGAGATGGGTGTCGTGCTGATCCGCTCGGCGCACTCCTCGAACATCAAGGAGCGTCGCGACGCCTCGACCGCGCTGTTCGACCCCGACGGTCAGATGGTCATGCAGGCCGAGCACATCCCCGTCCACCTCGGCGCCATGCCCGCCGCCGTCGCCGCGGTCCTCGACGAGAAGCACTCACCAGGCGTGTCCTTCATCCTCAACGATCCGTTCGCGGGCGGAACCCACCTGCCCGACATCACCGTCGTCACCCCCGTCTTCGCCGACGCTCACCTCCTCGGCTTCGCGGCGAGCCGCGCGCACCATGCCGACGTGGGCGGGCGCGTGCCCGGATCGATGCCCGCCGACAGCCGCACGCTCGAGGAGGAGGGCGTGGTGATCTCGCCCCGCCCGCTGGACGAGCACACGATCGAGGAGCTCGTCGCGCGCATGCGCCAACCGGCCGAGCGGCGAGCGGACCTGCGTGCCCAGCTGGCCGCCAACCGCACCGGCGCTCAGCGCCTGTCCGAGCTCGCACACCACCTCGGCCCGGAGCGGCTGCGCGAGGCCACCGACGCGGTCCTCGACTACGCCGAGCGCCGCACCCGTGCCTGCCTGGCCGAGCTTCCAGACGCGACGGTGCACGCAACGGACGTGCTCGAGGCGCGGGAGGGGGATCTCGAGCTGCGCCTGCGCGCGGTACTCGCCGGCGAGGAGCTGCTCCTCGACTTCGCCGGCTCAGCGCCCCAGCATCCCGGCAATCTCAACTGCCCGCTCGCCGTCACCCGCTCGGCCTGCCTGTTCGCCGTCCGCGCCCTCACCGACCCGGACATCCCGCCCTCCGCCGGCGCCCACCGTCCGATCGAGGTGCGCGCCCCCGAGGGCACCGTGCTGAACGCCCGCCCCGGCGCAGCGGTGGCGGCGGGCAACGTCGAGACCTCCTCCCGCGTGGCCGACCTCGTGCTCGGCGCATTCGGGCGCGCGCTCGGCCAGGGCACGATGAACAACCTGACGCTCGGCAACCCGCGCTTCTCCTACTACGAGACCCTCGGCGGCGGCCAGGGCGCCTGCGCGGACGCGGACGGCCCGAGCGGCGTGCACGTCGCGATGAGCAACACCCTGAACACGCCCATCGAGGCGCTCGAGCGCGAATTCCCGCTGCGAATGATCGAGTACGCCCTGCGCCGGGGCTCAGGCGGCGCGGGGCGCCACCGCGGCGGCGACGGGGTCGTGCGCGAGATCGAAGCGCTCGAGCCGATGACCTTCTCGCTGATCGCCGAGCGCCGCCGCCACCCGCCGCGGGGGGCGGACGGCGGCGAGCCGGGTGCGCGCGGGCGCGATCGAGCTGGACGGCCGCACCCTGCCCGGCAAGGTCACCGGCACGCTCGAGCAGGGCCAGCGGCTGCGCATCGAAACCCCCGGTGGTGGAGGATTCGGGCATGTCTGAGCGGATCGGCTTCCTGGGCCTCGGCATCATGGGCTCGCGCATGGCCGCCAACGTGGCGCGCGCGGGCTTTCAGCTGACCGTCTGGACGCACACCCCCGGCAAGGCCGAGCAGTGGGCCTCCGAGCACGGCGCCACCGCCGCCGCCACCCCCGCCGAGGTGGCCCTGCAGAGCGACATCGTCGTGAGCATGGTCGTCGACGAACAGCAGGTCGCGGAGATCCTCCTCGGCGAGCACGGAGCCATCGGGGGTGCCCACCCGGGGCTGCTGTGCGTGGACTGCTCCACCATCTCCCCCGCGCACACCCGCCGCATCGGCACGGCGCTCTCCGAGCGCGACGTGCGCATGCTCGACGCCCCCGTGACCGGCTCCTCACCCCGCGCACAGGACGGCTCGCTGACGATCATGGCCGGGGGTGCCGCGGCGGACTTCGCCCGCGCAAAGCCCGTGCTCGAGGCGATGGGCGAGCTGATCGTGCACGTCGGCGAGCTCGGTCAGGGCGAGATGCTCAAGCTGATCAACAACGCCCTCGGCGCCGCCAACGCGGCAGCCCTCGCCGAGGCGCTGCTGCTCGCCCGGGCGACCGGGCTGGATCTCGATGCGTTCGTGCAGGTCACCTCGGCCGGCTCCGGCGCCTCGGCCCAGATGCAGCTCAAGTCCACGCCCATGCGCGAGCACGACTACACGACCCTGTTCAAGACCGCCCACATGCTCAAGGACGTGCGCCTGTGCCTGGAGGAATCCCAGGCGGCCGGTGTGCCCTTCCCCTCGGCCGCGCACGCGCGCGACCTGCTCGTGGCCACGATCGGGCGAGGCCACGGCGAGCAGGACTACGCGGCCATCATCGAGGCCGCCGAGGGGCTCGCCGGATGGCGTCTGTAGACACGCCGCTGTGCGGTGGATCAGTCACAGATGGCAAATAATGTCGCTATTTGCAGGGGATTTGGGATTTTCGCCCGGAGTTCGTATCTTTAAGGTCCCAGCAACCGTCCCTCACGGGCTGCGCGCAGGGTGTAGCAAACAGCCGTATCCCTTCAGGTCTCTAGTCTTTTATGCCAATTGCTTTCAAAGAATGGGCTGTCACCGTCCGCGCTCTGGCGGAAGGCGAGCAGCTCATAACACTTCGCAAGGGAGGAATCCGCGAACCCGGCAAACGCTTCCAGCTTGCCCATGAGCGGTTCTTCCTGTACCCCACGTTCGACCACCAGCCGGGCGACCTCGTGCGCGAGTCCCACCAGCCCGAGCTGCGCCGTGCGCTCGAGGAGGGCGTCTGGAGCGAAGGCGAGCCGCCCCTTCCCGCGTTCGCGTCCGGGGCTCCCGTCCAGCAGCCCGACCGCGTGCGCATCCGCGCCTGGGCCCAGGTCGCCGGCCACTTCACCATCGACGACCCGCGCTGCGTGGACGCGCTCTCTCCCTTCTACGTCTGGACGCCCGACTACGCCGAAAAGCGGCTGGGCTGGCGCAGGCATGAGCCGCTGCACGTGCTGCTCCTGCGCACCTACCGCATCCCCCGTCCGGTCACCGTGAAGGTCAAGGACGAGTACGCCGCATCCCCCGCCTGGGTCGAGCTCCAGCGCGATCTTCCCTTCGAGGGCACCCCCGTGCTCTCGGACGCCGAGTTCGAGCGCGCCTCCGAGGAGATCCGCGCGATCACCAGTCAAGCAACGGGCGCCGGCGAGCCCGTCCTCGCCTAGAGGACCCGTATCGGCCTAGACACCGTCGGGCGCCAGCGCTTCGCGTGCCGCCTGGGCGCCCGACTCGGGCACCAGCACGTCGCGCGTTCCGGCCGCGAGGAATTCCGCCACGTCGAAGCCCGAGGAGCGGCGCAGCATGCACGGGATCCCCTCCTCGAGCAGCAGGCCCTCGATGAACTCGGCCTCGGGCTGGTTCTGCGCGCGAGCCACCTTCACGAGCTCCCCTTCGGCGTACTGGGGCTTGATCTTGCGCGCCTTGCGCTGGCGCTCGGAGGCCTCGCGCTTGGGTCCGGGCACGAACACGAGCGGCATGCTGCACGCCGCGCAGAAGCGCTCTGAGCGAGGATACGTGCGAGCGCAGCCCGGGCACACGAGCGGCTCCTCGCTCACATCGCCGTCTCCACGATCGGCACCTGTTCGATGACGCCCGCATCGATCAGGTAGGAGCGCACGTCCGGCGCCCGGCCGCCGGCGAGCCCGACGATGATCCACTCCACGCCCGGCCAGTTGGCGGCGAAGTTGACGTCGGTCTGGGACGGGTAGGGCTCGCTGCGCACGTGCGAGTGGTAGATGGCGCCGAGCTCGTGTCCGTCGGCCTCGATCGCGTTCCACAGCTCGAGCAGTTCCCGCGGGTCGATCTCGAACTTCAGCGGGCTGGCGTGGACGTTGACGGCGCGATACACGCGCACCGCGCGCGCGGAGGAGCCACCGGTCGGATGGGGCGGGCTCGACCGCCACCACCCCGCAGCACTCGTTCGCGGGGTCCTCGCGGACGTGCGCGATCACCTGCTCGAGCAGCTCGGCGGAGATGTTCATGACCGCCCGCCGCCCGCGCGGACGCGAACGGGCCCGGCTACCACCAGACGGTCGAGTCGAGGTTCTCGATCTCGTCGACCGGCAGCGTGTAGATGCCGCTGGACAGGTACTTCCAGCCGTCGTCGGCGACCACGAACACGACGTTCCCCTCCTCCAGCTCGCCGGCGATCCGCACGGCGATGCTCGCGATCGCGCCGCTCGAGACGCCCGCGAACACGCCCTCGGAGTCGAGCAGCCTGCGCGTCCAGATGATCGCGTCGCGGTTGGTCACGAAGATCTTGCGGTCGAGCAGGGAGATGTCGATGATCGGGGGGATGAAGCCGTCGTCCAGCGAGCGCAGCCCCTGCACCGGCTCGCCCTGCATCGGCTCGGCCGCGACGATCTTCACGGCGTCGCCGAACGCCTCCTTCAGGCGCCTGCCGTTGCCCATCAGGGTGCCGCCGGTGCCGAGGCCCGCCACGAACGCGGTGACCTCGTCGAGCTCTTCGAGGATCTCGACGGCCGTGCCGTTGTAGTGGGCGTTGGGGTTGGCAAGGTTTCCGTACTGGTAGGGCATGTAGTAGGAGCGGTCCTCGGCGGCCATCGCCAGCGCCTTCTCGACCGCGCCGTTCGAGCCCTTGGAGCCCTCGGAGTACACGATCTCCGCGCCGTACATCCGCAGCAGCTGCGTACGCTCGGGCGTCACGTTCTCGGGCATCACCACCTTCAGGCGGTAGCCCTTGCGCGAGCAGATCATCGCCAGCGAGATGCCCGTGTTCCCCGACGTCGGTTCGAGGATCGTCTGGCCCTCGGCGATCGCGCCCTTCTCCTCGGCGTCCTCGATCAGGGCGCGCGCCACCCTGTCCTTGACCGAGCCGGTGGGGTTGCGCGACTCGAGCTTCGCCCAGATGCGCACGCCCGGCTTGGGCGACAGCGTCGGCAGCTCGACCAGCGGCGTGTTGCCGATCGACTGCACGATGTCCCCGTACCGACCCCCGCAGGGCCGGTTCCTCAGCCTCTCAACCGCCATTACTTCACTGAATATAGCGGGGTCGGCGTGCAAGGCGATCGCCTATCGGTAGCATGCCCGACATGAACGGCGACTTCGACTTCGAGTGGCTGGTCATCGGCTCCGGCTTCGGCGGCAGCGTCTCGGCGCTGCGCCTGTCCGAGAAGGGGTACTCGGTCGGGGTGCTCGAGTGCGGCCGGCGCTTCGCCGATCACGAGCTGCCGAGCTCGACGGCGAATCTGAAACGCTACTTCTGGCGCCCGCAGCTCGGCATGAAGGGCATCTTCCGGATGACCACCTTCAAGGACGTCTCGGTGGTCTCCGGCTGCGGCGTGGGCGGCGGCAGCCTCGGGTACGCGAACACGCTGTACGTCCCCCCGGAGAAGTTCTTCAAGGACCGCCAGTGGGCGGACATGGAGGACTGGGAGACCGCGCTGGCGCCCCACTACGACGAGGCGCGGCGGATGCTGGGCGTCGTGCAGAACCCGCACGGGGATCCCGCCGATGAGCTGCTGCGCGAGCTCGGCGAGGAGCTGGGCGTGGGCGACACCTACAAAAAGACGCCCGTGGGCGTCTTCTTCGGCGAGCCCGGCAAGACCGTCCCGGACCCGTACTTCGGCGGCGAGGGGCCCGACCGCACCGGGTGCAGGCTGTGCGGCCGCTGCATGGTGGGCTGCCCGCACGGGTCGAAGAACACGCTCGTCAAGAACTACCTGTACCTCGCCGAGCGCCGCGGCGCGCGGGTCATGCCCGAACGCACGGTCATCGACATCCGCCCGATCGGCCCGGTGGACGGCAGCGAGGGCTATGAAGTCGAATCCGAGCGCTCGGGCGCGTGGCTGCGAAAGGAACGCTGCGTGCACCGCGCGGGCGGCGTGGTCGTGGCCGCCGGGCCGCTGGGCACGAACAAGCTGCTGCAGCGCTGCCGGATGAGCGGATCGCTGCCCCGCGTCTCCACACGCCTGGGTGAGCTCGTGCGCACCAACTCCGAGTCGATCCTCGCGGTGACCGTGCCCGAGGACTACCCGGACGATCTCATCAAACGCGTGGCCATCACCTCGTCCATCTACCCCGACCCCGACACCCACATCGAGACCGTCACCTACGGCGACGCCGGCGACTCGATGCACCGCCTCAACACCCTCCTGGTCGGCGACGGCACGCGCGTGACCCGCCCGCTGAAGCTCCTGCTGCAGGTGCTCCTGCACCCCAAGCGGCTGGCGCAGGTGATGTTCCCCAAGCACTGGTCGCGGCGCACGATCATCATCCTCGTGATGCAGACGCTCGACAACGCGATCGCCCTGCGCCCCCACAAAGGCCCGTTCGGGTCGTTCTGGCTGAAGACCGAACAGGATCCCGAGCGCCCCAACCCGACGTTCATCCCGATCGCCAACCAGACCGCCGAATGGTTCGCCAAGCGCACCGGCGGAGTCGCCCAGAGCTCACTCACCGAGGCGCTGTTCAACATCCCCACCACCGCGCACATCCTCGGCGGCGCGGTGATCGCGGCGAATCCCGATGAGGGGGTCGTGGACGCCCACCAGCGGGTGTTCGGCTACGAGAACCTGCTCGTCTGCGACGGCTCGGCGATCCCCGCGAACGTGGGGGTCAACCCATCGCTCACGATCACCGCGCTGGCCGAGCACGCGATGAGCCACGTGCCGGGCGCCGGCGAGCCGGCGAACGGTCGCGTGGACACGCGGGCCGCGGCCTAGTCGCAGATCCGCCTCATCGACGCTGCGACGCCGAGCAGCGCCTAGGCTCTGTAGGGATCGATCACCTTGCGGGTGCAGCCCACGAGGCGATAGTGCCGGTTCGCGGGCAGGAAGCGCATCACGAGCGTCTTCAGGCCGGGTCCGTTGCAGTAGACGGTGCCGTAGCCGTAGACCAGCGCCACGTGGTCGTCGCCCGCTCCGGTCCAGATCAGGTTGTAGCCGTGGCTCGCGTACAGCCAGTCCTCACCGGGACCGCCGTGCAGGAAGTCTTTCTGGGTGCTCGGCTGACCGCCCGGATGAGAGTCGCCCCAGATCACGTCCCCGCTGTCGCCCGCCCAGATCGTGTCGTTGCCGTCTCCACCGAGCAGCATGTTGTGCACGCCGTCCGCTCCGCGCATGACCCCGCTTTCGTTGCCGGGATGCCCCTGGTGATGGCCGATCGGGGGCCAGCCTTCGTGGTTGGCCATGCCCAGCGCGATGCCGCTGCCCACCAGCAGGCAGACGCCGGTCGCACACAGGATCCCCAGCGGGCGCCTCACGCGCAGGCGTGGCTGCCGCCGGCCATCGCGGGCAGGATGACGAGCGTGTCGCCCTCGCCCACCACCGTGTCCAGGCCGCCGAGCACGCGCACGTCCTCGTCGTTGAGGTACACGTTCACGTAGCGGTTGAGCTCGCCCTCGGCGGAGAACAGCTGGGTCTGCGTGGCCGGGTGGCTCGAGGCGAGGTCGCGCAGCACGGCGCCCACGTTCTCGCCGGAGGCGCTCACCTCGCGCTCGCCGCCGACCGAGGCGCGCAGGACCGGGGGAATCTTGATGGTGGCCATCCCGGAATGATTAGCAGGCCGCGCGCTTCGGCACCTAGCCGGCCGCGGCGCAGAATGCCTCGTAGTCGGGGAACGAGCCCATCTCCTCGTCGGTGATCTCATCGGGCGCGCGCGAGCAGATCGGGCAGTCCGGGTCGCGGTGGACTTTGACCTCGGTGAGGGTCGCGGCCAGCGCGTCGTACAGGAGCAGGCGCCCGATCGCGGGTTCGCCGATGCCGAGGATCAGCTTGACCACCTCGGTGGCCTGCAGCAGGCCCATCGTTCCGGGGAGCACACCGAGCACGCCGTTGGCGCCGCACGAGGGCGCCAGCTCGGCCGGCGGCGGCTCGCGGAACAGGCAGCGGTAGCAGGGGCCCTCGTAGGGGGCGAACACCGACAGCTGGCCGTCGAAGCCGAGGATCGAGGCCGACACGACCGGGATCCGCAGGCGCACGGAGGCATCGTTGAGGAGGTAGCGGGTGGGGAAGTTGTCGACCCCGTCGACGATCACGTCATAGCCCTCGATGATCTCCATGATGTTGGACGCGTCGATCCGCACCGGGTACTTGACGACCTTCACCTCGGGGTTGAGCGCATGGATCGACTCCTCGGCGGAGTCAACCTTGGGAATGCCGACCCGCTGCGTGGAGTGGATCACCTGGCGCTGAAGATTTGAGAGGTCGACGACGTCGTCGTCGACGATTCCGAGTGTGCCCACGCCGGCGGCTGCCAGGTACAGGGCCGTGGGCGAGCCGAGGCCGCCCGCTCCGAGCAGCAGCACCTTCGCGTCGAGCAGCTTCTCCTGGCCCTCGGCGCCGATCTCGGGGATGAGCAGGTGGCGGGAGTAGCGATCGCGCTGCTCGGCGGAGAGCGCGCGCGGGATCTCGACCTCGTAGCCGCGGTCCTTCCACAGCGTTATCCCGCCGGTCATCGAGCGCACGTGCTCGTAGCCCAGGTCCTCCATCAGCGTGCGGGCGGCGTAGGCCGAGCGGCTGCCCGAGGCGCAGTACAGGATCAGCTCGGCGGAGCGGTCCGGCGCCACGCTCTCGATGCGCGACTCCAGGTGCCCGCGGGGAATGCTCTTGGCGCCGGGCAGATGGCCGGTGGCGAACTCTTCGGTCCCGCGCACGTCCACGACCGTGACGCCCTCGTCGACCAGCTCGTTCACCTCCGAGGGGTCGACCTCGTCGATCTTGCTCTTGATCTGGCGGAGCAGCTCCGCTCCTGACGGGCTCATGTGGAAACTCCTAAACCAAGGTCGGGTTTCATAGGAACTTCATAAAGTATAGCGACAGGATGGCACCTGCGGGCGCTGTCCGACACCATGCGAGGGCGATGCGCCCCCGTCCCCAGGTTGCCCTGCTGGCCACAACCGCCGTGGTCGTGGTCGTGTTCCTGGCGCTGGTGGTCCTGGACGGGCCCGCCCACCACCCCGCGGCCACCCCCTCCACACACTCGGCCGGGGTCTCATCCGGCACGGGGTTCGAAGGCGCGGCCATCCCCGCCCCGACGCCCGCGCATGAGTTCACGCTCACCGACCAGTCGGGGCAGCCGATCTCGCTTGCGCGCTACCGCGGCGAGGTGGTGGTCCTCGCGTTCGTGTCTTCCGCCTGCGGCTCGGACTGCATCCTCATCGCCCAGCAGATCCGCGGTGCGCTGGACGAACTTCCGCGGCCGGTTCCCGTGCTCCTGGTGAGCGTCGATCCCCGCGCCGACACGCCCGCGCGGGTGAGCCGCTTCCTCGAGCGCGTGTCCCTGACCGGGCGGGTCCGCTATCTGAGCGGCCCGGTCTCTGAGCTGCGGCCCGTCTGGCATGCATACGGCGCCCCCGGGGCGAGCGCGGGGCGCCCCGTGCTGGCCGGCGGCGCGGCCGTTCTCCTGATCGACCGCCGCGGCTCAGAGCGGGTCCTGTTCCCCCTGGAATCGCTCACCCCGGAATCCCTCGTGCACGACATCTCACGGCTGCAATCCGAGCCGTGAGCAGCCCGCCATCCCGGGAGGCGAGCTTGCCGTTGATACCCTAGCGCCCAGGTAGGTATTTCGAGATGATGTTCTCAACCAAGGCCGAGTACGGCGTGCGCGTGATGGTCGAGCTGGCCCGCCGGGCCGGCGCCGAGCCCGTTCCGCTGACCGAGATCGCCGAGCACGATGGCCTGCCGCTCGCCTACCTCGAGCATCTGGTCGCCCGGCTGCGCAAGGCCGGACTGGTCGACTCAAGGCGCGGTTCGCGCGGCGGCTACCTGCTCGCCCGCCCGCCCGAGGAGATCACGATGGCCGAGGTGGTCGAGGCGCTGGAGGGATCGATCGCGCCGATCGAGTGCATCTCCGAAGGCTCCGACGGCTCGATCGTGTGTGCCCGCGAGTCCGAGAAGGGCCAGCAGCCGCACGTCTGCCCGACCAAGCTCCTGTGGACGAGGGTGCGGTTCTCGATCGTGCGCACGCTGCAGGAGACCACCCTCGCCGACCTCGTCCTCGGCCCGGCTCTTCCAGGCTCGTCGCTGGGAGAGGCCGCGATCCCGATCCCGCTGGACACCGCAACCCCGCCCCCTCACCACTGGAGCCTGAAAGCAAACATGGCCGACCTAGAGATCAGAGACCTGCACGTGCGCATCGAGGAGCGCGAGATCCTCCGAGGCGTCGACCTGGAGATCAACCGGGGCGAGATACACGCCCTGATGGGCCCCAACGGCTCGGGCAAGTCCACGCTCGCCAACACCCTGCTCGGACACCCCACGTATGAGATCACCGAGGGCTCGATCACCTTCAAGGGCGAGGACATAACCGAGGCCGAACCGCACGAGCGGGCCAAGGCCGGGCTGTTCCTGGCCTTCCAGTACCCCGTCTCGATCCCGGGCGTCTCGGTGGCGAACTTCCTGCGCATGGCGATCAACGCCAAACGCGAGGAGCCGATCGGGGTCAAGGACTTCCGCACCCAGCTCCAGCACGCGATCGAGCTGCTCGACGTCGACAAAACCTTCACCTCGCGCCACCTCAACGACGGCTTCTCCGGGGGCGAGAAGAAGCGCGCGGAGATCCTCCAGATGGCGATGCTCGCACCCGACGTGGCGATCCTCGACGAGACGGACTCGGGCCTCGACATCGACGCGCTGCGGACCGTCGCCGAGGGCGTCCAGAGGCTGCACGACGAGCAGGGCCTGGGCGCGCTGATCATCACCCACTACCAGCGCATCCTGCACTACGTCAAGCCCCAGTTCGTGCACATCATGATGGACGGCCGCGTCGTGCTCGAGGGCGGCGTCGAGCTGGTCGAGCGCCTGGAGCGCGAGGGCTACGACGAGATCCGCCAGGAGTTCGGCGTCAGTGTCTGAGGTGGCGGTCAAGCCCGGTCGCCACCGCGAGGCAACGCTCTACCACGCGCTCGCCGGCGCCGGGGCCGGCGACGGGCGCACGCTCGCGCAGCTGCGCAAGGCCGCCCTTGCGAGCTACGAGGCCTCGGAGCTGCCGATCTGGCGGCGCTCGGGGTTCTGGACGACGAGCCTTCAGGACCTCGACCTGGACGCGCTCGAGGCCCAGGCCGATCCGCCGCCCGCGGGCGTCCCCGATGTCGTGACCCGCACCCTCCCCGAGCGCCCTCGCGCGGGCCGCCTCGTGCAGAGCGGGGGCACCGTCGTGCACGTCGACCTCGATCCGGCGCTGGCGGAGCGCGGCGTGATCCTGTGCTCGCTCGAGGATGCCTTCCGCGATCACCCCGACCTGGTCGAGCCCTACTACTCCAAGCGCCTGACCATCGACCGGCACAAGCTGGAGGCCGCCAACGCCGCCTTCTGGAGCGGCGGGGCGTTCCTGCACGTCCCGGCCGGCGTGGTCGTCGAGGATCCGTTCGAGATCGTCTACGCGATCGAGGAGCCGGGCGTCGCGCAGTACGCGCGCACGCTCGATCGCTGGGCGGGCAGACGAGCGAGTTCCGCGTGACCGAGTACGACCTGGCCGACGACTTCGGGGACTACCCCGAGGGCCGGCGCCAGGCGCTGCACGCGGGCGCCTTCGAGATGTACCTGAAGGACGGCGCGCGCTGTCGCCTCTCCCAGCTCCAGGACTGGGGCGCGGGCGAGGTGTTCGACGTGTCCACGCGCTTCGTGGGCGTCGGCCGCGACGCCTACTGCCACTGGCTGCCGGCGCTGCTCGGCGGCCATCTCGTCCGTCAGCACCTCGAGCTGGCGATCTGCGAGCCCGGCGGCGACATGGCCTTCCGCGGCCTGTTCTTCACCGAGGAGACGGAGCACCTGGACGTGTTCGCCGTCGACCTGCACGAGACCGGTCCCTCCGGCGGCGACGTGCACTGGCGGGGAGCCGCGAGCGGCGACAGCCGCGCGAGCTTCGAGGGCCTGATCCAGATCGACCCGGGCGCCCAGCAGACGCACACCTACCTGCAGATCCACTCGATGATGCTCTCCCCCAAGGCGCGCGTCGACGCGATCCCCTCGGTGCTCGTCTCCGCCGACGACGTCTCGGCCTCCCACGGCGGCACGGTCGGCGAGCTCGACGAGGCGGCCATCTTCTACATGCAGACCCGCGGCCTCGACCGGCCGGCGGCCGTGCGGGTGATCGTCGAGGGCTTCTTCGAGCCGCTGATCTCTGAGCTCGCGGACGAGCCCCTGGAAGGACTCGTGCGCGAGAAGGTCGCGCGCAAGCTCGCGGCGGCACGCGAGGACATCGAGACGTATGCCACCAGTCGCTGAGAGCACCTCCTCGATGGGGGTGAAGGCCGACTTCCCGATCTTCGCGCGCACGTTCGAGGGCCGGCCGCTGGTCTATCTCGACTCGGCCTCCACCTCGCAGAAGCCGGCGGTCGTGATCGACGCGGTGGCCGACCACCTGCGCAACCACAACGCGAACGTGCACCGCGGCGTCTACGCGCTGGCGCAGGAGGCCGACGCGGCCTACGACGGCGCCCGCAGGCGGGTCGCCGCGTTCGTGGGCGCGCAGCCGCAGACGACGATCTTCACCAAGAACGTCACCGAGGCCATCAACCTCGTCGCCTACTCCTGGGGCCGCGCCAACGTCGGCCCCGGCGACGCGGTGCTGATCACCCAGACCGAGCACCACGCGAACATCGTGCCCTGGCAGGTGCTCTGCCGCGAGCGCGGCGCCGAGCTGCGCTACCTCGAGTCTCGACGAGCGCGGCGAGCTCTCGCTCGAGGACCTCGACGCGGAGCTCGCGCGCGGGGACGTCCGGCTCGCCGCCTTCACCCACGTCTCGAACGTGCTCGGCACGATCAACCCGGTCGCCGAGATGGTCGCGCGCGTTCGCGCCGCCGGCGCGGTCTCGCTGATCGACGGCGCCCAGGCCGTCCCCCACATGCCGGTCGACGTCGGACGGGATCGGCGCCGACTTCTACGCCTGGACCGGGCACAAGGCGCTCGGGCCGACGGGCATCGGCGTGCTGCACGGCCGCCGGGAGATGCTCGAGCCGATGGAGCCGTTCCTGACCGGCGGCGACATGATCGCCTCGGTCGACTTCCAGTCCGCCACCTGGAACGAGCTGCCGTGGAAGTTCGAGGCGGGGACCCCGATGGTCGCCGAGGCCGTCGGGCTGGGCGCGGCCGTCGACTACCTCGCAAAGCTCGGGATGGAGCGCGTGCGCGCGCACGAGCGGGCGCTGACCGCGCTACATGCTCGAGCGCCTGGAGCAGGTTCCCGGCCTGCGGGTCGTGGGCCCGCCCGAGGCGGAGCGCGCGGGGCGGCCTCGCGTCGTTCACGATCGAGGGCATGCACCCCCACGACATCGCCGAGCTGGTCGACCGCGGCGGCGTGTGCATCCGCGCCGGCCACCACTGCGCGCAGCCGCTCATGCGCTGCCTCGGCGTGGACGCGACGGCGCGGGCGAGCGTGGGCGTGTACAACGACCCGGCCGACATCGACGCGCTCGTGGCGGGCCTCATCCGCGGGCGCGAGGTCTTCGAGCTGTGATCGGCGCCCTGCTGATGGACGACCTCTACCGCGACTACATCCTCGACCACTACAAGCAGCCCCGGAACTTCGGCGAGCTCGACCCCCACGATCTCGAGGCGCTCGAGCACAACCCGCTGTGCGGGGATGAGCTGGGGGTGCACATCCGCGTGAAGGACGACCGCATCGAGGACCTGCGCTTCCACGGTCACGGCTGCGCGATCTCCCAGGCCTCGGCGTCGATCGCCTCCGAGGAGCTCAAGGGCATGGAGCTCGAGGAGGTCGGCAGGCTCGACGCCGACTGGATGATCGAGCTGCTCGGCATCCCCGTGTCGGCCACGCGGCGCAAGTGCGCGCTGCTGAACCTGAAGGTCGTGCGCGGCGCCGTCACCGGCGATCACGCCTGGCCCGCATGAGCGGGCCTGAGCGCCGACCCGCCGGCGCTCTGGCGCGGACCACCGGCTCGATACAATTCCTACTCCAGAGCACAGGATTCACCGAGGCACCACCAGCGAGGAGCCACATGGCCACGATTGAGAGCACCAGGATCGCCAAGCCCAGCCCGATCGTCGAGGACGACCAGGGCCAGCTGCGTGCGCGGCAGGGCATCTCGCGCGAGGTCGTCAGCGAGCTGTCGAAGATCAAGGGCGAGCCCGACTGGATGGCCGAGAAACGGCTGAAGTCGCTCGAGATCTTCGAACGCAAGCCCGTCCCCACCTGGGGCCCGGACCTGAGCGGCCTGAACCTCGACGATCTCGTCCTCTACTCCCCGCCGACCGCCGGGCGCTTCAACAGCTGGGACGACGTGCCCGCCGAGATGAAGCAGACCTACGAGGACCTCGGCATCCCCCAGGCCGAGCGCGAGCACCTCGCCGGCGTCGTCGGCGTGTGGCGCCAGGAGCCCGTGTACGAGGGCCTGAAGGAGGAGTACGCAAAGCAGGGCATCCTCTTCTGCTCGATGGACACGGCGATCACCGAGTACCCGGAGCTGGTGCAGAAATACTTCATGAACAAGTGCGTGCCGCCGCAGGACAACAAGTTCTCGGCGCTCCACGGCGCGGTCTGGTCGGGCGGCGCCTTCTGCTACATCCCCAAGGGCGTCAAGTGCGACCTGCCGCTGCAGTCCTACTTCCGCATGGAGGGCGCCGGCGAGGGCACCTTCGAGCACACGCTGATCGTGGCCGACGAGGGCTCGGAGGTGAACTACATCGAGGGCTGCACGGCGCAGACCTACAGCGTCAACTCGATGCACTCGGCGGTCGTCGAGATCTTCGTGCACGAGGGCGCCAAGGCCCGCTACACGACCGTGCAGAACTGGTCCAAGGACGTCTACAACCTCAACACCAAGCGCGCGATCGTCGACGCCAACGGCACGGTCGAGTGGGTCGGCGGGTCGATGGGCGCCAAGTACGTGATGCTCTACCCCGGCTCGTTCCTGATGGGCGAGGGCGCGCGCGCCGACCACCTGAACGTGGGCGTGGCGGGCAAAGGCGTGCACAAGGACACCGGCGCGAAGGTCGTCCACCTGGCGCCCAACACGACCTCGAACATCCTCGCCAAGTCGATCTCCAAGGACGGCGGCATCATGGGCTACCGCGGCCTCGTCAAGATGGGCCAGCACTCGCAGGGCTCCAAGGCCCGCGTGCAGTGCGACGGGCTGATGATGGACGGCGAATCGCGCTCTGACACCTGGCCGGACATCCAGATCCAGAACCCCCACGTGACCGTCGCCCACGAGGCCACGGTCGGGCGGATCTCCGATGACCAGCTCTTCTACATGGGCTCGCGCGGCTTCACCGAGGACGAGGCGGCGGCGATGATCGTCAACGGCTTCATCGAGCCCGTCACCAAGGAGCTGCCGATGGAGTACGCGGTCGAGCTCAACCGCCTGATCCAGCTCGAGATGGTCGGCTCCATCGGCTGACCGGGCGCCGATGGCCGGCGGCTGGCGGCGTCCTCGATCGCTCGCGTGCATAGCACGCCACGCTCACTGCGTCCTTGCCAGCCTTGGCCCTCGACACCCAGGACGCTTGTCCCGTTGATCTGCGATGCGCGCTCCGGTGGACACGATCGCTGCACCGCTGTTCCCCACGCGGCTGCCGTGGGTGAACGCGACGGGGTCGCAGGCGAGCATCATCCAGCGGGGCCGGCCGATGCTGGTGGAGTTCTGGGATTTCTGCCGGCCGAACTCGCTGCGCACGCTCCCCTACGTGAAGGCCTGGCACGAGCGCTACGCGCCCGCCGGCCTGCGCACGATCGGCGTGCACTGCCCCGGCTTCGATCCGTCGCGAGCCGAGCAGGCGGTGAGGGAGGCCGTGGCGCGCCTTCAGATCTCCTACCCGGTGCTGATCGACAGCGAGTTCGAGGTGTGGGAGGACTACGGCAACGAAGGCTGGCCGGCGCGCTACCTGTTCGACGGACGGGCGCGCCTGGTCGAGTTCCACAACGGCGAGGGCGCCTACGGCGAAACCGAGCTGGCGATCCAGGAGCTCGTGGGGGTCGAGCGCGAGCTCGCTCGCTCCGCTGCGCCCCGAGGACGCCCCCGGCGCGCAGCTGCTCGCCCAGACCGAGGACCAGCCGGGCGCCTACTCGGGTCCCTATGAGGCCGGCGGCGTGTGGGCGGTGCTGGACGGCTCAGGGACCGTGCAGGTGAACGGGGGCCCGGCCGCGGGCGGCGCGCAGCTGACGGTCGCGCACCCGGGCGCCTACCCCCTGATCGAGCATGGGCGGCACACCGAGGGCGTGCTCACCCTGGAGTGCGGCCCCGGCGTGGAGTGCCTGGCGACGTGCTTCACCCCCGGGGTCGCCTGAGCTGCGCGTGCGTGCGGTCCAGGAGCATCCTCTCGATGACCGGGGGGCCCGCGTCCTCGACGCGCACGCAGGTCCCCGGCCAGTAGGGACTCTCACCGGGATTTTCGCTCAGGAAGACGGGAGCGTAGGTCCAGCAGCCCGCGTTCACCAGGCGCGCTGCGGACCGGGCCGTTCCGTTCGCGTGGCCGGGGCGCCACTCGATCGGGTTATCGCCGGGGAGGGGCCCGGCGCGGTGCGTGTGGCCGAACACCACGTAGGAGTCGCCCAGGCCCAGCCGCGCCGCCACCTCGCCCATCGCCGCGAGGCCCGCCCGGCGGAGCTCGCCGCTCGAGACCTCCGCGCGCAGGGGTCCGAGCCCCGCGCGGTTGAGCGCGGCGACCGCCAGCGGAAAGCCGCGCCACCAGGGCGCGGCGCGCGCAGCCTGGCTCGGCGCCTTCCCCCGCGGCGGCCGTCGGAGCCGCCGAGCGCACGCCAGGCGCTGACCGTGGCCGTTCCATTCAGAGCAGCGCCCGTGGGGCCGCTTCTGGCCACGGCGTCCCTCCACGCGAACGCGGGCGCTGAGACCGCCTCGTAGTCCTCGACGCCCTCGAACGCCTCGGCCGGGCGCCCGAGCAGGCGGCTCATCGCGCCCACGCTCAGGCGCTCCAGGGTGGGCACGGTCAGGTGGCAGTCCAGGTAGTGGCCGTGGGTCGCATACACGTCGGGGCGCACCCACAGGCCGGGATAGGCCACGCGGACGCGTGCCGGCGACGCCCACGCCGCGATCCGCTCGAGCATCGACGAGACCTGCCCGGGCTCGAGCAGCTGCTCCACCCCGAGCGCGGGCGGCTCGTCCTCCTCGCCGCGGGCGATGAGCCACGGTTCGATCAGCGCGTGGTCGTGGTTGCCCGCCGTGATGAAGAGCTCCCGCCCGCCGAGCACGCGGCCGAGATCCTCGAAGAACGGCCGCGCCGCGGACATCGCGTCGCGGGGCGGGCCGTGGCGCAGCTCGAGCACGTCGCCGAGCAGCACGAGGCGGTCGACGTCCGCAACGGCCTCGAGCAGCGGCGCGCGCAGCTCGGCCCGGCGCAGCACGTCAGCGCCCGAGCCGCTGCCCAGATGCAGGTCGGAGATGATGAGCGTGCGCATGGCTCGCGGAGGGGCTTGCGGCGGCTCGGGCGCTCACGCCCGGTGGCGCCGGCGGCCCTTCCTGTGTTCGGTCAGGAGGCTCCGCCGGCGGAGACGGCCTCGCGGATCTGCTTGGGCAGCATGAAGCGGACGTCCTCGCGGATCACGTGGAACTCGGAGATGTCGCGCACGCCCCGTGCGCGGAAGAACTCGACGAGCTCCTGAACGAGGTTCTCGGGGGCGCTGGCCCCGGAGCTGATGCCGACCACGCGCTTGTCCGTCAGCCACTCCTCGCGCACCTCGCCGGCGGTGTCGATCAGGTGCGCCTCGGTCCCGCAGTCGCGCGCGACCTCGACCAGGCGCACCGAGTTGGATGAGTTGCGCGAGCCGATCACTAACATCAGATCGCAGCTGCCGGCCATCTGCTTGACGGCCGCCTGGCGGTTTGTGGTGGCGTAGCAGATGTCGTCGGTGCGGGGACCGACGATGCTCGGGAAGCGCTCGCGCAGGCGGGCGAGGATCGAGGTGGTTTCATCGACCGCGAGCGTGGTCTGGGTTATGTAGGCCATCCGCTCGGGGTCGTCCACCTCGAGCTCGTCCACGTCGCTCTCGTTCTGCACGAGCACGATCCGCTCAGGTGCCTCCCCCATCGTGCCTTCGACCTCCTCGTGGCCGTCGTGGCCGACGAGCACGATCGTGTAGCCCTCCTCGGCGAAGCGGACGGCCTCGCGGTGGACCTTCGTGACGAGCGGGCAGGTGGCATCGATCGTCTGCAGGCCGCGCGCCTGCGCGCCCGAGCGCACGCTGGGGGCGACGCCGTGCGCGGAGAACACGCACACCGCGCCCTCGGGCACCTCGGTCTCCTCCTCCACGAAGATCGCTCCACGCTCGCGCAGCTGCGCGACGACATGCTTGTTGTGCACGATCTCCTTGCGCACGTACACGGGCGCGCCGTGGATCTCGAGAGCACGTTCGACCGTCTGCACGGCGCGATCCACGCCCGCGCAGTACCCGCGCGGCGCGGCGAGCAGCAGCTTTTGAACCGTGTTGGACACAACAGCCATTGTAGGGCTACCCCTCCAGCAGGCAGCTGTGTACCCTAGGCGCTGGTGCCCCAACGCCACCTCGACAGGCTCACACCGATCGACGCCTCCTTCCTGCACCAGGAGGGTCCCGACTCGCACATGCACGTCGGCGGGCTGACGATCGCCGAGGGTCCGCCCCCGGCGATGGAAGACTTCCTCGAACAGATCCGCGAGCGCCTGCACCTGGTCCCCCGCTACCGCCACAAGCTCGCCTCCACGGCGATCGACAGCGGCCGCCCGGTGTGGGTGGATGACCCGACCTTCAACCTGGAGTACCACGTGCGCCACACCGCGCTGCCGACGCCCGGTACCTGGGTTCAGCTGCAGAGCCTGGCCGCGCGGATCTTCTCCCAGCAGCTCGACCGCTCCAAGCCCCTGTGGGAGATGTGGCTGATCGAGGGGCTGAAGGACGACCGCTTCGCGCTGATCACGAAGACCCACCACTCCCTCATCGACGGCATCGCGGGCGTGGATCTGGCGACGGTGCTGTTCGATCTCTCCCGTGAACCGCCCCCGATCAAGCATTCCGGCCGCCCGTGGCAGCCCCACCGGGAGCCGGGGACCGTGGAGCTCGTGGCCGCGGGGGTGCGCGGCGCGCTGCGCACGGCGGTCGCGCTGGCGGAGGGGGCGGTCGACGCGGTCACCCATCCCGACCACGCGCTCGCGCGGGCGCGCGAAGGCGCCGAGGGCATCGGCGAGATCATCTGGGCCGGCCTGAACCCGGCGCCGGAGACGCCGCTGAACGTGCACATCGGCCCGCACCGGCGCTTTCTCGGCATCGGCGATTCGCTCGAGGACTTCAAGATCGTCAAGAACGCCTTCGGGGGCACCGTCAACGACGTCGTGCTCGCGGTCGTCGCGGGCGCGCTGCGCACCTTCCTGATCTCGCGCGGGGAACACACCGAGGGCGTCGAGCTGCGCGCGCTCTGGTCCCGGTGTCGGTGCGGACCGAGGGCGAGCACAACCAGATGGGCAACCGCATCGTCGTGATGCGCGGACCGCTGCCGGTGTACATCGCCGATCCCGTCCAGCGGCTGCGGTTCGTCTCCCAGGCGATGGACGGCCTGAAGGAGTCCAAGCAGGCGCTGGGCGCCGAGGTGATCGCGGGAGCCCAGAACTTCGCGCCCCCCACGATCCTCGCGCAGGCATCGCGGCTGAACTTCTCCACGCGCCTGTACAACCTGATCGTGACCAACGTGCCCGGCCCGCAGTTCCCGCTGTACGTGCTCGGGCGCGAGATCCTCGAGGCCTACCCGGTCGCCTTCCTGCCGGAGAACCATGCCCTGGCGATCGCGATCATGTCCTACAACGGCCAGATGAACTTCGGCCTGCTCGGCGACTTCGACGCGGTGCCCGACATCGACCTGATCGGCAAGGGCATCGAAGACGAGCTGGCAACGCTGGTGGCACTCGCCCGCGAGCCCGTCCCGGCGGCGAGCAACGGCCACAGCCGCGGTTAGGCCCCGGCCGGCCCGGGCTCCCGGGCGGGCCGCGTCCGGGCCTGCGAACGGGACAATGTGGCCCACTCGCGCTCGTGCGCCGCGCCACATTGGCACCCCACGGGCGGCCGGCGAGATGATCCAATGTGTGAGTGCTCTACAACGCATAGGGAATCATCACCGTCACGGAATAGGCAACTAGTAGGGCACATCAGCACACAGGTCCCTGGAAGCCTGTGAGGAGGAGATACCGGATGGGCCGCACATACCCTCCGCGGCCCATCCGCGTCCGCTCGCTCCCGGCCCGGGTCAGCCCGGGTCGGGATGATCGCCGGGGTGGGGTGTCTTCTCAGCCGGAGGGAGGCGCAGCATCTCGAGGATCCGCTCGGTCTCTTCGATGTACTGCCCGTCGATTTCCCGGTAGCGCCGTTCGATCCGCTCGATGGCCTCGCCTGGTCGCCTCGTTGGCGGCCTCGATCGCCGCGGTCGCGTTCGGCGCGAGCCGCTTTGCGCGCAAGGTAGAAATGCGTCCGCGCCCGGTCGAGCTCGGATTCTTCGGCCGCTTTCTGTCCCGCCGCGTCCTGCTCGCTCGCGGTCAGCTCGGCTTCCTGCGGTCCCGCCTCGACCGGCGTGGTCGTCCGCCCCGGTCCTGTTGCGCTTGCGGCGCGCCACCTGGCCGGCGGCCACCGACCTCAGCAGCTCGTACCAGACGACGATGACCAGGCCGAACAGGATGGCAAGGCCCAGCGACAACCTGATGATGGCTGGGCTGCGTCCCCACGAGGTCACGTCACTCGCTCGGGTGCAGCTCAATAGCCGAGCGCGAACTTGGCGTCCTCGCTCATCTTCTCGGGCGACCACGGAGGCGTGAACACCATCTCGGAGGCAACCGTCTTCACGCCCTCCAGTTCACCCACGAACTCCTCGATCTGCTCGGTCACCTGCGGCCCGATCGGGCAGCCGGGGGTCGTCAGCGTGAACGTGACGCGGACGTTGCCCTCGTCCACAGCCACGCCGTAGATCAGGCCCAGCTCCACGAAGTCCAGCCCGAGCTCGGGGTCGATCACGTTCGACAGGGCGTCCATCACCTCGTCCTCGCTGGGTACGGTGCCAACCTCGGTCATACCCCGAGTCTAGCTTGCGCGAGCGTCAGGGGCAAGCGAGGCAAGGACGTACGTTCGGGGCACAGGCAGATCGCGTGGCGTGCTACGCACGCGAGCGAGCGAGGACCAGCATCGCGCCGCCCATCGGCCCGCTAGTTGTCGGTGCCGAGGCGGTCCCACATGTACAGCTGGATGCACTCGTTGGCCAGCTCGATCGCCCGCTCCGTGGAGAGGCGGGGAAGCACCGTGTCGAGGGCCTGCTCCTCGGAGACGCCCGCCTGGAAGGCTTCCTCGCCGCGGAAGCCGGCCGCGATCTTGAGCGCCTCGCGCCTGTTCTCGCCGAGGCTCGGGAACACGCCGACCAGGAAGTCGGTGTTGGGAACCGGCTGGCCCACCTCGAGCGAGGCATGCCAGGCCGCCAGCAGGTGCAGGTCGTCCTGGTCCAGGTCGGCGATCGCCTTGGCGTAGTGGACGGACAGCTCCTGATCGGGGATGTCGTCCACCCACGCGCGCACGACCTCTCCCACCAGCTGCCGGCGCGCCTCGCGGCCGACAGACTCGGCAATGACTCGAATGGCATCCTGAGGCTCGATGAAGCAGAGTGGCATCGCGACTCCCGGGGGAAGGGGAAATTCGTACAACGGGGACTGTAGGTGGCGGTGTGGACGGCACTTTCACGCTCATAGCCCCAGCGCGTCGCGGGCACGCTCATCCGCGCCGGGATCGCGGGTCTCGGGCGGAAACCCGAGCGTGGCCCGCTGCGGCGACGCCCAGTTGGCGAGCGCGAGGTCGAGCGTCTGAAGGGGCACGTCGATCGCCTGTGCGAGCGCCGCCGCACGGCGCTCGAGGTGGATCGGGTCGCCGATCGCGAACAGCCGCTTGGCCCCCAGGGTGGCGAGGTCGGTGCTGGAGAGCCCGCGGACGTTCGACAGGTGCAGGGAGTCGGCCTGCAGGTCATACAGTCCCAGGCAGCCGAGGGTGACGAGCAGGTCATAGCGCCCCATCCGCCCGAAGCCGGGCAGGGCGAGCCGCTCGAACAGCCGCTCGAAGCGCCGCTCGGGGCTCCACCCCGGGTCGCCGACGAACGCGCCCGCCTGGTTCTCCACCCAGTTCTCATAGGCACGCAGCGTCTCGGTCCCGCGCGCGGGATCGTGGGAGGTGCGCGGGCCGAGCGGGATGCCGTCGAGATCGGACGGCTCTCCCCGGGCCAGGGCCAGGCGGATGCCGAGGAAGGGGTCGTCGCCGTCCGGCCCGGAATCACGCGGCGGGGCTCCGTGCGGCTGCGGTGCGCCCGCCGGCGGGACGTCCAGCGGGGACAGGTAGGCGATCAGGAAGCACATCCGCGTGGCCTGCGGCAGGTCGTGCTCGGCGAGCGCTCGCGCCTCGGCATAGAGGCCCACGGGCTCCGCGGTCAGGGCCAGCAGCCGTCCGGCGGCGAAGGCGATCTCCTCGGTGAGGCGGGTGGCGTCGGCGGAGGCACGCAGACCGGGCAGCAGGGCCGAGCGATAGCCGTCGTCCTCGGCGCGGCCCTCGCGGTGGACGCGCAGGCTCTCGCCGCGCGGGCGGGCGGGGCGGGCCGAGCGCTGCGCGGAGGCGCCTCGCCGGGACGGCGCGCCCCGCGCGGGTACCTCGGCGTGACCGGGCAGCGTTCTTGCTGCAGATCGGACAGCGCTCTATGAAGCGATTGTGCCGGCAGAAGGTCGGCATGGCTCCTGTCGTGGGCGGTACGTTGGCCTGCGCTCGCACGGACTAACCGGCGCCGATGCCCGGACCGACCCAGCCCTGCGGGCCCTGTGAGAGCGGGGGCGGGCCCTCGGGGCCATCGTCGGCGTCGGCATGGCCGGCGAGGCCGTCGTCCTCGGGCAGGCGCGTGGCGGCCTGCGGGTCGCGGCGCTCGGCTCAGGTAGCGGTCGACCATGCGCGCGCACTGGCGGCCCTCGTTGATCGCCCACACGATCAGCGACTGGCCGCGGCGGGCGTCGCCCGCGGCGAAGACGCCGTCCACCGAGGTGGTGTAGGGCTTGACCGCCTTGACGTTGCTGCGCGGATCGCGCTCCACCCCGAGCTGCTCGAGCAGCTCCTGCTCGGGGCCGAGGAAGCCCATCGCCAGCAGCACCAGCTGCGCCGGCAGCTCGCGCTCTGAGCCGGCCACGGGGCCGAACGGCGGGTCGGGCTCCGCGCGGGCGATGTGCACGCCCGCGACCCTCGCCGTTGCCGTCGTCTGAGAAGTGGGTGGTCGTGACCGAGTAGTCCTGCTCGCCCACGGCGAGGTCCTTGGCCTCCTCCATCGCGTAGCTGAGGCGGTACTTCAGGGGCCATTGCGGCCACGGGGTCCTGTCGTCGGGACGGTGCGCCGGCGGCTCGGGCAGCAGCTCGAGCTGGGTTATCGACCGCGCTCCCTCGCGGAGCGCGTTGCCGACGCAGTCCGCACCGGTGTCGCCGCCTCCGATCACGATCACGTCGGCGCCCTTGGCCGTTATCTCCCGCGCCGGCCACGGGCGCGGGACTCGTCGGCTCGGGACCGAGCTCGCGTGCCACGAAGCGGTTGCGCTGGTAGAGGTAGTCCATCGCGAAATGCACGCCGTCGAGCTCGCGTCCGGGCACCGGCAGGTCGCGGGGCACGCGCGACCCGGTCGCCAGGACGACGGCGTCGAAGCCCGAGCGCAGCTCCTCCACGCTCACGTCGCGTCCGACGTCCACCCCGCAGCGCAGCTCCACGCCCTCCGCGGTCAGCTGCTCGACGCGGCGCTCCACGACGGTCTTCTCGATCTTGAAGTCCGGCACCCCGAAGCGCACGAGCCCGCCGATGGCCTCGTCGCGCTCGAACAGGGCGACACGGTGACCCGCCCGGCGCAGCTGCTGGGCCGCGGCCATGCCCGCCGGTCCGGAGCCGACCACCGCCACCCACTGGCCGGTGTCCAGGCGCGGGGGCTCGGGCAGGACCCAGCCCTCCTCGAAGGCGCGGTTGATGATGGCGTTCTCGATCTGCTTGATCGTGACCGCGTCGCCCTCCTGTATCTCGAGCACGCACGCCGCCTCGCACGGCGCCGGGCACAGGCGGCCGGTGAACTCGGGAAAGTTGTTGGTCGCGTGCAGCTGGGCGACCGCGTCCTTCCAGCGATCGCGGTAGACGAGATCGTTCCAGTCGGGGATCAGGTTCCCGAGCGGGCAGCCGTTGTGGCAGAAGGGAACCCCGCAGTCCATGCAGCGGGCGCCCTGCTCGCGCAGGTCCTCCACCGGACGCGTGAGCAGGAACTCGCGGTAGTCGTGCGCGCGCTCGGACGGATCCCGCTGGGGAACCCCGTGACGCTCGATCTGCAGAAACCCCCCCAGCTTGCCCATCAGGCGCCTATTTCACCGACCGCGTCGAGCCGCACGGCCGCCGCCACCTCGCCGTTGGCGAGCCGCGGCACGCGCCGCGAGAGCCTCCCGCTCTGCCTGTTCGTCAAGGACGCGCTTGTAGTCATGGGGCATCACCTTCACGAATGACGCGCCGGACATCAGCGCGTCCCAGTCGGCGAGCACGCGGGCCGCGACCGGGGAGTCGGTGCGCTGCCAGGTGCTCCTCGATCATCTCCCGCAGCTCGGCTTCATCCTCCGCGGTGAGCGTTTCGAAGCCGACCGTGCCTTTGTTGCAGCGCCTGGCGAAGGTGCCGTCCCCGTCCCACACGTAGGCGATCCCGCCGCTCATGCCCGCGGCGAAGTTGCGCCCGGTGTGGCCGAGCACGACGACGAGCCCGCCGGTCATGTACTCGCAGCCGTGGTCGCCGATGCCCTCGACCACGGCCCGGGCGCCGGAGTTGCGCACGGCGAAGCGCTCGCCCGCGAGGCCCCGGAAGAACGCCCTGCCCCCGGTCGCGCCGTACAGCACCGTGTTGCCGACGATCACGTTCTGCTCGGCCTTGAAGTGCTCGCCCGTGCCCTCGGGCGGGCGGATCGCGAACACGCCGCCGGAGAGCCCCTTGCCCGCGTAGTCGTTGGCGTCGCCGTGGAGCGTGAACGTGACCCCGGGCGCCAGCCACCCCGCGAAGCTCTGGCCGGCCGAGCCGTTGAAGTCGACCACGATCGAGTCCTCGTCCAGGCCCGCCGGCCCCGTGCCGGGAGGCGATATGGCTCGAGAGGATGCCGCCGACGCAGCGGTTGCGGTTGCGGATCGGCATCTCGAGCTTCACCGCGGCGCTCGCAGCGGAGCCGTTCTGCGCTCCCTCGAGGGCCGGCCGCGAGCGCTCCACGAGCTGCCAGTCGAGCGCGTCCTTGAGCACCTCGGGCGGCGGTTCCACGCGCCGGCGGGGCGCTCCCTCGGGAAGCTCGATGTGGGTGAGGATGTGTGACAGGTCGACGCCGCGCGCCTTCCAGTGCTCGATCGCCCGCTCGGCGCCCAGCAGGTCGACGCGGCCGATCGCCTCGTCCAGCGAGCGCAGGCCCAGCGAGGCGAGGATCTCGCGCACCTCCTCGGCCACGAAGAAGAAGAAGTTGACCACGTGCTCGGGAGTGCCCTTGAAGCGCTTGCGAAGCTCCGGGTCCTGCGTGGCGATGCCCACCGGACAGGTGTTCAGGTGGCAGGCGCGCATCATGATGCAGCCGGTGGCGATCAGCGGGGCGGTCGAGAAGCCCATCTCGTCCGCGCCCAGCATCGCGGCGACGACGACGTCGCGGCCGGTCTTGAGCTGACCGTCGGTCTGCACGACGATGCGCGAGCGCAGGTCGTTGAGCAGGAGCGTCTGCTGCGTCTCGGCCAGGCCGATCTCCCAGGGGACGCCCGCCGCCTGGATCGAGGACAGCGGCGAGGCGCCGGTGCCGCCGTCGTGGCCGGAGATGAGCACGCGGTCGGCGTTGGCCTTGGACACGCCCGCGGCGACCGTGCCCACCCCCACCTCGGACACGAGCTTGACCGAGACCTGGGCTTTGGGGTTCGAGCAGCGCAGGTCATAGATCAGCTGCTTGAGGTCCTCGATCGAGTAGATGTCGTGGTGGGGCGGCGGCGAGATCAGGCCGACGCCCGGCGTGGTGTGGCGGATGGAGCCGATGTAGGAGTCGACCTTGTGGCCCGGCAGCTGACCGCCCTCGCCGGGCTTTGCGCCCTGGGCCATCTTGATCTGCAGCTCATCGGCGTTGACGAGGTAGTGGATCGTCACGCCGAAGCGCCCCGAGGCCACCTGCTTGATGGCCGAGCGGCGCCGGTCGCCGTTGCGGTCGGGCGTGAACCGCGACGGATCCTCACCGCCCTCGCCGGTGTTCGAGCGCCCGCCCAGGCGGTTCATGGCGATCGCGAGCGTCTCGTGGGCCTCGCGCGAGATGGAGCCGAGGCTCATGGCGCCGGTGCAGAAGCGCTTGACGATCTCGCTCGCGGGCTCGACCTCCTCCAGCGGGATCTGCGCCTGCGGCTCGCCCTCGCCGGCCGTGCCGATCTCGAGCAGGCCCCGCAGCGTGGCGCTGCGCGCCGCGCTCTCGTTGACCTGGCGCGCGTACTCGCGGTACTTCTCGAAGGCCGTCGCTCCCGCGCACCGCCTCATAGGCCTCGCTGTCGCCCGTGAGCGCTGCGCCGACATCGCCGTTGGCCGCGCGCACCGCGTGCTGGACGAGTGCGACCGTCTCGGGGTTCCACATGTGGTGCTCGCCGTCGCGGCGCCATGCGTACACGCCGCCGACGGGCAGGAGCTCGTCGTGGCGAACGGGGTAGGCGCGCGCGTGGCGCTCGAGCGCCTCGGTCGCGAGCACGTCCACGCCGACCCCGCCGATGCGCGACGCGGTGCCGGTGAAGTGGGTGTCGATCAGCTCCCGCTCGAGGCCGACCGCCTCGAAGATCTGCGCGCCGCGATAGGACTGGATCGTGGAGATGCCCATCTTCGAGATCGTCTTCAGAAGCCCTTTGCCGATGGCTTTGACCAGGTTCTGAGCTGCCTCCAGCGGGCTCAGCGGCACGGGGACGCCGTCCGCGCCCGCGCGCGCGATGCGCCCTTCGGCGACGAGCGTCTCGAGCGTCTCGAGCAGCAGGTAGGGATTGATGGCGCTCGCGCCGTAGCCGATCAGGGTCGCGAAGTGGTGCACCTCGCGCGGCTCGCCCGACTCGACGATGATCCCCGCGCGCAGGCGCGTGCCCTCGAGGACCAGGTGGTGGTGCACCGCGGCGACGGCCAACAGCGACGGGACCGGTGCCCGGCGCGGGCCGAGCTGGCGGTCGGAGAGGATGATGATGTTGACCCTCTCGGCGATCGCCTCGCGCGCCTGGCGGCAGATGCGGTCGATCGCCGCGACCATCCCCGCCGGTCCCTCGTCGACCGGCCAGGTGATGTCGATCGTGCGCGCCGCATACACGTCGTGGGAGACGTGGCGCAGCGTCTCGAGCTCGCCGTTCAGCAGGATCGGCTGCTGCAGATGGAGCTTGTGGGCGTGCTCGGGCGTCTCGTCGAACAGGTTGCGCTCGTTGCCGAGGCTCGTGATCAGGCTCATCACGATTTCCTCGCGGATCGGGTCGATCGGCGGGTTGGTGACCTGGGCGAACAGCTGCTTGAAGTAGGAGAACAGCGGGGGCGCCTGGTCGGACAGCACCGCCAGCGAGAGGTCGTTGCCCATCGACCCGATCGGCTCGGCTCCTTCGATGGCCATCGGCGCGAGCAGCACGCGCAGGTCCTCCTGGGAGTAGCCGAACGCGCGCTGGCGCAGGTGCAGGGGCTGGTTTGAGAGCGTCACTTCGCTGGAGGGCGGGAGCTCTGAGAAGTGGACCGAGTTGCGCTCGTACCACTCGCCGTAGGGGCGGCGGGTGGAGACCTCGCGCTTGACCTCCTCGTCCTCGACGATCCGCCCCCGCTCGAGGTCGACGAGGAACAGCTTGCCCGGCTGCAGGCGCCCGAGGCGGCGCACCTCACCGGCGGGGATGTCGAGCAGGCCGGACTCCGAGCCCAGCACCACGTGCCCGTCGGTCGTCTCCACCCAGCGGCCCGGCCGCAGGCCGTTGCGGTCGAGCGTCGCGCCGACCACGCGGCCGTCGGTGAACGCGACCGCGGCCGGCCCGTCCCAGGGCTCCATCAGGCAGGAGTGGAAGGCGTAGAAGCCCTTCAGGTAGTCCGGCAGGTCCTCGCGGTTGCGGTAGGCCTCGGGGATCATCATCATCGCCGCGTGCGGGAGCGTCCGCCCGCCGAGCATGAGCATCTCGAGAACGTTGTCGAAGGTGGCCGAGTCCGAGTTGCCGGGGCTGACGACGGGAAGGATCTTCTGCAGGTCCTCGCCGAACAGCTCCGAGCGCAGCTCGGACTCGCGGGCGCGCATCCAGTTGATGTTGCCCATCAGCGTGTTGATCTCGCCGTTGTGGCAGATCACGCGGTAGGGATGGGCGAGCTCCCAGCTGGGGAAGGTGTTGGTGGAGAAGCGCGAGTGGACCAGCGCCAGCGCGCTCTTGGCGCGCTCGTCGCGCAGGTCCGGGTAGAACTCGGCCAGCTGGTAGGAGATCAGCATGCCCTTGTAGTTGATCGTGCGGGACGAGCTCGAGGTGACGTACAGGCCGGGCTCCTCGGCCGTGAGCTCGCACACCCGCCGGATCACGTACAGCTTGCGCTCGAACGCCTCGCGGTCGCCCTCCTGCGCCTGCCCCGATGCCGACGAACAGCTGCCGGATGACCGGCCGGCAGGCGCCCGCGACCTCCCCGGTGTGCTCGGGGCAGACGGGCACGTCGCGCCACCCGAGCAGCCGCTGGCCCTCGGCGCGCACGGTCCGCTCCAGCAGGTCCTCGAGCCTCCCGCGGGCGCCGGGGTCGGTCGGCAGGAAGCACATCAGCACCCCGTAGGCCCCGAGTGGCGGCAGCTCGAAGTCGACGACCGCGCGCAGCAGCTCGTCGGGCATCTGCATGAGGATCCCCGCGCCGTCGCCCGTGCACGGGTCCGCGCCGGAGGCGCCGCGGTGCTCGAGGTTCTCGAGCGCGGTGATCGCGCGCGTGAGGACCTCGTGGGTGGGCTGGTTGTCCAGCCGCGCGACCATGCCCACGCCGCACGCATCGTGCTCGAAGCGAGGGTCGTAGAGGCCGACGGCCTTTGGCGGCTGCTTGATTTGCGTAGTCATGGAAGTGCTCGGGTCGGGGCGGTGCATCCTGCGCGTTGGACACACCCTGTGCGGGCACGCCCACCGGTGCGCAGGCAGGCGGGCACATGAGGCGGCGAAGCAAAGCGTAGCAGCGCCAAGCGGGCGAAATCCAGCCGCCCAAAGGTCCTTACGCCGACCTTATGGTCGCTCAGAAGGAGGCGCCCAGCCCTCGCCGCGGGGCCACGATCGGCTCGCTCAACCCGCGGGGGTCTCGCGCAGCGTCTGAGCATCGCTCCAGGAGCACAGCCCGCCCCGTCCCGGACACGTCTCGCAGAGGCCGCGATGAGGGTGTTCGCTGACCGCGAACATGCGTGCGCGCGCCCGCTGTATGCGCCCCGCGAGGCGCTCTTCGAGGTCGCTGCGAGCGGCCGCGGTGTAGCGGGCGCCGACGGAACTCCTCGGGACGCTCGAGGAACCAGTGGACGACCTCGACCGCCGGCGCGCCGTCGCGCAGGACCGCGAGCGCGTACAGCAGGCGCTGGACGCCGTAGTCGCGCTCGACGAGCGCCTCGAGGTCGTCCCCGGGCTCGACGCGGTCGCTCTTGTAGTCGACGATCAGGCACGTGCCGTCGCTCTCGTCCGCCAGCAGGTCGATCACGCCCGTGACGAGCGGCCCGCCCGCCGCGGGGGAGTCGAGCGCGAAGGCGAACGGGTACTCGCGGCGCGTGCGCACCGCCGCCGCGCCAGCCGCGCGGCGGGCGCCGCCGCGAGCGCGCCGGCGATCAGGCGGGCGATCTGCTCGCGCTCCTCAGCGCTCGTGCGCATGCCGAGCTCGCGGGCGCGGGCTGCCACGTCCTGGGGCGAGGGCGCACGCGGAGAGCGCAAGTCGAGCGTCTCGAGCAGCGCGTGCACGAGCGTCCCGCGCGCCCGCGCCTCGAGCGCTCCGGCCGTGGAGGCCGCGCGCGCCCGCGCACGGACCTCGCTCATGCCGAGCTCCCGTTCCAGGTAGTAGCGGTAGCCGCAGCGCTCGAGCTCTGACAGCGAGCTGTAGCTGAGCGTCGATATCGGCACGCCCTCCGCGACGCCGGCCCGCTCGCCGGCGGGAGCTGCTCCCGCTCGGCCCCGGGGGCGCTCACGGGGAAGAGGTGCAGCTGTCCGGTGACGGGGATCGCGCGTTCGAGATTCCTGGCGCCCCGCAGGAAGGAAGGCACGGGAGGGGCGCCGGCGGACATGGTGCCGCGGCGAAGGACATCCCCGGCGCTGGCCCGCGAGCTCAACCGCATCCGCACATGCGCCCCGCCGACGGCCAGGTCGTGGAGCGCCGGCAGGGCGACGGCTGCGAGCTCGGGGACCTCGGCGGCCAGCGCCGGCCCGAGCCAGGAGGCCATGGTGGCGCCCTGACGCTGCTCGGGCCATTTCTCGAAATCGACCGCGCCGCTCAGCAGCAGCCGCTCGCGCGCGCGGGTCATCGCGACGTACAGGATCCGATCCTCCTCTTCTGACTCCGCCTGCCTGCGCTCCTCGGCCAGCCGCTCGTAGTCGAGGGCGGGCCTGGCCTTCTCGCCGTCCAGGCGCATCAGCATCAGGCCGAGGCGCTCGCCGTCGACGAGCAGATCGGGCTGGCGGGTGTTCGGCGAGCGCCCGAGGTCGGCCACGCAGACGACCGGGAACTCGAGGCCCTTCGCGGCGTGGATGCTCATCAGGCGGACGGCGTCGGGCTCGACCCCTTCTACGGGTGCATCCGACTCGCGTCCGCCGGTCGTCTCCTGCAGGCGGGCGGCGTGGTCGAGGAAGCCGCGCAGGTCGCGGCCCTCGCTCGCTTCGAATCCGCGTGCCAGGCGCAGGAGCTTGTGGACGTTGGCCAGCCGGCGCTCGCCCCACTCCAGGTCGAAGCACGTGCTCGCGATAGCCGCTTGCATCGATCGCGCGCTCGATCAGCTCCGACAGCGTGCGCGCCGAGGCGTCCCGGCGCTCGCTCTGTAGAAGCGCGCAGAAGGCGAGCAGGGCGTCCCTGTCGCGCTCTGAAAGCTCGTCGAGCAGCCCCTCCTGCACGGGGCTCAAGGCCGTCTCCCAGACGCCGCGTCCGGCCCGGGCGGCGGCCATCGCGAGCAGCGCGAGGCCATCGCGCGAGAGCCCCGCGAGCGGCGAGGCCAGCGTCCCGTAGAGCGCCTGCTCGTCCAGCGGGTTGGCGAGCGCGCGCAGATAGGCGAGCAGGTCGCCGATCTGCTGGTGCGACCAGAAGCCGCCGGCGGCCGCCAGCGTGCGCATGCCGCGCAGCTGCAGGGCCCGCTCGTAGACCTCGAGATCGCCGCCGGCGCGCAGCAGCACGACCACCTCACCCGCGCGCGCGCTCCCGCCCTCCACGAGCTCGGCCACCCGCTGGGCGAGCAGGCGCGCCTCGGCCTGGCGCCAGAGGGCGGCCGCCGGCAGGCCGTGCGCGATCTCCGCAGCGAGCTCCTCGTCCTCCTCCCAGCCCTCTTTGTCGGTCAGCAGCAGCTCGACGAGCGGCTCGCGCTGCTGCTCGGCCGCGCGGGCGGCGCGGAGCCTGGCGAAGCCCCTGAAGCGATCCGAGAAGACCGCGTTCACCACCTCGAGCAGGGGCGCGACGCTGCGGAAGTTGCCCCTCAGCGCGAGACTGCCCCCATGCTCGTGAGAGCGCGGTGCGCCGGTCGCGGAACAGCCCCACCTCGGCGTGCCGGAATCCGTAGATCGACTGGAACTCGTCTCCGACCGTGAACAGGTTGCCCCGCTCGAGGGCCTCGAGGATTCCGAGCTGGCGCGGGTTGGTGTCCTGGAACTCGTCGACCATCAGCAGCTCGAAGCGCTCCGAGCACGCCGTCCGCACGCTCGGGGAGTCCTCGAGCAGTGCGCGGGCGCGCAGCTCGAGGTCGTCGAAGTCGACCGCGCGACGCGCGTCCTTGAGCGCCTCGTACGCCTCCGTGAAGCCCACCAGCAGCTCGTCCAGGAGCACGCACGCCGCCAGCGCGTCGCTCGCGTCATCGTCCGCGCCCTCCTCGGCCGGCGCGAGCTCCAGGCGCGGCGAGCGCTGCCCGCGGCTGCGCAGCCGGGCATGGACGCTTTCGATCATGCCCTGCAGGCGCTCGACGTTGTAGGCCGCCACGAGGTCGACGGCATCCGTGCGCTGTCCGTCCAGGAACGCGCTGAGCGCCGATCTGAACGCCCGCTCGCGCAGCCGCCCGGCGAGGCCCTCGTCGAGGATGGTGAACTCCGGGTCGAGGCCCGCCGGCAGCGGGTGGGACGCGCAGCAGCCGTGCGCAGAATCCGTGGAACGTGCCGACCGAGGCGGCCTCGGCGTCACGGGCCGCCTCGCGCTCGCCGAGCGAGAGCAGCCGCTCGCGGACGCGCTCGCGCAGCTCACCGGCGGCGCGGTCGGTGAACGTGATCGCGAGGATCTTCGCGGGCGCGATCCCGTCCTCGCGGATCGCCCTGACGAAGCGCTCGACCAGCACCGAGGTCTTGCCGCTCCCGGCGGCCGCGGAGAGCAGGAGCGGCTCGGATCGGCGCGCGACCGGCTGCTCCTGCTCATCGGTCAGCTCGAGGTCCGCGCCGGCGCTCCTCGGAATCGTCTCCATCAGCGCTCGCAGCGGCAGATCGTGGGGAACTCGCAGCCGCCCTTTCCGAACGCGCAGGTCTGCGGCCTGGCCTCGAGCTCGCCGGCGCCGGCCTCCGCCACGGCCTCGCGCGCCCTGGCGATCGCCTCGTCGAGCAGCTCCTCGACCTCGGCGTGGTCGCGGGTGTCGCCTTTGACGCAGTCGAGCTCAACCCCGCTGTCGCCGTCGAGCAGGCCGCGCGCGCGCAGGTCCGGGCCGCTGAGCGGCTGATAGAAGCCGCCCACCACCCGCAGTCCGAGGAGCTCCTCGACGGCCCGCATGTACAGGGCCACCTGCAGTTTGCCCTCGCCGACCCACTTCGCGGGCGCCGGCGCGGAGCTGCTCTTGTAGTCGTAGACGACCGCCTCGCCGGACTCGCTCACGTCGACCCGGTCGATCCGGCCGCGAAGCCGTGAGGAGGGGGCGAACTCGAAGGCCGGAAGTGCGCTCTCCTCTCCCCTGCCGGCGTCCGCGTCGATCCCGAAGCCGACCTCCAGGAACGTGGGCTCGAGCGGGCTTTCGCCGGCGGCCGCGTGGGCGAGGTAGCGCTCGAGGTCGGCACGCAGCCGCCTGCGCACGCCCGGACGGCGCTCGGGCGCGACCGACAGGGGGTAGTCGTGCTCGCGGCGCTCGAGCGCCGCTCCGAGGAGATCGCGGGCGAGGGCCAGTCGACCGTGCGAGAGGCGCGCCGAGCCCGTCTCGGCGCGCAGCTCCTCGAGCGTGTCGTTCAGCGCGGCGTGGGCCAGCCCGCCGCGGACGAGCGGCTCGGGCTCGGGCTCGAAGGCGCCCGGTCCGAGCACGTTCGTGATGAACCAGCGCATCGGACAGCGGATCCATCCCTCAAGCGAGGACGCCGACCACGGCCGCCGGCGCAGGGAGTCGAGCACGCGCTCATCGGAGAGCGTCCTCGCGCTCGCGCCAGCGCCCGCGCTCGCGGGCAGCTCCTGCTCGGACGCGCCCGTCGCCTCGACCGCACCCAGGGGCCTGCGCAGGCGCTCGGAGGAGAGCCTCACCTCGAACAGGTCGCAGAGGTCGTCCACGAACAGCGATCGGGCCGTCGGTTCGCCGTCGTCGTCGGCCACGTGCCAGCTCAGGACGAGCAGCTCCTCCGGGCGCGAGACGGCCGCATAGAGCAGATAGCGCTCGCCGGCGAGCGCATCCTGCGGCTCACCCAGGCGCAGCCCCGAGGTTTCCGCGAGCCGGCGGCGCTCCTCCTCGGAGAGCAGCGGCTGCGGGCGCGGCCGCGCCGGGAAGACGCCCTCCTGCAGAGCGCACACGAACAGCGCCCTCACGCGCCGGGCGCGCAGCGCGAGCGGGTTGAGCACCGCCACGGCCCCCTCGGTGGGCCGCCGGCCGCTGAACACCTCCACGCGCTCGAGCCAGCGCGCGAGCTCCGGCCCGTCGCCCGGCGCGAGCTCCGCCCGAGCCCGTGCCAGCTCGCGCAGCTCCGCGAGGGCACCGAGACCGGCGGACAGGGCACGGGCGTCGTCGAGCTCATCCCCGCCCAGCACGCTCGCCCCCGCCCGCCGGGGCGCGGCGAACAGCCACTCGAGCTCGCGCATGACCCGCTCGATGAGTGCGGCCGGGCCTCGCTCGGCGGCCTGCGCGAGCTGGTCGATCGTGTCCAGGGGCCAGTGGGACTCCTCCCACAGGACGCGGGCGGCGGCCGCACTCAGGGCGCCCGTGCGCCGCGCCCTGACCTCCAGCCGGTCGGCGAACTCGGGGCGCTCGAGCAGGCCCGGTGCACGCAGCCAGGCGAGCAGGTCGGCGAGCTCCCCCTCTCCGGCTCCGCCCTCGGCGGCGGGCAGGCAGCGCAGCAGGCCGATCAGGGCACGCCCGATCGCGATGTCGCCGAACTCGCGACGGCGCTCGAGCGCGAACGGGATGCCGCCGTCCGAGAACACCTCTTCGAGCAGGTCGGCGCTCGCGCCCGGCGCGCGCGTCACGACGGCGATCTCCTCGGGCGCCATGCCCTCGGCGAGCAGCTCGGCGATGTCCCGCGCCACGAGCTCGAGCTCGGCCCGCTCGCCGCCCCCCTCCAGCAGGCGCACGGCGTCCGCCGGATCCACGCGCGCGGCGCCCGTCTCGAACAGCGAGCGCTCGAGGTGGGCGAGCGGAGCGCGCGCGTGCGGCGCGTAGTACTCGGCACGGTCCTCCAGGGCGCGGTGCTCCTCGGCCAGCGGCTGAAGCTGCGCGAACGTCGACGCGCGCCCGGCGAACGCGACCCGTCCCCGGCTCGTAGGTCAGCGACACGGTGACCGGCGCTCCCACGACCCGGCCGAGCGTCTCGATCGCGTCGAGCTGCAGCGGGGTGAGGTCGTCGAAGCCGTAGAACACCACCGGCGTGCGGCCCCACAGGGCAGGGCTGCGCCGCAGCGCGTCCAGCGCGCGCACGGCGCGCTGCTCGCCGTCGAGCCGCCCCAGGCGCTCGAGCGCGCGGGCATAGGAGGCGAACAGCCGGCCGAGCTGCTCGCGGGCGGCGGCCGGGCCGTCCGCGGACGACCATGCGGCGAGCGCCTGCGAGAGCCGGGCGGGGCTCACGCGGCGCACCTGCAGCTCGGCCAGCAGCGCCCCCACCGCGTGCACCAGGCCAGGGGAGACGCGCATGTCGGTCTCCTGCTTCAGGAGCGCCGCGATCAGCCGTTCGCGCGCCAGCCCGCCGAGCGCGGCCTCGCCCACGCCGGCGCGGCGGACCAGCTCCTCGATCAGCCCGTCGAAGCGCTGTACGCGAACGCCCATCGCGGCGCCCTCGCCCGCGAGCTCGCGCAGGTAGTGCTCGGCGTCAGCGCGGGTGGGTACGACGAGCAGCGGCTCCTCGCCGCGGGCGATCTGGCGCCGCACGGCGTCCATGACGAGCTGCGCCTTGCCCGCGTTCGCGGGCCCTGTGATCAGCGTGATCGGCACGGCGTCCCATCCTTGCGCACCCACCCGACGCGCTCGTGGCTAGGCGGCGCTCCGTGCCTAGGCGGCGCTCTGTGGCTAGGCGGCGCTCCGTGCCTCGACGCTCTCGGCCACTGCCTCGGCCTCGGCCTCGGCCTCGGCCTCCGGCGGCTTGGCGCCCTCTCGCGCCCACTCCTCGTCGAACTCGACGCGCCATTTGCCGTCCTCGGTCTGGCTGAGCGCGAGGTGCGCCCGGAAGCTGCGTCCGCTGCGCCCGCGAAAGCCGGTGACGGCGCGCGCGGTGTAGCCGGTCTTGATCAGCTCGCGCGCCACCGCGATCGGCAGCTGCTTGCCGGCTTTGGACTTCCAGATCACGAAGCCGCAGCCCGGATCCTCGCGCGCCCAGCACGAGTAGCCCTTGCGGTTCTCGACGATCTCGTGCCCGCACACCGGGCACGGCCCGAGCTTCGCGCGCGGGATCCGCACGTCTTTGAGCGTCTCGTCGAGCTCTTTGACGGTCTCCTGCGGCGAAGCCCGCGATGTCGCTCATGAAGTCCTTGCGCGAGTCCTCGCCGCGCTCGATCTTGCCCAGCCGCTGCTCCCAGCTGCCGGTCAGTCCGGAGAGGTCAGCGCGTGCTCGTTGAGCAGCCTGATCACGTTCAGGCCCTTCTCGGTGGCCACCAGCGCGCGCCCGTCGCGCTCGACGTAGCCGACCGTGATCAGCCGCTCGATGATCGCCGCGCGCGTCGCCGGCGTGCCGATGCCCGAGTCCTTCATCGCCTCGCGCAGCTCGTCGTCGTCGACGAGCTTGCCCGCCGTCTCCATCGCGCCCAGCAGCGACGCGTCGCTGTAGCGCCGCGGCGGTTTGGTTTCCTTGCGCAGGCTGTCGATCTCGCGCGTCTGCACCTCCTCGTCCTTCGATCAGGCGCGGCAGCTGCTGGTCGACGTCCTCGTCCTCCTCGCCGCTCGCGGCCTTCGCGTCGGCGGCCACCTCGTCGTAGACGCCGCGCCAGCCGGGCACCAGCAGGAGCTTGCCGCGGGTGCGGAACACGTAGGGGTCCTGCTCCGTCCTGCGGCCGTGACGGTCGTCTCCACGCGGGTGTTCTCGAACACCGCCTCGGGGTGGAACACGGCCAGGAAGCGCCGCACCGCCATGTCGTAGATGCGTTTGTCGTCGGAGCCCATCTTCTCGAGGTTGTGCTCGGAGCGGGTGGGGATGATCGCGTGGTGGTCGGTGACCTTCTCGTCGTTGACGACCCGCGCCAGCGGCAGCACGTCGAGCCCGGTCACGTACTCGGCGCCCTTGCGGTACTCCGGGTGCGCGCCGACGAGCTCGGCGATCGGCTTGATCTCCTCGACCATGTCGGTCGTCAGGTAGCGCGAGTTGGTGCGCGGGTAGGTGAGCGCCTTGTGCTCCTCGTACAGCCGCTGCGCGGCGGCGAGCGTGCGCTTGGCCGAGAACCCGTAGCGGTTGTTGGCCTCGCGCTGCAGCGTCGTCAGGTCGTAGAGCATCGGCGCTTTCTCGCGCTGCTCCTTCTTCTCGAGCTTGGTGATCGTGCCCGGCCTGCCCCTCGCACGCCGCGACGATCGCCAGCGCCTCCTGCTCGGTGCCGATGCGCGGGCCCTTGGTGTTGCCGGGGCTGCCGGCGGGAGCCTGGAAGTGCCCGACGTAGGTGCGCTCGCCGGCGGCCGGCTCGCCCGCGAGCGCGGGGGCCGCGAAGGTCGCGTCGACGAGCCAGTAGGGCTCGGGCTTGAAGGCCTTGATCTCCTCCTCGCGGCGGGCGACGATCGCGAGCGTCGGCGTCTGCACGCGCCCGAGCGAGACGGCGCCGTCGAAGGAGCTGCGCAGCCGGATCGTCGCCGCGCGCGTGGCGTTCATGCCGACGATCCAGTCGGCCTCCGAGCGCGAGCGCGCCGCCTGCTCGAGCCGCGCGAACTCCTCGCGCGGGGCGCAGCGAGGCGAGCGCCTCCTTCATCGCCGCGCTCGTCATCGAGTTCAGCCACAGCCGTCTGACCGGCTTCTTGGCTTTGGCCTTCTCGATACAGGTAGGCGAAGATCAGCTCGCCCTCGCGGCCGGCGTCGCAGGCGTTCACGACCTCGTCGACGTCCTCGCGGCCGAGCTGTTTGGTGACGACCGACATCTGCTTGCGCGAGCGCTCGTCGCGGACGACCAGCTTGAAGTGCTCGGGCACGATCGGCAGGTCGGCCATGCGCCAGCTCTTGTACTTGGCGTCATACGCTTCGGGCTCGGCCAGCTGGACGAGGTGCCCGACCGCCCACGTGATCACGTGCTCGGGACCCTCGAGGAAGCCCTCCTGCTTCTTGAACGGGCCGGGCAGCACGCGCGCCAGGTCCTGCCCCACGGAGGGCTTCTCGGCGACCAGGAGCGTCTTTGACATCGCGGTCAGCGTAGCGGGTGGGCAACTGGACGGCACGCCGCGGCCGCGGCGGGCCGCACCGCTCGGCCCGAGCGCCGCATCCCCTCCTCACCCGCTCGTGCAGGGCCCCGTGCCGACCTCCCCGTTGAGCACGGAAGGCGCATTGGCGTCGGCCAGCGCGGTCGCCACCGTCGCGTTGGCCACGCCGTAGCCCCCGTGCGCGGCGCCGCCGACGGTGCTCGCGAACACGGTCGTCAGAACGCGCCCGTCGCCGTCGACGAGCGGGCCGCCGGAGTTGCCCGGGCGCACCAGGCCGCGCAGCGGCGTCAGCAGGCGGGACACCGGTCCGCGGCCGTAGGCGTCCTGGGTGAGCACGGTCTGCGTGCGCCCGATCCGCCCCGGCTCCACGTTGAACGGGCCGTTCTCCGGGTAGCCCAGGATCGCCCCGCCCGGCCCGAGGGGGGATCGCCGACGAGGCTCAGCGGGGGCAGATCGAGGCCTTCGACGCGCAGCAGGGCGATGTCGTTCGTTCGGGTCGAACGCGATCGGCCGCGCGGGCAGTCCGGGCGAGCGGCCGCCGACCTCGACGGTCGTGTCCTGCTCGCCGGCGACCACGTGCGCGTTGGTCACGACGAGGTCCGGCTCGGCCACCCAGCCCGAGCCCTCGATCGCCAGCCCGCAGGCGGTCCCGAGCACGCGCACGACGCTGCGCGCGGCGCGTCCTCACGCCGGGGCGCGCGCGATCCGGGGCGCGGGCGGCGCGACGTCCGGCGACGGACCGGTGATCGAGGGCAGCGGGTCGAGCCGCGCGAGCGCGTTCAGGATGGCGCCCGAGGGCGGCAGCACCTCGTTGAGCTCGCGCAGGATCGCCGAGCGCTGGATGTCGGCGCGCAGCGCGGTCTGCCCGGGCGTCTGCGCGGCCACGGCGGCGACGATCCAGACGATGCCGAGGCCCAGGGCCACCCCGAGCAGCGCACCGAGCAGGCCGTCGAGGAGGCCCAGGCCCGGAATGATCAGCGTGCGGCGCAGCTTGAAGCCGACGCCCTCGAGGCCGCTCGCCAGGATCGCGCCGGCGAGCAGCGCGCCGATCAGGCCGAAGGCGGGAGCGTAGGGCGAGGCCGATCCCCGCGCGAGCAGAAGAGGACCCAGACGGGTGCCGAGGAAGGCACCGATCGCGAACCCGGCGAAGGACAGCACGCCCACGATGAAGCCCTGCCGGAAGCCGAAACACGCGAGCACGGCCGCGAACGCGACAATGATCCAGTCGAGCTGTGTCACCAGTCATGTTCTACCGCTCCCTGACTGAAAACCACGCACAGCGCCTGCGACGCGCGCGCCCCGTGATCGCGATCGCCGGCGTGGCGTTCGCGATCGGCGCGATCGTGGGCGCGAACCACGCCAGCTCCTCGGCGCACACGCTCGCTCAGAGCTTCGTCCACGGCTGGACGCGGGGCGACTACGCGCGGATGTACTCCGACGTCGACGCCTCCGCCCGGCCGGCCTCGATCGTCGGATTCGCCGACGCCTACCGCAAGGACCTGAGCACGGCGACCGCCACGAGCATGGTCCTCGCGGGCAGGCCCCGCTCGCCTCCCCGGCGATGAAGTGGCGGTTCCCGTTCGCGTGCGAACCCGCCTGTTCGGCACGCTGGCGCTCGCCTTCCGGCTGAAGATCCTCACCGGCGGCGGCGAAGGCACGCGCGTCGCCTGGTCGCGCTCGGCCCTGTTCCCGGGACTGCGCCCGGGCGAGCGCCTCAGCCGCCGCACCACGCTGCCGCGACGCGCGACGCTGCTCGCCCGCGACGGGACCGTGCTGGCCGAGAGCCCTGAAACCGGCGCTCCGGACACGCGGACGACGTCGCTGGAACGCAGCGAACCGCTCGGGGAACTGGCCAGCGCCGTGGTCGGGACACTCGGCCCGATCCCCGCCTCGCGGCGGGCGGAACTGGAAGCCGAAGGGGTGCCGGCGAACGCGATCGTCGGCGTCAGCGGCCTCGAGCGGGCGCTCGACGACCGCCTGCGGGGCACCCCCGGGGGCGAGCTGCTCGCGGGAGCACGCGCCATGGACGGCCGGACCGCGTGCTCGCATCCGCGGCACCCCGTCCGGCGCCCGCCGTGCGCAGCACGGTCTCCCCAGCGGTGCAGCGGGCCGCCGTGACGGCCCTCGGCGGCCAGCTCGGGGGGATCGTCGCGATGCAGCCCTCCACCGGCCAGATCCTGGCCGTGGCGGGCATCGGCCTCGACAGCCTGCAGCCGCCGGGGTCGACGTTCAAGATGATCACCCTGAGCGGCGTCCTGGAGGCGCACATCGCCACCCCGCGCAGCGTGTTCCCCTACGCGACCTACGCCACGCTCGACGGGGTCAAGCTGAACAACGCCAACGGCGAGGAATGCGGCGGCACGCTCGAACTGGCCTTCGCGGTGTCCTGCAACTCGGTGTTCGCCCCGCTCGGGGTGAAGCTCGGCGCGCCGCGCCTGGTGGCCACGGCGGAACGCTTCGGCTTCAACCAGGCGCCGGGGGTGCCGGGCGCCGCGGAAAGCACGCTGCCGCCGGCAGGACAGATCCAGGGCGAACTCGATGTCGGATCGACGGCCATCGGCCAGGGCCAGGTGCTCGCGAGCGCCCTCGAGATGGCCACCGTCGCCGCGACGATCGCCGACGATGGACAGAGGCCCCGGCCGACGTTCGCCTCCGGCGCCCCGGCGGCGGCGAAGGTGCCGGCGTTCAGCGCCGCCGTCGCGCGCACCGTGCGCCACCTGATGATCGGGGTCGTGCGCTCCGGCACCGGCACCTCGGCCGCGATCCCCGGGGTCGTGGTCGCCGGCAAGACCGGCACGGCGGAACTGAAGACCGCCTGCGCCGCCTCCGGCTCGGAATCGGGCGAACCCGAATCAGAATCCGGCGCGGCGGGGCTGCCAGGCGTCCAACGAACCGAGCAACACCGACGCCTGGTTCGCCGCCTTCGCGCCGGCGCTCCACCCGCGCATCGTGGTGGGCGTGCTGCTCGTCAAAGACGGCGCCGGCGGCGACACCGCGGCCCCGGTCGCCCGCGAGGTGCTGGAAGCCGGCCTGCACGCCGGCCACTGACGGACGCCTCGCTAGACGTCCAGCTCGGCCGAAGCCGTCCGAGCCGGGTTCAAGGGGTCGACGATCCTGAGCTCGAGCGGCCGGTTGTCGAGCGAGACGATGTGGATCTTGAACAGCAGCAGCACGCCCTGGGTGGGACCGTCGGCGGCGACCGTGTTGAGTTCCGGCAGCCGGCCCTTGGCCTGGATCAGGCCGCCGCGGTAGGCGAACTGGTTGGTCGCGTCCGGGAGGACGGGGATGTAGAGGTTGTTCTGCGTGTCGCTGATCGTGAGCCTGTTGGAGGCCACGTGCGGGCGGGAGCTGTTGTTGTAGACCTGCATGAAGACCCCGAACCACTCCTGGCCGGGTCCCAGCCTGCGCTGTAGCGGGGTGAGGCCCTGCAGGTAGGCGGCGTCCTCGACGTCGTAGGGGTTGAGCTGGCGCGAGAGCTGGACCTCGTAGGTCAGCGGCCCGACGTTCAGATAGGGGGCGTTGGCGCCGGACTCGCCGGCGTAGGTGCCGGTGGTGACCTTCGTGTGGGAGTCTCCGCACGCGCCGAGCGCGAGCGCCGCAAGCAGGGCTAGCGCGGCGAGCGGGAGCTTGCGCAGGCGACTGGACATGCGACGCGGCAGTCTATCCGGCGGCGACGGTCACGCGCCGTCCCGCGGTCCTCGCCGCGCTCGAGGATCGAGCGCAGCCGGCGCATCGCCCGCTCGTTCTTGCGCCGCATCCAGCCGCGTGCCCCGAACCGCTCCATCAGGCGGTCCGTCAGCGTCGCGGGCGTCGTCTGCAGCGTGAACCGCACGCGCGTGGTGCCGCGGCCGCGGCGGCGAGATCGTAGACGCCCAGCGTGCGGATGCGGTTGTTCTTGCCCGTCCGGCCCACCTCGACGATCCGGTGCGGGCGATCGACCTCGGCGAACGTGACATCGGCCCAGCTGAAGCGGTTGCCGGGCGCCTTGACGCGGAAGCGCGCTCCCGCCCCGCGTCCGACGGAGTCGATGCGCGTGAGATGCCAGTCGACGAGATAGTGGTCGGTGAACTCCGGGTGGTTGGCGATGTCCTGCAGGTAGTCGAATACCTGCTCGCGGGGAGCGGAGACGACGGTCGAGACGGTCAGCGGGTCCACGGCGACCGCCAGTCTAATGGCCGGCGGCTGCGCGGCGGGCGCCCTCAGAGCATGCGGCTAGGCGGCGCGGGCGGTGAGCCGCACGGTGTGGCCGTGCACGGAGTGGCGCACGAGCTCGCGTGGCCACGGGGGGCTCGCGGCGCAGCTGGCGGCACAGCTCGCAGACGACGCCGCCCGCCGCGCCCCTCGTACAGGTGGACGCACTCGCCGATCAGCGGCGAGCGCCCGCAGTCGACGCAGCGGTGGCGGTCGGCCTCCAGGGCGCCGACGCCGTGGCGCAGCAGAAGGCGCTGGAAGTGCTCCACATGTGTAGGAGGAGAAGCCATCTGCGAGAGGATTTCGCCGCCGGCTCCCGACCTCCTGCCGGAATGGTGCGTTCTAGTAGATTTGGCTATGCGGAACTCCTCTGGAGTTGCTCGCATCCCCGGCCTTGTTATGATCGCCACGAGTCTCCCTCAACGACGAGTGTCTTGGGCCGCACCGAGTAGAAAGGGGAGGGGACAGCATGGAGTCACTTGCTTCAGGGACATTCGTCGGCGCAGGATCGTTCCGTTGCCAGCGCTGCGGATACGTACTAACGCTCGACCGGCTCGGACACGCTGACGGACTGCCCGGGCTGCGGCGGCCGGGACTTCGTCCGCGCATCGCTGTTCAGCACCGAGCGCCTGCCCGCCGGGCGGCACGCGCGTGATACGCGGAGGCGACGCTGTCCGAGCCCGCTCCCGCCGATCACGAGGCGCAGCTGGCCAGGGTGCGAGAGCAGATCGAGCAGCCGGGCGAGTACCTCTGCTACTCCGAGGGCGGCGAGCTGCGGACGGTGGCGCTGACGCGCGAGTGGACGCGCATCGGGCGCAGCCTCGCGGCCGACGTGCGCTTCGACGACCCGACGGTCTCGCGCCGGCACGCGCTGATCGTGCGCCACCCCGACGGCGTGCGCGTGCTCGACGATCGCAGCCTCAACGGCGTGTTCGTGAACGGCGCGCGGGTCGACGGCAAGGCGCTGCAGGACGGCGACGAGATCATCGTCGGGCGCTACCGCCTGAGCTTCCTGAGCGTGGCACCCCGCGCCGGAGGCCACGCTCCAGACCGCCCGAGCCGAAGCAGGCTCAGGAACCCGGACTGAGTGCCGACGCCGCGCGCGAGTGCGCGCGGCGCGTAGTATCGGGTCAATGACACACACGATCGCCGTGCTCTCCCAGAAGGGCGGCACGGGCAAGACGACCGCGGTTCGCACCCTCACCGACGTGTTTCGCCGCGGCGGCGTGCGCACGCTCGCGATCGACCTCGACCCGCAGGGCAATCTGTCCGACTACTTCGACCTGCCCACCGACGTCGAGCCGACGATCGCCGACGTGCTCTCCGGGCGCTCCAGCGCCGTCGAGGCGATCCACGACGACATGATCCCGGCCAACCTCACGCCTCGCCGAGGCCGAGCTGATGCTGGGCGGCAAGATGGGGCGCGAGCTGACGCTGCAAGCGCGCGCTCGCGACGGTCCCCGAGGAGTACGAGCTGGTCCTGATCGACTGCCCCCCGTCGCTCGGCCTGCTCACGGTCAACGCGCTCGTCGCCGCCGATCAGGCGCTGATCACCGCCGAGGCCCAGTACTTCGCGCTGCAGGGCGTCGAGCAGGCGATGGAGGTCGTCGAGCTGGCGCGCGACAGCCTCAACCCGGAGCTGTCGCTGCTGGGCGTGCTGCTCAACCTGGCCGACATGCGCACGGTCCACTCGCGCGAGGCGCTGGTCTCGCTGAAGGAGCGCTTCGGCGAGGAGGTGGTGTTCGACACGGTCGTGCGCGCGTCGATCGCCTACGCCGAATCGGCCGAGCGGGCGACGTCGATCCTCGACCACCGGCCCGACCTGGGCGCGGACTACGTGGCCGTCGCCGGTGAAGTGCTCGCGCGGCTGCCCGGCTTCAGCAGGCCGACGAGCGGCTCGCCCGGGTGGTTCAGGGCTCGCCCGCGTAGGCCCTCGGCGCGCTCGCGCCTGGCGCCCTCAGAGCTCTCCCACGTAGGCGCCCTGCGACTCGAACGGGCGCCCGCAGCAGCGTCGCCCAGCCCTCGATCTCTCGCTCGCAGCGCCTCGGCGACGGCGCCGGTCTGCTCGTAGAAGCACCACACGAGCACGGTCGGGCCGGCGCCGGAGATGGTCGCGCCGAGCGCTCCCAGCTCGCGGGCGCGCGCGCGGCCAGCTCGAGCGAGCGCGGGAACAGGTCGGCGCGCCGCTGCTCGTGCAGGCGGTCGTGCAGCCCGCGCGCGAGCGAGGTCCCAGTCGCCGCGGGCCAGGCCCAGCGTCAGCAGCGCCCCGTGCGCCACGTTGAACACGGCGTCTGCGAGCGGCACCTGCGCGGGCAGCGCGGCGCGGGCGGCGCGCGTGCGCACCGGCCGCTCGGGCACGACCGCGAGCGCCTCCAGTCCCGTCGGCGGCTCAAAGCGGGTCGCCTGCGCCGTCGGCGCAGATCGACGAAGCCGCCGAGCAGCGCGGCCGCGACGTTGTCGGGGTGTCCCTCGAGCTCGCCGGCCAGGGACAGCACGGTCGGCGTCGAGCTCGAACAGGTGGTCGGCCGCCATCAGCCCGGCGACGATCGCCGCGGCGCTCGAGCCCAGCCCGCCCGACAGCGGGATCTCCGAGCGGATCCTGAACGTGAAGCCATCGGCGGGGTGCAGCCGCTCGAACGCCCGCACGCACAGGTTCTCGCGCCCCCTGGCGACCGGCAGCTCCGACTCCACGGCGAACTCGCCGGTCTCCTCCACCTCGAGCTCCAGATGCAGGGACAGCGCGGCGGCCATGCAGTCGAAGCCGGGGCCGAGGTTCGCCGAGGACGCCGGCACCCGCACGACCCGCCTACGGATCACCCAGCACCGCTTCCTCGATCGCCGCGATCTCCGCGACGCACTGGATCACTCTGCCGTCGTTGTTGGCGATCGCCGTCTCCGGGTCCTTCAGGCCGCGGCCGGTGAGCACGCAGACGACCTGCTCGGCGCCGTCGGCGCCGTACTTGAGCAGCCCCGCCACCGAGGCCGCCGAGGCGGGCTCGCAGAACATCCCTTCGCGCGAGGCGAGCAGCCGGTAGGCCGTCGAGGATCTCCTCGTCGCTCACGACGCGGATCGCGCCGCGCGAGTCGGTCGCGGCCGCCATCGCGTCCTCCCAGCGCACCGGGTTGCCGATCCGGATCGCGCTGGCGACCGTTTCGGGGTGCTCGATCACCTGCCCCTCCACCAGCGGCGCGGCGCCCGCGGCCTGGAAGCCGAGCATCCTCGGCGCCGCGCCCATCTCGCGGAAGCCGCGCCAGTAGGAGGTGATGTTGCCGGCGTTGCCGACCGGGATGCAGAGCGCTTCGCAGCCCCCTTCGAGCGCCTCGTGGATCTCGAAGGCGGCCGTCTTCTGGCCTTCGATGCGGAACTCGTTGACCGAGTTGACGAGCACGATCGGGTGCGTGGCCGTCAGCTCGCGCACGAGCGTCAGCGCCTGGTCGAAGTTGCCGGCCAGCGAGATCACGCGGGCCCCGTGCACGAGCGTCTGCGCCATCTTGCCCTGCGCGATCTTGCCGTCCGGGACGATCACCGCGCAGGTGATGCCCGCGCGCGCCGCGTAGGCCGCCGCGCTCGCGGCCGTGTTGCCGGTCGAGGCGCAGATCACGGCCTTGGCGCCGTCGCGCACGGCGGCCGAGACCGCGCAGGTCATGCCGCGGTCCTTGAACGAGCCGGTCGGGTTGGCGCCCTCGAGCTTCAGGCGCACGGTCGCGCCGACCATCTCCGAGAGCACGGGCGCGCGCAGCAGCGGCGTCGAGCCCTCCTGCAGGCTCACCAGTTTGTCGCCGACGTCGAACGGCAGGCGCTCGTGGTAGCGCTCGATCAGGGGCACATGCGTGCCCGTGAAGGCCGCCCCTTCGAGGAGCGGCAGCGGCACCGGCGGCGTCGCCCGCAGGCGCTCCTCGATGTCGATCGGAGGGCTCATCCGAACTCCTCTTCGATCACTCGGATGGTCCGCGTCGGTGCGCGGATGAAGTCGAACGCGTCGACCTCGCGCGACGGCCGCGCAGCAGGCTCGACTCGAGCACCGGGTGGGTGACCATCACCAGCCGCGCGTGCTCGGCGATGCCGCGCTGCACGACCGACTTGATCGAGACGTCGTGCTCGCCGAGCACCTTCGTCACCGCCGCCAGCACGCCCGGCACGTCGGCCACGTCGAGGTGCAGGTAGAAGGCGCTCTCGACGTCCTTGATCAGCTTCAGCGGCAGCGGCGGCGCGGGCGGCCGGGCGCCGCCGGTCATCACGCTGACGACATCGCCGAGCACCGCGCTCGCGGTCTGCAGCCCGCCGGCGCCGGGTCCCGACATCGTGATCTCGGTGATCGTGCTCGGACTCGACCGTGACGGCGTTGAACGAGCCCGGCCACCGAGGAGAGCGGGTGCCCGGCGTACAGGAAGGTCGGATGCACGTGCACGGACAGGCCGCCGTCGCGGCGCTCGGCGGTGCCGACCAGCTTGAGGCCCAGTCCGAGCTCGCGCGCGTACTGCAGATCGTCGCCGTGGAGATGCTCGATGCCCTCGTAGCGCACGTCGTCCAGATGCACGGGCGTGCCGAACGCCAGCCGCGCGAGGATCGCCATCTTCGCCGCCGCGTCGCGGCCGCTGACGTCGTCGCTCGGGTCGGCCTCGGCGTAGCCGCAGCGCTGGGCCTCGGCGAGCGCCTCGGCGTAGCTCGAGCCGCTGCTCATCTCGGTGAGGATGAAGTTGGTGGTGCCGTTGACGATCCCGTGGATGCGCTCGATGGGCGTGGCCGAGAGCGACTCCTCGAGCACGCGCACGACCGGCACCGCCCCCGCCACGGCCGCCTCGAAGCGCAGCCTCACGCCGTGCTCGCGAGCGGTCTCGAACAGCTCCTCGCCGTGCTGGGAGAGCAGCTGCTTGTTGGCGCTGACCACGTCCTTGCCCGCGCGCATCGCGCTGCAGCAGGTATTCGCGGGCGGGTTCGATCCCGCCCATCAGCTCGACCAGCAGATCGGCCCCTGACGAGGATCTCCTCGAAGTTCCCGCGCGATGCGGGTCAGGACGCCGCTGATCACCGGCCGGCGGCCGTTGAAGCGCTCGATCTCCCCGGCCCGCTCCTCGAGCAGCGCGGAGAAGGCGGCGCCGACGGTGCCGTGCCCCAGCAGGCCGACCCTGAAGTCGAGGCGGAGCCGTTCGGCTCAGCCGGCATCCGGCGCGATCTCCTCTGCGGCGACATCGCGCGCGGTCAGATCGTCGAAGCTCTCGCGCCGGACAACCACGCGCGCGTCGCCGTCGCGAGCAGAAGATGACCGGCGGGCGGGGGACGCCGTTGTAGTTGCTGGCCATCGCGTAACCGTATGCGCCCGTCGCGGGCGTCACGATCACGTCGCCGGGCCTCGGGTCTCGAGAGCAGCGCATCGCGCACGATCACGTCGCCGGACTCGCAGTGCTTGCCCGCGAGCACGCACTTCGTCTCGCCGCCGAAGCGATCGGCCACGTGCGCCTCATACGGCGACCCGTAGAGCATCGGGCGGAGGTTGTCGGACATCCCGCCGTCGACGGCCACCCACCGCGAGACGTTCTGCTTGACGCTCTCGACCGTGTACAGCGTCACGCAGGCGTTCGCGCTGAGCGACCTTCCCGGCTCGATCAGCAGCCGGCGCTCGGCGCCCATGCCGTGGGCCTGCGCGGCCTCGACGATCGCGCCGACGTAGTCCTCGATCGCAGGCGGGCTCGGGCTGTTCCTCGGTGTAGCGCACGCCCAGCCCGCCTCCGAGGTCCCACACCGGGAAGTCGCCCAGGCCGGCCAGCTCGTCGACCGCGTCCAGAAACGGCTCGAGCTCGAGCAGCTGTGAGCCGATGTGCGCGTGCACGCCCTTGAGCATCAGCCCGTCGATCGCCCGCACGCGCGCGATCGCCTCGCCCACCTCCGCCATCGAGAAGCCGAACTTCGAGTCGGCCTGGCCGGTTGAGATCTTCTCGTGCGTCTCTCCCCGCACGTCCGGGGTCACCCGCAGGAGCACCCGCTGGGCAGCGCCGCCGCGCTCGGCCAGCAGCCCCTCGAGCCGGTCGATCTCGTCGAAGTTGTCCACCACGAGCAGCTCCACGCCGACGCCCAGCGCCATGCCGAGCTCGGTCTCTGACTTGGCGTTGCCGTGGAACACGATCCGCTTCGGGCGAAAGCCCGCCTCGAGCGCCAGGTGAAGCTCGCCGCCGGAGGCGACGTCGCACCACAGCCCCTCTTGCGCGAACACGCGCAGGACGGCGGTGCAGGGGAAGGCCTTGGAGGCGAACACCACGTGGAAGTGCTCCTGGCCGGTGTCCTGCCCGGCCTGCACGAACGCGCGGGCGCGCAGCGCGCAGGTCGTCCTCGGCCACGACGTACGCCGGCGTCCCGAACTCCCTGGCCAGCTCGATCGTGTCGCAGCCGCCCACCTCCAGGCGGCCGCGCTCGTTCAGCCTGCGTGCCGAGGGGGAATACGCTTGAGAGACTCGTGCCGGTGGCCATCGCCGCGTGATTATCGCTTGCCGGCGAAAGACGCCGTCGGGCGGTGAGCGTCAGGCGGTGCTCAGGCGCAGCGACGCCATGCCGTCGCGGCGCACCATCGCGAACAGCCACACCGAGCCGATCACGATCAGCGCGAGGCTCTCGAGCTGGGGCGTGGTCAGCCCCGCGAACACCTCGTTGTTGCGGCGGATGAACTCGACCAGGAACCGCTCCAGGCCGCTCAGCAGCAGATACAGGGCGAAGATGACCCCCGGACGCACGCGGTCGCGCAGCGACCACAGCACGTAGGCGAGCAGGCACATCGCGACCGTCTCATAGATCGGCGTCGGCTGCACCGTCACCCCCGGCGGCGTGGGCACCGTCCCGTGCGGGTAGCCCATCGCCCAGGGCAGGCTCGAGCGGATCCCGTAGTCGCCGTCGCCCGAGACCTGGCAGCCGATGCGCCCGATCGCGTAGCCGAGCGCGAGCGCGGTCGCGCACATGTCGAACATCCTCAGTTCGAACACGTGGCGCCAGCGCATCCACAGGATCACGCCGATCGCGCCGCCGATCGCGCCGCCGTACCAGACGAGGCCCGAGCCCGAGAAGACGCTCCCGGCCAGGTCGTGCTTGACGTGGTTGTAGTTCTCGATCAGGTAGTAGACGCGCGCGCCGACCACGCCGCCGACGAGCGCGGCGAAGACGATCTCATACGCCCAGTCCGCGGGCTTGCCCAGCTCGCGCAGCCGGCGCGCCACGACCGCTCCGCACGCGACGAAGCCCAGCGCGAACGTCACGCCGAAGGTCTTGATCGAGATGCCCAGAATGTGGATTTCGGGCTTCATTGCGTCGTCGGGGCAGCCATCGTGATCCTCGCGCCACTTTAGGGCACCCGTATGTCCGTCTGCCACAATCACCCCCATGGCAAGGGGACGCGCAACCTTTGGCAAGGACAACGGCCTGCAGGCCCGCATGCTGCTGACCATGTTCCTGCTCGGGCTGGTCTATGTGGTCTTCGTCGGGGTGCTGTTCGCCGCCGGCGCGGCGGCCGATCTCGGTTGTGGCGATCGCGCTGATCCTGCTGCTCGTGCAGCTGTTCACCTCCGACAAGATCGCCATGGCCACGATGGGCGTCAAGGAGGTCACGCCCGGCCGAGGAGCCCGAGCTGCATGGGATCGTCGAACGCCTGTGCGTGCAGGCCGACCTGCCCAAGCCGCGGGTGTGCGTGATGGAGACCCCGATGCCCAACGCCTTCGCGATGGGCCGCACGCAGGAAGTCGACGACCGTGTGCGCGACACGCGGGATCCTCGAGCTGCTGAACCCCGCCGAGCTCGAAGGCGTGATGGCGCACGAGCTCACCCACGTCATCAACCGCGACGTGATGGTGATGACGCTCGCGAGCTTCTTCGCCACGCTGGCCTCGCTGATCGCCCAGTTCGCGCTCTTCTTCGGCGGCGGCTTCGGCGGCGGCTACGGGCGCAACAACGAAGAGGAGGAGGACATCATGCTCGTGCTGCTCGTGTCGGTGCTCGTGTACGCGATCTCGTTCCTGCTGCTGCGGGCGCTGTCGCGCTACCGCGAGTTCGCGGCCGACCGCGGCTCCGCGGTGCTCACCGGGCGCCCCAGCGCGCTGGCCTCGGCGCTGCTGAAGATCAGCGGCACGATGGAGCAGGTGCCCAGCCAGGACCTGCGCAAGGTGGAGGGCATGAGCGCCTTCTTCATCCTGCCCGCCAGGACCAAGAAGTCGCTGATGAACATCTTCGCCGACCACCCGCCGCTCGAGCAGCGGCTGGCCGCGCTGGAGCGGCTGGAGTCCCAGCTGCAGAGCGCCGCCTGACCGTGGGCCTGCTCGACATCCTCACCGGTCGCCACGAGGTCAAGGGTCCCGCGCCGGACCGGCTGTTCGCGATCTCCACCGCCTACGTGACGCTCCAGGCGGAGCACCAGATCGATCCCGTCGGCACCGCCGCGATCGTCTTCCAGGCGCTTGCCACCAGCGAGTTCGAAGCGACGCTCAGGGACATGGAAGAGGTCGTGAGGGCCACCGGCGGCGACAGCGCGCACGAGCGTGTCCACCGAGGACGACAGCTACGGCTACCGCTGGATGATCCTGCGCAGCCCGGAGGGCGCGCCCAGCGTGGAAGACCTCGCCGTCGGCATCAACGCCGTGTCCGGCTCGATCGAGACGGCCGGTCATGGCGAGCGGCTGCTGTGCGCGGTGTTCGCCTTCGTGGACGCCAAGAAGAATCGCATCTACTTCATCTACAACTACAAGCGCGGCTTCTGGTATCCGTTCGTACCCGACTCCGGCCCGGCCCACGCCGGCGCCGGGGAGGACGCCGCGGCACAGCAGCGATCGACCGAGCGCGAGCTGCAGATCAAGGCGCAGATGGCTTCAGAACTGCCGATGGAGCCGGAACTCGAGCGCTGGTTCCCGCTGTGGGGCATCCCCATCTGAGAATGTAGACATTTGTTTCATTGCAATCGCCCGCGACCGCGTATAGGGTCGCGGCGGTTGCCAGGGGAGGCTGGGCTCAGCGTCATTCCTGCGCAGGCGCGTGAGCCGGGGAACACGCGCCCCCGGGCAGAGGAGGGACCCGGGGGCGCTTGCCCCCACCCCTCCTCCCGCTGTCATGTGAGTTGGGGGCGCTTGCCCCGCGCCCGGTCCCGCTGTCAGTCGGGGATGAGGCCCTCGCCGGTGAACTCTCTGCCGGCTTCCTCGAAGGTGAGATCGGCGGGGGGAAGGATCACCCGCGAGGCCTGCAGCTCGTCGGCGCCGACCCGCTTGCCGTTGGAGCGCACGTAGTCCAGGAGCGCCTTGTAGGCGTCGGCGAAGCCGTTCTCGTGGCCACCCTCGACCACCGCTACGACCGCGCTCTCGAGCTCGTTCAAGCGGTCGTAGTCCTCGTCCGGGAGCTCGTACTGGTCCTCGCCGGAGATGCGCACGATCATGTCTGACCGTCCCCTGCCGCCGGCGCCTGCTGGGCATCCTCGGGCTTCTCCGCGCCCGCGGCGGGCGCCTGGCTCTGCGCCGGGATCTGTGCGGCGGACGCGTCTCCGGAGCCGATTTCGCTCTTCATCTTGGCCAGCTCGTCGTCGACGGCCGGCTGGCTTGAGAGCTGCTTGAGCTGGCGATCGATGTCGTCTTCGCCGGACCCGAGCGCGGTGATGTCGTCGAACGTGCCCGCGGCCTCGAGCTCGGACACGGCGTCGGCGCGCGCTTTCATGTTTTCGGTCTTGTCCACGGCCCGCTGCATCGCGAGGCCCACGTCGGCCATCTGCTCGCCCACACCCGTCGCCGCCTCGGAGATCCGCACCTGGGCCTCCGCGGCCGAGTACTGCGCCTTGATGACCTCCTTCTTGGTGCGGAAGGCCTCGATCTTGGCGCGCAGCTTCTGCTCGGATTCGGTCAGCTTCTCCTGCTGGGACTCGAGTTCGGCGACCTGCCCGTCGAGGCCCTGGAGCTCGGTCTGCGCGACGTTCTTGCGCTCGAGCGCGGTCCTGGCCAGATCCTCGTTGCCGGCTGACACGGCCTGGCGGGCCTGCGTGTCGAGCTTGACCACGCTCTGCTGCAGAGAGGACTCCTGCATCTGCAGGCGCTTCTTGGCGGTCACCACGTCCGCGATGCCCTTCTTGACGTTCTGGAGCTGTTCCACCTGCTTCTGGTAGCTGTAGTCCAGTGTCTCGGCTGGGTCTTCGGCCCGATCCAGCAGTTTCGAGACCTTCGCCTTCACGACGGTTGACATGCGCCCGGTCAAGCCGGCCATCTGATCCTCCTATTGCTTTTCTTCAGGGCACCGATCGGAGATCGGCCAGCAGGCTCAAGCCTAGCCGACGCGAGGCCGGAGAGCCCCTCAGAGCCCGAGCGGGTGGCGGACCGTGAAGCCGCCGTTGCCGGTGCGCAGCGGGCGCCAGCGCGGGCCCTGCTGGTTTGAGGGATCGTCGGCCGCGCTGGTGTCCAGGCGCAGCCCCGCCACCGTCATGTAGGCGTGACCGGCGTTGGAGAAGATCGTGACCCAGCGCCCGACTCCGTGCGAGCCCCAGGCCATGAATTCGGAGGAGTCCTCCGGGGCGGTGAGCAGGCTCGCGCCGTGCAGGGCGAAGGAGACGGTCCCGGAGCAGTCGTAGCCGGGCGATTCGAACGACGCGTGGCCGCCGCCGTAGATGTAGGGCAGCCCGATGATCTGATCGCCGGCCCAGATGATCGCCTGCACCGCCGCGGGCGCCGAGATCGGCGCGGCCGCCATGCCGTTGACGTAGCGGGCCGTCGAGCCGGGGACGAGCAGCTGCGGCTTGGTGTTGGCTGCGACCCCCACGGGGCTCCCGCCGGTGATGCCACCGGCCTGGCCGGTGGGCGTGGGCGGCTGGTAGGGCACGATTTCGCCGGTCACGGTCTTCTGATAGACCGGGCCCTTGTAGGCGAGGTTCGGGGTGCGAGCCGTGATCGGCGCCGCGTGCAGGGGGATGACCGCAGCCGCGGGGTGCTTCTTGGCCTTCTTGGCGGGCGTCGGGGACGGGCTGCCGGCAGCGGCACCGCCGGTCGATACGGCCAGCGCAGGGGCGGCCGGGACTGCCAAGATCGTCAAGCTGCAGAAAAACGTTCTGAGGGTTCGCACCCGCAATACAACCTCTTTCGTCGGCCTGCGGGGTTAGCTGACGGGCTAGCGCTGAAAGAGCCTGCGCTTCACACGGATCGACCGTGTGATTAGCCCCAACAATCTGGGTCCCCCGTTCCCTGACGTCTGATCAGGGACTCGGCGTTCCGCGGCAGGCTAGCAGAGTGCAAGGACGCTTGCAGGAGATGCACCGCGGTTCGCACGCTCTCCCCTCTGATCCGCCCGCTAGTGTGGGCATGGATGCGCGCCGTCCCCTCGCCTCGGCTGCTCGCCGTCGGGCTCATGGTTCTCGCTCTCGGCGCGATTCTCGCCGGCTGCGGCAAGGCCGGCCACGGGAACGCCCTCCGAAGGCGGTGCGCCGGCGTCGATCTCCTCGGTGAGCGGCGGCGGCGCGGTGGGCGTGGCCACGAGGAACACGGTCCGCCTGGGAGGCGGCGATCCGGTGAGCGACGCCGCCGCCGTGGCCCGCGCGGTGTACCCGGGCCTGACCGCAGCCACGCGGCCGCAGGCGGTCGTGCTCGTCGACGCGCACGACTGGCCGGCCGCGATCGCCGCATCGGTTCTCGCGAGCGCGCCGCTGGGCGCGCCGCTGCTCTACAGCGAAGGCGACGCCCTCCCCGAGGTGAGCCTCCAGGCCCTGAACGCCCTGCGCCCGCGCGGCGCGCCGGCCCTGGAAGGCGCCCAGGTGATCCGCATCGGGACATCGGTGGCCGTGCCCGACGGCCTGCGCACCCGCACCGTGCCCGCCGCGAGCGAGCCCGCGGAACTGGCCGTTGCCGTCGAGCGGCTCATCGCCCTGGCCCGCGGTCGCCCGCCCAGCGAGGTGATCATCGTCGCCTCCGACGCTCCGCGGGCGCTGCAGATGCCCGCGGCCGGGCTGTCCGCGGAGAGCGGCGCCCCGATCCTGTTCGTCACCGCCGGAGCCGTGCCGGTGGCGACCGCCACGGCGCTGAAGGCCCTGCATTCACCGGCCATCTACGTGATCGACCCGCCCTCCGTCGGCGACCATGCGCTGGCCGCGCTCGCGCGCCTCGGCCATGTCACCCCGATCGTCGGCGGTCCCACCTCAGGAGCATCCGGCACCCCTGTGGAGAACGCGAACGCCGTCGCGCGCTTCACCGACGGCACGTTCGGGTGGGGGGTCAAAGAACCCGGCCACGGGCTCGCGTTCGCGAACGCCGGGCGCCCGTTCGACGCCCCCGCCGGCGCCATCCTCTCGAGCAGCGGCGACTACGCGCCACTGCTGCTGCTCGAAAGCCCCGATCGCGTGCCGTCCGCCCTGGCCGGCTACCTCTCGGACATCCAGCCCGCCTACGGCAGCGCGCCCCAGTACCAGCCCGTCCACGGCACGTACAATCACGGCTGGGTGATCGGCGACGAGCGGGCGATCTCGCTGCCCACGCAGGCCGAAATCGACTCCATGCTCGAGATCGCTCCCCGCCACGTCGCCTCCGAAGAAGAAACCCCCACATCGCCCGCCGAATGACCTACCTTCCCTCCGCACGAAATTGAGCCAGGCCGAGGATCCCGAGCGCCTCCTGCGCAAGGAGGGCTCCAACGAGGTGACCGTGGAGGACGTGCGCCGCCTGATGGGCGCCTCCACCCCGCATTTCGCGCTTCAGCTTCGCAACCGCATCGCCAACCTGATCGCCGGCCTGGAACCCTCCGATCCGGCGCGCGTGGAAGGCGAACGCGAGATCGCGCGCCTGGAACGCCTCGGCGTCAGCGGCGAGACCCGCGGCGAGCTGAGCGATCCTGGCGAGCGGCCGCTGCCGCCGCTGCCCTCGCTCGACGCGTCCGACCTCGAGCACGCCTGAGCCTGCGGGCGCTCACCGCCTGGCCGCGAGCGCTCGCTCGCGGCGCGCGTCCAGGAAGCGCGCGCGCAGCCGTTTGAACACGAGCACGCTCACGCCGCCGACGATCGCCAGCAGCGCGAGGTTGAGCGCCAGCGGCGGGCGCAGGAGGATCACCAGACCCGTGTACACGGCGATCGCCGGCAGCAGCGTCAGCATCAGCGTGTGCGCGCGGTAGCCGCTGCGGTGCTCGCGCAGCGTCACCTCCACCGTGCCGATCAACACCGCCCCGAGCCCGGCCAGCAGCAGCGGGATGCCGGCTTCCCGCCTGTACAGGCCGATCAGCGCGCCGACCGCCCCGACCAGGATGAGCAGCTCAGACAGCGGCCACGGGTGCCACGGCGCCGGCGGACGCTCGCCGAGTGCCAGCGTGCCCGTGAGCCCGCTGCCCGTGCGCTGCGCCGCTCCCTGAAGGCGCGAGCGCCGGCGCTGCTCACGCTGGGTCTAGCGACGGTGCGCGCTCGCGCTGCCGCTCTGCTCCGGCCGTGGTCGTCAGACGCCGAGGGCGCCTTGGCGGCGGCTGCGCGGGCGGGGCGCCGCTTGCGCGAGCGTCCGCCCCGGCCCTTGTTGCGATTGGCCACGGCTTCAGGAGTCCGGCCGGGGTCCGCAGCGCCGCATCGACGTCGATCCTACCGCCTATGCTGAACTCGATGTCCACCTCGCCCTCCTCCGTCGCGCCGGCCCGAGCGGGCATCCCGGAGAGCACGCTGGCGGGACCGTTCCCCGTCGGCGAGTACGCAGCCGCGCTGCGCTCGAAGCTCCGCTCCCTGACCCGCGTCCAGCTGGTGGGCGAGCTGGTGAACCTGCGCCCCTCCCGCGCGCGGATGTACTTCGAGCTGCGCGACGCCGGCGGCGCGATCCCCTGCGCAGCCTGGCTGAAGGACTGGGAGGCGATGGTCGCCCGCGCCGGCGGCGCGCCCGCGGAGGGCATGCAGATCGTGGTGGCGGGCGGCTGCGACTACTACCCGGGCAGCGCCACCTCCTCGCCCGGCTTCTCCTTCGCGGTCGCCGACCTGCGGGTCGCCGGCGAGGGAGACCTGCTGGCGCGCATCGAGCGCCTGCGCAAGCAGCTCGACGCCGAGGGCCTGCTGCAGCTCCAGCAGGGTCTCGCCCGCCCGCTGCTGCCCCGCAGCATCGGCGTGATCACCGGCGAGGGCGGCAAGGCCCGCGACGACGTCCTCGCCGCGCTCGCCCGGCGCGGGTGGGCCGGGCGCCTGGTGTGGGGGTTCGCCCCCGTCCAGGACCGCCATGCCGCGCCCGCGATCGTGCGCGCGCTCTCGGACCTCCTGGCCGTGGGAGAGGTGGAGGTCGTGATCGTCGCTCGCGGCGGCGGCTCGCTCGCCGACCTGTTGTGCTTCTGCGATGAGACCCTCTGCCGCACGGTCGCACTGCTGGGCGTGCCGGTGATCGCCTCGGTGGGCCACCACACCGACCGCACCCTGCTCGACGACGTGGCCGCCGTCAGCTGCTCGACGCCGACCCACGCCGCCGAGGCGGCCGTGGGCGTGGACTGCATGCGCGCCCGCTCCCAGCAGGCCGCGTCCGCCGCCAGGCTGCGCGATCACGGCCGCCAGGCCGTCGTCTCGCGCGCCCGCCTGCTCGCCACGCTCTCGCGCGCGCCGGCCACGCAGATCGACCGTCAGCGCACGCGCCTTCACCAGCACCTGCGCGAGATCCGCGCCGGCCCGGCGCCGGCGGATCGAGTCGGAGGGAAGCCTCACCCGCCAGCGCGCGCTCGTGCTCGCGCGCAAGGCCGACGCCGCGCTCCTCGACTGCCGCCGGCGGCGGCCGGCCGATCTCGAGCGGCTCGCGCTCGCGCTCGCCGGCCACGATCCCCAGCGCACGCTCGAGCGCGGCTACGTCCTCGTCCAGTCACCGGACGGGGAGCCGCATCCTGACGGCAGCGCGGGCACGCGCGGCCGAGGAGGTGCGGCTGCGCTTCGCCGACAGCGCCGTCCCCGCGAAGATCCTGCACGATGAGCCCTGATCGATGACCGAGACACCACAGGCACCACAGACATACGAGGCGGCCTCGGCGCGCGTCGAGGAGATCATCCGCCGCCTGGACTCCGGCGAGGCGAGCCTCAACGAGACGCTCGAGCTGGTCAGGGAGGGCAAGTCGCTGATCGAACTGTGCGCGCACGAGCTCGCGGCCGTCGGCGGTGCCCTGGAGGAGCTGCGCCTGGACGACCTGGTCAGCCGCCTCGAAGGCGAGGCCTCGGCGTGAGCACCTGGGAGCTGCTCGCCGATATGCCCGTGCAGATCGAGGACTACGCCCTGGATCCCCTCTCCGCCAACGTCTCCAGCGACTTCGAGCGCAAGAGCACCGTCATCCGCCTGCGCGGTTCGGGCAGCGAGGGCCTCGGCGAGGACGTCACCTACGACGCCGTCGACCAGGAGATCATGCAGGCGGCCGGCCCGGTCCTGCCGCTCGCCGGGCGCTTCACGCTCGGCTCGTTCGCCGAGCACCTTGCGGGCCTGTCGCTGTTCGAGGAGCCGCCGCAGCGCGAGGTCTCGGCCCGCTATCGCACCTGGGCGTACGAATCGGCGGCGCTCGATCTCGCGCTGCGCCAGGCGCACACCACGCTTCACGCCGCGCTTCGGCGCGAGCCGGGTGCCGTGCGCTTCGTCGTCTCGCTGCGCCTCGGCGAGCCCCCGACGCTCGATCCGGTGCGCGAGCGCCTCGAGCTCTACCCGGGGCTGATGTTCAAGCTCGACCCCACGAGCTCCTGGGATGAGGATCTGATCGCTGCAGCTGAAGGACACGGGCGCCGTCGACTCGGTCGACTTCAAGGGCTACTACTCGGGCTCGATCGTCGACCAGCCGGCCGACCCCGTCCTGTATCAGCGCGTGGCGGAGGCGTTCCCCGACGCCTGGATCGAGGATCCGGCGCTGACCGCCGAGACCGACGCGGTGCTCGCCCCCCACCGCGCGCGCTTCTCCTGGGATGCGACGATCCACTCGATCGCCGACATCGAGGCGCTGCCCTACCCGCCGCGCATGGTCAACATCAAGCCCTCGCGCCTCGGCGGGCTGCGCAACCTGCTCGACGCCTACGACTACTGCGCGGCACATGCAATCGGCAACTACGGCGGCGGCCAGTTCGAGCTGGGCGTGGGGCGCGAGCACATCCAGTACCTCGCCTCGCTGTTCCACGCCGACGCTCCCAACGACGTCGCGCCCACCGGCTTCAACCTGCCCGTCACACCCACCGGCCTACCGTCCAGCCCCCTGGCCGCCAGCCCTCGGCGGAGGGGTTCCGCTGGGGATGAGGCCGCGCAAACGCAACTTCTGTCCCGCTTCTCGGTTTGCTGTTGGACAGCATCTAAGGTCGATCGCCCGCGATTCGTCGCACAGGTGCTCATCGTCGGGCGCGGAGGAGTCCACTTGGCACGCACTGGCGCCCACAAGCCATCCAGGTTCCTCACCGCAGCAGCCCTGGGGTTGCTGATCGGCGCCTCGGGCGCCGATCCCGGAGCGGCCGCGGCGGCCGGCGCCGGCGGAACCGCGGCCACGGGCGGCGCCGAGCGGCGGCGCACGTCAACTCGGTGCGCATCACGAGCGCCAGCTGCGTGCCGGCCGCGAGGTGCAGCGGCAACCCGCGCCAGGTGTCGACCCGCGGCACCCTGCTGCTTCAGGGCAGGGGGCTGAAGGCGGGGATGATCGTGGCCTTCCCCCGCACCCCCGGGGCCCGCATCTCGAGCTCCTCCCCCGGCTCGCACCTGCACACGGTCGCGGCCGGGCTGATCGCGACCGTCCCCAAGCAGCGCGCACTCCGGGCGCATCATGGTGCTGATCGGCCACGGCCGCCACACGAGCTCCTGCGGGCCGATATACGTCTATCGCCACGCGCTTCACCCTCCCGCGCGGACGGATCCCCCGTTCAACGCCGGTGCGGCCGGCGGGACCGCGTTCACCGGCCAGGGGATGTGGATCTGGTACGTGAGCCGCTCCGAGGGCGGCAGCGTCGCCTCGATCGTCGCCCAGGCCCATGCCGCCGGCGTCAGCACCGTGTTCATCAAGAGCTCCGACGGCTCCAGCAACTACTGGAGCCAGTTCTCCGCCCAGCTCGTGGCCGAACTGCACGCCAACGGCCTGAAGGTGTGCGCCTGGCAGTACGTGTACGGCACCAACCCGGCGGGCGAGGCCAAGCTCGGCGCCAGGGCGGTGGCCGCCGGCGCCGACTGCCTGGTGATCGACGCCGAGGCCGAGTACGAAGGCCACTACGCGGCGGCCCAGACCTACATCACCGACCTGCGCGCGAAGGTCGGGCCCGCCTACCCGGTGGGCCTCGCCGCCTTCCCCTACGTCTCCTACCACCCCTCGTTCCCCTACTCGGTGTTCCTGGGAGCGAACGGCGCCCAGTACAACGTGCCGCAGATGTACTGGAAGGACATCGGCATCTCGGTGGACACCGTGTATGCCAACACCTACATCGCCAACCGCATCTACGGGCGCCCGATCTTCCCGCTCGGGCAGACCTACGGCAAGGTCTCCGCGGCGGAACTGCTGCGCTTCCGCGAGGAGGCCGTCGACTACGGCGCCACGGGCGTGTCCTTCTGGGACTGGCAGGAGACCCCGTCGAGCCTGTGGGCGACGCTGGCGGCGCCGCTGGCCCCGCTCACCAGCGTCACGCCGAACACCTCCTACCCGGAACTGAAGAGCGGCGGCAAGGGCGATCAGGTGCTGTGGATGCAGGAGCACCTCGCCAGCGCGATCCCCGCGCAGGAAACCAGCGGCATCTTCGGCTCACAGACGAAGGCCAACCTGCTCGCCTTCCAGACCGCCCACGGCATCCCGGCCAGCGGGGTCACCGACGCGGCCACGTGGGCGCGCGCTGCTGGCCCTCCCGCCGATCGCGGTCGACTGGACCGGCGGGGGACCGAGCGGCTGAGGCCGGCGCGTACCCGGCCCGCGGGCCGGGCCGGGCCGGGCCGGGCCTGACCTCAGACCCGCTGGATCAGCGTGCCGGTGCCGAGACCGCCGCCGCAGCACATCGTCACGAAGCCGATCTCCTTGTCGGAGCGCTCGAGCTCGTGCAGGAGCGTCGTGATCAGGCGCGCGCCGGTGGAGCCGAGCGGGTGCCCCAGCGCCATCGCGCCGCCGTTGACGTTGACGCGGTCCATGTCCGGGTTGAGCTCGCGCCGCCAGGCCGCGACGACCGGGGCGAACGCCTCGTTGATCTCGAACAGGTCGATGTCGTCGATCTTCATGCCGTTGCGGTCGAGGATCTTGCGCGTCGCCGGGATCGGGCCCTCGAGCATTTTCACCGGGTCGCAGCCGACGGTCGTCTGGTCGACGATCCGCGCGCGCGGGGTCAGCCCGAGCGCCTTGGCCTTCTCAGCCGACATCAGCAGCACGGCGGCCGCGCCGTCTGAGATCTGCGAGGCGTTGCCCGCGGTGATCTTGCCGTCCGGCTTGAACGCCGGCTTCAGCTGCGAGAGCGCCTCGAGGCTCGTGTCGGGACGGATGCCCTGGTCGGTGACGAACGTGTCGCCGTCGACCGTCATCGGCACGATCTCGCGCTCGAAGCGCCCCTCCTCGGTGGCCTGGTGGGCGAGCCTGTGCGAGCGCACGGCGAGCTCGTCGAGCTCGGAGCGCGGGATCTCCCACTGGTCGGCGATCATCTCGGCGCCGAGGCCCTGGCCGACGATGTTGTGCTTGGCCATCAGCTCGGGCGTGAAGGCGAAGCCGAAGTCCTCCTGGGTCTTCATGCCCGCGGCGAACGGGAAGTGACCCATGTGCTCGACGCCCGAGCCGATCATCGCGTCGTGCACGCCGGCGGCGATCAGGCCGCGGAGAAGTTGACCGCCTGCTGGGCGGAGCCGCACTGGCGGTCGACGGTGGTGCCGGGCGTCTCGATCGGCAGCCCCTCCTGCAGCCAGGCGTTGCGGGCGATGTTGAGGCCCTGCTCGCCGAACTGCTGGACGCAGCCGGCGATGACGTCCTCGACCTGCGCGGCGTCGATGCCCGAGCGCTCGATGACCTCGGTGTAGGTCTTGCCCAGCAGCGCGTTGGGGTGGGTGTCCTTGTAGTAGCCCTTTTCGCGGTGTCCGCGGCCGATCGGGGTGCGTACCGCCTCGACGATCACGACCTCGCGGCCCTCTGGTTGCCTCATTTCAGGAGTCCTCCTAAGGTCTGTTGCCCGGCGTTTATTGAGGGGAACCCGGGGCGCTCCTGATCGATCGGGGCGCTTCGGGAAGATGCCCGGCCCCCGTACCCCTTACTCTATCGCTTCACACTTCATAGATTGACTGGTCAGTCAATCGCCGAGACAGGAGAGCAAGAGTGAACGAGCATCTCGCGATAGCCGGCAGCGGCGCGATCGCCTGCGGTCTGGCCGCCACCGCGGCCCACCACGGCCCCGTGCTGCTGCTCGCCCGCTCGGAGGGCTCAGCCGAGCGCGCGCGGGCGACCGTCGAGAAGACCCTCGAGCCGCCTCGACGCGGAGGTCGACCCGGAGCACGTGCAGATCGTGACCGACGCCCAGGCCCTCGCGCGAGGCCACGTTCGTGGTGGAGGCGGTGGTCGAGGACCACGACGTCAAGGCCGGGCTGCTCGCCGAACTGAACGCCCTGCTCGAGGCCGTCGGCGATCCTCGCGAGCACCACCTCCTCGCTGTCGGTCGAGCGGCTCGCGCAGGCGAGCGGGCGCCCGGAGCGCTTCCTCGGCCTGCACGTGTTCAACCCGGTGACGAGGATGAAGCTGGTCGAGCTGATCTTCCCGGCCGCGGCGAGCACCGGAGACCCGCAGCCGCGCGCTCGCGCTGTGCGAGGCCTTCGAGAAGACCCCCGTGGAGGTGCCCGACGTGCCCGGGTTCGTGGTCAACCGCCTGCTGTTCCCCTACCTGTTCAGCGCGGTGCGCCTGCTGGAAGAGACGGGGATGGACCCGGCCGACGTCGACACCTGCATGAAGCTCGGCGCCGGACATCCGCTGGGACCGCTGGCGCTGCTCGATCTCGTGGGACTGGACGTCTCGAAGGCGATCGGCGAGACGATCGGCGAGACGATCCCCGCTCAGGTCGACGAGTTGATCTCAGAGGGCGCGCTCGGACGCAAGAGCGGGCGCGGGTTCCACGCCTACTGAGAAGCGCACCGACGGCATTCTGCCCGCCCTCACGGGCCCTCTGGACCTTTATGAAGACTTCGGCGACTTTTAGCTGGCGTTGATCGCCGTGGCGATACTTGTATATGCGACGTAGGTCGCAACGCACACCTGCCTCCTCCTCAGTGCAACCATCCTCCGGCCCGCTCCCCCCGCGGGCCGGAGGTCTTTAAGGCCCGCCGCGCAGCGCAGGCGCTTCGGAGGAGCGCCTCCGGCGTCAGGATCCGTTCGCGCGACGGCGGCGCCGGGCGGCGCTCGCGGATGCGAACCGCCTCGATGCGGTTCTCGCGCACCGACTCGACCCGGATCGAGAAGCCGTCGGCGTTGACGGTGTCGCCCCGGCGGGGCAGCCGCCCGAGCTCGGCGAACACGAACCCGCCGATCGAGTTGTAGGCGTCGGTGTCCACCGGCAGGTCCAGGCCGTAGTCGGCCAGGTCGGTGACGGCGACGTGCCCGCGCACGAACCAGTCGCCGTCGGCGAGCCTTCGCACCTCGCCCGCCGCGGGATCGGTCTCGTCGGCGATCTCGCCGACGATCTCCTCGATGATGTCCTCGACCGTCACGACTCCGACGACGCGGCCGTACTCGTCCACGACCACCGCCAGCGACGTGCGCTCGCGCTGCAGGTCGGCGAGCAGGTCGTCGAGCGGCTTGGTCTCGGGCACGATCAGGGCGTCGTGGACGATCGGCTCCACCGAGGCGTGCGGTCCCTCCTGCATCAGCCGGCGGACGAGCGTCGAGACGTGCACCAGCCCGCGCACGCGATCGCGGTCTTCGTCCTCGGTGACCACCAGCCGCGTGTGGCCGCTCGAGACGCACAGCGCCAGCGCCGTCTCGACGTCCTGGGAGACGTCGATCGTGACGACGGCGGGGATCGGGGTCATCACCTGGCGAGCCTCCTGCTCGTGCAGGTGAAAGACGCCGGTGAGCATGCCCGCCTCGCCCGGGTCGAGGTGCCCGCCCGCGTAGGACTCGGCGATCAGGCGCTTGAGCTCGTCGGGCGACCCGCCGCGCCGCTCCTCGTTCATGTCGACACCCAGCAGGCGCAGGATCCGGTCGGCGACGGCGGTGAGGGCGACGATGAACGGATGGAAGAGCGATGCTGAACGTCTGCAGCGGCCGGGCGACCCGCCGGGCGACCGACTCGGCGCGGTCGATGGCGTAGAACTTGGGCACCATCTCGCCGGCGACCAGCTGAGCCGAGGCGATCACGATGAAGGCGATGATCGCCGCGATGGCCACGGCGGCCCCGCTGCTCGCGCCGCCGAGCGGGCCCTTGAGGATGTCGGCCAGCGCGGGCTCGGCCAGCGCGCCGATGCCGATCGAGGTCATGGTGACGCCGATCTGGACGGCGGAGATGTACTCGTTGATGTTCCCCAGCTGCTCGAGCGCCAGCCCGGCCCCGCGCAGTCCTTCGTCGCGCATCAGCTCCAGGCGCGCCCGGCGCGAGCGCACGAGGGCGTACTCGGCGATGACGAAGAACGCGTTGATCGCGATCAGGACGGCCGCGAGGGTGAGCCTCAGGCCGTTCACGCCGGGCCGGCGATCCCCGGCGCGCAGAGGGGTCTCGCAAGGGAGCTGTCCCGGGCGGGACCGCGGGTGAAGGGGTGGCCCGTCAGGGCCACGCTACTTCGGGGAAGTTCTTCGTCGTCGTTCATCGGTTGCCGACCCGTCAAACCTAGCAAGGGCGATGGTCAGACGCGGATGGACGGTCCGCGCGCTCAGCGGATGCCATCGATCTGGCCGGCGAGCTTGAAGTCGGCCCCGGTGAGCCCGCCCTCGGAGTGGGTGGAGAGCTCGAGGCGGACCATGTTCCAGCCGTGGACGAGGATGTCGGGGTGGTGGTTGGCCGCCTCGGCGAGCTCCGCGACGGCGTTCACGAACGCGATCGCCGCGGCGAAGTCGGCGAACTTGAGCTCGCGGACGATCGTGGAGCCCTCGCCCCTGTGCCACCCGCCGATCTCGGTCAGGCGCTGCTCGATCTCCGCGTCGGGAAGCGGTGCCATCTGCAAGGGGCGAGACTACCGTGGCCGGCGTGCGCGTACAGTCTGCCCATGCGAATCGTGAGCCTCGTCCCTCACGCGACCGAGCTGCTGTTCGCGCTCGGCCTGGGCCCCGAGGTGGTGGGGGTGACGCACGAGTGCGACCACCCGCCGGGAGCGCTCGAGCTCCCGCGGATCACCCGCGACGTGCTCGCAGGCGGCCTGAGCGCCGGCGAGATCGACGCGGCGGTGCGCGAGCGGACGCTCGAGGGCGAGGCCATCTACGAGCTCGACCGGGAGGCCCTCGCGGCGCTCGAGCCCGAGCTGATCGTCACGCAGGCCCTGTGCCCGGTGTGCGCGGTCTCCTACGAGGAGGTGGCGGAGCTGGCGCTGGAGCTGCCCTCTGAGCCGCGGGTGATCTCGCTTGACCCGAACACGCTCGAGGAGACCCTGGGCGACGCGAGGACGATCGCCGAGGCGACCGGCCGCGACCGCGAGGCTCAAGCGCTCGTGGACGACGCCCACGCGCGCATCGAGCGCGTCACAGAGGCGGTGAAGGGGCGGCCGCGGCCGCGCGTGGCAGCGCTCGAGTGGCTCGATCCGGTGTACGTGGCCGGCCACTGGACGCCCCAGCTGATCGACCTGGCGGGCGGCGAGGACGTCCTGGGCGTCGCCGGCGGGCACTCGCAGACCGTCTCCTGGGAGGCTGTCGCGGCCGCCGAGCCCGAGGTGGTGGTGGTCATGCCCTGCGGCTATGACGCCCCGCGCGCGCACGCCGAGGCCGTGGCGTACGCACACGAGCTGGAAGGGCTGAGGGCCGCGAGGGTCGTGGCGGTCAACGCCTCGGCCTACTTCTCGCGCCCGGGCCCGCGCCTGATCGACGGCCTGGAGCTGCTCGCGCACATCCTTCACCCCGAGTGCCTCCCCGCCGTGCCGGCATCCGGCGAGGCGCTCGTGCGTCTCAGACGCGGCCGCGCGGCTCTGAGGAGCAGGCGTCGCTCAGGCGATGCCCGTGCCGGAGGCGCCCGCGACCGAGATCGACCCGAGCACGCAGAGCGCGCACAGAAGGACGCAGGCGATGAGCCCGAGCGCCGGCACCTTGCGCGCGTCCGCCGTGCGGATCGCGAGCGCAGCCACGGCGCCGCCGATCAGGCCGCCGATGTGCGCGCCCACGGAGATGTTGGCCAGGCTGAAGCTGAGGATGAGGTTGATGATGATCAGCCCGCCGATGCCCGACTCCATCACGCTGATGCGGCGCGAGCGCAGCTCCACGACGGCCGCCCCCATCAGGCCGAAGATCGCGCCGGATGCGCCCAGGCTCGGCGCGGCGGTCGCGAACAGGGCGCCGAAGGACCCGGCCAGCAGCGATACGAGGTAGATGGCGAAGAACCTGAGCGAGCCGATGCCCGGCTCGAGCATCGTCCCGAGCAGGTACAGCAGGTACATGTTGAAGCCGATGTGGATGAAGTTCTCGTGCAGGAACGCGCTCGAGACGAGCCGCCAGTACTCATGGCCTTCGGCGATCGCCGCCCGGTAGAGCACGCCTTCGTCGATGACCGTTCCGTGGATGTTCGTGCCGAACAGCGAGAACTGTCCCTGCTCGGTGAGGAACGCGAGCGACGTTGAGGGCGATCAGCGTGTAGGTCACGCGCGGGACCGTCGCCATGTCGCGCATGCGCATCACCTTCGTGCCCCTGTTTCGAGCACTCCGGGCAGCGCATCCCCACCGGGGTCGGGGTCATGCAGTCCGGGCAGATGGGCCGCCCGCAGTTCGAGCAGGCGACCCCGGTTTCCCGCGAGGGGTGGCGATAGCAGGTGGCCATGAGCGGCAGGGACCCTACCGGCTGCGGTTGGGGTCGCCGCCGGGCCTCAGCGGTCGCCGAGCAGCTTGCGCGTCTCGCGAGAGAGATCGCGCAGGGTGCGCTCGGCCGCGGAGCGGTCGAAGGTGGGCAGGCGCACGCCGCCCAGAGCAGCCGGGGAGCTGCGCCCGCGCCGGCGGGCGCGCAGGACCACGAGCGCCGTGCCCGCGGCGGTTCCGGCCACGAGCGCCGCGGCCGGGCGGGCCCAGTTGCGCGGATCGCGCATGGCCGAGAGCTCCCACGCCTCGAGCTCCTCGGCGGCCAGCTCGGTGATCGAGGTGAGCGTGTCCTCGAGGCGCACGATCAGATCCTCGGGCGGCTCGACGGGCGTGAGCGCTTCGCGCAGGAGCCCCTCGAAGTTGGGCAGGGCCTCGCTCATGTGATCACCCTCGCGGGGCATCGGCTCCCCCGTCCTGATCGGAACCCGCCGCCGCCGCCAGCCCGGTGGTCCTTGAGAGGGTCCCCGACGAGCTCCTGCAGCTGCTTGATCGCCCGGTGGATGAGAACCTTCGTGGCACCGTCCGAGCGGCCCAGGGCGCGCGCTATCTCGCGGTTGTCCATGCCGAGCGCAAAGCGCATGATCAATGCCTCGCGGCGATCGTCCGGCAGCAGGCGCACCCCGTCCAGCACCCGGCTGAGCTCGTCGCGTCCCTCGACGAGCTGCTCGGTCGTGTGCGGCGCGGCGAGCGTCGTCGTCTCGTCGATCGGCCAGGAGGGCTTGCGCGAGCGGTCGCGGTAGAGGTTGGCCGCAAGGTTGTGCGCGATGCGGATCAGCCACGGACGCAGCGGCCGTCCGTCGGACTCGCGCTGGGCGCGCTCGAAGTGGCGGTAGGCCTGCAGGAAGGTCTGCTCTGTCAGGTCCTCCGCGTCGTGGTGGTCCCCCACCCGGTAGTAGGCGTAGCTGTAGACGTCGCGCAGGTGGGCCCGGTAGAGCTCTGAGAACTCCGCGTCGAGCTGTGCCTTCGACTTCTGAGGTGCTTGCTCTGTCACTCATCGCACACCCTATCCCCCGGCCTTTGCCTCGCGGGCCCGCCGGCGGGGGTCCGCGCGTCAGGCCGCGCGGGCCTCCTCACGTGCGGGGGAGTCCTTGAAGATGCGCCGGTGCGCGCGGCCGGGGCGCTGGCGGGCGGGCGCTCGGCCTCCTCGCGCGGCGCTTCGGCGCCGCCGAGCCAGGCCCACTGCAGGCGGACGCAGGCCCAGATGCGCTCGGTCACCGACGCCGCGCGTGCCGGCGAGCACTCCTCGACACTCGGAAACAGAAGCGGAGCCCCGACCCGCAGGCGGACCTTGCGCGGGCGGATGCGCCAGCCCCTGCGCACCTGATCGGTGCCGATCACCGCGACCGGGGCGACGGGCGCGCCGGTCTGGAGCGCCAGGCGACCCACGCCGCGCCGGGGAGCGCCCAGCGGGCCGCGGCGCACGCGCGTGCCCTCGGGGAAGAGGACGACGCAGTCTCCCCGCGCGAGGATCGCGCGGGCGGTGTCCATCGCGGCCTCATCGCCGGCGCCGCGGTCGACCGGAAAGGCGCCGAGCGCGTTCAGGATCCACGCCTGCCAGCGCTTCTCGAACAGCTCCCGCTTGGCCATGTAGTAGACCGGGCGGCGCACGAGCGAGCCGATCACGAAGGGGTCGAGGAAGCTGCGGTGGTTGGACGCCAGGATCAGCGCGCCGCTGCGCGGCAGGTGCTCGCGGCCGGTGCGCTGCATGCGGAAGTAGACGAGGAAGAAGGGCACGAGGATCGCCCTGAGCGTCCAGTACAGGAAGGGGTTCACGCCCCGCTCGAGGCTGCGCTCGCGAAAGCCGGCGAGGCCCGCGGGGTCCTGCTGTCGTGCTCCAGTCCGTGCGACGCCATGCTCCATGTCCTTAGATACACCGCCCCCGAGCGCGCCGTTACAGTTGGCGGGTAGCCTCCCAGCCCCTCGCGCCGGAGTAGCTCAGCTGGTAGAGCGCCTGTCTTGTAAACAGGGGGTCAGCGGGTTCGAGTCCGCTCTCCGGCTCTCAGGAAAGCCCCGCTCAGGCGGGGTTTTCTTGTGGAGTGATCCAGTGAGCAATGCCCCTTGGGGCCATGGGGCCACCCGCCCCGATCACACCGCAGGGACAACGGCGGCGGCGGGTAGCCTCAGGCCGATGGCCGAGCGTCCAGGCAACGTCGGGCCATGACGGTGCGGGATACTGACCCGACGATGCCCGAGGAGCCCACGACCCCCGACCCGGTCGAGCTTGTGCGTGGTCTCTTCACTGTCGTGAACAACCGCGAGTACGACCTCGACCAACTGTTCGCCGTCATTGACCCGGACTGCGGAAACAGCCTGCTAACGCGGTGGACCGTCTATTCCGACATCGACGAGATCCGTGCTGCCGCCGAACGCCTCGCCGAGGAGTCGCAGGAGAACGTGGGTTGAGGCGGCTCGGGATCGTCGTGGGGATCGGCGTGGCGATCACGGTCGTGATCCTGATCGCCACCGGCGGCAGCTCTAAAAAGGGCTACCCGATGCCAACCAGCACCCCGAAGCCGAACAGCACGCCAGCGAAAAGGGCGGGCGGTGAGGTTATGTCGCTGCTGGCAGGCATCCCGCAGCGCGGAAACACCCTGGGCGACCCGAAGGCCCCGGTGACACTTCAGTACTTCGGCGACCTGCAGTGCCCGTTCTGCGAGCGGTTCACGCTCGGCGCGCTGCATTCACTGATTCAGAGTTACGTGCGCGTTGGGAAGCTCAAGATCGAATACCGCTCGTTGAAGACGGCTACCCTGGACCCAGAAACGTTCAAGACCCAACAGGTCGCGGCCCTGGCTGCCGGGAGGCAGAACCACATGTGGGAATACATCGGACTTTTCTATCACGAGCAGGGCCAAGAGAACAGCGGCTACGTCACCGAACGCTACCTCCAGGGACTGGCGCAGCAGGTGACCGGGCTGAACCTGATCGCCTGGACCGCCGCGAGGAATGGGACGGAACTAGCCAACACCATCGCCAGCGACGCGCGGGCTGCCAGCAAGGCGGGCCTCAATGACACCCCCGCCCTGCTGATCGGCCAGACTGGGGGCGCGTCGCGGAGGCTCGAAGTCACCTCGCTGACGAACCCGTCGTCCTACGCTTACGCGATCGAACGGCTGCTGAGAGGCAGTCTTGCTACCCGTTTCGCTAGACCTTCTTAGGCGACCGGTTTAAGCGCCGTCGCCGAGTAGTGACGCTCGCTGGGCCCCGCACGGCACATCTGGCGGAGGTACTCCACGCCTATGGGGCACTTAGACGGGGAACCTGCCCGTGTGGAACAGACGACGATGCGTTCCCTCCGGCGGCGCAGACGCCTGGGACACCATCCTCCCGGGTTGGGGTCACCGTGGGGCCACCGGACACCCGGAGTCAGCCGCAAACGACGCTCCGGCCCAACCCGACGAAACCGCTTCGCATTACGTCTCCGGCCCTTGTGGAATGTCCTGCGAACGGACCGGTTTCCTCAAAGGCAACACCCCGCGAACCTGCGCCCGCCAGTGCGCGCAGCCTGTAAGGTTCGGTTCTCCGCCGCATCCGCGCACGACAGCGCGCCAGGAATCCGTGGAAACCCGTGGAATGGGAGGAGAGCATGGGTAGGACCGCCGCCGTTTCGCTGCTCGTCGTCGCCTTCGTGGGCTGTGGCAGCACGCACAAGTCCGCGACCAAGAGTGCCCCACTTCCGCCGGGCGTCACCACGTTCCCGAAGTTGCCGCCGGTCAAGTCGGTCACCTACGGCGTCGACCTTTCGAGCGCCACCACGACCGCGGTTACCGGCGTCGCTCGAGCCCCAGCTGGAGCGCGAAACGCATCTGGCCGCGCGGTCATCAGCGTCAACGCTTCAAGCAATGAACTGTGCTGGACGTTCTCGCAGCTGAAGAACGTCGGGGCGCCGACGGTGGCGCGCATCTACCGCGCGGCAGCGCCGGGGTCGTGGAGGTACGGATATCCGCTCGGGCACCCCTACAAGGCCTCGGGCTGCATCCCCGAGAATTCGGTCTTTCTCGGGCTGCTTGGCGCTAAACCGCAGGAATTCTACGTCAGCATCCACACCGCTCGGTTCCCCGGTGGCGCGGTGCGCGGGCAGATCTGAGCCACCGCCCAGGCTGAGGCGCCTCTCAGCCGTTCACAACATATGCTGGCGCGTCGCCGCTGTCCTGGCAGGTCGCCCACGGGGTGCCTATCTGGCCTGGATGAGTTCCTCTTCGTTGTAGCCGAGGAGTTTGACTTCACCGATGACCTTGCTCGATCCCAGTACCGCTCCTCCGAAGGCTGCGACCAGTTTCAGTTCGCCGGATCCCGGGTCGAATTCGCTGAATCCGGGGGATTTCGCGCTGCTGCCTTTGTGCGAGCCCGCCGGAGCCAGGGGTTCGTCCGATCCTTCGAAGGGAGCTGTGGCAACCCCGTTGCACGTGACGAGCACGCGGACGCCCGTGGACCTGCTCCTGAACGTGGACGGGGTGGTGCCGATCAGTTCCGAGGGCCACGGCAGGGAAGCCGGCTGGACGCTCGTCACTTCACCGGCTTTGCAGATGTTGCTCTGGCAGGCGAACACGGCGAACGTTTCGGTGCTGCCGCGACCGGCGGCGCCCGCAGGCGTTTCGGGGTTCCAGACCAAGCCTGCGGTTACAGTGTGGCAGGTCAGGTTCCTCGCCTGCTGCAGCGCCGCTTTCGCCTTTCAGTTCGAGCGTGCCCCACCCGATCACAACCCTCGTTTCTTCTTCGCTGTTCGCTTCTCCGTTGGATGGGGCGAGCTTCACGCCGTTGCTGAAGTAGTGCGCAGCGAGCGTCGTCGTGAACGTCTGGTCTGAGCCTTTGCTCGTGCCGCCCGGCGTTGGTCGCCGAGATCCTGAAGTGGTAGGTGGTGTTCGGCGTGAGGCCCGTGACCGCGCGCGGACACCGCGACGGGGCTCGTCCCCGACCCCGGCAGCGAGGCGCACGACGCGCTCGATCCGTAGGCGATCGTGGTGCCGTATTCGAATTTGCATTCGCTGACCGTCCCCGCCGTTGGGGTTGACCGTGGCGTTCAGCGTCGCCGTGGTCTGGGCTGACCGCGGAGGCCGTGCCGGTCACGACCGTCGGGGCGTTCGGCAGCGTTTTGAACGTTTCGTCAGAGCCTTTGCTCGTGCCGCCGGCGTTGGTCGCCGAGATCCTGAAGTGGTAGGTGGTGTTCGCGGTGAGGCCCGTGACCGCCGCGGACACGGCGACCGGGCTCGTCCCCGATCCCGGCAGCGAGGCGCACGACGCGGTCGATCCGTAGGCGGTCGTCGTGCCGTATTCGAATTTGCATTCGCTGACTTCGCCGCCGTTGGGGTTGACCGTCGCGTTCAGCGTCGCGGTCGTCTGGGTGACCGCCGACGCCGCTGCTGGTCACGACCGTCGGGGCGTTCGGCAGCGTTTTGAGCGTTTCGTCAGAGCCTTTGCTCGTGCCGCCGGCGTTGGTCGCGGAGATCCTGAAGTGGTAGGTGGTGTTCGCGCGTCAGGCCCGTGACCGCGCGCGGACACGGCGACCGGGCTCGTCCCCGACCCCGGCAGCGAGGAGCACGGCACGGTGAACTGTAGGCGGTCGTTGCGCCGTATTCGAATTTGCAGTCGCTCACCGTCGCCGCCGTTGGGGTTCACCGTCGCGTTCAGGGTCACCGTGGTCTGGGTGACCGACGACGCTGTTTCGGTGACGACCGTCGGGGCGTTGGGCAGCGTTTTGAGCGTCAGGTCTGAGCCTTTGCTCGTGCCGCCCGGGTTGGTCGCCGAGATCCTGAAGTGGTAGGTGGTGTTCGCGGTGAGGCCCGTGACCGCCGCGGACACCGCGACCGGGCTGGTCCCCGATCCCGGCAGCGAGGCGCACGACGCGGTCGATCCGTAGGCGTCCGTCGTGCCGTATTCGAATTTGCAGTCGCTGACTTCGCCGCCGTTGGGGTTCACGGTCGCGTTCAGCGTCGCCGTGGTCTGGGCGACCGCCGACGCCGGTTTCGTCACGACCGTCGGGGCGTTCGGCAGCGTTTTGAACGTTTCGTCTGCGCCGACGCTGGTCCCGCTCGCGTTCGTCGCGGAGATCCTGAAGTGGTAGGTGGTGTTGGCTTCCAGACTGAAGGGTTCGAGCGTCGCGGACACCGCGACGGGGCTCGTCCCGGACCCCGGCAGCGCGGAGCACGGCAACGCGTGAAGGTGTAAACGAGTCGTTTCGCCGACTTCGAATTTGCAGTCGGTGACCGTCGCGCCGTTGGGGTTGACGGTCGCGTTCAGCGTCGCCGTCGTCTGGGTGACCGCCGTCGCCGGTTTCGTCACGACCGTCGGGGCGTTGGAGAGCGTTTTGAGAGTTTCGTCTGCGCCTTTGCTCGTGCCGCTCGGGTTGGTCGCGGAGATCCTGAAGTGGTAGGTGGTGTTCGCCGTGAGGCCCGTGACCGCCGCGGACACGGCGACCGGGCTCGTCCCCGACCCCGGCAGCGAGGCGCACGACGCGGTCGATCCGTAGGCGGTCGTCGTGCCGTATTCGAATTTGCAGTCGCTGACCGTCCCGCCTTCGGGGTTCACCGTCGCGTTCAGTGTCGCCGTGGTCTGGGCGACCGGCGACGCCGGTTTCGTCACGACCGTCGGGGCGTTCGGCAGCGTTTTGAGCGTTTCGTCAGAGCCTTTGCTCGTGCCGCCGGCGTTGGTCGCGGAGATCCTGAAGTGGTAGGTGGTGTTCGCGGTCAGGCCGGAGACCGCGGCGGACACCGCTACCGGGCTCGACCCGGACCCCGGCAGCGAGGCAGCACGATGCGGTCGATCCGTAGGCTTCCGTCGTGCCGTATTCGAATTTGCAGTCGCTGACTTCGCCGCTGTTGGGGTTGACGGTCGCGTTCAGGGTCGCCGTGGTCTGGGTGACGGGCGACGCCGGTTTCGTCACGACCGTCGGGGCGTTCGGCAGCGTTTTGACGATTTCGTCTGCGCCTTTGCTCGTGCCGCCCGAGTTGGTGGCGGAGATCCTGAAGTGGTAGGTCGTGTTCGCGGTGAGGCCCGTGACGGCCGCGGAAACCGCTACCGGGCTCGACCCGGACCCCGGCAGCGAGGCGCACGACGCGGTCGATCCGTATCCGGTCGTGGTGCCGTATTCGAATTTGCAGTCGGTCACTTCCCCGCCGTTGGGGTTGACCGTGGCGTTCAGCGTCGCCGTCGGTCTGGGCGATCGGCGACGCCGGTTTCGTCACGACCGTCGGGGCGTTCGGGCAGCGTTTTGAGCGTCTCGTCCTGAGCCTTTGCTCGTGCCGCCCGCGTTGGTCGCCGAGATCCTGAAGTGGTAGGTGGTGTTCGCGGTGAGGCCCGAGATCGCCGCGGACACGGCGACCGGGCTGCTGCCCGACCCCGGCAACGAGGCGCACGACGCGGTCGATCCGTAGGCGTTCGTCGTGCCGTATTCGAATTTGCATTCGGTGACGTTCCCGCCGTCGGGGTTCACGGTCGCGTTCAACGTCGCGGTGGTCTGCGCGACCGCGGACGCCGCTGCCGGTGACGACGGTCGGGGCGGTGTTCACGAACACCCAGGCTGCGCCGACGTTGATGTTGTCGCCGGGAGCGCCGATCAGCGCGGTGTTGCCTTCGGAGGACAGCGCGACGCTGAAGCCGAATAAGCCTTCGCCGATCTCTTCCCCGCTGTTCGCCGTGAGCTTTGCGCCCTGCTGGGTCCAGATCGTGTCCGAGCGCGTGAACACCCACGCCGCGCCGACTTTCGTGTTGTCGGCGGCGGCGCCGATCAGCGCGGTCGTGGCTTCGGAGGAGAGCGCCACGCTCGTGCCGAATTCGCCTTCGCCGGTCTCGCCGCTGCCCGTGAGCTTCGCGCCCTGCTGGGTCCATTCGCCGCCCGAGCGCGTGAACACCCACGCCGCGCCGACGTTCGTGTTGTCGCCGGGTCCGCCCATCAGCGCGGTGTTGCCGTCGGAGGAGAGCGCCACGCCCTTGCCGAATTCGCCCGCGCCGACCTCGGCGCTGCCTTTGAGTTCACCGCTCTGCTGGCTCCATTCGCCGCCCGAGCGCGTGAACACCCACGCCGCGCCGACGCTGGTGCTGTTGCTGGGAGCGCTCATCAGGCCGGTGTTGCCGTCGGAGGAGAGCGCCACGCTGCCGCCGAATTCGCCTTTGGCGGTCAGCCCGCCCGGCGCTGAGCTTCGCGCCCTGCTGTGTCCAGACCGAGCCCGAGCGCGTGAACGCCCACACGGCGCCGGTTTCGAAGGAGCCGTCGGTGGGACCGCCGATCAGAGCGGTGTTGCCGTCGGAGGAGAGCGCCACGCTCGCGCCGAACTTGGCCAGGCCGCTCTCGCCGCTGCCCGTGAGCTTCGTGCCCTGCTGGGTCCAGACCCCGCCCGAGCGCGTGAACGCCCACGCCGCGCCGAGGCCGTTGTTGTCGTTGGGACCGCCGATCAGAGCGGTGTTGCCGTCGGAGGAGAGCGCCACGCTCGCGCCGAATTCGCCGCCGTCGATCTCACCGCCGGCGGTGAGTCTCGCGCCCTGCTGGGTCCAGATCCCGCCCGAGCGCGTGAACACCCATGCGGCGCCGGCGCTGAGCGAGCCGGCGCTGACGTCGGCGGGACCGCCGATCAGCGCGGTGTTGCCGTCGGAGGAGAGCGCCACGCTGTAGCCGACCTGGCCTTTGCCGCCGATCGATTCGCCTGCGCCGATCTCTTCTTTGCCGATGAGCTTTCCGCCCTGCGCGCTCCAGGTCGTGCCCGCGCGCGTGAACGCCCACGCAGCGCCGACTCCGTTGTTGTCGTGGCGGCCGCCCATCAGCGCGGTCATGGTGGTGCCTTCGAGCGGAGAGCGCCACGCTGCGGCCGAATTCGCCCGCGCCGGCCTCCCCGCTGCCGGTGAGCTTGGCGCCCTGCGCGGCCCAGGTCGTGCTCGCGCGCGTGAACACCCACGCCGCGCCGATGTTGGCGTTGTCGTCGGGACCGCCCATCAGCGCCGTGGTGGTCGGCCTTCGACCGCGACAGCGCCACGCTCGTGCCGAATTCGCCTTTGCCGGTCTCCCCGGCGTCGCCACGAGCTTTGCGCCCTGCGCGGTCCAGGTCGTGCCCGAGCGCGTGAACACCCACGCCGCGCCGACCTTCTTCGTCGTCGTGGGGACCGCCGATCAGCGCCGTATCGTGGTGCTGATGCAGCGGACAGCGCCACGCTGCTCGCCGAATTCGCCGTCGCCGGTCTCTCCGCCGTGCCGGTGAGCTTCGAGCCCTGCGCGGTCCAGGTCGTGCTCGCGCGCGTGAACACCCACGCCGCGCCGTTGCTTTCGTTGTCGCCGGGGCCGCCCATCAGCGCCGTGGTGGTCGTGCCTTCGACCGACAGCGCCACGCTCGCGCCGAATTGGCCTTCGCCGGTCTCACCGGCTGCCGCGTGAGCTTCGCGCCCTGCGCGCTCCAGGTCGTGCCCGCGCGCGTGAACACCCACGCCGCGCCGACGTTGGTGTTGTCGTCGGGGCCGCCGATCAGCGCGTCTTCGTGGTGCTGAGGAGCGACAGCGCCACGCTCGTGCCGAATTCGCCCGCGCCGGTCTCTCCGGCTGCCGCGACGAGCTTCGCGCCCTGCTGGGTCCAGGTCGAGCCCGAGCGCGTGAACACCCACGCCGCGCCGACGTTTTCGTTGTCGCCGGGGCCGCCGATCAGCGCGGTGCGTGGTGCTGCCTTCGACCGAGAGCGCCACGCTCTTGCCGAATTCGCCCTCGCCGACCTCTTCTTTGCCCGTGAGCTTCGCGCCCTGCTGGGTCCAGGTCGCGCCCGTGCGCGTGAACACCCACGCCGCGCCGACGCCGGCGTTGTCGGCGGGGCCGCCGATCAGCGCGGTGTTGCCTTCGAGGGAGAGCGCCACGCTGTAGCCGAATTCGCCTTCGCCGCCGACTTCGCCTGCGCCGATCTCCCCGCTTTGCCGGTGAGCTTCGCGCCCTGCTGGGTCCAGGTCGTGCCCGTGCGCGTGAACACCCACGCAGCGCCGACTTCTTTGTTGTCGTTCCAGCCGCCGATCAGCGCGTCATGGTTGCCTTCGCGGGAGAGCGCCACGCTTTCGCCGAATGTGCCGCTTCGCCGACCGCCCCGGTGCCGGTGAGCTTTCGCGCCCTGCTGTGTCCAGGTCGTGCCCGTGCGCGTGAACACCCACGCCGCGCCGATTTCTTTGTTGTCGCCGGGGCCGCCGATCAGCGCGGTCATGGTCGGTGCTTTCGAGCGGACAGCGCCACGCTCTTGCCGAATTCGCCTTCGCCGGTCTCCCCCGCGCCGGAGAGCTTTCGCGCCCTGCTGCGGTCCAGGTCGGTGCCCGAGCGCGTGAACGACCCACGCCGCGCCGATGCCGGCGTTGTCGTCGGGGGCCGCCGATCAGCGCGGTGGTGGTGGTGCCTTCGGACCGAGAGCGCCACGCTCGTAGCCGAATTCGCCTTTACCGGTCTCCTGCCCGGCCGTCGGGATGAGCTTTGCGCCCTGCTGGGCCCAGGTCGTGCCTGTGCGCGTGAACACCCACGCCGCGCCGATGCCGACGCTTTCGGTCGGTTTGTCGTCGGGGGCGCCGATCAGCGCGTAGTCGCCTTTGGCTGGCCGGAGCACGCCACGCTCTTGCGCCGAATTCACCCTCGCCGGTCTCTTGCCCGGCCGTCGGGATGAGTTTCGCCTGCTGGGCCCAGGTCGTGCCCGTGCGTAGGAATGACCCACGCCGCGCCGACCCTTCTTTGTCACCGGGGCCGCCGATCAGCGCGTAGGTTGTGTGCTTTCGACTTCTTCGGAGACGCCACGCTCGTGCCGAACTGGCCGCGCCGGTCTCTTCTCCGCTTGCCGGTGAGCTTCGCGTCCCTGCTGGGTCCAGGTCGAGCCCGAGCGCAGGAACACCCACGCCGCGCCGACTCTTTCGTTGTCACCGGGACCGCCGATCAGCGCGTATGTGCCTTCTTTGGAGCAGCGCCACGCTCTTGCCGAATTCGCCCGCGCCGGCCTCTTCTTTGCCCGTGAGCTTCGCGCCCTGCTGGGTCCAGGTCGAGCCCGTGCGCGTGAACACCCACGCCGCGCCGACGCTGCCGTTGTCTGCGGTAGCCGCCGATCAGCGCGGTGTGGCGCCGTCGGGCGACAGCGCCACGCTGTAGCCGAAGTCGCCTTCTTCGCCCCGCTCCCCGGCGCCGGTGAGCTTTCCGCCCTGCTGCACGAAGGGGTCGATCCGCACCGGGTAGCGCGCGCCGCGCGCGTCGACGCGCAGCACGATCTGCCCGTTCTGGAGCGCGAGCCAGCTGCGCAGCGTGTGCCCGCGCGGCGTCGGTTGCGGACAGGCCGCTGTAGCGGAGCGTGGGCAGGGCCCCGCGGCTGAGGACGATGCTCTTGCCGCCGTGGGCGAGCGAGGCATGGACGTTGGTGGAGAGGGCCATCGACAGCGTCAGCGGCCCGGCCGGATGCGCCGACAGCGCCTTCGGGATCGTGAAGCCCTGCTCGAGGCCCACCGGCCCGTTCGCATACCACTCGCTGAGGCCCGCCCGTTCATAGACGACGTGGCCAGCCTTCACGCGCGGCGCGACCGCCCCGAGCGCTCGCAAGGAGCTCCCATAGCCCACGGCGCGCAGGCTCAAACCCACGTGCGTCCCTCCCGAGCTGAGCGCGACACCCGAGCGGGCGAAGCGCGAGCTGAGACGCTGTGCGGGGCTCGACGCGGCAAACCCGCCCTTGAAGGCGCCGATGCGGTAGGCCGGGTTCTCGGCGCCCAGCGCTTGCGAGATCGGCCCCTGCGCGCCCAGGGGCAGGGTCGAGAGTCCCTTCCTCTCCTGCGCGGAGGGGCGCGAGCGCAGATGCGAAGAGGCATGGAAGTGCGCGGCGGGGGCGACCGAGGAGCGCTCACCGGCCAGGCCCTGCCAGAGCGCCGCGGCGAGCAGCAGGGCCAGCACCGCGGCCGCCACGAGCGCGCGCCACGACACACCTGCCCGCAGCGCTATTCCGTCGCTCGCCAGGCTTCCCCTCGCGATGCCTCCCTCCATGGACATCTCACCGCCTCCCTCCATGGACACTCCCTCCCCTCCGCTCCGTGTCGCATCTACCTCCGCAACGACGGCCCGACGTTACGGACCTTGCCCTCCGGCCGGCCAAAGATACCCGGTCCGGCCACGAAGCGCAACCAGGGTCCCGCCGCGAGGCGCAACCACCGTCCCGACAGGAGACTCAAATAGCTCGTTTGCGCACCGCGCCCAGGGGCCCCTCAGCCGAGCCGAAGACTGACCTTGGCCCCGCTGGGCAGAGCCTTCCTGGCGGCAGGCTTCTGACTGACCACCACGAGCTTCCGCTTCGGCTTCGCGGGCTTCGTGACCTTCCCAAGCTTGCAGTGGGCACGCCGCAGCAGCTGCTTGGCCTGGGTGAGCGTCCTTCCCCTGAGCTTGGGTACCGCGCACTTGGTCGGAATGAGGAGCCTGGGCTGGACCCGTCCGACCTTGTTGGGGAGCCCCTCGGTGAACCAGAGGTTGCCGTCGGGGCCTGCCGTGATGCCGCGCGGGCGCGTTTCCCCGCTGGCGGGTATCAAGAACTCGCTGATCTTGCCGCTCGGGGTGATCCGCCCGATCTTGCCGGCGAGCACCTCGGTGAACCAGAGGTTGCCTTCGGGGCCTGGCGTGATCGCGTATGGACCGCTGGCCGGTTTGCGGAGGGGGAACTGGGTGATCCTGCCGCTCGGGGTGATGCGCCCGATCTTGCCGGTTACCGCTTCGGTGAACCAGAGGTTGCCTTCGCGGCCTGCCGTGATCCACTGAGGGGAGCCTTCCGCTCTGGGGATCGGAAACTCGGTGATCGTGCCGCTCGGGTTGATCCGCCCGATCTTTCTGGCGCTTTCCTCGGTGAACCATAGGTTGCCGCCAGGACCTGCCGTGATCCCGGAGACGCCACTGTTCGCTGTGGGGATCGGGAACTCGGTGATCGTGCCGCTCGGGGTGATCCGCCCGATCTTGTTGGCGGCATTCTCGGTGAACCAGAGGTTGCCGTCATGACCTGCTGCGATCCCGTACGGGCCGATCGGGCCGAGCCTGTGCGGAAGGCTGCCCACTACAGGGATCGGGTACTCGGTGATCCTGCCGGCGGGCGTGATCCGCCCGATCTTGTTGGCGTAATTCTCGGTGAACCAGAGGTTGCCGTCGGGGGCTGCCGTGATCACGTACGGGCCGCCTCCGGCTGTGGGGATCGGGAACTCGGTGATCTGGCCGGCGGGGGTGATCCGCCCGATCTTGCCGGACCCATACTCGGTGAACCAGAGGTTGCCGTCGGGGCCTGCCGTGATCCCGTAAGCGAAGGCTCTCGCGGTGGGAAACGGGAAAATGCTGAAGGCGCTCGCGGGAGCACCCGCCGCGCCCTGAGCGCACACCAGCGCCGCCACCGCCGATAGGCAGGCGGCGAATGCGAGCCAGCTTGAAATGTGCATTCTTCCGATCATTGCTGTGTCCCGTTCATCGCTGTAAACCCTCCTGAGCTGGCTCTGCTGAGTCCCGATCCGGTCATACCGCTAAACCCTCCCCCTCCGCAAAGTTTCGCCCCGACGAGGCCTATCTTATGGCTCTGGGGGCGCAGCAGGAGCTAGCCGCGCCCCCAGAGCCGGAGGGAGCGGTCGGCCGCCCCCGTTATGCTGCCCGCATCCAAATCAGGAGGCATCCATGCAGGCCCCACCTCGCGCGCGTGTCCGCCCTCATCGCCGGCTGGCCACCATCATCGCCACGCTGATCGCAGCCGGTGGCGCGCAATGTGCGCTTGTATCGACGGCGGGGGCGGGCACGACGTCGAGACAGGCCGGCGCGAGCGCAGCCGCATCCGGGGCGGACCGGTCGACAGCGACGAAGGGGGCGCCGAGCGCGCGGGACACCCAGACCGAACAGCGCGGCACCGCCACCGTGACCGTGGCGATCAAGGGTCTGCCGCGGAATGTCCGCGGCAACGTCAAGCTCACCGGACCCGGCAAGAAATCACGCCGGATCACGACAACAACCAAGCTCACGGGCATCAGCCCTGGCGCCTATACGGTCAGCGCCCAGCCGATCATCTGGCATGCCAGCACCTACCGTCCCACCCTCGCCCTGTGTTCCGCGTCCGGTCGCTGCTCATCACTTTCGCACCGGCGTATCACCGTCAAGGCACACCAGCGTGTGACGATCGCTGTCACCTACGCCGCGGCAGCCCCTCCGAACTCCGCGAACCCGTCGCCCGTCGGGAGCACCCAAGGCCCCCCTGAACGAACGCTGGCGCCCGGAGCATCGGAGTCGGGCGGATGGTCGGCCTCGATCCAAGTCCCCGCGGGAGGACCGCAGGCGCAAGCGGATGGCGTTGTCTCCTTTCCGATCGCCCTGAACGAAATCCCGGACAAAAACCACGCCAAGTATCTGAATGAAAAAGAGGTGGCAGAACCCGGGTCGGTGCCGGGATGCAACGGCAGCGCGAATGCACCGCTGGCTGAACCCGGCTACCTCTGCGTATACCTGGGTGCCACGGCCATTCAGGGCAGCCTGGAATCCGAATGGAAAAACGCAGGCTTCTACGCGCTCGAGGACTTCGCCGGAAATATCAAGGGCGGAAAACTCGGAGAGCTGGTTGTCTTCAGGACGACGACGTTCAGCGAAGTGCCAACCACAATACCCGCCGCAGCGTCGCTCACTGCGGCGGGAAGCTGGTCGGTGACGGAGAGAAGGTAGACAGCCCCACCTGTCCCGGAACGCTCGTCCTGAGCGTCGTCTGCTCTGGGTGGCGTCCAGGCGGCCTCCAGGCGCAGTCGCTTGGCGCTCAGAGAGGTGGCCTGCACCACGGCTTCGTCGCGGTCCCGGTCGAGCCATCCAACGGCCTGGGGATCTCCACGCGATCGACTTGCTTAGTATCCTTCGACCATGCCCAAACGACTTCGTCTGACCATCTCACTACCGATCGCGCTGGCAGTGCTTGCATCCGGTGCGGCTCAACGAACACCGCGAGCACCACCACGACGACGACGAGCACCGTCGCGGCCGCGGGCGGAACGTCTCATGCCACAGGTCAGAGCACGACTACCCAAGCGCCGCAGCAAACGGTCGCAGCCCCCGCGCAAAAGGCCCCGCAGGCCAACCCTGAACACCCTGCGACGGTCCCCAGCACGACCGCCACGACAGCCAAGCCGAGGACCGAAGCGGCCAAATCACCACAGGCCCCGCCAAGATACCTCTACCCCCTCGAACCGAAGCAGCAGTTCATGGCCGTTTGCACAGCTGCAAAGGGATCGAAGTCGAGCTGCGAATGCATCATCTTCAAGTACGAGGCCATGAACGTCGAAGAGGGCCAGTCGCTCAGTGAACTGCTGGGCCTAACGGTGGCGCTGAAACACCGCATAAAAATAACGCGCCGAGCCCAGCAGTTCGCCAAGCAATGCAACGCCGCGATCACGTGAGGCCCGACAGGCGCGGCACAGACGCTTGAAGCGGCCGATACACCGATACATCGAGGAGCGCGGGGCAGCCACCGGAAGCTGACCGTATCGCCGCGACTGGGCGGATCGCACCAGTCGCGGATGGAGCTGCGGCCTCACTACAGCCGGACGATCGTCGTCTTCGCTACAGCCGGACGATCGTCGTCTTCGGCTACAGCCGCACGGTCGTCGTCTTCGCGACCGCCTGCTTGCCTGCCGTCAGGCTGACATGCACGCTCACGTTCTTGTGATGCTTGCGCATCGACCTGCCGGCCTTGGTGAGCGCCACCCGGATCCGATGGGTGCCGGCCTTCAGGTTCCTCTTGATGGTCGTCTTCAGACCGTTGCCGCTGATCTTCACGGTGCCCGTGGCGCTCAGCTTGACCGTCACCAGCAGGGCATTGCCGCTGAGCTTGGCCTTTGCGATCGAGACCGTCGGGGGACAGCCCGTGACGGCGATCTTCGTGTTCTGTTTGAACACGGCGCCGTTCTGGCCGGTGAGAATCGTGGGCAGGTTCAGCGCGGTCTGTTCGCACAGGTTCGCGGGCGCGGCGAGGGCCGAGTGCGGACCCTCGGGAAGGTTCAGTTCGAACGTCGAGATCGGCGAGTCTGGCACCGATTCGAACGTCGTTTTGGTGATGCCTTTTTTGATGTCCGTTTGCCCGTCGAGGTACGACCGTGACGCCTTCGCCCTGGAGCACGATCACGATGTCGGGGAAGGCCCGGTTGCCGTGGGAGACCAGGTAGGCCGGCCCGGTGAGCGGGTGATCGAGCAGCGGCGTGTACGCGGTCGCGTGCCCGATCACCGAACCTTCGGGGCACGTGGCGGGGTTGGCTTCGAACACCGTGTCCACGCAGGCTTTCTGGATCGTCGTCAGCCGCGAGGGCAGCGCGATGGGCAGTTCGGTCACGCTTTTCGCGACGTTCGCGTACGCCCCCGGCGGGTAGGTGATCTTCACGTTGAGGCTCGCGCCTTCGGTTTTGCTCGTTTGCGCCTCCGTGGTCGCCGTGAACGTCGGGTGGAACGGCAGGCTCGTGCAGCCTCCCAGCCCGAACGGCGAGGAGACCTGCGCGCTCGCGCCCTGGGCCGAGCTGAGCGTCGCCGAGACCTGCTGTGCGGAGCAGTTGGTCGGGTTCAGCATGAACCCGGACCTGTCGACGTTCACGTTGATTTTCCGCAGCCTCAGCGGCACGCCATCGATGATCTGCGGCAGGGGATCGGCGCTGACCGTCACGGCCGCGGTGTGCGGATCGATGTTGATCGCCGAGCGGACGACCACGTTGCCGAGGTTGAACGGTCCGGCCACCGCCGGCGTCGACGACCGCCAGGCCGAACGGCGCACCCTTGTAGGGGCCGGTCAGGTAGACCTTGCCTTCGTTGAAGAAGGGATGCGGACCGGGCCCGGCACCGGCTGTCGCCGTGCCGATCTGGCTCTCGGCGGGACATCCACCGGTGTTGTTTTCCGCAGCGTTGCACTTCTGCGTCACCGCAGCGCGGAATGCCGGCGATCTTGCCGACCAGCCCGAGCGGCATGTGCACCTGGACGCCCGACAGGTTCTGTTCGCGGTCTTCGCGGGAGAACGTGAGCGAGAACGACGGGCTCGCGCCGGCGGTGGTCGCGTTGGTCCCCGTCGTGCCCGCGTTGAAGGACGGGTTGAACGGCAGCGTCGGGCACGCGCCACCCGCGCCGTCCAGTCGACGTTGAACGACGGCGATTCGTCGGGGTTCCGCGATCGGTGCCCGAGAGTCCGAAGCGGTGCGCTCCACGGAGTCAGATCCGCGGTGGTCGTGGCCGGGCCACAGCTCTGCGGGTTGGCCAGCGTGGCGCCGTGGGCCGCCCTTGAGCTTCAGCTGCAGCAGTTCGAACGGCTGCTGCGGCTGTTCGACGAACGTCGTCGTCAGCTGGCCCGTTTCCTCGTTCGCGGACGTCGTGCCGTGGAGCTTGACGATCACGCCGTCGCGTCGGGTCCTGGACCTGCAGGAACAGCCGGAACAGCTTGCCGTCTTGCCGCATCTTCGGTTCGTGCACGGCGAGCATTCCGGTTCACCCACGAACAGCTGGCCCTGCAACGCTGCCCCCGGCAGCGGCGGCGCCGGGACGGCGCGGGCGAGGCGACGACGGCCGCGCTGTCGGCGATCACGGTGCCGCCCGCGTTGTTGCCCGTCACCTGGCACTGGATGACCTTGCCTTCGTCTTCAGAGGCCAGCGTGTAGCTTGCTGCGTTCGCACCGGCGATCGTCGCGCCGCCGCGCAGCCACCGGTACGTGAACGCCGGGCCGCCCGTCCACGGCGCTCGCTCGGGCTGCACGTCAGCGGGTTGCCCGCCGACGCGGTACCGCTCGGCGCCGCGATGCTCGGCGGCGGCGACGGGCGGCAGCGGGGACGGTTCGGGCAGAGACCGACGACGTCGCGGCTCACGGCGACAGAGCTGCCGCCGGCGTTCGTCGCGGTCACCTGGCACTGGAGCGCCTTGCCCTTCGTCGGACCGCGCGACCGGAACGTATTCCCTGCCGGTCGCACCGGCGATGGCGGCACCGTTCCGCAGCCACTGGTAGGAGAGCGCCGGGCTGCCGCTCCACATGCCCTGCGAGCACGTCAGCTCGTGGCCCGTTTCGCGGCACGCCTTCGATCGTCGGCGCCCCGCTCAGCAGCGGCGTGAAGACTTCCACGGTCCCGATCTGCGAGGCGAGCGGGCACGACGCGGGCTTGGCCGGTTCGCTGTGTTCCGGGACCCGGCCCGAATTCCGTCCCCAGGCCGAACTGGGCGTTGCTGCATGCCTGCAGCCCGTTCGCCGCCGACGGGGAGACCGTCATCCCCGCCGGCAGCGTCATCTTGACGTTCTTGAGCTCCGGCGTCGCGTTGACAGCCGCTTCATTGGTCTGCGGGAACCTTCAGATTGACCGTCATGCCCGTCGGCTCATCCGCCTGGGTGGTGCCACCTTCTGAAGCTGGGCTCGGCTTGAATTCGATTTCCGGGTGGAACTGGAGCAAGTCGCAGCCGGTCACGAACGAGTCCGCGCTCAGTGCGCCTGCCAGGAGGTTCGTCGCCACCGTCTTTGACACGTAGTCCGCCGGTTCGTCCCACGGGTCCACCTGTACGGTCGTGACCGGTGCGCGAGGAGGCGCACTGTGTCGGGTTCGTCAGAAACGGCTTGGAGCTCGCCGGCGCTGCGTTGCAGCGAGAAGTTCGGACTTGTTCCGCTGCGCGCCGTTCTCGCAGGTCGTCAGCTGCACGGCCAGCAGCTTGTTCCCGCCGGCGCCGTCGCCGACGGTGACACCGTAATCTCCGTCACTGCGAACCTTCGCTTCGAGCACGAACGGCACGCCATCGGACGACGACGAAGCCGAACTCCGCCGGATGCCCAGGCGTGGGCTGCAGGTTATAGACCAGGCTGCTGGTGAACTCCGCTGCGGCGTTCCTGAGATACGTTCGACTTTGCCACCGAGGATCGCTCCCTGTTCCTCCCGCAAGAGGTACATGGGCGTAGCCCACGGCCGTGTTCGCCGGACATCTCGATCCGCCCGTTCAGCAGACTCGAGCGGGACACTGCGGCGCGTTCTGCGGGTTGCCGACGAAGCCGGGCGGCAGTTCGACCTGGACTTCCTTCGCAGCGCCACCCGCCGGGACCAGCTGGCGGCTTACTCGCTTTCGGCTGGTGGTGTAGTTGAACACGAGTTCGGTCCGGTAGGCGAACGGGTGGCCGCCCGCCTGGCTGAACGGGGCTGAGAGCGATTCTTCGATTCGACGACGCTCGTGGCGAAGCTGGCGATCCCGAACGGCACCGCCGGCGTGACCGTTGTTTCGCCTTCTGCTTCGGTGGCTGCCGCGGGTCGCTTCGCCGCCACCGCGCCGCCGCCTTGTTCGTCACCGTCGCCACGTTCATGGACGGGCTGGCCGCCTGGGGCTGACGTGCACGTGCAGCGTGATCGGCGGGAAGGACTGGCCTGCGGCCAGCGGTTCTTCGGTCGAGCATTCGGCGACGACGCGCGCCAGCTGGCGACCTTGCATTTCCAGCCCGTGCCCGGCTGCCACCTGTTCGTTCGGTGTGCACCGCGCGAGCACGATCCCTGCGGGGAGTTTGTCGACGAACGGTGACCGTCGCCGCGCTCGTGGTCTTCCCCGTGTTCTTGACCGTGATCGTGTACGTGTTGCAAGCCGCTTTCACGCGCGAACGTTTCGCCTTTGTCGCCTTCCTGGTTCGGTGAGAGGGATCGAAGCCTGCCCTGCACGCCGTAGGGGTTGGCTGGTGTTCCATCGTGATGTCCCATTGCGGAGCGGGAGCGGCGAGCGCGGGGGCCGCGAACAGTCCCGTGACGCCGACGGCGACGGCCGCGACCAGCAGACAGCGGCCACGCCGCCCGACGAGCCTCTCGATAGGCGGCGAGCATCATCTCCGTACCTCTTCCTGGCCTGCGATTCGCACGCGGCGCGCTTGTTCTTCGGCTTTCCCTTACACGCCTTCAGCGCCTTGGCGAGCTGCCGGGCTTGGTACTTCTTCCTGGCCTGCGATTCGCACGCGGCGCGCTTGTTCTTCGGCTTTCCCTTACACGCCTTCAGCGCCTTCGCGAGCTGCTGGGCTTCGGTCAACGGCTTGGGCTTGACTTCGCTTCGACGGTGCGACGACGAGCTGCGCGGAGCCGGTGAGGTTCCCGCCGGCGGTGAACGAGGAGCTCGCCGCCGACGCCGAACGACGGCAGCGGCGATCCGGTCCCTGGCATGCTTCGCCCGAGCAAGAGGGTTCCGCGGCCGGCGCGGGGAAGCCGCCGCCCACGCGAGCGTCGTAGAGATCCCTGAGGACATCGGTGTCCTGCCCGACGAGCGGCGTACGGGTGAAGAAGAAGATATCCGAGCCAGACGCCGACATCCCGGAGTCGGCTTCCCCGTTCCTGAACGCCGCTTCGACGCCTGCGGGTCGTGCCCGTCGGAGATCATGCTCACGGTGCCGTCGTGCCACTCGTACACATCCGCGGCTTTGTTTACGTCGTTGGCCTGCAGCCTTTCGCTCGTCGTGAAGATGATGTAGTTCGCCGTCTTCGCTGATCGCCCTGTTCCAGTCGTCGATGTCAGCCTCGGCACCGTCACGCGAGCCGGGCAGCGGGGCAACGAGCGCATTCTTGCCTTCGTGTGCGCAGCTTTCCTTTTCGCTCGCGGTCTGTTCTTTGTGTTCCGCGTTCGTTCGGCTTCGCACTGCGCCTTGAATCCGGGCGCCCGTGCGAGACCCACGTCAGTTCGCCCGTCTGGAAGTCATAACGGTAGACGGCCTGCGCGCCGGCTGTTCGTGTCTCCCGCGAGCTGCGCGGCGCTGGAGAACACGAGATAGCGGCCGTCGGGCGTGGTCTGCGCGTGGCGCGTTGTCGTCTGTCAATGCTGAACTTCAGGATGTCGGTTCAACTCGCCACCGTCGCACAGCCTGTCCGCCACGAACTTGGTTTCGCCCGTGACCGTGTCGTACCCGTACAGGTTGGGCTTGCCGCACGTCGCTTTTTCACCGTTCACCGTCTGGCCGCGTCGTGAGCACGCCTTTCGCGACGAAATAGACATGGCTGCCGTCCGAGGACGTCCGGACCACGCCTGTCACGGCCGCTCCCGCTCCCGGCGTGGGATCCGATGGCCCGCCGCGGGAGACCTGGATCAGGCCTGTCTGCCGGCTTGTTGAAGTCATACTCGTAGAGATCCGCGTGGCGTCGTGTCGCTGTTCAGCAGCTGCTGTTCGGTCGTGAAGAACACCTTCGACCCATCGGCGGACGCGCCCTGGAAGTGTCGCGTCCGCGGCGGTTCGAGGCAATGCAGGGCCCGTGCATTCCGACGGAGACGGGCCAGAGACTGCGACCGTTTCCAGCCATTCGTTGTTACCGTCTTCCATGCACGACGCCGAGGAGCCGGCGACGCAGTGGACGCGCGCGTAGACTGTCAGCTTTTCACTGACCGGCGAGCGTCGCGGTGAAGAACACCGTTTCCCCGCTATCGGAGATCGCATGATAGGCGGTCCCAGGCGTGCTAAGCGCTAGTTTGTCACCGAGCAACGGAGGCGTGATTTTGGGTTTCGTGATGATCAGCTCGTGGTTTTCGCTGTCGACGTTGACGAGTCGCAGCGTCGGCGATGCCGTACCCGCCCCCGCCACTTCATAGATCCCACTCTGTTCGAGCCCGCCAGCAGATTGTCTTCGGGCAGCAACGGCCTTGATGGCATGATGAAGACACGCGACAGATCAGAGGATCCACCCAGGTATTCTGTGCCAATACCGGTATTGTCGGGGGTGGTGTAGACCGGGGTGAACACCCACGAACCGCTCCCTTTGCGCGAGACGCACGCGAGACCCGTGTATACAAGTTGCGTTTTGCTCGGTTCGACCTGACCGCAGTCTCACCTGCACCGAGCGCAGATCGGGTGAGAAGTCGCTGTCGAATCCGGTTGTCGATAGGCCTGTCCTCAAATCGGCCGGCGCCATCGCCGAAGACGTAATCCAACCCGACACGCCACGCCGCGAGATGTAGCGATTCTGGGCGTGGAAACCAACCTGATTGAAGTTTTCAGGTTCGGCGAAGTCCCCTTCCGAGCGGAACCCGACCGTTTCACCGTCGGGCGCGACCATGAGACCCTCGGGGTTGACGGGAAGCGCGTCGTAGCCCTGCTTGAAGAGCGGGCTCACCATCTCGTACGCCCGGCAGTCGGAGAGGCCCACAGAGTACGGCTGGCCGGTCACGGGGTTGGCGTTGCTTTCCCTGCGCAGCTGTTCGTTCGGGCACGCGCTGGCGGCCACGGCCGGAGTGGCGCCCAGCGCGAATGCGGCCGCGACGCACGCCAGGACCCCGAGCACCGACGCGCTCTGCGACGTGCGCCGAGATGAGATCATCGTTCTGCTGATCATTGCTGCGTCCTGCGCATGCCTGTGTCCCCTCCCGGGGTCGCTGTTTGCCGACCTAACGATTCCAATAGTACCCCCTTAGACTCTCGCGGCTGCAGAAAGTTTCGCACGACGAGTCCTTTTTTTGCCGCGAGCCGAACGGGCCCTCAAGCGCGTGTCGTGATCCACCGCCAGCCCGGGCTCATGCGCCGCACGGCGCCGACGTTTGACGGCGGTCGCGTTTGACCGCGGTCGCCGATCGAGCCGTACCGATGCTTCGCACCGCAAACCCCGACGGCAGCGTCAACGAACGAGTGGGGCCCGCGGATGTCTCCGCGGCCCCACTCTCCTATCTGCTCACAGGTCCGCTGGGGACCGTGCTGTCGTTCCTACGAGCTGCCTATTTGATGTTGGCGAGTTCCTGTTCGTTGTAGCCGAGGTTTTTGAGTTCCCCGATGGTCTTGCTTGTTCCTAGTTTCGCCCCGCCGAAGCCGTTGACGAGGGAAAGTTCGCCAGATCCCGCGTCGAATTCGGTAATCCCGGGGGCTTTCGCGCTACTGCCTTTTTTCGATCCCGAGGGACCGAGGGGTGCGTTTTCTCCTTCGAAGGGAGCGTGAGCTGCCCCGTTGCACGTAACGAGCACGCGGACCGGGTGTTCGGTGGTGCCGCTCTTACTCCTGAAGGTGCCCGCAGTTTCGCCTGTCAGCACGGACGGCCACGGCAGGGAGACCGCGGTGACGCCTGTCTGTTCACCTGCTAGGCAGATGTTGCTTGAGCAGTTGAACACGGCGAACGTTTCGGTGTTGCCTCTACCGGCGCCACCGCCGGTGGGGTTGTAGGCCAGGCCTGCGGCCACGTTGTGACATGTGATGAGCCCGCCGGCTGCAGCGCCGGTTTCGCCTTTCAGTTCGAGCGTACCCCATGCGTTAACGACTTTCACCGCTGATGCGCCTTCCACTTCTTCTTCGCCGTAACAAGCCGCGGCGCCTGCGATGGTTTCCCCTTTGCAAGCGGATTCTGCCAGTTTCACGCCGTTGCCGAAGTAGTGCGGCACGGATGCCTGAGCCGCCGCCGGCAGCACTACAAACGCAGCGATGGCGGCGAGGCTGATAATGAGCTTCTTGCTCATGTCGTGTCTCCTCCTGTTGTTTGTTATACGGTTATCGACTATCTGGGATCCTAGCCAACGCGGCTAGGATCGATCAACGCTGACGGCTCCGGAGCGTGCCTGCATCAGCTTCCGCACCAGGACCGTTTTGCCATTCTGTTCCTGCTCTCGCACACAGAGCAATCGAAAGCCCCCTCGAGCGGTCACCGAGCTGCTGGCTGGCGCTAAGCCCATGAGCTGTCGAAGGCCCCCCGCACACGGTGCGGTAGGATCTGCCACGAGAAGTCTTGTCTATGCGAGCTGGCTACCTCCTCCCACTACTCGGCGTCGACCACCCCGCTTGACCTGACCGGGGTACGCGCGCAGTCTAGCATATCCGGCGCGTCTCGTGGCCATTTGCGCTCGACCATCACCCGCACGTCGGGCACCGTGCGAGATGCATGTCAGCGCCGGCCTCGATGGTCGTGTTTGCGCCGAGGCGCGACCGGGTAACCCTACCATCGACCTTGACAGTCCCTGCAGGCGACTGGTAAAGTCTCGGCGGAGATACGATCTCTCTGCTAGCAGCCGCGAGCCATGGAGGGCTGTCAGTCTGACGAGTTCGAGGACCATGTTCTTTGGGTGTGGGTCCTGAGCCTGCGAGAGCGGCATCAACGGGGCGCATTCAGATCGATCGAAACCGGAGGAGCTTTGATGTTTTCAGGGATGCTTTCAAGACTTGTTAGGCGATTCGGCTTTGTCGGCGCCGTAATGGCGCTCGGCCTTGCCTTCGTCGGCAGCGCGCAGGCGGCCCACCAGGCCACGAGCTCGAGCGGCTCGAACAACTGTTACTCGAACCACTGTGTCGGGCCGAGGGGTCCGACGGGACCCAAGGGACCCAAGGGGACAAGGGACCCAAGGGGGACAAGGGACCCAAGGGAGTGACCGGAGCGACCGGACCGACCGGAGCGACCGGACCGACCGGAGCGACCGGCCCAGCGGGCGGCGGCAGCGGCGGTTCAGGCGTGACGGGCGCAACCGGCCCGACCGGACCCGAAGGAAAAGAAGGTAAAGAAGGTCCGACCGGCCCAGCAGGCGGCGGCGGCGGCGGCTGGCGGCGAACCAGGCCCGACCGGCCCTGAAGGTGAAAAAGGCGAAAAAGGCGAACCAGGCCCGACCGGCCCGACCGGCCCGAAGGCGGCGGCGACGGTGCGACCGGAGCAACCGGCCCGACCGGCCCGACCGGCCCATCAAGGCGGCGGCACCGGCAGCGGCGAACCCGGCCCAACCGGCCCGACCGGACCTGAAGGTAAAGAAGGTAAAGAAGGTAAGAAGGCAAAGCGGCCCGACCGGCCCGACCGGCGGCAGCAGCGGCGGCAGCGGCGCGACCGGAGCAACCGGAGCCCCCGGACCGACCGGCCCACCCGGCCCGACCGGCCCGACCGGCGGCAGCAGCGGCGGCGGCGGCGTGACCGGAGCAACCGGAGCCGAAGGACCCACCGGCCCACCCGGCCCGACCGGCCCGACCGGCGGCAGCAGCGGCGGCGGCGGCGGTCAGGCAACCTCTGTGGGTGTGTTGGAAAAAGGAAAGTCGCTGGTGGGCGCGTGGTCGGCCTCGATCCCCTTCATCCCCTCGGGAGGACCGCAGGCGCAGGTTGACGGCGCGTTTAGCTTCGCGATCCCGTTGAACGAAAAAACAGAAAAAGCAAATGTCAAGTTCCTCACTGAAAAACAGGTGTCAGAACCTGGGTCCGTGGTCGGGTGCGCCGGAAGCGCGAATGCCCCGGTAGCAGAACCCGGTTTCCTCTGCGTGTACATGGGGGCCACGGCTGTGGTCGGCTGCCAGGAAGCGGAATGGAAGAATGTCAAATTCTTCCAGCTCCAGGACCCGTCGGGAAGCGCGCAAGAAGGCGGAAAAATCGGAGGGCTTGTCGTCTTTCGGACGGGCCAGTTCGAAGAAGCTCCTGAACCTCCTGTGAAAGTGACGGCAGACGTCCAACTATGTGCAGCAGGAAGCTGGGCGGTGACAGAGCTCAAATAGACCGGCCTGACCTCCAAGTTCTGGGGTTTCCTCCCGGGCGTCGCCTCACCCTCGAGGTGGGTGGCGCCCAGGGGGAGACCCCTCAGCTGAGCTTGGATAGTGATGTTGCCACGGCCCCAGTCCACCGGACACTTTGGTGAACTGGGGCCGTGGTGTTTAAGCTGCGACTCGCGATCGTAGGCGAGCGGCCCGGTCGGCGACGCCCTTCTGGCCCAGGCCTCGCTGTGGAGCAGTGGGCGGAGATCCGACGCATGCACTTCGTGCAGGGCCTCTCGATCAAAAGGGATAGCCCGGCGACACCGGCAGGGACCGAAAGACGATCCGACGGGCGATCAGGAGCCCCGAGCCCCCCAGCTATTCGCGGCCGCCGCGCGCGCTCAAAGCTCAAACTCCACCGCGAGCAGATCGCTGCCCTGCTGCGCGATGAGGAGGGCATCACCAACACCCGCGTCCGCGAGCTGATCACAGAAGCCGGCTATCGGGGCTCAAAGACGATCCTCGACGACTACCTGCGCGAGCTGCGCCCGATCCTCTGCCCGAAGCGGACCTATCAGCGCACGGTCTATCGCCCCGGCGAGCTCGCCCAGTTCGACCTGGTCGAGCCAAGGCGGGAGATCCCGGTCGGCCACGGCCAGACCCGCAGGGGCTATGTCGTGACCTGCGAGTTCGGATGGTCAAGGGCCGCCGCCGGCGCCCTGGTGTTCTCAAAGCGCTTCGAGGACCTCGCCTGGGGCATGAGCTACTGCCTGTCCTCATTCGGCGCCCTGCCCGAGACGATCGTGTGGGACCGCGAGGGAGCGATCCACGACGGCCACGGCAACGCGAGCGAGGACCTCGCCGCCTTCTGCGGACGCCTGGCGCTCGGCTGGCGGATCCTGCAGGCACGCGACCCTGAGTCAAAGGGCGCCCTCGAGCGCACCCACCGCTTCATGCGCACGAGCTTTGAGCCGGCGCGGAGCTTCGCCAATCCCCTTGACTTCCAGGACCAGCTCGACCGCTGGTTCACAGAGCGCGCCAACCCCCGCTTTCACCGCGGCATCCGCGCCGTTCCCGCTCAGCGCCTCATCGAAGAGGCAGAGCGCATGCGCCCGCTGCCCTCGCCGATGCCTGCAGACCGCGCTGCGCAGCGTCCTTCGCGTCCCGCAGCAGCCCTACTTCCGCTTTGACACGAACGACTACTCGCTGGATCCACGCTTCGCCGGTCGCCGCGTCGAGCTCACGATCGGCCAGCGGGAGATCATCGCCATCGCTCTTGACTGCAGGCGAGCTGTGTGCCCGCCACGAGCGCTCCTTCGCGAAGCACCTGACCATCACCGATCCCGCCCACCAGGCAGAGCTCGATCGCCTGCGCGGGAATCGCCGCCGCGGCCCGGAGGTCGACGTCGAGCTTCGCCCCCTGTCTCGCTATGACGCGCTGATCCCGGCATGAGCACCACCTCAGAGCTCAGCCACATCTTCAGGGCGATGAAGGCGCCGGCCGCAGCTCGAGCTATGCCGAAGCTCGCTGAGCGCGCCCGCGAGGAGTCCTGGTCTCACGAGCGCTTCCTCGAGGCGGTGCTTTCCACCGAGATCTCCTCACGCGAGTCCCACGGCGGGGAGGCACGCATCAAGGCGGCGCGCTTCCCCTCGCGCAAGACCCTCGAGGAGTTCGACTTCACCTTCCAGCGCTCGGTCAAGAAGCAGGTGATCGAGCACCTCGGTCAGCTGGACTTCCTGCACGGCAAGGAGAACGTCGTGCTGCTGGGCCCGCCCGGCACCGGCAAGAGCCACCTGGCGGTCGCCATCTCGATCCGCGCCTGCCTGGCCGGCCAGCGCGTGGCCTTCGCCACCGCCACCGAATGGGTCGGGCGGCTCGGCGATGCAAAGCGCCGGGGCACTCTCGAGGCAGAGCTCCGCCGCCTGTCCTTCATCCCGCTGATCGTCGTCGATGAGGTCGGCTATATCCCGTTCGATCCCGAGGCGGCCAACCTGATGTTCAGCCTCGTCTCCTCGCGCTATGAGCGAGCGTCGCTGATCGTGACCTCGAACAAGCCGTTCTCGGCGTGGGGGGAGATCTTCGGCGATGACGTCGTCGCGGCGGCGATGATCGACCGGCTCGTGCACCACGCCGAGATCCTCTCGCTGAAGGGCGACAGCTACCGCCTGCGCGACAAGGACCTCGGTCACCCTCCCGGGCACGACTGAGCTTCGGCTTCGCTTGACTGCACGCTGGGTTTGCTCAGCCCCGATGCGGAGGGGGGTCCCCTTTTCAACCGGCGAAAGGGGGTGACTTTTCAACCGGCCTTGACACGAGGTCGGACGTTTCCGCACATCATCTCGTGCCCGTCCCGGACCTTCAGGGCCTCTCAGAGCTCAACGCGATGGTGCTCGCCGGCTGCGAGTCAGACCTCGAGCGACGAATCGCGGGTCGCCCGGAGACGGTCGGCGAATCCTTTGCGCGCGAGCGTCCGTTGCTCAGGGCGCTGCCATCCTGGCCCGCGCAGACGGAGGAGCTCACTCCCCGCGTGGACTCAAAGGCGCTCGTCACGATCAAGCAGAACCGCTACTCGGTCCCGTTCCGTCTGGCCGGGCTTCGCGTGCAGGCGCGCGTGGGCTCGCGTGAGATCGAGCTGCGCTACGCCGGTGAGGTGGTTGCCCGCCACGAGCGTATGCAGGGACGCCTTCGTGTGTGCGCATGCCTCGATCACTACCTCGAGCTCCTGGTCCGCAAGCCCGGTGCGCTCGAGGGCTCACTGGCGCTCGAGCGGGAGCGCGAACGCGGAGCCTGGCCCTCCTGCCTCAATGAGCTGTGGAGCAAGATCTCAGAGCGCTATGGCGCAAGCGAGGCCGCCAGGCAGATGGTCGACGTGCTGATGCTCGCCCGCGAACTGAGGCCGACGTGCAAGAGCGCGCAGAGCGCCGCGAGCGCCGGCGGCTGATCGAAGCGGGCTTCCCGCTGATGAAGCGCCTCGAGGACTTCCGCTTCGAGGACAACCCGAAGATCCCGCAGGCGACGATCGCGACATGGGCTGCGGGTGGCCCGCTACGCCGCCGTCCGCTGGGTCGCCTACGACCGCGAGTCGCAGGTTAAACACCACGGCCCCAGTTCACCAAAGTGTCCGGTGAACTGGGGCCGAGGCAACATCGCTATCCAAGCTCAGTTGAGGGGGTCTCCCCTGGGCGCCACCCACCTAGATGGTGAGGCGACGCCCGGGAGAAGATCCCAGAACTTGGAAGGTCAGGCTGGTCTATTTGAGCTCCGTCACCGCCCAGCTTCCTGCGGCACAGAGGTTCGCCGGTGCGGCGAGTTTCACGAGAGGTTCAGGAGATTCGGCGAATTCCGTCGTCCGGAACACAACCAGGTTCCCAAGTTTCCCGCCTAGTTTGTTTCCAGCCGCGTCCTCCATGGAGAAGAATTTGGCGTTGTGGTTTTCTGCCTCCTGGCATCCGACCACGGCCGTACCACCCGTGTACACACAGGTGAATCCGGGTTCTGCTACTGGGGCATTCGCGCTTCCGGCACACCCGACCACTGAACCAGGTTCTGACACCTGTTTTTCGTTCAGGAATATGACTTTCGCCGGTGCCGGTTTTTCGTTCAACGGGATCGGGAAGGAGACCGCAGCGTCTGCTTGCTGCTGCCATCCGCCCGTCCCCACGTTGATGTTGACTGCCCACGTTCCGGTCATGGCCTGACCTGGGGCCGCTACTTTGCCGATGGTGCCAGTCGCTCCGGTTGCTCCGGTTGCTCCGGGTGATCCGGTTGCTCCGGTTGCTCCGGTTTGCGTCCGTTGGTTCCATTGGCTCCGGTTGCTCCGGTTGCTCCGGTTGTCGCCGTTGGTTCCATTGGTTCCGTTGGCTCCGGTCGGGCCAGTCGGGCCGGTTGCTCCGGTTGCGCCGGCTGTGCCTTCTCCTGCGCCAGTGGCTCCGGTTGCTCCGGTTGCTCCGGTTGCTCCGGTTGCGCCGGTTGCTCCGGTTGCGCCATTGGTTCCATTGGTTCCGTTGGTTCCGTTGGCACCAGTTGCTCCGGTTGCTCCGGTCGCGCCGTTGGTTCCGTTGGTTCCGTTGGTTCCGTTGGTTCCGTTGGCTCCGGTTGCGCCGGTTGCTCCGGTCGCGCCGTTGGTTCCGTTGGTTCCGTTGGTTCCGTTGGCTCCGGTTGCTCCGGTTGCTCCGGTTGCTCCGGTTGCGCCGTTGGTTCCGTTGGTTCCGTTGGTTCCGTTGGCACCGGTTGCTCCGGTCGCGCCGTTGGTTCCGTTGGTTCCGTTGGTTCCGTTGGCTCCGGTCGCGCCGGTTGCTCCGGTCGCTCCGGTTGCTCCGGTCGCTCCGGTCGCTCCGTTCGCCGGTTCCGCCGCCGGCAGCTCCGGTCGGGCCGGTTGTTACCTTCTTTACCTTCGGGTCCGGTTGCTCCGGTTGCTCCGGTGGCTCCGGCTGGGCCGGTTGCTCCGGTGGCTCCAGCGGCTCCTTCTTTGCCGTTTTCGCCTTTCGGTCCGGTTGCTCCGGTCGCGCCGTTGGTTCCGTTGGTTCCATTGGTTCCGTTGGTTCCGGTTGGCTCCGGTTGCTCCGGTTGCGCCGTTGGTTCCGTTGGTTCCGGTTGGCTCCGTTGGCTCCGGTTGCTCCGGTTGCTCCGGTCGCGCCTTTGGCTCCGGCGGCTCCTTCTTTGCCGGCCGCGCCGGTCGCTCCCGTTGCTCCGGCTGGGCCGGTTGCTCCGGTTGCGCCGGTCGCACCGGTCGCTCCGCCGGCCCTGTTCCGAAGCAGGACTGAACTGATTTGTACGTAAAGGCCACGGTGTTGCTGAAGTCGATCGATACCGTTCCTACACCAGAGCCTTCAGTCTGGATGAAAGAGCGGGATGATCCCTGTGGCTTTCGTTGAGCTCGTGACTTTCGCGGTTGTTTCTTGGGACGTGAAGACGAACGAGCTTGGGTCTTTCCACTGAATTTTCGTGGATCGTTCCGCTGAACGAGGTCCCGGTGAATGTGACTGTTGCTCCGGGACACCCGGTCGTCGGGGAAACTGATGTTAGATGCCACGCTGATGCAGCCTGGGCGCTGCCCAGGAACACCAACAGGCCGAGCGTGCTGGCGATGAGGCTCATACGCCTCGAAAATCGCCGCGCCCGCGGTTCGGCCTTGGTGCCCTGCATGGCTTCCCTGCGCTTACGCATAAGGTCTCCTCCTGGAATACGGTTTGTATGGACGTAGGTCCTCCTGGCGCCCGAGCGAAATATGGACGTAGGCCCTTCTAGCGCTGGAACCTACTGGATTTGGCCGTTGCTGTCAAGCCGCCGAGGCCCGCCCGTCAGGGCCCTGGAAGCCCGTAGACGCCGAGGCCGGGCGGGCAAACCCGCGGCCCCGAGCCAGCGGCCCGGCGCGGCGCTCAGGCTCGCGTCCTGCGGGGCGGGATCGCGCCGGCATCGTGTGCTCGAAGCTGCCCGTCTGCCCGTTCGATCGATTGTGCCCGTTTGCCGCGTTTTGCGGCGCCTTTGCTACACGCGCCCGCGCGCGAGGCGCGTCACGCGTGAGCCTCTGGGAATGTCCGCCCAGGGTGGGGCGCGCCGGGTTGAGAACGATTAGTATGCGTCCATGCACATCAAACCAACCACTCCAAGAACCGTCTCCGTCCGAGCTCGTCGTGGAGCGATCGGCGCGGTCGCGGCACTAGCCTGTGCGGCGCTGTTCAGCGCCTGCGGCTCGTCCTCCTCGTCAAGCTCGACCACCGTGCCCAACCTGGACACCCAGCGCATCGCGCTGTCGATCGAACAGAGCGTCCTGACCGAGCGCCACCTCCACGTGACGGTTTCCTGCCCCGCGGCCGTGCCCCAGGAAAAGGGCAAGACCTTCGTGTGCATCGCCACGGGCCACACCACCAAAAAGCCCATCACGGTCGTGAAGACGCCCTTCAAAGTCACCGTCGAAAACGACAAGGGCTACGTCACATACAAAGGCGAATAGGTCAGGCGCGCCGGCGCAGCACGACGACATGGTGTAGCGCCAGCGCCTGCCGCGCCGGTGCCAGGGCCGACTCGAGCGCGCGTAGCGCGGGCTCGGTAAAGCCGGGCACCAGCTGACGGAAGTTCAGGCCGCCCGAGAGCAGATAGCGCAGGTAGTTCCCAAGCGGGAACGTTTCCACGAGCTCGAGGCCCGGCAGCTCGCGTTCGAACTGCGCGCGGTCGCGGTCGAACACGATGTAGGAGAGCGCCTGGTTGGCTCCCTGCATCGGACCGGTCGCCGCCGTCGCCCATCCGGGCATGTCCTTGTCGAAGTCCTCGGAGGCGAACAGACGCTTGAACATGATCGAGGCGACGGGGCCGTAATAGGGCTCTATGAGCACGACGCCGCCGCCGGGCGCCAGCACGCGTTCGGCCTCGATGAGGAACCGCTGCGGCTCGGGGAAGTGGTGAAAGCAGTTCTGGCCGTACAGGGCCCGCACCGAGCCGTCGGGCAGGTCCATGTCCTGCGCGTCGAGCACGGCGTCGAGGCCCGGGGCCGGGACGACGTCGGTGGCAAGGACATCGGGGAAGGTGCTGGACACGGGCGCGACGCCGGCGCCGAGCTCGATGCGCTTGCCGGGCGTGTAGCCGAACGTGCGGCGATCGAGCTTCAGCATCAGTTCATGGCACTCGCGGAAGACGGCGGCGAGCATCGGCTTGCGCGCGAGCACGGCGGCGTGCACCGCCAGGCGATCGGGGCCGTCGACGTCGACGTCGGCAAGCTCGGGGAGGGCTAGAAGCCGCTGCAGCACGACACGCTCAGCTCGCCCCGGTCACGAGCTCGATCCAGTCGAGCGGACGCCCGCACAGCCGCGTCGCCTGCGCGGGAGTGACTTCGATCATTTCGCTTGGCGGCAGCTGCGGTTCCAGCACGATCGCGGCCAGGGAGGTGAACTCGTTGTCACCGCTTCCCGGTGAGAGGTTGGCATGAGGGTAGGTGAGCGTGAACGTGTGAACGCCCGCGGTGAGGAACACGTTGGCGAGGAACACGTATCCGTTGAAGCTCGCCAGCTCGTTTCTGACGTCGGCCACGTGCCGGCCGTCGATGCTCACCTGAAAGCCGCGGTCGAAGTTCCCGCCCAGGTAGAGGGCATAGCGCTGCGACCTCGCCACGGCGATGTGGCCGACCGCGCTCCCCGGCGTCGTGGGCGTCAACTGGTGCGCTACCTGTTCGTGAAACCAGGCAGCCGGCCATTGCACCTGATCGCCGCGCGCGACGATCGGCTCGGGGCGCTGATAGGCGAGCAGATCCGCGTGCTTCTGCAGGGCCTGGCGGCCGAGGGCCTGCACCTGCGGGCACGGTGGCACCGCCACCGGGTTCAGCGAGCAGAGCGGTTCCGATCCGCCCGCTCGACGCCGCTCCGCAGTACGGCAGCGAGTTGGATTCGCCGAGGGGAACATGCCGCAGGATTGTCCTTTCGGGCGGTTCGGCGCGCTGCCACAGCTGGTAGTAGCGGCCCTGCCAGACCAGGTGGTAGATCGAGGGCGGGCGGCTTTCGGTCGGCGTGCGCCGTGTGACGATCGAGCGGTACGGTTCGAGCGTCGACAGCGGGAACGAGTCGATATCGGCGTACGCACCCTTGGTCAGCGACACGCCGTTGCTTAGCGGCAGCGTCACCGTGCGATACTCGGCCGGCTCGACCGGAGCGCCTTCGCGCAGGAAGTGCCGATCGGCATAGATTTCATATTCGTTCATGAAGGTCGGGCTCTTGCCGGCGACGAGTTTGGCGATGTGCTGCAGCTCGGTCAGCCGCGAGCGCGGCGCGAGCGCGGCGTCATGGTAGGCAAGGACGTTCGACCACAGCACGCCGGCGCCCAGCGCCGCGATCACGAGCCCGGCGCCGATGCGCCGCGCAAGGCCGCGCGGTCCGGCGACTCGCCGCGCTCCCCACAACATGCCGGCGCCCGCGAGCGCCGCCACCAGCACCGCGGGCGATGAGAGCGCGAGCGACTTGCCCGTCACCCACGGCGTGCCGCCGGAGAAATAGACAACGCCGCTGCCGATCAGGGCGACCGCAACGTAGAAGGGCACGCCGAAGCTGCGGCGGCGCACGGCCAGGAACAGCGCGCAGAGCGCCGCGATCAGCGTCAGACCGATCCACAGCACGCTCTGCACGGTGGGCGCGGTCAGGCGGAAGTCGCCGATCGGCCAGATGCCGGCGAGCTGCCACGCGCTCAGCGGGTGGATCAGGTTGCCGAGTTTCGTGTGAGCTGACTGTCCGCTCGAGAAGAGTTCGTCGATCAGGTGGCCCTTGTTGGAGAGGAAGTCCGACAGCACGACCCACACGGGCAGCACGCACACGGCCGTGATCGCGACGAGCCACCCGCCCGACGCAGCCGCGCCGCGCGCCGCGCGCGCGCCGTGCTCTCTCCACACCCACACGCCGATGAGGAACAGCAGCGCGGGCGCCACCCACCCGGCGGCGCCGGCACCGAGCGTCTGGATGAGCGCGCCCGCGGCGACGGCGAGCGGGATCAGCTCGCGCCAGCTCGCCGGCCGGCGCGCCAGCAGCGCGGCGGCGAGCGCGGCGCCGAGCGCCAGCAGGAACGCCGCCGTCAGCTCCTTGATCCCGCCCCACAGGCTGTAGGCGTACAGCAGCGCCGGCTGGGAGCCGAGGAAGGCGAGCAGCGCACGCAGGCGCGGACCAGGCACGAGCGGCCCGATCAGCGCGTACACGCTCAGCGCCACGGCGGCCCCGCAGCACGCGAGGTAGGGCTGGAAGACCCAGGCGATGTCGATGCCGGTCAGCGCGCGCGCGGCGCCCGGCAGCATGAACGCACCGAGCGGGTAGGCGGGGCCCGGCTGTTGTATCTGCAGCCGGTAGGTCGATTCCGCCAGCCCCGCCACCGAGCGCCCGTGGGACATGACGTTGTCGACGATGTTGAACCACGTCCCCGTGTCGTCGAGCTTGATGAAGCCCAGGAAGGTCGCCTGTCCGGACAGCAGCACGGGCGCGCCGTAGGCGAGCAGCGCGCCCAGCGCCGCCAGCAGCGGCCAGCCACCGGGCCAGCGGCGCGCGCGTAGCGCGAGCGCCAGCCCCACCCCGCCGCCGAGCGCGGTGAGCGTCACCGCCGCGGGCGCGACCGCGGAGAAACCCGTGACGGTGCCCGCGACGACGAGCGCGGCGGCGAGCCCTACCGGGATCAGCAGCGCGCCCTCCAGGCGCGCGCCGCTCGCGAGCTCCACGAGCCTCCCCCAGCCGAGACCGAGCGCCCCCAGCACCAGCGGGAACAGCACCCAGGGGAGGATCAGTGACACGGTTCGGCCGCCTTGTTACCTACGGTGAATCCGCTCACTTGCCGATATCTTACTTGTATGAAGCGAAGACTCGCAATAGTGCCCGCCTACAACGAGGCGGGGGCCGTGGGGGCGACGGTGGCGGGGATCCGCCGGTGTGCGCCCGACTTCGACGTGCTCGTGGTGGACGACGGCTCATCCGACGCGACCGGCGAGCGCGCCCGCGCGGCGGGCGCCACGGTGTTGTGCCTGCCGTTCAACCTCGGCATCGGCGGCGCGATGCAGGCGGGGTATCTATACGCGTACGAGAACGGCTATGAGGTGGCGGTGCAGGTGGACGGCGACGGCCAGCACGACCCGCGCTTCATCCACGAGCTGCTCGCGCGCCTGTGCGGGCAGCCCGGCCTGAACATGGTGACGGGCTCGCGCTTCCTCGAGCCCTCGAGCGAAGGATACCGCTCCTCCGCCGCGCGGCGCGTGGGCATCCGCCTGTTTTCGCGCGTGGTCTCGCTGATCACACGCCGGCGCGTGAGCGACCCGACGTCGGGCTTTCGCATGACCGATCGCCGCGGCATCAAGCTGTTCGCGCGCGACTATCCTCACGACTACCCCGAGATCGAGGCGATCCTGCTGATGCACGCGCACCGTTTAAACAGCTGCGAGATCCCCGTGGTGATGCGCCCGCGCACGAGCGGCATTTCGGCGATCTCCTCCACGCAGTCGGTCTACTACATGGTGAAGGTGCTGCTGGCCGTGTTCGTGGCGCTGTTCCGCGCGCGGCCGACGGCGACGACGGAGCCGTCGGCCGCGGGAGCGCCCGGCACACGGGGCGAGGAGTCGCCAGCAGCGGCGGTCGAGCGCGCGTCATGACGCTGCTCGCGGCGCACCTCTCGCATACCGCGGCGTGGGCGCTCAGCGCGACGAGCAGGCCGGGGGCGCTGCAGTTGGAGTTGGAGGAGATCGCGGTCGCGGTTGTGGTCTGCGCGGCGATCTTCGAGCTGGTCAGGCGCAAGCGCCTGATGGAGCGCTACGCGATCCTGTGGCTGGTGGCGGGCGCGACGGTGCTCGTGCTGTCGCTGGCGCAGGGGGCGATACAGAAACTGGCGCACGACGCGGGCGTCCGCTACGCCCCCTCGGCGCTGTTCGCGATCGCGTTCGTGTTCGTGCTCGTGATGCTCGTGCAGTTCTCGATGACGATCTCGCGCCTGTCCGATCAGAACACGGCGCTCGCCCAGCGCCTCGCGCTGCTGCAGCAGCGTCTCGAAGCGGAGCAGCCGGGCGCCGACGGTCACGGCGCGGCGGCAGAGCCGGCGGGCGCGGCGAGCGCGCCCGGCGGGCCCACAGATCCCGCCTGAGCGGGCGGCGGGAAGCGCACGCTCGAGCGAGAAGCCGACGCGGACGCTCGCGGCCTCGCCGAAAAGGCGACTCCGCGAGCAGTCCCGGTAGAGATGCTTGACCTCACTACGTGCGCCGCACGTATCGCCAGTACTTGGGATTGGCGGCAAGAAGCGCCTGACATAGCCCACACGCGATGGTTCCCCGGATATCGCGGACGTCGAACTCCTCCGCGTCGCGAAGCGAGCCCCGGAGGAAGTCCCGGATGGGCTCTCTCTGATCGGCGGGTGAAGTGGCATAACGCAGGATGTCACCTGGCAGCATCCAGCGGGAAACGATCCCGGCGCGGTATGCAGGTAGCGTCGATGGGAGCGGCCGATCCAGCGCGGCATCGGCATAGAGCGTCGGGAAGTCCACGCCGGCGCGGACGGCCAGCGCGAGGCTCCCCCAGAATCGGGGATTGATCTCGAGCAGCATGGGACGGTCGCCCTGGGGGTGAACCTTCCACTCCACCATGGCGACCCCAGCCCAGTCCAGGGAGGAGAGGAGCCGTTGGCTGTAGGAGTGCAGCTCCCCGAGCTCGGTGCTGACTCGCTGCGTGCTCGGCCCGCCACTCACTGGGTACTCGCGAAGCCGCCGGTGGGCGAACGCAGCACGCTCCCGGCCGGCTCGGTCGAACATCAGGCTCACGCCGTACGCCACCCCGCCCCGAGGTATCCGCTCCTGTAGCAGGAGCGGCCCATGAAGCTCCCAATGCTTCTCGAGCGATATCGCACGAATGTCGGATCCATAGACCACCCCCGAGGAGCCTGAGCCGGTCCGTGGCTTCACCACGAATTCCTCCATCGGATTCGCCGTCAGGAGGTCACCGAGGTCGTCGACGGAAGCAGGCGTATAGGTGCGCGGAGCCGGAATCCCAAGCTGCTGGGCTAGTGAGAACGTGCGGGCCTTGTCCCGGGCGAGCGCGAACGACTCCGCCGGTGGCAGGAGCCACTCGATGTTCTCCGCCAGCTCCCTGCCGTGTGACAGCAGCCACTCGCACGTCGCGTCCTCCATCGGCAGCAGGGCGGCAGGCTGGCCGCCCGTCGCCTCGATTGCGCGCCCCAGGGTCTCGCCGAACCCGTCTGGATCGTCGGCGGCCACGGGACCGATGAATCGCCTGCTGGTGTAACGAGAGTAAAAACCGGTGGTCAGCCTCCCGTCCCCGAGCGCGAACACCGAGTAACCCGATGCGCCCAGAGCGCGAATCGCAGAAACGCTCTTACGCCAGAGTGCATCGGTTACGATGGCGATGGGACGGTTCACTCAAAGCGGCGGTAGTAGGGGTGGTCGGCAGCTGCCAGCAGCTCCCTGTCCCCGCGCCCGTCGCCGTACGCAAACAGTGTGTAGCTCTCGCGCTCTGGGTTGAGCGCGAGCAGCCGACGGACCTTCTCCCGCCCGTAGCAGTTGGCACCAGCCAAGCGCCCGGTGACCCTTCCGTCACTCACCTCTGCGGAGTTGCCGATTATCTCTGTGATGCCCTCGCTCACGGCCCAGGGCACGATCCAATCGGTCGGAGAGGCGCTGACGAGGACGACGCGGTCGCCTCGCTCCTGATGGAACCTGACGCGCTCCAAGGCCTCGGCTCGGATCATCCGCGGGAGCTCGCTGCGCGCGAAATCGTGGGCCCATCGTTCGAAGGCGTCGGCCGGCATGTCTCGAAATGCCCTGGCGAACAAGGCCATCTTGTGGGTCTCGTTCCCAACCACGCGGGCACCGTACAGTGCCAGCAGCGGCAGGGTCCTAACGAGATCGAGAGCCACCTCGACGCGTCTTCTTCTCCAGGAGATGAAGCGGAAAAGACTGTCCCGCGTTGTGAGTGTTCCGTCGAAATCAAAGGCGGCAATCGTGGCTGACGGCGGCATGCTGATGTAGTGACACGGGAAGAGCCGACTGTCGCCGGCCCTGATGCATTATCGCATCTCCTGGCGCGCGGTGTGGGCGGGACGGCACTGTGACCCGTCACCTGTGTGGCGGTGCCTCTCAACTTGACATCGACGACCGCCGAGCCGCCGTTGGGCTGAGCGCCACGGTCAGCTGAGCCAAAGCTCCGGCGCCAGCGCCGGAAACGCGATCGGCGAGCGAGCGAGCGAGGAGACCTGGTCGAGCGTGATCGGGTGCGACAGGGAGCGCAGGCTGTCGCTACGAAAGGGCAGCCGTATGCCGGCGGTCTCGGCGCTGCGCAGTCCGAGCGCGACGAGCGCCGGTGGCAGCGGGATCACGACGAGGCGGTGCCCCCCGGCTCGGGCGATCTGCTCGGCGATCGCACGCAGCGTGGTGGGAGCCTCGTGCGCCGCGAAGATCGGGCCGGCGGCGTCGGCTCGCCCCGCAACGAGGGCGACGACGAGCTCTGACAGGTACTCGTCGTGGGTGACGAACAGTCGCTGGGATCCGCCGCCGATCATCGGGACCAGCGCGCGTCTGGACAGGGCCCTGACCATCGCGCCGAACAGGCCGCCTGCACCGACGCCGAACACCAGGCCGGGACGCAGCACGATGCCATCGCGCTCGAGCACCGCGCGCTCGAGCTCGAGCTTCGCGTGGCCGTACTGCGAGCGAGTGCCCTCGAACGCCGACAGCGAGGAGACCAGCAGCATTCGCCCCCCTCGCTCGTGCTGGCCTTCCAGCAGCGGCAGGCTTCCGGTCACGTTGCGCGCACGGATGTCCCGACCCTGCGCAGAGGCATCGTACGCGGCGTGGACGACGGTCTCGATGCCGTCGAGGAGCGAGCGCTCGAGCGGCTCCCCGAGCTCATAGCGGCGAGCGAGCGAGTCACTCCGGGGCGGTCGGCGCACCAGTGCGATCGCGTCGATTCCGCTCGCGCGCAGGTGGGCAATGATGCGCCCGCCGACGTACCCGTTCGCGCCGGTGACGCCGATCATCGCGGATCTTCGCGCGCGGCCGCCGTTGCGATCCGGTGGGAGTTCGCCATCCCCGAGAACGTGATCGCCCCGCCGGGAACCGACGGAAAGCACGAGCCGTCGACGACGTGGATGCGCCGCGTGGCGCTCGGGCGCCCAAGGGTGTCGCACTGGCCGAACGCGGGTGTCGAGGACATCGGGATCGAGGCGCCGTAGTGATAGCCGCCGCCGGGCGGAGCTATCTCCGCCAGCGGCGCCAGCGGGATGAGCCCGATCGGTCCCAGCGAGCGCAGAAGCGCGCGCTGAAAGCGCCGCACCGTCGCCGCCGTAGCCGGGTTGGGCACGGGCTCAAGCCGCACCGAATCGCTGCCCTTTTCCCAGCTGCTCGCGACGTGGTCGGAGTCGTCGCTGTGGAAGAAGCAGATTCCCACCACGAGATGGCGGGTGATCGAGTCGAGCGCAGGACCGAGCAGGGAGCTGAGGCGGGGACGGGCCTCCCGCGCGCGCTCGGTCAGCCCGTCGTTGTAGGTGTAGAGCGTGATGTGGATCGGATTGGCGCACACCGCGGGGTCATCGAGCACGATCGAGGTCTGCGCCAGCGTGTGGCCGGGCTCGCGGCCGGTCTCCCCCGTGCGCCCGATCCACGCGAAGGGCAGATACAGCGCCTGGCTGTCGGCGATCTCCGCGCGCGCCGGCAAGAGCCCCGAGCGCTGCAGGATGATGGTGGTCGAGATGACACCTGCGCCCAGGAACGCCCGTGGCGTTCGGATGCTGACGGGCGTCCCGCCCGCGAGCGCGGTGGCCTCGACGAGCACCTCGCCATCCCGTTCTGAGACCCGGTCGACGTGCAGGCCCGAGCGATACTCGATCAGCCCCTCGCGGCGAAGCTGCTCGATCGTCTGCGCCGCGCTGTAGATGTGCCCGTAGGGGCAGCCGTCCAGGCAGTGCCCGCAGTACACGCAGCCGTTTGCGGGAGCGGGATGCCCGACGCGCACCGCCAGGCGCGAGGCGCCGAAGTGATAGCCGGCCGCGGCCAGGGCCGGGCGGTGACGGCGCAGCCTGCTCAGCACGGCCTCTCCGGCCTGCGTGCGGATCAGCGGTCCATCGGGCGCACGCATGAGCGGATAGCGCTCGGCGAACTCGTCCTCCTCGCCCGAGTAGGGCACGAAGTCGAGCACCGCCCGGTAGCCGTCGTCGAGCTCCCTCGCGGCGATCGGCCAGCCGCCGAGGTCTCTGTCGGTGTAGCGAAGAAGGCCGGAGCCCCACACGTTTGAGAGTCCCCCGAGGGCATACGACGGCCGCGCCCCAACGCCGGGGTCCACCGACAGCTCGAGCACGCCGTCATCGCGGAACGTGAGATCTGAGCCGAACAATCGCTTGTAGCCCCGCACGCCCGTCCCGGCGGCGGTGAACTTGGTGAGGGAGATGTCGGCGGGCTGCCAGTTCTCGGGGGTCGTGGCCGCCATGCGCTGCCGGGCCGCCTCGCGCTCGGGCTCGAGCGAGAGCCCGGTGTCGACCACGAGAACGCGCTGACCGGCCGCCAGGAGCGCCTTCGCGGCCGCCGCCGCGGTGGGGCCGGCGCCGACTACGACGCTCGGCCCGGAATCGCTCACGGGCGCCTCCGACCGCGCACGCTGCTTGACTTGCCTCTACGCGCGCGCGCGGATCCTCGAACCGGGTTGATCACTAGCACTCGGTTGATCATATTGGTGAACCAGAATAGATCAGCCATGCCGGTAACCATCACATTCGACCTCGAGGACAGCCGCAGCTCCTGCGCTCAGGAGGAGCGCTTCGTGGCCATGAGCCATCGCTTTCTCGAGTTCATCGAGGAGCGCGGGATCACCGCCACCGTGTTCATCGTCGGTGAGATCGCCCGAAGCCACCCCGGCGTGGTGCGCCGCGTCGCCGAGGGCGGGCACGAGATCGGCCTGCACGGGCTGCGCCACGTCACGCTCGGCGACGTCGGGCCGGCCCGTCTGCCGGCCGAGCTCAGCGAGGGGCTCGCGCTGCTGCAGGACGCCGCGCAGGCTCCCGTGCCGGGCTTTCGCGCGCCCATCTTCTCGCTCACCCCGGCGACCGAGTGGGCGGTGGAGCAGATAGCGGGCGCCGGCTTCCTCTACTCCTCGAGCGTCCTGCCCGCAGCCAATCCGCTGCACGGCTGGCCCGGGGCGCCCCGTGGGCCGTGCCGCTGGGGCAACGGCCTGATCGAGCTGCCCTGCCCGGTGTGGGGAGCGGGCCGGCTGTCGATCCCCTTCCTGGGCGGCATCTACCTGCGCTATGTCCCGCTCGCGCTGAAACGGCGCCTGCTCGCGGGCCTCGGCGAGCAGGCGATTCCGTGGAGCTACAGTCACCCCTATGACATCGATCCGGACGAGCCGTTCTTTGTCATGCCCCACGCCAACCGGCTCACGAGCCTCGTCCTGCACACGCGCCGCGGCGTCACGCTGCGGCGCCTCGAGGCCCTGATCGCGGCCGCCGGCGGGGCGGCGGGCCCGCTCGTCGAGCGCGCCCGCGAGCTGGGCGGCCGCGAGCTGCCGAGAATAGGCGCGTGACGGATCCCCGGCCAGCAGCGGGTTCCCGGCGCGAGCGCGTGCGCGCGGCGGCGCGCACCCTGCGCTCGCCCAGCTCGGGCGTACTCGGCCAGGGCGTGCGCTTCCTGTTCGCCGGGGGGATCGTGGTGGTCGTCTATGTGACCACCACCACCGTGCTCGCCGATGTCGTGGGCCTGCACTTCCAGGTCGCGCTCTTGATCGGCTTCGCCGTCGCGATGCTGGTCCAGTTCAACCTCTACCGCGTCTTCGTATGGGCCCATCACGAGGAGTTCGCGCTGCCGGTGCACCACCAGGTGGGGCGCTACCTGGCAGCGGCCGGCGTGAACTACGGCCTGACGGCCGCGGCCACCGCCGTGCTGCCGGGCGTGCTGGGTGTTCCCACGGAGGCCGTCTACCTGGTCATGGTAGCGGCGCTTCCGGTGATGAACTTCGTGGTGCTCCGCTACGTCATCTTCCATGCCAAGGCGCCCGCCGGCGATCACCCGCCCGCTCCCATCGCCAAGAAGGAGGCTTAGCAGTGAGCGCCATCCCCCAGGCCATGATCATCTGCCCTCGGTCGTGCGCGGCGAAGCCCTTGACCACGGAACGAATCGCCTCTGCCTGGTGCGGTCGTGGACGCTTCCGCTTCGCAGCTTTGGGTCGCAGCGCAGACGGACTCGACGGCCAATCGACCTGCGCGGCTTCGAGGTCTGCGAGAAGCAGCAGCACCGCCTGCTTCTCCTGGGCCGCGAGGGTGCGACGGGCCGTGCTGCCTACCCGGTTGCTCGTGGCGATCAGCAGCCGGTATGAGAACTCGGGCCGAGAGGACTCGGACAGCAACGTGTCCACGTCGGCCTTCGTGACGTCGTAGGCGGGGTCGTACGCCTTGGCCTGGATCGCCCACAGATCGCCACGGTCCTCGACGACGAGATCGATCCCCGCATTGGCAGCCCACCGACCCGGCCACTCGTCCCACAGCCTAACACGGCAGGGGGTGGCGTGCGATGAGGGGTGCAAGAGCGTCCCTCGAGTGGGTGGTACTGAGGTTTTTGTGGCTAACGCGCGAGATCCCTGAGTATAAGATCGCCCACCCGGGGATCGCAGGCGGAATCCTGTGGTGGTCGGCGACTTCGCCCCCCGGAGCGGGCGGGCCGGCCCCTGCCGCCCGCCCGGGGAGGCGGCTCGTCGGCCGCCTCGCTAATCCTCGACGATAGAGAGAGTCAACTCGCCCGTCGGCATCACGATGATGTGGAGGGACCAACGGCGTCCAGACTTCGAGGTGAGGCGAATCTCGCGAAGCACCAGCGCGGCGAGCTGCTCGCCTGAGCGAATCCGTTCGGCGACCTCTGCGCTCAGGTCGCGCGGTATGTGGCCGACCTGGACCGAGCCGCTGCCGTCCCGAACCCTGACAGCGTTCGGGTCGTAGGGGTTGTCCGGCTCGGGGATCAGCTTCAGGGGAGACATCGGCGCAAAGCGCGAGTCCTGTAGTGCCTCGCTGTAGTGCTGCACGCCTGCCACGGTGCAGTACAGGGCGCGCGGGTTAGACAGGGGTTCCCCTGGCCTCAG